>NZ_CP102332.1:1363573-2727147 GCF_024600715.1 Streptomyces changanensis
GACCTGGTCGTCGTGCCCGGCACCCGCGGCACGGTGCGGGCGCTGGCGTGGCTGCGCGAGCGGGGCCTGGCCGACGCGCTGGTGCGGCGCGCCGCCGAGGGCCGGCCGGTGCTGGGTGTGTGCGGCGGCTTCCAGGTGCTGGGCGAGCGCATCGAGGACGACGTCGAGTCCCGGGCGGGCGAGGTCGAGGGGTTGGGCCTGCTGCCCGTGCGGGTGCGGTTCGCGGTGGAGAAGACCCTCGCGCGGCCGTCCGGCGAGGCCCTCGGCGAACCCGTCGAGGGGTACGAGATCCACCACGGCGTCGCCGACGTCCGCGGTGGGGAGACGTTCCTGGACGGCTGCCGGGTGGGGGCCGTGTGGGGCACCCACTGGCACGGGTCGCTGGAGGGCGACGGCTTCCGCCGGGCGTTCCTGCGGGAGGTCGCCCGGGCCGCCGGGCGGCGTTTCGTCCCCGCGCCGGACACGTCCTTCGGCACGCTCCGCGAGGAGCAGCTCGACCGCCTCGGCGATCTGATCGAGGAGCACGCGGACACGGACGCGCTGCTGAAACTGATCGAGTCGGGCCCTCCGGGCGGTCTGCCGTTCATCGCGCCGGGTGCGCCGTGACCGGCCCCGCGGACCCGCCCGCCCCCCGCACTTCCCTCGAAAGGGGTTCTCCGCACATGGCTTCGGTTCCCTATCCGTTCACCGCCGTCGTCGGAATGGACGACATGCGGCTGAGCCTGCTGCTCAACGCCGTCTCACCGGCCATCGGCGGTGTCCTCGTGCGCGGTGAGAAGGGCACCGCCAAGTCCACGGTCGTGCGCGGCCTCACGGCGCTGCTGCCCGACATGGACGTGGTCGCCGGCTGCCGCTTCGCCTGCGACCCGCAGGCACCCGACCCGCAGTGCCCGGACGGGCCGCACGAGCCGGGCACGGGCGTGACGCGTACGACCCGCATGGTCGAACTGCCCGTCGGCGCATCGGAGGACCGGCTCGTCGGCTCCCTCGACATCGAACGCGCCCTCGCCGACGGCGTGAAGGCCTTCGAGCCGGGCCTGCTCGCCCAGGCCCACCGGGGCATCCTCTACGTCGACGAGGTCAACCTCCTCAGCGACCACCTGATCGACCACCTGCTGGACGCGGCGGCCATGGGCGCCTCCCACGTGGAGCGCGAGGGCGTGTCCGTGCGGCACGCCGCGCGGTTCCTGCTGGTCGGCACGATGAACCCGGAGGAGGGCGAGCTGCGGCCGCAGCTGCTCGACCGGTTCGGGCTGACCGTGGAGGTCGCGGCCTCGCGGGACCCCGAGCAGCGGGTGGAGGTCGTGCGGCGGCGCCTGGCGTACGACGACGACCCGGCCGGCTTCGCGGCGCGCTGGGCGGGCGAGGAGGCGGCGCTGCGGGAGCGGATCGTCGCCGCGCGGGCGCTGCTGCCGCGGGTGCGGCTCGGTGACGACGCGCTGCGTCAGATCGCCGCGACGTGCGCCGCGTTCGAGGTGGACGGCATGCGCGCGGACATCGTCATGGCGCGCGCGGCGACGGCGCTCGCCGCGTGGGACGGGCGCGAGGACGTGACGGTCGACGACGTGCGGCAGGCCGCGCTGCTGGCGCTGCCGCACCGGCGCCGCCGCAACCCCTTCGACGCGCCGGGGCTGGACGAGGAGAAGCTGGACGAGACGCTGGAGGAGTTCGGCGGCGGGGACGACGAGCCGGACCCGGACCCGCGGGGCCCCGACGACGGCGGCGACGGCGACGGCGGTCCCGGTGGGGGCGGCCGACCGGACGGCGGCGTGCCGCCGCAGCCGCAGGGGCCGCGGGAGGACGCCGGCGCGGAGCCCTCCGGTGAGCGGCCCGAGCCGGACGGGGCACCCGGGCCCCAGCCCTCGCCGCAGCCCTCCGCCGGTGCCGGCCCGGCCCCCGAGCAGGCGCCGGTGAAGGCCGCCGAGCCGTACCGTACGCGGGCGCTGACCGTGCCCGGGCTCGGGAACGGCGCCGCGGGCCGGCGCTCCCGGGCGCGTACCGAGCACGGCCGCACCACCGGGTCGCGCCGGCCGCGGGGCGCCCTGACGAAGCTGCACCTGGCGGCGACGGTCCGGGCCGCGGCCCCGCACCAGCGGGCGCGCGGCCGCTCCGGGCCGGGGCTCGTCGTCCACCGCGACGACCTGCGCCAGGCGGTGCGGGAGGGGCGCGAGGGCAACCTGGTGCTGTTCGTGGTGGACGCGTCGGGTTCGATGGCGGCGCGGCAGCGCATGGGCGCGGTCAAGGGCGCCGTGCTGTCGCTGCTGCTCGACGCCTACCAGCGGCGCGACAAGGTGGGCCTGGTGACCTTCCGGGGCCGGGACGCGGAGCTGGCGCTGCCGCCCACGTCGTCCGTGGACGCGGCGGCGGCGCGCCTGGAGACGCTGCCGACGGGGGGCCGCACGCCGCTGGCGGCGGGCCTGCTGAAGGCGCACGAGGTACTGCGTGTGGAGCGGCTGCGCGACCCCGCGCGGCGCCCGCTGCTCGTCGTCGTGACGGACGGGCGGGCGACGGGCGGGCCTGAGCCGCTGCGGCTGGCCGAGCGAGCCGCCGCGCTGCACGCGGCCGAGGGTACGGCGGCGGTCGTCGTGGACTGCGAGACGGGGCCCGTGCGGCTCGGGCTCGCCGCGGAGCTGGCCCACGGCCTCGGCGGCGACGCCGTGACCCTGGACGAGCTGCGCGCGGACGCGATCGCCGGACTGGTCAGGGATGTTCGTACTACGAGGAGGGCCGCTTGATGCCGCAGGGACAGCCGGACGTCGTACCGAACGACGGACTCACCACCCGCCAGCGCCGCAACCGACCGCTGGTGATGGTCCACACGGGCGTGGGCAAGGGCAAGTCGACCGCCGCCTTCGGGATGGCGCTGCGCGCGTGGAACCAGGGCTGGCCGGTCGGGGTGTTCCAGTTCGTCAAGTCCGCGAAGTGGAAGGTCGGCGAGGAGAACGCCCTCAAGGCGCTCGGCGCGACGGGCGAGGGCGGCACCGTCGACTGGCACAAGATGGGTGAGGGCTGGTCGTGGATCCAGCGCGACCCCAAGGAGGGCGAGCAGTCGCACGAGGACAAGGGCCGCGAGGGCTGGGAGCACATCAAGCGCTGCCTGGCCGAGGAGAGGTACCGGTTCTACGTCCTCGACGAGTTCGCCTACCTCCTGCACTGGGGCTGGGTGGACACGGAGGAGGTCATCCGGGTGCTGCGCGACCGCCCGGGGCAGCAGCACGTGGTCATCACCGGCCGCAACGCGCCGGCGGAGCTGTGCGAGTTCGCCGACTTGGTGACCGACATGTCCAAGGTCAAGCACCCGATGGACGCCGGTCAGAAGGGCCAGCGGGGCATCGAGTGGTAGCACGTCTCGTCATCGCCGCGCCCTCCTCGGGCGCGGGCAAGACCACGGTCGCGACCGGCCTGATGGCCGCGTTCGCCGGCCGTGGTCTCGCGGTGTCGCCGCACAAGGTCGGCCCGGACTACATCGACCCCGGTTACCACGCCCTGGCGACGGGCCGGCCGGGCCGCAACCTCGACGCGTTCATGTGCGGCACGGAGCTGGTCGCGCCGCTCTTCGCGCACGGCGCGCGCGGCTGCGACCTGGCGGTCGTCGAAGGGGTGATGGGGCTGTACGACGGGGCCGCCGACCAGGGCGAGCTGGCGTCGACGGCGCAGGTGGCGAAGGTCCTGAAGGCACCGGTGGTGCTGGTCGTGGACGCCTCCTCGCAGTCCCGGTCGGTCGCCGCGCTGGTCCACGGGTTCGCGTCGTGGGACCCGGAGGTGCGGATCGGCGGGGTGATCCTCAACAAGGTCGCCACCGACCGCCACGAACACCTGCTGCGGGAGGCGCTCGGCGAGTCGGGCGTTCCCGTGCTCGGCGTGCTGCGGCGGGCGCCCGCCGTGTCCACGCCCTCGCGGCACCTGGGCCTGGTACCGGTCGCCGAGCGGCACGCGGAGGCGCTGGACGCCGTGCGCGCGCAGGCGGAGCAGGTCCGCTCGGGGTGTGACCTGGACGCGCTGCTGGCGTTGGCCCGCAGCGCGCCGGAGCTGCACGCGCGGGCGTGGTCCGCCGAGAGCGCCCTCGCGGCGGACGCCCCGGCCGGGGACCGCCCGAGCGCCGCCGGGTGGACGGGCGGGGAGCGGCCGGTGGTGGCCGTCGCGGGCGGCGCCGCGTTCACCTTCTCGTACGCCGAGCACGCCGAGTTGCTGCGCGCGGCGGGGGCCGAGGTGGTGGCGTTCGACCCGCTGCGGGACGAGAAGCTCCCGGAGGGGACGCGCGGCCTGGTCGTCGGCGGCGGCTTCCCCGAGGTGTACGCGCCGGAGCTGGCCGCGAACGAGGCGCTGCGGGACGCGGTCGCCGCGCTGGCCCGGTCGGGCGCGCCGGTCGCGGCGGAGTGCGCCGGGCTGCTGTACCTGGCGCGGTCGCTCGACGGGCGGCCGATGTGCGGGGTGCTGGACGCGGACGCGAGGATGACGCAACGGCTGACGCTGGGCTATCGGGACGCGGTCGCGGTGAGCGACAGCCCCGTGGCGGCGGTCGGAACGCGGCTGCGGGGCCACGAGTTCCACCGCACGGTCATCGAGCCGGGCGCGGGCGCGACGCCCGCGTGGGGGTTGCGGCAGCCGGAGCGGCGCGTCGAGGGTTTCGTCCGGGGCGGTGTGCACGCCAGTTACGTGCACACGCACTGGGCGGCCGTGCCGGGGACGGCGCGGCGGTTCGTGGAGCACTGCCGGCCGTGACGCTGGTGGTGGGCGTGGGAGCCCGGCGGGGGGTGACCGCGGACGAGGTGTGCGCGCTGGTGCTGGCGGTGCTGCGCGGGGCGGGGCGGCGGCCGGAGGAGGTCGCGGCGCTGGCGACGGTCGAGGCGAAGGCGGGCGAGCCTGGGCTGGTCGCGGCCGCGGCGCGGCTCGGGCTGCCCCTGCGGGCCCACCCGGCGGCGGAGTTGGCGTCGGTCGCGGTACCCCACCCGTCGGCCGCGGCGCTCGCGGCGACCGGGACGCCGTCGGTGGCGGAGGCCGCGGCGCTGGCCGAGGCGGCCGCCCGCGGGGGCGCGGGCGAACTGCTCGTACCGCGGCGGAAGTCGGCACGTGTGACGTGCGCGGTGGCGGTGGCGCACGGGGACGGGCGGTTGCCCGCCGGAGGGCGCGGGTACACCCGTGAGGACGCGGCGTTCGGGTTACCGGCGCGGCGTCGACCGCTGATCCGGCGCCGGATTCCCCGTCCGGCGGTGGAGAGATAACCGGTGGGCCGCCGACCCCGTCGACCCGCCGACCACCCCCCACTGTCCCCCACCCCCAGCTGGCGGCCATGTATACCCACACAGACAGCGACAGACCGTTCCCCGGCCCCCGCCACACGGACGCGTACGACCTGCGGCACCACGGCGACGTCGAGGTCCGGGACGAGAAACTGACCGATCTCGCGGTCAACGTCCGCACGGACACCCCGCCCGCGTGGCTGCGCGAGCGGCTCGCCGCGTCGCTGTCCGGATTGGCGGCCTACCCCGACGGGCGGGCGGCGCGCGCGGCGGTCGCCGAGCGGCACGGGCTGCCGGCCCGGCGCGTGTTGCTGACGGCGGGCGCGGCCGAGGCGTTCGTGCTGCTGGCGCGGGCGCTGCCGGTGCGCCGACCGGTCGTGATCCACCCGCAGTTCACGGAGCCCGAGGCCGCGCTGCGGGACGCGGGGCACCAGGTGCGGCGGGTGGTGCTGCGCGAGGAGGAGGGGTTCCGGCTCGATCCGGCGCGCGTCCCGGAGGACGCCGACCTGGTGGTCGTCGGCAACCCGACCAACCCGACGTCGGTGCTGCACCCGGCCGGGACGATCGCGGCGCTGGCGCGGCCGGGCCGGACCCTGGTGGTGGACGAGGCGTTCATGGACGCCGTGCCGGGCGAGCGGGAGGCGCTGGCCGGGCGTACGGACGTGCCGGGACTGGTGGTGCTGCGGAGCCTCACGAAGACGTGGGGCCTCGCGGGGCTGCGGATCGGTTACGTGCTGGCGGCGCCGGACACCGTGGCGGCGCTGGAGCGCGTCCAGCCGCTGTGGCCGGTGTCGACGCCGGCGCTGGTGGCGGCCGAGGCGTGCATGGAGCGCGAGGCGCTGGCCGAGGCGGAGGAGGCGGCGCGGCGGGTCGCCGTGGAGCGCGCCCACCTGCTGGCCGGACTGGCGGAGTTCGACGAGGTACGCGTGGTCGAGGCGGCCGAGGGGCCGTTCGTGCTGATCCGCGTGGAGGGCGCGGACGTCGTCCGGGAGCGACTGCGCGACCTGGGCTTCGCCGCGCGGCGGGGCGACACCTTCCCGGGGCTGGGTCCGCAGTGGCTGCGGCTCGCGGTGCGGGACCGCGTGACGACGAACCGGTTCCTCCAGGCGCTGGACCAGGCGCTGGTGATGGCGGGCTGCGCCCGCGACTGACCCCCGCACGGGGTGTCCTGCCGGTCAGGTCGGCAGGACACCCCCTCCCCACGCAACGGTCCCAGACCGGCAGCCCGCAACCAGCCCCAGGGAACCGCCCGGGTCGCCGACGGTCTCGGGAGGGGCCGTGGCGGGTCGCCCCCGCAGGGGTCGGCGGCGACAGCGGGTTCACTTCCGAGGTACCCGAGGCCGCCGGCCCCGAGGAGGTGACCCGCCGCGGCCCCGACCCCACCCACCGACCTCAGGCGCCCCCACGGACCACGGGGAAGACGTCAGCGGCCGACCATCATTCCCGACCGGCCGAACCAGCCGAACCGGCCGGGCCGAACCGGCCGGGCCGAGGCGTCCGATCAGGACCGCTCACGTCGGGCGCGCCGGGTGAGGGCCAGGGTCGCCGCGCCCGCGGTGAGCAGCGCGGCCGCCCCGGCGACGACGTACGGCGTGCGCGAGTCGCCGCCGGTCTCGGCGAGGGCCTCCTTCTCCGGCGTCCCGCCGCCCGACTGGGGCTCCAGGCCCTCCGTGGGCCGCTCCGCCGGGGACGTGGCGGGCGCCGACGGCTCGGGGGCCGTGGAGGGCGAGGCCGCCCTGGGCCGGGTGCAGGACGCCTCGGCGAGGGTGACCGTGCCGCGGACGTCGGCGACGTTGAGGTCGAGCGGGTCGACCGAGACCTTCAGCTCCAGCGCCGTGGCGGCGGCCGTGGTGGAGGTGGCGGAGCGCCGCGACAGGTCCAGGGTGACGTCGCCGGCCCCCGGCACCTTCACGCTGGTCCGGCCGCCCGCCGTCAGCGTGACGCGCCTGCCGAGGACGGTCACCGGTCCGAGGACGTTCGCCGTGGCGGTCGGCCGGGCGCCGGCCGCGCAGACCGCCTGGGCGGTGACCTGCTCCACCTCGACGAGGGAGAGCAGCGGCAGGCCGGGCAGGTGCACCCTCGCCCGGACGAGCCGCACGGAGCCCTCGGCGCGGCGGGCGTCGGCGGCGGCCTTCGCGGAGGCGACGTCGGCGCGCAGCATCCGCACGGGCCTGCCGCCGTCGACTCCGTCCACCCGCACGGTGAGCGTCGTCCTCTCCGCCGTCGCGGGTGCCCGCACGTCGTTGAGCGCGGTGTTCACGGGGACCCGTACGCCGCCGTCCAGGAGCGAGACGTCCAGGTCGGCGCGGAGGACCGCGGCGGAGGCGCGGCCCTCGCCGTCGGTGGTGGCCCGCGCGGCGGGTGCGGCGAGGGCCAGGGGCGCGGCGGTGGCGAGCGCGGTGACGGCGGCGGCCGCGGAGCGGCGGAAGGTGGTGCTGGACACGGTGGTGGAACCCCCACGGAGGACAGGAGTCGCCGAACACCCGCCCACAGGGACATGTGTGCGGTGGCGACTTGGGACACGGGAATCCTGGCGCACGGAGGGTGAACCGGCGGCCACCTGACGTGAGTTCACCCCAAAGGGGAGTTTCCGGTCAAGCATTCGAATCACCCGCCCCTCCCACCCCGTCCGGATTGCCAATCGCCCACCGGTGGCTTAAGTTAGGCCAGCCTTACCTAAAGAGATCAGGACAAGAGTGAGCATCGAGGTCTACCGGGACCCCTGGGGCATCCCGCATCTGCGCGCCGACGACCCGCGCGAACTCGCCCACGCCCAGGGCCGCACCACGGCCCACGACCGGGCGTGGCAGCTGGAGGTCGAACGTCACCGCGCCCAGGGCACGACGGCCGCCTTCCTCGGGCCCGACGCCGTCGACTGGGACGTCTTCGTCCGGCGCGCCCGGCTGGCCGACACCGCCCGCCGCTGCCTCGACCGGCTCGACGACGAGACCCGGGCGTGGGTCACCGCGTACACGGACGGCGTCAACGCCGGGCTCGCCGAAGGCGCCCGCCGCAGCCGCGAGTTCACCGCCACGGGCCTCGAACCGGGCGTGTGGGAGCCGTGGGTGCCGCTCGGCGTATGGCTGTCGACGCACATCCTCTTCGCCGGCTTCCCCACCAAGCTCTGGCGCGAACGGGTCGCCCGGGTCCTCGGCGACGAGCAGGTCGAGCTGTTCGCGACCGACGGCCCCGGCACCGCCGGCAGCAACGGCTGGCTCGTCGACGGCGACCGCACCGCCACCGGCGCCGCGCTCCTCGCGGGCGACCCGCACCGGTTCATCGAGGCGCCCGGCGTCTACCAGCAGATACGGCTCGCCTGCCCCGAGTACGACGTCGTCGGCCTCGCCGTGCCCGGCGTGCCCGGCCTCGCCCACTTCGGCCACACCGGGACGGCCGCCTGGGCCATCACCAACGCCATGGCCGACTACCAGGACCTGTACCGCGAGCGCCTGCGCCACCGCGACGGCGGGACCGAGGCGCTCGGTCCCGACGGGTGGCGGCCCGCCCGCGTCCACACCGAGACCATCGAGGTCCGGGGCGCCGCACCGGTCACCGTGGAGGTCGTCGAGACCGACCGCGGCCCCGTCGTGGTCCCCGACGACGGCGAGGGCGGCGCCCTCAGCCTGCGCCACCCGCCGCGCGTCACCGGCGAGCTCGGCTTCGCCGCGCTGCCCGCGCTGCTCGCCGCGCGGACGGTCGCCGACGTCGACCGCGCCGTCGACCGGTGGGTCGAGCCGGTGAACGTCGTGCAGGCCGCCGACACCGAGGGCGGCACCCTCCACCGGGTCGCCGGCCACGTCCCCGTACGCCACCGGGACAACATGCTGCGCGTCGTCCCCGCCTGGGAGCCGGCGCACGAGTGGCGCGGCCGTCACGAGCCACTGCCGCGCGCCCCCGTCGACGGCGTGGCGGTGATGGCCAACGCACGCGGTCTCGCGGGACCGCTGGGCGTCGAGTTCGCGCCCTCGCACCGCGCCGAGCGCATCGCGCGGCTCCTGGCGGGGTCGCGGGAGTGGACGGCGGCCGGCATGGCGGCCGTGCACACCGACACCCACCTCGCGTCCGCCCGCCCGCTCCTCGACCTGGCCGCCGGGCTGGACGGGCTCACCGCGCCCGCCGCCGCCCTGCGCGACCGGCTGCTGCGCTGGGACCGGCACATGGACGCCGACAGCGTCGACGCGGCGCTGTACGCCGCCGTGCGCGGCGAGGTCGTCCGCCGCGTCGCCGCCCACGCCGCCTTCGCGCCGCTGGCCGAGATCCCGGCGTACCCGGCGCTCTTCCGGCCGTGGCTGGCCCTCGTGCCGCGCGTCGCCTACGCGTTGGAGACGCTGCTGACGTCCGGGCCCGTGCCGCCCGCCGACCGGGAGGCCGCCGTGCGCGCCGCCCTGGAGGCGACGGCCGCCGCGCCGCCGGACGGACCGTGGGGCGCCACGCACCGCCTCGCGCCGTGGGCGGCACTGCCGGACGGCGACGACGCCCGGTGGCCCGGCCTGGACGGCGACCACGACTGCGTGCTGTCCACGTCGAGCGTCCCCGGCGTCACCGACCGCAGCGCGCGCGGCCCGGCCGCCCGCTACGTATGGGACCTCGCGCGGCGCGAGGACAGCCTGTGGGTCGTGCCGTTCGGCGCGTCGGGCGTGCCCGGCGACCCGCACGAGGCGGACCAGCTGCCGCTGTGGCGGCGCGGCGCCCTGACCCCCGTGATCACCGACTGGAACCGGCTGAGCAAGGAGCACCCCGCATGACGACGAGCGCCGACCCCCGCCCCGCCACGTACGAGCAGGCCGTCGACGGCTTCGGCACGGTACGGATCGTGCCCCTGGACCCCGACCGCGACGCCCCGCTGGTCCACGCCTGGGTGAGCGAGGACCGGGCCCGGTTCTGGGGCATGCGGGAGATCGACGTGGCGGAGGTGCGGGACGTCTACGCGCACCTCGACTCGCTCACGACGCACCACGCGTTCCTGGTGTACCGGGACGGGGCGCCGGTCGCGCTGTTCCAGACGTACGAGCCGGAGGCCGACCGGGTCAGCGAGTGCTACGAGGTCCAGCCGGGCGACATCGGCGTCCACCTGCTGCTGGCGCCCACCGACACACCCGAACGCGGCTTCTCCCGGCACCTGCTGGGCGTGCTGACGGACTTCGCGCTGCGCGGGGGCCGCACGCGGATCGTCGCCGAGCCGGACGCGGCGAACGACAAGGCCGTCGCGCTGCTGGTCCGCGGCGGTTTCGAGCTCGGCCCCGAGGTGGTCCTCCCGGAGATCGTGCTCCCGGAGGTCCACCTCGTGGAGAAGCGGGCCCGGCTGGCGTTCCTCACCCGCTGACCGCCGCCCGACGTCAACCCACGACGCGGCCGTCGAGGACGATCCGGCGGGGCGCCGCCAGCGTCCGGACGTCGGTGCGCGGGTCCGCGTCGTAGACGACGAGGTCCGCCGGGGCGCCCTCCTCCAGGCCGGGGCGCCCCAGCCAGGCGCGGGCGCCCCAGGTCGTCGCCGACAGCGCGTCGAGCGGCGGTATGCCGGCGGTGACCAGCTCGGCGACCTCGGCCGCCACCAGCCCGTGCGCCAGCGAGCCGCCCGCGTCGGTGCCGACGAACACGGGGATGCCGGCGTCGTACGCGGCGCGGACCGTGTCGTACCGGCGCGCGTGCAGCCTGCGCATGTGGTCCGCCCAGCGCGGGAACTTGCCCTCTCCCCCGGCGGCCAGCCGGGGGAACGTCGCGATGTTGACGAGCGTCGGCACGATCGCGACGCCGCGCTCGGCGAAGAGCGGGATCGTCTCCTCGGTCAGGCCCGTGGCGTGCTCCACGCAGTCGATGCCCGCCTCCACCAGGTCGCGCAGCGACTCCTCGGCGAAGCAGTGCGCGGTCACGCGGGCGCCCAGCCGGTGGGCCTCGGCGATCGCCGCCTCGACCTCGGCGCGCGGCCAGCAGGCGGTGAGGTCGCCGGCGTCGCGGTCGATCCAGTCGCCGACGAGCTTCACCCAGCCGTCGCCGCGGCGCGCCTCGCGGGCGACGTAGGCGACGAGGTCGGCGGGCTCGATCTCGTGCGCGTAGTTGCGGATGTAGCGCTTGGTGCGGGCGATGTGGCGGCCCGCGCGGATGATCTTCGGCAGGTCGCCGCGGTCGTCGATCCACCGGGTGTCGGCGGCCGAACCGGCGTCACGGATGAGGAGCGTGCCCGCGTCCCGGTCGGTGAGGGCCTGCCGCTCGCTGGTCGCCGCGTCGACGGGCCCGTGGGCGTCGAGACCGACGTGGCAGTGCGCGTCGACCAGACCGGGCAGCGCCCAGCCGGTCACCGTGCGGACGTCCCGCGCGCCGGCCGGCCGGTCGTAGGTCACCCGCCCGTCGACCACCCACAGTTCGTCGCGTACGTCCTCGGGGCCGGCCAGCACCCGCCCCGTCACATGCAGCACCAGGCTCATGCCCAGCACTCTACGAGGGCGCAAGTACCCTCGGCGAAGCAGTCCGTACGTGAAGGAAAGAGAGCCCCGTGACGCACCCCCTCCTCGATCTGGCCCCGTTGACCGCCGACCGTTTCGCGGCCATCGAGCGGCGCGTGGCCGCGCTGCTCGGCACCGGGCACGACGTGGTCGTCACGCAGGGCGAGGCGCTGCTGCCGCTGGAGGGGGGCATCCGCAGCGGCGCGCGACCCGGTTCGACCGCGCTCAACGTGATCACCGGTCCGTACGGGCAGACCTTCGGCGACTGGCTGCGCGACTGCGGCGCGACGGTGGTGGACCTGGAGGTGCCCTTCCACACGGCGGCCACCGCCGAGCAGGTCGCCGGGGCGCTGGAGCGGCACCCGGAGATCGACTTCGTGTCGCTGGTGCACGCGGAAGCCGCGACCGGCAACACCAACCCGGTCGCGGAGATCGGCGAGGTGGTCCGGGCGCACGGCGCGCTGTTCTACCTGGACGCGGTGGCCTCGATCGGCGCGGAGCCGGTGCTGCCGGACGCGTGGGGCGTCGACCTGTGCATCATCGGCGCGCAGAAGGCGATGGGCGGCCCGGCGGGTGTCTCCGCCGTCTCGGTCAGCCCGCGCGCGTGGGAGCGGTTCGCGGCGAACCCGGCCGCGCCGCGCCGCTCGTACCTCTCCCTCCTGGACTGGAAGGAGCGCTGGATCGACGGCGGCCGCAGGGCGCTGCTCCACGCGCCCGCGCAGCTGGAGATGCTGGCGCTGGAGGCGTGCCTGGACCGTATCGACGCGGAGGGACTGGACGCGCTCACCGCGCGGCACGCGTCGGCCGCGGCGGCCACCCGCGCGGGCGTGCTCGCGCTGGGGGGCGGCCTGGAGCCGTACGTGCACGAGGCGCGGGAGGCCGCCCCCGTCGCGACGACGCTGCGCACCCCGGCCGGGGTGGACGCCTCCCTGCTGGTGGCCGCCGCGCTGGAGGCGGCGCCCGCCTCCGGCCCCGGCGGTGCGGCCCCGGCGCTGCCCCTGGCGGCGGGCGGCGGGGCGCTGGCCGCGGAGATGGTCCGGGTGAACCACTACGGGCCCGCCGCCACCCCGGGCACCGTGCGGGCGTGCCTGACGGCCCTGGGCGCCGCCCTGGCCGCGACGGGCCGGGAGGTCGACACGGACGCGGCGCTGCGGGCGGCGGCGGAGGCGTGGCGGTAGGGACGGCTCGTCCGCCGGGGGCGTGTCAGGGCGGCGGGTCAGGGCAGGCCGCGTCAGGGCAGGACCGGCCTGGCGCGTCGGCCGGGACCGGGGCGTGTACCGGGAGCCCGCCCCGAGCCGGGACCGGGGCCTGAACCGGGACCGGGGCCTGAACCGGGGCCGGGATTTGCGCCGGGACCGGGGCCTGCGCCACGACCGGGCCCTGCGCCGGGACCGGCATGTCGGCCGGGGCCTGTGCCGAAGCCGGGACCGGGACCGGGACCTGCGCCGGGACCGGGGCTTGAGCCGCGGCCGGCATGTCGGCCGGGACGTGCGTCGAAGCCGGGACCGGGCCCTGCGTCGCGGCTCCGCCCGGCGCCGGGACCGGCATGCCGGTCGGAGCAGGTCCCTGTGGGGGCGGGGCGTGTGTCGCGCCCGGGGTTCCGGTCCGCGCGGTGGCGTCGCGCCGGTCACCGGACGCCCGGAGCGCGGGTGCGGGGGCCGCGACCGGGGTGCCGCACGGCGGCCGTGACACGCCGGCGGCCCCGGCGGCCGGGGCCGCGGACCGGGCCGGGGCAGCCCGTACCGTCGCCGGAAGGGGTGCCGGCCGGGGTGCCGTACGCGGAGCCGGCCGGGGCGGTGCCGCCAGGGGGGTCGGCACGGACACCGGCCGCGGCGCGGGCGGCGGGTCGGTGGTGCCGGTGAGCGCCTCCAGCAGGGCCTGTACCGCCGGAACGAGACCGCCCGCCCGTACGGCGAGCGAGACCGGGACCCGGGGCGCGCGCAGGGCGCGGAAGGCCAGCCGGCGGTCGCGAGGCAGGGGCCCCACCGGGTGGAAGACCGTCCAGGACGGTTCCGCGGCGCCCGCCAGGTCGTCGAGGGTGGCCCGCAGGGTGGTGAAGGGGGGGCCGGGCGTCCAGTGCGGGAGGGCACCCGTGACCAGGTCGTGGAAGGCCGGATTCACCGCGCGGGGCGCCAGTCGCAGCGGGAGGCGCGCCAGCTGCTCCGGATGGAGCTCGTCCGCCGCGGCGAGCGGGTGCCCCGCGGGCAGGGCGACGAGCAGCGGTTCGGTCCACACCGGGTACAGCACCATCCCGTCGACGCGGCGCACGGCCCGCACCAGCGCGGCGTCGAACGTCCCGGAGCGGACCGCGGCGAGGCGCGCGTCCTGCGGGGCGCGCTCCTGCCGCACCCGCAGCCGGGGGCGCCGTTCGGCGAGGACGCCGAGGGCCCGGTACACGCGGTCGGAGAAGGCGCGGCTGGTGCCGAGGCGCACCAGGCCGTCCGTCCCGCCGGCGATGCCGGCCGCCGTCTCCCGCACGCGTCCCGCCGCGGCGAGCGCGGCCCGTGCCTCGGGCAGCAGGCGTTCGCCCGCGGCGGTGAGCCGTACGTGCCCGGGGGCCGCCGGTTCGAAGAGCCGCAGCCCCAGGTCGCCCTCCAGCGCGCCGATCCGCCCGGCCACCGCCTCCGCGGTGGTGCGCAGCCGTTCGGCGGCGCGACCGAGGCCGTGCTCTTCGGCGACGGCCACGAAGTACTCCAGCTGACGCAGTTCCACCGCCGCGCCCACCCGCCCCTCACTGATCGCTGCCCTGCCGTCCGGTCCGGTCAACGACCGGGCGGGGACGGTCTCTTCCCCATGTGTACGGGCGGACGGCGTCGATGTGCGAACACGACGCGCGGGAGGGTCGCGGAACCGGACGCGGGGGCCCGGCGCCGGGCGGGACGCGTCCGGCGGCACCGGCGCCCCCCAACGCGCGCCCCTATTGCTGCGGACGAAGAATTCGGCACTTATTTCCGACGTACTTCGGCTGTTTTCACCGAGGTATTCGGGTGGGCAGCTCCCCACTTTCTGCTGCCCACATCCGATGATGCCAAACGCCAAGATTCGCGCACGCTCCTGTGAACGAATCATGGAGGCCCGACGGGCGTTTCGAGGTGTGATCGATTCCACATCCGCAGCATTATGACCCAATTTATCCCGGCAAATCGGCCACAACCACAGGCGCCGCCGGATCGTCCCGTGTACGCGCGATAACACAGATGCGCCAGCCACCCAACACCTTCCGGCCATGCAATCCGAAGAATTGCTGGGTAAGTTCCATCCGCATGACCGCCGCACCAACAGACCTCGTACCTGCCCGATCCGAATTCATCGACAGCCCACGAGTGGAGGACGGCGCCGCACTGTGGCGCATCGCCCGCGACTCCGAGGTGCTGGACCTGAACTCCTCGTACAGCTACCTGCTGTGGTGCCGGGACTTCGCGGCCACGTCCGTCGTCGCGCGCGGCGCGGACGGCGAACCGGTCGCCTTCGTGACCGGCTACGTCCGCCCCGACCGGCCCGGGACGCTCGTCGTCTGGCAGGTCGCCGTCGACCACGGCCACCGCGGCCGGGGCCTGGCGGGCACGCTGCTGGACGCCCTCGTGGCGCGGCTGGCCGACCGCGGGATCCACACCGTGGAGACGACCGTCACGCCCGACAACACGGCGTCCGACCGGCTCTTCACCTCGTTCGCCGAGCGCCGGGGCGCCTCGCTGGAGCGGGAGGTCCTCTTCGACGGGGAGCTGTTCCCGGAGGGCGGCCACGAGCCCGAGGTGCTCTACCGCATCCGGCCGGTCGCCGCGGCGGGCTGACCGCCGCCGCCCCCGCCCCCGCTCCCCCGCCCACGCCCCGCGACCCCCGCAGGAGGGACCAGCTGTGACCATCACCCCGTCCGCCCGACCGACCGCCACCCCGAGCCCCGCCCCGACCGCCTACGACGGCGGCGCGTCCCCGATGGCCGCGTTCGAGAACCTGGAGTCGGAGGTGCGCAGCTACTGCCGCGGCTGGCCGACCGTGTTCGACCACGCGCGGGGCGCCCGCCTCACCGACGAGGACGGCCGCTCGTACCTGGACTTCTTCGCCGGCGCGGGCTCCCTCAACTACGGCCACAACAACCCCGTGCTGAAACGAGCGCTGATCGACTACCTGGAGCGGGACGGCGTCACGCACGGGCTGGACATGGCGACCACCGCCAAGCGCGCCTTCCTGGAGACGTTCCACGACCTCGTCCTGCGCCCCCGGGACCTGCCGTACAAGGTGATGTTCCCCGGCCCGACCGGCACCAACGCCGTGGAGTCGGCGCTGAAGCTGGCCCGGAAGGTGAAGGGCCGCGAGTCCATCGTGTCGTTCACCAACGCCTTCCACGGCATGTCGCTCGGCTCGCTCGCCGTCACCGGCAACGCCTTCAAGCGGGCCGGCGCCGGCGTCCCGCTGGTCCACGGCACGCCGATGCCGTTCGACAACTACCTCGACGGCCGGGTCCCGGACTTCCTGTGGTTCGAGCGGCTGCTGCAGGACAGCGGCTCGGGGCTCAACCAGCCGGCCGCCGTCATCGTCGAGACCGTGCAGGGCGAGGGCGGCATCAACGTCGCGCGGCCCGAGTGGCTGCGCGCGCTGCGGGAGCTGTGCGACCGCCGCGACATGCTGCTGATCGTCGACGACATCCAGATGGGTTGCGGCCGCACCGGCGGGTTCTTCTCCTTCGAGGAGGCCGGCATCACCCCGGACATCGTCACCCTGTCGAAGTCCATCAGCGGCTACGGACTGCCCATGTCGCTCTGCCTGTTCCGGCCGGAGCTGGACGTGTGGGGACCCGGCGAGCACAACGGCACCTTCCGCGGCAACAACCCGGCCTTCGTCACCGCGACGGCGGCCCTCCGCGCGTACTGGGCCGACGGCGGCACGCAGCGGCAGACCCTCGCCCGGGGCGAGCAGGTGGAGCAGGCGCTGCTGACCATCTGCGACGAGAACTCCGCGGACGGCGCCCACTACCGGGGCCGCGGCCTGGTCTGGGGCCTGGAGTTCGCCGACAAGGAGCGCGCGACGCGGATCTGCCGGCGCGCCTTCGAGCTCGGCCTGCTGCTGGAGACGTCCGGCCCCGAGAGCGAGGTCGTGAAGCTGCTCCCGCCGCTGACGGTCACGCCCGAGGAACTGGACGAGGGGCTGACCACGCTGGCGCGTGCCGTCCGCGAGACCGCCTGACCCCGGAAGTCCGCAACCGCGGGACCGCACGGGAACCCCGGCGCCCCGAGCGCGCCGGGCCCCGGGAGCCGCGAAGGCCCCGGCCCCCGCGGTCCCGCCCCGTACGCCGTACGAAAGGAAGTAGCACCACCGTGATCGTCCGATCGTTGAAGGACATCGAGAACACCGAGCGCCACGTGCGGGCGGCCTCCGGCACCTGGGAGTCCAAGCGCATCGTGCTCGCCAAGGAGAAGGTCGGCTTCTCGCTCCACGAGACCGTGCTGTACGCCGGGACCGAGACGTCCATGTGGTACGCGAACCACATCGAGGCCGTGCTGTGCGTCGAGGGCGAGGCGGAGCTGACCGACGACGAGACGGGCGAGACCCACTGGATCGAGCCCGGCACGATGTACCTGCTCGACGGCCACGAGCGGCACACCCTGCGTCCGAAGACCGACTTCCGGTGCGTGTGCGTGTTCAACCCGCCGGTCACCGGGCGGGAGGACCACGACGAGAACGGTGTGTACCCGCTGCTCACGGAGGAGGGCTGAACCATGACCACGACCACCCCGAACCCCACCGCCGCCACCACCGTCCCGTCCGCCGCCGCGGGCGTACCGGACCTGTACCCGACCCGGGGCGCGACCGAGGTGGTCACCCCCCGGCAGGACCCGGTGGTCTGGGGGCCACTGACGCCCGAACTGGAGTCGTTCGAGCGTGACGGCTTCCTCGCGGTCGACCGGCTGCTCACCCCGGACGAGGTCGCCACGTACCGCGCCGAGCTCGACCGGCTCGTCACCGACCCGGCGGTCCGCGCCGACGAGCGCTCGATCATCGAGCCGAAGTCCCAGGACGTGCGGTCGGTCTTCGAGGTGCACCGGATCAGCGACGTGTTCGCGCGGCTGGTCAGCGACGAGCGGGTGGTGGGCCGGGCCCGCGAGATCCTCGGCTCGGACGTGTACGTCCACCAGTCGCGCGTCAACGTGAAGCCGGGCTTCGGCGCCTCGGGCTTCTACTGGCACTCGGACTTCGAGACCTGGCACGCGGAGGACGGGCTGCCGCGGATGCGGACGGTCTCCGTGTCGATCGCGCTGACCGAGAACCGCGACACCAACGGCGCCCTGATGATCATGCCGGGCTCGCACCGGACGTTCCTGGGCTGCGCGGGCGAGACGCCGAAGGACAACTACAAGAAGTCGCTGCAGATGCAGGACGCCGGCACCCCGTCGGACGAGGCGCTGACGCGGTTCGCGGACGCGCACGGCATCCGGCTGTTCACCGGCGAGGCCGGCTCGGCGACGTGGTTCGACTGCAACGCGATGCACGGCTCGGGCGACAACATCACGCCCTATCCGCGCAGCAACGTCTTCATCGTCTTCAACAGCGTCGAGAACACGGCCGTGGAACCCTTCGCGGCGCCCGTCCGCCGGCCGGAGTTCATCGGGGCGAGGGACTTCACGCCGGTCCGCTGACCCGCCGCGGCCGCCGGCCGCCGACGCCGGCCGCCGAGACGACGAACGGGTCGTCAGGGCCCGCCTCCCGCACGTGCCGGGGAGGCGGGCCCTGACGCGTGCGGGGGCGGGTCCGGCCGGGTACCGCGCCGGGACCCCGGGTACGGGGCAGGACCGGCCGGGTACGGGGCAGCCGGCCGCATACCGCGCTGGGACCGGTCGTCCACGGTCCCCGGGCAGCGGGTCCCCGCCGTGCGGGACGCCGGGTCCGGCCGTGCGGGCCCGGCGCGGCGGGTCAGAGCGTCGGGTAGTCGGTGTAGCCGCGGTGGTCGCCGCCGTACAGGGTGGCCCGGTCGGGCTCGTTGTACGGCCCGCCGGCGGCGAGCCGGGCGGGGAGGTCCGGGTTGGCCAGGAAGAGCGCGCCGAAGGACAGGAGGTCCGCGGTGCCGTCCTCGACCAGCGTGAGCACCCCGTGGTCGGTCGGGCCGTCGGTCGCCGGGTTGAGGACGAGGGTGCCGGAGTACTGCTTGCGTAGCTGCGTGGTGACGTCCCGCACCTCGGGCGACGCCTCCAGGACGTGCAGGTAGGCCAGGCCCAGCGGGTCGAGCTCGGCGACGAGTGCCGTGTACGCGGGCAGCGGGTCCGGCTCGTCGATGTCGTTGAAGGGGTTCCCGGGCGAGATCCGCAACGCGGTCCGCTCGGCTCCGACGGCGGCGGCGACGGCCTTGACCGCCTCGACGGCGAACCGGACGCGGTCGTCCACCGACCCGCCCCACTCGTCGGTGCGCCGGTTGGTTCCGGGCGCCAGGAACTGGTGGATCAGGTAGCCGTTGGCGCCGTGCAGCTCCACGCCGTCGAAGCCGGCCTCGACGGCGTTGCGGGCGGCGGCGGCGAAGCCCTCGATCACCTGCCGCACCTGTGCGCCGGTCAGCTCCCGGGGTTCGGGGTAGTCCTTGAGCCCCTCGGCCGTGTACAGCTGCCCGGCGGCGGCGACGGCGGAGGGGGCCACGGGGTGGAGGTCGCCGGGCAGGTCGGCGAGGACGGAGGGGTGGCCGATGCGGCCCGCGTGCATGAGCTGCGCGAAGATCCGGCCGCCCGCGGCGTGGACGGCGTCGGTGACCCGGCGCCAGGCGGCGACCTGCTCGGCGAAGTGCAGGCCGGGGGTGTCCGGGTACCCCTGCCCCTCCGGGGTGGGCTGGATCCCCTCGCTGATGATCAGCCCGGCGGAGGCGCGCTGCGCGTAGTACTCGGCCATCAGCTCCGTGGGGACGCGGCCGGGGGCGCGGCTGCGGGTCATGGGGGCCATCACGACGCGGTTGCGCAGGGGCGTGCCGGCGAGGTCGACGGGGTCGAAGGCAGTGGTCACGAAGGGCTCCAGAAGGCTCGGGTCGGTCGGCCGAGTAGAAGAACCGTCGTCCGCGCGACGGCATTCCTTGGTCAGCCAAATTCTTCCGGACGCGGCCTAGAGTGGAACCAGTCCACCCGAGGAGCCCCCATGCCCGCCCGTCCTCCGGCCGCCGCATCCCACCGGTCGGCACCGGCCGCCGCCCGCCGGGACGGCACGCCGTCGGCGGCGCGGGGCGGGCCGGTCAGCATGACGCTGTCCCGGGTGGCGCGGCTGCACCGGGTGGCGGCGGGCCGCTTCCTGCGGGCGGCGGGGCTCTACCCGGGCCAGGAGTTCGTGATGATGCACCTGTGGGACCACGGCCCGGTGCGCCAGTCGGAGCTCATCCGGGTGCTGGATTTGGACCCGTCGACGGTCACCAAGATGCTCCAGCGCCTGGAACAGGGCGGGCACGTGCGCCGCGCCCCCGACCCGGCGGACCGGCGGGCGGTGCTCGTGGCGGCGACGGACGCCGGCTGCGCGCTGCACGCGCAGGTCGCGGCGGCGTGGACGGAGCTGGAGGACCACAGCCTCGCCGCCCTGACCCCGGACGAACGGCGGGAACTGGCGCGTCTGCTCGGCAAGGTGGAGGGCGGCCTCTGCAAGCCGGCACCGCTCTGCCCGGACCCGCAAGGGCCCGGCTCCCCCGGGGCCGGCCCGCCCCCCGAGCCGACCGCGCAGCCGGCGGATGCGGGGGCGCCGGGCTCGCCGCCTGCGGACGCGGGGGCCGCGGGACCGGCGGCGGACGCAAGGTAGGCGCGTCCGGGCCCGGCGGGCCCTCCCCCGGAGGTGGCGGTCGTCAGCCGGCCGCCACGGCGTCGAGCCCTCCGACGGCGTCCAGCGCGTCCAGGGCCCGATCCACGTCCGCGGCCGTGTTGTACAGGTGGAACGACACCCGCAGGTTCCCGGCGCGGGCCGAGGTGACGACGCCCTCTCGGGCCAGCGCGGGCCGGAGGTGGCCGAGGCCCGGGACGGCGACGACCACCGACGCGGCGGGCACGGGGGCGTACCCGAGCGCCTCGGCGCCCTCCCGGAACCGGGCGGCGAGCGCGGTGGCGTGGCGGCCGATCTCCTCCACCCCGACCTCCAGCAGCACCTCCAGCGCCTGTTCGGCGCCGTGATAGGCGAGGTAGGACGGCGGCTCGTCGAAGCGCCGCGCGTCGGGGGCGAGGCGCTGGACGGGCCCGTAGCAGCTGCCGTACCGGTCCTCTCCCGCGAACCAGCCCGCGTGGATCGGGACCAGCGACTCCTGCGCCTCCTCGGTGACGGTGAGGAAGGACGCGCCGCGCGGGCACACGAGGTACTTGTAGGCGCCGGCGACGGTGTAGTCGTACGCCCCGGCGTCCAGCGGCAGCCAGCCCGCCGACTGCGAGGCGTCGAGGAGCGTACGGGCGCCGTGGGCGGCGGCGGCCGCGCGGATGGCGGGCATGTCGGCGACGCGGCCGTCGGCGGACTGCACCGAGGAGAAGGCGACGAGGTGCGTGTCCTCCCGCACGGCGCCGGCCAGCTCCTCCAGCGGCGCCGAGCGGGTCCGCAGGTCGCCGCGGACGACGAAGGGCGTCATGACGGAGCTGAAGTCGCCCTCGGCGTACAGCACTTCGGCCCCGGGCGGCAACGACGCCGCGACGAGCCCGACGTGCGCCGAGACGGAGGCGCCGAGCGCCACTCGCCCCGGGTCGACCCCGGCGAGCCGGGCGAACGCGGCCCGGGCGGCGGCCACGGTGTCGAAGCTGCCGACACCGTCGGGCCCACCCGCGGCGTTCTCCTCCGCCAGGCGCTTCACCGCCTCCACCGCGCGGCGGGGCAGCAGCCCGCAGGTGGAGGTGTTCAGGTACGTCTGCGCGGGCGCGAACTCGTCGCCCCCCAGGGGGGTTTCCATGACGCCACCCTGGAACACCCCCGCCCCCAAGTCAATGACCGATTCCAGCCGCCTTGCCCCAAGGGATGCTTATACCGCGCAGGTGCCGTCCGCGCCGCAGGCCGCCGCGTCCCCGGAGGCGGTGTCGACCGGCTGCGGGACCCGGCCCTCCCACGCCTGCTCCAGGGCCCGGGTGAACACCTCGGCGGGCTGGCCACCGGAGACGCCGTACCGCCGGTCGAGCACGAAGAACGGCACGCCCGTCGCGCCCAGCTCGGCCGCCTCCCGCTCGTCCGCGCGCACGTCGTCGGCGTAGGCCGCGGCGTCGGCGAGCACGGCCCGCGCCTCGTCCTCGTCGAGCCCCGCCTCGACGGCGAGCCGCACGAGCACCTCGGTCTCGTAGACGGACCGGTCCTCGGCGAAGTTGGCCCGGTAGGCCAGGTCGAGCAGCGCCTCCTGGCGGCCGCGCGCCTTGGCGAGGTGCAGCAGCCGGTGGACGTCGAAGGTGCCGCCGTGCTCCCGCCCCTCGACGCGGTACTCCAGCCCCTGGCCGCGGGCGACGGAGGCGACGTGCTCCTCCATCGCCCGCGCTTCCTCGCGGGTCCGGCCGTACTTGGCGGCGAGCATGTCGACGACCGGCGCGACGTCACCCCTGGCGCGCCCCGGATCGAGTTCGAAGGACCGGTACACCACCTCGACGTCGTCCCGGTGCGCGAACGCCGCGAGGCCCTCCTCGAACCGGGCCTTGCCGATGTAGCACCAGGGGCAGGCGATGTCGCTCCAGATCTCGACGCGCATGTGTGGTCGTCCCTCCAGGGTCGTCGGCGCGGGCACGCAAGCGGTACGGAGGCCCCCTCCGCACCCCCGCCCCAACGCCCCCGACCAGCCCCGCATTCCCCCTGGCCGCGACCGGGGCGCGAGCGGGGCGCGGCTCGGGGCGGGGCGGCGGTGTCGCGGGGCGGGGTGGCCGGGTGGGGACGTCGGGGGGTGGGGTGGGCGCGTCTGCCGGGGCGGTCGGGGGAAACGCGGTAGTGGTGGGGCTGTCCCCGTCCCCACCAGGGAAGGCCTCGGCCATGACTCTGCCCCGCACCTTCGACGTGGTGACCCTCAAGGCGTTCATCGAACGCGAGACGGCGGCCCTGCGGGCCGACGTGCGGCAGGCGACCGAGGAGGCCGGGGGCGTCGTCGGCGCGGACGAGGCGCGGGCGGACGCCCGGGCGGCCGAGGCCGCCCGCGCGGCGGACTCCGGCGGCGCGGCGGCGCAGTGCCCGTGCGGGCAGGGCAACGGCGCGCCGCACACCTGCTCCGGCGCGGACCCCTCGCACGACCCGGCGCGGTGCCTGTGCGCGACGCTCCCCGCGATCCCCGCGTCCGCCGCGCTGCTGGAGCCGGTGCGGGACGGGGCGGGCGCGATCACCGACTTCCTCATCCGGGCCGGCAACCACGTGCGCTCCGCCGACTGGCTGGTGCCGCCCGACCAGCAGGTGGGGCGCCCGTACTTCGAGGCCCGGCCGGGTGCCGTCACCAGTGGGCTGCTGCCGGCGCTGACCTCGGTGCTGGAGACCGGCCGGGCGCTGAACGGCCTGGTCGTGGACTACACCGAGGAGCGGTTCGGTCGTCTGCAGCGGGTGCAGCTCGTGCACCACGCGGCGGCCTGCGGCGACCGGCTGCTGATGACCTGGCGGCCGGTCCGCAGCCAGGCGGAGCTGCTGACGATCGACGCCCAGCACCTGGCGTCGATGGGGTGGGGCCGCTGGGACCTGCTGTCGGGGGCGGTGTCGTGGTCCGAGGGCATGCAGCGCGTCTTCCGCGCGGACCCGCTCCTGCCGTGGTCGCTGCTGGAGATGTGCGACGCGGTCCTGGACGAGGACATGGGCGCGTTCGGGGAGTTCCTCGCGTCGGTGCTGTCCGGTGAGGAGCCCGCGTGGACCCGCATCCGCTTCAACGTGGTCGGCGAGGTCCGCACCGTGGACCTGCTGGGTCGGCCGGTGGCCGGGACGGACGGGCGCCCGTGGGCGGTGCACATGGTGGCCCGCGACCTGACCCCGCAGATGCGCAGCCGGCGCCGCCTGGTGGCCAAGGAGAGCGAGGCGCGGGAGCTGCGGCAGCAGGCGGAGGCGGAGCGGCACGTGGCGTCGGTACTGCGGGACGCGGTGCTGCCGACGTACTCGGAGGGACTGGCCGAGGTGGGCGTGAGCGCGGCGGCCGCCTACCTGCCGGCGGAGCCCGACGCGGCCGTCGGCGGCGACTGGTACAAGTGCCGGCGGCAGCCGGACGGACGGGCGCTGATCGCGGTGGGCGACGCGCAGGGGCACGGCCTGGACGCGGTGGCGCGGATGGCGCAGCAGCGGTACGCCGTGGCGGGCCTCGCCCAGGTGGGTGCGAGCGCCGGCGACATCACCACCTGGCTGAACGAGCTGGTGTGCGTCGACCCCGCCGCCGCGACGGCGACCGTGGTGGTCGGGCACATCGGCCCCGACCGCGTCCTGCACTGGGCGAGCGCGGGCCACCCCGCTCCCCTGCTGCTGCGGGGCGGGAAGACGTACGCGCTGCCCACGGACCACCGCGGCCCGCTGCTCGGTGTGGTGCCGGACCACGCCTACGAGACGGCCGAGCTGGCGCTGGAGGACGGGGACCTGCTCCTCCTCTACACCGACGGGGTGGTGGAGCGGCGGGGCCGGGACCTCGTCGAGGGGGTGGACGCCCTGGCCGAGCGCCTCGCGTCGATCGGCGGCCTGTCGCCGCAGCGCGTGGTCGACCGGCTGGCGGAGGAGTACGGCCGCGCCGCGCACGAGGACGACGCCTGCCTGTTGGCGCTGCGGATCGACTGAGCGCCGGGTCGGGCCGGGTCGAGTCGGGTCGGACCGGATCGAGCCGGCTCCGGGCGGGGCGTCGGGGTCCCGGCCGGGGGTGTCGTCACGCGTCGGCGGGCTGGATGAGGTCCCACCGGTTGCCGTACAGGTCGCTGAAGACGGCGACCGTTCCGTACGGTTCGCGCCGGGGCGGCTCCAGGAAGGTGACGCCGGCGGCGGTCATCCTCGCGTGGTCGCGGTCGAAGTCGTCCGTGGTCAGGAACCAGCCGACCCGGCCGCCGGTCTGGTCGCCGACCCGGGCCCGCTGGTCCTCGGTGGTGGCCCGGGCGAGCAGCAGCGCCGTCTCGCGCGAGCCGGGCGGGGCGACGACGACCCAGCGGCTGCCGTCGCCGCGCGGGGTGTCCTCGCGCAGCTCGAAGCCGAGGGCGTCCCTGTAGTGGGCGATCGCTTCGTCGTAGTCGCGGACGACCACGGTCACCAGTCCGAGATGGGGCATGGGGCGATCATGCCCCCTCATGCCGCCGGGCGCCCCGCCGGGGTCAGGCACCCGGGCGCCCCGCCGGGGTCAGGGACGAGGGGCGGGACGGGATTACGGGACGGGGCAGAGGGCCAGGGTGTGGCCGGACGTCACCCGCCCCCGGTACGCCCGGCCGGCGCCGTGGACCCGCCCGCGCCGTGCCCGGCACGGAGCCGGGCACGCTGCCGCGCGCGGCGCCGCGCGCCCCCGACCGGGCGCGCGGCGCGGTCCGCCCCCGGGTCAGCGCTCCAGGCGGCCGTCGACCCGGCGCGGCAGGCCGAGGGGGTTGTCGTCGCGCAGCTCCGGGGGAAGGAGCGCGGGCGGGGTGGACTGGTAGGCGACCGGGCGGAGCCAGCGTTCGACGGCGGTGCCGCCGACGGACGTGGACGTCGAGGTGGTGGCCGGGTAGGGCCCGCCGTGCTGCTGGGCGTGGGCGACGGCGACCCCCGTGGGCCAGCCGTTGACGACGACCCGGCCGGCGAGCGGGGTGAGCTCGGTGAGCAGCGCGGTGCCGTCCCCGCCGTCCTCCGCCTCGCCGGTCGACACGTGGAGGGTGGCGGTGAGGTTGCCGGGGAGGCGGGAGAGGACGCGGGTGGCCTCGTCACGCGTCGCGTACCGGGCGACCACCGTGACGGGGCCGAAGCACTCCTCCAGGAGGAGGTCGTGGGGGCCTTCGTCGGCCAGGCGCGCGGCGGGCACGGTGAGGAAGCCGGCCGCCACCGTGCGGTCGCCGCCCGCGCCGGGGCTCACCGGGGCCTGCACGTCCGGCAGCGCGGCGCGCTCGGTGACGCCGTCGACGAAGTTGTCGCGCATGCGCCCGTCGAGCAGGACGCCCTCCCCGACCGACGCCACGGCCTCCCCCAGCGCCTTGACGAGCCGGTCGCCCGCCTCCCCCTCGGGGGTGAGGACCAGGCCGGGCTTGACGCAGAACTGGCCGACGCCGAGCGTCATGGAGCCCGCCAGGCCGGTGCCGATCTCCTCGGCCCGCTCGGCCGCGGCCGCCTCGGTGACCACGACCGGGTTGAGGGAGCCCAGCTCGCCGTGGAAGGGGATCGGGACCGGCCGCGCGGCCGCCGCGTCGAACAGGGCGCGCCCGCCGCGCACGGAACCGGTGAAGCCCGCCGCCGCGACCAGCGGGTGGCGGACCAGCTCGACGCCGGCGTCGAAGCCGTGCACGAGGCCGACGACCGCCTCGGGCAGGTCGTGCTCCGCGGCGGCCTCGCGCAGCACGGCCGCGACCAGCTCGGAGGTGGCCGGGTGGTCCGGGTGGGCCTTGACGACGACGGGACAGCCCGCGGCGAGGGCGCTGGCGGTGTCGCCGCCGGGCACGGAGAAGGCGAAGGGGAAGTTGGAGGCGGCGTAGACGGCGACGACGCCCAGCGGCACCTTGAAGCGGCGCAGGTCGGGGACGGGGGGCGTCGCCGTGTCGTCCGGGTGGTCGATGATCACGTCGAGGAACGCGCCCTCGTCCACGATGTCGGCGAAGGCGCGCAGCTGGTAGCAGCTGCGCGCCAGTTCGCCGGTGAGGCGGGGCGCGCCGAGGGCGGTCTCGGCGTCGGCCGCGGCGACGAGCCGGTCCTTCGCGGCGTCGAGCCGCTCGGCGGCGGTCCGCAGGAACGCGGCGCGCACGGTCCGGTCGGCCAGGGCCGCCCGGGCGTCGTGGGCGGCCCGTACGGCGCGGTCGACGTCCGCGGCCGTGGCCTCCGACGCGACCGCCTCCCGCTGCTTCCCGGTTCGGGGGTCGACACTCCAGACTTGGGTTCCAGACACCGCGGACGTCCTCTCCGGCTGTGCGCTCATCGCGTGTTCGGTATTCTGAACGGCGTTCCTGATGATGAATATGCTGGGACTCTATTAACGGGCGTCTGAAGGGGTCAAGGGCGATGTCTGCTACCGAAGCCGGCGGGGCGCAGGTCAAATCCGCCGTCCGCACCGTGGAGTTGCTGGAGTACTTCGCGGGGAGCCCCGGCATGCACTCGCTGGCCGCGGTCCAGGAAGCGGTCGGCTACCCGAAGTCGAGCCTGTACATGCTCCTGCGCACGCTGGTCGAGCTGGGCTGGGTGGAGACGGACGCGACGGGCACCCGGTACGGCATCGGCGTGCGCGCCCTGCTCGTCGGCACGTCCTACATCGACGGCGACGAGGTCGTCACGGCCGCCCGCCCGACCCTGGACCGGCTCTCCGACGACACCACCGAGACCATCCACCTCGCCCGCCTCGACGGCACCAACGTCGTCTACCTGGCGACCCGCCAGTCCCAGCACTACCTGCGCCCCTTCACCCGCGTCGGCCGGCGCCTGCCCGCCCACTCCACCTCCCTCGGCAAGGCGCTGCTCGCCACGTACACCGACGAGCAGGTGCGCAAGCTGCTGCCGGAGACCCTGCCCGCCCTCACCGAGCACACGATCACCGACCGGGAGCGGCTCATCGAGGAACTGCGCGCCGTCCGCGAGCAGGGGTACGCCGTCGACCGCGAGGAGAACACCCTCGGGCTGCGCTGCTTCGGCATCGCCATCCCGTACCGGACCCCCGCCCGCGACGCGATCAGCTGCTCGGTGCCGGTCGCGCGGCTCACCCCCGCCCACGAGCAGATGATCAAGGACGCGCTCTTCGACGCACGCGACCGGCTCACGCTCGCCACCCGGAGGCTCTGATGACCGGTGACCCGACGACCGGGGAGCGGGTGACCGGGGAGCCGACGACCGGGGAGCCGGTGGGAGGGGAGCCGGTGACCGGGTCCGTCGCCGTGTCGCTGCGGCCGGTCCTCACCGGGGACCTCGACGTGTTCTTCGCCATGATGCGGGACCCGGAGGCGCGCCGTGCGGCGGCCTTCACCGTCGCCGACCCCGACGACCGGGCCGCGTTCGACGCGCACTGGGCCCGCGTCCTGATGTCCGGGAACGTCCACCGCACCGTGCTGGCGGACGGCGCGCCCGTGGGCCACGTCGCCGTGTACGGGGAGCCCGGTGACCGGCAGGTGACGTACTGGATCGACCGCGCGCACTGGGGCCGCGGCGTGGCCACCGCGGCCCTGCGCGCGCTGCTGGACCTCGTCCCGGAGCGACCGCTCCACGCGCGCGCCGCCGCCGACAACGCGGCGTCCCTCCGGGTCCTGCGCAGGTGCGGGTTCACGGTCATCGGACACGACCGGGACTGGGCGCACGGGCGGGGCGAGGAGACCGACGAGGTGGTGCTCGCCCTGCCCGCGTGAGCCCGTGTCGGCCGGGGGCGGCGGGCCCGTACGACCGGGGCGCGGCGGGTTCGTACGCCCGGCGCGGGAGGCCGTACGGTACGGCGCGGGACGCGCACGGTACGTGACGCCCTGGCCCCGGGAGACGTACGGGGCCATCGGAGGCGGCGGGGGCGTGCGACCGCAGGCGGACGAAGCGTGCGGCCACCGGCCGCGGGGGCGTGCGCCCGCGGATGTGCGACCCGCGGCCGGCGCGCCTCCGCCGCGCGGCGGAGGCGGATCGTCGGCGGGCAGGAGGTGCCGGGGGCGGCCGGACGGGAGCGTGGAGGCATGACGACGACCCCGTTCACCGCCGGACCGGCGCCCACCCGCCCGGAGCCCCGGTCCGGCACCCGACCCGACCCGGTCACCCGCGCCGTCCGCGCCGTCGCGATCGGCGCCTGCCTGCCCTACCTGGCCCTCAAGATCGCCTGGCTGTCCGGGAGCCGCGTCGGCATCCCCGACGGCAGCCTGCTGCTGGAGCGGCCCGGACTGGCGGCCGCTGCCAACGCCGCCACCCTGCTGATGGACACCGCCGTCATCGTGCTGGCCCTGCTGCTCACCCAGCGCTGGGGCACGCGGGTGCCCGCCTGGCTCCTGGTGCCGCCGCTGTGGGCGGCCACGGGGCTGCTCCTGCCCATCGTGGTCGGCTATCCCGTGCAGACGCTGGCGGCGGCCGCCGGTGGGCCCGCGCTCGGGGAGGGCGCCTCGGGGGAGTTCCTGGACGGGTGGGTCTTCACCGTCGTGTACAGCGGCTTCATCGTGCAGGCCCTCGCGCTGGCGGCGCTGGCCTTCCGGTACGCGCGGGGCCGGTGGGGCCACGTGTGGCGCGGCACGGTGGGGGACCTCTCCCCCGCCGTGACCGGCCGCGCGCCGCGCGCCGCCGCCGTCGTCGCCTCCCTGCTCCTGCTGCCCGCCGCCGCGCTCCACCTGGCCTGGGCCCGCGGCGTCGGCGCCGGCCTGGCCGCGGACCTGCACGCCGCGCCCCCGCCGGGCTTCCACGCCCTGGAGGCGCTGCGCGGCCTCTACGCGCTCGCCGCTGCGACGGGCGTCGTGACGCTGGTGTTCCGGCGCGGACCCCGCCTGCCGGTACGGCTGCCGCTGGCGGTCGGCTGGGCGGGTTCGGCGGCGGTCGGCTGCTGGGGCGGCTGGCTGTTCCTCGCCTCCCTCGTACCGGGAGCCGATCCGGCGGACGAGCCCCCGCTGCTCCAGGTCCTCACCTACGCTGACGAGATGATCACGGGGACGGTACTGGCCGGCTGCCTGGCGGTGTTCCTGCGCAGGCGGGCCGGGTGAGCGACGGCGGCGGCCCGCCGGATGCCGTCACCGGCACCGGCGGCACGAGCGGCGGGGCCGGCGGGGGTGCCGGCGGCACGGGTGACGGGGACCCGCCGGAAGGTCGTGGCGGCGCACGCCGCGCGGGCGCCGGGGCGAGAGTGCGGCAAGCGGACGCTGCCGTACGGGTACGCCGCGCCGGCGCCGGGGCCCGGGTGGGGCGGGCGGGCGCCGCGCTGTGGGGGCGGCGGGCACGGCGGCGCTGGGTCCACCTGGTGCTGGGCGGCGCGCTGTTGATGCCGTACTGGCTGCTCGCCTCCGTCGTGCTGTCGCCGTTCACGGAGACGGGCGGCCCCTTCGGCGGCTCGGTCGCGGCGCAGTTCGCGGCGTACGCGCTGGCGCTGCCGCCGGCCGCCGTCACGGCGTTCTTCCCGCTCGCCCGCCCGCTGTCCGTGGCGGCGGCCCGCGCGCTGTGCGGGGTGCCGGCGGAGCGGTACGCCGACGGGCCGGCCGCCTCCCGCACGGCGCGGGCGCGCACCGCCTGCTGGTTCACGCTGCACGTCGCGCTCGGCGGGCTGGTCGCCGGGGCGTCGCTGGCGCTCCCGCCGTTCGCGCTGGTCACGATGGCGCTGCCGTTCTCGGCGGAGCTGCGTGCCTCGGCGGCGGCCGCGTTCTGGGGCCTCGACGACCCGTGGTGGGTGGTCCTCGGGGTGCCGGCGGGACTGCTGATGCTGGTGGGTCTGGCCGTGGCCTCCGCGGGCGCCGGGGCGCTGCTGGCGCGGCAGGCCCCGGTCCTGCTCGGTCCGACGCCCGCCGACCGGCTGGCGGCGGCCGAGCGGCGCGCCGCCGAACTGGCCGTGCGCAACCGGCTCGCCCGCGAGCTGCACGACTCGGTGGGCCACGCGCTGAGCGCGGTCACCCTCCAGGCGGGGGCCGCCCGACGGGTCGTCGACGCGCCGGAACCCGACCTCGTGTTCGTCCGGGAGGCGCTGACGGCCATCGAGGAGACCACCCGGCGCACCGTCGCCGAACTCGACGCGGTGCTCGGGCTGCTGCGCCGGGACGACCCCGACGCGGACGCGGCCGCCGACGGGGCCGCCGCGGGACCCGGGCTGGAGGCGCTGGACGCGCTGCTCGCCCACAGCGGGCTGCGCGTGGTCCGCGACCCGGCCGCCGGACCGGCGGGGCCGCTCCCTGAGCGGGTCTCCCGGGAGGCGTACCGGATCGTGCAGGAAGGGCTCAGCAACGCGCTGCGCCACGGAGGGGCCGCACCGGTCGCGCTGCGGCTGCGCGCGGCCGACGGGGAACTGGAGGTCACCATGGAGAACCCGCTGACCGGCCGCGCGCCGGTCGTCCGGCCGGGCGGCGGCCGCGGACTGCGCGGCGTCGCCGAACGGGCCGCGCTGCTCGGGGGAAGCGCGGTTAGCGGCCCGGCGCGGGACGGGACGGTGTGGCGGCTGAGCGTGCGGCTGCCGCTGGCGGGGGGCCGGCGGTGACCCGGATCGTGCTCGCCGACGACGAGCGGATGGTCCGTACGGCGCTGCGCGTCATCCTCTCCGCCGAGGAGGGGCTGGAGGTCGTCGGCGAGGCCGCCACCGGCGCCGAGGCGGTGTCCGTGGTGCGCGAAGTGGAGCCGGACGTCGTGCTGATGGACGTGCGCATGCCGGAGGTCGACGGGATCCGCGCCACCGAGCACCTGCTCGCGACGATGCCGCGGCCGCCGCGGATCCTGGTGGTGACGACGTTCGAGAACGACGCCTACGTGTACGACGCGCTGCGCGCCGGCGCCGCCGGGTTCCTGCTGAAGCGGGCGGCGGCCGAGGAACTGGTCGCGGCGGTGCGGCTGGTGGCGCGCGGGGACTCGCTGCTGTACCCGGCGGCGGTGCGCGGGCTCGCCGAGCGGTACGGGCGGCCCGGCCCCGCGGTGAGCGCCCCCTGGGTGGCGCGGCTGACCGACCGGGAGGCCGACGTGCTGCGGCTGGTGGCGCGGGGCCTGACCAACGCGGAGGTCGCCGGGCGCCTCGGCGTCGGGCCGGCCACGGTGAAGACGCACGTGGCGTCGGTGCTGGCGAAGACCGGCGCGCGGGACCGGACGCAGGCGGTGATCGCGGCGTACGAGGCGGGCTTCGTCACGCCCGGGTGAGCGCGCCGGGGCGCCGGCGCGCCATGCCCGGCATGAGGATTCCCTGAGAAACCGGACGGCGGGGAACATCCCGCCCGGCGCCGCTCGTCGGACGAAGGGATGAACAAGACGATCAGAAGAGCGGCCGTCTTCTCCCTGCTGCTGGTGTTCGCCCTGCTGCTGCGGGCGACCTGGGTGCAGGCGTACGAAGCGAAGGCCCTGGCGGACAACGACAAGAACCGGCGGCACGTCATCGCGCGGTACGCGCGACCGCTCGGCGACATCGTCGTGGGCGGGACGCCGGTCACCGGCTCGGCCCGCACGGAGCGCGGCGACCTCGCCTACCGGCGGACGTACACCGACGGCGAGCTGTACGCGGCGGTCACCGGGTTCGGTTCGCAGGTGTACGGCGCGACGCAACTGGAGGGCGTCTTCTCCGGGGTGCTCGACGGGAGCGACCCCCGGCTGGGGAACCCCCTCGACGCGCTCACCGGCGGGCAGCGGGAACCGGGCGACGTGCTGACGACGATCGACCCGGCCGTGCAGAAGGCCGGCTTCGCGGCGCTCGACGGCAAGAAGGGCGCCGCCGTGGCGATCGACCCGAGGACGGGCCGGATCCTCGGCATGGTCAGCACCCCGTCCTACGACCCGTCGACGATCGCCGGGTCGGACGGCGGGGACGCGTGGAAGCGGCTCGAGACCGACCCCGACAAGCCGCTGACGAACCGGGCGATCCGGCACCCCGTCGCCCCCGGCTCGACGTTCAAGCTGGTCGTCGCGGGGGCGGCTCTGGAGAAGGGGCTGTACGGGTCGGTCGACGAGCCGACGGACAGCCCGAACCCGTACCGGCTGCCGCAGTCGACGCGCGACCTGGTGAACGAGAACCCCTCCGCGCCCTGCGAGAACGCCTCGATCCGCACCGCCCTGCGCTACTCGTGCAACAACGTCTTCGGCAAGATGGCCGTCGACCTGGGGCAGGACGAGGTCAAGGCCGTGGCGGAGAGGTTCGGCTTCAACGACACGGAGCAGGACGTGCCGGTGCGGGCCTACCCGAGCGTGTACCCGTCGGGGATGGACGCGGCGCAGACGGCGCTGTCCGGCATCGGGCAGTTCGACGTGACGGCCACGCCGCTGCAGATCGCCATGGTGTCGGCGGCCATCGCCAACGACGGGGTGCTGGCCGCGCCGCACATGGTGTCGCAGGTCGTCGACGCGGACGGCGAGCGGCTGCGGGCGTACCCGGACGGGGACGGGCGGCGGGTCGTGTCGCCGTCCACCGCCGGGCAGTTGCGCTCCGCCATGGTGACGGTGGTCGAGGAGGGCACGGGCGGCAACGCCCGCCTGGACGGCGCCGAGGTCGGCGGGAAGACCGGCACGGCGCAGCGCGGTGTGAACAACAGCGAGAAGCCGTACGCCTGGTTCACCTCGTACGCGAAGGACGACGACAGCGGCGAGGAGGTGGCCGTCGCCGTCTTCGTGGAGGACTCCGCCGCCGCCCGCGCGGAAGTGAGCGGCAACGGCCTGGCGGCGCCCGTCGCCCGCGCCATGATGGAGGCCGCACTGAAGTGACGTGAGGGGGTGGGTGGTAAGCAGGGGGCTTGCAGCTTCGACACCCCGCCCCGTTCCCCCGCCTGGAGGACCCCGTGCGCCGCCGTCTGTCGTCCCGCCCCCGCTCCCTGTCCGGCTGGACCATGGCCGTCTTCGGGCTGCTGGCCACCACGCTGGGCGCGGTGGGGCTCGTCGCACCGGACGTGCTGCTGGCCGTCATGGGCTTCGAGCCCGTACCGGACGGGGCGCGGGCGGCGGGCGACCACACCCTGGTGTTCCTGACGGCGTCGTCGATGGCGGCGGTGAACATGGGCGTGTACTACGTGCTGGCGGCGCTCGCGGACTGGCGGGCGTTCTTCGGCTGGACGGTGCCCTTCCGGCTGCTGACCTGCGCGGTGTTCACGGTCGCCGTCGTCACGGGCCGCGCCCCGGCCGGCTTCCTCGGCGTCGGCCTGTGGGAGGCCGCGGGTGCGGCCGCGACCTGGGCGGCGCTGCGGCGCGAGCACCGCCCGGAGCGGGCGCCGGCCGGTTGAGTCACGGGCGCCGAAGGGGTGGGTGACAGGCACCGGCCGGGTGGGTCACCCGGGTGGGCGTGGCGCCGCCGCGCGGCCGGGGTGGGACAGGACCACGGTGGCCAGGGTGCCGACGAGCGCGCCCTCCACCCCCGTCCCCACGAGCACGCTCCACAGGCGCAGCAGGCCCGGCTCGCCGGTGAACAGCACCAGGGGCACGGCCAGCAGCAGACCGCACGCCAGCACACTGCCCGCGGCCCACACCGGACGGCGGGACCGGGCCAGCCCGCCGGTCACCGTGCCCACCGCCACGAGGAGGGTCAGCGGGGCGAGGACCGCGGAGTGGGCCAGGAACTCCACCTGGCGCTGGTGCGCCCACCAGGTCTGGAGGGGCGGGAAGCAGGCGGTCGCCAGGGCCGCGACGCCGAGGACGGCCGCGCGGCTGCGCCGGGGCGGCGGGACGGGCGGCCCCGCGGGGACCATGTACCGGGCGAGGCGGCGGTCGCGCAGGATCCCCGCGAGGGGGACGCCGAGCAGGACGACGGCGGCGCCGACGAGCCAGCCGGGATGCATGAGCTTCGTCGCCACGACGTACTGCGTCCACACCGCCGCGTGGAGGGGCTCGGGGAGGGCGGCCAGTCGCTCGTCCAGGAAACGGCCCATCGCGATCTGCCACGGCAGTGCGAAGACCGCGGAGGCGTTGCCGGCGACGGCGACGGCCACCACCAGCCCCAGCGCCGTGGCCCGGGCGCGGGGACGGCGCCCGTGGTCCAGCGGGCGAGCCCAGCAGTCCGCCAGGAACTGGCACCAGAGGGTGAGGAGCAGACACAGGAGGGCGACCGCGCACCACCCCGACACCTGCGCGGCGACGCTCAGTCCGGGCAGCATGAGGTGGTCGACGACGGTGCTGGGCGCGACGGCGTACCCGGCGACGACGCCCACGGCGATCCCGGCCCGGAAGGGGGTCCGGGAGGGCGCCGAGGCCGGGTCGCCCTGCCGGTGGAGGGCGGCGCGCACCACCGTCAGGAAGAGGACCAGGGCGATCAGGAACGTGATGAGCTCCGTGGGCCACCACCCCCGGATCCCGCCGCCCGCGCGGATCTGTGCGGTGGCGGAGGCGACCGGGTCCCACGCCGCGGGAAGGCAGAACCCGACGACGAAGGCGAACCCGAACCCCTGGTGCATCAGCTGCGCCCGGTCCGCCAGGCAGGAGGCGCGCTCCGCGAAGGAGGGGTGGGTCCGGGTGAGCCGGCCCCACCGGCCCGTCCACGGTCCGCGGCGCCGGGCCGCCACCGGTTCGGACCCGGCCAGGGCGAAGGCGCGCAGCAGCGGCGCCGGATCGCCCAGCCACTCCACCACCCGCGCGTCCGCCTGGAACTCCCTGGTCCGCAGGACGACGGAGCGGGCGGCGAGCACGACGCCGGCGAGGACCAGGGCGTCGAGGAGGGCCGCGGCGAAGAAGCCGGTCCCGTCGGCCACGAAGACCAGGGCGAGCAGGTCGCCGAGCATCCGGGGCGCGAGGATGAGCACCGTGAAGCAGCGCAGCAGGGCGAGCGTCACCATGGTGATGTCGACGTCGCGGTTGCGCAGGTGGGCCAGTTCGTGGAGGACGACGGCGCGGAAGGCCGCCCGGTCCTCCTCGGTCCCCTCGTGGAGCCGGATCAGTCCGCGGCTGAGGACGACGTGGCGGCGGCCGACGCGGCCGAAGGTGACGCCGTTGACGCCGGAGTCGAGGAAGTCGACGAGGACGGTGACGCCGCGGGCCCGTTCGACACCGGAGACGAGCCGGTCGACCTCGGCGTGCAGGGCGGGGAAGCGTTCGGCGTTCAGGGGCCGCACGCCGCGCCTGCGGGCACGGCGCCCGGAGCGGAACCAGTAGTACGAGGCGGTGGCGACGGCGAGGATCGCGTACGAGACGAGGATGCCCGCCGAGGTGCGGTCGTCGCCGGAGTCGCACCCGCCCCGCGGCCCGCCCTTCAGGAAGGCGCCGGTCCCGCCCGACTCCCGTATCACCCCGCGCAGGTAGTCGTTGAGGTCGCCGGCCCGGTCGCGGTCGCCGGCCAGGAAGTCCGCGTAGCCGGGGTGCAGGATCGTCATCGACGCGAGGACCGCGCAGATCAGCAGGACGAAGGCGAGGAGCGTGCCCGAGGGCGGTGGGCGGCGCGGCGGCGGTACGGCCTCGACCGCGGGTCCGCCGACCGCGGTGGAGGTCATGCCCCGCGCCCGCCGGTCCGCAGGTGGTCGCGGACGGCGGCGGCCAGCAGGTCCGACCGGTCGGGCGGCAGACCCAGGATGATGGCCGTGCGGCGGGCGGCCTCGCCGAGTTCCGCGATCCGCTCCTCGGACAGCGGCGCCTCCCCGAGGAGGACCGGTCCGCCGGCCGGTCCGGCCGGTCCCCCGGCCGGCCCCGGCGCGCCTCCGACGACCGCCGTGCCCGCCGCCGGATCCGACGCCGGATCCAGCGTCCCGTCCGGCGCCGTCCCGTCCGCCGCCGTCCCGTCCGGCGGGGCGGCGCGGCGGGCGCGGCGCCGGGCGACGAGCTGCCGGAACCGGCCCGTCAGGCCGCTCCCGACGCTCTCGCCCATCATCTTGACGACCTCGAACGCCACCCCGCACGCGATGCTGGTGACGACCAGTTCGGCCGCTCCCCCGAAGGCCAGCGGATCGTCCTGCGGACCCCGCCGCGCCCGCCGGCCGCCGCGGCCGACCAGGACCTCGGCGGTCTCCTCGAAGTACGGCAGTTCCTCCGGCGCGATGCGCGCCACGACGGCGCGGGCCAGCGCGGTCTCGGCGGCCACGGACGGTGCCACGTCGGACACGCCCCCTCCCCGTGTGCTGCCCGCCGGCGGGGCGATCCGCCGGCGGGCGGTCCAAAGGATCAGCACGGTAACGCAGAGCCGTGGCGCCCGCAGCCGGACCACCGCGTTCCGCGGGGCCGGGGGGCGGTTTCACGCCGCGTCCCGACGGGGTTCGGCCCCCGCCCCGCCGGCCGGTGGGGTCAGCGCGCGCGGCCCGCGCCGGCGCGGTGGGTGAGCAGCCACGGCAGGACGCGGGGGTCGTCGACGCGGGTGCGCAGGGTCGGCGTCCAGCCGGCGCCGGACGCCAGCGCCTCGTCGGGGAACTGCGCGTTGTGGACCGCGAGCAGGTCCACGGGACGGCCGTTGACGACGTTGCCCGCGACCGTGACCGGTGCCTCCTTCCACTTCTTGAGGACGGTCCCGGCCCGCACGCCCCGCGGCAGGCGGACCGAGTTCCACTCGGCGACCAGCTGCGACTCGGCGCCGACACCCCAGCTGTAGCCGTAGCCCCGCTCCGGCACCACGTGGTGGTTGTTGTACGCGTCGACCTTGCCGAACCGCACCCGCGGGGCGCGTTCGACGACCTCGTCGAAGAGGTTGTGGTGGAGGGTGACCCGCAGTCGGCCGCGGTCGGTGGCGCCCGCGCCGTCGCTGTTGCCGATCATCAACGTCTTGTCGTGGTCGGCGAAGACGTTCCAGGACGCCGTGACCAGGTCGGCGCCGCGGACGATGTCGAGCAGCCCGTCGTGGCGCTGGTAGAGCTCGCCGTAGTGGCGGGCCAGCGAGCTGTCCGGGTGGCGGCCGTCGGTGAACGTGTTGTGGTCGATCCACACGTGCGTGGAGCCGTACACGACCATCGCGTCGTACTCGGAGTTCCAGGCGCCCGTCGCCCCGTCGGTCGGGTCCCACTGGGGGAAGCAGTCGAGGGGGCTCTCCAGGGTGAGGTTGCGGACGATGACGTCGTCGGCGTCCTTGATCTGCAGGCTGCCGCCGACGATCCCGGCGTTCCGGCCGACGCCGATGATGGTGGTGCGGGAGGGGACGAACGCCTTGATCGCCCGGTCCTGGTTCTTGGCGGAGGCCGCGCGCAGCTCCTCCTGGGGGCCGCTGACCTCCTTGTCACGGCCCCAGACGGCGGGGTCGTAGTCGGCGAGGTACCGGTCGAAGTCGTAGCCGGGCGCCTCGAAGGCCCCGCAGCCGCTTGCCGTGGCGTCGAGCGTGCCGACGACCCGGACGATCCTCGGGGCGTCGCCATCGGCGGCGAGCGCGGCCCGGAACTCCTCCCAGGTGGTGACGGTGTACACGTGTGCGGCGTCGGCGGCGGCGCCGCCGGTGGTGCCGCCGTCGGCGGAGGCCCAGCCGTCACCGGCGGGCAGGGTGCGGCGGGCGGGGTCGTGGCCGCCGCCCGTACCGAGGGCGGTCGCCGGGGTGGGGGCGGTGAGGGCGAGTGCCAGCGTGGTGCAGCCGGCCAGCGCCGCGGCCCTGCCGAGGGCCCGGACGCGGCGTGCGGGGATGCGCATTGCGGCTCCTGGGAGAACGGGGGGAGGGAAGGGGTGGGGGAGGAAAGGGGTGCGGAGGGCGGGTGGCACGGGGGCTGAGGGAGTCGAGGGACAAAAGTCCCGGGAGGGCCTCCGAGCGGGTGGGGGGAGGCCCAGAAGGCCCGCGGGGGGACGGGTCAGGCGGGGGGCCAGGTGATGCGGCCGGGCGGGACGTCCGCGTCGAGACGGCGCGTGTCCCCGGGTCGGAGCACACGGGTGCGGCACAGGCCGGCGGCCACCATGCGGGCGACCTCGATCGCCCCGCGCGGCCGGAAATGGGTGTTGTCCTGCTTGCCGTCGGGGTGGTGGGGTGACTCCCCCGGCGCCAGCCACAGGAAGTGCTCCTTGGACGCCTCGGGGCCCAGCCGCCCCCACAGGGCCAGTGACGCCGCCTGGACGTCGACCAGGTCCACGCCGTGGTCGGCCGCGAGGGCGCGCATGGCCGCCGGGTACTCGCCGTGGGTGGGGACGGCCCCGCCCCCGGTGCCGAACCTGCGCCGCTCCACCGAGGTGAGGAGGACGGGCCGCGCGCCGCGGGACCGGGCGCCGGTGACGTACCGGAGGAGGTGTTCCCGGTAGGTGGTCCAGGGTTCGGTGTGGCGGGTGGGGTCCTCGGTCTTCTGGTCGTTGTGGCCGAACTGGATCAGGAGCAGGTCGCCGGGGCGCAGGGCGGCGAGGATCGGGGTGAGCCGGCCCTCGTCGAGGAAGCTGCGCGAACTGCGGCCGTTGACCGCGTGGTTGGCGACCCGCAGGTGCGGGCCGAGGAAGAAGGGCAGGGCCATGCCCCAGCCGGTCTCGGGGGCGGCGTCGGCGTACTTCTGGGCGGCCGTCGAGTCCCCCGCGATGTACAGGGTCCGGGGGCCGGTGGGCGGGCGGGCGGCGGCGGCCGCCGGGTGGGCGGTGAGCGCCGTGGCGGCGGGGAGGACGGCGGCGAGGGCCGTCACGGTCTGTCTGCGGCTGAGGGACACGTCGTCTGGCTCGCTCTCGTACGGAGGGGGGGAAGGGGGCCGGCGGCGGGGCGCGACCCGGACCGCCGCCGGCCGGTTCTCGGGGCGTCAGCCCTTCTTGAGCTGCTCGTTCCACTCGGCCTGGGCCGCGTCGAGCTGCTCGGCGAGGGTGTCGAGGAACTTCTCGGCGGTCATCGCGCCGAGCAGGACCCGCTGGAAGTTGGGCTCGTTCTCCGACTTGCTGATCTTGTTCCAGTCGGGCAGGTAGTACGGCAGCTGCACGATCCTGGTGGAGCCGTCGGTGAGGGCGGTCGCGCCGAGCTTGGTGGCCCGGGCCTCGTTCAGCCACGCGTCGCCGGCGGCCTCGGTGTTGGCGGGGATGGCGCCGGCCGACCGGTTCCACTTGCTGTTGGAGGCGTGGGAGGCGGCGAACTCGATGAACTTCCAGGCGGCGGCCTTGTTCTTGCCGGCCCGGAAGAGGCCGAGGCCGTCGACCGGGTTGGAGACCTGGACGCGGACGCCGTCCGGCCCGACCGGGTTGGGTATGCCCGCGAACTTGTCCGTGCCGAGGGCCTCCACGTGGTCCGTGTAGGAGCCGAGGTTGTGGTTCATCATGGCGATGGAGCCCGAGTCGAACTGGGCGTTCATCTTCTTGAAGTCGTTGTTGACGTCGGCCTCGGGCGTGGCCTTCTTGTAGAGGGCGACGTACTTCTTCAGGGCGGCGACGTTCTTCGGATCGTTGACGGTCGTCCGGTCGCCCTTCCAGAACTCGGTGATGCCGGACTGGCCGTACATGGCGTCCAGGGCCTGGGCGATGGAGCCGGAGCCGCCGCGGATGGTGTAGCCGAACTTGTTCTTCCGGGCGTCGGTGAGCCGGGCGGCGGCGGTGTAGAACGCGTCCCAGGTGGTGGGCGCGGCCAGTCCGGCCGCCTTGAACAGGTCGGTGCGGTAGTAGAGGACGCCGTTGCTGGCGGAGGTCGGCACCGAGTACATCTCGTCGCCGCGGCCGCCGGCGGACTTGACCGACTCGACCATGGTGGGGACGAGCTTGCCCTTGAGGGAGGACCCCTCGATGCGCTCGCCGACCGGTTCGAGGGCGTTCTGGGCGACCATGTTGGCCAGGTAGGCGGCGCCGACGCCACCGACGTCCGGCAGGCCGCCGCCCGCGATGGCGGTGTCGTACTTGGACTGGACGTCCTCGCTGGGGATGGGCACGTACCGGACGTCGATGTCGGGGTGCTTCGCCTCGAAGTCCTTGATGATCTCCTGCCAGACGGCGGTCCGCACGCCGCCGTTGTTGTCCCAGAAGGTGATGGTGCCCTTGCCCGAGCCCTCGCTCCCGCTGCCGCCGGTGCCGTCGTCACCGCAGCCGGTGGCGGTGAGCGCGAGCACGGCGGTCAGGGCGACGGCCGTGGCCGCGCGTCCTCTGGAGCTCCGGGAGTTGGTCATGGTCGGCTCTTCTCTCTGAGTGCTGGGTGCTGGGTGCTGGGTCCTGCGGTACGGGGTGGCCGGGTCCCGGGTGGGTGCCGGGGAGTACGGGGTCGCCGGGGCACGGGGTGTCGCGGTCCGGGGGGTCGCCGGGGTACGGGGTGTCGCGGTCCGGGGGTCGCCGGGGGCGGGCCCGGCGCTACGGGAGGTGCCGGCGGTGCGGCGCCCAGCCGTCGTGGCCGGCGAGGTAGTCGGCGACCTCGTGGTCCGCGGCCCGCTCGGCGGACATCTGCGGGCGGTCGGCGGTGACGCCGGCGCCCGGACCGTGGTTGCGGTACTCGCTGAAGCGGGCGTCCCGCCACGAGTAGCCGCCCATGTCGGTCCACGGCGAGGACTTGACGGCCGCCGGCAGCTCCGTCTCCCGGATCAGCACCTGGCCGACGGCGTCCGGGTTGCCGCCCGGGTGCCAGGGCCGGCCGAGGTGGTAGGTGCCGGCCGGGGCGTCGCTGACGATGCGGGAGCGGGTGATGAGGAAGCCGTACGGGTTGTCCTTCCAGGTGCTGGCGGCGGTGACGTACCCGTTGTTCGTGGCGGAGCCGCGGTCCAGCGCCCGGATCAGCGACCGTTCGATGACGGTGGTCGCCCGGCCGTAGACGAAGTCGACGTCGCCCTCGATGTACGCGTCGCGGACGTACACCCTGCTGATGGCGTCGAGGCGGGGGCTGTCGGTCATCAGGGTGTCCTGGTTGCCCTTGAAGGCGGTGTTCTCGAAGACGATCCGGTCGCCGGTGGTCTTCATCGCGAGGGCCTGTTCGCCCTTCAGCTCCACCGCCGCCTCGTCGAAGTCGTTGACGAAGGTGAGGTTGCGGGCGGTGACGTCGGAGGCGGCGATCAGGACGGTGGCGCTGGCGGACGAGCCCCCGTACTCGTTCGGCGTGTCGTACACGATCACGGTGTCGGACCGGTTCCGGCCCGTGCCCTGGAGGGTGATCCTCGGCTTGTCGGCGGGGACGCGGACCTTCTCCCGGTACGTCCCGGGCGCGATCCGGATCGTGACGGCCCCGTCGTTGCCGGGCGGGACGGCGTCCACGGCGGCCTGGACGGTGGGGTGAGCGGCGGGCACGTCGAGCACGGTGTCGGTACCGAGGTCGCGCTGCGGCCCGGAGAAGCGCGTCACCAGCGCGGGTACGGCGGCGGCCGGGTCGAGCCGGTAGGAGTAGAAGGCGCGCGGGTCGAAGGCGGTTCCCCACTCGTCGCGCCGGCCGGTGCTGCCCTTCAGGATGGAGCCGCGCTCCACCAGTTCGGCGGTCGCGTCGGCCTGGTGGGGGTGCTGGACCCCGTCGTAGTAGCTGTTCTCGATGACCATCCGGGTCCGGCCGCGCGCCCAGTTCCCGTAGGACCAGACGGGGTCGCCGTCCGCGACCTGGGCGGAGAGGTAGTTGTTGTAGAGGTGGGCGTAGGCGCAGTTGTCGGCCGAGGGGTTGCGCTGCTTGGTGCCGCTGAACCAGTTGTGGTCGATGGTGATCTGGGTGGTGACGTTGTCGGTCCAGCCGATGCCGAACGCCTTGTTGTGGTCGTCGAAGCGGTTGTGGGAGACGGTGACGTACTGGCTGTCCTTGCGGACGTCGAGCAGCCCGTCCCCCATGCGCGTGAAGCGGTTGTGGTCGATCCAGACGTGGTGGACGGAGTCCATCTGGATGCCGTCGAAGTCGTTGGTCTTGCCGTCCCAGTCGCCCTCGACGTAGGAGTCGCGGAGGGTGAGGTTGCGGATGATGACGTTGTGCGTGCCGGGCTTGAGCTGGAGCTCGCCGTGGACGATCTCGCCGCTGGTGCCGACGCCGATCACGGTCTTGTCGGAGGCGACGGTGATCGAGGACCCGAAGGGCTCGACGGCGATGGAGCCCGCGACCCGGATGACGTAGGGCTCGGCGGCGGACGCGTAGGCCGCCAGCTCGGCCTGGGTGCGGACGGTGACGACCTTGCCGCCCCGGCCGCCGGTGGTCCCACCGGCGAGGGAGGCGAAGCCGTGGGGCTGCTCCGCCCAGCGCGGGCCGGACGGGTGGGCGGTGCGCGGCGGTCCGGCGTCGGCAACGGCCCCGGCGGTACCTGCGGCTCCGGCGGCTCCGGCGGGGCTCACCGTGGCGAGGCCCAGGGCGGCCACCAGGGCGGTGACCGCGGCCAGGGCCCGCCCCGGCAAGCGCTTGCTCCAGGGGTACGGCATGGCGACTCCTCCAAGCGTGCGACGTACGGTTCGGTGGACGTGCGGGGCTGGTGGACGTGCGGACGGTGGACGGACGGAGAGGGCGGACGCGGGGGGGGACCCACGGGTCCGCTGACGTGCCCGGTGGGCACACACCGGCCGGCGGGTCCGGGCGGTCAGCGCACCCGGAACGCCGTGAAGGTGGCGGTCCCGGCGCTCCCCCCTCCCGGGGGCGCCGCCGCGAACAGGCCGAGCAGCGCGCCGACCCAGCGCCACGGCGTGGCGGCGAAGACCGGCCCGGACGGCTCCCAGCCGTCGCCGGTGTCGGCCAGGAACCGGCAGCGCGCCCCGGCCGACACCTCGACCCGCAGTCCCACCCGGCCGCCCGGGGCCGGGCGGGGGTGCGCGGCGTCGCGTTCGGCCTCGGCCACGGGCTCGGCGAAGCGGTGCACGAGGCGCACGGTCCCGTCGGCGCACCGCTCCAGGCCGATCCAGGAGAAGGCGTCGCCCAGGACGGCGAGCCCGGCGCGCGCGCCCGGTTCGGGGGCGTCGAGGGCGAGCCCCACCTCGGCGGTGAACGTCTCGGCGGGCAGCCGCTGGGTCAGGACGTGCGGCAGGAGGCGCAGGTCGTGGGCGTCGCCGGTGCGGACGCAGGCCATGCGCAGCCCGTCGCCGCCGTGCTCGACGGTCCACCCCGCACGGGGGTTGGCGGTCCACTGCCACTGCCGTCCGAAGCGGCCGCCGGGGAAGGAGTCGTCGGTGGCCGGCACCTCGACGGGCTGCGGTGGCGCGGCCGGTTTGCGGTGGGTGCGGACCGGTTCGCCGGCGTCGCCGATGACGGGCCAGCCGTCCGCGTCCCAGGTCATCGGCTGGAGGTGGACCACCCTGCCGTACGGGCCGCGTGCCTGGAAGTGCAGGAACCAGTCCTCGCCGGCCGGGGTGCGGACCCAGCCGCCCTGGTGGGGGCCGTTGACGTCGGTGCGGCCCTGGGCGAGGACGGTCCGCTCCTCGTACGGGCCGGTGAAGTCCCGGGACCGGAAGGCGCCCTGCCAGCCCGTCTCGACGCCGCCGGCCGGCGCGAGGATCCAGAACCAGCCGTCGTGCCGGTACAGCTTGGGCCCTTCGAGGGTGAACCAGCCGGGTATCCGGTCGGCGTCGACGACTGTCTCCCCGGCGTCGAGGAGGGTGCGGCCGTCGCGGCTCATCCGGTGGCCGGTGAGGCGGTTCTTCACCCCGGACCGGGACTTGGCCCAGGCGTGCACGAGGTACGCCTCGCCCGTCTCGTCGTCCCACAGCGGGCACGGGTCGATCAGTCCCCTGCCCGCCTTGAGCAGGTACGGCTCCGTCCAGGGTCCGCGGACGTCCTCGGCGCTGATCTGGTGGATGCCGTGGTCGGGGTCGCCCCAGAAGATCCAGTACCGGCCGTCGGCGTGGCGCAGGCTGGGCGCCCACACCCCCCTGTCGTGGCGGGGCGCCGCGAAGTCGGCCGCGGGCTCCAGGCGGTCCAGCGCGTGGCCGACGAGGGACCAGTTGACGAGGTCGCGGGAGTGGAGCAGGGGCAGGCCGGGGGCGCGGCCGAAGCTGGACGCCGTGAGGTAGAAGTCGTCGCCGACGGCGATGACGTCGGGGTCGGACCAGTCGGCGTCGAGGACGGGGTTGCGGTAGGTGCCGTCGCCGAGGTCGGCGGGGCGGACGGGCGTCATGACAGGGCCTTCCGTACGAGGGCGGCGGCCGCGGGGCGGTCGAGGCGCCCGTCCGCGACGACGGTGACCACGCGGCGGACGACGGTGCCGCCGGCCGGGACGGGCAGGCGGGTGGCCCAGGCGAGGGACGAGCCGACGCCCGGGTACTCCGCGGTGCGGACGAACCACGGGTCGCGGCGGGTGTCGTCGGTGGCGCCGGCGAAGACGAGCGTGAAGTCGGCGCCGCGTAGCGCCAGCCAGTCGGCGGTGCGGCCGTGGACGGCGTCCTCGCCCTCGGCGTCGGCGGTGAACACCTCGGGGGGCGGGGTGCCGGCGGGCCCCTTCGGGGCGCGCCAGAAGAAGCCGCCGTACCCGGCGCCGGCACGGCCGTTGGTGGCCGGGGAACCGATGGTCAGGGCCGCGCCGCCGGGGTTGGTGAGGGCGGAGGTGAGGTCCAGGGCCCAGGCGTCGGCGGTGAGGGGCACGGCGGCGGCCGTACGGCGTTCACGCAGGAGGTCCGTACCGCCGGACGTCCACACGAGGTCCTCCACGAAGCCGTCCGGGGCGCGCAGCTTCCAGGCGTGGTGGCGTTGCTCGCCGTGGTTGTCGAGCGCGGTGGGGCCGCGGCCGGCGACGTAGGTGCGGCCGCCCCAGAAGTTGTGGCCCTCGACGTCGGGCACGGCCATGGACACGCCGAGGTGGTGGAGGTGGTCGGCGGGCCGCTCCTCGGTGACGGGGGTGCCGGCCAGGGTGGTGACGGGGTGCAGGTAGGGGCGGGGCGAGAGGTCGGCCCGCAGGTCGTCCGGGTGGACGTAGCGGCCCACGGTGCGTCCCGCGCAGCTCAGGGGCAGCGGATGCGTCACGGGGCGTTCGCCTCCAGCTCGGAGAAGAGGGACAGGGTCTCGGCGCTCGCGCGGACGAGGCCGTCGACGCCCTTCACGATCCGCCGCCGGGACCCGTCGGCCGTCTCCTCGGCGTACCAGTCGGCGGCGGGCAGGGGGCGGGGGTCGGGGGCGGTGCGGACGGCCTCGACGACGCGCATGAAGGCGCCGGCCCGGTCGGGCGGGACGAGGAGTTCGTCGCCGTCCGCGAGGTGGTGGACGAGGTTCTCCAGCAGGTCGGTGCGGCCGTGCACCGTCTCGACGGGGCCGTGTCCGGCCCGCTGCAGCAGGACGCGGTCCTGCTTGTACCAGAAGGTGATGCGGCCGCGCCGCCCGTGGACGAGGACGTACGGCTCGCCGGGCTCCTCCGCGCAGAGGGTGACGGCGGCGGTGACGCGGGTGCCGCGCGCGGTGGTGACGCGCAGGCAGGAGGTGTCGTCGGCCTGGATGTCGTTGGCGCGGGCCAGTTCCAGCTCGATGTCCGCGACGTCCTCGGCGAACGGGCTGCCGTCGAGGGCCAGGGCGGTGGCGACGGCGTGGGCGAGGGGGTTGGTGAGCACCCCGTCGACCACGTCGGTGCCGCCGAGGCGCCGCTTCCCGGCCCACGGGGCGCGCCGGAAGTACGCCTCGTCGCGGGCCCAGGCGCCGGCGGCGCCGATGCCGGTGACCTCTCCGACGGCGCCCTCGGCGACGAGTCGGGCGATGGCGCCCAGGGCGTGCGAGCCGAGCGACTGGAAGCCGATCTGGCAGGCGGTGCCGGCGAGGCGGGCCCCGTCGCGGATGCGGTGGAACTCCGCGAAGGACGGGGCCGGCGGCTTCTCCAGGAGGAGGTGGACGCCGCGCCGCGCCGCGGCGAGCGCGAGGTCGGCGTGGGTGGCGATGGGCGTGCAGACGACGGCGATGCGGGCGCCGGTGGCGTCGAGGAGGGCGCCGAGGTCGTCGGACTGGGCGACGCCGGGGAAGCCGTCGAGTTCGGCCGGGTCGAGCGGGCGCAGTTCGCAGACCCCGGCGAGCCGTACGAGCCCGGCGTCGGTGAGGCGTCGGATGTTCTCCAGGTGCCAGCGGCCGTGGCCGCGGGCGCCGGCGAGGACGACGGGGAAGGGCAGTGGTCCGTGGCGCATCCGTGTCAGCCCTTCACCGCGCCGGCACTGAAGCCGGTGATGAGCCACTTCTGGATGAACGCGAAGACGATCACGACCGGGACGGCGGCGATGACGCCGCCCGCGGCGAGGGCTCCCAGGTCGACGCTGTCGGCGCCGATGAGGGTGTTGAGGCCGACGGGGATCGTCTGCTTGTCCTGCTCGCTGAGGAACATCAGGGCGAACAGGAAGTGGTTCCAGCTGTGGACGAAGGCGAAGGAGCCGACGGCGACGAGGCCGGGGCGCAGCAGCGGCAGGACGACCGCGCGGAAGGCGCGCATCCGGGAGCAGCCGTCGACCCAGGCGGCCTCCTCCAGGGAGACGGGCACGTTCTTGATGAAGCCGCTGATGAGGATCATCGACAGGGGCAGTTGGAAGACGGTCTCGGCGATGACGACGCTGCCGAGCGAGTTGATCATCTGGAGGTTGCGGAAGATCTCGAAGAGCGGGACGAGCATGAGCGCCCCGGGGATGAACTGGGAGCACAGCAGCGCCAGCATGAAGGCGTTCTTGATGCGGAAGTCGAACCGGGCGAGGGCGTACCCGCCGGCGAGGGCGACGGTGGTGGTGGCGACCAGGGTGGCGACGCCGACGATCATGCTGTTCTGGAAGAAGATCCCGAAGCTGCGCTCGTTCCAGACCTTCTCGAAGTGCGCGGTGGTCACCGGCCAGGGGACGAGGGAGGTCGAGCCGGCGGGGCGCACCGCGAACAGCAGCATCCAGTAGAAGGGGACGAGCGTGAACAGCAGGTACAGCGCGAGCGGGAGGTAGATCTGCCAGCGCGGCACGTCGTCGAAGGCGCGCTCGCGCCGCGGGCGGCGGCGGGGGGTGGCCGGGGGCGCCGGCGGGTCCTGGGCGGGCACGCGTGCGGGGGTGCCCTGCTCCGCGAGTGCGGCGGTCATGAGCGGTCGCCTCCGAACTTGCTCAGGCGCAGATAGAGGATGGAGCAGAAGAGGAGGATCACGAACGCGACCGTGGTGAGCGCCGAGGCGTACCCGAAGTCGTGGCCCTCGATGCCGGTGTTCGCGATCATGAGGGGGAGGGTGGTGGTGACGCCGGCGGGGCCGCCGCCGGTGAGCGTGTACAGCAGGTCGACGTTGTTGAACTCCCAGACCGCGCGCAGCAGCGTGGAGAGGATGATGGCGTCCTTGAGGTGCGGCAGCGTGATGTGGAGGAACTGCCGCATCCGGTTCGCGCCGTCGACCGACGCCGCCTCGTAGAGGTCCTTCGGGATGGACTGGAGGTCGGCGAGGATGAGGATGGCGAAGAAGGGGACGCCGCGCCAGAGTTCGGCGACGACGGCGGCCCAGAAGACGGTCCCGGTGTCGGAGAGCACGGACGTGCCGTAGGTGCCGATGCCGACGTCGGCCAGGTAGCGGCTCATGCCCGTGGAGGGGTTGTAGAGCAGCATCCAGATCGTCGTGGTGAGGACGCCGGAGACGGCCCAGGGCGAGAAGACCAGGGAGCGGGCGACGGCCCGGCCGACGAAGGTCTGGTTGACGAGCAGGGCGAGGACGAGGCCGAGGGCGAGCTGGAGGCCGACCTGCACGACCACCCACTTGGCGCTGAAGGCCAGCGTGGACCAGAAGAGGGGGTCCTCGGTGAAGGCGCGGGTGTAGTTCTCGAGGCCCGCGTAGCCGTTCTTCCAGGGCTTGGTGACGTTGTAGTGCCGGAGGCTGTAGTAGAAGACGCTGAGCACCGGGTAGGCGATGAAGCCGAGCATCAGCAGGCCGGCGGGTGCGATCAGCAGGTACGGCAGGCGGCGTGGTGCGGCTCCGGTCCCCGTGCGGCGTCGGCCGGCCCGGGGTTGCTGCGCCACGGCTGCGGCGTGGGCCATGACATTCTCCGTTCGTCATTGCGTGGGGGTGAAGCGCTTTCCGGATCGCGTTCGAGATCTCGGACATACGGACGGGATCCGGTCCGGGCGGGGGCGGTTCAGCCCGCGTACGGCTCCGGCACGTTCCCGGGCCGCGCCAGGAACGCGAAGTCGCAGCCGGTGTCGGCCTGGGTGACCTGCTCCTGGTACAGCGCGCCGTATCCCCGCTCGTACGGGTCGGGCGGCGGCGTCCAGGCGGCCCGGCGCCCGGCCAGCTCCTCGTCGTCGACGTGGAGGTGGAGGGAGCGGGCGGCCACGTCGAGCGTGATCAGGTCGCCGGTGCGGACGAGGGCGAGCGGCCCGCCGACGTACGACTCGGGTGCCACGTGCAGCACGCACGCGCCATAGCTGGTGCCGCTCATCCGGGCGTCGGAGATCCGCACCATGTCCCGCACCCCCTGCTTCAGCAGGTGGTCGGGGATGGGCAGCATGCCGTACTCGGGCATGCCGGGGCCGCCCTTGGGGCCGGCGCCGCGCAGGACGAGGACGTGGTCGGCGGTGATGCCGAGCGACGGGTCGTCGATGGTGCGCTGCATGGTCCGGTAGTCGTCGAAGACGACGGCGGGGCCGGTGTGCCGCAGCAGGTGGGGCTCGGCGGCGATGTGCTTGATGACGGCCCCGTCGGGGCAGAGGTTGCCGCGCAGGACCGCCACCCCGCCCTCCTCGGCGAGGGGCTCGTCCCGGGGCCGGATCACCGCGGGGTCGTGGACCCGGGCGCCCGCGAGCTGTTCGCGCAGGGTCGCGTGGGCGACGGTGGGCCGGTCGAGGTGGAGCAGGTCGGTGATCCGGGAGAGGAAGCCGGGCAGGCCGCCGGCGAAGTGGAAGTCCTCCATCAGGTACCGGCCGCCGGGGCGCAGGTCCGCCAGGACCGGCACGGTACGGGCGATGCGGTCGAAGTCGTCGAGGGTGAGCCGCACCCCGGACCGGCCCGCCATGGCGATCAGGTGGATCACCGCGTTGGTGGAGCCGCCCAGGCCGAGGACGGTCGTCACGGCGTCCTCGTACGCCTCCCGGGTGAGGATCCGCGACAGCCGCAGGTCCTGCCGGACCAGCTCGACGATCCGCAGGCCGGCGGCGGCGGCCATCCGGTCGTGCCCCGAGTCGACGGCCGGGATGGACGAGGCCCCGGGCACGGTGACCCCGAGCACCTCGGCGGCGGCCGTGAGCGTCGAGGCGGTGCCCATCGTCATGCAGTGGCCGGGCGAACGGGCGAGCCCGCTCTCCAGTTCGGCCATCTCGCAGTCGCCGATGAGGCCGGCGCGCCGGTCGTCCCAGTACTTCCACATGTCCGTGCCCGAGCCGAGGACCTCGCCCCGCCAGTGGCCCGGCAGCATCGGGCCGGCCGGGACGAAGACGGTCGGCAGGTCGACGGAGGCGGCGCCCATGAGGAGCGCCGGGGTGGTCTTGTCGCAGCCGCCCATCAGCACCGCGCCGTCGACCGGGTAGGAGCGCAGCAACTCCTCCGTCTCCATGGCGAGCATGTTGCGGTAGAGCATCGGGGTGGGTTTCTGGAACGTCTCGGAGAGCGTGGAGACGGGGAACTCCAGCGGGAAGCCCCCGGCCTGCCACACCCCCCGCTTCACGGCCTGCGCCCGGTCGCGGAGGTGGACGTGGCAGGGGTTGATGTCCGACCAGGTGTTGAGAATCGCGACGACCGGCTTGCCGAGGTGTTCTTCGGGGAGGTAGCCGAGCTGCCGGGTGCGGGCGCGGTGGCTGAAGGCGCGCAGGCCGGAGGGGGCGCCGCTGCCGTACCACTGCTCGCTGCGCAGGGCGGGGGCCCGCTCCTCGCCGGCGGGCGGGGTGCTGTCGGTGCTCATGCGTCCCATTCCTTGACCATGTCGGCGATCTCGGCGCGGCGCGGCTCGGGCAGCAGCCGGCTCGGCGGGCGCACGTCACGGCGGCACAGGCCGAGCGCGGCGAGGGCCTCCTTGACGACGGTGACGTTGTTCGCGGCCTGGTCGGCGGCGCGCAGGTCCTCGAAGCGGCGGACGCGCTCCCACACGCGCAGGGCGGCCGGGTAGTCGCCCGCCCGCAGCGCCCGCAGCATCGCGAGGGAGACCTCCGGCGAGACGTTGACCAGCCCGGAGGTGAAGCCGGTGGCCCCCATCGCCCAGTACGACGGTGCGTAGAGCTCGGCGAGCCCGGCGATCCACACGAACCGGTCGAGCCCGGCGTCGCGGGCGACGGCGGCGAACCGGGCCGCGTCGGGGACGGCGTACTTGACGCCGATGACGTTGGGGCACAGCTCGCCGAGGCGGGCGATCGCCGCGCCGTCCAGCAGCGGGTTGCGCACGTACGGGACGACGCCCAGCTCGGGGACCGCGTCGGCGATCTCGCGGTGGTAGTCGACCCACCCCTCGCGGGAGACGTACGGGTGGACCGGCTGGTGGACCATGACCATGCCGGCCCCGGCGGAACGGGCGTGCCGGGCGGCGGCCGTGGCGGTCGGCACGTCGTGGCCGACGCCGACGAGGACGGCGGCGCGGTCGCCGGTCTCCTCGACGGTGAGCTCGGTGACGAGGCGGCGCTCGTCCGGCGTGAGCGTGTAGAACTCGCCGGTGTTGCCGTTCGGGGTGACGGCCCGCACGCCGCTGTCGAGCAGCCGGCGCAGCAGGGCGCGATACGTGTCCCGGTCGACGCCGCCGTCGGCGGCGAAGGGGGTCACGGGGATCGCGACGACGTCTGCGAGCGCCGCCCTCAGCGATGAGTGGTCCATGCGTACCGGCCTTTCCGAGCTGTCTGTCGGGGTGTCATGGGGTGGGTGTGTCACGGGTGGGGGGTGCGTGGGCTGGTGGGGCGCGCACACGCGCGGTGGGCGGGCCGGGGGGTCACGGCAGGTGCGGGCCCTCGCCGTCGGGGCCGCCGGGGAAGGCGCGCCGCACGAACCGGGCGATGTGCTCGCGCAGGGCCAGGGCGGCCCCGTCGGCGTCGCCGGCCAGGGCGAGGTGGAGGATGCCGCGGTGCTCCTCGGCCTCCCGCTGCCACGACGGGTCCGCGCTCCAGGCGACGGTGGAGACGAGCGCCGCCTGGTCGCGGACCTCGTCGAGCATCCGGGCCAGCAGGGGGTTGCCGCAGGGCAGGTACAGGGCCCGGTGGAACTCGCGGTTGGCCAGCGAGCGTTCGGCCTGGTCGGCGGCGACGTCCGCCTGGGCGAGCGCGTCGCCGGCGGCGTCCAGGGACGCGCGGCGGGTGATGGTGCGGCGCAGCGCCTCGGGTTCGAGGAGCAGGCGCACGTCGTAGACCTCGCGGGCCATGGCGGCGTCGACGGTGCGCACGGTGGCGCCCTTGTACTGGCTCATGACCACCAGCCCGGTGCCGGCGAGGGTCTTGAGCGCCTCCCGCACGGGCGTCTTCGACACGCCGAACTGCGCGGCCAGTTCCGCCTCGACCAGGGCACGGCCGGGTGGCAGTCCGCCGGTGAGGATGGCGTGCTTGATCGCCTCCAGCACGTACTGCGTACGGGAGGGGATGGGGCTGGGGGCGAAGGCCATGCGGGGTCTCATATCTCGCGTATCGCGTCTCATATATGACGTACGAAGTACGACGGCGACGAACGTAGGGCGGCCCGGGGCGTTCGTCAACGCTTCTGACAGAACTCGTCGTTGGAAAGGTCCGGACCCCCGCCGGGCGGACGCGGTCGTACGCGCGTCCCGAGCGAGCGAGGGCAGCGCCCGGGACGCGCGGGGGCGTCCCGCCGGGGCGCGCGCAGGGCCGGGGCGGCGGTGGCGGGAGGCGCGGCGTGGCACGGGAGGCGGGAGGCCGGGGCGCGGGGCCCCGGCGCGGACGCCGTGGGGCAGCGCTCGACGGCAGAGCGGCACCCGGCAGGGGGACGGACCCGGCGGCAGGGCCGCAGGGGGCGGCGGCCGGACCGGGGGCCGCCGCCCCCGGTGTCAGGCGGGGGTGGCCGTGAGGGCGCGCAGGGCGGACCGGACGGCGGCCAGGTCCGCGTCGGAGGCCAGGCCGGCGTGGTACAGGCGCAGTTGGTCGGCGCCCAGCTCCCGCGCGCGGGCGGCGTCGGCGGCGAGCGTGGCCGGGGAGCCCCCCATGCCGGAGACCACCGTGAAGTTGGCGGCGAGGACGGCCTCCCCGCGGGCCTGGGCGGCGAACGGGGGCAGCACCGCCTCCGCGCCGCCGCCCGTGCAGGGCAGGACGACGCCGTCCGCGACGGACAGGACGTGTCCGGGGTCCACGCCCGGGTTGGGGCCGGTGCGGTACGGGGCGGGGTCGGCGTGCAGGAGGACCCGGAAGCCGGGGGGCGCGGCCGCCCGTACGGCCGCGACGGCCGACTCCAGGAGGGCGCGGGCGGCGCGGGCGCGCCAGGCGAGGGTGGCGTCGGCGAGGTCGGCGCCCAGCAGCTCGCGGACGGCCGGCCAGCCCGCGGCGGTCGACCCGCCCGCGGCCCACACCGGCGCGAGCGCCCGGCGCACGGCGGCGGCGGTCGCGTCCGGGTCGAGGCCGTGGTCCGCGTACCCGTCGCGGCAGACGGCGCAGAAGCACAGCGACATCAGGTATTGGGCGGCGTCCCCGAGGGTGACGCCGGCGATCTTGTCGTGGGCGTGCAGGTGGGCCATCCCGTACCAGCCGCACGACTCCAGTTCGGTGCCGCGCGCCCCGGGCCGCACCGCGGCCTCGGTGGCCAGGTCGACGAGGTACTCCCGCACGGCCGGCCGCGCGACGCAGGGCGCCCACGGGTAGCGGTCGCCGTAGGCGTTGACGACGGAGGTGCCGGGGTGTTCGGCGCCGAGGCGGGAGTTGTGCGCGAGGACGACCCAGCTGTGGACGTCCAGTCCGGCGGCCTCCAGGGCCGAGGCGGCCTCCCCGTAGGCGTCGCCGGGCGCCCACTCCCCCGCCGCGTACGGCACGAGGTCGCGGCCGGCCCAGCGGGAGGGGTCGGGCGGGTAGAGGACGGCGGCGTACCCGGCGGTGACGAGGCGGTGCCGCGGGTGGCGCGGGGTGAGGGCGCGGGTGGAGTGGTACGCGGAGGCGAGGGTGACCTGCCGGACGCCGAGGTCGGCGATCCGCGCCGCCGCCTCGGGGTCGCCGACGACGTCCCAGGGGTAGAGGAAGGCGGAGGCCCTCACCGCTCGCCCCCCAGCAGGCCCCGGCCGCGTGCGACGATGCGGGCGAGCTCCTCGACGTGGGCCGGCGCGGGGTCGCTGAGCGGCGGACGGACCCCGCCCACCTCCAGGCCGCCGAGCCGGACCGCTGCCTTGACCAGCGACACGGCGTACCCCCGCCCCTGGGCGCGCAGTTCGACCAGCGGCCGGTAGAAGCCGTCGACGAGCCGGTGCACGGTGGCGTCGTCGCCCGTGTCCAGCGCCCGGTGGAAGGCGAGGGCGATGTCGGGGGCGAAGCAGAAGACGGCGGAGGAGTAGAGGGTGACGCCGATGCCCCGGTAGGCGGGGCCGGTGAGTTCGGCGGTGGGCAGGCCGTTGAAGTACAGCAGGTCGAGCCCTTCGGCGCGTACGGCGCTGACGACGCGCTGCATCAGGTCCAGGTCGCCGTGGCCGTCCTTGAGGCCGATGATCCCGTCGACGCGGGCGAGGGCGACGGCCGTCTGCGGGGTGAGGACGGCGTTGTCGCGCTGGTAGACGATGACGTCGAGGGCGGTGGCCGCGGCCAGGGCGGTGTAGTGGCGCAGCAGCCCCGCCTGGTCGGCGACGACGAGGTAGGGCGGCATGGCGAGCAGGCCGTCGGCGCCGGCCTCCTCGGCGATCCGCGCGTACCGGACGGCGAGTGCGGTGCCGTACCCGGTGCCGGCCACCACCGGCACCCGTCCGGCGGTCTCCTCGACGGCGGCCGCCACACAGGCCCGGAACTCCTCGGGCGTGAGGGCGTGGAACTCGCCCGTGCCGCAGCAGGCGAAGACCGCGCCGGCGCCCGCCTCGACGCCGGCGCGCACGTGCGCCCGGAAGACGTCGAGGTCGAGCGCGCCGTCGGGCCCGTAGGCGGTGACGGGGAAGAACAGCAGGCCGTCGAGCCGGCCGGCGAGCGGGGGTGGGGTCACGGGCGCTCCCTGGGCGAAGCCGTCGAGTGGTCCGGCGGTGCACGGCGAGACGGCAGACAGAAGATTGGACGTTGTCCATATGCGTGAACTGCCTGCACGCTAGGGCAGCACCGAGCAGCAGGTCAAGGTCGGAACGACCCCTCTCGCCTGGCCCTTGACGGCCCTCGGCGACCTCATTAGCGTGTCCACACTTGTGAATGATGTCTACGTATCCGCAGGGAGCCCCACCGATGCCCGCTGACCGCACCGTCCTGCTCACCGGCGCCGCCGGCGGCCTCGGCACCCTGATGCGCGAGCTGCTGCCCGCGTACGGGTACGCGCTGCGCCTGCTCGACGTCGCCCCCGTCGAGGGCGCCCCCGACGCCATCACCGCCGACCTCGCCGACACGGCGGCCCTGCGCGAGGCGGTCCGGGGCGTCGACGCGATCATCCATCTCGCGGGCATCTCCCTGGAAGCGCCCTTCGACCGGATCCTGCGCGCCAACGTCGAGGGCACGTACAACCTCTACGAGGCCGCCCGCGAGGAGGGCGTCCGCCGGATCGTCTTCGCCTCCAGCAACCACGCCGTCGGCTACACCCCCCGCCCGCGCGCGGGGGACCCGCTCATCCCGGTCGACACCCCGCGCCGCCCGGACACCTTCTACGGCCTGTCGAAGTGCTTCGGCGAGGACCTGGCACAGCTGTACTGGGACCGGCACGGGCTGGAGACGGTCTCCGTGCGGATCGGCTCCTGCTTCCCCGAGCCCACCTCCGTGCGGATGCTCTCCGTGTGGCTCAGCCCGGCCGACGCCGCCCGCCTCTTCCACGCGGCGCTCACCGCCGAGGGCGTCGGCCACACCGTCGTCTACGGCTCGTCCGCCAACACCCGGCTGTGGTGGGACCTCACCTCCGCCCGCGCCCTCGGGTACGCGCCGCAGGACGACTCCGAGCCCCACGCGGCTCGGCTGGTGGCCGAGCAGGGCGAACTGGACGACGCGAACCCCGACCACGCCCACCTCGGCGGCCACTTCTGCACCAACCCGCCCCGCTGGCCGCACTGAAGGCACCGAAGGCACGAACTCGACCGGGCCGCAGGCGGGGACGACCGGAAGCGCTCGACGGGCCGGAAGCACCGGACGACGGGAGGCGGGGGAGCCGCGGGCGCGGGGCCGGCGGGCGCCGGGGGAGGCAGGGCCCCGCAGGGGGAGGCGTGCAGGTCCGGCCCGGTCTCACGGGGGGCGATGCGGGCCGGACCTGCGACGCGGACGCGGTGGCGTACCCACGGGGGACGGGCACGCCGTCGACGCGTCGTGATCGACAGTAGAGGCCGCCGAAACGATCAATGATCCGCCGAGCGCGGCCCGCTGTCCGCGTTGCGCGGCGCACCTGGGGCGGCGAGGCCCACCCGCACCCCCGCCGGCGCGGCTCACCGCCGGCCTCCGGGCGGCGGGGTGTGCAGGGTCTGCGAGGGAGCCTCCCCGAACCGCTCCCGGTACCGCGCCGCGAACCGCCCCAGGTGCGTGAAGCCCCAACGCCAGGCGACCTCACTGACCGTCAGCCCGCCGTCCGGCTCGGCGCCGCGCAGCTCGTCGCGGACCCGCGCCAGCCGGACGTCCCGGACGTACCCCATCGGCGTCGTCCCCACGTGCGCGCGGAAGGACTCCTGGAGCCTGCGGGTGCTCACGCGCGCGAGGCCGGCCAGCTCCGTGGCGGTGAAGGGGTGCTCGGGCCGCTCCCGCACCGCGTCCATCACCCGCTTGACCGGCGCCGGGCGCAGGGTGCGGTCCGGCTCGTCGAGCTCGTCGCGGTACGGGTGGTCCGCGGCCAGCAGCAGACCCGTGAGCAGCGCGTCCTGCAGCGGGGCGGCGACCAGCGGGTGCTGGGCGAGCCCGGTGGGGTCGGCGGCCTCGCGGGCCAGCTGGCGCACGAGCGTCGCCCAGTCGCGCCCGGCCCCGCGCGTCAGGTCGAGCGCCGGCTCCAGCACGAGCCCGCGCGGCGGGGTGCGGCCCAGCAGCTCCTCCAGCCGCCGCCGCAGCGCGGCCGTCTCGACCTTGACGGCGACCACGCGGCAGTCCCCCGCCCAGCGCTCCACGACCACGTGCCCGCGCGGGTCGAGCACCGTGCCGGAGGCGGGCGTCGCCGTCACAAGGCGCCCGGCGCCCTGCCGCACCTCCAGTCGCCCGCTCAGCGGCACGTTCACGTGGTACGCGCCGAGCTCGCCGAAACGCAGCCGGACGTCGGCGCCGCAGCGCATGTCACCGACGACCATCGCCCCCAGGTGGACCGTGTCGAAGCACGCCGAGAAGCGCCGCCCCCGCTGCTCGATGACGTCCATGAAGGTGGCGTAGAACCGCGCCCCGATCTCCCGGCGCGCCTCCTCCACGTCCCCCGTGCGAAAAATGGTCCCTGCGCTCACGCAGCCGAAGGATAGGCGCCCGGGAAAACCGGCTGCCGCCCGGCCACCCCTCACACGATCATGGGGGCATGCCAGGACCCTCGGGATCCACCTGCGTACGGCGCGCGGACGGCACCATGGAGATCACGCACCGGGGCCGCGCCGCCGGGACCCTCCGGGGCGGCCGCGCCGAGAAGCTCCTCACCGAGGCCGCCACCGGCGACCCGCGGCCGGTGATGGCCCGCTGGACCGGCGCCTACCGGCACGGCACCGAGCGGACCACCCGGGACCACCCCCGCGACCGGGGTAACCCAAGGTAAGGGAACGGTAAAGCGGAGTCGCTCGTTACGTCAGTCATGACAGCTATGACCCCCGGCTCGAACATCCCCCTGTCCGCACCGCGCGTGGCGGTGGACGTCACCGCCCCGGTGCGGCTGGACGTATCGGGCCTGCTGCTCACCGCCCACGGCAAGGTGCGCTCCGACGACGACTTCATCTTCTACAACCAGCCGTCGGGCCCCGGCGTCACCTACCGGTCCGGCGGCGGCACCGCGCCCGACGCGATCACCGTCGACACGGCGGCGGTGCCCGCGGACATCGACCGGATCGTCGTCACGGCGAGCCCGGACGCCGCGGGCCGGACGTTCGAGGGCACCGAGCCCACCGCGACCATCCGGGACGCCGCCACCGGCGCGGTCCTCGCGACGTTCACCCCGCCCCGGCTCGGCTCCGAGACGGCGCTCGTCGTCGTCGAGGTGTACCGGCGGGGCGACGCCTGGAAGGCCCGCGCGGTGGGCCAGGGGTACGCGAACGGGCTCGCCGGCATCGCCACGGACTTCGGCGTGACGGTCGAGGAGTCCCCCGCGGCCCCCGCCCCGAGCCCCACTCCGCAGGCGGCGCCCGCCGTGCCCCCCGCCCCGGCCCCCGTGGCACCTCCGGTCCCGGCCGCCGCTCCCCCGGCGCCCCCGGCCCCTCCCGCGGCGCCCGGGAAGGTCAACCTCGACAAGGGCCGGGTCAGCCTCCGGAAGAACGAGACGGTCTCCCTGGTCAAGGGCGGCCGCCCGCTGCTGTCCCAGGTCAAGATGGGCCTGGGCTGGGAGCCCGCCTTCCGCGGCAAGGACATCGACCTGGACGCGTCCGTCATCGCGTACGGCCCGCAGCGCAACCACCTGGACAGCTGCTACTTCGGCAAGCTGACGATCCTGGGCGGCTCGATCCGCCACTCCGGCGACAACCTCACGGGCGAGGGCGCGGGCGACGACGAGGTCATCACCGTCGACCTGGGCCGGCTGCCCGCCGACGCGACGGGGCTGGTCTTCACGGTGAACTCCTTCTCCGGGCAGAAGTTCACCGAGGTCGCCAAGGCGTACTGCCGGCTGCTCGACGGCGCGACCGGCGAGGAGCTGGTCCGCTTCGACCTGACGGGCACCGAGCCGCAGACGGGCGTGCTCATGTGCAAGCTGATCCGGCAGTTCTCCGGCGAGTGGGAGATGACCGCGATGGGTGACTTCGTGAAGTCCCGCACGGTCCGCGGCATGGTGCGCCCGGCGGCGTCGGCGCTGTAGCCGTGCGGCGCCGGCGGCTCCGGGGATCCCCCGGCGGAGCCGCCGGCGCCCCGGCCGGTGTCGGGCGTCCCGGCCCCGCGCGCGACGGCCCCGACGGGGCGGCTCCGGCCCGGCGCCCGACCGGGCCGGCTCAGCGTCGTGGTGCCCGGTGCCAGGGGCCGGTGACGGCGACGAGGATGCCGGGCCGCTGGATGCAGGCGTAGAGCGTCCCGCCGTCCGGCGAGAAGACGACACCGGCGAACTCGGAGTCGTTGAGGTCGTTGCGGGCGATCGGGTAGGTGCGGCCGGAGTCCGTCGCGCCGAAGAGATGCTGGACCCCCGCGCCGTCCTCGGCGATGACGAGGCCGCCGTACGGGGAGACGGTGATGTTGTCGGGCCCGTCGAGGGCGCCGTCCGCGCCGGGGTCCGCGTTGACGCCGAGCAGCACCTTCAGGGTGAGGGTGCGGCGCCGGGGGTCGTAGAACCACACCTGCCCGTCGTGCGGGGTGCCGGGGCTCTCGGCGCGGGCGTACGAGGAGACCAGGTAGGCGCCGCCGTCCGCCCACCACATCCCCTCCAGCTTCCGGCCGCGCGTGACGGCCTCGTCGCCGAACTGCTCGCGCACGGGAACGGCGGAGGCGTCCCGATCGGGCACGTCCACCCAGTCGACGCCGAGCACGGTGCCGGTCCGCGTGGCGCGCGACAGGTCGTCGACGAACCGGCCGCCGGAGTCGAAGCAGCGCGGGGCCTGGAGCACCCCGGCGTCGTCGGCGAGGGTGCGCAGCCGGCCGCGGCCGTGCCGGAAGCCGTGCGGGGGCACCCACCGGTAGAAGAGCCCGTTCGGGCCGGAGGCGTCCTCGGTGAGGTAGGCGTGGCCGCGCCGCGGGTCGACGACCACCGCCTCGTGGTCGAAGCGGCCGAACGCCTTCACGGGGCGCGGATCGCGGTTGGCGCGCCGGTCGCAGGGGTCGACCTCGAAGACGTAGCCGTGGTCGCGGGTCATGCCGTTCTCACCGGCCCGGTCGGAGTTCTCCTCACAGGTGAGCCAGGTGCCCCACGGCGTGGCGCCGCCGGCGCAGTTGGTGGAGGTGCCGGCGATGCCGACCCACTCGGCGGTGCGGCCGTCGCGGCGCACCTCGACCACGGTGCAGCCGCCGGCCGCCGCCGGGTCGTAGACCAGCCCGTCGGCGAGCGGGACCGGGTTCTCCCACCGGGCGCGGGGGCCCTTCAGCTCGTGGTTGTTGACGAGGAGGGTGACGCCCCGGGGGCCGGGGAAGGCGGCCGTGCCGTCGTGGCGGTCGGGGGTGAACTCGCCGGTGTCCAGGCGGGTCACGCCGGCGTGGGTGAGGACCCGGTAGGAGAAGCCGGCGGGGAGGGCCAGCAGTCCGGCCGGGTCGTCGAGCAGCGGGCCGTACCCGCGCCCGCCCGTCTCCCGGGGGGCGGCGACGGCACCCGGCGCGGTGGCGAGGGCGCCGACGCTGCCGGTGAGGGCGAGGGCCGTGCCGGTGGCGGCGAACTCCCTGCGGGTGAGCGACATGGGTACTCCCTGGTGGGCGGCGGGTGACGCCTCACGCTCGCGCCCGCTCCTGAACGGCCGCTGAACGCCACGCGTCCCGCCCGGGTCACCCGCGTGGCCGGACACCCGGACACCCGCGTGGCCGGACACCCGGCGGCGCGGGGCCGGGGCGCTCCCAACCGGCGCGCACCGCCCCGGGACACGTCCGGAACCGGCGCGCGCCGCCCCGGTTCCGCACCGCCCCGGTTCCGTCCGGCACCGGGCCGGCGCCTCCACGAGGCGCACGGCCATCGGCGCGTCAGGAACCGGCGCGGGACCGGGCCTTGAAGGCCGCCTTGCGGGCGTCCTTGGCGAGCTGCCGGTCGCGGTGGAGGCGCCCCATCGCCTCCAGCACCTCGGGCGCCGAGGGGTGCTCGACGCGCCACGCCTCGTCGAAGAAACCACTGTGGCGGCCCGTCAGCCCCTCGACGAGGTCCTGGAGCTCGTCCAGGTCGCCGTCGGCGTCCAGCTGGGCGGCGATCGTGTCGATGGCCAGCCAGAAGATCATCGTCTCGGGCGGCGGGGGCACGTCCGCCGCGCCCCGCTCGGCCAGCCACACCCGGGCCAGCCCGCCGAGCTGCGGATCGTCGAGGACCTCCCGCACGGCCGGTTCCGCCTCGGCGCCGACCAGGGCGAGCGCCTGCTGGCAGTGCAGGCGCCGCAGCGGGGAGCCGGCGTCGGCGCCCCGGGCCGCGGCGAGCAGTTCGCGGGCGGCCGCGACGGGCTCGCGGCCGGCCAGCCACTGCTCCGTCTCCGCGCGCGCCGCCGCCTGAGGGAAGCCGCCCACGGCGCCGAGCAGCTCGTCCGCGCCCCGCTCGGCGAGGTCCCCGACCGCGGGGGCGGCGACCCCCGCCTCCAGCAGGCGGCTGCGGACGCCGTACAGGCCGAGGGGGGTGAGCCGCACCATCCCGTACCGGGCGACGTCCTCCTCGTCGAGGTCGGCGGGCGACGGCTCGTCGGCGCCCTCCTCCGTCATCAGGTCCTCGTCGACGGGGCGGTACTCGACCAGGCCCATCGGCTCCAGCACGCGGAACTGGTCGTCGAGCCGCATCATCGCCTCGGACACCTGCTCCAGCACGTCGTCCGTCGGCTCGCCCATGTCCTCGGGGACGATGACGGACGCGGCGAGCGCCGGCAGCGGCACGGGCCCGGCACCGGCCCCGTGCTCGGCGACGGTCAGCGCGTAGAGGTTGGCCAGGATTCCGTCGAGGAAGGCGGCCTCCGCGTCGGGGTCCCAGTCCAGCGCCTCGAAGTCGAGGGTGCCGTCCTCGCCGAGGAGCGCGTCGACGTCGTCCAGGACCGGCGCGGCGGCGTCGGCGAAGACCGTCTCCAGGCCGTCCAGCCAGAGGGCGAGGACGTCCTGCGGGCCACCGCGGGTCACCAGCGGCAGGGCCTCGCCCGCCACGGCCGTGCCCGCGTCGTCCCCGCCGTCCGCCGGGTCGTGGACTTCCACCAGCCCGGTGTCCACCGCGACCCGCCACGCCTCGCTCGCGTACGCCTCGCCCTCCTCGTCGCGGGGCAGGCCCAGCACCTCGGCGGCGTCGCCCAGCTGCGCGTCGACGAGTTCGCCACCCGCACCGACCCGGGTCTGCGGACCGGCCCAGCGGGCGAGCCGCACGGCGCGCGCCAGCAGCGGCGCGGCCAGCGCGGCCCGCGCCAGTTCGGCGTCCGGTCGGAGGCGCACCGGCGGCAGGGTCGGGCGGTCTACGGGCATCAGCGGTTACTCCTCGACGACGTGCGGCGGCGGTGGTCCGGGCTCAAGCCGCCCCCAGCGTAGACGCATTCGCGGGCATGTCCGGCGTTCATGCACCTGTCAGACGGCGTCCGCCCGGCACCCCTTGACAAGGACCCCGCCCACCACAGAGATTGACGCGCGTAGAGCGGCCACCCCTCCTTTTCCGCCACTCCACGCACCCTCACCTCCCACCACCCCTTGGAGTCCATCCATGGCTTCCTCCCTGCCGAGAACCGCAGCCGTCTCGGCCGTCGTCGCCGCCGCTCTGGCCGGCGGCCTGCTCGCCGGGGCCTCCACCTCGGCGGCGGACACGACCGACACCGTCCGCATCCACGACGTGCAGGGCTCCACCCGCGTGTCCCCGCTCGTCGGGCAGCGCGTCACGGACGTCCCCGGCGTCGTCACGGGCGTCCGGGACCACGGCTCGCGCGGCTTCTGGTTCCAGGACCCGCGAGGAGACGGGGACGCGGCGACCAGCGAGGGCCTGTTCGTCTTCACCGGCTCGAAGCCGACCGTCGCCGTCGGCGACGCCGTCACGGTGTCGGGCACGGTCACCGAGTACGTCCCGGGCGGAGTCGCCTCCGGCAACCAGTCGCTCACGCAGATATCGAAGCCCACCGTCACCGTCGTCTCCTCCGGCAACCCGGTGCCGGCGCCCGTGACCGTCACCGCCCGTTCCGTGCCGGACGCGTACACCCCCGCGGGCGACCCGGCGAACGGCGGCTCGATCAACGGCCTGCCACTGCGCCCCGACCGGTACGCCCTGGACTACTACGAGTCGCTGGAGGGCGCCAACGTCCGCATCGGCTCCTCGCGCGTCGTCGGCCCCAGCACCGAGCACGCCGAGCTGTGGGTGACCGTCAAGCCCCGCGAGAACGCCAACCACCGGGGCGGCACGGTATACGGCTCGTACACGTCGCAGAACACCGGCCGCCTGAAGGTCCAGTCGCTCGTCCCGCTGGCCCAGCAGCCCTTCCCGACCGCGAACGTCGGCGACGTCCTCGCGGGTGTCACCGAGGGCCCGCTCGACTTCAACCAGCACGGCGGCTACACCCTCACCGCGCGGACCCTCGGCACCGTCCAGGACCGCGGCCTGGTGCGCGAGAAGACCCGTGCGCAGCACCACGGCGAGCTGGCCGTCGCCACGTACAACGTGGAGAACCTCGACCCGACCGACCCGCAGGAGAAGTTCGACGCGCTCGCGAGGGCCGTCGTCGACAACCTCGCCTCCCCCGACGTCCTCGCGCTGGAGGAGATCCAGGACGACAACGGCGCCAAGAGCGACGGGACCGTCACCGCCGGCGAGACACTGAAGCGGTTCACGGACGCGATCGTCGCCGCCGGCGGACCGGCCTACGCGTGGCGCTCCATCGACCCGCAGGACGGCAAGGACGGCGGCCAGCCGGGCGGCAACATCCGCCAGGCGTTCCTCTTCAACCCCGCCCGTGTCTCCTTCACCGACCGCGCGGGCGGCGACGCGACGACGGCCACCGAGGTCGTCAAGGAGCGCGGCAAGGCGGCGCTCACCCTCTCCCCCGGCCGGATCGACCCGGCGAACGCCGCCTGGGAGAACAGCCGCAAGCCGCTCGCGGGCGAGTTCACCTTCCGCGGGCGCACGGTCATCGTGGTCGCCAACCACTTCGGCTCGAAGGGCGGCGACGAGTCGATCGTCGGGCACCGCCAGCCGCCGAACCGTTCCTCCGAGGCGCAGCGCCACCAGCAGGCGCGGGTCGTCAACGCCTTCGTCAAGGACGTCCTGGCCGTGCAGCGCAACGCCGACGTCGTGGTCCTCGGCGACATCAACGACTTCGAGTTCTCCGACACGACCGCGGCGCTCACCGACGGCGGCGCCCTGCACGCGGCCATCACCAGCCTGCCGTGCTCCGAGCGCTACTCGTACGTCTTCCAGGGCAACAGCCAGGTGCTGGACCAGATCCTGACCAGCCCCGGCATCCGCCACTTCAGTTACGACAGCGTGCACATCAACGCGGAGTTCGCCGACCAGAACAGCGACCACGACCCGCAGGTGCTGCGCTTCCGCCCCTGACGCACCCCACCGCTCGCGCCCCTGCGGGGCGCCCCCCGGGCGAGGACCTCGCCCGGGGGGCGCGCTCCGCAGGGGCGTTCCGCCTATCCGCTCCACAGGGGCGCCCGGGCGTCCCGCAGGGGCGTTCCGCCGCTACGCGTCCGCGGCGAGGCTGAGCGCGGGCGTGTAGCGGCGCAGCCGACCGCGGACCAGCCCGGGGGAGGTCCGCACCCGGCTCCACTGCGGGGTGAGCCCTGCGACGCCCCCGCCGGACGCGGCGAGGGCCTCCTCGTGGGCGGCGGCGCTCTCCCACTCGGCGTAACCGAGCACGCGGGTGCCGTCCAGACCCGTGTGGAAGTGGGCGGAGACGCCCCCGGGGTGCGGCGCCGGGCCGCCGACCAGCGCCTCGAACACCGCGTCCCCCCAGCCCTGTTGGCGGGCTGGATCCGGTCCGTCGAACTCCACGTCCACCGTCACCACGCGCCCCGGCACCCTGTCGTCGCCCGGCGCGGGCACGACGCTGCGGTGGAGCGCGTACGAGTGGAGCGCGACGCGCTCGATGCCGGGCACCGCGGCGTCGATCGCGGCGTTCCTGGCGGTGCGTTCGGTGCGGACGAGTTCCTGGTAGTCGTCCTCGGACCGCCACTGGGAGTAGTGGAGCAGGGTGTCCCCGTCCGCGCCGACGTGGACGGTGTACGAGAGCAGCCCGTCGGTCGGCCACTGCCGTGCGAGCCAGGTGCGGGCGATGGCGTCGACGGCGGCGCGCTGCCGCTCCGGCGTGCCGACGCGCCAGGTACTGGCCTTGACGAGGCCGACTCCCGGACGGGTGAGGTCGGGGCGGGCGTGCGGTAGGACGTGCGCGGTCATGTTGCCTCCTCGGCCGAACTGCCCGGCCGGACCCCGTGGTCCGGCCGGGCAGTTCCATCCTCAGAGCTCAAGCGCGCTTGAGGTCAATGGTCGGAGGGCCACGTTCCGGTGAGCCTCCGCACCCCGGTCGCGCCACCGCGGTCCACGGCCGCCCGCACCGTCGCGAAGATGGCCCCCTGGAGGGCGGCGGCGATCAGGACCTCCCGCCAGGAGCGGTCCTCGTCCAACGCGTCGGGGGCGTCACTGCCTCGCCCGACGGCCGCCCACGCCTTGCCGAACAGCGAGCTCGCGAGGGCACCGCCCGCGAGCCCCAGCAGCAGTCCGACCGGCCGGTACAGCATCTTCTGCTTCCGCTTCGCCTTCTTCGTCGTCACCCGCATGCCCTTCCGTCCCCTCATCGACGTCCCTTCCCCTGCCGCGACCGGCTCAGGAGCACTCCGGCGAGTACCACCGCCCCCACCGCGGCCGCCACCAGCACCATCGGCCGGTGGTCCGCGCGCGCGAACCGCGCCCGCAGATCCGTCTTCGCCACGAGCTGGTCGAGCGTCTCGACCAGCTCCTCGCGCCGTTGCGCCGCTTCGAGGCGCAGTTCGTCGGGCCGAGTCATCGGTGGACCGTCTCCTTGATCTCGTCGATGTCCGAGCGGATGCCGTCCATGGCCCGCTCGGGCAGAGGCGGCGCGGCCTTGCGCAGTTGGGCGCGGCCCGCGAGGGCCAGGGCGCCGGCGGCGGCGAAGAGGACGACGGTCACGATCAGCGCGGCCGCCCAGACCTCCAGCACCAGCGCGAGGAGCGCCACGCAGGTCCCGGCCAGCGCCATGAGCCCGATGTAGGCGAGGGCGGTCGCGCCCCCGAGCAGACCGCCACCGACTCCGGCCCGCTTGCCCTTGACGGCCAGTTCGGCCTGTGCGGTGCGCAGTTCGGCCCTGACCAGCTCGGACAGCTGTTCCGAAGCCCGCTTGACCAGCTCGCCGACCGAGGGTTCTGCGGCCACTCGGATCGCCTCCCTTCCTGTACACGTACGGGTACCCCGGGTACCCGCGACGTCCGCCCCCATGCCACGCTTAAGCACTGCTTCACTTCGAACCGGAGCAGAACTAAGTGGGCCTACGAGGAGCAGGCCCCCAGACTGCCGGGATGACCCACGATGGCACCGCTCTCCCTCCCTTCGGCCCCGTCCTGTGCGCGATGGTCACGCCCTTCACCCCCTCCGGTGAGGCGCCGGACCACGACCGGGCCGCGCGGCTCGACACCGACCTCGTGGCCCGGGGGTGCGACGGCCTGGTCCTCAACGGCACGACCGGCGAGTCCCCCACCACGTCCGACGCCGAGAAGGCCCCGCTCCTCCGGGCGGTGCGGGAGGCGGTCGGGGAGGGCGTGCCGCTCGTGGCGGGCGTCGGCACGGCGGACACCGCGCACACCACCGAGCTGGCCCGGCAGGCGGAGGCGGCCGGCGCCGACGGCCTGCTCGTCGTCCCGCCGTACTTCAGCCGACCTCCCCAGGCGGCCGTGGAGGCGCACTTCCGCCGGGTCGCCGACGCGACGGGGCTGCCGCCGGCGCTGTACGACATCCCGGGCCGCACGGGTGTGCGGATCGAGCCGGACACGGTGCTGCGACTCGCCGACCATCCGCGGATCGTCGCGGTGAAGGACTGTTCCTACGACCTGCCGGCCGCGACGAAGGTGCTCGCCCGGACCCCGCTCGCCGTCTACTCGGGGTGCGACGAGCTGGACCTGCCGCTGTACGCGATCGGCGGCGCGGGGTGCGTCAGTACCGTCGCGAACGCGGCGCCCGGTGCGGTGCGGGCGGTGCTGGACGCGTTCGACGCGGGGGACACGGCCGGTGCCGCCCGGTGGCACCGGCGGCTGCTGCCTCTGACGGAGCTGATGATGGCGTCGGGACTCCCGGGCGCGGTGACGGTGAAGGCCCTCCTGGACGCGGGCCCGGTCCGCGAACCGCTGCAGCCCGCCGACCGCGGGGCGGTCGACGGGCTGCGGAGGGCGTACGAGGAGCTGGTCAGCCGCTGACGACGTTCCGGCCGAGGACGGCGACGTGCTCCAGCACGTCCTCCATCGGGTCGTCGATCTGGCCGGCGTTGACGAGGGCGACCCGGGGGCCGTTGTGCGCGTGGTCGTTGGTCTCGTCCGCGTGCGCGGCCCCGGCCGAGAACGCTCCGGCCAGCGCGAGCACTCCGGTGAGCACGAGCGTCCTGGTGATCTTCATGTACGTTCCTCGCCTTGCCGTTTCGTGTGACCCTGCGTCCACCTGTTAATCGGTCCGGACGGCCGCAGGTCACGCGGGATCACACGATCGGTGACGGGCGGGGCTCAGTTGTGACTGTGCAGGACGTCGTTGAGGCCGCCCCAGACGGCGTTGTTGGGGCGGGCCTCGACGGTGCCGGTGACCGAGTTGCGGCGGAAGAGGATGTTCGACGCGCCGGACAGCTCGCGGGCCTTGACGATCTGGCCGTCGGGCAGGGTGACGCGCGTACCGGCCGTGATGTACAGACCGGCCTCGACGACGCACTCGTCGCCCAGCGCGATGCCCACGCCCGCCTCGGCGCCGATGAGGCAGCGCTCGCCGACGGAGATGATGACGTTGCCGCCGCCGGAGAGGGTGCCCATCGTGGAGGCGCCGCCGCCGATGTCGGAACCGTCGCCGATGACGACGCCCGCGGAGATGCGGCCCTCGACCATGGACGTGCCGAGCGTGCCGGCGTTGAAGTTGACGAAGCCCTCGTGCATGACGGTGGTGCCGGCCGCGAGGTGCGCGCCGAGGCGGACGCGGTCCGCGTCGGCGATGCGCACGCCCTTCGGCGCGACGTAGTCCGTCATACGGGGGAACTTGTCGACGCTGGTCACCTGGAGGTGCATCCCCTCGGCGCGGGCGTTGAGGCGGACCTTCTCCAGGTCGTCCACGGCGACGGGGCCGAGGCTCGTCCAGGCGACGTTGGCGAGGAGCCCGAAGACGCCGTCGAGGTTCTGCCCGTGCGGCCGGACGAGCCGGTGGCTGAGCAGGTGCAGGCGCAGGTAGGCGTCGTGCGCGTCGAGCGGCTTCTCGTCCAGCGAGGCGATGGTGGTGCGCACGGCGACGACCTCGACGCCGCGGCGGGCGTCGACGCCGACGGCCTTGACGGCGCCCTCCCCGAGGAGGTCGACGGCCTGGTCGGGGGTGAGCCGCTCGGTTCCGGCGGGCCCGGCCGCCTCGGTCAGCTCGGGCGCGGGGAACCAGGTGTCGAGGACGGTGCCGTCGCCGGCGATGGTGGCGAGACCGGCCGCGACGGCTCCGGTGGTACGAGGTGCAGAAGTCATGCCCCGAACCTAACCGGCCTCCCGGCTCCCGTGCTAACCGGTCTCAGCCGACGGGCCGCCGCCCCGCCGTCCCCGCCCCGCCGGGCGGGGAGCCGGCGGCGCGTACGGAACGGCAGGACGGCGGCCCGTGGACGGTGCCGTACGGCGGGGCCGCTGCCCTCAGCTCACGGCGCGAGGCACCCCGTGGCGGGGATCTCCGACGGGACGGCGGGGGCGGCCGGGTCGATGAGCCCGGTGATGTCCGCGGGGGTGGCCGCCAGGCACTGCACGGTGGCGACCGGGTCGACGACGGCGCCGGCCGACGGCGCGAGGACTCCGAAGGCTCCGAGGACGGCGGCGGTTCCGGCGAGGACGGTGGCGAGACGACGCACGAGGACTCCCTTTCACGAAGTGGTCGAGGCCCCGCCCCGTGGCGGGACGGGCCGCTCCGTGGCTGCCCCACCGGCCGCGTGGATACGCGCGCTGTCACCCGTAGGGGGTGCGGGAAAACGATCCGCCACCCGTGTCGGCCGACGTCACCCCGAGCCGGGGCTCCATCCGGGGCGGGCGGGTCGACGCGGGGCCGGCGGGTCGACGCGGGGCGCGGGACCCGTGGCCGGGCCGGACCCGGGCCGGTACGCGGAACGGCCGTGCCCACCGGTGGGACCGGTGGGCACGGCCGTCGCGCCCGGACGGGGCCGGGGTGAGCCTCGGGTCAGACGTTGAAGCCGAGCGCGCGCAGCTGCTCGCGCCCGTCGTCCGTGATCTTGTCCGGGCCCCACGGCGGCATCCAGACCCAGTTGATCTTCAGCTCGTTGACGATGCCGTCGGTCGCCGCCTTCGCCTGGTCCTCGATGACGTCCGTCAGCGGGCACGCCGCCGAGGTGAGCGTCATGTCCAGCGTGGCGACGTTGGAGTCGTCGACGTGGATCCCGTAGATGAGGCCCAGGTTCACGACGTCGATCCCCAGCTCGGGGTCGACCACGTCGTACAGCGCCTCGCGGACCTCGTCCTCGGACGCGGGCTTCACCGTTGCCGTCTCGTTCTCGCTCATGCCGTCTTCCCATCCGCCTTCGCGGGCTCGCCGCCCAGTGCCTGGGCGGTCGCGTCCTTCCACGCCATCCAGCTCAACAGCGCGCACTTCACCCGGGCCGGGTACTTGGAGACGCCGGCGAACGCGACCGCGTCCTCCAGCAGCTCCTCCATCGCCTCGTCCGGCTCCAGCCGGCCCTTCGACTGCATCAGCTCCAGGAAGGTGCCCTGGATCCGCTGCGCCTCCTCCAGCTCCTTGCCGACGAGCAGCTCGTTCAGCACGGAGGCGGAGGCCTGGCTGATGGAACAGCCCTGGCCCTCGTACGACACGTCCGCGATGCGGGAGCCGTCGTACTTCACACGGAGCGTGATCTCGTCACCACACGTCGGGTTGACGTGGTGCACCTCGGCGTCGCCGTCCCGCAAGCCCCGCCCGTGCGGGTGCTTGTAGTGGTCCAGGATGACGTCCTGGTACATCGAATCCAGCTTCACGCGTCAGCCCCTCATCCGAAGAAATTGCGGACGTGCTCCAGACCGTCCACCAGGGCGTCGACCTCGGCCGGCGTGGAGTACAGATAGAACGACGCTCGCGTGGTCGCGGGAATTCCGTACCGCAGGCAGACGGGCCGCGCGCAGTGGTGGCCGACGCGGACCGCGATGCCCTGCTCGTCGAGGACCTGACCCACGTCGTGGGGGTGGATGTCACCGAGCGTGAAGGAGATCGCCGCGCCGCGGTCCTCGGCCGTGGTGGGGCCGATGATCCGCAGGTCCGGGACGTCCCGGAAGCGCTGGATCGCGTACTCGGTGAGCGCGTGCTCGTGAGCGGCGATCCGGTCCATGCCGATCGCGGTCAGGTAGTCCACCGCCGCGCCGAGGCCCACGGCCTGGGCGATCGGCGGCGTGCCCGCCTCGAACTTGTGCGGCGCGGGGGCGTACGTCGACGAGCTCATCGAGACGGTCTCGATCATCTCGCCGCCGCCGAGGAACGGCGGGAGGTCCTCCAGCAGCTCCTGGCGGCCCCACAGGACGCCGATGCCCGTCGGACCGCACATCTTGTGGCCGGTGAAGGCCACGAAGTCGGCCTGGAGCGCCTGCACGTCCAGCACCATGTGCGGGGCGGCCTGCGACGCGTCGATGAGGACGAGCGCGCCGACCTCCTGGGCGCGGCGCACGATCGCCTCGACCGGGTTGAACGTGCCGAGGATGTTGGAGACCAGCACGAAGGAGACGATCTTCGTCTTCGGCGTGATGACCTCGTCGATGCGGGAGAGGTCGAGCCGGCCGTCGTCGGTCAGCCCGAACCACTTCAGCTTCGCACCGGTGCGCTGCGCGAGCAGCTGCCACGGAACGATGTTGGAGTGGTGCTCCATCTCCGTGATGACGATCTCGGTCTCGGCGTCCACCCGGTAGGGCTCGTCCGCCCAGCCCAGCATGTTCGCGACGAGGTTCAGCGACTCCGAGGCGTTCTTCGTGAAGATGACCTCGTCCCGGCTGGGCGCGTTGATGAAGGCCGCGACCTTGTCACGGGCGCCCTCGTACAGCTCCGTGGCCTCCTCGGCGAGGACGTGCACGCCACGGTGGACGTTGGCGTTGTGCTGCTCGTAGTACTCGCTCAGCACGTCGATGACCTGGCGCGGCGTCTGCGAGGTCGCCGCGTTGTCCAGGTACACGAGCTTCTTGCCGTCGTGGAGCACCCGGTCGAGGATCGGGAAGTCCTTGCGGATCGCCTCGGTGTCGAGGAGGCCCGGAAGCTGTGTCACAGGGATGCGCCGCCCTTCGTGGTGTAGGACTCGTACCCCTCGGCCTCCAGCTTGTCGGCGAGCTCGGGGCCGCCCGACTCGACGATCCGGCCGGCGGAGAAGACGTGGACGTGGTCCGGCTTGATGTAGCGGAGGATGCGCGTGTAGTGGGTGATCAGCAGGGTGCCGACCTCACCGGTCTCGCGGACGCGGTTGACGCCCTCGGAGACGATGCGCAGCGCGTCGACGTCCAGACCGGAGTCGGTCTCGTCGAGGATCGCGACCTTCGGCCGCAGGAGCTCCAGCTGGAGGATCTCGTGGCGCTTCTTCTCGCCGCCGGAGAAGCCCTCGTTGACGTTGCGCTCCGCGAAGGCCGGGTCCATGTTGAGGCGCTGCATGGCCTCCTTGACCTCCTTCACCCAGGTGCGCAGCTTGGGGGCCTCGCCGCGGACGGCGGTGGCGGAGGTGCGCAGGAAGTTGGAGACGGAGACGCCGGGGACCTCGACCGGGTACTGCATGGCGAGGAAGAGACCGGCGCGGGCGCGCTCGTCGACGGACATCTCGAGGACGTCCTCGCCGTCGAGGGTCACCGTGCCGCCGGTGATCGTGTACTTGGGGTGGCCGGCGAGCGAGTAGGCGAGGGTGGACTTGCCGGAGCCGTTGGGGCCCATGATGGCGTGGGTCTCGCCCTGCTTCACGGTCAGGTCGACGCCCTTGAGGATCTCCTTCGTGGCGTTGTCGGCCTCGACGGAGACGTGCAGGTCGCGGATTTCAAGCGTTGCCATGGGTGACTCAGGACTCCTGGGTGACGGAGACGAGCACATCGTCCCCTTCGATCTTTACGGGGTACACGGGGACGGGGCGCGTCGCGGGGAGGCCGGACGGCTTGCCGGTGCGGAGGTCGAAGCTGGAGCCGTGCAGCCAGCACTCGATGGCGCAGTCCTCGACCTCTCCCTCCGAGAGGGAGACGTTCGCGTGCGAGCAGATGTCGTTGATCGCGAACACCTCGCCCTCGGTGAGGACGACCGACACCGGCGTGCCGTCGAGTTCCACCCGCTTCGGGGTGTCCTGTGCCAGCTCGCTCAGGCCGCAGGCGCGGACGAAGGCCATCAGACGGACGCCTCCAGTTCGGCCTCGATCTTCTCGATGAGCCGCTCCTCGACGTCCGGCAGGCCGATCTGCTGGAGCAGCTCGGCGAAGAAGCCGCGGACGACGAGGCGGCGGGCCTCGACCTCCGGGATGCCGCGGGCCATCAGGTAGAAGAGCTGCTCGTCGTCGAAGCGGCCGGTCGCCGAGGCGTGGCCGGCGCCGGCGATCTCACCGGTCTCGATCTCCAGGTTCGGCACCGAGTCGACCCGCGCGCCGTCCGTGAGGACGAGGTTGCGGTTCATCTCATAGGTGTCGGTGCCCTCGGCGGCGGCCTGGATGAGCACGTCGCCGATCCACACGGCGTGCGCGCCCTCGCCCTGGAGGGCGCCCTTGTAGACGACGTTCGACGTGCAGTGCGGGGCGTTGTGCGTGACGAGGAGGCGGTGCTCCTGGTGCTGCCCGGCGTCGGTGAGGTAGAGGCCGAAGAGCTGGGCCTCGCCGCCGGTGCCGGCGTACTCGACGCGCGGGTGGATGCGGACCAGGTCCCCGCCGAAGGTGACGACGACGGACTTGAAGGAGGCGTCGCGGCCGACGAGCGTGTTGTGCTGCGCGACGTGGACGGCCCCCGCGTCCCAGTCCTGGACGGAGACGACGGTGAGCTTCGCGCCGTCGCCGAGGACGTAGTCGACGTTGGCGGCGAGCACCGCGTCACCGGTGTGGTCGATGACCACGACGGCCTCGGCGAAGGCGCCCAGCTCGACGACGAGCTGGCCGAAGGAGGTGCCGCCCTGGCCGTGCACCGCGATGCGGACCGGCTCGGTGAGCGCCGTCTCGCGGGGCACGGAGACGACCGTGGCCTTCTCGAAGGCGGAGTACGCCTGGGCGGCGACCCGGTCCACGGGGGTGCCGGCCCGGCCGAGACGGGCGTCGTCGCGGCCGACGGTCTCGACGGTGACGGCGTCGGGCGCCGTCACGTCGACGCGCACCCCCTCACCGGTGGCGACGGCGGTGCCGTCGTGCAGCCCGCGCAGGCGCTCCAGCGGCGTGAACCGCCACTCCTCCTCGCGGCCGTGCGGGACGGGGAAGTCCGCGACGTCGAAGGACGGGGGGGCGCTCATGCGGGTGGCGACGGTCGACTCCGCCGCCACCGCGATGGAGCCGGCGGTGGTGGAGCCCACCGGGATGTTCTCAGCCATGGCTGTCGTGGTTTCTCTTCCTACGTGCGTACGTCGTCGGGTCCTGGGACGGGCGGCCGGTCAGCCGACCGAGCCCTCCATCTGCAGCTCGATCAGCCGGTTGAGCTCCAGGGCGTACTCCATCGGCAGCTCCTTGGCGATCGGCTCGACGAAGCCGCGCACGATCATCGCCATCGCCTCGAACTCGCTCAGACCGCGGCTCATCAGGTAGAAGAGCTGGTCCTCGGAGACCTTGGAGACCGTCGCCTCGTGGCCCATGGACACGTCGTCCTCGCGCACGTCGACGTACGGGTACGTGTCGGAGCGGGAGATCGTGTCGACGAGCAGGGCGTCGCAGAGCACGTTGGACTTGGAGCCCGGGGCGCCCTCGCCGATCTCGATGAGGCCGCGGTAGGAGGTGCGGCCACCGCCCCGCGCCACCGACTTGGAGACGATGTTGGAGGAGGTGTTCGGCGCCATGTGGACCATCTTGGCGCCGGCGTCCTGGTGCTGGCCCTCGCCCGCGAAGGCGATGGAGAGCGTCTCGCCCTTGGCGTGCTCGCCCATCAGGTAGACGGCCGGGTACTTCATCGTGACCTTGGAGCCGATGTTGCCGTCGACCCACTCCATGGTCGCGCCCTCGTACGCCACGGCGCGCTTGGTGACCAGGTTGTAGACGTTGTTCGACCAGTTCTGGATGGTCGTGTAGCGGCAGCGGCCGCCCTTCTTCACGATGATCTCGACCACGGCGCTGTGCAGCGAGTCCGAGGAGTAGATCGGCGCGGTGCAGCCCTCGACGTAGTGGACGTAGGCGTCCTCGTCGACGATGATCAGCGTCCGCTCGAACTGGCCCATGTTCTCCGTGTTGATCCGGAAGTAGGCCTGGAGCGGGATCTCGACGTGCACGCCCTTCGGGACGTAGATGAACGAGCCGCCGGACCACACCGCCGTGTTCAGCGACGCGAACTTGTTGTCGCCGACGGGGATGACCGTGCCGAAGTACTCCTGGAAGAGCTCCGGGTGCTGCTTCAGCGCGGTGTCCGTGTCGAGGAAGATGACGCCCTGCTCCTCCAGGTCCTCGCGGATCTGGTGGTAGACGACCTCGGACTCGTACTGGGCCGCGACACCGGCGACGAGGCGCTGCTTCTCCGCCTCGGGGATGCCGAGCTTGTCGTACGTGTTCTTGATGTCCTCGGGGAGGTCCTCCCAGGAAGCCGCCTGCTTCTCGGTGGACCGGACGAAGTACTTGATGTTGTCGAAGTCGATGCCGGAGAGGTCGGAGCCCCAGGTCGGCATGGGCTTCTTGTCGAAGAGGCGCAGACCCTTCAGCCGGAGCTTCAGCATCCACTCGGGCTCGTTCTTCTTCGCGGAGATGTCGCGGACGACGTCCTCGTTGAGCCCGCGCTTGGCGACGGCTCCCGCCGCGTCGGAGTCGGCCCAGCCATATTCGTACCGACCCAGGCCCTCGAGCTCGGGGTGGCTGATCTCGGTGGTCATGCGGGGTTCCTCCCGGCCGTGCTTGCGGATGGTGTCGAAGGGGTGTGGGGGGGTTTCGGGTCGCTGTGCGGGATGAACGTCGTGCAGACGCCGTCGCCGTGCGCGATGGTGGCCAGGCGCTGGACGTGGGTCCCCAGCAGACGGGAGAAGAGCTCCGTCTCCGCCTCGCAGAGCTGTGGGTAGCGCTCCGCGACGTGGGCGACCGGGCAGTGGTGCTGGCACAGCTGCTGCCCGACCTGCCCGACCGGCGCCTCGCGTGCCGTCGCAGCGTACCCGTCGGCGCTCAGCGCTCCGGCCAGCGCCCGGGCCCGCTCGTGGGGCGGCGCCGCCTCGACGGCCTTCCGGTACGTCTCGGCCTGCGCCTCGACCCGATCGCGCGCGAAGGCGGCGACGGCGGCCTCGCCCCCGGCGTTCTGCTCGATCCAGCGCAGGGCGTCGACCGCGAGGCTGTCGTAGGACTGGTCGAAAGCGTCCCGTCCGCAGTCGGTCAGCGCGAAGACCTTGGCGGGGCGGCCCCGGGTACGGGCGCCGTACACGCGCTGCTCGCGCGGGGCGACGACGTCGTCGGCGACGAGCGCGTCCAAGTGGCGGCGGACGGCGGCCTGGGTGAGGCCGAGCCGCTGCGCCAGCTCCGCGACGGTGGACGGTCCGTGGTCCAGGATGGAGCGCGCGACCCGGTTGCGCGTGGAGCGTTCCCCGGTCGCGAGCTCCTCCCCGGAGGTCGTGGAAGCCTCACCGACGTTTTTCACAACGCCATTGTTGCGTAATTCCCGAGAGAGTGACAAGCCGCGCCGCCGGGAGGCCACGGTGCCGTGCATCACTAAGGGAAACCTAACCTGACCTGCACAAACGATCACCGGAGGACGTCCGTGCAGGTCGCACGGGCCGGCCGGGGCCCCGCGGGCCGGAGGGGCCCGGCGGCTCTCTAGACTCCCTCCCATGCGAAACGAGTCCGCCGTCCGGGTACGCGGCCTGGTCAAGCGGTACGGGACCAAGACCGCCGTGGACGGGCTCGACCTCGACGTCCGCGCGGGCGGCGTCACCGCCGTCCTCGGGCCCAACGGGGCCGGCAAGACCACCACGGTCGAGACCTGCGAGGGCTACCGCCGCCCCGACGCCGGCACCGTCCGCGTCCTCGGCCTCGACCCGGTCGCCGACGCGGCCGCGCTGCGGCCCCGCGTCGGCGTCATGCTCCAGTCCGGCGGCGTCTACCCGGGCGCCCGCGCCGAGGAGATGCTGCGGCACACGGCCCGGCTCCACGCCCACCCGCTGGACGTGGACGCCCTGGTCGAACGCCTCGGCCTCGGCTCCTGCGGCCGCACGGCGTACCGGCGGCTGTCCGGCGGTCAGCAGCAACGGCTCGCCCTCGCCATGGCCGTCGTCGGCCGGCCCGAGCTGGTCTTCCTCGACGAGCCGACGGCCGGCCTCGACCCGCAGGCCCGGCGCGCCACCTGGGAGCTGGTCCGCGAACTGCGCGCCGACGGGGTCACCACCGTCCTCACCACGCACTTCATGGACGAGGCCGAACAGCTCGCCGACGACGTGGCGATCGTCGACGCGGGCCGCGTCGTCGCCCAGGGCAGCCCCGAGGAGCTGTGCCGAGGCGGCGCGGAGAACTCGCTGCGCTTCACCGGCCGCCCCGGCCTCGACCTCGACTCCCTGCTGAAGGCCCTGCCCGACGGCACGTCCGCCGACGAGGTCGCCCCCGGGGCCTACCTGATCCGGGGCGCGGTCGATCCGCAGCTGCTCGCCACGGTCACCAGCTGGTGCGCCCAGCACGGCGTGATGCCCGACGGCATGGCGGTCGAGCGCCGCACCCTGGAGGACGTCTTCCTGGAGCTGACCGGCAAGGAGCTGCGCGGATGAGGTACGACACGCACCGGACGGGCCAACCCGGCACGGACGGGTCCGCGCGACGGGAGGCCCGCCGATGACCACCGGCACCGGTACGTACGCCCCGCGGCCGGGTGCCGCTCCCGTGTGGCGGATGATCGCCGCGCAGGCCGCCCTGGAGACCCGGATGCTGCTGCGCAACGGCGAGCAGCTGCTGCTCACCGTCGTCATCCCGTCACTGCTGCTCGTCCTGTTCTCCACCGTCGACGTCGTCGACACCGGGGAGGGCCGGGCGGTCGACTTCCTCACGCCGGGCGTCCTCGCCCTCGCCGTGATGTCGACCGCCTTCACCGGGCAGGCCATCGCGACGGGGTTCGAGCGGCGCTACGGCGTGCTGAAGCGGCTCGGCGCCTCCCCGCTGCCGCGCTGGGCGCTGATGGTGGCCAAGACGCTGTCGGTACTGGTCACCGAGGTCCTGCAGGTGCTGCTGCTGACGGCCATCGCGTTCGGGCTCGGCTGGTCGCCGCGGGGCGGCGTGCCGGCGGTCCTCCTGCTGCTGGTCGCGGGGACGGCGGCGTTCTCGGGGCTGGGCCTGCTGATGGCGGGCACCCTGCGGGCCGAGGCCACCCTGGCCGCCGCCAACCTGGTCTTCCTGCTGCTGCTGGTCGGCGGCGGGGTCGTCGTCCCGCTCGACCGGTTCCCGGAGGCCGCCCGCGCGGTGCTGGAGCTACTGCCGATCTCGGCGCTCTCCGGCGGGCTGCGGGACGTGCTCCAACACGGCGCCGGCATGCCCTGGGCCGACCTGGGGGTCCTCGCCGCGTGGGCGGCCGCCGGGCTGGGCGCGGCGGCCCGCTCCTTCCGCTGGGAGTAGGCGGCGGGGCGCTCCCGGGCGGCCCTCCCGCCCGACCGGCGGCTCCACTGCCCGCCTCGCCCCTCCGCCTCGCGCCCGCCTCGCCCTGTCCGCCTCGCCCCGTCCGCTCTGCCCACCCCTCGTGAATCCATGCACAAGCGGCGGCCTACGATGGTGTGCGTGCTGACCCCCCTCGCCTACATCGCCCAGCGCTGGACCCCGTCCCCCCGGACGCTCCGGCGGGCCACCCTGGCCGCGGTCGTCATGACCGTCGTCATCATCGTCACCGGTGGCGCCGTGCGGCTGACCGGCTCGGGCCTCGGGTGCGACACCTGGCCCAAGTGCACCGACGACAGCCTCTTCGCGACGCCGGAACAGGGGCTCCACGGAGCCATCGAGTTCGGCAACCGGCTGCTGACGTACGTCCTGTCGGCGGCCGTCGGCTGGGCCATCATCGCCGCGCGGTCCACCAAGCCGTGGCGGCGTTCGCTGTCCCGGCTGGGTTGGCTCCAGTTCTTCATCGTCGCGAGCAACGCCGTGCTCGGCGGCATCACCGTCTGGATGGGGCTGAACCCCTGGACGGTGGCCGGCCACTTCCTCGCGGCGAACGCGCTGCTGACCGTCGCGCTGCTCACCTGGGTGCGGGCCGGGGAAGGCGACGGCGCCCCGCGCCCGCGCGTACCGGGGCCGGTGCGGAAGCTCGGCTGGGCCCTGGTCGGCGTCTCCGCCGTCCTCATCGCGGCCGGTACGGTCGTGACGGGCAGCGGCAAGCACGCGGGCGACAGCAGCGACGTGCCGCGCATGCCGTTCGACTACGAGACCGTGGCCCAGGTCCACGCGGCGTTCGCCTGGCTGGTGTGCGTGGGCGCGGTCGCGATGTTCTTCGTCCTGCGCGTGGTCGACGCCCCCGCCGACGTCCGGGCCCGCGGCCGGGACCTGCTGCTGATCGTGGTGGCCCAGGGCGCGCTCGGGTACCTGCAGTACTTCACGGGCGTGCCGGAGGTGCTGGTCGGGGCGCACATGCTCGGTTCGGCGCTCCTGTGGATCGCCGTGCTCCGGCTGGCCCTGAGCCTGCGCGAGCGGCCGGAGGCCACGGCGCCGGTCCCCGCCCGGACGGGTGAGGCGACGCTGACGGCCGCCTAGGCCCATCGAGGACCGGGCACACACCACGACGGCCCCCGCCGGGACACCCGGCGGGGGCCGTCGCACACCCAGGGGCCACCGGTCCGCGCGGCCGCGCGGCCCGTGACGCCGGCCCCTGCCGGCCTCGTCTCGGGGGGCACGCCGGGCGGGAGGCGCGGGGGCGCCAGGACTGAACGTCCCAAGGGGCGGCCGCGCGGCGTCAGGCGATGGGCGGTCACGGGCGTGACGGGGGGACGGTCGCGCGGCGTGACGGGGGACGGTCGCGCGGCGTGACGGGGGACGGTCGCGCGGTGCCGCGCGGAAGGACGGTCGCGCCGCGTCGCGCCGGCAGTTCTCCGGGGCGCCCCGCCGGGCGTGGCCGGGGCGTCCACACCGAGCGGACCCGAGGCGCGCCGAGCCGGGCGGGGCCGGGGCGGCACGACAGGCGGCCCGGAGACCCCGAGCCGCGCCGGCGGGCCCGGGGTCGCACGCCAGGCGCCTCCGGGTTGTCACGCCGGACGGCCCCGCGGCGGCGTCACGCCGGGCAGGCGGGACGCGGGGGGCCTCACGCCCGGCTGGGCGTCGGCGTCGAAGGGGGTACGGCGTCGGGCAGCACGGCGTCCGCGGGCTCGGCGCCCGGGGGCGGCCGGGCACGTCGCCCACCCCACCCGCCGGCGTCAGCCGAGCGTCCCGCCGGCCGGGCGCTCCCTCACGGAGGCGCTCCGTCGCGGAAGCGCTCCGCCGCGGAGGCGTCAGCCGTCGTGGCGGGCCTCGGCGCCCTTGCCGCCGATCTGGATGCCGGCCATCCGGCTCCACTCGTACGGCCCGGTGCGCACCTTCGCGGCGAGCTCGCCGTCGAAGTCGTCCTGGAGGGTGAGGCCGGCCTTCTCGGCGGCGTCCCGTGCGATCCCGTGGTCGGGCGCGACCAGGTCGCCCCAGCCGCCGTCCTCGCCGACCAGCACGATCCGCGTGCCGGCCTGCCCGACGTACGCGAGCTGGCCCTGGGCGCCGCCGTGCTCCTTGGCGAACGCCTGGATCTGCTTGGCGAGCCTCGCCGCCGTGCGCTCTGCCTGCTTGCTGGTGTCTGCCATGGACAGGATGCTACTGCCGGGTAGATCAACGTGCGACGGGCGGGTCGCGTGGCCTTGGCCACGCGACCCGCCCGGTCGGGGCCGGCAGGGGTGTCAGCTCAGGAAGGGGTCCACCGCGACCGCCACGAACAGCAGCGAGACGTAGGTGATCGACCAGTGGAAGAGCCGCATCTCCTTCAGCTTCGCGCCGGTCTCGCCGGACCGGGCGCGGTGCTGGAGGGCGTGCGCCTCCCACAGCCACCAGCCGCCGGTCGCCAGGGCCACGGCCGTGTAGAACCAGCCGGTGAAGCCGAGCGGCTGGAGCAGCAGCGACACACCGACCATGACCCAGCTGTAGAGGACGATCTGCCGCGCCACGACCCGGTTGGAGGCGACGACCGGGAGCATCGGCACGCCGACGCGCGCGTAGTCCTCCTTCACCTTCATGGAGAGCGGCCAGTAGTGCGGCGGCGTCCAGAAGAAGATGACGAGGAACAGGATGACCGCGGCCCACGACATGGAGTTCGTGACCGAGGACCAGCCGATGAGGACCGGCATGCATCCGGCGATGCCGCCCCACACGATGTTCTGCGCCGTGCGGCGCTTGAGGATCATCGTGTAGACGACCACGTAGAAGAGGAGGGCACCGAGGCCGAGCCAGGCCGACAGCCAGTTGACGAAGAGCCCGAACCAGAGCGTCGACACCACGGCGAGGCCGAGTCCGAAGACCAGTCCCTCGCGGGGCGAGACGATGCCCGTGACCAGGGGACGCTGCGACGTGCGGTCCATCAGCGCGTCGATGTCCCGGTCGATGTACATGTTCAGCGCGTTCGCGCCGCCCGCCGAGAGGTACCCGGCGAAACACGTGTGGACCACGAGCCACAGATCGGGCACGCCCTGTTCCGCGAGGAACATGACCGGCACCGTCGTGATCAGCAGCAGCTCGATGATCCGCGGCTTGGTCAGCGCCACGAAGCCCTTGGCGCGGGCCCCGAATGGCCGATGGGCTGGGCTCGTCCCGAGCACACCGGCTGGACGGGATTCGACGGCCGTCACGCACACCCCTGACAGAGACATCCCTGCGAGCCCGCCCCCCTGACGTGATGGGCCGGTCATGGCTCGCGCGTACCACGCCACTGTAGACGTTGCCCATACTCCGTCCTTCGCGGGGGTGGGTCGTGTTGGACCGCCCTGGTGGGAGGGGGGTGGCGGGACCGCGCAGAAGGGCGGTGACCCACTCGTCGGAGCGCTCGGATGAGCGGGGAACGGGCGGTCGGCCGACGGATGAGCGATCGGATGAGCGGCCTCGTTGACAGGTGGTGCACGGCGGCGGTCGCGGGTGGCGACGCCCGGTGAAGAGCCGGAAAATCGGGCCTGGTGACGGGATAGGCTCGGCAGCGGCCGGTGCACCGATGTCATCGGCCCGCGACATGTGGAGAGGAGCCCTGACCGAGGGTGAGCACCAAGCCGACCACCACAGAGTTCGAGTGGACCGCATTGGACCAGCGTGCCGTCGACACCGCCCGTGTCCTGGCCGCGGACGCCGTACAGAAGGTCGGCAACGGCCATCCTGGTACGGCGATGAGCCTGGCGCCGGCGGCGTACACGCTCTTCCAGAAGGTCATGCGCCACGACCCGGCCGACCCGGAGTGGACCGGTCGCGACCGGTTCGTGCTGTCCGCGGGGCACTCGTCCCTGACCCTCTACACCCAGCTGTACCTGGCCGGCTTCGGCCTGGAGCTGGACGACCTCAAGGCGTTCCGCACCTGGGGTTCGAAGACCCCGGGCCACCCGGAGTACGGCCACACCAAGGGCGTCGAGACGACGACCGGCCCGCTGGGCCAGGGCGTCGCCAACGCCGTCGGCATGGCCATGGCCGCCCGGTACGAGCGCGGTCTGTTCGACCCGGAGGCGGCGCCCGGCACCTCGCCGTTCGACCACTTCGTGTACGTCATCGCCGGTGACGGCTGCCTCCAGGAGGGCATCTCCGCGGAGGCGTCCTCGATGGCGGGCCACCAGAAGCTCGGCAACCTCATCATGCTGTGGGACGACAACCACATCTCGATCGAGGGCGACACCGAGACCGCCGTGTCCGAGGACACGCTGAAGCGGTACGAGTCGTACGGCTGGCACGTGCAGCGCGTCGAGCAGCAGGAGAACGGCGACCTGGACCCGGCCGCCCTGTACGCGGCGATCGAGGTCGCCAAGGCGGAGATCGACCGCCCGTCGTTCATCGCGATGCGTTCGATCATCGCCTGGCCGGCCCCGAACGCGCAGAACACCGAGGCCGCCCACGGCTCGGCGCTGGGCGACGAGGAGGTCGCGGCCACCAAGCGCGTCCTCGGCTTCGACCCGGAGCGGACCTTCGAGGTCTCCGACGAGGTCATCGCGCACACCCGCGAGGCCCTGGACCGGGGCCGCGAGGCCCGCGCCGCCTGGGAGAAGGACCTCCAGGAGTGGCGCACGGCCAACCCGCGGCGCGCCGCCGACTTCGACCGGATCTCCGCGGGCGAGCTGCCCGAGGGCTGGGAGGGGAAGCTCCCCGTCTTCGAGTCCGGCAAGGGCGTCGCGACCCGCGCCGCGTCCGGCAAGGTCCTCCAGGCGCTCGGCGGGGTCATCCCCGAGCTGTGGGGCGGCTCCGCCGACCTGGCCGGCTCGAACAACACGACGATCGACAAGTCGTCGTCGTTCCTGCCGGTGGGCAACCCGCTGCCGGAGGCCGACCCGTACGGCCGCACGATCCACTTCGGCATCCGCGAGCACGCGATGGCTGCCGAGATGAACGGCATCGCGCTGCACGGCAACACGCGCGTCTACGGCGGCACCTTCCTGGTGTTCTCCGACTACATGCGCAACGCGGTCCGCCTGTCGGCCCTGATGCACCTGCCGGTGACCTACGTCTGGACGCACGACTCGATCGGTCTCGGCGAGGACGGCCCGACGCACCAGCCGGTGGAGCACCTGGCGTCGCTGCGCGCGATCCCGGGCCTCAACGTGGTCCGCCCGGCCGACGCGAACGAGACGGCCCTCGCCTGGCGCGAGATCCTCCGCCGCTGGACCAAGGAGTTCGGCAAGGGCGCGCCGCACGGCCTCGCGCTGACCCGTCAGGGCGTGCCGACGTACGCGCCGAACGAGGACACCGCCAAGGGCGGGTACGTGCTGGCGGACGCCGAGGGCGGCGAGCCGCAGGTCGTGCTGATCGCCACCGGGTCCGAGGTGCACCTGGCCGTGGAGGCGCGCGAGCAGCTCCAGGAGTCGGGCGTGCCGACCCGCGTGGTGTCGATGCCGTGCGTCGAGTGGTTCGAAGAGCAGGACCAGGGGTACCGGGACTCGGTGCTGCCGCCGTCGGTCACGGCGCGCGTGGCGGTCGAGGCCGGCATCGGTCTGACGTGGCACCGGTACGTCGGTGACGCGGGCAGGATCGTGTCGCTGGAGCACTTCGGTGCGTCGGCCGACGGGAAGCTGCTGTTCCGCGAGTTCGGCTTCACGCCGGAGGCCATCGCCGCCGCCGCCCGGGAATCGCTCGCGGCCGCGGCGCGCTGACGCCAACACAAGCACGTATAGGAGATGCAACCCTCATGACAGACGCACTCAAGCGCCTCTCCGACGAAGGCGTCGCGATCTGGCTCGACGACCTGTCCCGCAGCCGGATCACCTCCGGAAACCTCGCGGAGCTGATCGACCAGCAGCACGTGGTGGGTGTCACCACCAACCCGTCGATCTTCCAGAAGGCGATCTCCGAGGGCCACGGCTACGACGTCCAGCTGACCGACCTCGCGGCCCGCAGGGTCACCGTCGAGGAGGCCATCCGCATGATCACGACGGCGGACGTCCGGGATGCCGCCGACATCCTGCGGCCGGTCTTCGACGCGACGCAGGGCCAGGACGGCCGGGTCTCCATCGAGGTGGACCCGCGCCTGGCGCACGACACCCGCGCGACGGTCGCCGAGGCCAAGCAGCTGGCGTGGCTGGTCGACCGGCCGAACACACTCATCAAGATCCCGGCCACCGAGGCGGGGCTGCCCGCCATCGCGGAGGTCATCGGCCTGGGCATCAGCGTCAACGTCACGCTGATCTTCTCGCTGGAGCGCTACCGCCGGGTGATGGAGGCCTACCTCATCGGCCTGGAGAAGGCCAAGGAGCGGGGCCTGGACCTGTCGAAGATCCACTCCGTGGCGTCCTTCTTCGTCTCCCGTGTGGACACCGAGATCGACAAGCGCCTGGACGGCATCGGCACCGACGAGGCGAAGGCGCTGCGCGGCAAGGCCGCCCTCGCCAACGCCCGGCTGGCCTACGAGGCGTACGAGGAGGTGTTCTCCTCCGAGCGCTGGGCGGCGCTGGACCGTGCGCAGGCCAACCGGCAGCGTCCGCTCTGGGCGTCGACGGGCGTGAAGGACCCCGCGTACAAGGACACGCTGTACGTGGACGAGCTGGTCGCGCCGGGCACGGTCAACACCATGCCGGAGGCGACGCTGGAGGCCACCGCCGCGCGCGGTGACATCCGGGGCAACACCGTCGCCGGTACGTACGAGCAGGCGCGGGCGGACCTGGACGCGCTGGAGAAGCTGGGCATCGGCTACGACGAGGTCGTCCAGCTCCTGGAGGACGAGGGCGTCCAGAAGTTCGAGTCGGCCTGGAACGACCTGCTGGCTTCTACCGAGGCGGAGCTCAAGCGCCTCGCCCCCGCGGAGGCGTAGACCTTGCACAGCAGCAATCCGCTGCGTGACGCCGCGGACCGACGGCTCCCGCGCATCGCGGGGCCGTCGGGCCTGGTGATCTTCGGCGTCACGGGCGATTTGTCACGGAAAAAGCTGATGCCGGCGGTCTACGACCTGGCCAACCGGGGGCTGCTGCCGCCGGGCTTCGCGCTGATCGGCTTCGCCCGCCGCGAGTGGCAGGACGAGGACTTCGCGCAGGTCGTGCACGACGCCGTCAAGCAGCACGCGCGCACCCCGTTCCGCGAGGAGGTGTGGCAGCAGCTGATCCAGGGGATGCGGTTCGTCCAGGGCGACTTCGACGACGACACGGCCTTCGAGCAGCTGAAGTCCACCATGGAGGAGCTGGACAAGGCGCAGGGAACCGGCGGCAACTTCGCCTTCTACCTGTCCGTGCCGCCCAAGTTCTTCCCCGTGGTCGTCCAGCAGCTGAAGCAGCACGGGCTGGCCGAGCAGAAGCAGGGCGGCTGCTGGCGCCGCGCGGTCATCGAGAAGCCGTTCGGCCACGACCTGGCGTCGGCCCAGGAGCTGAACGCGATCGTCCACGAGGTGTTCACCCCGGACCAGGTGTTCCGGATCGACCACTACCTCGGCAAGGAGACGGTCCAGAACATCCTGGCGCTGCGCTTCGCCAACACCCTCTTCGAGCCGATCTGGAACCGGTCGTACGTCGACCACGTGCAGATCACCATGGCCGAGGACATCGGCATCGGCGGCCGCGCCGGCTACTACGACGGCATCGGTGCCGCCCGCGACGTCATCCAGAACCACCTGCTCCAGCTGCTCGCGCTGACCGCGATGGAGGAGCCCGCCTCCTTCGACGCGGACGCGCTCGCCGCCGAGAAGACCAAGGTGCTGGGCGCCGTGCGGCTGCCCCGGGACCTCGGCGCCTCGACGGTGCGCGGCCAGTACGCGGCCGGGTGGCAGGGCGGCGCGCAGGCCGTCGGGTACCTGGAGGAGGAGGGCATCGACCCCGCCTCCAAGACCGACACGTACGCCGCGATCAAGGTGGAGATCGACAACCGCCGCTGGGCGGGCGTCCCCTTCTACCTGCGGACCGGCAAGCGCCTGGGCCGCCGGGTGACGGAGATCGCCGTCGTCTTCCAGCGTGCCCCGCACTCCCCGTTCGACCACACGGCGACGGAGGAGCTGGGGCAGAACGCCCTGGTCATCCGCGTCCAGCCGGACGAGGGCGTGACCATGCGGTTCGGCTCGAAGGTGCCGGGCACCTCGATGGAGGTCCGGGACGTCTCGATGGACTTCGCCTACGGCGAGTCCTTCACCGAGTCCAGCCCCGAGGCGTACGAGCGGCTGATCCTCGATGTCCTCCTCGGCGACGCCAACCTCTTCCCGCGCGTGGAGGAGGTCGAGCTGTCGTGGCGGATTCTCGACCCGATCGAGCGGTACTGGGACGAGCACGGCAAGCCCGCGCAGTACCAGGCGGGCACGTGGGGTCCGGTCGAGGCGGACGAAATGCTCGCACGAGACGGACGGAGCTGGCGCCGGCCATGAAGATCGACCTTACGGACACCACCTCCAGCAAGATCAACAAGGCGCTGGTCCAGGGGCGGCGGGCCATCGGCACGCCCGCCGTCGGCATGGTGCTGACCCTGGTCATCGTCACGGACGAGGAGAACGCCTACGACGCGCTCCGGGCCGCCAACGAGGCCGCCCGCGAGCACCCCTCGCGCAAGCTCGTCGTCATCAAGCGGGTCTCCCGCTCGCCCCGGGACCGGGCGAAGGCCCGCCTGGACGCGGAGGTACGGGTCGGCGCCGACGCGGGCACCGGTGAGACGGTCATCCTGCGGCTGCGGGGCGAGGTCATCGACCACGCCCAGTCCGTCGTGCTGCCGCTGCTGCTGCCCGACGCGCCCGTCGTGGTGTGGTGGCCGGTGAACGCGCCGACCGACCCGGCCAACGACCCGCTGGGCGCGCTCGCCCAGCGCCGCGTGACCGACACGTACAACGCCGAGGACCCGATCGCCGAGCTGGCGGCGCGCGCCGGGGCGTACACACCGGGCGACACCGACCTGGCCTGGACGCGGATCACGCCGTGGCGTTCGATGCTCGCCGCGGCCCTCGACCAGATCGCCTGCCAGGTGGCGTCGGCCGAGGTGGAGGGCGAGGAGTTCAATCCCAGCGTGGAGCTGCTGGCCATGTGGCTGGCGGACCGGCTGGGCGTGTCGGTGCGCCGCTCGCCGTCGGCGGGCCCGGGGCTGACCGCGGTGCGGCTGGCGACCGACTGCGGCCCGATCGTGCTCGACCGGCCGGACGGTTCGCTCGCCACGCTCGCCGTGGAGGGGCAGCCGAACCGGGCGGTCGCGCTCAAGCGCCGCGAGACGGCCGAGCTGATCGCGGAGGAGCTCCGGCGACTCGACCCGGACGACACGTACGCGTCGGCGCTGCGCTTCGGCGTCGACCGGCTGCAGCGCGGGGCGGCGGGCGGCTCGGACGCCTCGTCGACCTCCGCGCCCGCGGCGGGTTCGGGCGCGGATGCGGGGGCCGACGCGGCCTCCGGCTCCGGTACGGGCTCGGGTGCGGAGTCGGATGACGCCGGCGCGGAGACGGGGTCGGCCGACGCGGCCGGCGCCGCCGGGCCGGCGAAGTCCGCCACCAAGAAGCCGGCCAGGAAGGCGGCGGCGAAGTGAGCGACCCCCGGCTCGTCGTCCATCGCGACAAGGAGCTGATGGCGCAGGCCGCCGCGGCCCGCCTCATCACCCGGATCGTCGACGCGCAGGCCGACCGCGGCACCGCGTCCGTGGTCCTCACCGGCGGCCGCAACGGCAACGGCCTGCTGGCCGCGCTGCGTTCGGCACCCGCCCGGGAAGCGGTCGACTGGTCACGGCTCGACCTGTGGTGGGGCGACGAGCGGTTCCTCCCCGAGGGCGACCCCGACCGCAATGACACCCAGGCGCGGGCCGCGCTGCTCGACAGCGTCCCGCTGGACCCGGCGCGGGTGCACACCATGCCGGTGGCCGGCGGCGCCCACGGCACCGACGTGGACGCGGCGGCCGCGGCGTACGCGGAGGAACTCGCCGCGGCGGCGGGCCCGGAGGACGGCGCCGTGCCGGCCTTCGACGTCCTGATGCTCGGCGTCGGCCCCGACACGCACGTCGCCTCGCTCTTCCCGGAGCACCCCGCCGTGCGGGAGACCGAGCGCATGGTGGTGGGCGTCCACGGGGCGCCCAAGCCGCCGCCGACCCGGATCTCGCTGACGCTGCCGGCGATCCGCTGCGCCCGCGAGGTGTGGCTGCTGGCGGCGGGCGAGGACAAGGCCCAGGCGGCGGCGATCGCCCTGTCCGGCGCCGGTGAGCTGCAGGCCCCGGCGGCGGGCGCCCGCGGGCGGTCGCGGACGCTGTGGCTGCTGGACGCCGCCGCGGCGGCCCGGCTGCCCCGCGCGCCCCAGCCGGTACCGTCCCCCTGAGGGGACGTCACCGTACGGTGGAGGCCCGGCCCGCGGAGTACGCGGACCGGGCCTCCGCCGTGTCGGGGCTCATTCGGCCGGTTCCAGGAACGGCTCCAGGAGGCCCGGGACGGCGGTGGCGGCGCAGTGCAGGCCCTCGCTCTCGTCCGCGTCGTACACGTGGTAGGCGCCGTCCCCGGCCGCCGTGGTCGCCGTGAGCGTGAGGAGCCCGGCGCGGCGCTGGAAGGAGGACTGCTTGAGCGTCCAGCCGATGACGCCGCCACGCTGGAGGGCGACGGTGGAGCGCCGTACCGCCCCCGCACGCGTCACGAGGTACCCGCCGGTGAGACCGTGCCCGAGGCTCCGGTAGGCGTCCAGGGCGAGGAGCACCGCGGTCGCGGCCAGGACCGGGGCGCAGGCCGCCGCCGTGTACAGCAGGGCGGGGACGTCGAGCGCCGCGCCCAGCCCGACGAGGACCGCCACGGGCGCCGCCGCCGTGGTCAGCGCCCAGCGCAGGCGCCGCGCGCGGGCGGCCCGGGGGTGCGCGGTGAGCACGGCGCTCGTGGGCGGCACGGGTTCGCGCAGGACGCGCGCGGCGACCTCGTCGGCCCTGGCGCGCGGGACGACGGGCAGCAGCGACTTGTGGGTGTCGTGCTTGTCGTCCTTCCCCTTGACCAGACCGGTGGCGATGGCGTCGACCCGGGCGGCGCGGAAGAGCCGCACCCCGAGCGGCTCGACCAGTTCGACGCCGCGCAGCCGCCGCTCCTCCACGGAGAGCGAACGGGCGGTGAGCAGCCCGCGCCGCACGCGCAGGGTCCCGCCGGGCTCGCGCTCCAGCCGGTAGTTCCACCACATCTCCACCCACAGGGCGAATGCGCCGACGACCCCGGCGAGCAGGGTCGCCGACGTGAGCGTGAGGACGACCCAGACGAGCGGTGTGGTGCGGAAGGCCTCACCGACGCGGTCGATGACCTCGCGCTGGACGCCGAACCACTCACTGACCTGCATGACGGCGCCGACCGCCGCACCGCCGAGGAGGGGGGCGACGAAGGAGAGCGGCGCGTACCGGATCCAGGACGGGTCCAGTGAGGCCAGTTCGCCGTCGTGGCGGGCGGTCGCGTCCGGCTCGGTGGCGCGGCGCAGCAGCTCCCGGCGCAACCGCTCCCCCTCCGCCCGGCTGACGGCGTCCAGCTCCAGCGTCGACTCGCCACCGGCGGTCTTCTCCCCGGTGCCGATGCGGACCTTGACGAGGCCGAGTATCCGCAGCAGCGGATTGGCCGTCAGGTCGACGCTGCGGATGCGCTCCCGGGGCAGGGAGCGGCGCCGCTCGACGACGAAGAGCCGGGCGTGGAGCTCGACCCGCTCCGCGCCGACGCGGTAACGCGTCCGGTGCCGGCGGACGTGGGCGAGCGCGCCGGCGCCGAGGACGAGGAGCAGGGCGCCGGCGGTCACCACCAGGAGCGCGACCCACCAGGCGAGGACACCGAGCAGGCCAAGGAAGGCTGGCAGGGCGCCACCGGCCGCGACCCCGGCGCCCGTCACGGCGGCCACCAGCACCGTACGCCGGTCGATCCGCCGCCACTCCTCGCCGTCCCCGGCGTCCCCGGCGTCGCTCCGGGCGGCGTCCCCGGCCCACACTCCGGGCCCGTCCGGCGCGCCTGGCACGTCCGGCACACCGGCCCCGTCCGGCCCGTCCGGCACGCCTGGCACACCTGGCACGTCCGGCACTCTGAACCCGCCCACTCCCCCCGGCCCCTCCGGGAGACCGTCGCCGTCCGGGCGCGGGCCGCCGCCCCCGTCCGGGCGCGGGCCGCCGCCCCCGTCCGGGCGCGGGGCGCCGTCACCGTCCGAGGCGGTCGGGTCGTCGGGAAGCGGGGTCACGTCGCGTCCCCCGGGGTGTCGCGGGTGATCCGCGTCAGCCGCTCGGCGAGGTCGGCCGCCATCCGGTGGTCGAGGCCCGCGAGGGTGACCGCGCCCTTCGCGGACGCCGTGGTGACCGTGACCGTGGCGAGCCGGAACGCCTGCTCCAGCGGGCCTCGTATCGTGTCGACGGTCTGGATGCGGGACATCGGGGCGATCCGCCACTCCTGCCAGAAGAACCCCGTGCGCACGTAGACGGCCTCGTCCGTGACCTCCCACCGGTGCACCCGGAACCACCAGCGGGGGAAGAACGCGGTACAGGCGAGCCCCACCACCGTCACCGCCCCGGCCAGGGACAGCGACCACGTCCGGGCGGGCTCCAGGAGGCCGCCCAGGACGGCCAGGGTGACCGCCGGCACGGCGGTGGTCAGCAGCCACTGGGCCCGCCACCAGCCGACCGCCCGCCGGTCCAGGGTGTTCCTGGGCGGCCGCAGCCGCACCGCGTTCTCCCCCCGCATCAGGTCACCGCCCCCGCAGCGTCCGGTAGGCGGCGACGAGCGCCGCGGTGGAGCTGTCGAGCTCCTCCCCGCCGGTGCCCCGCGTCAGGACGGGCTCGATGCGCTTGGCGAGCACCTTGCCGAGCTCCACGCCCCACTGGTCGAAGGAGTCGATGTTCCAGACGGCTCCCTGGACGAACACCTTGTGCTCGTACAGGGCGATCAGCTGGCCCAGCACGGACGGGGTCAGCTCGTCGGCGAGGATGGTGGTCGTGGGGTGGTTGCCGCGGAAGGTCTTGTGCGGCACCAGCTCCTCCGGGACGCCCTCCGCCCGTACCTCCTCGGGGGTCTTGCCGAAGGCCAGGGCCTGCGTCTGCGCGAAGAAGTTGGCCATGAGCAGATCGTGCTGGGCCGTCAGGTCCGGGCCCAGGCCGGCGACGGGCCTGGCGAAGCCGATGAAGTCCGCCGGGATGGTCTTCGTGCCCTGGTGGATGAGCTGGAAGTAGGCGTGCTGGCCGTTCGTCCCCGGGGTGCCCCAGACGACGGGGCCGGTCTGCCAGTCCACCTCGGTGCCGTCCCGGTCCACGGACTTGCCGTTCGACTCCATGTCGAGCTGCTGGAGGTACGCCGTGAACTTGGACAGGTAGTGCGAGTAGGGCAGCACCGCGTGCGACTGGGCGTCGAAGAACGCGCCGTACCAGACGCCGAGAAGGCCGAGGAGGAGCGGGGCGTTCTCCTCCGGCGGGGCGGTGCGGAAGTGCTCGTCCACCAACCGGAAGCCGTCGAGCATCTCGCGGAACCCGTCCGGGCCGATGGCGATCATCAGGGAGAGGCCGATGGCGGAGTCGAAGGAGTACCGGCCGCCGACCCAGTCCCAGAACTCGAACATGTTGGCCGTGTCGATGCCGAAGTCCTCGACCTTGCCGGCGTTCGTCGACAGGGCCACGAAGTGGCGGGCGACGGCCTCCGGCCCGGCCTTCAGCCCGCCGAGGAGCCACTCGCGGGCGGAGGTGGCGTTGGTGATGGTCTCGATGGTGGTGAACGTCTTCGACGCGATGATGAAGAGCGTCTCCTCCGCGTCGAGGTCGTGGACCGCCTCGTGCAGGTCCGCGCCGTCCACGTTCGAGACGAAACGGAACGTCAGGTCGCGGCGGGTGAAGGCGCGCAACGCCTCGTAGGCCATCGCCGGACCGAGGTCGGAGCCGCCGATACCGATGTTGACGACGTTCTTGATGGGCTTCCCGGTGTGGCCCTTCCACTCCCCCGAGCGGATCCGCTCGGAGAAGGCGGCCATGCGGTCGAGGACGGTGTGCACGCCGGGCACCACGTCCTCGCCGTCGACCTCGACGACGGTCCCCCGGGGGGCGCGCAGCGCGGTGTGGAGGACGGCGCGGTCCTCCGTGGTGTTGATCTTCTCGCCGCGGAACATCGCGTCCCGCAGCTCCGCCACCCCGGTGGCCTCGGCCAGCCGGCGCAGCAACGTCAGCGTCTCGTCCGTGACGAGCTGCTTGGAGTAGTCCAGATACAGGTCGCCCACCCGCAGGGTGTAGCCGGTGCCGCGCTCGGGGTCGGCGGCGAACAGCTCGCGCAGGTGCGTCCGGCCGAACTGCTCGCGGTGCTCGGCCAGGGCGGCCCACTCGGGCCTCCGGTTCAACCTCGGGCGGCTGCTTTCTGCGTTCATGTTGGACATCGGCCCACTTCTTCTCGTACCTGCCTGCTTGCCCCGCTGCCCTTCCAACCTAATTGATCTGACGCCCGCAACGGACTTGTCCACAGGCCAAAACCGTCCGTACGCGCGAACCGTCCCCGGGTACGCGAAAGGGCCCCGCTCGCGGGACCCCTCGGGGTCTCGCGGGCAGGGCCCGTGCTGCGGGTGCCAGGGTTCAGATCTCGCCGCGCAGTTTGGCGAGCGCCTCGGCCAGGATCGCCTCGCCGTCGGCGTCGCTGCGCCGCTCACGCACGTAGGCCAGGTGCGTCTTGTACGGCTCGGTGCGCGGCGGGTCCGGCGGGTTGTCCCGGTCCTGACCGGCCGGGAAGCCGCACCGGGGGCAGTCCCAGGTGTCCGGGACCTGTGCGTCACTGGCGAAGCTGGGCTGCGTCTCGTGCCCGTTGGAGCACCAGAAGGAAATGCGGAGCCGGGGCGCGGACTCACCGCGCTCGGCCTCCCCCATCGGCCCCGCTCCGACCCGGCTTCCCCGGATCGCGTTGCCACTTGCCACGGTCGTCACTCCCTGCGTGATGGTGCTCGAGGATGCCCCAGTCTACGTAAGGCCCAACGCACGTCCATTGACGGGAGTTACCCCGCCGCCCGGAGACGGGACGCGGTCGCGGGACGGCCCGTTCAGCCGTCCAGCTTGATGAGCAGGCCCACGACGACGATGCAGGCGACCCAGAGCAGGCCGACGACGACGGTGATGCGGTCGAGGTTGCGCTCGGCGACCGAGGAGCCACCGACGGAGGACTGCATACCGCCACCGAACATGTCGGAGAGACCGCCGCCCTTCCCCTTGTGCATCAGCACCAGCAGCATCAGCAGCAGGCTGAACACGATCAGGGCGATCGAGAACCCCATAATCACGGCTGGACCCTACTTCCTGGCAATTCTCAAGGACTGGATGGACGACGGGGGCCCAGGCCGACGAAAAGCCCGGGCCCCCGCAAGGGTACGACGATTCCGCCCTACCGCATACTCACTGGTCGCGGAAGCGGACGATCTTGACGAACTCCTCGGTGTCCAGCGAGGCGCCACCGACGAGGGCGCCGTCGACGTCGGGCTGCGCCATGATCGCGGCGATGTTGCCGGCCTTCACGGAGCCGCCGTACTGGATGCGGACCTTGTCGGCCAGCTCCTGGGAGTACAGCTCGGCCAGGCGGGCGCGGACGGCGCCGCACACCTCCTGCGCGTCCTCGGGCGTGGCGACCTCGCCGGTGCCGATGGCCCACACCGGCTCGTAGGCGATCACGACGGACTCGGCCTGCTCGGCGGGGACGTCCTTCAGCCCGCCGTCGAGCTGGGCGAGGGTGTGGGCGACCTGCTCGCCGGCCTTGCGGACGTCGAGGCCCTCGCCGACACAGAGGATCGGCGTCAGGCCGTGCCGGAAGGCCGCCTTCACCTTCTCGTTGCAGACGGCGTCGGTCTCGCCGTGGTACTGGCGGCGCTCGGAGTGGCCCACGGTGACGAAGGCGCACTTCAGCTTGGCCAGCATCGCGCCGGAGATCTCGCCGGTGTAGGCGCCGGAGTCGTGCGCGGACAGGTCCTGGGCGCCGTACTTGATCCGCAGCTTGTCGCCGTCCACCAGGGTCTGCACGGAGCGCAGGTCGGTGAAGGGCGGCAGCACGGCGACCTCGACGGCGTCGTGGTCCTTGTCGGTCAGGGCGAAGGCCAGCTTCTGGACGTGCGCGATGGCCTCGAGGTGGTTGAGGTTCATCTTCCAGTTGCCCGCCATCAGCGGGGTACGTGCGGTCACGGTGGTTCAGTCCTCCAGTGCGGCGAGGCCGGGAAGCGTCTTGCCCTCGAGGTACTCGAGGCTCGCGCCGCCGCCGGTCGAGATGTGGCCGAATGCGTTCTCGTCGAAGCCCAGGGTGCGGACGGCGGCAGCGGAGTCGCCGCCTCCGACCACGGTGAAGGCCGGGGAGCCGACGAGCGCCTGGGCGACGGCCTTGGTGCCCTCGGCGTAGTCGGGGTGCTCGAAGACGCCCATCGGACCGTTCCAGAAGACGGTCGCGGCGTCGGCGAGCTTCGCGGCGTAGAGCTCGCGGGTCTTCGGGCCGATGTCGAGGCCCTCCTGGTCGGCCGGGATGGCGTCCGCGGCGACCGTGGTGGGGTGGGCGGGCGCCTTGGTCTTCAGGTCGGGGAACTCCGCCGAGACCAGGACGTCGACGGGGAGGACGAACTCCACGCCGCGCTGCTCGGCCCGCGCCAGGTACTCCAGGCACACCGGGACCTGGTCCTCCTGGAGCAAGGAGATGCCGACCTCGTGGCCCTTGGCCTTGAGGAAGGTGTACGCCATGCCGCCGCCGATCAGGATGCGGTCGGCCCGCTCCAGCAGGTGGTCGATGACGCCGAGCTTGTCGGAGACCTTGGCGCCGCCGAGGACGACCGCGTACGGCCGCTTCACGTCGTCGGTGAGCTTGCGCAGGACGCCGACCTCGGTGGCGATGAGGTGGCCGGCGTAGGCGGGCAGCAGCTTCGGCAGGTCGAAGACCGAGGCGTGCCGCCGGTGCACGGCGCCGAAGCCGTCGCCCACGTACACGTCGGCGAGGGCGGCGAGGCGGGCGGCGAACTCGGCGCGCTCGGCGTCGTCCTTCGACGTCTCGCCGGGGTTGAAGCGGAGGTTCTCCACCACGGCCGCGCTGCCCGGCTCCAGGGCGGCGATCACGGCGTGCGCCTCGCTGCCGACGGTGTCGCCGGCGAACGCCACGGGCGCGCCGAGCAGCTCGGCGAGGCGCGCGGCGGCGGGCCGCAGCGAGAAGGCCGGGTCCGGGGCGCCCTTGGGCCGGCCCAGGTGCGAGGCCACGATCACCTTGGCGCCGGCGTCGGTGAGCGCCTTCACGGTGGGCAGGACGGCGCGGATGCGGCCGTCGTCGGTGATGGTCGTGCCGTCGAGCGGCACGTTGAGGTCGGCGCGTACGAAGACCCGCTTGCCGTCGACCCCTTGCTGGAGAAGTGCGTCGATCGTCTTCATCGGTTGGTGCTCCTTGGAGAGACTTCGGTCGGCGCAAGCGACAGGGCCCGTACAGCGCGGCGTTGCGCTGCCCGAGCCCTGTGCTCACATCGAGGTGCCCGCCCTGCTGTCTATCAGAGCCGGCTGCCCACGAAGACGGTGAGGTCGACGAGTCGGTTCGAGTAGCCCCACTCGTTGTCGTACCAGCCGACGACCTTGACCTGCTTGCCCTGGACCATCGTCAGCGACGAGTCGAAGGTGCAGGAGGCGGGCCAGTTGACGATGTCGGAGGAGACGATCGGGTCCTCGGTGTACTCGAGGACGCCCTTCAGCTGCCCCTCGGCCGCCTTCTGGAAGGCGGTGTTGATCTCGTCCCTGGTGACCTCGCGGTCCAGCTCCAGGACGAGGTCGGTGACCGAGCCGGTCGGGACCGGGACGCGCATGGCGATGCCGTCCAGCTTGCCCTTGAGCTGCGGGAGGACCAGCGCGGTGGCCTTGGCGGCGCCCGTGGAGGTCGGGATGATGTTCTCCGCGGCGGCGCGGGCGCGGCGCAGGTCCTTGTGCGGGAAGTCCAGGATGCGCTGGTCATTGGTGTACGCGTGGACCGTCGTCATCATGCCCTTGACGATGCCGAAGTTCTCGTCGAGGACCTTGGCCATCGGCGCCACGCAGTTGGTGGTGCAGGAAGCGTTCGAGATGACGTGGTGGTTGGCCGCGTCGTACTTGTCCTGGTTGACGCCCATCACGATGGTGATGTCCTCGCCGCTGGCCGGAGCCGAGATGAGGACCTTCTTGGCGCCGCCGGCGATGTGCTTCTCGGCGTCGGCCTTCTTGGTGAAGATGCCGGTCGACTCGATGACGATGTCGACGCCCAGCTCGCCCCACGGGAGGTCCGCGGGGTTGCGCTCGGAGAGCACCTTGATGGTGTGGCCGTCGACCGTGATCGTGTCGGCGGTGTGGCTGACGTCGGCCTTGAGGCGGCCCAGGACGGTGTCGTACTTCAGCAGGTGAGCGGTGGTCGCGGTGTCACCCAGGTCGTTGACAGCCACGATCTCGATGTCTGCACCCTGCTCCAGCAGCGCGCGGAAGTAGTTACGACCGATGCGGCCAAAGCCGTTGATGCCTACGCGGATCGTCACGAACCGATCTCCTCGTTGGTACGCCGGCTCGACGCCGGCGAGCTGTATTGGGATGTCCCCGACCGCTTACGACCCTACCCCGCTCGGGCCCGCGCAGTGACATCGAGCGCACCCGTACGACGACGCCCCCGAACCTACCGACGGGTAGCTCACGGGGGCGTACGACAACCCCCGCCGGGGGCCCGGAGATCGGGGCCCGACGGGGGTCACAAGGTGGCATACGGGGCGGGTCGTCAGCCGACCAGGCCGTCGGCCATCTCCTCGGAGAGGTTGGACTCCGTACCCGGGATGCCGAGGTCCTGGGCGCGCTTGTCGGCCATGGCGAGGAGGCGCCGGATGCGACCGGCGACGGCGTCCTTGGTCAGCGGCGGGTCGGCCAGGGCTCCGAGCTCCTCCAGGGACGCCTGCTTGTGCTCCATGCGCAGCCGGCCGGCCGCCGCGAGGTGCTCGGGCACCTCCTCACCGAGGATCTCCAGGGCGCGCTGCACGCGGGCGCCGGCCGCGACGGCGGCGCGGGCCGAGCGGCGCAGGTTGGCGTCGTCGAAGTTGGCCAGCCGGTTGGCCGTGGCGCGGACCTCTCGGCGCATCCGCCGCTCCTCCCAGGCCAGGACCGACTCGTGCGCGCCGAGCCGGGTCAGCAGGGCGCCGATCGCGTCGCCGTCGCGGACGACGACCCGGTCCACGCCCCGGACCTCGCGGGCCTTGGCCGCGATGGAGAGCCGGCGGGCGGCGCCGACCAGTGCGAGCGCGGCCTCCGGCCCGGGGCAGGTGACCTCCAGCGACGAGGACCGGCCGGGCTCGGTGAGCGAGCCGTGCGCCAGGAACGCGCCGCGCCAGGCGGCCTCGGCGTCACAGGTGGCACCCGACACGACCTGCGGGGGCAGCCCGCGGATGGGGCGGCCGCGGCCGTCCACGAGACCGGTCTGGCGCGCCAGCTGGTCCCCGCCGGCGACCACCCGCACGACGAACCGGGAGCCGCGCCGCAACCCGCCCGGGGCCATGACGATCAGTTCCGAGCCGTGCCCGAAGATCTCCGCGATGTCCCGCTTCAGGCGGCGCGCCGCCATCGCCGTGTCCAGCTCGGCCTCGATCACGATCCGGCCGCTCACCAGGTGCAGGCCGCCGGCGAACCGGAGGATCGACGACACCTCGGCCTTTCTGCAGCAGGTGCGGGTGACGGGGAGCCGGGAGATCTCGTCCTTCACCGCTGCCGTCATCGCCATGGGCCGATCCTTCCATGCATCCGAAAAATACGGTCGTACGCGGCGGCCAGCAGCTCCGGGTCGTGCTTGGGCAGGCCGTCCTTCCTGGCCACCGGGGCCAGTTCGACCGCTGCGCCGAGCCACTTGGCGGCGTCCGCCAGCGACTCGCGGTCAGGTACGGCGGCCTCGTCGGCCAGCACCACGTCCAGGGCGAGTTTAGGGGCGTGTCGGGCCAAAACCTCCAAATGACGCTGCGGAGAGAACCCGGCGGTTTCGCCGGGTTGCGGCGCGAGGTTCAGCGAGAGCACCCGGCGGGCCTTCGTCTCGACCAGCGCGTCGAGCAGTTCGGGCACCAGCAGGTGCGGGATCACGGAGGAGAACCACGACCCCGGGCCGAGCACCACCCAGTCCGCGTCCAGCACGGCGGCGACCGCCTCGGGCACGGCCGGCGGGTCGTGCGGCACCAGGTGCACCGACTGGACCTCGCCGGGCGTCAGCGCCACGGTCGCCTGCCCGCAGACGGTGTCGACGTCGTCGGGCCGCGCCGGGTCGTGCCCCCTGACCAGGGCCTGGAGCTCCAGGGGCACGGCGGACATGGGCAGCACCCGGCCCTGAGCGCCCAGCAGCCTGCCGACCAGGTCGAGCGCCTGGACGTGGTCGCCGAGCTGTTCCCACAGGGCGACGATCAGCAGGTTGCCCACGGCGTGCTCGTGCAGGTCGCCCTGGGACTGGAAGCGGTGCTGGATGACGCGGGCCCACGTCTGACCCCAGTCGTCGTCACCGCACAGGGCGGCGAGCGCCTTGCGCAGGTCGCCCGGGGGCAGCACGCCGAGCTCCTCGCGGAGCCGGCCGCTGGAGCCGCCGTCGTCGGCGACGGTGACCACGGCGGTCAGGTCGCCGGTGATGCGGCGCAGCGCGGCGAGGGAGGCGGACAGGCCCATGCCCCCGCCGAGCGCGACGACCTTCGGCTGCGCGCGGCGTCTGCGCAGCGCGCGGGCCGGGAGGGTGCTCGCGCGCCGCGGGTACGGGCGCCTCACTCGCGCCCCATGTCCCGGTGCACGACGACGGTCTCGACCCCTTCCGAGGCGAGCCTGGCGGCGAGCTTCTCGGACATGGCGACCGAGCGGTGCTTGCCGCCCGTGCAGCCGACGGCGATGGTCACGTACCGCTTGCCCTCGCGGCGGTAGCCGGTGGCGATCAGTTCGAGCAGCTCCGTGTACCGGTCGAGGAACTCCTTCGCGCCCGGCTGGTTGAAGACGTAGCCGGACACCTCCTCGTTCAGCCCGGTGTACGGGCGCAGCTCGGGCACCCAGTGCGGGTTGGGCAGGAAGCGGCAGTCGACGACGAGGTCGGCGTCGACGGGCAGGCCGTACTTGTAGCCGAAGGACATGACCGTGGCCCGCAGCTCCGGCTCCTCGTCGCCGGCGAACCGCGCGTCCATCTTGGCGCGCAGCTCGTGGACGTTGAGGCTGGAGGTGTCGATCACCAGGTCGGCGTCGCCGCGCAGCTCGCGCAGCAGGTCCCGCTCGGCGGCGATGCCGTCGACGATGCGGCCGTCGCCCTGGAGCGGGTGGGGGCGCCGCACGGACTCGAAGCGGCGCACGAGCGCGTCGTCGGACGACTCCAGGAAGACGATGCGGCGCGTGACCTGCTTGGCGTCCAGGTCGGCGAGCGACTCGCGGAGGGCGTCGAAGAACTGACGGCCGCGGACGTCGACGACGACGGCGATCCGGGCGACGTTGCCCTGGGAGCGGGCGCCGAGCTCCACCATGGTGGGGATCAGGGCGGGTGGGAGGTTGTCGACGACGAACCAGCCGAGGTCCTCCAGGCACTTCGCGGCGGTGCTGCGTCCGGCGCCGGACATGCCGGAGATGATCACCAGCTCGGGGATGGCCGCCTCGGCGGCCTCGCCGGCCTCGATCGTCGTGCCCGTACTCACGTCTGCTGCTCCGTCTTCTGCTCTGTCGTCGTGGGCGGTGTGGTCATTCATGTCCGGATCCCCGTCCATGCGTGGTCCCCCCGTCGTCGTCTTCAATGATCTCTCCTGTCGCCGTGTTCACGGCCGGAGCGGCCGGGGCGGCCTGGGCGAGGGCCACGGCGACGGCCTCGGCGGTCTTGCGGCCGAAGCCCGGAACCTCGCAGATCTGGTCGATTGTCGCCTGCCGGAGGCGTTTCACCGAACCGAAATGCTTGATCAACGCCCGTTTGCGCGCGTCTCCGAGGCCGGCGACGTCGTCCAGGGGGCTGGTGCGCAGGCGCTTGCCGCGCTTGCTGCGCTGGTAGCGGATGGCGAAGTCGTGGGCGGTGTCGCGAACGCGCTGGAGGAGGTACAGGCCCTCGCTGGTGCGGGGCAGGACGACCGGGTCGTCCTCGCCGGGGAGCCAGACCTCCTCCAGGCGCTTGGCCAGGCCGCAGACGGCGACGTCGTCGATGCCGAGTTCGTCGAGGGCGCGGCGGGCCGCCTCCACCTGGGGCTTCCCGCCGTCGACGACGACCAGCTGGGGCGGGTACGCGAACTTCCGGGGCCGGCCGTCCTCCTCGGCGGCCATCGCGTCGAGGTCCTCGGGCGGGACCCCGGCGGCGGCCGGTGTCCCGGCGGCCGCCGCGGACGGGACGCCGTCGGCCGGGGTCGGGACGCCGTCGGCCGGGGTCGGGGTGCCGTCGGTCGGGGTCGGGGTGCCGTCGGTCGCGGTGGGGGTCTCGCCGTTGCCGCCGACCCACTCGCCGGTCCTCTCCTTCTCCGCGAGGTAGCGCCGGAATCGGCGGCTGACCACCTCGTGCATGGAGCGGACGTCGTCCTGTCCCTGGCCGTGCCAGACCTGTGTGTCCCCGACGCGACCCTTGATCTGGAAGCGGCGGTACTCGCTCTTGCGGGGCAGCCCGTCCTCGAAGACGACCATGGAGGCGACGACGTCCTCGCCCTGGAGGTGGGAGATGTCGAAGCACTCGATGCGCAGCGGCGCCTCGTCCAGGCCGAGGGCGTCGGCGATCTCCTCCAGGGCGCGGGAGCGGGTCGTGAGGTCGCTGGCGCGCTTGGTCTTGTGCAGGACGAGGGCCTGCTGGGCGTTGCGCCCGACGGTCTCCATCAGGTCCCTCTTGTCGCCGCGCTGCGGGATGCGCAGGGACACCTGGGAGCCGCGGCGGTCGCTGAGCCACTGGGTGACGGCGTCGAGGTCCTCGGGGAGGGCCGGGACGAGGACCTCCTTGGGGACGGCGTCGCCGCGCTCCTCTCCGTACAGCTGCTGGAGGGCGTGCTCGACGAGGCCGGCGGTGTCGACCGCCTCCACCTTGTCCGTGACCCAGCCGCGCTGGCCGCGGACGCGTCCGCCGCGGACGTGGAAGATCTGCACGGCGGCCTCCAGCTCGTCCTCGGCGACGGCGATGAGGTCGGCGTCGGTGGCGTCGGCGAGGACGACGGCGTTCTTCTCCATGGCCCGGCGCAGGGCGCCTATGTCGTCGCGGAGGCGGGCGGCCCGCTCGTACTCCATGTCGTCGGCCGCCGCCATCATGTCCTTCTCCAGGCGGCGGATGTACGTGCCGGTGCGGCCGGCCATGAAGTCGCAGAACTCCTCGGCCAGTTCGCGGTGGTCCTCGGGGGTGATCCGGCCCACGCAGGGGGCGGCGCACTTGCCGATGTACCCGAGGAGACAGGGGCGGCCGGTCCGGGTGGCGTTGCGGAAGACCCCGGAGGTGCAGGTGCGGACGGGGAAGACGCGCAGGAGGAGGTCGACGGTCTCGCGGATGGCCCAGGCGTGCGCGTACGGCCCGAAGTAGCGCACGCCCTTCTGCTTGTGGCCGCGCATGACCTGGACGCGGGGGAACTCGTCGCCCAGGGTGACGGCGAGGTAGGGGTAGCTCTTGTCGTCGCGGTACTTGACGTTGAAGCGGGGGTCGTACTCCTTGATCCAGGAGTACTCCAGCTGGAGGGCCTCCACCTCGGTGGAGACCACCGTCCACTCCACGGACGCCGCCGTGGTGACCATGGTCCGGGTGCGCGGGTGCAGGCCCGCGAGGTCCTGGAAGTAGCTGCCGAGCCGCTGGCGCAGCGACTTGGCCTTGCCGACGTAGATCACCCGGCGGTGGTCGTCACGGAACTTGTAGACCCCCGGCGAGTCGGGGATCTGTCCCGGCTTGGGGCGGTAGCTGGAGGGGTCGGCCATACCTGACACCCTACTGGCGCCCACCGACAGCCCGGGGCCGAGCGGTGACGCCCGGGTCCGGGGCGGGGGCGGGGCCGGGAGGGCGCGGGGCCGCCGGTTCGGGCCGGTACGGTCGGCCCGAACCGGCGGCCCGGGTGGGGGGTGGCGCGGGTCCGGCAGGACCGGGCGGCGGTCAGCGCTCCCGTCGCCGAAGGCGCGGGCGCACGGCCACCAGGGCGGCCGCCAGCAGCGCCGCTCCGGCGGCGGCCGCGGCGGTCCCGGGGAGCCCGGTGGCCGCTTCGGCGGAGCCGGTCGCGGCGGCGCCCGCGACCGGCGGAGCGCCAGGCGCCGTGACCGGGGAGCCGCCGTGCCCGGAGGAGCCGGCCGGGACCGGGGCGGCCCGGACGGGGCCGGTGTCCGGGCGGGCGTCGGGAGCCGTGCGGGCGTCGGGAGCCGCGGTGTCGGTGTGGCTGATGGTGCCTTCGGGGCTCGTGGGTCCGTAGCCGCCGGCCTTGCCCGCGCGGGCGTAGGCGGAGCCGGGCAGCTTGTCGCCGTAGGCCGCCGCCACCCGGGCGCGGTACGCGGCGAGCGTGGTGCCGCCGGCGCCGACGGCGCGTACCGCGTCCTCGTCCAGCGGCAGCACCCGACCGCCCCCGTGGACGTACCAGGCGTCGATCTGCGGCTCGCGGAAGACCGTTCCGCCCGGGAGCACCCTGGCTCCGCGCTCCACGAAGTGGATCTCGTCGTCCCCGGTGGCGATGTTCACGACCCGCCAGCCGCCGCCCTGCCGGACGCTCCACACCGACGCCTCCCGGCCGTCGGCCGCGACGGCGCGGGCGGCGTGGAACTCGACGCGGGCGACGGGCGCACCCGCCCGACCCGCGACGAACTCCGGGGACAGGACGTGGACGGCGACGGCGCGGCCCTCGATCCGGGGCCGGTCGGTGGCGTCACCCCGGGCCACGGCGCCGCCACGGCCGCGCTCGCGGCCGAAGAACCGGGCCAGCGTGTCCAGCGTCGCCGGGGCGGCGGCGGCCTCGCGGGGGCCGGGGGCCGGGTCGGCGGGGAGCGGGGCGGCGGTCGCGGTCGGGGCCGCGAGCGCCAGGAGGGCGGTGGCGGCGAGTACGGCCGCGGTGGGCCGTGCGTGCGGACGCGTCATCGGGCTCACGCTCCGATCCGGTAGAGCGAGTGGGTCCAGGAGAAGGAGGAGTTGGCGACGTACCAGTCGTGCGCGGCCCAGTTGTAGCGGTCGCTCGAGGGCCACGGGTCGCCCCAGTAGACCCAGCCGCGGGCGTCGTCGTAGCCGTACAGGACGTGCATGTGGCCGCCGCCGCCCGACCACTGGATACGGGTCTCGACGGGCCGGTTCGCGTTGATCTCGGTCTGGACGGTGCTGTAGCGGAGCCAGCCGTCGACGTACGAGCCGGGGTTGACGCCGGCCCAGCGCAGTCCGGTCTGGACGTTGCCGAGAGTGGCCTGCCAGTTCGGGCAGTCGTAGCCCTGCCGGCGGTCGAAGGCCGCGTTGCAGAACTGGTTCTGGCTGTACGAGCGGCCGAACCAGGTGGCGATGGTGTTGCCCGCGGCGGCCCAGCACCAGTTGGTCTTCTGCTGGGCCTGCATGGTGATGTCGAGGCGCTTGGCGGCCAGGGCCGCGGCGGGGCGGTGGGCGGGGTCGTGCGGGGCGGCGGCTGCGGTGGCGGTGGGGAGGGCGAGGAGTGCGGCGCAGACGGCGGCGGCGAGGCCCGCGCGCCGTCGGCTCCGTGGCGGCTGCTGGTCGGTGGGGGTGCGCATCGCGTTCCTCCGAAGGGGATGTGGGGAGGGAGGAGCGCGTCCGGACGCTGCCGGAAGCATCGATCGTTGTCGCGAGCAGGTCAACACGCTTCAATGCGGGATGACGCCGTGGTGTGAGCGGAAGCGGTTGACGTGTGAACGACCGGGCCCCGTCCGACCTGCCGCGCGGTCCGCGCGGGCGCGGCGTCGTACCACCCCGTACGTGAACGTTCACTGAGGAGTCCTCGTGCGACACCCCGAGGCCGAGGCCGATCTGGCACAGCTCCTGCGCACCGGCCCGTTCCACCTGGCGCTCCGCGCGGCGCTCGCGGCGCGCGGACTGCCGCTGCAGCGGGTCCGGCACCACCTGGCGCACCGCGGCATCACGGTGGGGGTGACCAGCCTGTGCTACTGGCAGCAGGGGGCGCGCCGACCGCAGCGGCCCGAGTCGCTGAAGGCGGTCAGGGCCCTGGAGGAGCTGCTGGAGCTGCCCGGCGGCTCCCTGATCCGGCTGCTCGACGGCCCCGCGGCCGGTGGTGGCACGAGCGGGGCGGGGGTGGAACGCGGTGAGGTGGTGCGACCGGCGGCGCGGTCGTACCGGGCGCTGGTGGAGGCGTCCGGGGTGGTGGAGGAGCTCATCGCGGGGCTGGGGCTGCCCGCGGACGGCGGGCTGCACACGGTGGGGCACCACGAGCGTGTGCGCATCGGGGCAGGCCGGCAGCTGGTGGGGCGCGACTCGCTGCACGTCCTGCGGGCGCACCGGGACGGCGTGGACCGGTACGTCGCCATCCACCACGGGGACCCGGGCTGCGATCCGGAGCGGGTGGAGGTGCGGGCGGGCGACAACTGCCGCACGGGGCGGGTCCGTTGGCACCGGGAGACGGGCGTGGTCGTCGCGGAGCTGCTGTTCGACGCGCGGCTGCGCGCCGGGGACACCTACGCCCTGGGGTACGCCTTCGAGGACGGGACGGGCGGGCAGAGCGCGGAGTACGTGCGCGGGTTCAGCTTCGCGGGCGGGCAGTACGTGCTGCAGGTGGGGTTCCACGAGGACGCGCTGCCTGTGCGGTGCCGGCGGTTCGCGCAGGCGTCGGCGGGGGCGCCGCGCGGGGCGCGGGGCGAGCTGACGCTGAGCGGCCGGCACCGCACCGTGCACTTCGTGGAGCAGGGGGTGCGCCCGGGGATCCTCGGGATCGACTGGGACTGGGAGTAGCGGGCCGGGGGGCTGCCCCGACGGTCAGTCCTGGGGGCCCGCGACGAGGTTGCCGTTCTTGACCGTGACGGGCACCTCGGGGAGCGGGACGGTCGCCGGGCCCTTGACGACGTGGCCGGTGGTGACGTCGAAGCGGCTGCGGTGGCAGGGGCAGTTGCCCTCGTTCTCCTCGATCTTGTCGAGCACGCAGCCCGCGTGGGTGCACTGGGCGCTGAAGGCTCGGTACTGGCCCTTGGCGGGGCAGTGCACGAGGAGGCGCTGCTCCCGGTAGAGCTTGGCGCCGCCGACCGGCACCGCGTCCGCCGCGCCGAGGTCGACCGGTGCGGTCGGGGTGGGGGTGCGCGCGTGCCCCAGCTTGGAGTCGGTGGAGCAGGCGGCGGTCCCGAGCCCGGCGGCGCCGGCGAGGGCGGCGCCTTTCAGCACGGTGCGGCGGGTGGCGGGCTGGCCGGGCATGGGTGCTCCACGGGGTACGGGTACGGGGTACTGCGGGTACGGACCCGACGATACCGACGCAGACCCCCGCACCTTCCGGCGGGCCGCCGCAGCGGGCCGGACCGGGGCGGACCGCCTCGCCGCGGGACCCGTGGGCCCCGCGGCGAGGGAGCGGTGTCAGCTCCCGGTCGCGCGGGACGCGGCGGTCTTCTTGACCGTGGCCTTCGCCGCCGCCTTCGTCGCCGCCGCCTTGGTCGCCGTGGCCTTGGTCGCCGCCTTCTTGGCCGTGGCCTTCTTCGCCGGGCGCCTGCCCACCGTCTTCACCTGGGTGGCGTCGCTGATGCGGCCGGCGTCGAGGATGTCGCGCAGGAACTTGCCGGTGTGGCTGGCGGGCTCGCCCGCGACGGTCTCCGGCGTCCCCTCGGCGACGACGATGCCGCCGCCGCTGCCGCCCTCGGGACCCATGTCGACGAGCCAGTCGGCCGTCTTGATGACGTCGAGGTTGTGCTCGATGACGATGACGGTGTTGCCCTTGTCGACCAGGTTGGACAGCACCTTGATCAGCTTGGCGATGTCCTCGAAGTGCAGACCCGTGGTGGGCTCGTCGAGGACGTACACCGTGCGGCCGGTGGAGCGCTTCTGCAGCTCACTGGCGAGCTTGACGCGCTGCGCCTCGCCGCCCGACAGCGTCGGCGCGGACTGGCCGAGCCGGACGTACCCGAGGCCGACCTCCGTGAGCGTCTTGAGGTGCCGGGAGATCGTCGGCACGGCCTCGAAGAAGTCCAGGGCCTCCTCGATCGGCATGTCCAGCACCTCGGCGATGGACTTGCCCTTGTAGTGGACGTCCAGGGTCTCCCGGTTGTAGCGGGCGCCGTGGCAGACCTCGCACGGCACGTAGACGTCCGGGAGGAAGTTCATCTCGATCTTGATGGTGCCGTCGCCGGAGCAGTTCTCGCAGCGGCCGCCCTTGACGTTGAAGGAGAACCGGCCCGGCAGGTAGCCGCGGACCTTCGCCTCCATCGTCTCGGCGAACAGCTTGCGGACGTGGTCGAAGACACCGGTGTACGTGGCCGGGTTGGACCGCGGGGTGCGGCCGATCGGCGACTGGTCGACGTGGACGACCTTGTCGACCTGGTCGTCGCCGTCGACGCGGGTGTGGCGGCCGGGCACGGACTTGGCGCCGTTGAGCTCGCGCGCCAGGTGTGTGTACAGGATGTCGTTGACCAGGGTCGACTTGCCGGACCCGGAGACGCCGGTGACCGCGGTGAGCACGCCCAGCGGGAACGACACGTCGATGTCGCGCAGGTTGTTCTCGCGGGCGCCGTGGACGGTGAGCATCCGGGCGGGGTCGACGGGGCGGCGGACGTCCGGGACGGGGATGGCCCTCTTCCCCGCCAGGTACTGCCCGGTCATCGACGCCTCGTTGGCGAGGAGCTCCTTCAGCGGTCCGGAGTGGACGACCTCGCCGCCGTGCTCGCCGGCGCCGGGACCGATGTCGACGACCCAGTCGGCGACCTTGATGGTGTCCTCGTCGTGCTCGACCACGATGAGGGTGTTGCCCATGTCGCGGAGGCGGACGAGGGTCTCGATCAGCCGGTGGTTGTCGCGCTGGTGCAGGCCGATGGACGGCTCGTCGAGCACGTACAGCACGCCGACCAGGCCGGAGCCGATCTGCGTGGCGAGCCTGATGCGCTGGGCCTCGCCGCCGGAGAGGGTACCGGCGGCACGGTTGAGCGAGAGGTAGTCCAGGCCCACGTCGACCAGGAACCGGAGGCGTTCGTTAACCTCCTTCAGCACCCGCTCGGCGATCTTCTTGTCGCGGGCGCTGAGGGTGAGGCGGCCCAGGAACTCGGCGCACTCGCTGATCGACATGGCGGAGACGTCCGCGATGGACCTGTCCATGACCGTCACCGCGAGCACGATCGGCTTGAGCCGGGTGCCCTCGCAGGTCGGGCAGGGCACCTCGCGCATGTACCCCTCGAAGCGCTCACGGCTGGAGTCGCTCTCGGCCTCGCTGTGGCGGCGCTTGACGAAGGAGACGGCGCCCTCGAAGGCGGGCGTGGTGTAGGCCCGCTCCCTGCCGTACCGGTTGCGGTAGCGGACCTCGACCTGGGTCTTGTGGCCGTACAGCAGGGCCTTCCTGGCGCGCTGGGGCAGGCCGGCCCAGGGGATGTCCGTGCGGAAGCCGAGCGCCTGCGACAGTCCGCCGATCAGGCGGCCGAAGTACTCCTTGGTGTGGCCGTGCGACCAGGGGTGGATGGCGCCCTCGTCGAGGGAGCGGTCCTCGTCCGGGACGATCAGCTCCGGGTCGACCTCCATGCGCGTGCCGATGCCCGTGCAGTCGGGGCAGGCGCCGAAGGGCGAGTTGAACGAGAAGGAGCGGGGCTCCAGCTCCTCGAAGGACAGGTCGTCGTACGGGCAGTACAGGTGCTCGGAGTACATCCGCTCGCGCTCGGGGTCGTCCTCGGGGAGGTCGACGAAGTCGAGCACGACCATGCCGCCGGAGAGGCCCAGCGCGGTCTCGACCGAGTCGGTCAGGCGCCGCTTGGCGCTCTCCTTCACGGTCAGGCGGTCGACGACCACCTCGATGGTGTGCTTCTCCTGCTTCTTCAGCGTGGGCGGCTCGGTGAGCTGGACGGTCGTCCCGTCCACCCGGGCCCGGCTGTAGCCCTTGGTCTGGAGGTCGGCGAAGAGGTCGACGAACTCGCCCTTGCGCTCGCGCACCAGCGGCGACAGGACCTGGAAGCGGCTGCCCTCGGGGAGCTCCAGCACCTTGTCGACGATGGCCTGCGGCGACTGGCGGGAGATCGGCCTGCGGCACTCGGGGCAGTGGGGCTTGCCGATGCGGGCGAAGAGGAGCCGGAGGTAGTCGTAGACCTCGGTGATGGTGCCGACCGTGGAGCGCGGGTTGCGCGAGGTCGACTTCTGGTCGATGGAGACCGCCGGCGAGAGGCCCTCGATGAAGTCGACGTCGGGCTTGTCCATCTGGCCGAGGAACTGCCGGGCGTACGAGGAGAGGGACTCGACGTAACGGCGCTGGCCCTCGGCGAAGATCGTGTCGAAGGCGAGGGAGGACTTGCCCGACCCCGAGAGTCCGGTGAAGACGATGAGGGAGTCGCGCGGGAGGTCGAGCGAGACGTTCTTCAGGTTGTGCTCGCGCGCGCCACGGACGATGAGACGGTCGGCCACGCCGGGTCCGCACCTTTCTTGAGAGAAGCGGGGGCACTGGCCCCCGTCCCAGACTGATCCAGCCTATGGGGGCCGTCAGGTGGATGAAGGCCTGACTTCCAAGGATGCCTCCACCGAGCGTATAGCACGCACATTCGATTTAGGTCCGCGCTCAGTCACCTTCACCCGAACGGGTGGTGGCGCTACTGTCAGCAGCATGATCGACCACGCCCATGACCTGGCCTCCGTGGAGGAGGCGACCGAACGGCTGCTCACCGCGGTCTCGGCACTCGACGATTCCAACGTCGCGGAGGGCTCCCGTCTTCCCGGCTGGAGCCGCGGACATGTCCTCACCCACCTCGCGCGCAACGCGGACGCCCTCGTGAACGTCCTCCAGGGCCGCCCCATGTACCCCAGCGCCGAGGTGCGCGACGCCGACATCGAGCGCGGTGCCCCGCGCCCGCTCGCCGAGCAGCTGGACGACCTGCGGACGTCGGCCGCGCGCTTCCGCGCCGAGGGCGAGGCCCCGGCGGACTGGGGCCGCACGGTCGAGCTCCGCAACGGCGTGACCGACCGGGCGGCGCGGGTGCCGTTCCGCCGCCTCGCCGAGGTCGAGCTGCACCACGTCGACCTGGGTGTCGGCTACGAGCTGGAGGACCTGCCCGACGCGTTCACCGAGCGCGAGATCGACTTCCTGGCGGCCCGGTTCTCCGGCCTCCCGGACGTCCCCCCGGTCACGCTCACCGCCGACGACGGCCGGACCTGGACGACGGGCGGCGGCGCGGCCGGCGGACCGGTCGCCGTGCGCGGCGCCGCGGCGGACCTCCTCGGCTGGCTCGCGGGCCGCCGCGACGGCTCCGCGCTGAAGGTCTCGGACGGCCCCCTCCCGGCCCTGCCCCCGCTATAGGGTGATCCCATGACGTACAGCGGAGCGGTGAAGGTCGGCGGACCCGCGGACGTGCACGAGTTGACGGACCTGATCATCTCGAAGGTCGCCGTCGGTCCGATGGACAACAACGCGTACCTGCTGCGCTGCCGGGCCACCGGCGAGCAGCTGCTGATCGACGCGGCCAACGAGCCGCGGACCCTGCTGCGGCTGATCGGTGACGACGGCGTCGCGTCCGTCGTCACCACCCACCGCCACCACGACCACTGGTACGCGCTGGCCGAGGTGGTCGCCGCCACGGGCGCGCGCACGTACGCGGGGCGGTACGACGCCGAGGGGATCGAGGTCCCGACCGACGTCCTGGTCGAGGACGGCGACACGGTCCGGGTCGGCCGCGTCGAGCTGACCGCGCGCCACCTGAAGGGCCACACGCCGGGCTCGATCGCCCTCGTCTACGACGACCCGCACGGCCACCCCCACGTCTTCACCGGCGACTGCCTCTTCCCCGGCGGCCTGGGCAACACCCACAAGGACCCGGAGGCGTTCGCCGGCCTGCTCCACGACGTGGAGACGAAGCTCTTCGGCGCCCTCCCGGACGAGACCTGGGTCTACCCGGGCCACGGCAGGGACACCACGCTCGGCGACGAGCGCCCGCAGCTCCCGGAGTGGCGCGCACGGGGCTGGTGAGACGCGCGGGACCGCGTCCCGCGCCTCCGCGCGCCCCGTGACCGGGGCGCGCGCCGCACCGTTGGCGCGGCATGCGCCAGAGTCACCTCCCGCCGTCCGCGTCGGCGCCCCCGGACGGGCCGTCCATGGGCCGGCTCGCGGCTGGGGGTGGACCGGACGGTCATGCTGGCGTGCGTCATGGCGGCGGTGGCGGTGAAGGGGGCGCTCACGCCGCTGGTGGCGCTGCTGGCGGACCGCTACGGGCGGCGGCCGATGTGCCTGGCCGGGTGCGCGGCGAGCGCCCTGTGGATGTTCCCGATGGCGGGTCTGCTCCACACGGCACGGCCGGTGCTGATGTTCGCGGGGATCCTGGGGGCGCTGCTGGCGTTCGTGACGATGTTCGCGGTGGTCGCCGCGTACCTGCCGGAGCTGTACGAGCCGAGGGTGCGGTGCACGGGTGCGGCCTTGGGGTACCAACCTGGCGGGTGTCCTCGGTGGGGCGCTGACCCCGATGGTGGCGACGGCCGTGTCCGGCCGGGCGGGGCCGCCGTGGGGCGTGGCGGCGTACCTGACCGGGATCGCCCTGCTGAGCCTGGGCTGTTTCGCGCTGCTGCCGGAGACCCTGCCGGCCGCGGTGGCTTCGGGTCGGGCGGGCGCGCAGGAGGCGGAGGAGCCCGCGGTGGTCTGAGGGCGCGGCCGTCGAACGGGGCCGTGCACGCGCGTCGTCCGCGCGCGTCGTCCGTGCGCGTCGTCCGTGCGCGCCGCCCACCCGGGCCGCTGACGCGTGCCACCGGCCGGGGCGCGCGGGCGGCCCGGCCGGTGGTGCGGTCACCGGGGTGCGGTCATCGGACCTTGACGGACTTCTCCTCCTCCGCGGCGGCCTTGCGGCGGGAGGCGACGAGGCTGGTGATGGTGGTGATGACCAGCACGCCGCAGATGACGGCGAGGGAGACCGGGATGGAGATCTCCGGGACGTGCACCCCGGACTCGTGCAGGGCGTGGAGGATGAGCTTCACGCCGATGAAGCCGAGGATCACGGACAGGCCGTAGCTGAGGTGGACCAGCTTCCGCAGCAGACCGCCGATGAGGAAGTACAGCTGCCGCAGGCCCATGAGGGCGAAGGCGTTGGCCGTGAAGACGATGTACGGGTCCTGCGTCAGGCCGAAGATCGCGGGGATGGAGTCCAGCGCGAACAGCACGTCCGTGGTGCCGATGGCGAGCATGACCACCATCAGCGGCGTCAGGACCCGCTTGCCGTTGACCCGGAGGAAGAGCTTGGTGTCGTGGTACCGGTCGGCGACGCCGAAGCGCTGCTCGATCGACTTCAGCAGGCGGTTCTCCTCGTACTCCTCGTCGGGCTCGTCCGAGGAGGCTTCCTTGATCAGCTTCCAGGCGGTGTAGATCAGGAAGGCGCCGAAGATGTAGAAGACCCACGAGAAGCTGGCGATGATCGCGGCGCCCGCGGCGATGAAGATCGCGCGCAGGACGAGGGCGATGAGCACGCCGATCAGCAGCACCCGCTGCTGGAGGTGGGACGGCACCGAGAACTTCGCCATGATGAGGACGAAGACGAAGAGGTTGTCGACGCTGAGCGACTTCTCGGTGATGTAACCGGCGAAGAACTCGCCGGCCGAGCGGCTGTCCCCGAAGAACAGCAGGCCGAGGCCGAACAGGACGGCCAGGACGATCCAGACGACCGTCCAGATTCCGGCTTCCTTGATCGACACGTCATGGGGCTTGCGCCCGATGAGGAAGTCGACCGCGATCAGGGCGATGAGACCGAGAACGGTCACCACCCACAAGTTGAACGAAACGTCCACTGCGCCTCCGGCGTCGTACGGCTACTGATCAGCGTCGTCGCTGCCGGAGGTCTCTTCCACCCGGGCGTCACCCGAGGGATCGGGTGGACGGGCCGGGCCGGCGCCCCGGGACCAGGTCTCTGTCCGACCGTCCGTACTGACGGGCACGCCGCAGTGTGGGAGTACTCCCCTCCGCGTAAAAGAACCGTACACGAAACACCAAGCGAAGGTAAAGAGCACGGTCAAGGAGACGCCAAGTCCGCAGGTGGGGACCGATGTGGCGGGGATGGGTGACGCTCAGCGGCGCCACGCGCGGTGGGCCGCGGCGACCTGCGCCAGCACCTGGTGGAGCACCTCGCCGCCCCCGGGCACGAGCGGCGGCTCGTACGTCCACGCGTGACCGACCCACGGATCGGCCAGATGGTCGTCCGGCACGGGCGTCAGGCGCAGCAGCGAGCGCCACAGCGGGTCCAGCACCGGCCCGTACGCGTCGGCGTCCTCCCGGTCGGCGACCATCAGCAGGTGCACCCCCACGGCGGGGCCCTCGTCGGCGAGGTAGCGCAGCTGGGTGACGGCGCGGTCGTCGAAGCCGTGCGGGAAGTCGTTGACGATCAGCAGCTGCTGGGCGGTGTCCAGCTCCGGCGGGAGCGCGTCGGCCCCGGCACCGCCGCGCACGGCCATCTGCACCAGGTCGACGCGCTGGGTGAGGCGGGCCAGCACCGTGGCCACTCCCCCGGGTCCGGCGGCCGGCGGCTCCGCCAGCACACCCGCGGCGGTCAGCGGGGCGAAGGCGGCCGCCCCGGCCCCCGCCGGGTCGATCACGCGCACGGTGAAGTCGCCGGGCGGGTGGACGGCGAGCAGCCGCGCCGCGTGGGCGACGGCCGTGTCGAGGGCGAGGCGGCGCAGCCGGCCCTCGTCGAGGAACAGGGCCTCCCGGGAGGCGCGGCGGCCGCTGTCGACCCACAGTCCGCGCTCCAGGGGAAGCCGGACGAGCATCGGGACGCGCAGCTCGGGGCGTTCGGGCAGGTGGAGGTCGCCCAGGCGCAGCGCCATCGGGACCTCCATGGGGACGCGGTAGGCGAGCCAGGACGGGTCCTCCCAGCGCGCGAACGCGGGCGGCAGCGCCGGCTCCACCACGGCGGACTCGGCGGCGAGCTGGGCGAGGTCGCGGTCGAGGGCCGCCTTGGCCCGGTCGGTCAGCTCCTCACAGCGGGCCCGCGCGGCGGCTCGGGCGGCGTCGCCGGCGCCGCCGATGCGGCTGCGCGGGTCGGACAGGGCGTGCTCCAGCTCCTGGTCCATGCGGGACTCGGCGAAATCGACGGCGCTGCGGTACGCGGCGACCGCCCGGGCCAGGTCCTCGAACATGCCCCAGACCTGGTTGTACAGGCGCTCCTCCATCGACCAGCCGGTGGCGTCGCCGGCGACCGGTGCGGCGGGCGCGCCGGGCGTGGCCGGTGGGGCGGTCGGAGGCGGCGGCGGGGGCGCGGTGGTCTGCCGGCGGGGGTGCGTGTAGTCGACGGGGCCGGCGGAGACGGGCGCGCCGACCGGTCCCGTCCGCCCCGCCGGCGGGGCGGTGGACGCGTGTGGCGGCTGGGAGCCGTGGGGCGACGGGGGCGAGGTGGGCGTCGCGGGGGCGCCCGCGGGGGCCAGCGGAGCCGTGTCGCGGCGCGCCCTGTCCCCCTCGGGGGTTCGCGGCGGGGGCGTCGCGACCGTACGGTCGAGGCCGCCCGCCACGGCGTCGTGGACGGCCGCCGCCACGTCGGCCGCGCGCTCGACGCCCTGGTCGTGCAGGAGCGCCGCGAGGCCGCCCGCGTAGCCCTGGCCGACGGCGCGGACCTTCCAGGCGCCCTGGCGGCGGTAGAGCTCCACGGCGACGACGGCGGACTCCGGGTCCAGACCGGTGAGGGTGAACGTGACGACCTCGGCGCCGTCGAGGGCGGTGACCGCGACGAACGGCGCCGCCACGAGCCCGAACCGGCCGGGCCCACCCGTGCCGACGGGAAGGGCGAGCAGGACGGCGACGCGGTGCGCGTCGGCGGGCAGGGCGTCCAGGTCGACGGCGAGCCGGTGCTCCGCGGCCGCCTGCCGCGACACCTCGACGCCCGGCAGGCACGGCGCCCCCGGGTGGGCCAACCGCTCGGGCCCGGCGACGGTCCCGTCGGCGTCCACCAGCGACGCCGCGGCCACCAGCGGCACGCCGGACGACACCCGTACCTCCAGTCGGGTCTCGGGCAGCGGGTGGTTCTGCCCCCGGACCAGCTCGGCCGTCATCGCCTGTCGTCCCCTCGGTGGTTGCGGATGCGTGGCAGCTCCCGGGGGGCTCGTGCCTCCGGGAGCTGCGGGTGGTGACGGATCCGCTCGCGGACCCGGGCGGACTACAGGCTCGGCAGGATCGCCGGCATCAGGTCCTGGAACGTCCGGCCGTTGGCCGGGGCGCCGATCGCCGTCATGCTCCAGGCGCCGCCCGTGCGGTGCACCTTCGCCATGATCTGCGCGGTGTACTGGCCGCCGCCGTCCAGGGTGTAGCGGGCCAGCTCCTGGCCGTTCGTCTCGTCGACCAGGCGACAGAAGGCGTTCTGCACCTCCTGGAACGTCTGGCCGGTGAAGGAGTTGACCGTGAAGACGATCTGGTCGATGTGGACCGGGACCCGCTGGAGGTCCACGAGGATCGCCTCGTCGTCGCCGCCCTGGCCCGCGCCGCCGACCAGGTTGTCCCCGGTGTGGCGGACCGAGCCGTCGTCGCTCACCAGGTGGCGGAAGAAGACGACGTCGACCGGCTGCTTGTCGGCGAAGAGCACCGCCGACGCGTCGAGGTCGATCTCGCGGGTGCGCGAGCCGAACAGACCGCGGCGCGGCGCCGCCTGCCATCCGAGCCCCATCCGCACCGCGGACAGGGTCCCCCCATCGCTCTTCTGCAGGCTGATGGCCTGGCCCTTGGTCAAGTTGACCGACACGCGCTGACCCCTCTCTGTAGCGTTCCCCGCGGCCGCCCTCGATGTGGGGTGCGGTTTCCCAGCACCCTATGCGGGGCCGCGACACCGCATCAGGCCGCTTCCCCCTTTTGTGTCGGTCTTGCAACACAGCGGGCGGCGGCATGCGCGGCCCGGCCGCCGCGCCCGCCGCGGGCGACCCGTCAGGCGATGCCCGCCTCCTTCATCTGCCGCAGCTCCTTCTTCAGCTCGCTCACCTCGTCGCGCAGCCGTGCCGCGACCTCGAACTGGAGGTCCGCGGCCGCGGCCCGCATCCGCTCGGTCATCTCCTCGATGATCCCGGCCAGTTCGGTGGCGGGGCGGTCGCTGGTCAGCGCGCCCTTCGGGGCCGCCGCCCGGCTCCTGCCGGCCTTGCCGCCGTCCTTGGCGGCGCGGGCGGCGTTCCCCAGCGAGGGGACGGGGGCCTTGGCGCCCTTGCCGTCCTTGGTCTGGCGGTAGCCGGTGCCGAGGAGCTGCTCGGTGTCGACCTCCTCGCGCGCGATGGTGGCGACGATGTCGTTGATCTTCTTGCGGAGCGGCTGCGGGTCGATGCCGTGGGCGGTGTTGTACGCGATCTGCTTCTCGCGGCGGCGGTTGGTCTCGTCGATGGCCTGCGCCATCGCCGGGGTGATCGTGTCGGCGTACATGTGGACCTGGCCGGAGACGTTGCGCGCCGCGCGTCCGATGGTCTGGATGAGGGAGGTTCCCGAGCGCAGGAAGCCCTGCTTGTCGGCGTCGAGGATGGCGACGAGGGAGACCTCCGGCAGGTCGAGGCCCTCACGGAGGAGGTTGATGCCGACCAGGACGTCGTACTCGCCGGCGCGCAGCTCGCGCAGCAGCTCGATGCGGCGCAGCGTGTCGACGTCGCTGTGGAGGTAGCGCACCTGGATGCCGAGCTCCAGGAAGTAGTCGGTGAGGTCCTCGGCCATCTTCTTGGTGAGCGTGGTGACGAGGACGCGCTCGTCCCGCTCGGTGCGCAGCCGGATCTCGTGGACCAGGTCGTCGATCTGGCCCTCGGTGGACTTGACGACGACCTCCGGGTCGACCAGTCCGGTGGGGCGGATGATCTGCTCGACGAAGCCGTCGGAGCGGGACAGCTCGTACGCTCCCGGCGTCGCCGACAGGTACACCGTCTGTCCGATGCGCTCCTGGAACTCCTCCCACTTCAGCGGGCGGTTGTCGAGCGCGGACGGCAGGCGGAAGCCGTGGTCGACGAGGGTGCGCTTGCGGGAGGCGTCGCCCTCGTACATGGCGCCGATCTGCGGCACGGTGACGTGCGACTCGTCGATGACCAGCAGGAAGTCCTCGGGGAAGTAGTCGAGGAGGGTGTTGGGCGGCGAGCCCGGTTCGCGCTGGTCGAAGTGCATCGAGTAGTTCTCGATGCCGGAGCAGGAGCCGATCTGCCGCATCATCTCGATGTCGTACGTGGTGCGCATGCGCAGCCGCTGGGCCTCGAGCAGCTTGCCCTGCTTGTCCAGCTCGGCGAGGCGCTGCTCCAGCTCGCGCTCGATGCCGTTGACCGCGCGCTCCATGCGCTCCGGGCCGGCCACGTAGTGGCTGGCGGGGAAGACGTACAGGTGCTCGTCGTCGCTGATGACCTCGCCGGTGAGCGGGTGGAGCGTGGAGAGGGCCTCGATCTCGTCGCCGAACATCTCGATGCGCACGGCGAGCTCTTCGTAGACCGGGAAGATCTCGATCGTGTCGCCGCGCACCCGGAAGGTGCCGCGCGTGAAGGCGAGGTCGTTGCGCGTGTACTGGATGTCGACGAAGCGGCGCAGCAGCTGGTCGCGGTCGATCTCGTCGCCGACGCGGAGGGAGACCATCCGGTCGACGTACTCCTGCGGCGTGCCGAGGCCGTAGATGCACGAGACGGAGGCGACCACGATGACGTCCCGGCGGGTGAGCAGGGAGTTCGTCGCCGAGTGGCGCAGGCGCTCCACCTCCTCGTTGATCGAGGAGTCCTTCTCGATGTACGTGTCCGACTGCGGGACGTACGCCTCGGGCTGGTAGTAGTCGTAGTACGAGACGAAGTACTCGACGGCGTTGTTCGGCAGCAGCTCGCGGAACTCGTTGGCCAGCTGGGCGGCGAGGGTCTTGTTCGGCGCCATGACGAGCGTGGGCCGCTGGAGCCGCTCGATCATCCAGGCCGTGGTCGCCGACTTGCCGGTGCCGGTCGCACCGAGCAGGACGACGTCCTTCTCGCCGGCGCGGACACGCCGCTCGAGGTCGGCGATGGCCGTGGGCTGGTCGCCGCTGGGCTGGTACGGGCTGACGACCTCGAAGGGCGCCACCGAGCGTTCGATCTTGGATACGGGCCGCATGACACCACCGTACGACCCGGCACTGACAGCCGGGCGGTGATCACGCCGCCGCCCCGGTCCCCGCCCCGTCCGCCGTTCCGGTCCCCGCCCCGTCCGCCGTTCCGTCCGCCGTCCGGTCCGGCGCGGGATCCGGGGTCGCGCCCGGCCCGGGGCCCGGGGCCGTCAGCGGCCGTCGTCGCGGTGGCGGGGCGCCGGGATGCCGGGGAGGTGGGCGCGCGGGTCGGCGGGCGCGCGGCGGTCCCGGTCGCCGCCGACGAGCGCGGGGTCGAAGAGCACGACGACCCCCGCGAGCAGCAGGAAGACGGCCGGTCCGGCGAGCATGGGCACCAGGAGCGCTCCGGCCGGGCCGCTGCCGGCGGTGACGGCCGCGTCGAGCGCCCCGACGGCGTCCGCGGCCCCCGCGCCCACGGCGCCGACGGCCTCCGCGGCCCCGGTGGCCGCCCCGGTGGCCGTTCCCGTGGCGTCGTCGTGGCCGGCTGCCACGGAGGTGCCGCCGGTGTGCAGGTGGACGCTGACGGCGGCCATGCCGGTGTAGTGCATGCCGGTCACCGCGAGGCCCATGCCGAGGCTCGCGCCGACGCTCGCCCCGAAGCCGCGGACGTGGAGCGCGGCCCACAGGGCGCAGGTGGCGGCCACCACCGCGATGAGGACGGAGAGGGTCACGGTGGCGGTGTCGTACTCCAGCCGGCCCGGCAGGCGCATGCCGGCCATGCCGAGGTAGTGCATGGTGGCGATGCCGAGACCGGTGATGGTCCCGCCGGTGCCCAGGGCCATCGCGGTGCGGCCGGGCCGCTGCGCGACGATGACGATCCCGACGCCGACCATGAGGATGGCGACGACGAGGCTGGCGAAGGTGACGGGGCCGTCGTAGTCGACGGGCACCTCCTCGATGCGGAAGCCCGTCATCGCGATGAAGTGCATGGTCCAGATGCCCGTGCCGATCGCCGTCGCGCCGAGGGCCAGCCAGCCGGGACGGAAGGAGCCGGGGAAGCACAGTGCCCTGGTCGTGCAGCGCAGGCCCAGCGCGCCGCCGAGGCAGGCCATGAGGTAGGCGACCACGGGAGTGACGAGACCGTGGCTGAATCCGTCGACTGTGCCCTGCATACCCGTGTGCCCCTCACCCCTCGCGTTCCGCGCGGACCTGACCGTGGAGGGTAGTCGACCCGGGTGACGCCCGCTCGGCCGGGCGGACGGCGGACGGCTCGAAGGCCGGGCGGACCGGCGGCCTTTCGGGCGGGCCGGTGGACGGTCGTCTTCCGGGGGACCGTCGCCCGGGGGACGGTGGCCGGTCGGGCCCCGTGGGGCGCGGGCGGGGGCCGCGGGCGTCGTACGGGCGGCGGGGCAGGGTGCGGCGGGGGGACGGGCAGGCGACGTACGAGCGGGGTCAGGGGGCTCGGACGGTGCTCGGGCGGGCCTCCGGCGGGCCGCGGAGGGGGGTGCGCGCACGGGCCGGGCTGTCGGTGGCGGCGTATAGCGTGGCGGCATGGACAGTCGCGTGCGGGACGGGGGGCGGACCGTCGAGTGGGCCGTCGTCGGCAGCGGCATAGGCCCGCTGCTCCTGGCGGCCACGGCCGAGGGCCTGGTCACGGTGGGCTTCCACGCGGGAGCCGAGGTGCGGCGGACGCTGCCGGCCCGGCTGGCGGAGCGGCTCGGTGCGGAGCCGGTGGAGACGGCGGCGGGGCGGCTGGCCGAGCCGGTGCGGGCGTTGGACGCCTATTTCGCGGGCCGCCTGCGGGAGTTCCGGCTGCCGCTGGACTGGTCGCTGACCGGTGGGTTCCACCGGCAGGTCCTCCGCGAGCTGGCGTCGGGGGTGCCGTACGGGACGCTCGTCGGGTACGGGGAGCTGGCCGCCCGCGTGGGGCAGCCGGGGGCCGCGCAGGCCGTGGGCGCGGCCATGGGCGCCAATCCGCTGCCGGTCGTCGTGCCCTGCCACCGCGTGGTGGAGGCGGGCGGGGGGCTCGGCGGCTTCGGCGGCGGTCTGGAGACCAAGCGCCGGCTGCTGGTGCTGGAAGGGGTGCTTCCGGAGCCGTTGTTCTGACACCGGCCCCGCTCGGGGCGGCGCGGTTCTGACACCGGCCCCGCGCGGGGCGGCGCGCCGGACGGTGACGGCGGCGCGACGGGACGGGTCGGGGTGGCGGCGCGACGGGGCGGACCGGGGCGGCGGCGCGACGGGGCGGACCGGGGCGCGGACCGGGGCGGCGGAAAGTGCCCGGTCGGCGCGGCGGTTCAGCGGCGGGCGGTCATCATCGGCTGGAAGAAGCCGGTGTGCTCCGGGTCGTGCCAGCCGATCTCGTGCAGCCCCGCCTCCGCGGCCAGCCCGCCGAGCTGTGCCCGGGTGAGCGCCCAGTAGGTGGCCCGGCGCACGGCGGTCGTCCAGCGGTCCACGGCCCCGGGGTCCTCGCCGGTGTCCGGGCGCAGCTGGAACAGCTCCAGGTCGTACCGCTCCCCGTCGTCGTGCCAGTGCCACAGCTGGAAGCTCACCGTCCGCCCGCCCGGACCCGTCGTCACGGAGGGCGGGGTGGCGAGGGGGCGCTCGCGGCGCAGTTCGTCGTAGGGGCGGGTGGTGACGAGCAGCAGCCCGCCCGGGCGCAGGACGCGGCGCATCTCCGCCAGCGCCGTCCGCACGTCGTCGCCGGTCAGCAGGTGCGGCAGGGAGTTGTCGGCGCACAGGACCACGTCGAAGGCGCCGTCACGCAGCGGCAGGGCGCGCATGTCGGCGGCGGCGGTGGTGAGCGCCAGCCCCCGCGCGGCGGCCTCCCGGGCGGCGCGGGCGGCGGCGACGGGGCTGAGGTCGGTGCCGGTGACCCGGTGGCCGCGGGCGGCGAGCCCCAGCGCCTGGGTGCCGATGCCGCAGGCGCAGTCCAGCACGTCGTACGCGCCCGGCCCGAGCACGCGCGCGACGCGGTCGTCCAGGGCCGTCCCCTGCCGGGCGACGCTCGCCTCCCAGTCCGCGTACAGCAGGTCGTAGTGGTCCGCCAGGTCGTCGTAGAAGTACCGGGCCGTCGGTGTGCGCATGGGGGCAGCGTACGAGGCGGGGCCCGGCGCGGCGCGAGGTTTGGGGCCGGCCGCGGCGCGCCAGGGATGGGGGCATGTCGAAGACCGCAGTGGTGGTGTCGGAAGAGGTGGGGGAGGCGCTCGCCGCCGGCCGTCCGGTGGTGGCCCTGGAGTCGACGATCATCGCGCACGGGCTGCCACGCCCGCGCAACCTGGACGTCGCCGTGGAGCTGGAGGGACTCGTCCGGGCCGGGGGCGCGGTACCGGCGACGATCGCCGTGCTGGACGGCGTGCCCCGCGTCGGGTTGGACGCGGCGGAGCTGGAGCGCGTGGCGGCGGACCCGGCCGTGCGCAAGCTCGGCCACCGCGACCTGGCGCCGGCGGTGGCGGTCGGCGCGAGCGGGGCGACGACGGTGTCGGCGACGGCGTTCCTGGCGGCGCGGGCGGGCGTCCGGGTGTTCGCGACGGGCGGGTTGGGCGGGGTGCACCGGGAGTGGGCCGAGACCCAGGACGAGTCGGCGGACCTGCGGCTGCTCGCCGGGACGCGGGTGACGGTGGTGTGCGCGGGCGTGAAGTCGATCCTCGACGTGCCGGCCACGCTGCAGCGGCTGGAGACGCTGGGCGTCGGGGTGGTCGGGTACGGGACGGATCGTTTCCCCGGCTTCTACCTGTCGTCGTCGGGCGAGCCGGTCGACTGGACGGTGCACGCGCCGCAGGAGGTGGCGGCGGTGATGCGCGCGCAGGACGCGCTGGGCGGGCCGGGTGCGGCGTTGGTCGTCGCCAACCCGGTCGGCGCCGCCGAGCAGTTGGACCCGGCCCTGCACGACCGGGTGCTGGCGGCGGGCCTGGCGGAGTGCCGGGAGCGGGGCGTCACGGGGCAGGCGGTGACCCCGTTCCTCCTGGAGTACCTGATGCGGCACACGGACGGGGCGTCGCTGGAGGCGAACCTGGCGGCGGTGCGCGGCAACGTACGACTGGCCGCGCGGATCGCGGCGTCCTGGTCCGCGGGGACGCGGTGAGCGTCGGCCCGAGGGCCGGGGACGGGCACGCGGACGCGGTCGCGGCGGGCGGGGGCGCGGGTGGGGCGGGCGGCCTGCTCGTCGTGGGCGACGTGGTCATCGACGTGGTGGCCCGGTACGACGAGCCGCTCTCCCCGGGCACCGACACGGCGGCGCGGATCCGGATCCTGCCGGGCGGCGCGGGCGCGAACGTGGCGTGCTGGGCGGCGCGTACGGGCCGGGACGACGTGCGCCTCCTGGCGCGGGTGGGCGCCGGTGAGGCGTCCTGGCACGAGGCCGCGTTGCGCCGCGCGGGGGTGCGGCCGCTGCTGGTCCGGGACGACGGGGCGCCGACGGCGACGGTGGTGGCGCTGGTCGACGGGCGGGCCGGGGCGGAGCGCACGTTCCTGACCGACAGCGGCGCGGTGGTGCGGCTCTCGCCCGCCGACTGGTCCCCGCGACTGCTGGACGGGGTGGCCCACCTGCACCTGTCGGGGTACCTGTTCTTCGCGCCGACGAGCCGCCGGACCGCGCGGCTGGCCATGGCGGCGGCCCGGGAGCGGGAGGTTCCGGTGAGCGTGGACCCGGCGTCGGCGGGGTTCGTGTCGCGGCTGGGCGCGGACCGCTTCCTGACGGCCGTGGCGGGCGCGGACGTCCTCTTCCCGAACGCCGACGAGGCGGTCCTGCTGGCCGGCCTGTCGGGCCCGGAGGAGGCGGCCGCCGCCCTCAGCCGCCGGCACGGCCTGGTCGTGGCCACCCTGGGCGCCGCGGGCGCGGTGGTCGCCCGGGCGGGCGGGGTGGTGGCGCGCGTATCGGCGCCCGGCGTCCGCCCGGTGGACACGACGGGCGCGGGGGACGCCTTCACGGGCGGGTTCCTCGCGGCCCGCCTGGCGGGCGCGTCCGCGGCGGAGGCGGCGGAGGCGGGCTGCCGCGCCGGCGGGGCGGCGGTGACGGCGGTAGGCGGCCGTCCGGCGCCACCGGGGCCCGTAACCGTACCGGTTCCGCGGCCGTGAGTGAGCACGCCGCGGCCGCGGCGGAGGCCGGAGTGCCCATGGGGCGGGCCCGGATGCCGCGGCCCGGGAGGCAGGCGGCGGCCCCCGGGCCGAGGAGCGGGCCCCGGAGCCGGGAAGCAGGCCGGCGGGACGGCGGGACGGCGGGACGGCGGGACGGCGGGACGGCGGGGCAGCGGGGCAGCGGGCCGGCGGGGCGGCGGGGCGGCGGGGCGGCCGAAGGCTGCGGCCCGGGGCGTCAGGGCAGGCCGGTCCAGGCGGGGTGGCGCGGGTCGTCGGCACGCACCACCACGTCGGCGGCGTCGACGGGGCCGACCTGCGTCTCGTACCGCTCGAAGGCGGGCAGCGTCCACGGCTCCGCCGTCCGGCGGGCGAGCGCCGCCCGGGACAGCCTGAGGTGCACGGTGAGGTCGAACGGGAACCAGTGCCCCAGCAGGAACGGGCCGTGCAGGAGCAGTACGCCGCCGGGGGCCAGCTGCCGGTACGCACTGCGGGTGGCGCGGTCGGTGGCGGGATCCCACAGGTCGGGCAGGACCCGGCCGTCGCCCCCGGGCTCCAGCGGGGCGAACACCTCGCGCCACAGGGCGCCGGTGTCGAACCACCCGCCGTAGTACGCGTCGGGGTCCTCCTTGCCGTACTCGTACCGCAGTGACGCCGGGCGCAGGAAGCCGGACGTGGCGACGCCGAGCACGTCCCGCCCGAGGAGCCGCAGCTCCGCGGCGACGGCGTCGGCGAGTTCGCCGGGCCGGGCGGCGGGCGCGCCGTCGACGGCGACCTTCAGCCAGGGGCCGCCGTCGGCCGGGCGCAGGCCGTCCAGGTGTTCGGCGAGCGCGTCGGTGAGCCGTTCCCAGGTGATCGGTTCGAGTCGCACGCCCCCCATCCTGCCAAGGCGGCGGCCGCGCGGGCGCGTACCGGCACCGCCCCTGCCCCTGCCCCGGCCCCGGACGCCGTCCCGCACCCACGACCCCGGACTCGGCGCCCTGCCCCCGGGGCCCAGTCCCCGCACCCGCGGTCCACCCGCCGCCGTCGAGGGCCCGCCCCCGCTCGCCTCCGAGCCTGTGCCGTCAACCGCGGGCCGTCTCGCCCCGGAGCGCGGCGGCCAGCGGGCTCTCCCCCGCCACCTCGATCCGGCCGGCCTTCACGCCCTCCGCGACGGTCAGTTCGCCGCCGCCCACCGCGGCGCAGGTGGCGGCGTCCATGCGCAGCCGGGCGTCGGGCGCGTCGGCGGGGCCGTCCCCGTAGGCGACGGTCCCGTCGTCCCCGAGGCGGACGTGGAACACGCCCTCGTCGAGGCGTACGTCCGCGGTGCCCGGCTCGCCTGCCGCCTCCAGCGCGCCGAGGAGCGGGACGGCGAACCAGTGGGCGCGGACGGCGTCCGTGGGGCGGGGTGTGTCGAGGGCGGGGGCGCCCCAGCGCGCGAGGGCGCGCAGGACGGGCAGCAGGTCGTGACCGCGGTCGGTGAGGTCGTAGACGTACGCCGGTGAGGGGGGCGGCAGCCGGCGGCGGGTGACGAGGCCGTCGCGTTCCATGTCGCGGAGCCGCGAGGCCAGCATGTCGGTGCTGACGCCCGGCAGGTCGGCGTGCAGGTCGGTGTAGCGGCGGGGGCCGGCGAGGAGTTCGCGGACGATCAGCAGGGTCCAGCGGTCGCCGACCGCGTCGAGGGCGCGGGCGGCGGCGCAGTACTGGTCGTAGCTGCGGCGGCGGTCGGCGGAACGCGTGCTCGGGCGTGGCATGCGACGCAGTCTAGCCATCTTGTTGGACTTTCCAAGCTCTCACTTGGTAAAACCAAGCAACACCGTTTCCGGGGAGGTCGCCAGATGGAGTTCCGGCAGTCGAGCAAGTTGAGCGAGGTCTGCTACGAGATCCGGGGCCCGGTGATCGAACAGGCGAACGCACTGGAGGAGGCGGGCCACACCGTCCTGCGCCTGAACACCGGCAATCCCGCCCTCTTCGGGTTCGAGGCGCCCGAGGAGATCCTCCAGGACATGATCCGGATGCTGCCCCGCGCCCACGGCTACACCGACTCGCGCGGCATCCTGTCCGCCCGCCGCGCGGTGGCGCAGCGCTACCAGTCCATGGGCCTGACCGGCATCGGCGTCGACGACGTCTATCTCGGCAACGGCGTCTCCGAGCTGGTCTCCATGGCCGTCCAGGCCCTGGTGGAGGACGGCGACGAGGTCCTGATCCCGGCGCCCGACTTCCCGCTCTGGACGGCGGCGACCACGCTGGCCGGCGGTCGCCCGGTGCACTACGTCTGCGACGAGTCCGCCGACTGGTACCCGGACCTGGACGACATGGCCGCGAAGATCACCGACCGCACCAGGGCCGTCGTGATCATCAACCCGAACAACCCCACCGGCGCCGTCTACCCGCGCGAGGTGATCGAGGGCATCCTCGACCTGGCCCGCCGCCACCAGCTGATGGTCCTCGCCGACGAGATCTACGACCGGATCGTGTACGACGACGCGGTCCACCACCCGGCCGGGGCGCTCGCCCCCGACCTGGTCGTCCTCACCTTCGGCGGCCTGTCCAAGACGTACCGCGTGGCCGGTTTCCGCTCCGGTTGGCTGGTCGTCAGCGGGCCGAAGCAGCACGCGCGGGACTACCTGGAGGGGCTGACCATGCTCGCCTCCATGCGGCTGTGCCCCAACGCCCCCGCGCAATACGCCATCCAGGCCGCGCTCGGCGGCCGGCAGTCCATCGACGAGCTGACCGCGCCGGGCGGCAGGCTGCACGAGCAGCGGCTGCTCGCCTGGGAGAAGCTGAACGAGATCCCGGGGGTCTCCTGCGTCAAGCCGCGCGGCGCGCTCTACGCCTTCCCGCGCCTCGACCCCAAGGTGCACCCGATCCACGACGACGAGAAGTTCGTCCTGGACCTGCTGTTGCGGGAGAAGATCCAGGTCGTCCAGGGCACGGGCTTCAACTGGCCGCGCCCCGACCACTTCCGCATCCTGACGCTTCCGCACGCCGACGACCTGGACGCGGCGATCAGCCGGATCGGGCGCTTCCTCAGCGGCTACCGCCAGTAGGCCCACGCCGCCCGCCGCCCTCGCCGCACGACGCTCGCCGCCCCCGAACCGTCCACGGCGCCCGCCTCCCCGGCTCGCCCACCTCCCCCGGCCCGCCCCACGACGCACGCCTCCCGTCGCGGCCACCGGCCCGTTCACGACGCACGCCGGCCCGGGGCCCGCCCGGCGCCCGTCGTTTGGAGGCGGTCGCCCGGCGGGCACACCCCCACCGACGCGGGAGCGTTCGGCGGGGGTGGTGAGGTGCTGTGCCGCGTGATCCGATCGTGGTCGTCGAGCCGCGTCGGCCGCGCGCGCACTGCGCGGAGTGCCGCGAGGGCCCGCTGCGGCGGATGGTGTTGAGGTGTTCGGTGCCCCTCTGCCTGGACTGCGTGGGCCTGGGGCACCTGGTCTACCTGCCGCGGGGCGACGCGGCGCTCACCCGCAGGGCCCGGGAGGCCGGCGAGGTGTGGGCGGTGGTCGTCCGGCACGACAGGCGCCGTACGCGCTACGAGCGCCAGGGCATCCTCGTGGAGGAGGCGGCCCTGGCGCGGGCGGAGGCGGCCTGCCTGGCCGACGCCGGGGCGAGGGCCCGGCGCCGGGCCCGGGACGCGGTGCGCCGGGCGGCGTCGGACGTCCGTTTCACGGCCGCGGTCACCGCGGAGGTGCGGCGCCTGTTCCCCGGGTGCCCGGCCGACCGGGCCGCGGAGATCGCCGCGCACACGTCGGCCCGCGGCAGCGGCCGCGTGGGCCGCACGGCGGCGGGACGGGCCCTGGACGAGCGCGCCGTCACGGCGGCGGTCCGGGCGTCGGTGCGACACCGCGACACGGAGTACGACGCGCTGCTCGCGGCGGGGGTACCGCGCCGCCAGGCCCGCGTCCGGGTGGCACCGGCCGTCGAGGCGGTGCTGGCGTCCTGGCGGCGGTGACCCACGTCCCGCGTCGCCGGGCGGGGCGGGCGGTCAGGCGCGCCCGGCCGCCGGGCGGAAGCGACGGTAGAGCAGCGCCCCGGCGAGGAGCATGCCCGCGGCGGGCGCGGCCAGGCCGACGAGGTCGCCGGCGCCGGTGAGGGCGAGGGACGGGCCCTCCGCGGCGGGGGCCGGGGCGGGCGCGGCCGGGGCGGGCTCGTGCTCCGGCGCCGGCGGCACGACCGGCTTGTCGCCCTTCGGCGGGGTCGTGGGCTCCTGGGGCTTCGGCGGCGTGACGACCTGCGGCGGCTTGGCGCCGTTGTTGACGGAGGTGTTGCCGAACGTGGGGTTGAGGAGGCCGACGACGGTCACCGAGTTGCCCGAGACGTTGACCGGGAGGTCGACGGGGAGCTGGACGCCGTTGCCCGAGATCACACCGGGCGAGCCCACCATGGCGGCGTCGGCGTCCGCGCCGCCGCCGTTCCCCCCGCCCTGGGCGCCCGGGCCACCGCCGTGACCGGAACCGTGGCCGGAGCCGGGCCGGTCCTTGTGCGCCCCGTGGGACGAGCCCTTGGAGCCCTTGTTGACGCAGGTGTTCCCCGCCGCGGGGTTGAGGAGGCCGACCACGTTCACGGTGTTGCCGCAGACGTTGACCGGGACGTTCACCGGCAACTGCACCGCGTTGCCGGAGATCACCCCCGGGGAGTCGGCCGCGACGCCGGACGCGTCAGCGTCGGCGTGCGCCGCACCGACGGCCAGCGCGAGCGCGCCGCTCGTGGCCATCAGAGTGACCAGACCATTTCGGCGAGTGTGCCGCATGGCTTCCTGCCTTCCGAAGACGTTCGCGGGCACTCGCCCGCACCCCGGATAACGCGTCGACACCCGGACGGGTTATGTGGCGGGCCTCTTTCACCCCATCGAGCGACGATTGGCCGATCTGTCCCATGACCTCTGCGTTCGCCGCTCCTGCGGGCGAGGCCCGGCGGCCCGAGAGGGGGCGGGCCCGGTCAGGTGGCGCCCGGCCGAGTGGGCCCGGTGGGGTCGCCCGGCGGGGTGGGCCCGGTGGGGCGGGCCCAGTCGGATGGCCCGGCGGGGCGGGCCCGGTCGAGTGGCCCGGCGGGGCGGGCCCGGTCGGGTGGCCCGGCGGCTGGTCCCCTCGGGCCCGCCCGGGCGCGGAACGCCGAGCCGGGTGCGGGTCATCCGGGCTGCGTGCCGCCGCGGTCGCCCCGGTCGACGGTGCCCGCCTGGATCACCGTGCTGTAGTACGTGCCCCCGCTGATGTGGTTGTGCGTCTCGACGACCTGTCTGGTGGCGGGCTCACGGTCACCCAACTCGGCGAGGAGCGCGCGCAGTTCCTGCGCCGCCCGCGGGTCGTTGCGCAGGGCCCGGCGCATGCGGCCGCGCCACTCGGCGAGCGCCTCGGCGCGCGCGTCCGGGTCGCCGGAGGCCTCGGCGTCGACGAGGTCGGCGCGCGCCTCCTCCAACTCACCGTCGATCGCCGTCACGTCGCGGCCGGAACGGCGGGCGAGGAACGCGGCCACCCGGCCCCTGGTCTGCTCCCATGCCTCTCCGACCATCTGCTGGACGAGGGCGCTCGCCCCCGCCGCCGCCAGTGCCACCAACTCCGCTTCCACCACGGCCCCCTGCGGTCGATCGCCAGTAGTCGACGCAGCCTACCGGTCACGTGCCGAGGAGCTGGGCGAGAGCGCCGACCGGGTCGGAGTCCGGTGTGCCCCGCGGCCACCAGTCCTCCCGGCCCGCGTCGGACTCGTAGCCGTACCAGAGGCCGTCGCGGCCGTAGCGGAGCTGGAGCCCGGGGGTGGAGAGGCGGTTGCGCCAGGGCCGGAAGTGCGGGAAGTCGGCGGCGATCAGCGCGGGCCGGGCCCGGTCGAAGGGGCCGGCGGGCGGGTCCCACGGCTCCTCCAGCACGGCCAGCCCGGCCGGGCCGCCCTGCCGCCACGCTGCGACGGCCCGCGCCAGGTCGGCCGGGGTGCGGTCGAGGGCGGCGGCGAGGTCGCGGTACAGGGCGCGGGTGGAGGCGGTGAGGCCGGACCCGGGGTGGGCGGCGGCCAGCCGGACGGCGTCCTGCCAGGGGGTGAGGTCGGCGACGGGGTCGCGGCCGGTCGTCAGGTGCGCGTGGGCGCGGGCGGCCGCCTCGGTGGCGAGGAGCTCCAGGGCGAGCGGGTCGGGCGCGCCGGGGGCCTCCGGATAGGCGGGCGGGCGGCCGGGGCGGGCCGGGGGCGGCAGCGGTGGGGGCGGCGCCGGCGGCACGGCGCGCACCGCGGTGCGCGCCGGGACGGCCGGTACGGGCGGCGGGGGCGCCGCGGCGGACTCGGCGGCCGAGCGGGCGGCGCTGCGGTGGCCGAGCGCGGCGAGGATCTCCTGCTCGCCGCGGCCGCGCATGAGGAAGAGCGTGAAGGGGTCCTCGTCGAGGAGCCGGGCGGCCTGGTAGCAGAGGGCGGCGGCGTGCTTGCAGGGGTAGCCGTCGTCGGGGCAGGAGCAGTCGGGGATCAGGTCGCCGGCGTGCGGCAGGAGGTCGGTGCGGTCGGCGAGCGCGTGCGGGACGTCCTTGTCGAGGAGCGCGGCCATGTGGTCGGGGCGGGCCGCGGCGGCGTCCAGGAACGCCTCCCAGTCGTCGTCCCCGAGGACGCCCAGGCGGATCTGCGTGCGGTAGGGGCGGGCGCGGCTGCCGTGCACGTACGCGGTGACGCGGCCGGGGGTGACCGTGATCGCGTCGACGAGGCCGCGGCCGGCGTAGGCGCGGCCGCGGGCGAGCCGGGCGGGGTCGAGCGCGGTCGCCTCCAGGGCGGCGACCCAGGCGTTGCCCCACCAGGTGGCGGCGAACGCGCCGTCCTCGCCGCCGCCGCTGACGGACGGGAGCTGCGGGAAGGTGCGGCGCCGGTCGTCGTGGAGGGGCAGCGGGCCGCGGGCTCCGGCACGACCGCGGCGCGGGTCCACTTGGGGGGTCATGACGGCCTCCTCAGGGAGACGAGGTCGGCCAGTTCCCGGTCGGTCAGCTCCGTGAGGGCGGCCTCGCCGGAGCCGAGGACCGCGTCGGCGAGGGCGCGCTTGCCGGCGAGCAGCTCCGCGATCCGGTCCTCCACGGTCCCCTCGGCGATCAGCCGGTGGACCTGGACGGGCTGGGTCTGGCCGATGCGGTAGGCGCGGTCGGTGGCCTGCTCCTCGACGGCCGGGTTCCACCAGCGGTCGTAGTGGACGACGTGGCCGGCGCGGGTGAGGTTGAGGCCGGTGCCCGCGGCCTTCAGGGAGAGGACGAAGACCGGGACGTCGCCGGACTGGAACCGGTCGACCATCCGCTCGCGCTCGGCGACCGGGGTGCCGCCGTGCAGCAGCTGGGACGGGACGCCGCGGGCGGTCAGGTGGGCCGTCAGGAGGCGGGCCATGGCGACGTACTGGGTGAAGACGAGGACCGCGCCGTCCTCGGACAGGACGGTGTCCAGGAGCTCGTCGAGGAGGGCGAGCTTCCCGGAGCGGCCGGCGAGGCGCGACGGCTCCTCCTTCAGGTACTGCGCCGGGTGGTTGCAGATCTGCTTGAGGGAGGTGAGCAGCTTCATGATCAGGCCGCGTCGGGCCATGCCCTCGGCGCCGGTGACGGCGTCCATGGTCTCGCGGACGACCGCCTCGTAGAGCGAGGCCTGTTCGCGGGTGAGGGGAACGGGGTGGTCCGTCTCGGTCTTCGGCGGCAGCTCCGGCACGATGCCGGGGTCGGACTTGCGGCGGCGCAGCAGGAAGGGGCGCACGAGCCGGGCGAGCCGCTCCACCGCCTGCTCGTTCTCGATCTCCTCGCTGTTCTCCACGGCCCGGGCATGCCGGGCGCGGAACGTCTTGAGGGGGCCGAGGAGGCCGGGGGTCGTCCAGTCGAGCAGGGCCCACAGCTCGGAGAGGTTGTTCTCGACGGGGGTGCCGGTGAGCGCGACCCGGGCGGGCGCGGGGATGGTGCGCAGCGCCTTCGCGGTGGCGGAGAAGGGGTTCTTCACGTGCTGCGCCTCGTCGGCGACCACCATGCCCCACGGGTGGGCGGCGAGCCGGCCGGCGCTGGTGCGCATCGTGCCGTACGTGGTGAGGACGAAACCGCCCTCGGCGCCCTCCAGGGTGCGGCCGGCGCCGTGGTAGCGGCGCACGGGGACGCCGGGGGCGAAGCGGTGGATCTCGCGCTGCCAGTTGCCGAGCAGGGAGGCGGGGCAGACGACCAGGGTCGGCTCACGGCGGGCGCGGCGCAGGTGCAGGGCGATGAGCGTGATCGTCTTGCCGAGGCCCATGTCGTCGGCGAGGCAGCCGCCGAGGCCGAGCGAGGTCATCAGGTCCAGCCAGGCGAGGCCGCGCAGCTGGTAGTCGCGCAGGGTCGCGTCGAGACCGTCCGGCGGCGGGCCCGGGGCGGGTCCGGCGACGAGGCGGTCGCGCAGGTCGGCGAGGGCGCCGACGGGCACCGCCGGTACCGTCTCGCCGTCGACCTCGGCGGTGCCGGTGAGCGCCGCGGCGAGGGCGTCGACCGGCTCCAGCAGGCCGAGCTGCCGCTTGCGGGCCTTGCGGACGAGGGCGGGGTCGACGACGACCCAGCGGTCGCGCAGCCGTACGACGGGCCGGTGCGCCTCGGCGAGGGCGTCCATCTCGCGCTCGGTCAGGGCGTCCCCGTCAAGGGCGAGCTGCCAGTCGAAGCGGAGCAGTTCGGTGCTGTCGAAGAAGGCCGTGCCGTCCGTGGCGGAACCGGGGGCGGGGCGGACGACGGCGGAGGCGGTGAGGGAGCGGGCGAGCTCGCGCGGCCAGTGGACGGTGACGCCGGCGGCGTCGAGACGGGGCGCGGCGGGGCCGAGCAGCTCGTGGAGCTCCTCCTCGGACAGGGCGAGGACGTCGGGGACCGGGCGCTCCAGGAGACGGGCGAGCGGCGGCCAGACCCGGGCGGCGCGGCGCAGCGCCAGGACGGCGTCGACGCGGGCGCGCGGGCCGAGGTGCTCGTCCCCGCCGGGGGCCCAGAGGGACGCCGCGTCGACCACGAGGGCCGGGTCGGCGAGGCTGTGCACCTGGACGACGGCCGCGGCGGCCCGCCGCTCGCCGCCCGCGCCGTCGCCGGCGCGGGGGCCCCTGCCGCCGTCCCAGCCGTCCCGGCCGTCCTCACCGTCGCCGCCGTCACCGAACCCACCGCCGTCCCCGTCGTCCGGCGTGCGGTCGAAGAGGTCGTACGAGGAGAGGTCCAGGCGCAGCGAGACGCGGACGCCCGCGTCCATGCCGGCGGCGGCCTCGGCGGCCCAGGCGCGCGCCCCGGGCAGCCGCTGCGGCTCCCGGGCGGCGAACGGCGCGCCCGCGGCGTGCGCGGCGGCGGGTGTGCGCGGGAGGGTGTCGGCGACGGCGTCGAGGAAGGCCCGGACGAGCGTCTCGGGCTCGGGCAGATGGAGCGGACGGCGGCCGGGCAGGGGGACGGCGTGTCCCTCGTACGGCAGGGCGGCGGCGACCGCGCGCAGATGGGCGATGTCGTCGGCGTCCAGCGGCCCGGCCCGCCAGGCGTCGAGGTCGTCGGCGGTGAGGCCGGGCAGAAGGCGGCCCCGGGCGACGAGGTGCAGGCCGTGGAGGGCGGCGGCGCCCCAGCAGGCCGTCGCCGGGTGGGCGTGCGGGTCGTGGCGGGCGGCGGCGAGCAGGGGCAGGGCGTCCGCGACGGGGAGCAGCAGGGCCGGCACGTCGTGGCTGCGGACGCCGTCGCCCCGGGGTCGTACGACCGTCAGCGTGCCGGCCTCCGCGGCCGGTGCGGGTCCCGGACCCGGTACGCGGGCGGGCGCGGGTACCGGTACGGGGCCGGGGCGGCCGGGCAGGGCCGGTACCGGGCCGCCGGGCAGCGCCGGTGCGGGGCCGCCGGGGACGTCCTCGGGGAGGGGGCGGCCGTCGGGGGCCCAGAAGGCGACGCGCCCCTCGCGGGGCAGGGCCGCGGGGAGGAACACGGCGGCGAGGCCGCGCACCGCGTGCGCGGGCGGCGAGGCGGTCGTGTCCCGCATGCTCCCTCACCTCCCCTGCCGGTCGCCGGGCCACGGTCGTGTTCCCTGCTCACCGACCTTACGGTGGGGGTCTGACAACGGGGCCGGCGGTGGGTCGGGAGCCCCCGGACGGGTACCCGCGGGGGCGGAGGGTGATGACCATGCGCAGTGGAAACGAACCCGTCACCGCGCGCAGCCCCCTGCGGCTGCGGCTGTGGCTCGGGGTGTGGGGCCTGCTGTGGGCGCTGGGCGGCACGGTGGCGTTCGCGGTGCTGGGGCGGACGGGGTGGGCGGTCGCCTGCGGGGTCCTGGCGCTCGTGGTCGTGACCGACCTGGTGCTGGTCGTGCGCCATCTGCGGCAGGGCGCGCGCTACCAGCCGGGCCCGAGCGTCCCCCCGTACGAGCCGTACCGGCCGGAGCAGCGCCCGCCGGGGACCTGACCGGGCCCCGGGCGACGGCGGATCGCCGCGCGCCCAGTGCTCGCGGCGGCCGGCGGCGGGCGGGGCCCGGCCTGGCGCACGGCCGCCCGGCGGGCGGGGCGCGGCCGCCGTGCGGGCGTTTGCCGTACGGCCGCCGTGCGGGCGTTCGGTGAGCCCGTCGGCCGCGTCAGTCGCCGGCGTCGAAGCGGGCCGCCTCGACGTACTCCGGCTTGGGATCGAGGGCGGCGGCGAGCCGGAAGTGGCGCCGGGCGTGCTGCGGGCGGCCGGCGCGCTGGAGGGTGCGGGCCAGCCCGAAGTGGGCGAAGGCGTTGTCCGGCTCGCGCTCCAGGACCAGTTCGAACTCCAGCTCGGCGGGGCGCAGCTGGGCGGCCGCGAAGAAGGCGCGCGCCCGGAGGAGGCGGGCGGCGGTGTTCTCGGGGTGGGCCGCGATCACCGAGTCGAGCAGCTTGACGGCGCCGCGCGGGTCGCGTGCGGCGAGCAGCTGCTCGGCCGCCCGGTAGTCGATGACGTGGGTCTCCGGGTTGCTGTCGGGCACGGTGGATTCCTTCCCCTCGCTCCGACCGTTCAACATCCCCGGCGGGGGGCCTATTCCGGGGCCGTGTCCGCGGAGCGCGCGGTGAGCTCCTCCCACAGCTTGCGCACCCGCGGTTCGAGGGCCTCGAAGGGGCCGTCGTTGTCGATGACGTAGTCGGCGACGGCGCGCCGCTGCTCGCGGGTGGCCTGGGCGGCCATGCGGGCGCGGGCCTCGTCCGGGGACATGCCCCGCAGCCGTACGAGCCGGTCGAGCTGGGTGGCGGGGGACGCGTCGACGACCACGACGACGTCGTAGAGGGGGGCGAGGCCGTTCTCGGTCAGCAGGGGGACGTCGTGGACGACCACGGCGTCGGGCGCGGCGGCCGCCTGGAGTTCGGCCGAGCGGGCGCCGACGAGCGGGTGGACGATGCCGTTCAGCACGGCCAGGCGCTCGGCGTCGCCGAAGACGATGGAGCCGAGCCGGGGGCGGTCCAGCGTGCCCTCGGGCGTGAGGATCCCGGGCCCGAACGCCTCGACGACCGCGGCGAGGCCGGGCGTGCCGGGCTCCACGACCTCACGGGCGATCCGGTCGGCGTCGACGAGGACGGCGCCGTACGAGACGAGGAGGCGCGAGACCTCGCTTTTGCCGGCGCCGATTCCACCGGTGAGACCTACGGTCAGCATGGGCGGAAGCTTAGGCGCCGCGTGCGGACCTGCGCCCGCCGCCCCCACCCGGTCCGGGCCGGGGCGCCCCCGCCCCGGCGCCCGCCGGACGCGCCGCTCCCCCGTGGTGCGGGGTGCGGCGGCCGACCGGCGGGGTCACGGGTTGTCGCCCTCGCGCTCCGCCAGGAAGCGTTCGAACTCGCGGCCGATCTCGTCGGCGGACGGGAGGTCCACCGGCTCCGCGACGAGGCTGCCGCGGGTCTCCACACCGGCGAGCGCGTCGTACTGGTGCTCCAGCCCCTTCACCAGGGCGACCAGCTCCTCGTCGCCCTCGCCGATCTGCCGCTCGATCTCCGTCTGGGTGCGCTGCGCCGCGGTGCGCAGGCCGTGCGCGACGGTCGGCAGTACCAGGCCCGTGGCGGCGGTGACGGCCTCGACGGCCGTGAGCGCGGCGTCCGGGTAGGCCGAGCGGGCCAGGTAGTGCGGGACGTGCGCGGCGATGCCGAGGACGTCGTGCCCCGCCTCGGACAGGCGGTACTCGATGAGCGCGGCGGCGCTGCCCGGCACCTGCGCCTCGTCGAACGGGCTGCGGTGGCTCGGTACGAGGTCGGCGCGGTTGCCGTGCGGGGTGAGGCCGACGGGCCGGGTGTGCGGCACGCCCATGGGGATGCCGTGGAAGTTGACGGAGAGGCGCACGCCGAGGCGCTCCACGACCTGCCGGACCGCGACGGCGAAGCGCTCCCACTCGACGTCGGGCTCCGGCCCGGACAGGAGCAGGAAGGGCGCGCCCGTGGCGTCCTGGACGATGCGGACCTCGATGGCGGGCGTCTCGTACCCCGTCCAGCGGTCGCGGCGGAACGTCAGCAGCGGGCGGCGCGCCCGGTAGTCGACCAGCCGGTCGTGGTCGAAGCGGGCCACCACCTGGTGGGGCAGGGTCTCCAGCAGGCTCTCGACGATCTGCTCGCCGGTCTCGCCCGCGTCGATGTATCCGTCGAAGTGATAGAGCATGATCAGGCCGGCCGACTCCTGGGCGAGCGCCATGTCGGCGACCGCCAGGCCCTTCGGCTCCCATGCGTACAAATCCTGCGGATCAAGCACGATTACCGCTCCTCCTCGTGTCCTACCGGAGAACGTCGCACGGGCCACTGACATTCCCCGCGGCGCCCATGTCCCGGGCACGAACCACCCTTTGGCCGTTTGGTCCAGACCTTGACATGCCCCTCACCCGTCCCTACGGTCTCGGGACAGCGCGCGCGTTCAGCATCCCGCCGGCGTACACGTACGAGAACTGGACGGGAAGGCCCCATCATGCGCCCCTCACCGCTGCTCCCCTGCCTGCTCGCGACCGCCCTCGCCCTGACGGCGACCGCCACCGTCACCGCGGCCACCGCGGCCCCCTCACGCGCCGGCGCGCTCCCGCACCCCGCCGGCGCGGCGGCCGTGGTGGACGTCTCCACCGCCGCGCAGCTCAAGGCGGCGCTCGCCGCCGCGCGCCCCGGCGACACGATCCGGCTCGCCGACGGCACGTACCGGGGCAACTTCAAGGCGACCGTCCCCGGCACGCCTTCGGCCCGGATCGTCCTCACCGGCTCCTCCCGGGCCGTCCTCACGGCGACGGGCGGCTACGGCCTGCACCTCGACGGCGCCTCGTACTGGACCGTCTACGGCGTGACGGTCACCGGCGGGCAGAAGGGGATCATGACGGACCGGGCGAAGGGGGTCGTCATCGACTCCGTCACCGTCCACGGCCTGGCCATGGAAGGCGTCCACTTCCGCTCGTCCAGCACCGGCGGCGTCATCCGGAACTCCCACATCCACGACACGGGCCGCGACGGCCGGGGCATGGGCGAGGGCGTGTACGTGGGGACGGCGAACGACCTGTCGGACCGGAGCGACGACATCCGTATCGAGGACAACACCATCGGCCCGGGGGTCGGCGGCGAGGGCGTCGACATCAAGGAGGGCACCACCGGCGCGCGGATCGTCGGGAACGTCTTCGACGGGCGCGGGATGACGGGCGTCCACTACGACGATTCATGGGTGGACGTGAAGGGCAACGGCGTCCTCGTCTCCGGCAACACCGGCCGGTCCACCCTGAACAACGGCTTCGAAGTGCACAGCCAGCGGCCCGGCTGGGGGTGCGGCACGGTCTTCCGCGACAACCACGCGGACCTGACCGGCGCGACCGGCCCGGACCGGTACGCCATCCACGCCCCGCACCACTCCCCGTCGTGCCCGACGACGGTGCACGCGGACAACACCCGCACCGGCGGGCGCGGTCTGGTCACGCCGGGCGTCCCGGTCGCCGACTGACCCGGACGGCCGGCCCCGACCGCAGCCCGTGCGGAGGCCCGGACCGCAGCCCGTGCGGAGCCGCCGGCCGGCGCAGCGCCCGGACGGAGACAACCCGGGCGCAGGACCGGACGGAGTCCCAGGCACAGCCCGGCACCCCGGGCAGACCCCGGGCGCAACCGGGTACCCCGGGCGGAGACGCGAGCGCGGCCCCCCGGCACGCGTCGAGGCCCGTCCCTGCCGGGACGGGCCTCGATGTCACCTGCTAGGAGCTAGCGGGTCGGTGCCGAGCCGTTCAGCTCTGGCCGCCGGCCAGCTTCTCGCGGAGCGCGGCCAGCGCCTCGTCCGACGCCAGGGCGCCGGAGTTGTCGTCCGACTCCGAGGAGTACGAACCGCCGGAGACGCCCGCCGGGGCACCGGCCGGAGCGGCGGGGCCACCCTCGGCAGCGGCGGCCTCGTCGGCCTCGCGGGACTTGATGACCTGGGCCTGGTGCTGCTCGAAGCGCTGCTGCGCCTCGGCGTACTGGGTCTCCCACGCCTCGCGCTGGGTCTCGTAGCCCTCGAGCCAGTCGTTGGTCTCGGGGTCGAAGCCCTCGGGGTAGATGTAGTTCCCCTGGTCGTCGTACGAGGCGGCCATGCCGTACAGCGTCGGGTCGAACTCGACCGACGCCGGGTCCGAACCGAAGGACTCGTTGGCCTGCTTCAGCGAGAGGCTGATGCGGCGGCGCTCGAGGTCGATGTCGATGACCTTGACGAAGATCTCGTCGTTGACCTGGACGACCTGCTCCGGGATCTCCACGTGGCGCTCGGCCAGCTCGGAGATGTGGACCAGACCCTCGATGCCCTCGTCCACGCGGACGAACGCGCCGAACGGAACCAGCTTCGTGACCTTACCCGGGACGACCTGGCCGATCTGGTGGGTCCGGGCGAACTGCTGCCACGGGTCCTCCTGCGTCGCCTTCAGCGACAGGGAGACACGCTCGCGGTCCATGTCGACGTCGAGGACCTCGACGGTGACCTCCTGGCCCACCTCGACGACCTCGGACGGGTGGTCGATGTGCTTCCAGGACAGCTCGGAGACGTGCACGAGACCGTCGACGCCACCCAGGTCCACGAAGGCACCGAAGTTGACGATCGAGGAGACGACGCCGGAGCGGACCTGACCCTTCTGCAGGGTGGTGAGGAACGTCTGGCGAACCTCGGACTGGGTCTGCTCGAGCCAGGCGCGGCGGGACAGGACCACGTTGTTGCGGTTCTTGTCCAGCTCGATGATCTTCGCCTCGAGCTCCTTGCCCACGTAGGGCTGGAGGTCGCGGACACGGCGCATCTCGACGAGGGAGGCCGGCAGGAAGCCACGGAGGCCGATGTCGAGGATGAGACCACCCTTGACGACCTCGATGACGGTACCGGTGACGATCCCGTCCTCTTCCTTGATCTTCTCGATCGTGCCCCAGGCACGCTCGTACTGAGCGCGCTTCTTGGACAGGATGAGGCGGCCTTCCTTGTCCTCCTTCTGGAGAACCAGGGCCTCGATCTCGTCGCCGACCTTGACGACCTCGTTCGGGTCGACGTCGTGCTTGATCGAGAGCTCGCGGCTCGGGATCACGCCTTCGGTCTTGTAACCGATGTCGAGCAGGACCTCGTCCCGGTCGACCTTCACGATGACGCCGTCGACGATGTCGCCGTCGTTGAAGTACTTGATCGTCTCGTCGATCGCGGCGAGGAAGGCTTCCTCGTTACCGATGTCGTTGACCGCAACCTGCGGGGTGGTGGCGGTGGTCTCGGTGCTGCTCGTCATGTGGGAAAGGGCTCCGGTTACGGACAGAAAGTCGTAGGTACTGCTACGCCGTGAGCCCGTATCGCAGCTGCAGAAGCCGGACAGCCAAGGAAGCGCCCGTTCCCGCCGACTGGGTCGGCCGGGTGGCGCCTCGACAACCGAGGGGACATACAACAGATGCGAGCGCGACCTGCTCCGTCTGAGGCGCGCAGGCCCGCAGCGCAACCTTTAGCATACGGGCGCCGGGGGGCAGGGTCAATGCGCGAAGGCGCCCACCCGGGGCGGATCCCTCCATACCCGGCACAACTAAGCTTTCCCGAGGCCATCCTGGCCTCGGCGCGCCGCGACACACCGGGGCGCGGCCCCTGGGCGGCACGGCCGGGACACCCTCTCGGGACCCGTGCCCGATGTCCGCAAACTACAGCGACGGACGAGATGATCCAAGACCTCCAAGACGACGAGCCCGAGGCGACGCGCCGTGACGCGGGCGACGCGGAGAGCACCAGGGCCAGCCGGGGCTGGTGGGACCGGAACGCCGACGAGTACCAGAGCGAGCACGGCGGCTTCCTCGGCGACGACCGGTTCGTGTGGGGTCCCGAGGGGCTGGACGAGGCGGACGCCGGACTGCTGGGCCCGGCCGCGTCGCTCCGGGGACTGGACGTCCTGGAGATCGGCGCGGGCGCGGCCCAGTGCTCGCGGTGGCTGGCGGCGCGCGGGGCGCGGCCGGTCGCGCTGGACCTCTCCCACCGGCAGCTCCAGCACGCGCTGCGCATCGGGGCGGACGGGCTGGCGCTGGTGCAGGCCGACGCCGGGGCTCTGCCCTTCCGGGACGGCTCCTTCGACCTGGCGTGCTCGGCGTACGGGGCGGTGCCGTTCGTCGCCGACCCGGTGCGGGTGTTCCGGGAGGTGCGGCGGGTGCTGCGGCCGGGCGGTCGCTGGGTGTTCTCCGTGACGCACCCGCTGCGGTGGGCGTTCCCGGACGAGCCGGGGCCCGAGGGGCTGACCGTGGCGTCCTCGTACTTCGACCGCACGCCCTACGTGGAGCAGGACGAGGAGGGCCGGGCGGTGTACGTGGAGCACCACCGCACCATCGGCGACCGGGTCCGGGACGTGGTGGCGGGCGGCTTCCGGCTGGTGGACCTGGTGGAGCCGGAGTGGCCCGCCTGGAACGGCCAGGAGTGGGGCGGCTGGTCCCCGCTGCGCGGCAACCTCATCCCGGGGACGGCGATCTTCGTGTGCGAGCGCGCGTGATGCGACTGCGGGAGGAGGCGTCGGCCCTCCCGGTGCGCACCGCGCTGCCGGCCCTGGAGCGGGCGCTCGACGGGCACGGGGCCGCGGTGCTGTGCGCGCCGCCCGGCACGGGGAAGACCACGCTCGTGCCGCTCGCGCTCGCCGGGCGCGGCGCGCGGGTCGTCGTCGCCGAGCCACGGCGGATCGCGGCGCGGGCGGCGGCCCGGCGGATGGCGTGGCTGCTGGGCGAGCCGGTGGGCTGCCGGGTGGGCTTCACGGTGCGCGGCGAGCGGGTGGTGACGCGCGGGACGGTCGTCGAGGTGGTGACGACGGGCGTGCTGCTCCAGCGGCTCCAGCGGGACCAGGAGCTGGCCGGGGTGGACGTGGTGGTCCTGGACGAGTGTCACGAGCGGCACCTGGACGCCGACACGGCCGCCGCGTTCCTGCTGGACGTGCGCGCCGCGCTGCGGCCCGAGCTGCGACTGGTGGCCGCCTCGGCGACGACCGACGCGGAGGGCTGGTCCCGGCTGCTGGGCGGCGCGCCGGTGGTGGAGGCCGAGGGGACGGCCCATCCGGTGGAGGTGGTGTGGGCCCCGCCGGCGTCGTCCGTGCGGCCGCCGCACGGGATGCGCGTGGACCCGGCGCTCCTGGCGCACGTGGCGTCGGTGGTGCGGCGGGCGCTGGCGGAGCGCTCCGGCGACGTGCTGTGCTTCCTGCCCGGTGTCGGGGAGATCGCGCGGGTGGCGGGTCTCCTGGCGGGGCTCGCGGACGTCGAGGTGCTCCAGGTCCACGGCCGGGCGCCGGCGGCGGTCCAGGAGGCGGTGCTCTCCCCCGGCCGGGGCCGCCGGGTGGTGCTGGCGACGTCGGTGGCCGAGTCGTCCCTGACCGTGCCGGGCGTGCGGGTGGTGGTGGACTCGGGGCTGGCCCGTGAGCCGCGGACGGACCACGCGCGGGGCCTCGGCTCGCTGACCACGGTGCGGGCGTCGAGGGCGGCCTCCCGGCAGCGGGCGGGCCGGGCGGGGCGCGAGGCGCCGGGCGTGGTGTACCGCTGCTGGACGGAGGCGGAGGACGGGCGGCTGCCGCGGTTCCCGGCTCCCGAGATCCAGGTGGCGGACCTGGCGGCGTTCGCGTTGCAGGCGGCCGTCTGGGGTGATCCGGACGCGTCGGGCCTGGCGCTGCTGGACCCGCCGCCCGCGGGTGCGCTGGCCGCGGCGCGGTCGGTGCTGGCGGCGGTCGGCGCGGTGGACGCGGCGGGCCGGGCGACGGAGCGGGGCGTACGGATGTCCCGTCTGGGCCTGCATCCGCGGCTGGCCCGCGCGCTGCTGGACGGGGCGCCCGCCGTGGGGGCGCGGCGCGCCGCGGAGGTGGTGGCGCTGCTGAGCGAGGAGCCGCCGCGCGAGTACGGCGACGACCTGGCTGCCGCGTGGCGCGCGGCGCGGCGGGGCGGTGACGCGTACGGGGCGCGGTGGCGGCAGGAGGCGCGGCGGCTGACGGGCCAGCTGGACGGGGCCGGGACGCCGCCGGACGGCCTGCCGGACGACGCCGTCGTCGGGACGGTCACGTCGCTGGCGTTCCCGGAGCGGGTGGCCCGGGCCAAGGGCGCCGGGGCGTTCCTGATGGCGTCGGGGACGGGCGCCGAGCTCGGGGACGGGTCCCGCTTGCGGGCGGCCCCGTGGCTGGCGGTCGCCGTCGCGGACCGGCCGCCGCACGCCGCGTCTGCACGGGTGCGGCTCGCCGCGGTGGTGGACGAGGAGACCGCCCGGTCGGCCGCCCGGCACCTGCTCGCGGCGGGTGAGGAGGTGCGGTGGGAGGACGGTGACGTCGTCGCGCGGTCCGTGGAGCGGCTGGGCGCTATCGAGACGGCCGTACGACCGCTGCGGGACCCGGATCCGGCGCTGGTGCGCGCCGCCCTCCTGGAGGGGTTGCGGCGCGAGGGGCTCGGGCTGCTGCGCTGGTCGCGGGAGTCGGAGGAGCTACGGCAGCGGCTGGCGTTCGTGCACCGGGTGGTGGGCGCGCCGTGGCCCGACGTGTCGGACGCCGCGCTGCTGGACCGCGCGGAGGAGTGGCTGGACCCGGAGCTGTCACGGGCGCGGCGCCGGGGGGACCTGGGGCGGATCGACGCGGGGCAGTGCCTGCAGCGGCTGCTGCCATGGGCGAGCGGAGACGCGGCGCGTCTCGACGTGTTGGCGCCGGAGCGGATCGAGGTGCCGAGCGGCTCGCGGATCCGCGTGGAGTACGGGGGTCCGCAGCCGGTGCTGGCGGTGAAGCTGCAGGAGATGTTCGGGCTGGCGCGGACGCCGCGGGTCGCGGGGGTGCCCGTCCTGGTGCACCTGCTGTCGCCGGCGGGCCGGCCGGCCGCCGTCACCGCCGACCTGGAGTCGTTCTGGCGGGAGGGCTACCGGGCCGTGCGTGCCGAGCTGCGCGGGCGCTACCCGCGGCACCCGTGGCCGGAGGACCCGGCCACGGCCGTACCGACGCGACGCGCCAACCCGCGGCGCTGAGCCCCCGCCGGGCGGCCCGGCGCGCGGAGCCGGGCCCTGGCGCGCGGCCGGGCCTCGGCGCGCGGGATGGCGCCGGCCCGGCGGGGCGGGCGGGCGGGGCGGCGGGCGGCGGGGGCGGCGGGTGGTGCGGCCGGGTGGGTGCCCCCGGGTGGGTGCCCCCGGGTGGGTGCCCGCGGATGGTGGGTGCGGCGGGGCCGCGCGGGCTCACCTCCTCGGGGTCGGCGGGCTCGGGTCCCGGCCGGGGTGCCCGCCCTTCTCCGCCGACCCCTGCGGGGGCGAACCCACCCGGCCCCGCCTCCCGTCCCCGGACACGTGCACGTCGCGCGGTGGCGCGGTGGCGCGGTGGCGCCGGGAACGGTGGGCGTGGGGCGGGTATGGCCATGGGGTGGGTACGGCGGCGGGGTGGGTACGGCGGCGGGGCGCGCGTGGGCGGGCGGAGCGGCGGCGGCTCGCGCGCGGGATGGTTGTGGCGGCGTCGGTGCGGCGACACGGCGGGTTGCTGACGCCGCGTCAGTCCGCAAGGCGTGGAGTGGGTTTCCCCCAGGGCGGGCGGGGTCTTCCCCGTACGCGCCGGCGCCGGGGCCGGGAAGCGGTGCGGCCCGCCGTTCCGCCCGCGCGGAAGGCGGGGGCGGGGCGGCGGGCCGCGGGGGGCCGGTCAGGCGGCGGTGACGTGCAGTTCCACCGTGAGCGTCGTGCCGCCCTGTGCCGTGAGGCTCAGGAGGAACGTGCCGGTCCGGCCGTCGGCGTACAGCTTCGGCAGCTGCAGGACGCCGTCGGCGTCGGTCTTCAGTCCCGCGAGGGCGCGCAGGGGCTCACCCCGGCCGTCCTTGAAGAAGGGCCCCTCCTCGGCGGGCCGGAGGCTGCCGTCCGCGGCCTTCACCAGCACGGTGGCGGTGAGCGCCACGCCGGCCACGGGGGCGCCCTTGCGGGTGGCCTTCACGGTGACCTGCTCGGCGAACTCGCCCTCCGGGGCCGCCGACAGGGCCGCGTCGCCCGTACGGACGAGGGCGTCCGCCTGACCGGAGGTGACCGTCGCGGCGAAGTCGGCGGGGCCGACGGCCGGGCGCTGCGGGACGGCGGCCCGGACGGTGAACTGCCCGGTCCGCTCGCCGGCGTCGAGCACGGGGGCGGTGGCGGTGCCGTCGGCGCCGGTGGTGACGGTGACGACGGTCTCGCCGCCGGGGAAGCTCGCGTCGGTGTCGCCGATGACCTCGAACCGGACGGGGACGCCGCCAAGCACCTTGCCCCACGCGTCGCGGGCCGTGACCACGGGCCGCACCGGGAACTCGGTGCCGGCGGGGGCGGTCAGGGTGCCGGCGCCGGTGACCACGAGGCGGTGCAGCCGGTCGAGCGGGGTCGTCGGCTTGGGCGGCGGGGTCGGGGTCGGGGTCGGCGTGGGCTGCGGCTTCGGGGGCGTCGGCTTCGACGTCGGGGGCTGCGAGGGCTTGGACGGGGTCGGCTTGGCACCCGGGGTGGACGGCGTCGGCGTCGGGGTGGGCGGCGTCGGCGTCGGGGTGGGCGTGGGCGACGGAGTGGTGACCGGCGTGCTCGGGACCGGGTCGGCGCCGGGCCCGACGGGCGACGTGACGGGGTCGCTGATGTCGCCGGGCTGCACGCCGCTGCCGTCGGGGACCTGGTGCGTGCCGCGCTTGTAGAACTCGAACCAGGACAGCACCGTGCGCAGGTACTCGCGGGACTGGTTGTAGCTGAGGATGGCGCGGTCGAGGTCCGCCTTCAGCGCGAGGTCGCGGTTGTTGGCGCACAGGTACATGCCGGCGGCCTGCGCGGCGTCGAAGATGTTGTTGGGGTCCTTGCGGCCGTCGCCGTTGGCGTCCTGCCCCCACGACGCCCAGGTGGAGGGGATGAACTGCATCGGACCGACCGCGCGGTCGTGCCGGGCGTCGCCGTCGTAGGCGCCGTTGTCGGTGTCGGTGATGTTGGCGAAGCCGTTGCCGTTGAGGACCGGGCCGAGGATCGGCGACGGCGTGGTGCCGTTGGCGTCGACGCGGCCGCCGCGGGCCTGGCCGGACTCGACCTTGCCGATGCCGGCGAGGAGCTGCCAGGGGAGGTTGCACCCCGGCTTGGTGGTCTTCAGGTGCTGCTCGGCCTGCTTGTAGGCGGCGAGGACGGTCGCCGGTATGCCCGCCTCCGCGGGGCCGGTGCCGAGCAGCCCGTCGGGGGCGCTGCCCGGCGGGAGCGGGTTCGGGCTCTTCAGCGGCGGCAGGTCGGTGTAGTAGGGCGAATCACCGGTGGCGGTGGAGCCCGAGGGGGTCGGCGGTGTGGAACCGCCGGCCGTCTGGCCGCCCGCGATCGGGGTGGCGCCCGGTGCCTGCGACGCCGAGAGGGCCGCCACCGCCGCGGCGGCCACCGCGGTGGTGGTGGCGCCCTTGCGCAGTCGACGGCCGATGTGCGCTGCCATTCGTGTGTCCCTCCCCGATGGCGCCCGTCGGCGCCGAAGACCTCGGCCGCGCGCCCCGGTGCGCGGCTCAGGCGACCCTACGTCAACTCGGCGCTCCGCCACACCGAGGGCTGACCGCTTTTCACGCTTCCGTCACCGGTCGTCTGCGTACTGCTCCACACCGACGTACCGGAGTGATCACATCATGATTGATACTGACCGCTGTTGCCGAACCTGAAGTGACCAGCCGGGGGCCCGCGTTCATGCCGTTCACACTGAGCCATGCCGCCGCGGTGCTGCCCGGGATGCGGAGGTCCGGCACCGCGCGCGGGCCGCTGGTCGCGTCCGCCCTCGTCACGGGGTCGTTCGCACCGGACATGACCTACTTCGCGGACAGTGTCCTCCCCGGCGCCATGGCCTTCGGCGCGGTGACGCACGGCGTCCTGGGCGTCCTCACCGTCGACGCGGTGACGGCGGCGCTGCTGACGGCCCTGTGGCTGATGGCGCGTGAGCCGCTCGTCGCGCTGCTGCCCGTGCGGTGGCGGGGGCGGGTGTACGCGGTGCTGCGCGGCCGGCCCTGGCGCGGACGGCACCCGGCGGCGCTGGCGGTGTGGTTCTACGTCTCGGCGGTGCTCGGCGCGGCGACCCACGTGGTGTGGGACCTGTTCACGCACCCCGGCCGGTGGGGCACGCGCGTCCTGCCGGTGCTCGGCGAGGTCGTGGCGGGCTTCCCGCTGTACTTGTACGCGCAGTACGGCGGTTCGGCGCTGGCGCTGGTCGTGCTCGTGTGGTTCTGCCGGGGCGCCCTGCGCCGCGCCCCCGTGCCGGAGGCCGGTGCGGGGATGCCGTGGCCGGCGCCGACCCGGCGGGGCCGGTGGCTGGCGGTCGGGGTGCTCGCCGGGTGCGCGGCGGTGGGACTGCTCCACCGGTGCCTGCGCTGGTACGCCTACTGGGGCCGGATCGAGACGCCCCTCGACATCGTCCCCACCGCCTGCTTCGGCGCGGGCGCGGGGCTGGCCGCCGGCCTGGTCCTCTACGGCGCCGGGGCGCGACTGCGGGCGACGACGCCCCGGCCCTGACGCGCACCACCGCACGGCCCGCCCTCCCGACGCGCGCGCCACCGCGGTGCCCGTCCCCGGGAGCGCCGCCGTCGAGCGGCCCGGACCCGGACCCGGCGCCCGCCGGGGCGCGGCCGCACGGGCCGCGCCCCGGGGGCGGCGGGATCAGTGCGCGGCGGACTCCCAGTCGGGACCGACGCCCACGGAGACGTCGAGCGGCGCCCGCAGCTCGACCGCCGACGCCATCTCCCGGCGCACGATCTCCTCGACCGGCTCCCGCTCACCCGGCGCGAGCTCCAGCACGATCTCGTCGTGCACCTGGAGCAGCATCCGGGAGGTCAGGCCCGCCTCGGTCAGGGCGCGGTCCACGTTGAGCATGGCGACCTTCACGATGTCGGCGGCCGTGCCCTGGATCGGGGCGTTCAGCGCCATCCGCTCGGCCATCTCGCGGCGCTGGCGGTTGTCGCTGTTCAGGTCGGGCAGGTAGCGGCGGCGGCCGAGCATCGTCTCGGTGTACCCCGTCGCACGGGCCTCGTCGACGACCCGACGCAGGTAGTCCCGCACCCCGCCGAAGCGCTCGAAGTAGGTGTCCATCAGCCCGCGCGCCTCGGCGGCCTCGATGTTCAGCTGCTGCGAGAGGCCGAACGCCGACAGGCCGTACGCCAGCCCGTACGACATGGCCTTGATCTTGCGGCGCATCTCGGCGTCGACGGCGGACTTGTCCACGCCGAACACCTGCGAGGCGACCGTGGTGTGCAGGTCCTCGCCGGAGGTGAACGCCTCGATGAGGCCCTCGTCCTCCGAGAGGTGCGCCATCACGCGCAGCTCGATCTGGCTGTAGTCGGCCGTCATCAGGGCGTCGAAGCCCTCGCCGACGACGAAGCCCCGGCGGATGGCGCGGCCCTCGTCCGTGCGGACCGGGATGTTCTGGAGGTTCGGGTCCGTGGACGACAGCCGTCCGGTCGCGGCGACGGTCTGGTTGAACGTGGTGTGGATCCGGCCGTCCGCCGCGACCGTCTTGATCAGGCCCTCGACCGTCACGCGGAGCTTGGCCTGCTCGCGGTGGCGCAGCATGATCACCGGCAGCTCGTGCTCGGTCTGCGCGGCGAGCCACGCCAGGGCGTCCGCGTCCGTGGTGTAGCCGGTCTTCGTCTTCTTCGTCTTCGGCAGGTTCAGCTCGCCGAAGAGGACCTCCTGGAGCTGCTTGGGCGAGCCGAGGTTGAACTCGTGGCCCACCGAGGCGTGCGCCTCCTTCACGGCGTGCTGCACCTGGCCCGCGAACTGCTGCTCCATCGCCTCCAGGTGCGCCCGGTCGGCGGCGATGCCGTGCCGCTCCATCCGGGCGAGCAGCTCGGAGGTGGGCAGCTCCACCTCGTGCAGCAGGCGGGTCGCGCCCACCTCGGCCAGGCGCGTGGCGAAGGCGTCACCGAGGTCGAGGACCGCGCGGGCCTGCGTCATCAGCGCGTCGGCCTCCGCCGTCTCGTCCGCGCCGAACGCCAGCTGGCCGTCGGCGGCGGACGCGGGGGCGAGCTCCCGGCCCAGGTACTCGACGGAGAGCGCGTCCAGGGCGAAGGAGCGGCGGCCCGGCTTCACCAGGTACGCCGCGAGCGCCGTGTCCATCGAGACGCCCGCCACGCTCCAGCCGTGCTCCGGCAGGACGCGCATGGCCGCCTTGGCGTTGTGCAGGACCTTCGGGCGGGCCGGGTCGGCGAGCCACGCAGCGAACGCCCGCTCGTCGGCCTCGTCCAGCCCCGACGGGTCGAACCACGCCGCCGCGCCGTCCGCGGCCGCGAGGGCGACCTCCGCGACGCTGCCGATGCCGAGCGCCCAGGTGTCGACCGTGGCCATGCCGAGCGGTCCGTCGCCGTGGCGCTCCAGCCACGGCGCCAGCTCGCCCGTCCCGAGGACCGCGCCGTCCAGCTCGACGCCGGCGGCCGGGGCCGGGGCGGACTCCTCCTCGGCGCCCGGGTCCACGGCGAGCAGCCGCTCGCGCAGGCTGGGGTTGCGGATCTCCAGGACCTCCAGGAAGCCCTTGAGCGCCGTGCGGTCGTAGGGCGCGCGCTCCAGGTCGGCGACCGTCTTCGGCAGCTCCACGTCGCGCACCAGCTCGGTGAGGTGGCGGTTGAGCTTGACGGACTCCAGGTGGTCGCGCAGCGCCTGCCCGACCTTCCCCTTCACCTCGTCGGCACGCTCGACCAGCTCCTGGAACGACCCGAACTGGGTGATCCACTTCGTGGCCGTCTTCTCGCCGACGCCCGGGATGCCCGGGAGGTTGTCCGAGGGGTCGCCGCGCAGGGCGGCGAAGTCCGGGTACTGGCTCGGGGACAGGCCGTACTTCTCCTGCACCTTCTCCGGCGTGAAGCGGGTGAGCTCCGAGACGCCCTTCGTCGGGTACAGCACCGTGACGTGGTCGGACACCAGCTGGAAGGAGTCCCGGTCGCCGGTGACGACGAGGACCTCGAACCCGGCGGCCTCCGCCTGGGTGGCCAGCGTGGCGATGATGTCGTCCGCCTCGTAGCCCTCCACCGCGAAACGGTCGGCGTTCATCGTGTCGAGCAGCTCGCCGATCAGCTCCACCTGGCCCTTGAACTCGTCGGGGGTGGAGGAGCGGTTCGCCTTGTACTCCGGGAAGTCCTGCGAGCGCCACGTCTTGCGGGACACGTCGAACGCCACGGCGAAGTGCGTGGGCGCCTCGTCGCGCAGCGTGTTCGCCAGCATCGACGCGAAGCCGTACACGGCGTTGGTCGTCTGCCCGCTCGCCGTGGTGAAGTTCTCCGCGGGCAGGGCGAAGAACGCCCGGTACGCCAGGGAGTGCCCGTCCATGAGGAGCAGGCGCGGACGGTCTTGCGCGGTCTTCTTCGATGCTGTCTCAGCCACGGACACGATCCTGCCACGCCGCACCGACAACGGCTGACGGCCGGGGTCGCGCCATCGGTGCCGCGTGACAGGATCGGGGGGACACGGCCCGTACGGGGAGACGAAGACGAAGGAGCGCGCGCCATGGTCAGCAAACCGCCCGCAGGTGACCCGGTCCAGGACGCTCCGCGGGTGACCGGCGCCCAGCACTCCGCGGCCGGGCTGCCGGGCGTCGTGCACGGGCTGCGCGCCTCGCAGCGGCAGATGGGCCTGGGCCGTACCGCCCGCACGCTCCTCAAGGTCAACCAGAAGGACGGCTTCGACTGTCCCGGCTGCGCCTGGCCGGAGGGTGACGAGCGGCACGTCGCGGAGTTCTGCGAGAACGGCGCCAAGGCCGTCGCCGAGGAGGCCACGCTCCGCCGCGTCACGCCGGAGTTCTTCGCCGCCCACCCCCTGTCCGAGCTGGCCGGCCGCAGCGGCTACTGGCTCGGCCAGCAGGGCCGCATCACCCACCCCGTGTACCTGCCGGAGGGCGCCGAGCGGTACGAGGAGGTCAGCTGGGAGCGGGCCTTCGGGATCATCGCGGAGGAGCTCACCGCCCTCGACTCACCGGACGAGGCGCTCTTCTACACCTCGGGCCGCACGAGCAACGAGGCCGCGTTCCTGCTCCAGCTCTTCGCCCGCGAGTTCGGCACCAACAACCTGCCGGACTGCTCGAACATGTGCCACGAGTCGTCCGGGTCCGCGCTCACCGAGACGCTCGGCGTCGGCAAGGGCAGCGTCTCCCTCGACGACCTCCACCAGGCCGACCTGATCATCGTCGCCGGGCAGAACCCCGGCACCAACCACCCGCGCATGCTGAGCGCCCTGGAGAAGGCCAAGGCGGCCGGTGCGCGGATCATCTCGGTGAACCCGCTGCCCGAGGCGGGCCTGGAGCGGTTCAAGAACCCCCAGACGCCGCAGGGACTGCTGAAGGGCGCCACCCTCACCGACCTCTTCCTGCAGATCCGTATCGGCGGTGACCAGGCGCTCTTCCGCCTGCTCAACAAGCTCGTCATCGAGACCGAGGGCGCGGTGGACGAGGAGTTCGTCCGCGAGCACACCCACGGGTACGAGGAGTTCGCGGCGGCGGCCCGCGCCGCCGACTGGGACGAGACGCTGACCGCCACGGGCCTGACCCGCGCCGAGATCGAGCGGGCGCTGCGCATGGTCCTCTCCTCGCGCCGCACCATCGTCTGCTGGGCGATGGGCCTCACCCAGCACAAGCACTCCGTGCCCACCATCCGCGAGGTCGTCAACCTCCTCCTGCTGCGCGGCGCCGTGGGGCGGCCCGGGGCGGGCGTCTGCCCGGTCCGCGGTCACTCCAACGTCCAGGGCGACCGGACCATGGGCATCTTCGAGCGCCCCTCCGACGCCTTCCTGGACGCCCTGGACGCGGAGTTCGGCATCACCTCCCCGCGCCACCACGGCTACGACGTCGTGCGCGCGATCCAGGCGCTGCGCGACGGGCGCGCCAAGGTCTTCTTCGCGATGGGCGGGAACTTCGTCGCCGCCACCCCGGACACGGACGTCACCGAGGCCGCCATGCGGCGCGCCCGCCTCACCGTGCACGTCTCCACCAAGCTCAACCGGTCCCACGTGGTGACCGGCGCCCGCGCGCTGATCCTGCCCACGCTGGGCCGCACCGACCGGGACGTCCAGGCGTCGGGCCGGCAGTTCGTGACCGTCGAGGACTCGATGGGGCTGGTCCACGCCTCCCGCGGCAACCTCCCGCCGGCCGGCCCGCGCCTGCTCTCCGAGCCGGCCATCGTCGCGCGCATGGCGCGGGCGGTCCTCGGCCCGTCCTCCCGCACGCCGTGGGAGGAGTTCGAGAAGGACTACGCCACCATCCGGGACCGCATCGCGCGCGTCATCCCCGGCTTCGAGGACTTCAACGCCCGCCTCGCCGCGCACCCCGGCGGCTTCGCCCTCCCCCACGCCCCGCGGGACGAGCGGCGCTTCCCGACCGCGACGGGCAAGGCGAACTTCACCGCCGCCCCCGTCGAGTACCCGAAGGTGCCCGAGGGCCGGCTGCTGCTGCAGACCCTGCGCTCGCACGACCAGTACAACACCACCATCTACGGCCTCGACGACCGCTACCGCGGCATCAAGGGCGGGCGCCGGGTCGTCCTGGTCCACCCCGACGACGCGGCGCGCCTCGGCCTCGCGGACGGGGCGTACGCGGACCTGGTCGGCGAGTGGAACGACGGCGTCGAGCGCCGCGCGCCCCGCTTCCGCGTCGTCCACTACCCCACGGCGCGCGGCTGCGCGGCCGCCTACTACCCCGAGACCAACGTCCTGGTCCCGCTCGACGCGACGGCGGACGTCAGCAACACCCCCGCCAGCAAGTCCGTCGTCGTCCGTCTGGAACAATCACCGCCCGACTGAGCGTTCGCTCAGCCACCGGCACCAGGCCGGCCGTACGACGACGAACGGAGTCCGGGCCCCATGGGCGAGCAGACCGCAGTGAAGTTCCCGCAAGAGGTCATCGACGAGTACGCCGCGCTCGGCGTCGACCTGCCCGCCCTGTTCTCCGCGGGCCACCTCGGCGAGCGCATGGGCCTGCGGATCGTCGAGGCGGCGCCCGACCGTGTCGTCGGCACCCTGCCCGTGGAGGGCAACACCCAGCCCTACGGGCTGCTCCACGGCGGGGCCTCCGCCGTGCTCGCCGAGACGCTCGGCTCGGTGGGCGCCATGCTGCACGGCGGCTCGAAGAAGATCGCCGTCGGCGTCGACCTCAACTGCACCCACCACCGCGGCGTCCGCTCGGGCCTGGTCACCGGGGTCGCGACCCCGGTCCACCGCGGCCGGTCCACCGCCACGTACGAGATCGTCGTCACCGACGAGCAGGACAAGCGGGTCTGCACCGCGCGCCTGACGTGCATGCTGCGGGAGGTCACCGCGCAGGACGCGGGGAGCGTCCCGGGCGTCGTCTGACGGCACGCGTGAGCGCCGGGCGCCCCGCGGAGGGGCACCCGGCGCCGTCACGCGCCGCGGGTCAGGCCGCGCCCTCGCCGAGGTAGGCCGCGCGGATGCGGGAGTCGGCGAGCAGCTCGCCCGCCGGACCCGCCATGGCCACGGATCCCGTCTCCAGGACGTACCCGCGGTGGGCGAGGCCCAGGGCCTGCGTGGCGTTCTGCTCCACCAGCAGCACCGTGGTGCCCTGCTCGTTGATCTCCTTGATGATCTCGAAGATCTGCTGGACGATCAGCGGCGCCAGGCCCATGGACGGCTCGTCCAGCAGGAGCAGCTCCGGCCGGCCCATCAGGGCGCGGCCGATGGCCAGCATCTGCTGCTCGCCGCCGGAGAGGGTGCCCGCCTGCTGGGAACGCCGCTCGGCGAGCCGGGGGAAGAGCGTGAACACCCGGTCCAGGTCGCCGGCGTCCACCGACGAGAACCGGTACGCGCCCATCTCCAGGTTCTCCAGCACCGTCATCGTCGCGAACACCCGCCGGCCCTCGGGCACGTGCCCGATGCCGAAGTGGACCAGTTCGTGCGACTTGATGCCGTCGATCCGCTCGCCGCGCAGCAGTACCCGGCCGTGTCGGGGCTGGAGCATGCCGGAGATCGTCCGCAGCGTGGTCGTCTTGCCCGCGCCGTTGCCGCCGAGCAGGGCGACGATCTCGCCCCTGCCGACCGTCAGGTCGATGCCCTTCAACGCCTCGATGGCGCCGTAGAACACCCGCATCCCCTGCAGTTCGAGCAGCGTCCCGTCCGGGGCGCCGGTCCCGCCGGGCTCCGTCCGTGCCTGTGCCGTCGTGCTCACTGGCCGCTCTCCTCGTCGCTCCGCGCACGGCTCGCGCCGTCCGCCCGGACCTCGTCCCCACGCGTGCCGGCCCCGTCGCCCGCGGGCGCGGTGTCGGTCGTGTCGGCGGCGTCGGTCGTGTCAGTGGCCTCCGCCGTGTCAGCGGCCCCGGCGGTGTCGGCGGGATCCGCCGTGGTGACCTCGGTGTCCGCGGTGTCCGCGGTGTCCGCGGTGGCGGGCTCCCGCACACCGGCCGCGTCGGCGTCGGCCTCGGCCTCGGCCTCGGCGCCGGTACCGTCCTCGGCTCCGACGTCGTCCCCGGTTCCCGCCTCGGCCCCGGCGTCGGCGCTGGTGGCGTCGGCCTCGGCGGTGTTTCCGGCATCGGCCGCGCCGGTCCCGGTGGCGTCGGCGTCGGCGTCGGCGTCCGCGTCGGCGGCATCCACCGGGACCGCGGCAGCGGTGCCGGCCGCGGCCACGGCGGGCACGGTGGCCGACGTGGTGGCGGGGGCGGCCGTGGCGGGTTCCGGGTGCTGGTCCTCGACCGCGTGCCGGACCGCTTCCGCGTCCTCCGCCGAGGTGCCCAGGTACGCCTCGATCACCGCCGGGTGCTGCTGCACCTCGCTCGGCGTGCCCTCGGCGATCTTCTTGCCGAAGTTGAGGACCATCACGCGGTCGGCGACCGACATGACCAGCCGCATGTCGTGCTCGATCAGCAGCACGCTCACACCGAGTTCGGTGTTGATCCGCCGGATCAGCTGCTCCAGCTCCAGCTTCTCCGTCGGGTTGGTGCCCGCCGCCGGCTCGTCCAGCAGCAGCACCTGCGGGTCGGTCGCCAGCGCCCGGGCGATCTCCAAGCTCCGCTGGTCGCCGTAGCTGAGGCTGCCGGCGATCTCGTTGAGCTTGTCCTCCAGCCCCACGAACGTCAGCAGTCGGTGCGCGCGTTCGTCGCTCTGCCGCTCCGCCCGGCGCGCGCCGGGCAGGCCGAGCATGATCGACACGGGGCCGGCCTTGAGCCGGGTCTCCGCGGCGATCTTCACGTTCTCCAGCGCCGTCAGCGCGGAGAAGAGGCGGATGTTCTGGAAGGTGCGGGCCACCCCGACCCGGTTCACCAGGTGGGGCTTGCTGCCGAGCAGGGACTTCCGCTCGCCGTCCTTCGAAATGAAGACGATCTTCCCTTCCTGCGGGGTGTAGGCGCCCGTCAGGGAGTTGAAGAACGACGTCTTGCCCGCGCCGTTCGGGCCGATGACCGCCAGGACCTCGCCCCGGCGCATCGACATGTCGACCTTGTCGAGGACCGTGAGCCCGCCGAACCGCAGCGTCACGTCCGTCGCCTGGAGCACCGGCTCCGCGGCCGGCGCACTCGTCACTTCAGTGGTCATCGGACCTTGCCTCCCGCCGGCTCGGACATCGCGTCCGCGTCACCGAGGCCCTCCTCCGCCAGCTTCAGCTCTCGCTGACGGCGGCGGGACGGCCAGATGCCCTGGGGCCGGTAAATCATCATGATCACGAGCAGGGCGCCCAGGTACATGTACCGGTCGGACGGGTCCACGTAGTCCTTCAGCGCCTCCGGCAGCCACACCAGGGCGGCCGCGCCCATCAGCACGCCCGGGATCGATCCCATCCCGCCGAAGATCACGTACGCCAGGATCAGGATCGACTGGAGCAGCGGGAACACCTCGGGGTTGATGTAGCCGTACTTGCTGGTGAAGATCACGCCGGCCACGCCCGAGGTGGACGCGCCGATCGCGAAGGCCATCAGCTTGAACCGCACGGTGTCGACGCCGTTCGCGGCCGCCGCGATCTCGTCCTCGCGGATCGCGGTCCACGCCCGGCCGACCCGGGAGTGCTCCAGCCGCGAGAAGAGGATGATCACCAGCACGATGAAGAAGACCAGCAGGTACCAGTACGGCAGCGGCTTGATCGACCACTTGTAGGCGATGCCCGCGAAGTCGAACGAGAAGTCCGGGATGAGGCGGGCGCCCTGCGGGCCGCCCGTCACGCCGTCGGCGTTCTTCGCCACCAGGTAGATGATCTCGTGGAAACCGAGCGTCACGATCGCCAGGTAGTCACCCCGCAGCCGCAGCGTCGGCGCGCCGAGCAGCAAGCCGGTGACCAGGCAGGTGACCACCGCGATGGGGATGACCCAGAACGGGTTCAGCACGACGGGCGGCTCGATGGGCAGACGCCCCGTCCAGAACGCCGTCGAGTAGGCGCCCACCGCGAAGAAGGCGAAGAAGCCCAGGTCCAGCAGGCCCGCCCAGCCGATCACGACGTTCAGGCCGATGGCCAGCAACGCGAAGATCGCGATCTGGTCGACCAGGACCGTCTGCCACGTCCGCGACAGCATCGACGGGACGACGAGGGCCAACACCAGCGCGAGCCCCATGAGGCCCCAGCGCAGCCGCCGGTCGCCCTGGAACCGGTCGCGCAGCGCGCCGACCGGGCCGCCCGTGGCCGACCGGGCCTGGCCGACGGCGCCCTTGATGGGCTCGCCCGCGAACTCGCGCAGCGCCCACACGGCCACCGTGAGACCGAGGCACACCCACAAGTGCGGCCCCAGCAGGGAGCTCTCGATCGAGAAGAAGATGTCCCGCGTGTTGCCCTGCTCGCCGGTGACCAGCGCCAGCAGGACACCGAGCGCCAGCAGCGCCCACAGCCGCGTGAACCGGGGCTGCTGGTACCACGCCGTACGACGGAGCCTGCTCGCCGCGGACGCCACGTCCTTCACGGAAGAATCCACCGCGCTCACGCCGCCCTCCCCACTTGCTTGCCGAGGATGCCCATCGGACGGAACATCAGCACGAGAATCAGGACGACCATGGCGGAGACGCTGCGCCACTCGTCGCCCAGGAGCGGCACGGTCATCGTCTCGACCACGCCGATCAGCACGCCGCCGGCCATCGCGCCGCGGATGTTGCCGATGCCGCCGACGACGGCCGCGGCGAACGCGGTGATGCCGGGGATGAAGCCCATGGTGTACGAGACCTGGTTGAGGTTGGCGAAGAGGAAGCCGGCGACACCGCCGAGCACGCCGCCGATGACGAAGGTCCGGGAGATGACCCGGTCGATGTCCACGCCCATGAGGGAGGCGACCTCGGCGTCCTGGGCGACCGCCCGGATGCCCTTGCCGAGCTTGGTGCGGTTCACCAGCAGGTCGAGGCCGACCATCATGACGACGGCGGTGAGGAACTGGAGCATCTGGGTGACGTTCACACCGGCGCCGAAGAGGCTGAACACGGCGTGGTTGTCGTACATCTCCGGCAGCGTCACGGGGTCGCGCCCGAAGAGCTTGCCGGCGAGGTTGTAGAGGAAGAAGGAGGCCCCGATCGCGGTGATGAGGAAGATCAGGCGGGGCGCGCCCCGGCGGCGCAGCGGCCGGTAGGCCACCTTCTCCAGGCCGTAGGCGGTCACGCCGCCGAAGAGGGCGGAGCCGGCCATGGCCAGGGCGACGAAGCCGATGGAGGCCAGTGCCGAGGGGTTGTCCCCCGGGTTCACCAGCTGGAGGACGATGAGGCTGCCGTAGGCGCCGAGCATGAAGACCTCGCTGTGCGCGAAGTTGATCAGCTGGAGGACGCCGTAGACGAGGGTGTAGCCGATGGCGATGACGGCGTACAGCGAGCCGAGCATCACACCTAGGACGAGGTAGTCCCAGAACTCCTGGAGGGACATGGGAACGAACTTCCTTGTGGGAACCGGGCGGAGTCCGTGGCGCTCATGGCGGCAGCGGTCCGCGGCGGGACAGGCGAATCAGACACGTACGGGGTCGGAGGGGGGACCCCGGTGCCGGACGGGGGCCGGGAGAAGCACGCCTCCCGGCCCCCGTCACCCGGCGTTCAGCCGCTTCGGCCTCAGCCGACCAGCTCGTTGACGTTGCCCTGGTAGGCGATCTTGCCGCCCTTGACCTGGTACAGGTACACGTCCGTACCCTTGAACTCGCCGTTCTCGTCGAAGGAGAAGGTCTTGGTCAGGCCCTTGTAGGAGGCCTTGGCCAGCGCGTCGCGCAGCGCCTCGCGCTGGACGTCGCCCTTCAGGCCCTTGATCTGCTCGATGATCATGTTGGTAATGTCGTACGCCTCGGCGGAGTACGTACCGGGGGCCCGGTTGAACGCCTTCTGGTAGTCGGCGGCGAACTTCTTCGTCCCGGCCTCGACCGTGGCGTCGGTGCAGGGGCAGGTGAGGAACCAGTTCTCCGACGCGTCGCCGGCCAGCTCGATGAACTTGACGTCGTTGGTGCCGTCACCGGAGATCGCGGCGCCCTTGTAGCCGGCCTCCTTCAGCTTCTTGGCGAACGGCGCGGCGTCCTGGTAGTAGCCGGCGTAGATGAGGGCGTCGGCCTTGGAGTTGACGACGTCCTTGGCCGTGGCGCTGTAGTCCGGCGTCTTCTGCGGGACGGCCTTGCGGACGATCTGCACGCCGGCGGCCTTGAGGTTCTTCTCGGCGACGGCCGCGAGGCCGGTGCCGTAGTCCGTCTTGTCGTCGAGCAGGTAGACCTTCTTCGCCTTCAGCTTCTTGGCGTAGTAGGTCGCCATCGCGGCACCCTGCTGGCTGTCGTTGGGGACGCCGCGCAGCAGGCTCTCGAAGCCGTTCTTGGGATCCGTGAGGTTCGGGTTGGTCGCAGACGGCGACACCGTCACGAGGCCGGCCTCGGTGTAGAGGGGGGAGGCGGTGTTCGTGGGGCCGGAGAAGGCGGGGCCGACGACCGCGACGACGCTCTCGTCGTCGATGGCCTTCTGCGCGGCGGCCGTGGCCTTGTCGGGAAGTCCCTGGTCGTCCGCCGCCACGTACTCCAGCTTGACGTCCAGATCACCCTTGGCGTTCGCCTGGTCGATGGCCAGTTTCACACCGTTCTGCATGTTCTCGCCGAGGGCGACGTTGTCGCCGGACAGCGGCCCCTGGAAAGCGATCTTGAGGGTGTCACCGTCGCTGCCCGAATCGCTGCAACCGGTCAGCGCGAGGGCGCCGACGACCGCTGGAACAGCAAGTCTGACGAGGGTTTTGTTCAGCACAACGCACTCCCTGGAGCCGCCCGAACGATCTTGTGTGAGCTGGAAGTTCGAACAACTTCCTCACATGACACCGCTTGTCCGTGCGGTGTGCGGGGAATGTAATCGTCTGTTCGGCTCATCGGATAGGTCGCCGACCGATGTGTGATCCCCCTGTGACCTGGGTCATGCGCCGGAAACAGAACACTCCTTACCGGCCAGCGGACGTGACGGTGACCGGAACACGATCGTCACGGCCCACCCCGTCCCGGCTGAAAACCGCCCCTGAGCTGCGCCGGGCCCACAACGGCGGAAGCCCCCGGCCCGTTGTCCACCTCCCACAGGAGCGGACGACGGGCCGGGGGCTTCCCCGGAACCCGGCCGACGGCTGTCGGCCCACCGCCGTACCGGGGCGCGCGCCCCGGTACGACCCTCACTGACCCTTCGCGGCCTTCTTCTCCTCGGCGTCCTCGATGACGGCCTCGGCCACCTGCTGCATGGACATGCGGCGGTCCATCGACGTCTTCTGGATCCACCGGAACGCCGCGGGCTCCGACAGCCCGTACTGCGTCTGCAGGATGCTCTTCGCGCGGTCCACCAGCTTGCGCGTCTCCAGGCGCTGCGCGAGGTCCGCGACCTCCTTCTCCAGCGCCCGCAGCTCCGCGAACCGCGACACCGCCATCTCGATCGCCGGGACCACGTCGCTCTTGCTGAACGGCTTCACGAGGTACGCCATCGCGCCCGCGTCGCGCGCCCGCTCCACCAGCTCCCGCTGGGAGAAGGCGGTCAGCATCAGCACCGGGGCGATCGACTCGCCGGCGATCTTCTCGGCGGCCGAGATGCCGTCGAGCACGGGCATCTTCACGTCGAGGATCACCAGGTCGGGGCGGTGCTCGCGGGCGAGCTCCACGGCCCGCGCGCCGTCTCCGGCCTCACCGACGACGGAGTACCCCTCCTCCTCCAGCATCTCCTTGAGGTCGAGGCGGATGAGGGCCTCGTCCTCGGCGATGACGACGCGGGTCGTCAGCGGCGGGACGTGCGACGTGTCGTCGTCGGCGACGGGCGGCTGGGGCGACTCGGGGGCGGTCACGGAGGCTCCTCGTTGCGGGGCGGTACAGCTCCCCATGAGCCTACCTAGCTGCGGTATGGTGGACTCGCAGCGGGTCGGGGGGAACCTTCGATTCTGCGAGCCCCGGTAGCCCAATTGGCAGCAGGCAACGGATTCAAAACCCGTACAGTGTCGGTTCGAGTCCGACCCGGGGCACTTTTCCTTTGTTTCCATGGTCACGCCGCTGCCGACCTTCGCGCCGTTCGGCGCCCTCTTCCCCACCGCCCGCCGGGCGCCCCGCGCTTCCGCGGCGGACGCCCGTCGACCGGACGCGCGGACGTGCGCGACCCCTCAGCGGACCGCCTCGCCGATGCGGTGCACGCGGACCAGGTTCGTGGACCCCGCCACCCCGGGCGGGGAACCCGCCGTGATCACCACGATGTCGCCGGGCCGGCAGCGGCCGATCTCCAGCAGGTGCTCGTCCACCTGCGCCACCATGGCGTCCGTCGACTCCACGTGCGGGCCGAGGAAGGTCTCGACGCCCCACGTGAGGGTGAGCTGCGAGCGGGTCGCCGGGTCGGGGGTGAAGGCCAGGAGCGGGATCGGGGACCGGTAGCGGCTCAGCCGCTGCACGGTGTCACCGGACTGGGTGAAGGCGACGAGGTACTTCGCCCCGAGGAAGTCCCCGATCTCCGCCGCCGCCCTGGCCACCGCGCCGCCCTGCGTCCGCGGCTTGTTGCGCTCCGTGAGAGGCGGCAGGCCCTTGGCCAGCACGTCCTCCTCGGCGGCGGCGACGATGCGGCTCATCGTGCGGACGGTCTCGACCGGGTGCCGGCCGACGCTGGTCTCGCCGGAGAGCATCACGGCGTCCGTGCCGTCGATGACGGCGTTGGCGACGTCGCTCGCCTCGGCGCGGGTGGGGCGGGAGTTGTCGATCATCGAGTCGAGCATCTGGGTGGCGACGATGACCGGCTTGGCGTTGCGCTTGGCGAGCTTGACGGCGCGCTTCTGGACGATGGGCACCTGCTCCAGCGGCATCTCCACGCCGAGGTCGCCGCGGGCCACCATGATGCCGTCGAAGGCGGCGACGATGTCGTCGATGTTCTCCACGGCCTGCGGCTTCTCGATCTTCGCGATGACCGGCACGCGGCGCCCCTCCTCGTCCATGACGCGGTGGACGTCCTCGACGTCGCGTCCGCTGCGGACGAAGGAGAGGGCGACGACGTCGGCGCCGGTGCGCAGCGCCCAGCGCAGGTCCTCGACGTCCTTGTCGGAGAGGGCGGGCACGGAGACGGCGACGCCCGGGAGGTTGAGCCCCTTGTGGTCGGAGACCATGCCGCCCTCGACCACCCGGGTGCGGACGCGGGGACCGTCGACCGCGGTGACCTCCAGGGCGACGCGGCCGTCGTCCACGAGGATCCGCTCCCCCACGGTGACGTCCGCGGCGAGGCCGTCGTAGGTGGTGCCGCACAGGGCGCGGTCGCCCTCGACGGGCTCGGTGGTGATGGTGAACTCGTCGCCGCGTTCAAGGAGTACGGGCCCCTCGCGGAAGCGGCCGAGACGGATCTTCGGACCTTGAAGGTCGGCGAGGACCCCGACGCTGCGGCCGGTCTCGTCGGACGCCTTGCGGACGCGGGCGTAGCGTTCTTCGTGGTCGGCGTAGGTGCCGTGGCTGAGGTTGAAGCGGGCCACGTCCATCCCGGCCTCGACGAGGGCCTTGATCTGGTCGTACGAGTGGGTGGCGGGTCCCAGGGTGCAGACGATTTTCGCTCGGCGCATGGTGTGAGCCTAGGGCTTACCGATGGGTAGAGGTTTCGCTGCGGATGACGGGTCAACCTCCTTTGGGTGGCCGCACGTTGACAAGTGTTGAAGTGTGCGGCGGGCTGCTCCGATGAGCGCGCCGGAGGGGTCCTCAGAGGGTCGGCGGGTGGAGTGTGAAGCCGGCCGTGACGTGCGCGGTCACCGTCTGCCGCTGCGGCTGGAGGTCCAGGGGCGGGACGTCGGCCGCCTCGGCGGCGAAGGCCATCCGGGGGGAGCCCGCGCCGAACGGGACGTGCCCGTCCGACGGCGTGTCGTCCAGCGTCAGGAGGGCGTCCAGGTCGGTGCCGAGGGCGCGGGCGTAGTCGCGGGCGCGCCGGACCGCGTCCCGGACGGCCTCCTCGCGGGCGCGGGCGTACGCGGGTGACGTGGGGCGCAGCGACCACCACGGGCCGTCGACGCGGGTCAGGTCGAGGTCGGCGAGGCGGGTGACGAGCTCGCCGAGGGCGGTGAAGTCCGTGAGGGTGGCGGTGAGCTGGACGGTGCCGTGGTGGGTGCGGACGTGCTCGCCCCGCCCTCGCCGGCCCAGTTCGGGGGTGAGCACGAGGGCGCCGGTCTCCAGGCGGTCGAGGGCGCCCGCGCAGCCGTTGACGAGGTCGACCACGGCGGCGTTGCGGCGGGTGAGGTCGTCGAGGGTCGCGCGCCGGTCGGTGCCGCGGGCGGTGACGGTCACGGCGATGCGGGCGAGCTCCGGGTCGGTCTCGACGTGGGCTTCGCCTCGGACGGTGATGCGGGGGGCTTCGGGGGTGGCCATGTGGTGTCTTTTCGCACCCGGTCACCAGATCGAAACCTCGTGGGGGTGTTCGGGGACAACGTCCCTGGTCCAGAATCTACGCGCGTCGTGTCTACGCGCGTCGTACAGGAGCACGAAGGGGAGTACGCATGCCGCTGAACCGTAGGTCGTTCCTCGGGCGGTCCGCCGCCGTGGGAGCCGGTGTGACCGTGACGGGCGCGGCCACCACGGCCACCGCGCCCGCCGCGCAGGCGAAGCCCGCGCCGAAGCGGTACTCCTTCACCGTGATGGGCACGACGGACCTCCACGGCCACGTCTTCAACTGGGACTACTTCACCGACCGAGAGTTCGACGACAAGGCGCACAACGACGTCGGCCTGGCGAAGATCTCCACGCTGGTGGACCGGGTGCGGGCCGAGAAGGGCCGGCGCAACACGCTGCTGATCGACGCCGGTGACACCATCCAGGGCACCCAGCTGTCGTACTACTACGCCAAGGTCGACCCGATCACGGCCGCGCGCGGCCCGGTCCACCCCATGGCGCAGGCGATGAACGCCATCGGGTACGACGCCGCGGCGCTCGGCAACCACGAGTTCAACTACGGCATCCCCGTGCTGCGGAAGTTCGAGGAGCAGTGCGACTTCCCGCTGCTGGGGGCGAACGCGCTCGACGCGAAGACGCTGCGGCCCGCCTTCGCGCCGTACAGCATGCACCGGCTGCGCACGCCGTGCGGGCGGGACGTGCGGGTGGCGGTCCTCGGGCTGACCAACCCGGGCATCGCCATCTGGGACAAGGCGAACGTCTCCGGCCGGATGGTCTTCCCCGGTCTGGAGGAGCAGGCGGCCCACTGGGTCCCGAGGCTCCGGTCGATGGGCGCGGACGTCGTCATCGTCTCCGCGCACTCCGGTTCGAGCGGCACCTCGTCGTACGGGGACCAGCTGCCCTACGTGGAGAACGCCGCGGCGCTCGTCGCGCAGCAGGTCCCCGGCATCGACGCGATCCTGGTCGGCCACGCGCACACGGAGATCGCCGAGTACCGGGTGAAGAACGAGCGGACCGGCCGCGACGTCGTCCTCTCCGAGCCGCTGAAGTGGGGCCAGCGGCTGACGCGGTTCGACTTCGAGCTGGTGTGGTCGAAGGGCCGCTGGGTGGTCGAGCAGGTCGGCGCCCGAGTGCTCAACGCCAACACGGTGGAGGAGGACCCCCACATCGTGCGGCTGCTCGCCGACGAGCACGAGAAGGTCGTGGCCTACGTCAACCAGGTGATCGGCACCTCCCCCGTGGAGATGTCGACCGCGCAGGCCCCGTGGCGGGACGAGCCGATCATCGACCTGATCAACCACGTGCAGGCCGAGACGGTGCGCGCGGCGCTCGCCGGAACCCCGCACGCGGCGCTCCCCGTGCTGTCCCAGGCGTCCTGCTTCTCCCGGTCGGCCGCCATCCCGGCGGGCGAGATCACCATCCGGGACGCGGCGGGCCTGTACCCGTTCGAGAACACCCTGGAGGCCCGCGTCCTGACGGGCGCCCAGCTGAAGGAGTACCTGGAGTACTCGGCGCGCTACTACGCGCGGACGGCCCCCGGCGAACCGGTCGACACCGCCAGGCTCACCAACGCCGGCGGCACGCCGGACTACAACTACGACGCGGTGTACGGCCTGACGTACGACATCGACATCGCGCAGCCGGTGGGGTCGCGGATCACGGGCCTGTCGTTCGACGGCGCGCCGGTCGACCCCGCCGCGCGGTTCGTGCTGGCGGTGAACAACTACCGGGCGAGCGGCGGCGGCGCCTACCCGCACGTGGCGAACGCCCAGCAGGTGTGGGCGGATTCGGACGAGATCCGCAACACCATCATCCAGTGGGTGAAGGCGAAGGGTGTCTTGGACCCGTCCGAGTTCGCCTCGGTGGGCTGGCGGCTGACGCGCGCGGGCACGCCCGTCTTCTGAGGGCCGGCGGCCGGCCGCGGCGGGGCACCCCCTACGGCCGGCCGCCGAGCGGGGTGAGCCCGCGGTCCGGCGCGGGGACGCGCGGCGGCTCGCTCCGCTCCAGGCCGAAGCTGGTGAAGGCGGTGCGGCCGGGCAGCGGGTAGGGCTCCTTGCCCGTGAGGTGGTTGAGGACGGTGGCGCTGCGCCAGGCCGTCATTCCGGGGTCCGCGGCGCCCGCGCCGTGCGTGTGGGCCACGGACGTCACGACGTACACGCTGCCGGTGACCGACGGGTCGAGCACGAGCCGGTGGTGCTCGTCGACGCGGGGCCGGTCGCGGGAGTCCCGGCGCAGGTAGGGGTCGAGCGCGGCGAGGAGGCGGTGCAGGGGGCGTTCGCGGTAGCCGGTGGCGAGGACGACCGCGTCGGTGGTGAGGCGCGAGCGGCTGCCCTGCCGGACGTGTTCGAGGTGGAGCTCCACCTTGGTGGTGGCGAGGCGGCCCGCGGTGCGGACGTGGACGCCGGGGGTGAGGACGGCGTCCGGCCGGCCTCCCTGGACGGTGCGGCGGTAGAGCTCGTCGTGGATGGCGTCGAGGGTGTCCCGGGCGACGGCCCCGTGGCGCCGCCCGCCCGGGACCAGGTCGTCGCGCGCCTGCTCGGGCAGCTCGTGGAAGTACCGGGCGTGGTCCGGGGTGAGGTGTTCGAGGCCGAGCCGGGAGCGCTCCGCGGAGGCGAAGGCGTCGGTGCGGGTGATCCAGTGCATGCCCTCGCGGCCCGGGGGGCGGTGGCGCAGGAGGTCGAGGAAGACGTCCGCGCCGGACTGCCCGGAGCCGACGACGGTGACGTGTCCGGCCGCGAGCAGCGCCTCGCGGTGGGCCGGGTAGTCGGCGGAGTGCAGCACCGGGACGGCGGGCGCCGCGACGAGGGGCTTGAGGGGCTCGGGGACGTCCGGCTGCGAGCCGATGCCGAGGGCGACGTTGCGCGCGTACGCCCGGCCGAGGACTTCCGTCTCCCCGTCGGGGTCGAGCCGCGCGTGGTCGACCTCGAACAGGTCGAGCTCGGGATTCCACCGGACGGCTTCGACCTGGTGGCGGAAGTGCAGGCCGGGGAGGTGGTCGCTGACCCAGCGGCCGTAGGCGTCGTACTCGGCGCGGTGCACGTGGAGGCGCCCGGCGGCGTGGAAGGGCAGGAGCCGGTCGCGGGAGCGCAGGTAGTTCAGGAACGTCCAGGGGCTGGTCGGGTCGGCCAGCGTGACGAGGTCGGCGAGGAACGGGGTGCGCGCGGTGGCGCCCTCGACGGGGCGGCCCGGGTGGGAGTGGAAGACGGCGGCCCGCTCGAAGAAGACGGTGTCGAGGCCGCCGGGGAACCCGTGGGCGAGCGCGGCGAGGGAGAGGTTGCCGGGGCCGATGCCGACGCCGACGAGGTCGTGCGGCCGCTCGGGCCCGGCGTGGCGCCGCGGCGCCGGGACCGGCTCGGGGGCGGTGGGGGTGGGGGTCATCCGGGGCTGCCTTCCACGCGTGCGTGACGTTGCGTGAGCCAGCGTGTACCGGCGGTGCGCGCCGTGTGCGAGGTGTGCGGGGATCGGTACCCGAACGGGGGACGGCACGCGCGGGCGTACGGGGGCCGCGGACGCGCGGGGCCGCGGGCGGGCGCGGGAAGGGCAGGGCGCGGGAAGGGCGGGGCGCGGGAAGGGCGGGGCGCGGGAAGGGCGGGGCGCGGGAAGGGCGGGGCGCGGGAAGGGCGGGGCGCGGGAAGGGCGGGGCGCGCCGGCGGGGGTCCCGCCGGCGCGCCCCCGGGGTCAGCCCTCGCGGACGCGCAGGGCGCGGCGCAGGTCGTCGAGGCGGTCGACGAGCTGGCGGCGCAGGGCCGGCGTCAGGTCGGAGCGGGTGAGCTGCTCGTCGCCGAGCTTGAGGTTCTCATGGGTGATGGCGTACCCGGGGAACCCCTGGCGGCCGACGGCGGTGGCGATGGCCGGGCCGCGCCGGGCGGCGAGGGCCGTGGCCTGCGGGTAGTACCGCGCCACGTACGGGGCGAGGAGGTCGGTCTGCTCCGGCTGCCAGAACCCCTCGGCGGTGGCGTTGAACAGGTAGTTGGAGAGGGTGTCGTCGTGGAACATCCGCTCCCAGGCGGCCTCCTTGGCGGCGGCCTCGGGCAGGGCGGCCCGGCAGCGGGCGGCGCCCTCCTGGCCGGTGGCGCTCGGGTCCCGGTCGAGCTCGGCGGCGATGGCCGCCTCGTCGGTGGCGCCGAGCACGGCGAGCCGCCGCAGGATCCGCCAGCGCAGCTCGGGGTCGAGGTCGGGCCCGCCGGGGACGGCGCCGTCGGCGAGCCAGCCCTGGAAGGTGCCGGTGCGGTCCGCGCAGTCGATGAAGTGGCGGACGGCGGTGAGGCGCAGGCCGGGGTTCTCGCCGTCCTCGGTGCGGCGGATGAGGTCGCGCGTGACGTCGGTGAGCGTGGCCCGGGCGCCCGCGCGGTCGGCCGCGGGGACGTAGCGGTCGGCGATCTGGTGGATCGCGAAACCGAGGACGCCGTCGACGATGGCGACGTCCGTCTCCTCCGGCAGGTGGGCGTGGGCGGTGGCGAGGTAGTCGGCGGGGGCGAGGTCGCCGTCGCGGACCATGTCGCGCAGGGTGTTCCACAGGACGGCGCGGGTGAGCGGGTCCGGCACGCCCGAGAGGCAGCGCAGGGTGGTCTCCAGGGAGTCCTCGTCCAGGCGCACCTTGGCGTAGGTGAGGTCGTGGTCGTTGGGGACGACCAGGACGGGGCGCAGGCCCGGCCGGCTCTCCGGGGCGCCGGTCCCCGGGACGTCCGTCTCGTACCGCTCCCGCACGACGAGGCTGCGGGCGTCGGCGAGGTCGCGGTCGTAGACGCCGACGGTGGCCCGGTGGGGGCGGCTGCCGTCGCGGTCGAGGGCCAGCGTCCAGTGGCCCTGCTCGGCGGTGACGCCGGCGGTGAGGGTGTCGATGCCGGTGGTCCGCAGCCACGCCTCCGCCCAGGCGTGGACGTCGCGGTCGGTGGCGGAGGCGAGGTTGTCGATGAAGTCGGCGAGGGTGGCGTTGCCGAAGCGGTGGCGGGCGAAGTGGTTGTTGATGCCCGCGAGGAACTCCTTCTCCCCCATCCACGCGACGAGCTGGCGCAGCGCGGAGGCGCCCTTGGCGTAGGAGATGCCGTCGAAGTTGAGCAGGGCGGAGGCCGTGTCGGGCACGGCCTCCGGGTCGGGGGCGACGGCGTGGGTGGAGGGGCGCTGGTCGGCGTCGTACCCCCACGACTTGCGGGCGATGCCGTAGCCGATCCAGGTGTCGGGGTAGCGGGTGGTCGCCTCGTTGACGGTCTGGTACCCCATGTACTCGGCGAAGGACTCGTTCAGCCAGATGTCGTCCCACCACTTGAGGGTGACGAGGTCGCCGAACCACATGTGGGCCATCTCGTGGGCGATGACCATCGCGCGGGTCTGGCGCTCGGAGACGGTGACGGCCGAGCGGAAGACGAAGTCGTCGCGGAAGGTGACGAGGCCCGGGTTTTCCATGGCGCCGGCGTTGAACTCGGGGACGAACGCCTGGTCGTAGGAGTCGAAGGGGTAGGGCTCGGTGAACTTCTCGTGGTACCGGTCGAAGCAGCGGCGCGTCACGTCGAGGATCTCGTCGGCGTCGGCGTCGAGGTGGGGCGCGAGCGAGCGCCGGCAGTGGATGCCGAAGGGCAGCCCGGCGTGCTCGGTGCGCACCGAGTGCCAGGGGCCGGCGGCGACGGCGACGAGGTAGGTGGAGATCGGGGGCGTGGTGGCGGCCGTCCAACGGCCGTCGTCCTGGCGGGTGGTGACGCCGTTGGCGAGGACGGTCCAGTGGTCCGGGGCGGTGACGGTGACGTCGAAGACGGCCTTCAGGTCGGGCTGGTCGAAGGCGGCCAGGACGCGCTGGACGTCGTCGAGGAAGAGCTGGGTGTAGGTGTACGTCTCCCCGTCGGTGGGGTCGGTGAAGCGGTGCATGCCCTCGCCGGTGCGGGAGTACCGCATGGCGGCGTCGACGCGCAGGACGTGGGGGCCCTCGGTGAGGCCCGTGAGGGGGAGCCGGTTGTCGTCCAGTGCGGTGGGGTCGAGGGGCTGCCCGTCCAGGGTCGCGCCGCGCAGTTCCGCGGGCTTCAGCTCGACGAAGGTGTCACCGGCGGCGCGGGCGGTGAACTCGATGACGGTCGTCGAGTCGAAGGTGTCGTCGCCGGTGGTCAGGTCGAGGTCGATCGCATAGCGCTGGACGTCCAGCAGCCGGGCTCGGGTCTGCGCCTCTTCGCGCGTCAGTACGGGCATGGGCCCATGCTGCCCGATGGCGCGGGGACGGGGCAGGGGGTTCCGCTGTAAGCGTCAGCCGTGCCGCCGGTTCACTCGGAGCGCGCTCCGGCGCCTCCGGCGCCCGCGTCGTCGCCGGTCCGGGGCTCGACCGCGATGCGCTCGTGGTGCCGGATGACCTCGGCGATGATGAAGTTGAGGAGCTTCTCGGCGAACGCCGGGTCGAGGTTGGCGGCCTCGGCGAGCTCGCGGAGCCGGGTGATCTGGCGGGCCTCGCGGGCGGGGTCCGCGGGGGGCAGGTGGTGGCGGGCCTTGAGGTGGCCGACCTGCTGCGTGCACTTGAAGCGTTCCGCCAGCATGTGGACGACGGCCGCGTCGATGTTGTCGATGCTCTCGCGGAGGCGGTTCAGTTCCGCGACGACGGCGCCGTCGATGTCTCGCATGTCGCTCGTGCTCATGACCGCGAGCTTAGACGGCTCGCGACGGACGGCGCGGAGGGTGTTCGGGATGCGGTCGCCCGCAGGTGGGAGGGCAGGCCCGCGGTGCGGCGGGCCTGCCCGGCGGTCAGCGCGTCACAGGGTGGCGGCCGCCGACTTGATGGCGGAGGCGAAGGTGGAGACCTCGGTGTAGACACCGGGGTAGTTCGGCCGGGCGCAGCCGTAGCCCCAGCTCACGATGCCGACCTGGATCCAGGCGCCGTTCGCGTCCCGGCGGAACATGGGGCCGCCGGAGTCGCCCTGGCAGGTGTCGGTGCCGCCGCTGGTGTAGCCGGCGCACAGCTCCTCGGCGGGGACGAGTTCGCTGTACGCCTGGCGGCAGGTGGCGTCGGAGACGAAGGGCACCTGGGCCTTGAGCAGGTAGCGCTGCTGGCTGCCGCCCTCGCGGTTCGCGCCCCACCCGGCGATGGTGAAGGTGCCGGAGTTGTAGGCGGTGGTGGTGGCGATGTCGAGGGTGGGGAGGTTGATCGGCTGGGCCAGCTTGATCAGGGCCCAGTCCTTGCCGGTGCCGTTGTAGCCCGGGGCCTGGAGGACCTTGGTCGAGCGGACCTTGATGGCGGAGGAGCTCTGCAGGTCCACGACGCCGGCGGTGGCGGTGATGCTCGTGTTGTTGCCCGAGCCGTTCACGCAGTGGGCGGCGGTGAGGACGATCTGCTGGGTGAGCAGGGAGCCGCCGCAGCCCATGGAGAGCCGGACCATCCAGGGGAACTCGCCCTGGGCGGCGCGGGTGCCGCCGACGACCGGCGCGGGGGCGGCCGAGGCGGAGGTGGGCTGGAGGCTGACCGCGGCGAGCACGACCGCGCCGGCCGCCACGAATCTCTTGAGGGCACGAACGAGTGTCTTCTTCACGTCTCTGCCTTCCGTGGGGGGTTGGGCCTCGCACACGACGACCGCACACCTGTGTGACATGCGCCCGTCAAGACGTGGATGGGATTATCCGGAGGCCGCCGAGCACCCCACAAGGCGGTGTTTTCGGCCACGCCGACGGACGGGCGGCCGCATGGGCGGGAGGCGGGCCGCCGGCCGTACTGTGGAGGAGGCTCCGGCGGACCCGGGAGGGCCCGGAAACCCGGGGAGCGGGCCGCGGGCGGCCCCGGCGACAGCCCGCTGACGGGCCGCGGGGCAGTGCGCGGGCGGACCCGGGAGCGGGCCCGGAAGTGGACCGGAAGTGACCGGCAGCGGACCGGAAGGGGGCGAGGGCACGTGGCGTACGGCAGGCCCCGCGGGGGCGACGGTGACGTCGTCCACGGCTTCCCGCACCTCGCCACGGTCCGCGCCGCGATCACCGCCCTGTACCGGCGGGTCTCCCCCGAGGGGCTGTACGCGTACGCCACCAGCGTCGCCCCCGGCGACGTGGCCTTCGCGGACGCCGACGACCTGCACCTGGGCGCGCACCGGGTGGCCGGCGCGCTGGTGCGGCAGCTCCGGCTGCCGGAGGCCCGGATGATCGTCGGCTTCCGGGCGATGGAGCACGCCGCGAGCGTCGAACTCGCCTCGGGGCCCGAGTACTTCGTCGAGCTGAACGACCGCTTCCGGACACACCGGCGGGACATCGGCGCGGCCCTCGCCCACGAGATCACACACGTGCTGCTGCACCGGCTCGGGCTGGGCTTCCCCGGCACGCGCGACAACGAGATCCTCACCGACACCGCGACCACGTACCTGGGCGCCGGCTGGCTGCTGCTCGACGCGTACCGCGAGGACGCCCTGTCGAGCCAGAAACTCGGCTACCTGACCCCCGAGGAGTTCGGCTACGTGCTCGCCAAGCGGGCGCGCGTCTTCGGCGAGGACCCCTCGCCGTGGTTCACCAGCCCGCAGGCGTACACGGCGTACGAGCGCGGCCGGGTGGAGGCGCTGCGCGACGAGTGCCGGCCGCCCCTCGCCGCGGCGGACCGGGCGGGGCGCCGCCGGTACGCCAGGGAGCGGCGCCGGTACACGGAGCTCCGCCTGCCCGACGGCGCCGACGGCGGCGGCGCGGCGGACGGGGACGGCGACGGGTACGCCTTCGAGGGCGGTGGGGCCGGGCTGCGGGTGTCGTTCCCGTGCCCGACCTGCCGGCAGCGCGTCCGGGTGCCGGTGCGGGGCCGGGTGCGGGCCCGGTGCGGGCTGTGCCGCACGGTACTGGAGTGCGACACGTAAGGGGCCTATTTGCTTGCGGCCCGGCGGCCGGCGGGTGAGGGTCGGGGTATGACGATGGTGCCGGTGCCAGTTCACGAGGATCTGTTCGAGGCCGTGCACGGCGGTGCGGAGGACGCCGTGGTGCGGTTGCTGCGGTCCGGCGCGCCGGCCGAGGCCACCGACGAGGACGGCGCCACCGCCCTGTACACCGCCGCCGTGAGCGGCCACACGGGGATCGTGCGGCTGCTGCTCGCCGCCGGGGCCGACCCCGGGCGGGGCAGCGGCGCGTCCGGCGGCGACCTGCCGCTGTGCGGCGCGGCCTGCAACGGCCACACCGGGGCCGTCCGCGCCCTGCTGGCCGCGGGAGCGTGGCCGGACCAGCGGGAGGAGTACGGCTGCACGGCGCTGGCCTGGGCGGTGCGCCAGGGCTTCGCCGACACGGTGCGGGTCCTGCTGGAGCACGGCGCGGACCCGGGCGCGGCCGTACCGGACGGCACGCCGCCGCTGGTCGCCGCGGCCCGGCGCGGATCGCTGCCGGTGGTGCGGGCGCTGCTGGAGTACGGCGCGCCCGGCCGGGCCGAGGCGCTGGCGGAGGCCCGGACGTGGCTCGGGCGGGACGCGGAGCAGGTGGTGCGCCAGGCGCTGGCGGAGGCGTACGGGGACGGCGTGGAGACCGTCACGCGGCGCGTCCGGGAGGAGGGCGGCGTGACCGTGGTGGTCGAGGTGGTGCGGGACGGGCTCCCGACGGCCGGGCGGGAGCAGCAGACCGGCCACGCGGCGATCGCGACCCTGCTGGAGGAGGAGCTCGGCGAGCACCCGCCGTACGAGGAGCTCGAGGGCCGGGCGCTGCGGTGCGGCGACCCGTCGCTGGACGACTGGACCGAGGCCGCCGAGGCGTTGGGACGGCGCGGCGACGAGGCGACGTTCGCCGCGGCGCTCGACGCGTGCGCGGACGGGGAGCCGCTGCGGCAGGCGTTCGGGGCGGACGTACTGGCCCGGCTCACCGCGTCGCCCGGTGGCGGCGGGCCCTTCGCCGTACGGGCCTTGCCGGTGCTGCGGGAACTGGCCCGCGAGGTGCGGGAGGCGGACGTGGTGCTGGCGGTGGTGCGGGCGCTCGGGGCCCAGGGCGACGCGGCGGTCCTGCCGGACGTGCTGCGGCACGCCGTCCACCCGGACGCGCGGGTGCGGCGCGGGGTCGCCGTCGCCGTGACCGGCCTCGTCCCGACGGGACACCGCGAGGGCCTGGCGGCCCTGGTGGCGCTCGCCCGCGACGGGGACGCGGCGGTGCGCGCGGCGGCGGTGCGCGCCCTGGCGGTGGCGCCGGACGACTCCCCCACCGTGCGGGAGGCCCTGGCGGCCCGCCTCGACGACGAGGCGCCGGACCCGACCGTGGCGGCGGAGGCGGCCCGCGGGCTGGCGGTCCGCGGGGACGGGCGGGCCGTGGCCGCGCTGGAGGGGCTGCTGGCGACGGCGGACCCGGAAGGTCCCGCGTACGCCGTCGCCCGCGCGGCCGTGGAGCACGTCCGCGACGAACCGACCCGCCGTCGCCTGGAGTGGACCCCGTCCCGCCGCCCCTGACGCCCCCACGCCGCACACCGACGGCCGCGGGCGCACACGCCACACCTCGACGTCCGCCGGCCGCACGCCCCCGACGTGCGGCCCGCGGACGCGTGGTGTGCGGCCACGGACGCGCGGGTGCGGCCCGGGTCAGGCCGCGTCGGCTCCGGCGGCGCGCTCGGCGGCGCTGCGCTCCACGCAGAACTCATTGCCCTCGATGTCCGCGAGCACGGCCCAGCCGGTGCCGTCGGGGCGGCGCTGGTCGGAGACGAGGGTGGCGCCGAGGGCGAGGAGCCGTTCGACCTCCTCGTCGCGGGTGCGGTCCTGCGGCTGGAGGTCGAGGTGCAGCCGGTTCTTGACGCTCTTGCGCTCCGGGACGGTGACGAACAGCAGCCCCGCCACGGTCGCCTCCGGGTCGCCGGGGTGGTCGTCGTCGGCGAGGGGCGCGTCCAGCACGGCGGACCAGAAGGAGGCCAGCCGGTAGGCGTCGGAACAGTCGATGGTCACGTGTCGCACGAGGGAACTCATGCGCCCAGGGTGCCACTTGGGGTCGGGGCGCCCGGCGTCGACCGGATCACGCCCGGGGCGCGCGCCGCGGCGAGCCAGCGGGGGAACGCGCCGACCAGCCGGTCGTACAGCACGTCGTCGGGTACCGCGCGGGGGTTGCGTCCCGCCGGGAAGAAGCCGGCGTTGTCGACGGGCCGCCTGGCGGGGACCGGGAGTTCGTCCAGACGCCGCAGGAAGTCGAACTGCCGGCCGGCCGGGTCCCCGAACCCGACGAACTGCCAGAACAGCGGGAGTCGCGCCGCCCGGCACAGGTACCTCTCGGCGGCGACGCGGTCGGACGGCCCGCCGTCCGTCTGGAAGACGACGAGCGCCGGGTGGGTGGCGCCGCTGTCGAGGTAGTGGTCGATCACGGCGTCCATGGCGTGGTGGTACGAGGTCTGCCCCATGCGGCCGAGGCCGGCGGCGATCCGCTCGACGCACCCGCGGTGGTGCGCGAGGTCGACCTCGGCGAGGGCGTCCACGTCCGTGGAGAAGAACAGGACCGGCACCCGGCCGTCGTCGTCGAGGTGGGCGGACAGGCCGAGGACCCGGTCGGCGAGGGCCTGGACACTGCCGTCCCGGTAGTAGCGCCGCATGGAGCCGGAGTGGTCGACGACGAGGTAGACCGCCGCCCGCTGCCCCTCCAGCCCGTGCTTGCGGAGCGAGACGCCCGCCCGCTTGTACAGGTCCACCAGCGCCGGCGCCGTCCGCTGGATCTTCTGCAGGTCGATGGCCATGTGTGCTCCCCTGGGTGACCGGCCTGGTGCGCACGGACGTCGCCCCGCGACAAGGCGCAGCGCCCGCCAGGTGTCCGGTCGGGGACGTGGCGGGCGCTGCTGTGTTCCGTACGCCGTTGTACGGGACGACTGTGGCACGGATGGCGGGTCGGCGGCAGAGGGCCTCGCCGGGCGCCCCGCCCTCCCGGGAGGGGCGGCCGGCTCGGGCTCAGACCGTCAGCGCGCGGTCCGTGGGGCGGATCGGGGCCGGCAGCTCGCTGGCGCCGGTCAGGTAACGGTCCACACCACGGGCGGCGGAGCGGCCCTCGGCGATGGCCCACACGATGAGCGACTGGCCGCGGCCCGCGTCACCGGCGACGAACACGCCGGGGACGTTGGTCTGGTACTCGCCGTCGCGGGCGATGTTGCCGCGCTCGTCGAGGTCCAGGCCGAACTGCTCGACGAGGCCGTTCTCGCGGTCGGTGCCGGTGAAGCCCATCGCGAGGGTGACGAGCTGGGCGGGGATGCGCCGTTCGGTGCCGGGCTTCTGCGTCAGCTTGCCGTCGACGAACTCCACCTCGGTCAGGTGCAGCCACTGGACGTTGCCGTCCTCGTCGCCCTCGAAGTGGGTGGTGGAGACGGAGTAGACCCGCTCGCCGCCCTCCTCGTGGGCCGAGGTGACCTTGTACAGCATGGGGAACGTCGGCCACGGCTGGTGCGGCGCGCGCTCGTCGCCCGGCCGGGGCATGATCTCCAGCTGGGTGACGGAGAGCGCGCCCTGGCGGTGGGCGGTGCCCACGCAGTCCGCGCCGGTGTCACCGCCGCCGATGACGACGACGTGTTTGCCCTCTGCGGTGATGGGCGGGGCGACGAAGTCGCCCTCCTGCACCTTGTTGGCGAGGGGCAGGTACTCCATCGCCTGGTGGACCCCGCGCAGTTCGCGGCCCGGCACGGGCAGGTCGCGCGCGGTGGTGGCGCCCGCGGCGATGACGACCGCGTCGTACCGCTTGCGCAGGTCCGTGGCCTTCAGGTCGCGGCCGATCTCCACACCGGTGCGGAAGCGGGTGCCCTCCGCGCGCATCTGCTCGATGCGCCGGTTGATGTGGCGCTTCTCCATCTTGAACTCGGGGATGCCGTAGCGCAGCAGCCCGCCGACGCGGTCGGCGCGCTCGTACACGGCGACCGTGTGGCCGGCCCGGGTCAGCTGCTGCGCGGCGGCGAGGCCCGCCGGACCGGAGCCGATGACGGCGACGGTCTTGCCGGACAGCCGCTCCGGGGGCTGGGCGGCCACGTTGCCGGACTCCCACGCCTTATCGATGATCGAGACCTCGACGTTCTTGATGGTGACGGCCGGCTGGTTGATGCCGAGCACGCACGCCGCCTCGCAGGGCGCGGGGCACAGCCGTCCGGTGAACTCCGGGAAGTTGTTGGTGGCGTGCAGCCGCTCGTACGCGGCGCCCCAGTCCTCGCGGTAGGCGAAGTCGTTCCACTCGGGGATGAGGTTTCCGAGCGGGCAGCCGTTGTGGCAGAAGGGGATGCCGCAGTCCATGCACCGCGACGCCTGCTTGCTGATGATCGGCAGCAGGGAGCCGGGGACGTAGACCTCGTTCCAGTCCTTGACGCGGTCGCCGACCGGGCGGCTCTTGGCGCCCTCGCGGCCGGTGTTCAGGAAGCCCTTGGGGTCAGCCATGGGTCGCCGCCTCCATCATCTTCTCGGTGGTCTCCCGCTCGGAGAGACCGGCGAGCTCAGCGGCGTCCTTGGCGGCGAGCACGGCCTTGTACGTGGTCGGGATGATCTTGCTGAACCGGCCCACGGCGGTGGCCCAGTCCGCAAGGAGCTTCTCCGCTACGGTCGAACCCGTCTCCTCGTGGTGGCGGCGCACGACGTCGTGCAGCCACGCCCGGTCGGCGTCGTCGAGGGTCTCGACGGCGGCGAGGTTGCCGGCGTTGACGTTGTCCCGGTCGAGGTCGATGACGTACGCGACGCCGCCGGACATCCCGGCCGCGAAATTGCGGCCCGTCTCGCCGAGCACCACCGCGTGGCCGCCGGTCATGTACTCGCAGCCGTGGTCACCCACGCCCTCCGAGACGACGGTCGCGCCGGAGTTGCGGACGCAGAAGCGCTCGCCGGTGCGGCCGCGCAGGAACATCTCGCCGCCGGTCGCGCCGTACCCGATGGTGTTGCCCGCGATGGTCGAGTACTCGGCCAGGTGGTCGGCGCCGCGGTCCGGGCGGACGACGATGCGGCCGCCGGAGAGGCCCTTGCCGACGTAGTCGTTGGCGTCGCCCTCCAGGCGGAGAGTCACGCCGCGCGGCAGGAACGCGCCGAAGGACTGACCGGCGGAGCCGGTGAAGGTGATGTCGATGGTGTCGTCGGGCAGGCCGGCCCCGCCGAACCGCTTCGTCACCTCGTGGCCGAGCATGGTGCCGGCCGTGCGGTTGATGTTGCGGATGGGCAGCTGGGCGCGGACCGGCCGGGCCTCCTCGGCGGTGGCGGCGCCGAGCGCGTCGGCGGCCAGCTCGATCAGCTGGTTGTCCAGCGCCTTCTCCAGACCGTGGTCCTGGGTGGCGACCTGGTGGCGGACGGCGCCCTCGGGCAGCTCGGGGACGTGGAAGAGCGGGGCGAGGTCGAGGCCCTGCGCCTTCCAGTGGTCCACGGCGCGGGCGGTGTCGAGGAGTTCGGCGTGGCCGACCGCCTCGTCGAGGGTGCGGAAGCCGAGCTCGGCGAGGAGCTCGCGCACCTCCTCCGCGATGAACCGGAAGAAGTTGACGACGTACTCGGCCTTGCCGGTGAACCGGTCGCGCAGCACCGGGTTCTGGGTGGCGATGCCGACCGGGCAGGTGTCGAGGTGGCAGACGCGCATCATGACGCAGCCGGAGACGACGAGCGGCGCGGTCGCGAAACCGAACTCCTCGGCGCCGAGCAGCGCGGCGATGACGACGTCGCGGCCGGTCTTGAGCTGGCCGTCGGTCTGGACGACGATCCGGTCGCGCAGGCCGTTGAGCAGCAGGGTCTGCTGGGTCTCGGCGAGGCCGAGCTCCCAGGGGCCGCCGGCGTGCTTCAGCGACGTGAGGGGCGAGGCGCCCGTACCGCCGTCGTGACCGGAGATGAGCACGACGTCCGCGTGGGCCTTGGACACGCCGGCCGCGACCGTACCGACACCGACCTCGGACACCAGCTTCACGTGGATGCGGGCGGCCGGGTTGGCGTTCTTGAGGTCGTGGATCAGCTGGGCCAGGTCCTCGATGGAGTAGATGTCGTGGTGCGGCGGGGGCGAGATGAGGCCGACGCCGGGCGTGGAGTGGCGCGTCCTGGCGACCCACGGGTAGACCTTGTGGCCGGGCAGCTGGCCGCCCTCGCCGGGCTTGGCGCCCTGCGCCATCTTGATCTGGATGTCGTCCGCGTTGACCAGGTACTCGCTGGTGACGCCGAAGCGGCCGGACGCGACCTGCTTGATCGCGGAGCGGCGCGCCGGGTCGTACAGGCGCTCCGGGTCCTCGCCGCCCTCACCGGTGTTGGACTTGGCGCCCAGCTGGTTCATGGCGATGGCGAGGGTCTCGTGCGCCTCCTGGCTGATGGAGCCGTACGACATGGCGCCGGTGGAGAACCGCTTGACGATCTCGGAGGCCGGCTCGACCTCGTCGAGGGGGATCGAGGGGCGGTCGGACCGGAAGCCGAAGAGGCCGCGCAGCGTCATCAGCCGCTCGGACTGCTCGTTCACGCGCTCCGTGTACTTCTTGAAGATGTCGTAGCGCTTGGAGCGGGTGGCGTGCTGGAGGCGGAAGACCGTCTCGGGGTCGAAGAGGTGCGGCTCGCCCTCGCGGCGCCACTGGTACTCGCCGCCGATGTCGAGGGCGCGGTGGGCGGGCGCGATGCCGCTGGCCGGGTACGCCTTGGCGTGGCGGGCGGCGACCTCCTTGGCGATGACGTCGAGCCCGGCGCCGCCGATCTTGCTGGAGGTGCCCTTGAAGTAGGTGTCGACGAAGTCCTGGTCGAGGCCGATGGCCTCGAAGACCTGGGCGCCGCGGTAGGAGGCGACGGTGGAGATGCCCATCTTCGACATGACCTTCAGCACGCCCTTGCCGAGGGCGTGGATGAGGTTGCGGATGGCCTTCTCGGGCTCGACGCCCTCGATGAACGTGCCGGCGCGGGCGAGGTCCTCGACGGACTCCATGGCCAGGTACGGGTTGACGGCGGCGGCGCCGTAGCCGATGAGCAGTGCGACGTGGTGGACCTCGCGGACGTCACCGGCCTCGACCAGCAGGCCCACCTGGGTGCGCTGCTTGGTGCGGATGAGGTGGTGGTGGACGGCCGCGGTGAGCAGCAGCGACGGGATCGGGGCGTGCTCGGCGTCGGAGTGCCGGTCGGAGAGGACGACGAGGCGGGCGCCGTCCTCGATGGCGGCGTCGGCCTCGGCGCAGATCTCCTCGATCCGGGCGGCCAGGGCGTCGCCGCCGCCGGAGACCCGGTAGAGGCCGGAGAGGGTGACGGCGGTCATGCCGGGCATGTCGCCGTCGGCGTTGACGTGGATGAGCTTGGCCAGCTCGTCGTTGTCGATGACCGGGAAGGGCAGGGTGACGCTGCGGCAGGACGCGGCGGTCGGTTCCAGCAGGTTGCCCTGCGGGCCGAGCGAGGAGAGCAGCGAGGTGACGAGCTCCTCGCGGATCGCGTCCAGCGGCGGGTTGGTGACCTGCGCGAACAGCTGGGTGAAGTAGTCGAAGAGCAGGCGCGGCCGGTCGGAGAGCGCGGCGATCGGCGAGTCGGTGCCCATGGAGCCGATCGGTTCGGCGCCGGCGCGGGCCATCGGCGCCAGGATGACGCGCAGCTCCTCCTCGGTGTAGCCGAAGGTCTGCTGGCGGCGGGTGACCGAGGCGTGGGTGTGGACGATGTGCTCGCGCTCGGGCAGGTCGCCGAGCTCGATGATCCCGGTCTCCAGCCACTCCTGGTACGGGTGCTCGGCGGCGAGCTTCGCCTTGATCTCGTCGTCCTCGATGATGCGGTGCTCGGCGGTGTCCACGAGGAACATCCGGCCGGGCTGGAGACGGCCCTTGCGGACGACCCTGGCCGGGTCGACGTCGACGACTCCGACCTCCGAGGAGAGGACGACGAGGCCGTCGTCGGTGACCCAGTAGCGGCCGGGGCGCAGGCCGTTGCGGTCGAGGACGGCGCCGATCTGGGTGCCGTCGGTGAAGGTGACGCAGGCGGGGCCGTCCCAGGGCTCCATCATCGTCGCGTGGTACTGGTAGAACGCGCGCCGGGCGGGGTCCATGGAGTCGTGGTTCTCCCACGCCTCGGGGACCATCATCAGCACCGCGTGGGGCAGGGAGCGGCCGCCCAGGTGCAGCAGTTCGAGGACCTCGTCGAAGGAGGCGGAGTCGGACGCGTCGGGCGAGCAGATCGGGAAGATCCGCTCCATGCCGCGGCCGGCGGCGGGGCCGAACAGGTCCGAGGCGAGCTGGGACTCGCGGGCGCGCATCCAGTTGCGGTTGCCCTTGACCGTGTTGATCTCGCCGTTGTGCGCGACGAAGCGGTACGGGTGGGCGAGCGGCCAGCTCGGGAAGGTGTTGGTGGAGAACCGCGAGTGGACCAGGGCGAGGGCGCTGGCGATGCGGCGGTCGGAGAGGTCCGGGAAGAACGGCTCCAGCTGCCCGGTGGTGAGCATGCCCTTGTAGACCAGGGTGCGGGCGGAGAGCGAGGCGAAGTAGACGCCCAGCTCCAGTTCGGCGCGCTTGCGCAGCACGAACGCCTTGCGGTCCAGATCGATGCCGGTGCTGGTGCCGTCGGCGACGAAGAGCTGGCGGAAGGCCGGCATGGTGGAGCGGGCGGTGGCGCCGAGCAGCCCCGGGGTGACGGGGACCTCGCGCCAGCCGAGGACGGTGAGGCCCTCCTCGGCGGCGAGCGCCTCGACGCGCGAGACGGCCTCGTCCGCGGCGTCCTCGGGGAGGAAGGCGGTTCCGACGGCGTACGCGCCGGCCTCGGGCAGCGCGAATCCGGCGACCTCGCGCAGGAACCCGTCCGGGACCTGGATGAGGATGCCCGCGCCGTCACCGGAGTCGGGTTCGGAGCCGGTGGCGCCGCGGTGCTCCAGGTTGCGCAGTACGGTCAGCGCCTGCTCGACCAGCTCGTGGCTGGGGACACCGGTGAGGGTGGCGACCAGCCCGACGCCGCACGCGTCGTGTTCGTTGCGGGGGTCGTACATCCCCTGCGGAGCGGGGCGACTGTCCATGGGCGACCAGGCGTCGGAACGCATCGGCTCTCCCGTCGTCGTCGTGGCATGTTGCGAGTGCCGAAGGGACGACGTTGGCCCTCCAGGAAATTTCGTGCAGGTTACATGATGGAGCGTTTCTCGGGAACCGGATAGCGCATTCCAGCATGCGGACACCCAGGGGGTCGCACCGGCGGTGCCGAAGGGAGTTCCTCGTCGGTGGACGGGCCGGGACCGGGCACACGGATGGTGTGAGCCGGTCCGTCGGGGAAGCGGGCCTCATTGCCCGCGGCGTTCACGACTGATGCCCGGTGGCGAGGGCGACGAAACCGCCGGGATCTCGGATACCCATGACTACCTATGTGGAGCCCCGCATAGTGTCCCACCCGCCCGGCCGATCCGGCTACCGGACGTTCGTCACAACGCCCCCGTGCCACCACGGGAAGGCCCCTGAGCGCGAAACGCCCCGCGGACGGCCGTCGACCGGCCGTCCGCGGGGCGGTGGTCGCCCTCCCGCGGAGGGCTAGAGCGCCGCGCCGAAGGCGGCCCCGAGGGCGTAGGTGACGGCGGCCGCGGCGCCACCGAGGGCGAGCTGGCGCAGGCCGCTGTACCACCAGCCGCGCGCGGTCACCCGGGCGACGAGCGCCCCGCAGGCGAACAGACCGAGCAGCGCCAGCAGGACCGCGGGCCACAGCGTGGTGGCGCCCAGCAGGTACGGCAGGACGGGCAGCAGCGCGCCCAGGGCGAAGGAGCCGAACGACGAGACGGCGGCCACCAGCGGCGACGGCAGGTCGTCGGGGTCGATGCCCAGTTCCTCGCGGGCGTGGATCTCCAGCGCCTGCTCCGGGTCACGGGACAGCTGCATCGCCACCTCGCGGGCGAGGGCGGGCTCGACGCCGCGGGCCACGTAGAGCGCGGCCAGCTCCTCCATCTCGTCCACCGGGTGCCGGCGCAGCTCGCGGCGCTCCACGTCCAGCTCGGCCTGGACCAGCTCCCGCTGCGAGGCGACCGAGGTGTACTCGCCGGCGGCCATCGAGAAGGCGCCGGCCGCGAGACCCGCCAGGCCCGTGATGACGATGGCCTGCTGGGTGACGGAGCCGCCCGCGACACCGGTCATCAGCGCGAGGTTGGAGACGAGCCCGTCCATCGCGCCGAACACCGCCGGGCGCAGCCAGCCGCCGTTCACGTCGCGGTGCGTGTGGTTGTCCCGGTGCGCCTCGTGCAGCGCGGCCTCGGTCTCGATGATGGACACAGCTCTCCCCTCGCTTCGCGCGGGTCCCGCCCGGGCCCCTCGTCGCTCTCGAAACTACGCGCGATGTAAGGGCCGCGCCAGCAAGGCTGGCTTTCCTAAGTAAGGCTCTCCTCACCTGCGACGCAGCACCTCGAAGCCTCGATATGGCGCCCCTTACACCGAGGGACGGCGCGGCACCGGCGGCACGTGCGCCGAGGACGGACCGCGGGGGTGGCGGCGGGGCGTGGGACTGCGGGATACCGGCGGGTGCGCGGGGCGGTGGCGCGCGGGACGGCATGGGAAGGCGGCGCCAGGGAACGGCACGAGGGAGGCGGAGGTGGACGGACGGACGGGGGATTCGACGCCCGTGCCGGACCACGCGGAGCTCGACGCCGCCGTCCGACGTGACAAAGCGGCCGCCCCGACGTCGTGGTCGGGGCGGCCGCTCGCGTGGTGCGGTCGCCGTTACGGCTTCTTCGGCGCCCCGGCCCCGGCGGCGCCGGTCTTTCCGGTGGGCTGGGCCGACCCGTCGGCGGCGCTCCCCCGGGCGTCCGTGCCGGGCTTCTCCGGGGCGGCGGCCGTGCCGGACGTGTCGGAGGCGGCGGCCGTGCCGGGCTTCTCCGAGGCGGCGGCGGGGGCCGGCTCGTCGACGGCGGGGGCCGGCTTGTCGACGGCGGAGGTCGAGCCCGTGGCCGTCCCCCCGGCCGTACCGGCGCCCGGGGCGCCGGTGCCGGTCCCCGCGGTGGCCTTCACGGGCTCCACGACCGTCTCGCGACCCGGCCGCTTCCGCGCCGACAGCACGATGTACGTCACGGCGAGGAGGAAGACCAGGATCGCGGTCCAGACGTTCAGCCGCAGGCCCAGGATGTGGTGCGCGTCGTCGACGCGCATGTACTCGATCCAGCCGCGGCCCGCGCAGTACGCGGCGACGTACAGGGCGAACGCCCGTCCGTGGCCGAGGGTGAAGCGGCGGTCGGCCCAGACCACCAGCAGGGCCACCCCGACGCACCACAGCGACTCGTACAGGAAGGTCGGGTGGTAGAGCCCGGCCTCGCGGTTCACGCCCTCGCTGATCTCCAGCGCCCACGGCAGGTCGGTCGGGCGGCCGTACAGCTCCTGGTTGAACCAGTTGCCCCAGCGGCCGATCGCCTGGGCGAGGACGATGCCGGGCGCGATGGCGTCGGCGTACGCGGGGAGGGGGATGCCCCGGCGGCGGCAGCCGATCCAGGCGCCCACCGCCCCCAGCGCGATGGCGCCCCAGATGCCGAGGCCGCCTTCCCAGATCTTGAACGCGTCGACCCAGTTCCGGCCCTCGCTGAAGTACAGCTGGTAGTCCGTGACGACGTGGTACAGGCGGCCGCCGACGAGTCCGAAGGGGACCGCCCAGACGGCGATGTCGGCCACGGTGCCGGCGGTGCCGCCCCGGGCGATCCAGCGCCTGTTGCCGTACCAGACGGCGACGAAGACACCGATGATGATGCAGAAGGCATAGCCGCGCAGCGGGACCGGTCCGAGGTGGAGGACACCGGTCGACGGGCTGGGAATGTAGGCAAGGTCCATGGCACCACCGACGCTACCCTGCCGGACCGGGGGCGGGGCCACCCGCCCGGCAAAGACTGCATAACGCCCCTCCCCCGGGCACCACCGCGCCCCGCACCGGTCGGACGGGGCCGGGCGGGGCGCGCGGAGGGGCGGGCACGAGGTGTCAGCGGGCGGCGTCCAGCCCCGACGCGGGGCCGAAGTCGTCCTGCGGGTCGGCCCCGCGGACGTCGCTCGGAGAGGCCGGGCCCGCCCCGGAACCGGAATCCGAACCGGAGTCCGGACCGGAGTCCGGATCCGAACCGGGGCCGGAGCTCGGGTCCGAACCGGCGTCGGAGTCCGGGGCCGAGCCGGAACCGGAACCGGACGCGGAGGCCGCGGGCGTCGGGGTGGCCGTGCCGGGCTTCTTGCCCTTGTTCGCCTCGGCGACCCACTTCTTCAGGTTGGCCGGGGTGATCTGCTCGTTCCCCTTCGTCGGGAAGATCGACTCGCCGTTGAGCAGGATCGTCGGCGTTCCGCGGAAGTCACCGGAGCGGAACGCCTCGTTCGACGCGTTCACCCAGCTGTTGTGCGTGCCGTCGGAGACACAGCTACGGAAGGCCGGGGTGTCGAGGCCCGGCACCTTCCGCGCCAGCTCGAACAGCTTCTCGTCCTTCGCGAAGGCGTCGTCCGTCTCCTGCGGCTGGTTCACGTAGAGCACGTCGTGGTACGCGGTGAACTTCCCGGCGTCCTGCGCGCAGGCGGCGGCGTTCGCCGCCTTGAGTGAGCCGCTGCCGCCCATGTTGCCGTCGATGATCGTGGCGAGGCGGTACTCCGTGCGCAGCTGCCCGGCGGCCTCCAGCTCGTGGATGGTGTCCCGGAAGGTGTTCTCGAACATGGCGCAGGCCGGGCAGCGGAAGTCCTCCCACACCGTGAGCGTGGAGGGGGCGTCGGCGGCGCCCACCGGGATGACGAGCTGGTCCTCGCCGGTGGCGCCGGACGGCGCGGTGACCGGGCCCTTGCCCGACTCCTCGCCCTTGCCGCCGGTGTTGGCGGCGATCACGCCGACGACGGCGGCGAGGCCGAGCACGCCGACGACGGCCGACACCACGAGCAGCAGCCTGCGGCGCTTCTCGCGGGCCTTCTCGCGCTCGCGTTCCTTCTGGAGCCGCTCACGGGCGCTCCGGTTCCCTGCGCTGTTCTTCTCGTTCACGCCCAAGCAACGAACCGGGGAGGCACGTCCGCTCCTCCCCGGTTCCACATCCACCCGTACGAGCTACGCGCCCGGCCGCGACCGCTGGACGCCGCGGGCCAGTTCACCCGCCAGTTCCCGTACGGCGGCCAGCCCGGCCGCCTCGTCGGGGGCGTCGAGGATGCGCTTGACGAAGGCGGAACCGACGATCACGCCGTCGGCGAAGGTGGCGACCTCCGCGGCCTGGGCGGCGTTGGAGACGCCGAGCCCCACGCAGACCGGCAGGTCCGTGGTGGCGCGGGTGCGCCGGACCAGGTCCGCGGCCTGCTCGCCGACGGACTCGCGGGTTCCGGTGACGCCCATGAGCGACGCCGCGTAGACGAAGCCGGAACCCGCCGCGGTGATCTCGGCGAGCCGGGCGTCCCGGCTGCTCGGGGCGACCACGAAGACCGTGGCGAGTCCGTGCTTCTCGGCGTGCTCGCGCCACAGCGCGGACTCCTGCACGGGCAGGTCGGGCAGGATGCACCCGGCGCCGCCCGCCTCGGCCAGCTCGGCGGTGAACCGCTCGACCCCGTAGCGGTCGATCGGGTTCCAGTACGTCATGACGAGGACCGGCTTGCCGGTGGCGGCGAACGCCTCGCGGACCGTGCGCATCACGTCGGCGATCCGGACGCCGCCGCGCAGGGCGATGTCGTCGGCGGTCTGGATGACGGGGCCGTCCAGCACCGGGTCGCTGTGCGGCAGCCCGACCTCGACGACGTCCGCGCCACCGTCCAGGACGGCCTTGACGGCGGCGATGCCACCGTCGACCGTCGGGAACCCGGCCGGGAGGTAGGCGATGAGCGCGGACCGGTCCTGCGCCTTCGCCGCGGCGAGGGTCTCGGTCAACAGCTGGATGTTCCCGCTCACTTGGCGTCCCCCTCGATCTCCGCGACGTCCGTCTCCGCGTCGGCGGCCACGGCGGCGTCCGTGTCGTACAGCCCGAAGTACCGGGCGGCGGTGTCCATGTCCTTGTCGCCGCGGCCCGAGAGGTTGACGACGATCAGCCCGTCGGGGCCGAGCTCCCGGCCGACCTCCAGGGCCCCGGCCAGCGCGTGCGCGGACTCGATCGCCGGGATGATGCCCTCGGTGCGCGACAGCAGGCGCAGGGCGCGCATGGCCGCGTCGTCGGTGATCGCGCGGTACTCGCCGCGGCCGCTGTCCTTGAGGTGGGCGTGCTCAGGGCCGATGCCCGGGTAGTCCAGGCCGGCCGAGATGGAGTAGGGCTCGGTGATCTGCCCCTCGTCGTCCTGGAGGACGTACGAGCGGGACCCGTGCAGGATGCCCGGCTCGCCCGCGGTGAGGGTGGCGGCGTGCTCGCCGGTCTCGACGCCGTGCCCGGCCGGCTCGCAGCCGACGAGGCGGACGGAGGCGTCGGGGATGAAGGCGTGGAAGAGACCGATGGCGTTCGACCCGCCGCCGACGCAGGCGACGGCGGCGTCGGGCAGCCGACCGGTCCGCTCCAGGACCTGGCGGCGCGCCTCGACACCGATGACCCGGTGGAAGTCGCGCACCATGGCCGGGAAGGGGTGCGGGCCGGCGACGGTGCCGAAGAGGTAGTGGGTGGTGTCGACGTTGGCGACCCAGTCGCGGAACGCCTCGTTGATCGCGTCCTTGAGGGTGCGGCTGCCGGACTTCACCGCGATGACCTCGGCGCCGAGCATGCGCATGCGGGCGACGTTGAGGGCCTGGCGCTGCGTGTCGATCTCGCCCATGTAGATGGTGCAGTCGAGGCCGAAGAGGGCGCAGGCGGTCGCGGTGGCGACGCCGTGCTGCCCGGCGCCGGTCTCGGCGATGACGCGGGTCTTGCCCATGCGCCGGGTCAGCAGGGCCTGCCCCAGCACGTTGTTGATCTTGTGCGAACCGGTGTGGTTGAGGTCCTCGCGCTTGAGGAGGATCCGGGCGCCGCCGGCGTGCTCCGCGAAGCGGGGCACCTCGGTCAGGGCACTGGGCCGGCCGGTGTAGTGGACGAGCAGGTCGTCGAGCTCGGCGGCGAACGCCGGGTCGGTCTTGGCCTTCTCGTACTCGACGGCGACCTCGTCGACGGCGGCGACGAGCGCCTCCGGGATGAACTTGCCGCCGAAGGCGCCGAAGTACCCCTGGGCGTCGGGCACCTGGCCCACGGGGTCGGGAACGAAGAACTCGCTGGGCATGTGGAGACTCCTACGGGGGCGACGGCCCCCGGCGTGTCCGGGATGACGTGGTGGGAACGTGGTGGTGACACACGTGTGCGCCGCGTCGGCCGGGGAGCCGCGGGCCGCCGTCCGCGGCGGCCCGGTGGGAGGGGTCCTCAGTGCTCCCCGCGGCGCGGGGCGCGCCATCGCATGCCGTTCACCTGGCCCGGCTCGTCACCGATGACGTACCGCACCCGGCGGCCGTGGACGCGCCGCGCGGGGGCGCGGCAACCGCGGGGGCGGCAGCCGCGGGCCAGACGGGCGTACGCCCCGGAGGGGGCCTGTGCCGCCGTCACGCGCACGCGCGCGCCCAGGCCCGGGAGGGGCCGGGGCGCGGGGCGGGCGACGGCGGTGGACACGGTGGGTCAGTCCCGTCCGTGCCGCAGGGCCGGGTGGGCGCCGGCGGCGACCAGGTCGGCCACGGCGGCCTTGGGGTCGCGCCCGGTGACGAGGGACTCGCCGACGAGCACGGCGTCGGCGCCGGTGTTGGCGTAGGCGATGAGGTCGTGCGGGCCGCGGACGCCGGACTCGGCGACCTTGACGATGCCGGCCGGGATCTCCGGGACGACCCGCTCGAACGTGGAGCGGTCCACCTTGAGAGTCTTGAGGTCGCGGGCGTTGACGCCGATGATGCGGGCGCCCGCGTCGACGGCGCGCTCGACCTCCTCCTCGTCGTGGACCTCGACGAGCGGGGTGAGGCCGATGGACTCGGCCCGCTCGATGAGCGAGACCAGCGCGGGCTGGTCGAGGGCGGCGACGATCAGCAGGGCGAGGTCGGCGCCGTGGGCGCGGGCCTCCCACAGCTGGTAGGCGGTGACGATGAAGTCCTTGCGCAGGACGGGGATGTCCACGCGGGCGCGGACGGCTTCCAGGTCGGCCAGGGAGCCGCCGAAGCGCCGCTGCTCGGTGAGGACGGAGATGACGGCCGCGCCGCCCGCCTCGTAGTCCGCGGCGAGCCCGGCGGGGTCGGCGATCGCGGCCAGCGCGCCCTTGGAGGGGCTGGAGCGCTTGACCTCGCAGATGACCTGGACGCCCTCGCCTCGCAGGGCGGCGACGCCGTCCCGGGCCTGGGGCGCCTTGGCGGCCCGCTCCTTGAGCTCGTCGAGGGAGACCCGCGCCTGTCGCTCTGCGAGGTCGGCGCGGACGCCTTCGATGATCTCGTCGAGCACACTCACGCGAGAGGCCCCCTTCCGGGAGGGTGGTGATTGATCAAGCCGGACACCTCGATGGTATCCGCAGGAGGGGCCCACGTCCGCATCCGGTCCGCGCCAGGACGCTGACCAGCGCCTTCACGGAGCCCGTCCGGCGGCCTCACGCGGCCGCCGACGGCCTCACCGCCCGCCCGGGCCTCACCGGCCCGCCCCGGCTTCGCGAGGCCGTCCGGGCTTCACCGCTCCGTCCGGGCTTCAGGGGGCCGTCCGGGCTTCACGGGACGAGCGCGGAGCCGAAGGGCAGGTTGCGGACCACGGTGAAGACGGCCCACACGCCACCGATCAGCCACAGCTGCCAGGGCGCCGGGTCGAGCCGGGAAGGTCGCCCCCGCACCGCCCTGACCAGCCACCACACCATGAACACGGCGAAGGCGGCGTAACCGGCGACGGCCATCGCGTTGGCCCCGAGGGCCCCGGCGAGGTCGCCGTGGACGAAGGCGTGGGCGCTGCGCAGCCCGCCGCAGCCGGGGCAGTACAGGCCGGTGTACCGCAGGAGCGGGCAGGCCGGGTAGTGGCCTGGTTCGTTGGGGTCGACGGTGCCGACGTACGCGAACGCCGCCGCGACCCCGGCGAGGGCGCCCAGCGGCGGCAGCAGCCTGCGGCGCAGCGGCGGCGGGGGCCCCGCCGGGCGTGACGCGCGGGCGGGCTCCGTCACGCCGGCGGGCGGGTCCGGTTCCCCGACAGGCGGGTGCGGCGCGCCCGGGTGCGGCGGGCCGTACGGGGCGGTGGGGCGGGGCGGGTGCGTCCCGGCCGGGTGCGGGGGTGTCGTGGCGTCCACCCGCCGATTGTCACCGCTCGTACGGGGCGGCGCAGCCCGGCCGGGGCCGGACCGCGCCCCGTGTCGGACCGGGGTGGGCCGGTCGGCTCAGGCGCCGGCCGCCGCGCGGCGCGCCTCGGCGTGCTCCTGCGACTCCTTGGGCATCCCGAGGCCGGCGGCCTTCATCACGGCGCCGACGACACCGCCGAGCAGGACGAGGCCGATACCGGCCCAGAAGCCGAGCGGGTTGGCCGCCACCATGAAGGCACCGGCGACGCAGAAGCCGATGAAGGAGATGGTGACGCCGGTCCAGGCGGCCGGGGTGTGTCCGTGGGCGCTGCCCGCCATGAGTTGCTCCTCGTTGATGTCGCTCTGTGGTGAGGCCCTGCCGAGTGCGGACGCTCGCGGCCATTCTTCCGCACGCGCGCCCGCCGGGTGACCCGGGGGTGCGCCGCACGCGTCGGCCGGTCGCGGCGGGTGCCGTCAGGTGCGGTCGGTGGGGTCCTCGCCGCGGTCCAGGGCCTTCCACAGCTCGTCGGGCCGGTCGGGGTCGGCCTCGCGGCGGGCGCCCCGCGCGCGGGGGCCGCCGTCGCGCTCGTACCGGCCGGACATGGTCGGCCAGGAGGAGCCGTGGCGCAGGGCGAGGAGCCCGGCGGCGAGGATCAGCAGGGCCGCCACGGCCGTGACGTAGGGCCAGGCCGTCTGGGTGAGGGCGGCGGCGCGCGCGGCGGTGTCCCCGGTGGCGCGGGCGGCCGCCTCGTCGAGCGCCGCGCGGTCGTACGCGCCGGCGACGGCCGCGGCGGCCGCGCCGGCACCGCTCAGCGTCAGGAGCAGGGCGACGAGGCGGCGGCCGGTCCCGCGCGCGGCGAGGACGGCGACCAGGGCGGCGAGCCCGACGACGGCCAGGGCGGTGGGCACCCCGGTGATGTCACCCCCGGCCGCCTCCAGGGTGACGGTGCCGCCGGGGCCGGCGACCCGCCCCTCGGTCCAGGTCCGGCCGGAGGCGAGCAGCACGACGGCGGCCCCGGCGCCACCGAGGAGCAGGGCCGCGGCGAGGCTGCGGCGGGCGCCCGGGGCGGACGCCTCGCCCTGGCCGGCGGCACGGGGCTGGGGTTCGGGTGCGGCACTCACGTACCCACTATCCCCCATGCCGTCAGACGTGGTTCATCCGGTTGGCGGTGTGCACGGCGCGGAGCACCGCGGCCGCCTTGTTGCGGCACTCGGCGTCCTCCGCGACCGGGTCGGAGTCGGCGACGACACCGGCCCCCGCCTGGACGTAGGCGGTGCCGTCGCGCAGCAGCGCGGTGCGGATGGCGATGGCGGTGTCCGAGTCGCCCGCGAAGTCGAGGTAGCCGACGGCCCCGCCGTACAGGCCGCGCCTGCCGGGCTCCAGCTCCTCGATGATCTGCATGGCGCGCGGCTTGGGCGCGCCCGACAGGGTGCCCGCCGGGAAGCAGGCGGTCAGCACGTCGAAGGCGGTGCGTCCCTCGGCGACCCGGCCGGTCACCGTGGAGACGATGTGCATGACGTGCGAGTACCGCTCGATGGACATGAAGTCGACGACCTCGACGGAGCCCGGCTCGCACACCCGGCCGAGGTCGTTGCGGCCGAGGTCGACGAGCATGAGGTGCTCGGCGCGCTCCTTCGCGTCGGCGATCAGCTCGTCGGCGAGGGCCTGGTCCTCCTGCGGGGTGGCGCCGCGCGGCCGGGTGCCGGCGATGGGGTGCACCATGGCCCGCCCGTCCTCCACCTTGACCAGGGCCTCGGGGCTGGAGCCGACGACGTCGAAGCCCTCGAAGCGGAACAGGTACATGTACGGGGAGGGGTTGGTGGCGCGCAGGACCCGGTAGACGTCCAGGGCGCTCGCCGTGCACGGCGTCTCGAACCGCTGCGAGGGCACCACCTGGAACGCCTCGCCGGCGCGGATGCGCTCCTTCACGTCGTCGACGGCCCGCTGGTACGCCTCACCGCCCCACAGGGCGGTGTAGGCGGGCAGCTCCGACGGCGGCAGGACGGCGGAGGCGGACTCGGCCGGCTCGGTGAGGTCGGCCTGCATCGCGTCGAGCCGGGCGACGGCGTCCGCGTACGCCTCGTCGACGCCGGTCTGGAGGTCGTTGTGGTTGATCGCGTTGGCGATCAGCAGCACCGTGCCGTCCCAGTGGTCGAGCACGGCGAGGTCCGAGGTGAGCAGCATGGTCAGCTCGGGCAGCCGCAGGTCGTCCGTGCCGTGGTCACCGATGCGCTCCAGGCGGCGCACCACGTCGTAACCGAGGTAGCCGACCATGCCGCCGGTGAAGGGCGGCATCCCGGAGGCCAGGTCGCGCGGGGTGTGCAGGGCCTCGACGGTGGCGCGGAGGGCCTTCAGCGGGTCCCCGTCGACGGGGACGCCGACGGGCGGGGTGCCGAGCCAGTGGGCCTGTCCGTCCCGGGTGGTCAGGGTGGCGGCGCTGCGCACGCCGACGAACGAGTACCGGGACCAGGAGCGGCCGTTCTCGGCGGACTCCAGGAGGAAGGTGCCCGGGCGCTCCGCGGCGAGCTTGCGGTACAGCCCGACCGGGGTGTCGCCGTCCGCGAGCAGGCGGCGACTGACGGGGATCACTCGGCGGTCGGCCGCCAGCTTCCGGAAGGTCTCGAGGTCCATGGCGCCCGACCCTACTCGCCCAGGGGCAGCACGTCGGCGTCGAAGCAGGTCCGGGCCCCGGTGTGGCAGGCGGCGCCGACCTGGTCGACCCGGACGAGGAGGGTGTCGGCGTCGCAGTCGAGCGCGACGGACTTGACGTGCTGGACGTGGCCGGAGGTGTCGCCCTTGACCCAGTACTCCTGGCGGCTGCGCGACCAGTAGGTGCAGCGACCGGTGGTGAGGGTGCGGTGCAGGGCCTCGTCGTCCATCCAGCCGAGCATGAGCACCTCGCCGGTGTCGTACTGCTGGGCGATGGCCGGGACCAGCCCGTCGGGGCTGCGCTTGAGACGGGCGGCGATGGCCGGGTCAAGGTTGCTGGTCATGCGGCCATTGTGCCGCGCGGCGGGGGCCGGTTCCGGCCGCGTCCACTGGGCGGACCGGGGGGCGCCCCCTTACCCTTGCGGTCATGTCCACCCATGCCAAGCGTGAACGACTGCTCCTCGCCGACCTGTTGGAGGCCGCGGGGCCCGACGCTCCGACCCTGTGCGACGGCTGGACCACCCGCGAGCTGGCTGCGCACGTGGTGGTGCGCGAGCGCCGCCCGGACGCGGCGGCCGGCGTCCTGATCGGCCCGCTGAAGGGCCGGCTGGAGCGGGTCCAGGCGGAGTTCGCGGCCAAGCCGTACGCCGAGCTCGTGCAGCTGGTCCGGGGCGGCCCGCCCCGGATGTCGCCCTTCTCGATCAAGCAGGTCGACGAGGGGGCGAACACGGTCGAGTTCTACGTCCACTCCGAGGACGTCCGGCGGGCCCAGCCGGACTGGTCCCCGCGCGAGATCGACCCGGTCTTCGCGGACACCCTGTGGGCGCGCCTGGAGAAGCTCGCCCGCCTCTCCGCCCGCCGCTGCCCCGTCGGCCTCGTCCTGCGCCGCACCGACGGGCAGACGGCCGTCGCCCGCCGCGGCACCCCCGTGGTGACGGTGACCGGCGAGCCCTCGGAGCTGCTGATGTTCCTGTACGGCCGCCAGGAGGTCGCCCGGGTCGAACTGGACGGCGACAAGGAGGCGGTGGCGCGGGTGGCCGAGGCCAGACTGGGCATCTGACCGCGCCGGACCGCGCACGAGCGCCCGCGCCGGGGCCGCGCCGGCGCCCGACGGGAGCAGCACACGGGCGTCCACCGGCGCACGGGCCTCCGCCCACGCCGGGCCTCCGCCCACGCCGGGCCGCCCGGGTCGCGCACGGCCGGGGCCGCCCGGCCCGGGGCTCCCCCGCGGGCCGGGCCGCCCGGCCGGTGTTCAGCGGACGGGGTGCCCCGCCTCGCGCAGCGCGGTCTTGACCTCGCCGATCCGCAGGTCGCCGAAGTGGAAGACGGAGGCCGCGAGCACGGCGTCCGCCCCGGCCTCGACGGCGGGCGGGAAGTCGGCGAGCCGGCCGGCGCCGCCGGAGGCGATGACCGGCACGGAGACGTGCGCGCGCACGGCCGCGATCATCGCCGTGTCGTACCCGTCCTTGGTGCCGTCGGCGTCCATCGAGTTCAGCAGGATCTCCCCCGCGCCGAGCTCCGCGGCCCGGTGCGCCCACTCGACGGCGTCGATGCCGGTGCCCCGGCGCCCGCCGTGGGTGGTGACCTCGAAGCCGGAGGCCGTGACGGTGCCCTCGGGGCAGCGCCGGGCGTCCACGGACAGGACGAGGACCTGGCTGCCGAACCGCTCCGACACCTCCCGGATCAGCTCGGGCCGGGCGATGGCGGCGGTGTTGACGCCGACCTTGTCCGCGCCGGCGCGCAGCAGCCGGTCGACGTCGTCGGCGCTGCGCACCCCGCCGCCGACGGTCAGCGGGATGAAGACCTGCTCGGCGGTGCGACGCACCACGTCGTAGGTGGTCTCCCGGTCGCCGGAGGAGGCGGTGATGTCGAGGAAGGTGAGCTCGTCGGCGCCCTCGGCGTCGTAGAGCCTGGCCATCTCGACGGGGTCGCCCGCGTCGCGCAGGTTTTGGAAGTTGACGCCCTTGACGACGCGGCCGCCGTCCACGTCCAGGCAGGGGATCACGCGTACCGCGAGGCTCACGACGCGGCACCCCCGTCCCGGCGGTACGCCTCGACCTCGACCTCGACGACGAGCCGCGAGTCGACGAGGCCGGCGACGATGAGCATGGAGGCGGCGGGGCGGATGGCGTCGAACAGCTCCTTGTGGGCGCGGCCGACCTCCTCCGCGTCCCGGGCGTGCGTGAGGTACATGCGGGTGCGGACGACGTCCTCGGCGCCCAGCCCGAGCTGCGCGAGCGCGGCGAAGGCCACGCCGAAGGAGTTGATCGCCTGCTCGTAGGGGCCGCCCTCGGCGATGGCCCCGTCCACGACGGAGGTGCATCCGGAGACGAGGACGAGACCGCCCGGCAGCTCCACGGCCCGGGAGTAGCCGAACTGCTCCTCCCAGGGGGCGCCGGTCGTCACACGGCGTACGGGGTCGGTCATTCCGCCACCGCCGCGAGCGCCTCTTCCAGGGTGAACGCCTCGGCGTACAGCGCCTTGCCGACGATGGCGCCCTCGACGCCCTCGGGGACGAGCGCGGCGATGGCCCGCAGGTCGTCGAGGGAGGAGACGCCGCCGGAGGCGACCACCGGCTTGTCGGTGGCCGCGCAGACGTCGCGCAGCAGCTCCAGGTTGGGGCCCTGGAGCGTGCCGTCCTTGGCGATGTCGGTGACGACGTAGCGGGCGCAGCCCTCGGAGTCGAGGCGGGCCAGCGTCTCGTACAGGTCGCCGCCGTCGCGGGTCCAGCCGCGGCCGCGCAGCGTCGTGCCGCGGACGTCCAGGCCGACCGCGATCTTGTCGCCGTGCTCGGCGATGACCTTGGCGACCCACTCCGGGGTCTCCAGGGCGGCGGTGCCGAGGTTGACGCGGGTGCAGCCCGTGGCGAGGGCCGCGGCGAGGGAGGCGTCGTCGCGGATGCCGCCGGACAGCTCCACCTTGACGCCGTGGCCCGCGAGGCTCCCGGCGACCTCGGCGATGAGCGCGCGGTTGTCGCCCGTGCCGAAGGCGGCGTCGAGGTCGACCAGATGCAGCCACTCGGCGCCCGCGCGCTGCCACGTCAGGGCCGCCTCCAGCGGGGAGCCGTACGACGTCTCCGTGCCGGACTCGCCGTGGACGAGCCGTACGGCCTGGCCGTCCCGGACGTCGACGGCGGGGAGGAGTTCGAGCTTGGTCATCTCAGCGGTCCTAGCCTCTGGGCGGGGTTCGGTCGGTGGAGGGCGATGGGGCGGTGGGGGCGGTCAGAGGGTGTCGAGCCAGTTGGTCAGGAGCCGGGCTCCCGCGTCACCGGACTTCTCGGGGTGGAACTGCGTCGCCCACAGGGCGCCGTTCTCGACGGCGGCGACGAACCGCTCGCCGTGCGTGGACCAGGTGACCAGGGGCGCCCGCAGGGCGGGGTTGGCCGTCTGGAGGCTCCAGTCGGTCACGGCGTAGGAGTGGACGAAGTAGAACCGCTCGTCGGGGTCGACCCCGGCGAACAGGGCGGAGTCCCCGGGCGCCTCGACGGTGTTCCAGCCCATGTGCGGGATGACGGGGGCCTTCAGCGGCCCGACCGTCCCGGGCCACTCGTCGAGGCCCTCCGTCTCGACGCCGTGCTCGACGCCGCGGGCGAAGAGGATCTGCATGCCGACGCAGATGCCCATGACGGGCCGGCCGCCGGCGAGCCTGCGGCCCACGATCCAGTCGCCGCGGGCCTCCTTGAGCCCGGTCATGCAGGCGGAGAAGGCGCCGACGCCGGGGACGAGCAGGCCGTCGGCGTTCATGGCGCGGTCGTAGTCGCGGGTGATCTCGACGTCGGCGCCGACGCGGGCGAGGGCGCGCTCGGCGGAGCGGACGTTGCCGAACCCGTAGTCGAAGACGACGACCTTCTTGGCAGTGCTCATGCCGCTCATTCCCAGATTCCCTGGATGCGCAGGACGCCCGCCGCGAGGCACATCGCCGAGGCGACGGCGAGGAGGACGATCAGGCCCTTGGGCATCCGCTGCTTGCTGAAGGAGTACACGCCGCCGGCGAGGAAGAGGCCGACGACGATGAGGATGGTCGACAGACCCGTCACAGCGCGCCCTTCGTGGAGGGCAGGATGCCGGCGGCCCGCGGGTCGCGCTCGGAGGCGTACCGCAGGGCGCGGGCGAGGGCCTTGAACTGGCACTCCACGATGTGGTGGGCGTTGCGGCCGTACGGGACGTGGACGTGCAGCGCGATCTGGGCCTGGGCGACGAACGACTCCAGGATGTGCCGGGTCATGGTCGTGTCGTACGAGCCGATCATGGGGGCCATGTTCTCGGGCTCGGTGTGGACCAGGTAGGGACGGCCGGAGAGGTCGACGGTGACCTGGGCGAGGGACTCGTCCAGCGGGACCGTGCAGTTGCCGAACCGGTAGATGCCCACCTTGTCGCCGAGGGCCTGCTTGAAGGCGGCGCCGAGCGCGAGGGCGGTGTCCTCGATGGTGTGGTGCGAGTCGATGTGGAGGTCGCCGTCGGTCTTGACGGTGAGGTCGAACAGCCCGTGGCGGCCGAGCTGGTCGAGCATGTGGTCGTAGAAGCCGACGCCGGTGGCGACGTCGACCTTGCCGGTGCCGTCGAGGTCTATCTCGACGACGACGGACGTCTCCTTGGTGGTGCGCTCGACGCGTCCTACGCGGCTCATGAGCTCTGCTCCTTCTTCAGTGCGCGAACCGCATCCAGGAACGCGTCGTTCTCTTCGGGCGTGCCGGCCGTGACCCGCAGCCAGCCCGGTACGCCGTTGTCGCGGACGAGGACGCCGTGGTCGAGGATGGCGCGCCAGACGGCGTGCGCGTCCTCGAAGCGCCCGAACTGGACGAAGTTGGCGTCCGAGTCGGTGACCTCGTAGCCGGCGGCGCGGAGCCCGTCGACGAGCCGGTCCCGCTCGGCCTTCAGCTGCGCGACGTACCCCAGCAGCGTATCGGTGTGTTCGAGGGCGGCGAGGGCGGTGGCCTGGGTGACGGCGGACAGGTGGTACGGCAGGCGGACGAGCTGGACGGCGTCGACCACCGCGGGGTGCGCCGCGAGGTAGCCGAGGCGCAGACCGGCCGCGCCGAACGCCTTGGACATGGTGCGGGAGACCACGAGGTGCGGCCGGCCCTCGATGAGCGGCAGCAGCGAGGGGCGGTGGCTGAACTCGACGTACGCCTCGTCGACGACGACCAGGGACGGCTTGGCGGCCTGGGCGGCGTCGTGGAGGGCGAGGACGGTGTCGGCGTCCACGGCGGTGCCGGTGGGGTTGTTGGGGGACGTGATGAAGACCACGTCGGGGCGGTGCTCGGTGATGGCGCGGGCCGCCGCCTCCACGTCGAGGCCGAAGTCGTCGCGGCGCGGACCGGGGATCCAGCCGGTGCCGGTGCCGCGCGAGATGAGGCCGTGCATGGAATACGAGGGCTCGAAGCCCATCGCGGTCCTGCCGGGGCCGCCGAAGGTCTGGAGGAGCTGCTGGAGGACCTCGTTGGAGCCGTTCGCCGCCCACACCTGGCGCGTCCCGACCTCGTGGCCCGTGGTGCGGGTGAGGTAGCGGGCGAGCTCGGTGCGCAGCTCGACGGCGTCGCGGTCGGGGTAGCGGTTCAGGGCGCGCGCCGCCTCGCGGACGCGTTCGGCGATCCGCTCGACCAGGGGTTCGGGCAGCGGGTAGGGGTTCTCGTTGGTGTTGAGGCGTACGGGCACGTCCAGCTGGGGCGCGCCGTAGGGGGACTTGCCGCGCAGCTCGTCGCGGATCGGCAGGTCGTCGATGCGGATCGTCACTGCGGGGGCACCTTCCACCCGAACCTCGCCTTGATCGCCGCGCCGTGCGCCGGCAGGTCCTCCGCCTCCGCGAGCGTCACCACGTGGTGGGCCACGTCGGCGAGGGCGTCGCGCGTGTAGTCCACGATGTGGATGCCGCGCAGGAAGGACTGCACGGACAGGCCCGAGGAGTGGCAGGCGCAGCCGCCGGTGGGCAGGACGTGGTTGGAGCCGGCGCAGTAGTCGCCGAGCGAGACGGGCGCCCACGGGCCGACGAAGATCGCGCCGGCGTTGCGCACGCGCGCGGCGACGGCCGCGGCGTCGGCGGTCTGCACCTCCAGGTGCTCGGCGCCGTACGCGTCGACCACCCGCAGGCCCTCCTCCACGCCGTCGACCAGCACGATCGCCGACTGCCTGCCGCGCAGGGCGGGCAGGATCCGGTCCTCGACGTGCCGAGTGGCGGCGATCTGCGGCGCCAGCTCCTTCTCCACGGCGTCGGCCAGCTCGACGGAGTCCGTGACGAGGACGGCGGCGGCGAGCGGGTCGTGCTCGGCCTGGCTGATGAGGTCGGCGGCGACGTGCGCCGGGTCGGCGGTGTCGTCGGCGAGGACGGCGATCTCCGTCGGGCCGGCCTCGGTGTCGATGCCGATCCGGCCGGTGAAGTACCGCTTGGCGGCGGCGACCCAGATGTTGCCGGGGCCGGTGACCATGTCGGCGGGGGCGCAGGACTCCGTGCCGTACGCGAACATGGCGACGGCCTGGGCGCCGCCCGCGGCGTACACCTCGTCGACGCCGAGCAGGGCGCAGGCGGCGAGGATGGTCGGGTGCGGAAGGCCGTCGTGGTCCTTCTGCGGCGGGGACGCGAGGGCGATCGACTCGACGCCCGCCTCCTGCGCCGGGACGGCGTTCATGATCACGGACGAGGGGTAGACGGAGCGGCCGCCCGGGGCGTACAGCCCGACGCGGCCGACCGGGACCCACTTCTCGGTGACCGTGCCGCCGGGCACGACCTGGGTGGTGTGCGTGGTGCGGCGCTGCTCGCGGTGGACGATCCGGGCGCGCCGGATGGACTCCTCCAGGCCCGCGCGGACGGCCGGATCCAGCTCCTCCAGGGCGCGGGTGAGCGCGGCGGCCGGGACCCGCACCCGGTCGAGGGCGACCCCGTCGAACCGCTGGGCGTAGTCGATCAGCGCCGCGTCGCCCCGATGGTGCACGGCCTCGCAGATGGGCCGCACCTTCTCCAGGGCGGCTTCCACGTCGAACTCGGCACGGGGGAGCAGGTCGCGCAGGGCGCCGCCCGTCGGCAGGGCGTCGCCGCGCAGATCGATACGTGAGATCACGGGTCAATTCTCGCAGACGCCTCCGCGGTACCGGTCGCCCGTATCACTGGCTGATACACGCCACACCACCCGTCGGATGTCACACCTGACAGTTAGCGTTCAGTCCGTCACTCAGCGGGAAGAACAGCCGTACGACCTGGGGAAAGCGAGGGGGCGGCAGTGACCGAGCCGCAGGACGATCGCGATGACGAGCTGCCCGGCGACCTGACCCCGGCCGAGCTGGGGATGTGGCAGGCGTTCCGCATCGGCGCCTGGTACGACCTGCGGTCGGGCCATCCGGTGCTGGACGACCCGTTCGCGCCGCGCACGTGGCCCGAGGAGCGGAGCGTCCGGGCGCGGGTGGTGGCCCGGCTGTTGCTGTCGGGGCCGCCGGCCCTGGCGGGGCGCGTGTCGGCGCTGAAGCTGCGCGGGGCGCGGATCACCGGCACGCTCGACCTGGCGGGCGGCACCGTCGACCCGTACGTCGAGCTGCAGGGGTGCGTCTTCGAGCACGAGGTGGTGCTGCCCGAGACGCGGTTCAGCACGCTGCGCCTCGTCGGGTGTGCCGTGCCCCGGCTGGAGGCGGCCCGCCTGCACACGGAGGGCGACCTGCACCTGCCGCGCTGCCGGGTGGCGCGCGGCGTGCGGCTCACGGACGCGCAGATAGGCACCGACCTGCTGATCAGCCAGATCCACGTCCAGCCGGACCGGCGCGGCCGGGCCATCGTCGCGGACGGGCTGACGGTGGCGCAGGACCTCCAGGCCGAGCTGATCGAGACGTACGGGGAGGTGAGCCTGCGGGGCGCGAAGGTCGGGGTCTCGCTCAGTCTGCGCGGCAGCCGCCTGCGCGGCGCCGAGGGGCGGCGGGCGCTGAACGCCCCGCAGCTCAGCGTGGAGCGCACGCTGTACCTGACGGGGGCGTGGGTGAGCGAGTCGGTGGGCGGCCCGGAGGACCACCTCGGCGGGACGCCGCCGTACGGCCTGGCCGACGTCAACACGCCGATGCGGGGCACGCGGATGCGGCCCTTCGAGTGCCGGGGCGGGGTGCGGCTGGACGACGGGCGGTTCGGGGACGCGATCGACCTCCACCAGGCGCGGTTCGTGCTGACGTCGGCCCGCAGGGAGGAGCTGTCGCTGCGCAGGATCGTCACCCCGGAGCTGCGCTTCACCTCCGAGCGACCGGAGGAGGGCCGCGTGGTGCTCAACGGCGCGAAGGTCGTCACCCTGGTCGACGAGGCGGCCAGCTGGCCGGGGCCGGGCGGCCTGGCGATCAGCGGCTTCGTGTACGAGAACCTCGTGCCGTACGGCCACTTCCCGCTCTCGCAACGTCTGGAGTGGGTGGCGGCGGCGACCCCGGAGTACGCCCCGGAGCCGTACGAGCGGCTGGCGGCCGTCCTGCGGGGCAGCGGGGAGGACGCCGACGCCCGGGAGGTGCTGCTGGCCAAGCAGCGGCGCCGCCGCGAGACGCTGCCGCTCGCCGCGAAGACGTGGGGCTTCCTGCAGGACTGGACGGTGGCCTACGGCTACCGGCCCGGCCGGGCCGCGGTGTGGATGGCGGTGCTGTGGGCGGCGGGCGCGTGGGCCTTCTCGTACTACGACCCGGTCCCGATCAAGCAGGACGAGTTCCCCCAGTGGAACGCCGTGCTGTACGCGCTGGACCTGCTGGTGCCGGTGATCAACCTCGGCCAGGAGGGCTACTGGCGGCTGTCGACGGGGTGGCAGTGGGTGTCGACGGTGCTGATCCTCGTGGGGTGGATTCTGGCCACGGCGGTGGCGGCGGGCGCCTCCCGGCTGCTGCGGCGCGGCTGACGCGCCGCGGGCGGCCGCCGGACGCCGGGCCGGGGCCGCGACCGGTGCCCGCTCTCCCCTTCCGTGCCCACCCCGCCGCTTTCTTTACCGCCTCTTGACGTTCGTCAGGACAACCATCCTGCCGCCACGAAAGCTTCACAGACGCTCTCTGGCGCCGCTCCCACCTGCGGTTTTCAATGGGCGGCACCATGTCTTTGCTCCGCGCCCTGATGGGCTCCGCGCGCACGGTCCGGTCCGGCACGCCGCCCCGCGACGGGCTGCCGCCGGACGGCTCCGTACTGCTGGACGCACCGGACGACAGGCTCGGCCCGGCGTTGGTGGCCGCCGCGCTCGGCAATCACATTCCGGCCGCCCGGCTGCTCGCCGCCACCCGTGCCGCCGCCGAGTGGGAGTGGCGTGACCGGTACGCCGTGCGGCTCGCCGCGTTCGCCCACAGCCGCGGGGACTGGCTGACGCAGTGGCGCGCGCGGACCCCGGACGACCCGGACGCGCTGCTCGTCGCCGCGCAGCTCGCCGTCGACCGGGCCTGGGCCTCGCCGGCCCGCGCCGAGCGGCTGCGGGAGGTGGAGCCGGTGGTCCACGCGGCGGCCGAGGCCGCGCCCCGCGACCCCGTGCCGTGGCGGATCGCCCTGGACCACGCGCGCGGCGGCCACGCCGCCGACGCGCTCTTCGAGGCGCTGTGGGAGCAGGCGGTCCGCCGGTCCCCGCACCACCACGGCTGCCACGTGGCGGCCCTGGAGTACCTCTCGGCGCGCTGGTACGGCTCCCACCACGCGTGCTTCGACTTCGCCGAGGCGGCCGCGCTCGACGCGCTGCCCGGCTCCCTCGTCCGCGCGCTGCCGCTGCGCGCCGCCCACGCACAGCTGGCGGCCGGCGGCGCGGGCGGGGTCCCGGCGGCGCGGATCGACGCGGCGGCGGACCTGGCGATCGAGCTGTCGGCCCGCCACCCGGTGGGCGACGCCTGGACGGCCGAGGTGCGCAACCTGCTGGCGTACGTGCTGATGGCGCGGGGGCGCTGGGGGGCGGCGCTGGAGCAGTTCCGGCTGATCGGGGCGCGGGCGACGACGTTCCCGTGGGTGGCGGTCGGTTCCGGCGGCGACGGCGCGGATCCGCTGGGCCGGTTCCTGGAGGCGCGCGACCTGGTGCGGCGCGCGAGCGTGCGCCGGGTGCGCTGAGGCGGCGCGCGGGACGGCGCGGTGGTATCCGAGCGGGGCCCGTCGGGCGGCGCGGCGGTACCGGAGCCGGGCACACCGGGGCGGCGCGGCGGTACCGGAGCCGGGCACACCGGGGCGGCGCGGCGGTACCGGAGCGCGGACGGCCGGACGGGCCCGGAGCCGCGGCCATTAGGCTTGAGCGCTGTGACCACCGCTCGCCTGCCCCTCTTCCCGCTGAACGCGGTGCTTTTCCCCGGCCTCGTGCTGCCGCTGAACGTCTTCGAGGAGCGCTACCGCGCCATGATGCGCGAGCTCCTCAAGACCGACGAGTCGCAGCCGCGCCGCTTCGCCGTCGTCGCGATCCGCGACGGCCACGAGGTGGCGCCGACGGCGCCGGGGCTGCCCGACCAGACGGCGCTGCCGGAGAAGGGCCCCGCCGCGGGATTCGGCCCCGACCCCGCCCGGGCGTTCCACAGCGTCGGGTGCGTCGCCGACGCGGCGACCATCCGGGAGCGGCCGGACGGCGGCTTCGAGGTGCTGGCGACCGGCACGACCCGGGTGCGGCTGGTGTCGGTCGACACGAGCGGCCCGTACCTCACGGCGGAGCTGGAGGAGCTGGAGGAGCGGCAGGGCGAGGGCGCGGGCGCGCTCGCCGAGGGGGTGCTGCGGGCCTTCCGCTCGTACCAGAAGCGGCTGGCGGGGGCCCGCGAGCGGTCTCTGGCGACCGGCGCGGAACTGCCCGACGAGCCGTCGGTCGTGTCGTACCTGGTGGCCGCGGCCGCGGTGCTGGACACGCCGTCGAAGCAGCGGCTGCTGCAGGCACCCGACACCGCGACCCGGCTGCGCGAGGAGCTGCGCCTGCTGCGCGCCGAGACGGCGGTGCTGCGCCACCTGCCCTCGCTGCCGGCGGTCGAGCTGACGCGGGCTCCGACGAGCCCCAACTGACGGCACGACGAGCACGGGCCCGACGAACCGGCGGACGGCGGACCGGCGGACGGCGGACCGGGGGACGTCGGACCGGGGACGTCGGGCGCGGCCCGACGGAGCGGCGGAGCGGTACGGACCGACGGACGGGGATGGGGACGGGACATGGCGAAGAAGACGAGGAAGCAGGCGGGCGGCACCCCGGCGACGGTGGCCCTGACGGCCGCGGGGACGCCCTTCACGGTGCACGAGTACGCCCACGACCCGGCCTCGCCGTCGTACGGCGAGGAGGCGGCCGAGGCACTCGGAGTCTCCCCCGACCGGGTCTTCAAGACCCTGGTCGCCGACGTCGACGGGGCCCTCACGGTCGCGGTGGTGCCGGTGGCGGGCCGGCTGGACCTGAAGGCGCTCGCCGCCGCCGTGGGCGGCAAGCGCGCGGCGATGGCCGATCCGGCGGCCGCCGAGCGGACGACCGGGTACGTCCGGGGCGGCATCTCGCCGCTCGGGCAGCGCAAGCGGCTGCCGACGGTCCTGGACGCGTCGGCGTCGCGACACGAGACGATCTGCGTCTCCGCGGGGCGGCGCGGCCTTGAGGTGGAGCTGGCCCCGGCGGACCTCGCCGGGCTGACCGGCGCCGTCCTCGCCCCCATCGGCCGCCTCTGACGCCCTGGCGCTCTCGGCGCGCGCGGCCGGACGGGCTCGGGTCAGGCGCCGGAGCCGGACGGCGGGGCGCCGGGACCGGACGGCGGCGTGGACCCGTGCGGTGCGGGCCCGGGCGGGGCGGCCCCGGACGGGGTGGACCCGTGCGGCGTGGACGCCGGCGGAGTGGTCCCGTGTGGTGTGGGCGCGTGACGGGCCGGGCCGTACGGGGTGAGGTCCCCTTCCGGCTCGGGGTCGTGGGGGGTGAAGAGCGCCGTGAGCGCCAGGTGGACGGCCATCGCCGCGACCGGCCACGCCAGCAGCACGCCGTACGCGTGGAGTTCGAGCGGCGCGTCGAAGGTGACGCCCTCGCCGACCGCCCGCGCGCGTGCCACCACGTCGTGCGTGGGGCCGAGGAGGGTGCCCGTGCCCCAGCCCAGGACGGAGCCGAGCACACCGCCCAGGGCCAGGCCCACGACCACCGCGATGCCGCCGCGGCGCTGGAGAAGGAAGACGACCGGCGCGCTGACCGCGCCGAACGCCAGACCGAGCAGCAGGAACACGCCGTCCGTGCCGACCGCGCCCTCGCCCTCGGAGTCCGTCAGCAGGACGGCCGTACCGTCCGACACCAGCGGGATGCGCGGCGCCAGCCACAGCCACAGCACGCCCAGCGCGAACCCCGCGACCGCCACCGCGAGCAGCACCACGGCCCCCTGCCGCACCTCCGTGGCCACGTCCGGTGCCGCTTCCTCGTCCTTCGCGTACGGGTGCGGGGACGGGGAACGCCGCGGCCACGCGGCGGGACCGCCGGGCGCGTCGCCGTGCGGCGGAGTGCTGGGGGTGTCGTTCGGCACGTGCTCACTCGCGGGCTGCTGGGACGGGGGAAGGGGTGCGGTCACGCTGTCATCGTGCCAGGCGCGGTCCGGCGCCGCCTCACCGGACGGCCGCCCGGCGGTACGCCCAGGTGGCCGCGGCGAGCGAGGCCACGCCGACGACCGCGCACACGGAGAGGTCGAGGGCGACCGCGCCCCAGTCGGGACGGGCGTCGAAGGTGCGGGCCAGCGCCTCCACCCCGTACGTCGACGGCAGCAGGTCCCGCGCCCAGCCGATCGGACCGGGCAGCCGGTCCGCGGGCAGGACGCCGAGCAGCAGCGCGGCCGACATCCCGAGCTGGCCGAGCAGGGTGGCGAGCTCCTGGCGCGGGGCGAGCAGTCCGAGCGCGGCGCCGAGCCCCGAGAGGGCCGCCCCGGAGAGCGGGACCACCGCCACCAGCACCCACAGATGCGTGAGGGGCAGCTGGAACAGGAGCGACCCGGCGACGGCGGTGACGACCGTACCGGGCACCGTGAAGGAGGCGTACGCCCCGGCGGCGCCCAGCACCACCGCCGCGGGCGGCACCGGCAGCGTGGCGTAGTGGTCGAGGCCGCCGCTCGCGCGCAGCTGGCCGAAGTACTGGGCGAGGAGGTTCAGCGCGACGAACGCCACGACGAGGACGGACGACCCCGCGACGACCGCGCGTGCCTCCGCGCCGCCGTCGACGACGCCCCGCATCAGGACCATGATCCCGACGGACTGGAACGTCGCCACGAACAGCAGCGGGATCCGGGCGACCCGCGCCCGGGACAGCTGCGCCCGGTACACGGCCGCGAGCGCCGGCAGCAGCCGGGCGCGGGGCGCGAGGGGCGCCTCCCGGCGCTCGCCCGCCCCCGCGGCGGACGACCGGACGACCCCCGTCGAGAGCGCCTCCACTGGCAGAGTGCTCACCGTTCCCAGCTCCTGTCCTCGCTGCCGACGCCCCGGCCGGGCCGCCCGTCCCGCCCTCGCGCGTTCATGACTTGACCAGCCCCTTCGCCTCGCCGCCGAGTGCCAGGTAGACGTCCTCCAGGCTCGGCGTCGCCAGGGTGAAGTCGTCGAGCGCGGCGAACGCCGCGCCTCCCGTGACCGCGGCCACCGCGGCCCGCGCCTCGTCCGGGGTCAGCCGCAGCACCCAGCGGCGCCCCGACTCGTGGGCGGACGCCCGCAGCGCCGCCACCTCGGGCACCTCCAGCGGGGCCCGCTCCCGCCACACCAGGTCGACGCGCACCTCGCCGGCCACGCGTTCCTTCAACCCGGCGGGGGTGTCGCACGCGATGACCCGGCCACGCTCCAGGACGGCGACGCGGTCCAGGACCGTCTCGGCCTCGATGACGTTGTGGGTGACGAGCACCACCGTCGCGCCGTGCTCGGCGCGACGCCGGTCGACGGCGGCCCAGACGGCGCGGCGCGCGATGGGGTCCATGCCGGCGGTCGGCTCGTCGAGGACGAGCAGGGGCCGCTCGCCGACGAGCGTCGCGGCGAAGCAGGCGAGCCGGCGCTGTCCGCCGGAGAGCCTCTTGAGGGGGCGCGAGACGAGCTCCTCGAGCCCCAGTTCGGCGAGGACGGCGTCACGTTCGGCCCGCGCGTCACGGGCGGTGAGGCCGCGCAGCCGGCCGGTGGTCTCGGCGGCCAGGCCGACGGTCAGCTCGTCGAGCGCGGTGGACTCCTGACCGAGGTAGCCGATGAGGCGGGCGGCGCGGTCGGGGTGGCGGACCAGGTCGTGGCCGAGCACCTCGACGGTGCCCGAGTCCGGGCGCATCAGTCCGGTGAGCTGGCGCACGAGGGTGGACTTGCCGGCGCCGTTGGGGCCGAGCAGCCCGAAGATCTCCCCGCCCCGCACGTCCAGGCTGACCCCGTCGGTGGCCCGGACCTCGGGTGTCGCGGGCCTGCCTCGGCCGCCGCGCGCGGCGGGGTACGTCTTCACCAGATCCCGCACCACGCACACCGTACTCACGAGGGATGAGCCTAAGGGGTCCCGGACCCCGGATCGCGCCCGGGGCGGTGCTGCGCGGCCCGCCACGCCCGCCGCTACTCCCCCGCCGCGGGGTTTCCGGCCGCGGCGCGCACGTCGATCTCGCGCCAGAAACCGGCCCGGATCGCGTACCGGTCGTGCTCGTCGATCTGGTCGTCCTTGTGCGCGAGGAGTCCGAAGCGGGCGGCGTACCGGAGCAGTTCCCCGTCGATGCGGTGCGGGATGCGCGGGTACATCGCGGAGAGCTTCTGGACGTGGCACTGCTCGGGGAGGCGCTCCATCCAGCGGCGGGCGAAGACCTGGCCGACCTCGAAGGGGTCGCCGCCGACGGTGGTGATGTCCTCCTCCCGGTCCGCCCAGCGCTGCTCCGCGCTGGTGAGCTGGGCGAGCGTGGGCAGGGACGCGGTCTCGGGCGGTTCGCCCGCGGGGCCGCCGGGGCGGTCGATCCAGCCGCGGTCGGAGGACCAGCGCAGGGTGGCGTTGGCCGGTCCGGTGGACGGCTGGGCGGGCTGGTGGGCGGAGGCGCGCAGACCCGCCAGGTCCTTGGGGGTGGGGACGACGCGTGACGCGCCGGAGGGCGCGGCCGCCTGGTGGCCGGTGGCGGGGCCGGCGGGGGCCGTGCCGTCGGCCGGGGTGGCGGGCGGCGCGGCGGGAGCGGGGACGGGCGGCGCGGCGGAGGCGGGCGGGGCGGGGTCGGCGTGCGGGCGGGGGGCGGCGTCGGAGGCGCGTTCCGCCGCGGCGAGGGCCGCCTCGGGCAGGGGCGCGGCGAGGATGGCGGCGATCTCGGGGCGCGGGGCGGGCGGTGGGGCGCAGGGGCCCGTGAGGTCCTTGGCGCGGACGGCCCGGGTGATCCAGGCGCGGTCGAGGACGCGTCGCTCGTCGGCCTCGGCGACGAGGTCCTCGGACTGGTTGTAGTCGCCGTCGGCGGCCTGGACGGCCCAGAGGTGGACCGCGACGCCGTGTTCCTTGGCGGACATCAGGCCGGGCAGCAGGTCGCCGTCGCCGGTGACGAGCACGACGTCGGAGCAGGCGCGGTTGCGGGCCAGTTCCGTGAGTTCGGCGTGCATGGCGGCGTCGACGCCCTTCTGTGCCCAGCGGCCGTCGCTGCGGGTCAGGGCGCCGAGCCGGACGGTCACGCGCGGCATCACGCGGAGCCTGCGGTGCTCCGGCTGGGGGACGCGGTCGGGGGCGCCGTCGAACCAGTAGATGCGCAGCAGCGGTTGCGCGGTGTCGGCCTCGGCCCCTTCGCGCAGTCCTCGGATGAGGGCGGAGTGGTCGACGGTGATCCGGGAGCGGGCCGGTTCCCCGGCGAGGAGGCTGGCGGCGGCGCCGAGCAGATAGCCGGCGTCCACGAGCACGACGCAGCGGTCCACGTGTTCCACCCTCTTTCGGGAACCTCGGGATCGGAGTTGCTTCGGGTTTCCTTCGAGTCTGCCCGACTGTCCGGATCCTGACGGCCGGAGCGCGATCATCGGCGTGGCGCCTCACCGTAGTGCCTCCGACGCCTCCTGACTACGGCCGCTCCGCTGCAGGGAAGGGTGGCTACGGTCGGCAATGATCCAAAATGCGCGCTCCATACTGGTATGTGAGTCTGGTCGCGGTCCTGGCCCCCACATCCCACAGGAGGCACCACCATGGCCAAGCACCGGAAGTCCGAGCGCCAGCAGTCCCCGGCGGAGCGCGGCACCCAGCAGTCCCGCGACACCTCGATGGAGCGGCAGACGGAGCAGCGGGCGACGTCGGTGACGCCGGCGGACGTCGCGCAGAAGGGCCGGCAGAAGAGGTTCGGTCACAACTGACGCGGTGACCGTGTGACCGTGTGACCGGAGAGGTCACAGGTCATACGGAAGGGGCGCGCCCGTGACGACGGGCGCGCCCCTTCCGTGTGACGGCGGCGGGTGGCGGCGCGGGTGGCACGGCGACCGACGGGCGGCGGCGCGACGGGCGATGGCGCGACGGGCGGTGGCGCGAGGCCGGCATCGCGACGGCCGGCGGAGCGACGGGCCGGTGCGTACGGCCCACCGCCCGCGCGGGACGGCGGGGCCGCTCAGCCGGCCAGGCAGGACGGGCCGAGGAGGACCTTCAGGTCGCCGTAGAGGGCCGGGTCGGGCTGGACCCGGTGCCGGTCGAGGCGGAGCACGGTGGTCTTGCGCGGACCCTGGAGCTTGATCCGCACCTCGGTGTTCCCCTTGTGGTGGCTGAGGATCTCCCCGAGGCGGCTGATCATGGGCGGCGTGACCTTCACGGTCGGGATGGTGAGGACGACCGGCGCGTTGGTGCCCGCCGAGGAGAGGTCGGGGACCATCAGCTCCATCGCGACCAGCCGGGGGACGTCCTCGCGCTTGTCGAGGCGGCCCTTGACGAAGACGACCGTGTCCTCGACCAGCTGGGTGGAGACCAGCTGGTAGGTGGCGGGGAAGAACATGCACTCGATGGAGCCGGCGAGGTCCTCGACGGTGGCGATGGCCCAGGCGTTGCCCTGCTTGGTCATCTTCCGCTGGAGGCCGGAGATGATGCCGCCGATGGTCACGACCGCGCCGTCGGAGTGCTCCCCGCCGGTCAGCTGGGAGATCGCGGCGTCGGTCTTGTCCGACAGCACGTGCTCGATGCCGAAGAGCGGGTGGTCGGAGACGTAGAGGCCGAGCATCTCGCGTTCCTGGGCGAGCAGGTAGGACTTCTCCCACTCGATGTCGGAGAACTCCACGTCCAGGCCGAAGCCGGGCTCGTCGGCGCCCTCCTCGCCCATCCCGCCGAAGAGGTCGAACTGGCCCTCGGCCTCCTTCCGCTTGACCGCGACCACGTTGTCGATCATCGGCTCGTGGTGGGCGACGAGGCTCTTGCGGGTGTGGCCCATCTCGTCGAAGGCGCCGGCCTTGATCAGCGACTCGACGGTGCGCTTGTTGCAGACGACGACCTCGACCTTGTCGAGGAAGTCGGGGAAGGAGGAGTACTTCCCCTTCGCCTTGCGGCACTTGATGATCGACTCGACGACGTTCGTACCGACGTTCCGCACGGCGGAGAGGCCGAAGAGGATCACGTCGTCGCCCTGGGCGGCGAAGTTGGACTCGGACTCGTTGACGTTGGGCGGGAGGACCTTGATCCCCATGCGGCGGCACTCGTTGAGGTAGACCGCCGACTTGTCCTTGTCGTCCTTGACCGAGGTGAGCAGCGCCGCCATGTACTCGGCGGGGTGGTTGGCCTTGAGGTACGCCGTCCAGTAGGAGACGAGTCCGTACGCGGCGGAGTGGGCCTTGTTGAAGGCGTAGCCGGCGAAGGGGACCAGCACGTCCCACAGCGCCTGGATGGCCTCGTCGCTGTAGCCGTTCTTCTTGGCGCCGGCCTGGAAGATCGTGAAGTTCTTCGCCAGCTCCTCGGGCTTCTTCTTGCCCATGACGCGGCGGAGGATGTCGGCCTCGCCGAGCGAGTACCCGGCGATGATCTGGGCGGCCTTCTGCACCTGCTCCTGGTAGACGATGAGGCCGTGGGTGACGCCGAGGACCTCCCGGAGCGGTTCCTCCAGCTCCGGGTGGATCGGGGTGATCTCCTGCTGGCCGTTCTTGCGCAGCGCGTAGTTCGTGTGGGAGTTCATGCCCATCGGGCCCGGCCGGTAGAGGGCCGAGACGGCGGAGATGTCCTCGAAGTTGTCGGGCTTCATCAGCCGCAGCAGGGACCGCATGGGGCCGCCGTCGAACTGGAAGACGCCGAGGGTGTCGCCGCGCTGGAGCAGCTCGAAGGTCGTCGGGTCGTCGAGGGGCAGGCTCAGGAGATCGATGTCGATCCCCTTGTTGGCCTTCACCATCTTGACGGCGTCGTCCATGATCGTGAGGTTGCGCAGGCCGAGGAAGTCCATCTTCAGCAGGCCGAGCGACTCGCAGCTCGGGTAGTCCCACTGCGTGATGGTGACGCCGTCGGTGTGCCTCACCCAGACGGGGACGTGGTCGGTGATGGTCTCGCTGGACATGATCACGCCGGCGGCGTGCACGCCCATCTGGCGGACCAGGCCCTCGACGCCCCGCGCGGTGTCGATGACCTTCTTCACGTCCGGCTCGTTCTCGTACATCGACCGCACCTCGCCCGCCTCCGAGTACCGGGGGTGGGAGGGGTCGGTGATGCCGGAGAGCGGGATGCCCTTGCCGAGGACGTCGGCGGGCATGGCCTTGGTGATGCGGTCACCCATGGCGTACGGGTAGCCCAGCACGCGCGCGGAGTCCTTGATCGCGTTCTTGGCCTTGATGGTGCCGTACGTGCCGATCATGGCGACCTTGTCGGCGCCGTACTTCTCCGTCACGTAGCGGATCACCTCGACGCGCCTGCGCTCGTCGAAGTCGATGTCGACGTCGGGCATGGAGACGCGCTCGGGGTTGAGGAACCGCTCGAAGATCAGGCCGTGCGGGATGGGGTCGAGGTCGGTGATGCCCAGCGCGTACGCCACGATCGAGCCGGCCGCCGAGCCACGGCCGGGGCCCACCGCGATGCCCTGGTTCTTCGCCCACATGATGAAGTCGGCGACGACGAGGAAGTACCCCGGGAACCCCATCTGGATGATGACGTCCATCTCGTAGTCGACCTGCCGCCGGCGGTCCTCCGGGATGCCGCCGGGGAAGCGGCGCTCCATGCCGCGCCGGACCTCCTCCTTGAACCAGGTGACCTCGGTGTGGCCCTCGGGGATGTCGAACTTCGGCATCAGGTCGCGCTTCTCGAACATGCCGGCGGTGTCGACCTGCTCGGCGACCAGGAGCGTGTTGGCGCAGCCCTGCTGCCAGGCGTCCGAGGAGTCGATGGCGTACATCTCGTCGGTCGACTTGAGGTAGTAGCCGGTGCCGTCGAACTTGAAGCGGTCGGGGTCGGAGAGGTTCTTGCCGGTCTGGATGCAGAGCAGCGCGTCGTGCGCGCCGGCCTCGTGCGCGTAGGTGTAGTGGGAGTCGTTGGTGACCAGCGGGGGGATGCCGAGCTTCTTGCCGATCTCCAGCAGGCCGTCGCGGACGCGGCGCTCGATCTCGATGCCGTGGTCCATCAGCTCCAGGAAGTACCGGTCCTTGCCGAAGATGTCCTGGTACTCGGAGGCGGACTTCAGGGCCTCGTCGAACTGGCCGAGGCGCAGCCGGGTCTGGAGCTCGCCGGAGGGGCAGCCGGTGGAGGCGATCAGCCCCTCCGACCACTGGGCGATGGTCTCCTTGTCCATGCGCGGCCACTTCTGCAGCCAGCCCTCCTTGTACGCGTCGGAGGAGAGCCGGAAGAGGTTGTGCAGGCCGGTGGCGTTCGCCGCCCAGATCGTCTTGTGCGTGTAGCCACCGGAACCGGAGACGTCGTCCCGCTTCTGGTGCGGCTGGCCCCACTGGACCTTGCGCTTGTTGCGGCGCGACTCGGGGGCGACGTACGCCTCGATGCCGATGATCGGGGTGACCCCCGCCTTCTTCGCCGAGTGGAAGAAGTCGTACGCCCCGTGGAGGTTGCCGTGGTCGCTCATGGCGATGTGGGTCATGCCCATCTCGTTGCAGGCGGCGAACATGTCCTTGAGCCGCGCGGCACCGTCCAGCAGCGAGTACTGGGTGTGGACGTGCAGGTGCGTGAACGGCGGCTTCGACACGGTTGCGGCCTCCGGGGGCGGGGAGCGTCGGCAGACGGGGGGACAGCTCGGAAGTCTACGACTCCGCGCCGACAACGGGCGCCCGGCGCGGGACGCGGCCCGGGCACTCGCGGGCGCCTCCGCGCGTTGATCGGACGGTACGACCCGTCCGATTTGTCATGCACGCCGTCGAGCGGCGTGCGCGCGTCAGGAGGCACCCGACGATGCCGGTCCCGCAGTCCACCGCCCACGAGCGCGGCGAGCAGATCCTCTCCGTGTTCGACACCGCCTTCGGGGAGCTGCTGGCGGCGGACCCGGCGGCCTTCCGGATCAAGTTCCGGAAGATGGCGCACTCCGCCTTCGCGTTCTACCGCGGCGCCGCGTGCCTGTTCTACGCCGACCTGGAGGGGGAGGAGCGGGAGGGCGGCCCGTTCCTGGACGAGCGGACCAGCCGGGTGTGGATCCACGGCGACCTGCACGCGGAGAACTTCGGCACGTACATGGACGCCCACGGCCGGCTCGTCTTCAACGTCAACGACTTCGACGAGGCGTACGTCGGCCCCTTCACCTGGGACCTCAAGCGCCTCGCCGCGTCCGTGGCCCTCCTCGGGTACGCCAAGGCGTTCAGCGACGGGCAGATCACCGAGCTCGTGCGGCTGTGCGCCGCCGCCTACCGGGAGCGGATCCACGCCCTGGCGACCGGGGCCCGCGACGAGGAGGCCCCGCCGTTCACGCTGCGGACCGCGCAGGGCCCGCTCCTGGACGCCCTGCACGAGGCCCGCGCGCTCACCCGCTTCGGCCTGCTCGCCACCATGACGGAGATCCGGGACTTCGAGCGCCGCTTCTCGGCCGGCGGCGGGGCGGTCGACCTCGACGCGGCCACCCGCTACAAGGTGCTGGACGCCTTCGACGGGTACCTGGAGACGCTGCCGCCGTCGAGCCTGGGCCGCCCCGACTCCCACCGGGTGAAGGACGTGGTGGGGCGGCGCGGCATCGGCATCGGCTCGGCGGGGCTGCCCTCGTACAACATCCTGCTGGAGGGCAACAGCGACGCCCTGGAGAACGACGTCGTGATCTACATGAAGCAGGGGCAGGTGCCGGCGGTCTCCCGGCACGTGACCGACCCGGCGGTGCGCGGTTACTTCCACCACGAGGGCCACCGCACGGTCATCTCGCAGCGGGCCCTCCAGGCGCACGCCGACCCGTGGCTGGGCTGGACCGAGCTGGACGGCGCCGGCCAGCTGGTCGCGGAGGTCTCCCCGTACGCCGTGGACCTGGACTGGTCGGACGTGGACGACCCGGACGAGACGGCCGCGACCGTCGCCGACCTGGGGCGGGCCACCGCGGCGATGCACGCGGCCGCCGACGACGAGAGCGGCCACTCGCTGGTGCCGTTCTCCACGGAGCGGGCCATCGACGCGGCGATCGCCTCGGACGAGGAGGGCTTCGCGGAGATGCTGGTCGAATTCGCCCACGCCTACGGGGCCCGGGCGCGGACCGACCACCGGATCTTCGTCGACCTCTTCCGTAACGGTCGCATTCCGGGACTTCGCTGATCGCCGCCTTTTAGGGGCCCCTTACAGCGGCGCGTGGCACACTCTCGGACGATGGACGACATGGCCGGGGCCCAGCTGAGGGGGGCGCGGGCAGCGATCTTCACGGCTCTGGTCGTGACGCTGTCCGCCGCCTCCCACGTGCTGCTGTCCCGGGTGCCGCTCCCGCTGACCGCGGTGCTGCTCGTCGCGGCCGGGGTGTTCGCCGTCGCCTACGCGCTGGCCGGCCCGGAGCGCGGGTTCCGGCCCATAGCGGGGCTGCTCGTCCCGTTGGAGCTGGCCGCGGACACCGCGTTCACCGCGGGCCAGCACGCCTGCTACGGCCCCTCCGGCGGGCCGGTCGCCGGCTCGCTGCGCGCGGTCGGCGTCGACGTGCTGTGCGGTGACGCCGTGGGCACTCCCCTGGCGGGCGTCACCGCGCCCGAGACGGCGGCGGCCGCGCTCCTGCACTCCGCCGACCCGTCGGTGCCGTGGCTGCTGCTCGCCGCGCACGTCTCGGTGGGGCTGCTCGCCGCGGCGTGGCTGCGGCGGGGCGAGGCGGCGCTGGCCCGGGTGCTGCGCGCGGTGGCGGTGTCCACGTTCCGCCCGCTGCTCGTGGCCTGGGCGGTGGCCTCGGCCCGGGGGCTCGCGCCCCGCCGGGCGCCGCGCGCCGGCGCCCGCCCGCTCACCGCCGCGTACCACCGGCTGCTGGTGCACTCCGTCGGGCGGAGGGGACCGCCGTGCCGGGCCGTCACGGCCTGACACACCCCTCGGACACGACCACCCCCACACACGGAGAAGACATCACCATGAGCGCACGCAACAAGCAGGTCAACAAGGCGGCGGCCCGCGAACGGCTCCGGCAGGAGCGGGAGCGCCAGGCCAAGCGGGACAAGGCGCGTCGGCAGATCACCGTCGGCGTCTCGGTCCTGGCCGCGCTCGCCCTCGCCGGCGGCATCGGCTACGCCGTCGTCCAGGCCAACAAGCCCTCCCACTGGGAGGCCGCCAAGGCCGTGAAGGACGTGAAGGCGCCGAGGAACACGGAGGGCGAGAACGGCACCACCGTCGTCATCGGCAAGCCGACCGCGAAGAAGACGCTCCAGGTCTTCGAGGACGCGCGCTGCCCGGTCTGCGCGATGTTCGAGCAGCAGGTCGGCCCGGTCATCGAGAAGGACGTCGAGGCGGGCAAGTACAAGGTCCAGTTCGTGGGCGCCACCTTCATCGACGATGTCGCCACCGGCGAGGGTTCCAGGAACGCCCTGTCCGCCCTCGGCGCGGCGCTCGACGTGAGCCCCGACGCGTTCATGAAGTTCAAGTCGGCGATGTACTCGACGAAGTTCCACCCCGAGGAGTCGGCGGACGAGTTCGGCAAGGACTCCTACCTGCTGAAGGTCGCCCAGACGGTCCCGGCGCTGAAGGACAACGCCGCGTTCAAGAAGAACGTCGAGGAGGGCACCTTCGACGCCTGGGCGCTGAAGATGTCCGCGGCGTTCGACAAGAGCGGCGTCAAGGGCACCCCGACCCTGAAGATGGACGGCAAGCCGGTGACGGACGCGAACGGCAAGAACGCGCCGATGACGGCGGCCGAGTTCACCACGGCGATGGAGAAGGCCCTGAAGGGCTGACCAGAGGCGTACCCCGGGGAGGGGGAGGCGGGGCCGTGGCGGCCCCGCCTCCCCCTCCCCCTGTTTTTCGGCCGTATCCCCGACCGCCCCCGGACTGGGCGGCCACAACTCGGTTGACAGGCCATGGGGTTGGGAGAAAGATCCTTTCCGCATGATCATCTGAACACAAACGGGAGGGATGCAGTCATGCGCGTCAACACCAGGATGAAGAAGCGGGGAGCCGTCGTGGCCGCCGCCGCGGGCGCCGCGTTCCTGATGGGCGTCAGCCCGGCGATGGCCGGCACGGACGCCATCGCCTACACCAACGACGCCGGCTGGGGCGGGTGGGCCAAGTTCGTCTCCAACGGCGACCGCCTCGACGTCTGCGACACCCGGGCGGACGGCAAGAGGGTCCACGGCGAGCTCCTCTACACCACCTCGACCGGTAGCTACCGGCGTGTGGTCGAGGACGCCAACGGCGCGGACAACAGCTGCGGCAGCGGCAGCTGGGACCTCCCCGAGGGCACCCGGGTGACCGTGCGCGTCTGCCTGAAGGACGGAGCGGACGGCCGCGAGGAGTACTGCGCCACCAAGCAGGGCGGCGTCGCCTGATATCGACCTCGCCGCACCGTGACCTCGCCGAATGACCACCGGTGAGGCTCACCGTCGGCGAGGTCGGCCAGGCGCGCGTTCCGGCCGCAGGCGGGCGGCTCGAAGGAGTCCGCCCGCCCGACGCTCGCCCGGCCGGCGCGCCCGAGCATCCGCGACAAGTCGAGTCCCCGCTCACACCACCCCCAGCCGCCGCACCGTCGCCGAGGCCGAGGTGAGGTGGGGGCCGGCCGGGGACCGCGGGTCCCGGCGGTGGATGGAAGCCGTTGGCGGACGCGAACGGCACGAACGTCCTGTTGACGGCGGCCGGATTCACCGCGGCCGTCGACAAGAGCCCCACGTACCGCTCGGCAGGCAAGGAAGGCAAGGCCGGAGCCTGCCGGCGACCCAGACGACAACCGCACACCGAAGAGCGGGCGGACGCCGACGAGTTCGCCCGCTCTCGCGTGTCCCGGTCAGCGCTGCGATCGACGCCGCCCAGTCGATACAGACCTCGCAGCGCCACATCCGCCACGTCGGACACCGAGGCACGTACCCCCGCCGCCACCCGGATCCAGTGAACAGCCCGTTCCACCGAGGACGAGCCGTTCATTCGACAGACACAAGGTGAGCGGATGGCAACTTCCCGCCAAACAAGGGCAGTTGTTGCGTACTGAACAGTAATGGGATGAGTAATCTGCTCCGCCGTGACCAGTCGAAACCTCATCCGCACGGCGGCTCCCAGCCGCCGCACCGTCGTCAAGGCCGCCGCCGTCACGGCCGTCGCCGCGCCCGCGCTCGTCTCCACGGCCGCCTCCCCCGCCGCCGCCACCACCTCCACCGCCGCCTTCCTCCACGGGGTCGCCTCCGGCGACCCGCTGCCCGACGGGATCCTGCTCTGGACCCGGGTGACCCCCTCGCCCGACGCCACGCCCGGTTCCGGCAAGGGCGCCGACACCGAGGTGAGATGGGAGGTCGCCGAGGACCGCGGGTTCACCCGGATCGCCGCCCGGGGAGCGGTCACCGCGAGCGCCGCCACCGACCACACCGTGAAGGTGGACGTGCGCGGGCTGCGCCCGGCCACGCCGTACTGGTTCCGCTTCGCGGCCGGTGCGGACGGCGGCACCGGCACCTCCGTCCTCTCGCCCGTCGGGCGGACCCGCACCACGCCCGGGTACGACGACGCCACGCCGGGCGTCCGGTTCGGTGTCGTGTCCTGCGCGAACTGGGAGGCGGGCTACTTCGCCGCCTACCGCCACCTGGCCGCCCGCACCGACCTCGACGCGGTCCTCCACCTCGGCGACTACATATACGAGTACGGCTCCGGCGCCTACCCGAAGACCGACCGCGTCCTGCGCCCGCACGAGCCCCGTCACGAGACGGTCACCCTCTCCGACTACCGGCTGCGGCACGCCACCTACAAGACGGACCCGGACCTCCAGGCGCTGCACGCGGCCCACGCGGTGATCGCCATCTGGGACGACCACGAGTTCGCCGACGACACGTGGTCGGACGGCGCCGACAACCACACCCCGGGCACGGAGGGCGACTGGGCCTCCCGGATGGCCGCGGCGAAGCGGGCCTACTTCGAGTGGATGCCGGTGCGCACCTCCGCCGAGGGCACGGTCTACCGGCGCCTGCGCTACGGCAAGCTCGCCGACCTGCACCTGCTCGACCTGCGCTCGTTCCGCTCCCGGCAGGCCGGCACGGGCAGCGGCAAGGTCGACGACCCGGAGCGCACGATCACCGGCCGCGCCCAGCTGGACTGGCTGAAGGCCGGGCTGGCCTCCTCGGACGCGACCTGGCGGCTGGTCGGCACCTCGGTGATGATCTCGCCGGTCGCCTTCGGCTCGCTCCCCGCGCACCTGCTGAAGCCGGTGGCCGAGCTGTTGGGCCTGCCGACCGGGGGCATCGCGATCAACGTCGACCAGTGGGACGGGTACACCGACGACCGGCGGGAGCTGCTGACCCACCTCCAGGAGCGGGCCGTCCGCAACACCGTCTTCCTCACCGGTGACATCCACATGGCGTGGGCCAACGACGTGCCGGTCACGGCCGCCACCTACCCCAAGTCGCCGTCCGCGGCGACGGAGTTCGTCGTCACGTCGGTGACCTCCGACAACCTCGACGACATCCTGCGCGTCCCGGCGAACACCGCGTCGACCGTCGCCGCCGCGGCGATCAAGGCGGCCAACAGCCACGTGCACTGGCTGGACATGGACCACCACGGGTACGGCGTGCTGGACGTGACCGCCGAGCGCTCACAGATGGACTACTTCGTCCTCTCCGACCGCAGGAAGCCGGGCGCCTCGGCGACGTGGGCCCGCTCGTACCGCACGCTCAACGGAACGCAGAAGGTCGAGCGGGTGTACTCCCCGGTGTGATGAGGTGACCAGGGGGGCGATTTTCAGCCAACCTGGAGCAGGTTAAACGACGATCACCAGCATGTGTCAGGTGGTGTGTTCCGAAGATCGAAACCGGACACACCACCCGACACCGGTGGCGCGTTCGTTACGGACGGGTCTCAGCCATCGGGACGGACCGCAGGATTTCCTCTCCCGGATGTCTCCATCACCTCAACGATCGATTGGGCCGGATCACTCCTGCCGCACATCTGACATGGCCACGTAATCTCCGGGCGTCGGCGGGGAAAGCCCCCGCCGGTCCCCCCGCGAGGAGTCACCCATGCGTGCTCTTGTCCGCATATCCCCGAGAACGCACCGCCGCGTGCTCGGCACGGCCGTACTGGCCGGAACGCTCGCCCTGTTCCCGTTCTCCGCCCCCACCGGTGCCGCCGCGACCGCCCCGCTCGCCGCCGCCGGCGAGGAGTGCGTCGAGGAGACGGACGCGAGCGCGCACGCCCGTGAGTCCCGCCCGTCGGGCGACGTCCACACGCACGAGCCCAACGAGGTGACCGCCGAGAAGGCCGCGGCCATGGAGGCCGACCTCCAGAAGAAGCTCAAGGCCGCCAAGGCCAAGGGCCTCGACAGCAGCCGGTTCGACACGGCGGCCGTCGCCACCACCATCCCGGTGTACTTCCACGTCGTGCACGACGGCGCCAAGGGCAAGCTGACCGCCACGGACGTCAACAACCAGATGGCCGTCCTCAACTCCGCCTTCGGCGGCCAGGGCAGCGGCAACGCCCCCACCGGCTTCCAGTTCACGCTGGCCGGCACGACCTACACGGACAACGCCTCCTGGTACAACCTCGCCTCCGGCTCCCCCGAGGAGAAGGCGATGAAGACCACCCTCCGCCAGGGCGGCGCCGGCGCGCTCAACTTCTACACCGCCAACCTCAGCGGCGGCCTGCTCGGCTGGGCGACGTTCCCGACGTCGTACGCCTCCAACCCGTCCATGGACGGCGTCGTCGTCCTCGACGCGTCCCTGCCCGGCGGCTCCGCGGCCAACTACAACCAGGGTGACACCGGCACCCACGAGGTCGGCCACTGGATGGGGCTGTACCACACGTTCCAGGGCGGCTGCAGCGGCCAGGGCGACTACGTGACCGACACGGCCGCCGAGAAGAGCCCGGCGTACCAGTGCCCGACCGGCCGCGACACCTGCGCCCGCCAGGCCGGCGTGGACCCGATCCACAACTTCATGGACTACACGTACGACTCCTGCATGCACCAGTTCACGGCCGGTCAGGTGCAGCGCATGCAGGACCACTGGACGGCGTACCGCACCCGCTGACCCGGCACGCACCGACGGACCGCCGCCGAACGGTCCGTCCGCGGGGAGCGGCCGAGGGCCCGGCGCCGCCACGACGGCGGTGCCGGGCCCCTCGGCGCGTCAGGCGACCGGTGCCGCGACCAGGCCCCGGCCCCGGGCCCCGGCACCCGACCGGCGCGGCCCGGCACCCGACCGGGGCTCAGAGGCCGTCGAGGAACGACAGCGCCGTCGCCCAGGTGCGCTCGGCCGCGTCCGCGTCGTGGTCCGGCAGATCGGGGTCGGTGTACAGGTGCCCGGCACCCCTGTACCGGTGCACCTCGACGTCCGCGCCGGCCCGCCCCATCTCCAGGTACCAGGTGTTCAGCCAGTCGTCCGGCTCGAACGGATCGGGGTCGGCCATGTGCAGTTGCACCGGCAGACCGCCCACCGACGCGTCCTCCGGCACGTCGTACGTGCCGTGCAGCAGGAGCAGTCCCCGCGCCTTCTCGTCGGCCACCGCCAGCATCTGGGCGAAGGCGGCGCCCAGCGAGAACCCCGCGTACACGAGGCCCCGCTCGGAGTGCGGCGCGGCGGCGGAGACGGCCCGCCTGGCCAGCTCCTCCCAGCCGATGCGGTCCTTGATCTCCCTCCCCTCCTCCACGGACGCGGCGGTTTGGCCGCCGTAGAGGTCGGGCACGTGCACCTGGTGCCCAGCGGCGCGCAGCCGGTCCGCGGCGGCGTGCACCGCGGGGCGCGGCCCGTAGACCGAGTGGAACAGCATGATCTCCATCCGGTCATCCTTACACCACACGTCGAGCGTCCGGAGTCATGGAGAACGTACTGCGCCCCCTGATCGTCCTCGGCGGCTCGATCCTCCTCACCCTGCTCGTCGGCTGGCTGGCCGACCTGCTGCTGCGGCGGGCCGACGAGCGCCACCACGAGACCCCGCTCTGGGGGCTGCTGCGGCGCTGCCGGATACCGCTCCAGCTGGTGATGCTCAGCGCGCTGCTGCGCGGGGCGTACCGCCAGACGGCGTGGCGGATCATCCAGGACCACGCCACGGGCATCGGCCGCGCGCTGACGCTCGTGCTGATCGGTGCCAGCGCGTGGCTGGTGATGCGGATCGCGTCGGCCGTCGTCGAGGCGACGTACACCCGCTACGCCGCGACGACCCGCAACGCCGAGCGGCGCCGCCGGGTCCGCACCCAGGTCACCCTGATCATGAGGATCGTCACGGCGGTGGTCGGCGTGGTCGCCACGGCGGCGATGCTGCTGACGTTCCCCGACTTCCGGGCCGTCGGCACGTCGATGCTGGCCTCCGCCGGCATCATCGGCATCGTCGCGGGTGTCGCCGCCCAGTCCACCCTCAGCAACGTCTTCGCCGGGTTCCAGATCGCCTTCGGTGACATGGTGCGCATAGGGGACACCGTGGTGGTGGACGGGGAGTGGGGCGTGGTCGAGGAGGTCACGCTGACCTTCCTCACCGTCCGGACCTGGGACGAGCGCCGGATCACGATGCCCGTCTCGTACTTCACCAGCAAGCCCTTCGAGAACTGGTCGCGCGGCGGCCCGCAGATCACCGGGACCGTCTACTTCCACCTGGACCACGCGGCCCCGGTGCCGCTCATGCGCGAACGGATGCACCGGCTCCTCCAGGAGTCGCCGGAGTGGGACGGCCGGAGCTGGTCGCTCGCCGTCACGGACACGACCCCGAGCACGATCGTCGTCCGGGCGGTGGTCACCGCCCGGAACGCCGACGACGTCTGGACGCTCCGGTGCGACGTGCGGGAGCAGCTCGTCACCTGGCTCTCGGAGCACCACCCGTACGCCCTGCCGCGCGTGGCGACCACGACGGCGCCCGGCCGGGCCGGCGACCCCACCCGCCCCGACCGCGCCCACCGCGACGACGTCCGCCCGGACGGCGTCGACCGTGCCGACGGAGCCGAGGGAAGCGGCCGTGTCGACGGGCGCGGCGGCGCCGACGGCGACGGCCGGCGCCCCGACCGCGACCCCTCCGACCGGGAGCGCCCCGACCTCGGGCGCGGACCCGAACGCGACCGGCGGACCGAGCACGGCCGTACCGTCGAACGCGGCCGGGGTCGCGCACGGCGCTGACCGCGCGCCGGCGGCCCTGCGGGCGCGCGTCACCCTGCGGGCGCGCGTTACCCTGCGGGCGCGCCGGTCCCGGGCGGGCGCGGCCGGTACGGCCCGGGTCAGCGGAGGCTGCGCACGTCGAGCTGGTACAGCACCCGGTCGACGACCTCCGGGTCGGAGCCGGGTTCGTTGCGCGCGGCGAGGACCTCGTGCCGCGCGGCGGAGAGCAGCTCGTGCTGGACGCGGTGGACGGTCCGGAAGTCCTCGGCGCGCCGTTCGTAGGCGACCCGCCGCTCCTCGTCGACGAGGTCCGGGCTGATGCGCGCCCCGATGTCGAGGGCCAGCCGCCGCAGCCGCTCGACCAGTTCGTCGGGGAGCCCCTCGGTGCGCTGGATCTCCTTCAGCCGCCGTTTCGCGGCGAGGGCGGCGCGCAGCGCGAGCTCCCGTTCGAGGCGCCGCTCCTCGTCGCTGTCGGCGCGCACGCCGAGCCGGCCGACGAGCCAGGGCAGCGTGAGTCCCTGGAAGACCAGCGTGGCGATGATCACGCAGAAGGCGATGAAGAGGATCTCGTCCCGCCCGGGGAACGCGCCACCGGCGTCCGTGGTGAGCGGGATGGCCAGTGCCAGCGCGACGGACGCGACGCCGCGCATCCCCGACCACCACATGACGACGGTCTCCCGCCAGCTCATCGGGATCTCCTCGGCCGACGCGCGGCGCGTGTGGAGCCGCTTCGCGAGCCAGGTCGCGGGCAGCAGCCACAGCAACCGCACCCCCACGACGGTCACGACGACCACCGCGCCCCAGCCGAGCATCCGCCCCACACGCCCCTCGGCGAACTCGAACACCGCGCTCAGCTCCAGGCCGACCAGCCCGAAGGCGACGCCGGTGACCAGGGTGTCGACGATCTCCCAGAAGGTGCGGCCGGCCAGCCGTCCCGTCACGTCGTCCGCGTCGAGGGTGTGGCGGGCCAGGACGAGGGCGGTGACCAGGACCGCGAGGACGCCGGAGCCGTGCAGCTCCTCGGCGAGGGAGTAGGCGACGAACGGCAGCAGGAGCGTGAGCCCCGTCCGGAGGGTGGCGTCGTCGAGCGCGCCCGCCAGCCGGGCGCCCAGCTTGCCGAGGAGCAGGCCGACGGCGAGGGCGACGACCGCGGCGAGCAGCAGTTCGAGGCCGGCGCCGGCCCAGGAGAAGGTCCCGGCGACGACCGCGCCGACGGCGACGTGGTAGACGACGATCGCCGTCACGTCGTTGAAGAGGCCCTCGCCCTCCAGGATCGAGACGAGGCGGCGGGGCAGTCCGACGGACCCGGCGACGGCGGTCGCGGCGATCGGGTCGGGCGGCGCGACGAGGGCGCCGAGCGCGACGGCGGCGGCGATGGGCAGGCCGGGGACCACGGTGTGCGCGACGGCGGCGACGACGGCCGTGGTGACCAGGACGAGCGCCACCGCGAGCAGCAGGATCGGCCGCATGTTCACCGCGTACTGCCGCCAGGAGGTGCGCTGCACCGTGGCGTACAGCAGCGGCGGCAGGACCAGCGGCAGGATGAGCTCGGGCGGGACGTCGACGTTCGGCACGAACGGCAGGAAGGCGAGGACGATCCCGAGCAGCGTCATGAGGACCGGCGCGGGCACCTTGAGGCGGTCGCCCAGGGGCACGGCCAGCAGGGCGCCGAGCAGCAGTAGGAGAAGCAGAGCCAACTGGTCCACGGTGCGAGGCCCTCCACCCGCTGGGAAACGCCGGGGTCAGGGCTCCACCCTGCCACGCCGCCCGGTGGATCAGAGCGTGCGGCGCATCGCCAGGTGCGGTATTCCCGCGTCGAGGAACTCCTCGCCGTACGGCCCGTAGCCGAGCCGCCGGTAGAAGTCGAGGGCGTGGGTCTGCGCGTGCAGGTCCACGGCGGTCAGGCCCCGGGCCCGCGCCGCGTCCTCGATGGCCCGGACGAGCGCCGCCCCGACGCCGAGGCCGCGGGCTTCCCGCGTGACGGCGAGGCGGCCGAGCGCGCCGACGCCCTCGGCGCCACCCGTGCGGCCCGCGGCGTCCGGACCGTACAGGAGCCGGCCCGTGCCGAGGGTGACACCGTCGGCGGTGTGCTCGGCGATGACGTGCACGGCCGTGGCGTCGTACGCGTCGTACTCGATCTCCTCCGGGACGCCCTGCTCGACGACGAACACCGCGCGCCGGACGGCGAAGGCCGCCGCGCGGTCCTCCTCCGTCCGAACCTCCCGGACGCGGTAGGGGGTCACGCGCTCTCCGCGGCGATGGTGTCGAGGGCGAGCCGGAGGTCGTCGGGGTAGCCGCTCTCGAACTCGACCCACTGGCCGTCCGCCGGGTGCTCGAAGCCGAGGCGCACCGCGTGCAGCCACTGGCGGGTCAGCCGCAGGCGCTTGGCGAGGGTGGGGTCGGCGCCGTACGTCAGGTCGCCGACGCAGGGGTGCCGATGCGCGGACATGTGGACGCGGATCTGGTGCGTCCGACCCGTCTCCAGCTTGATGTCGAGGAGGGACGCGGCCCGGTACGCCTCGATGAGGTCGTAGTGCGTGACGGACGGCTTGCCCTCGGCGGTGACGGCCCACTTGTAGTCGTGCTGGGGGTGGCGGCCGATCGGCGCGTCGATCGTGCCGCTCAGCGGGTCCGGGTGGCCCTGGACGAGCGCGTGGTACCGCTTGTCGACGACCCGCTCGCGGAACTGCGCCTTCAGCAGCGTGTAGGCGCGCTCCGACTTGGCGACGACCATCAGCCCGGACGTGCCCACGTCGAGGCGGTGCACGATGCCCTGGCGCTCGGCGGCGCCGGACGTGGAGATCCGGTACCCGGCCGCGGCGAGGCCGCCGATCACGGTCGTGCCGGTCCAGCCGGGGCTCGGGTGCGCGGCGACACCGACCGGCTTCATGATCACGACGATGTCGTCGTCGTCGTGGACGATCTCCATCCCCTCGACCGGCTCGGCGACGACCCGCACCGGCGCGGGCGCCCCGGGCATCTCGACCTCCAGCCAGGCACCACCCGTGACGCGCTCGGACTTGCCGACCACCGCGCCGTCGACGAGGACCTTCCCGGCGGAGGCCAGCTCGGCCGCCTTGGTGCGGGAAAAGCCGAACATGCGGGCGATGGCGGCGTCGACGCGCTCGCCCTCCAGGCCGTCGGGAACGGGCAGCGTGCGGATCTCGGGAAGCGTACTCACCCGTCGAGTATGCCTTGTTCCCGTCCCGGCCCGGTCGGGCCTGTGGACGGGGGTGCCCGTTCAGTCCTTGTGGACGGTCCCGTCCGGGTCCAGCCCCCGGAAGGAAAGGATCACGATCAGGAAGCCGCCGCAGACGATCGCGGAGTCCGCGAGGTTGAAGACGGCGAAGTGCGCGGGCGCGATGAAGTCGACCACCGCGCCCTCGAAGACGCCCGGCGAGCGGAAGATCCGGTCGGTGAGGTTGCCGAGCGCGCCGCCGAGCAGCAGACCCAGCGCGACCGCCCAGGGGAGGCTGTACAGCTTGCGCGCCAGCCGCACGATCACCACGATCACGGCCGTCGCGATCACCGTGAAGAGGACCGTGAACGCCTCACCGATGCCGAAGGCGGCACCCGGGTTCCTGATCGCCCTGAACTCCAGCAGGCCGTCGATCACCACGATCGGGTCGTGGTGCTCCAGCCGCGCCACGACGAGCATCTTGCTGCCCAGGTCCAGCAGGTACGCGACGAGGGCCACGGCGACGAGCGCCACGACCCTGCGCCGGCCCCGCGGCCGCTCGGCGGGCGTCCCGGCGTCGTCGTCAACGTCCGGCGTACCGATGACCTGCTCCGCCTCTGCCACGTGAGTCCCTCAACCTAGGTACCTGACTGGGACGAGGGTACGGCACACCCGCGCGGTCAGCCCCGTCGCTCCTGCTTCTGCTTGTCCTCCACGCAGAGGGTGGCCCGGGGGAACGCCTGCATGCGCGCCTTGCCGATCGGCTTGCCGCAGATCTCGCACAGGCCGTACGTACCGGCGTCGAGCCGTTGCAGCGCGTGCCGGCTCTGCTCCAGGGTGGCCCGGGCGTTCGCCGCGAGCGCCATCTCGTGCTCGCGCGTGATGTTCTTCGTCCCGGTGTCCGCCTCGTCGTGACCGGCGCCCTCCCCCGAGTCCCGCATCAGCCCCGACAGGGCCTCCTCGGAGGCGGCGAGCTCCTGCTGGAGCCGCTGCACCTCGCCCTCCAGCTCGGCGCGGGCCTCCGCCACCTCCTCGGCCGTCCACGGCTCCTCGCCCGGCCGTACGGCCAACTCCTCGGGTGCCACATCGGCGACCCCGCGGGCCGTGGGAACGGCCACCCCGGCCGCCGTGGTCACGTCCGCCGTCTTCTTCGCTGCCACCGTCCTGGCTCCTGTCTCCTCAGCGGCCCGGGCCGCCACCTCGGCCGCGGACGCGGCCTTCTTCCCTGCCCTGCCACCCGCCGCCGCACCGGCCGCGGGCATCTCACCGACCACTCCTTCCCCACCAGCGACACCGTCACCGCGGTGAGGACCGCCGGAACCCCCCGGCGCGGCCCCCTCCGCGGCCGCCACCTTCTTGGCGATGACCGCTTTCCCGGCGGGCGCCTTCGCACCGGACGCGCTCCCCGCAGATGCCTTCCCCGCGGAGGCCCTTCCGGACCCCTCGACCGCGGTCGTCTTCCCACCGGACCCCTCGGCCCCCGACGGAACCGCCGTCTTGCCGGCCGTCTTCTTGCCGGGAGCTTTCCTGGCGGGCACCTTCTTCGCCGCAACCTTCTTGGCGGACGCCTCCTTGGCGGACGCCTTCTTCGCAGGGGCCTTCTTGGCAGCGGCCTCCTGGACAGCCACCTTCCTGGCAGGCGCCTTCCTGGCAGGCGCCTCCTTGGCAGGTGCCTTCTTGGCAGGTGCCTTCTTGGCGGACGCCTTCTTCGCGGCGGCCTTCTCGGCGGGGGCCTCCTTCCTGGCCGGCACCTTGTCTGTCGCCGTCTTCCCGGCCACCGACTGGCTGGTCGGCGCCTTTCCAGGGGCGGTCTTCCCGGGGGCGGACTTCCCGGTGGCCGCCTTCTTCCCCGTCGCGCCCGCCCGCGTGCTCGCGCGGCCCCCGGTCGGGGGCCCGTCGTCCGCCGGGGCCGCTCCGCGCGCGGCGGCGGGCGCACGGCCCGCGGCGGACGCGGCGGACCTCCCGGACGCCGTCCCCTCGACGGCGGTCTTCTTCGCCACCATGCCGCGGCCCCTTCACATATTGTGATCTTGCTCGCGAATCGTGCTGGGACGATAAATCGACTTCGGTCCCGCGGCAACGGGGCACGCCGCCGGCGGCGGTCAGCCGGTACCCGACCAGGCGAGCGGGGAGGGCCCGTACCGCCGCCGTCCGCCCGGTAAGCGGGGGTGCGCCCCCGCCGGAGGCGTGCGACGGCGCACGGGGCCGTTCGGCCGTACGGACCGCGCCGCGCGCCCGCCCCGGAAAACGTGGCGACCCGCGTTCGGCCCGCCCCGTACACTGGGCGCAGCGAAAGGCGTGGATGGGGACCAGTAGCGTCGCACGCGGCCATGAGCGACCCGGGGACGGTGAGAGCCCGGGGGCGAGCCCGACGTGAAGCATCACCCCGGAGCCGCCGGAAGAAAGCTTTGGCAGTGGGCTCCGCCCACGGGCGCAAGGTCAGTAGAACCGGCATCGCGACCCCAATGAGGGGGCTCCGGGCCCAGTGCCCGGCGCCAAGGAGGGTGGTACCGCGGGAGCACGCGCTCTCGTCCCTCCGACGGAACGACGAACCTGTCCGCCGGAGGATTCGATGTCGCAGTACCACCAGGTACCCGCCCAGGTCGACCTGCCCGCCCTCGAGCACGCCGTGCTCGATTTCTGGCGCGAGAGCAAGGTCTTCGCCAAGAGCCTGGAGCAGTCCGAAGGACGCCCCGAGTGGGTGTTCTACGAGGGCCCGCCCACTGCCAACGGCATGCCGGGCGCCCACCACATCGAGGCGCGCGTCTTCAAGGACGTGTTCCCCCGCTTCCGCACCATGCGCGGCTACCACGTGGCCCGCAAGGCCGGCTGGGACTGCCACGGCCTGCCCGTGGAGCTCGCCGTCGAGAAGGAGCTGGGCTTCTCCGGCAAGAAGGACATCGAGGCGTACGGCATCGCCGAGTTCAACGCCAAGTGCCGCGAGTCCGTGACCCGCCACACCGACGCGTTCGCCGAGCTGACGACCCGCATGGGCTACTGGGTCGATCTGGACGACGCGTACCGCACGATGGACCCCGAGTACGTCGACTCGGTGTGGTGGTCGCTGAAGGAGATCTTCGGCAAGGGCCTGCTGGTCCAGGACCACCGCGTCGCCCCCTGGTGCCCGCGCTGCGGCACCGGCCTGTCGGACCACGAGCTGGCGCAGGGGTACGAGACGGTCGTCGACCCGTCCGTGTACGTCCGCTTCCCGCTCACCTCCGGCCCCCTGGCCGGCGAGGCGGCGCTGGTGGTCTGGACGACGACCCCCTGGACGCTGGTGTCCAACACCGCCGTCGCCGCCCACCCCGACGTCACGTACGTCGTCGCCACCGACGGCCGGGAGAAGCTCGTCGTCGCCCAGCCGCTGCTGGAGAAGGCCCTCGGCGAGGGCTGGGAGGCCACCGGGCAGACGTTCACCGGCGCCGAGATGGAGCGCTGGGCCTACCGGCGTCCCTTCGACCTGGTCGACTTCCCGGCCGAGGCGCACTTCGTCGTCAACGCCGACTACGTCACCACGGAGGACGGCACGGGCCTGGTCCACCAGGCGCCGGCGTTCGGTGAGGACGACCTCAAGGTCTGCCGCGCGTACGACCTGCCCGTCGTGAACCCGGTCCGCCCCGACGGCACGTTCGCCGAGGACCTGCGGCTCGTCGGCGGCGTCTTCTTCAAGAAGGCCGACGAGGCGCTCACCGCCGACCTCGACGCCCGGGGCCTGCTGTTCCGGCACATCGCCTACGAGCACAGCTACCCGCACTGCTGGCGCTGCCACACGGCGCTGCTGTACTACGCGCAGCCGTCCTGGTACATCCGCACCACCGCCGTGAAGGACCGGCTGCTGGAGGAGAACGAGGCGACCAACTGGTTCCCCGACTCCGTCAAGCACGGCCGTTTCGGCGACTGGCTGAACAACAACATCGACTGGGCGCTCTCCCGCAACCGCTACTGGGGCACCCCGCTGCCCATCTGGCGCTGCGAGGAGGGCCACCTCACCTGCGTCGGCTCCCGGGCCGAGCTGACCGAACTGACCGGCAGCGACCAGTCCGCGCTCGACCCGCACCGCCCGTACATCGACGACCTCACCTTCCCGTGCACCCACGACGGCTGCGCGCTCACCGCGACGCGCGTCCCCGAGGTCATCGACGCCTGGTACGACTCGGGCTCGATGCCGTTCGCGCAGTACGGCTACCCGTACCGGAACAAGGAGCTCTTCGAGCAGCGCTACCCGGCGCAGTTCATCTCGGAGGCCATCGACCAGACGCGCGGCTGGTTCTACACGCTGATGGCCGTCGGCACGCTCGTGTTCGACAAGTCGTCGTACGAGAACGTCGTCTGCCTGGGCCACATCCTCGCCGAGGACGGCCGGAAGATGTCGAAGCACCTCGGCAACATCCTCCAGCCGATCCCGCTGATGGACCAGCACGGCGCCGACGCGGTGCGCTGGTTCATGGCCGCCGGCGGTTCCCCCTGGGCGGCCCGCCGCGTCGGCCACGGCACGATCCAGGAGGTCGTCCGCAAGACGCTCCTCACGTACTGGAACACCGTCGCCTTCCAGGCGCTGTACGCGCGCACGGCCGGCTGGGCGCCCACCGACGCCGACCCGGCACCCGCCGACCGCACCGTCCTGGACCGTTGGCTGCTCAGCGAGCTGCACGCCCTCACCGACCAGGTCACGCAGGCGCTGGAGGCGTACGACACGCAGCGCGCCGGCAAGCTCCTCTCCGCCTTCGTCGACGACCTGTCGAACTGGTACGTACGCCGGTCGCGCCGCCGCTTCTGGCAGGGCGACAAGGGCGCCCTGCGCACCCTGCACGAGGTCGTGGAGACCGTCACGCGCCTCATGGCGCCGCTGACGCCGTTCATCACCGAGCGGGTCTGGCAGGACCTGGTGGTGCCGGTCACGCCCGACGCGCCCGAGTCGGTGCACCTGTCGACCTGGCCCGAGGCCGACCCGTCGGCGATCGACCCGGCACTGTCCCGGCAGATGACGCTGGTGCGGCGCCTCGTCGAGCTGGGCCGCGCCGCGCGCGCCGAGTCCGGCGTCAAGACCCGCCAGCCCCTCTCCCGCGCGCTGGTCGCCGCGGCGGGCTTCGAGTCGCTCTCCCCCGAGCTGCGCGCGCAGATCACCGAGGAGCTCAACGTCTCGTCGCTGGCCTCCCTCTCCGAGGTCGGCGGGTCGCTCGTCGACACGACGGCGAAGGCGAACTTCCGCGCCCTCGGCAAGCGGTTCGGCAAGGGCGTGCAGGACGTCGCCAAGGCCGTCGCCGCGACCGACGCCGCCGCCCTGTCGCTCGCCCTGCGCGGCGGCGAGGCCACGGTGGAGGTGAACGGCGAGACGATCACGCTCACGCCGGACGAGGTGATCATCACCGAGACGCCGCGCGAGGGCTGGTCCGTCGCCTCCGAGGCGGGCGCCACCGTCGCGCTCGATCTGGAGATCACGCCGGAACTGCGGCTGGCCGGTCTGGCCCGCGACGCGATCCGCCTGATCCAGGAGGCCCGGAAGAACAGCGGCCTAGACGTCGCCGACCGGATCGCCCTGCGTTGGACCGCGACCGACGCCGAGGTCGTCACGGCCCTGACCGACCACGCCGGCCTCATCGCCGACGAGGTCCTGGCGACGGACTTCGCCCAGGGCGACGCGGACGGCAGCTACGGCGAGCCGTTCACGGACGAGCCCCTGTCCCTGACGTTCCGTCTCCGCAAGGCGTGACCCCTCCGAAGGGCCCGGCCACCTCCCGTGGCCGGGCCCTTCGGCTCACCCTCCACGTCCCGCACCCGGCACACGGCCGGGGCGGGGCCCCTCCGGGGTGCCCCCGCAGGGGTTGGCGGCGTCGGAACGGCTCCCGTACGGGACCCGAGGCCGCCGACCCCGAGGAGGTGCGCCGGAGGGGCCCCGCCCCACCCCCACCGGCCCGAGGCACCGCACCGCACCACGGCCACGAGACACCACACCCCGCCTTGGCCTCACCGCCAAGAGACACGGCCCCCGCCCTGGCCGCCACGAGACACCGCACCACGAGCCCCTGGCACGAGACACCACACCACGGTCGCACCGCCGATGGACACCACACCCCGGCCTCACCCCCAAGAGGCACCACACCACGGCCCCACCACCAAGAGGCACCACACCCCGGCCTCACCCCCAAGAGGCACCGCACCCCGGCCTCACCCCCAAGAGGCACCACACGGCCTCACCACCAAGAGGCACCGCACCCCGGCCTCACCACCAAGAGGCACCGCACCCCGGCCTCACCCCCAAGAGGCACCACACGGCCTCACCACCAAGAGGCACCGCACCCCGGCCTCACCGCCAAGGGCCACCAGACCGACGCTCTCCACCCCCACCCACGACACCCGGCCCACGACACCCGGCCCGACTGCCTACCGACGGCTACGCGCTCATCACGCGACCCGTCCCCGTCAGTTGTCGTCCTCGTCGATGAGGAAGCCACGCATCGGCGAGGGCGCCTGCTGCATCGGCTGCGGCGCCTGCGGCCGCACCGGCGCCATCGGCTGGGTCATCGCCGGGGACATCTGCTGCTGGCCACCGTACGACGGGCCGCCGCCCATGCCCGGCGAACCGCCCATGTTCTGGTTGCCGCCGTACGACGGGGCAGCCGCACCGGCCGACGCCATCGACGGGGACGGCGGCAGCGACGGAGCCGCGGACGGGGAGCGCGGCGGGGCGAGCGACTCGTCGCCCTGGCTCTCCAGCTGGCGCAGCTGGCTCTCCAGGTACGACTTCAGACGCGTGCGGTACTCGCGCTCGAAGCCGCGCAGGTCCTCGACCTTGCGCTCCAGCGTGGCGCGGGCGGACTCCAGGGAGCCCATCGCGACGCGGTGCTTCTCCTGCGCGTCCCGCTCCAGCGCGTCGGCCTTGGCGCGGGCGTCCCGCTCCAGGCCCTCGGCGCGCGACCGGGCCTCGCCGACGATCTTGTTGGCCTCGGAACGGGCCTCCGCGATCGCCTGGTCGGCCGTCTGCTGGGCCAGCGACAGCACACGTGCGGCGCTGTCACCGCCGGGCCCCTGCTGGGGCATGCCCTGGCCGTGGCCACCCATGGGGCCGCCCATCGGACCGCCCATGGGGCCGCCCTGCATGGGGCCGGGGCCGTGCGGGCCCTGCGGCCCGCCGTGGCTGGGACCGGCCGGCAGCTGCGGCGCACCGCCCGGCAGCTGGGGCGGACCCATCTGCGGCGGCTGCTGCTGGACCGGCGGACCGGATATGGCGGCGGGCACGGGACCACCCGGACCGCCGGGGCCGACCGGGCGCTCCTGCTGCTCCGGCGGCTTGCGCATGGCCTGCTGCTGGTTCTGCGCGGCGGCACGCGTCGCGGCGGCCAGCTTCGCGCGCAGATCCTCGTTCTCCCGGAGCAGGCGGGTCAGCTCGGCCTCGACCTCGTCAAGGAAGGCATCGACCTCGTCCTCGTCGTAGCCTTCTCGGAGACGGACGGTCGTGAACTGCTTGTTCCGCACGTCCTCGGGGGTCAGCGCCATCTCTTCTTCACCTCTACGTAGTCGTCGGCAGTCGGCAGGACCGTTATCGCTCACACCCTCATCGCGAAGCCACCCACGATGTTGAGCAGGATGTACACGATGATCATCAGAACGAAGAAGGACAGGTCGAGTGCCACGCCCCCGAGACGCAGCGGTGGGATGAACCGCTGCAGAAGCTTCAGTGGTGGATCGGTGACAGTGTAGGTGGCCTCCAGAACGACCACCATCGCCTTGCCGGGTTCCCATGAACGGGCGAACTGGAAGACGTACTGCATGACCAGCCGGAAGATCAGCAGGATCAGGAAGCACATCAGCGCGATGTAGACCACCTGTAGTGCGACGCCCATCCCGCGTTCCCTCTCCCCTGGCTCTCTCATACCGGCCGTGCGGCCGGGTCGTTCCCGGTGTCGTGTCTCAGCTCTGGTTGAAGAATCCGCCCTCTGCGATGCGGGCCTTGTCCTCCGCCGTGACATCGACGTTAGCAGGCGACAACAGGAACACCTTCTGCGTCACTCGCTCAATGCTGCCATGCAGCCCGAAGACGAGACCGGCGGCAAAGTCGACAAGTCGCTTCGCGTCCGTGTCGTCCATCTCGGTCAGGTTCATGATCACGGGCGTGCCCTCGCGGAAGTGTTCCCCGATGGTACGGGCCTCGTTGTAGGTCCGCGGGTGCAGCGTGGTGATGCGGTAGGGCTCCCGCTCGGACACGACCTTGGGCATGATCACCGGTGCGTTCTTCTCCAGGCTCGGGCGTTCAGGTGTGATGGACGCCACGGGGGCGATTCGGGCGGGTCGTCCGCTTTCAGCGGGAAGCGCAACGGGCTCACGCTGGACCGGCGGTTGCACGACCGGCGCACGGACCGGCTCCTCGCGCTCCACCTGGTGCGGAGGCTGGTGGCGGCGCCGCTCGGGCTCCGGCTCGAGCTCGGGTTCGAAGTCGTCATCGGGGTCGAATCCCCGGCCGTCGTACCCATCGTCCTCCACGAGGCCGAGGTAGACCGCCATCTTGCGCATCGCGCCGGCCATTCTCCGGTTCCTCCGCTCTGTGGTGGATCGGCAACGTCAGGTCGCGCCCGCGATCCACTCGGCCTGCCCGCCATTCGGCGGAAATGACCATATTTTCTACTGTGGTCCGACTTGCTTCGCGACGTTACCCGAGCCGAGGTCGGACTCCGAGTACCGCCGTACCGATGCGCACATGTGTCGCCCCGGCCGCCACCGCGTCCTCCAGGTCCGCACTCATCCCTGCTGACACAATGTTCGCAGCAGGACGGGTCGCGCGCAGGTGTGACGAGAATTCCACCAGCCGGTCGAACGCGGCCCGTTGCCGCCCCGCGAACGGACCGGCCAGGGGCGCGACGGTCATCAGACCGCCGAGCCGGAGCCCGGGTGCCGCGTCGACCGCCGCCGCCAACTCCTCGATCCCCTCGGGCCCCACGCCCCCTCGCTCGCCCCGCTCGCCCGACTCCGCGTCGAGGGCGACCTGGATCAGGCAGTCGAGCTCCCGCCCGGCACGCGCGGCGGCCGACGAGAGCGCCGAAACCAGCCGCAACCGGTCGATCGACTGCACGACCTGGGCGTAACCGGCCACCGAGCGGACCTTGTTCGTCTGGAGCTGACCGACGAAGTGCCAGGTGAGATCGAGGTCCGCGCACGCGGCGGCCTTGGGGGCCGCGTCCTGGTCGCGGTTCTCCGCGACGTGGCGGACGCCGAGCTCGTGGAGGATGCGGACGTCCTCGGCGGGGTAGGTCTTGGTGACCACGATGAGGGTCACGTCCTCGCGGGGGCGCCCCGCCGCGGCGCAGGCGGCGGCGATGCGCTCCTCCACCCGGACGAGGTTCTCGGCGAGTTCCGCCCTACGGTCCGTCATGCCCCGTCCTCCCCCGGCTCGACGCGCCCGGCGGACCCGGCGGCGGCACCGTCGAGCCAGACGTACCCGGCGAGCCGCCCGGTCGTGCGGTCGCGGCGGTAGGAGAAGTGGTCGCCCGACTCGCGGGTGCACGTGCCGGAGGCGCGGCGGTCGCGTACGCCCAGCCGCTCCAGCTGGGCGTGGACCCCGGCGACGACGTCGACGGCCGGGGTGCCCCAGCTCGTCTCGGCCCGGGCGGCCGGTTCGAGGGCGGCGACCTCGTCCCGCATCGCCGGCGGCACCTCGTAGCAGCGCCCGCAGACGGCGGGACCGGTCCGCGCGACGATCCGGGACGGCTCGGCACCAAGTGTGATCATGGTCTCGATCGCGGCGGGGACGACCCCGGCCACCATGCCGGGGCGGCCCGCGTGGGCCGCCGCGACGACACCGGCCACCGGGTCGGCGAGCAGGACGGGCACGCAGTCGGCGGTGAGCACGGCGAGCGGCAGGCCGCGCCGTGAGGTGACGACGGCGTCCCCCGCCGGGACCTCGGCGCCCGCAGGCCACGGACCGTCGACCACGTGGACGGCCCGGCCGTGGACCTGGTGCATCCAGACGACCCGGTCCGGGTCGACGCCGAGGTTCCCGGCCGCGATCTTCCGGTTCGTGCGGACCGCGGCGGGGTCGTCGCCGACGGCGCCGCCGAGGTTGAGCTCCTCGTACGGAACGGCGCTCACCCCGCCCCACCGGTCGGTGAAGGCGAAGTGCGCGCCGTCCGTCGTGTCGTACCGCTCTATCACTTCAGGAAGTCCGGGACGTCCAGCTCTTCGGCCTGGGTGTCCGGGTAGGGGCGCGTCGTCGGGATGGACGGCGGGGTGACCGGCGCGAGCGTGGTCTCGCCGGCCGTCGGGGCGGGCTCGACCGGGGCGGGCGCGGGCTCCTCGCGGACGGGGACCGTGCCGAGGCCGCTGCTCACCGGGCGCGAGGGCTCCGCGGCACGCGGCGCGGGGGAGGCGGACTCCTCCCGCTTGGCCGCCGACGCGCCGAGGACGGTGTCCCGCCGGGCGGGCGGCTGCCCGCCGTCGAAGCCGGCCGCGATGACCGTGACGCGCACCTCGTCGCCGAGGGCGTCGTCGATGACGGCGCCGAAGATGATGTTCGCCTCGGGGTGGGCCGCCTCGCTGACCAGCTGGGCCGCCTCGTTGATCTCGAACAGGCCGAGGTCGGAGCCGCCGGAGATGGAGAGCAGCACGCCGCGGGCGCCGTCGATGGACGCCTCCAGCAGCGGCGAGGAGATCGCCATCTCGGCAGCGGCCACGGCCCGGTCGTCCCCGCGGGCGGAGCCGATGCCCATGAGCGCCGACCCGGCCTCCGACATGACCGACTTGACGTCGGCGAAGTCGAGGTTGATCAGGCCCGGCGTGGTGATGAGGTCCGTGATGCCCTGGACACCGGAGAGCAGCACCTGGTCGGCGGACTTGAACGCGTCCAGGACGCTGACCTGGCGGTCAGAGATGGACAGCAGCCGGTCGTTGGGGATGACGATGAGGGTGTCGACCTCTTCGCGGAGTTCGGCGATGCCGTCCTCCGCCTGGTTGGCGCGGCGGCGGCCCTCGAAGGTGAAGGGCCGGGTGACCACGCCGATGGTCAGGGCGCCGAGCGAGCGGGCGATGTTGGCGACGACGGGGGCGCCGCCTGTGCCGGTGCCGCCGCCCTCGCCGGCGGTGACGAAGACCATGTCGGCCCCCTTGAGGACCTCCTCGATCTCCTCACGGTGGTCCTCTGCCGCCTTGCGGCCGACTGCGGGGTTGGCCCCGGCGCCGAGGCCGCGGGTGAGTTCGCGGCCGACGTCCAGCTTGACGTCGGCGTCGCTCATCAACAGGGCTTGTGCGTCCGTGTTGATGGCGATGAACTCGACGCCCTTGAGACCGACCTCGATCATTCGGTTGATGGCATTGACACCACCGCCGCCGACACCGATGACCTTGATGACTGCGAGGTAGTTCTGCGGTGCTGCCACGTCGAAGGCCTCTCGCCTCGAGTTACGTGCCGCCGCTTCGCGCTGCGTGGCGCGCCGCGACGGCGGATGCCGAAGGGACGGTCCGAATCGCCGACCCAAACCCTAACGTTGAAGTTTAGGGTTACCAGTGTGCCTGCTCCCTGGACTCTTCCGAACAGGACACTAAGTCGACAAGTGGGGCGCGTTCAACGAACACGCCGAACCTCCCGTTTTTCTTTTCACCCTATGTGATCACCCAGAGCCCTGACCAACCAGGGTGCTGGCCAGCGCGTATGTGCGTCAACTCCCTGACGCCGCAGGGGCGCCCGGGGCACTCACGTCGAAGTGCGCCGCTCCGGGCGCCGCCTTCATCAGTGCGAGCAGCGAACGGGTCTTCGCCCCGCGGTCCTCGCCACTCCCCCAGAAGACCGTCCGGTCGCCCGACAGCTCCAGAGTGAGGGAGTCGTACGAGCGGACGCGGACGGACAGCAGGTCCCGGCCGAGCTTTCCGGGGAGCCCGCCCACCACACCCACCGCCTCGCGCGTCAGCCGGTCGGCGTCGAAGCGGCGCAGGCTCGGCGACCGGCCCGCGGCGAGGTGCAGCCTGGGCACTCCGGCGGGCGCGGTCGAGACCATGGCGTACCGGGTACCCTTCGCGTCGATTTCCATGTACGCCCCGCCCTGTCGGGCCACCAGGACCGGTACGCGTTCGGTCACTTCCAGGCCGATTCCGTGCGGCCACGAGCGTACGACGTCGACCGAGTCGATCCGGGGCAGCGCGCGGCGCAGCCGTTCCTCGATGGCGTCCGTGTCGACGGAGGCCATCGGCGCGCCGACCGGGACGGCCGCCGCCGCGGTGACCTGGCCCGGCGTCAGCACGCGCGTGCCCGAGACGGACACGCGCTCGACGCGCAGCCAGGAGGAGCCGTACAGCACCCAGAGCACGCCGGCGGCGAGGAGGACGGCAGCGAGGGCCAGGAGCAGGACCCGGGGGCGCGCCGGGCCACCCCGGGCGCCCCCGCCGCGCTCCGGGCGCGCGGAGGGCCGGCCCGGCGACGCGCCCGCGGGCCTCCTGGCGCCGCGCTCGGCGGTCGTCGGTCCGGCCATGCTCCCTGCCCTTCGCTCGCTGCCGCCGGGCGCGCCCCTAGCGGCGTGCCGCGATCGCCTCGTAAACCATCCCGACCAGCAGCTGGTCGGCGTCCCGGCGGCCGAACTCGGCGGCGGCGCGGGACATCTCGTACAGCCGGTGCGGGTCGGCGAGGACGGGCAGGACGTTGCCCTGGACCCACTCGGGGGTCAGTTCGGCGTCGTCGACCAGCAGGCCACCGCCGGCCTTGACCACCGGCTGGGCGTTCAGCCGCTGCTCGCCGTTGCCGATGGGCAGCGGGACGTAGGCGGCGGGGAGCCCGACGGCGGAGAGTTCGGCGACGGTCATCGCGCCCGCGCGGCAGAGCATCATGTCGGCCGCGGCGTACGCGAGGTCCATCCGGTCCACATACGGTACCGGGACATAGGGGGGCATCCCGGGCATGTTGTCGACGCGTGGCACCTCGTTCTTCGGGCCGACCGCGTGCAGGATCTGGATGCCGGAGCGCTGGAGGACCGGGGCGACCTGCTGGATCACCTCGTTCAGCCGCCGGGCGCCCTGCGAGCCGCCGGAGACCAGCAGCGTCGGCAGGTTGGGGTCCAGGCCGAACGCGGCGCGCGCCTCCGGGCGGACCCGGGCGCGGTCGAGCGTGGCGATGGTGTGCCGCAACGGGATGCCGATGTAGCGGGCGTTGCGGAGCTTGCTGTCGGGCGTGGCGACGGCGACCCCGGCCGCGTACCGCGAACCGATCTTGTTGGCCAGGCCGGGCCGCGCGTTGGCCTCGTGGACCACGATCGGCACGCCGAGCCGTTTGGCGGCCAGGTAGCCGGGCAGGGCCACGTAGCCGCCGAAGCCGACCACGCAGTCCGCCTTGGTGCGCTCCAGGATCTGCTCGGCGGCCTTGATCGTGCCCCGCAGCCGCCCGGGCACGGTGATGAGCTCGGGGGTGGGCTTGCGCGGCAGCGGCACGGCGGGGATGAGCGCCAGCTCGTAGCCCCGCTCGGGCACGAGCCGGGTCTCCAGACCCCGCTCCGTGCCGAGGGCCGTGATCCCCACGGTCGGGTCCTGCCTGCGCAGGGCATCCGCGAGGGCGAGCGCGGGCTCGATGTGGCCGGCGGTCCCCCCGCCGGCGAGTACGACATGCACCGAAATTCACCGCTCTCCGGACGGGCGCTTCTTGACGCGCCGTCGCATCGACTTCCATCTCACCCCGGCCCACCCGCCGAACCGGGGCTCTCGGCCGGCCAGGGCCGCTTTCGCGGCGGGCTCGTCACGCGCGAAGGCGATCAGCAGCCCGACGGCGAACATGGTCGGCAGCAGGGCGGAGCCCCCGTAGGAGAACAGCGGGAGGGGGACACCTGCGATCGGCAGCAGACCGAGCACCGCACCGATGTTGACCACGGCCTGGGCCGTGATCCAGGTGGTCACGCCTCCCGCGGCGTACCTCACGAAGGGGTCCTCCGTGCGTCCGGCCACGCGAATACCCGCATAGCCTAGAGCCGCGAAGAGGGCGAGCACCGACAGCGTCCCCGCCAGACCCAGTTCCTCCCCGGTGATGGCGAAGATGAAGTCGGTGTGTGGTTCGGGGAGTTGACCCCATTTTTCCACACTCGCACCCAGTCCGGATCCGAACCATCCACCGGACGCCAGGGCGTAGATGCCGTGCACCGCCTGCCAGCAGGCGTCCCCGGGGCCCGGTTCGGTGGCGCCGATGCAGGCGATGCGCGACATGCGGTTGGAGCTGCCCCGGATCAGGGCGACGCCGATGACGCCCGCGACGGCCAGGACGCTGACGAAGAGCCGCGTGGGGGCGCCGGCGAGCCAGAGCAGGCCGAAGAGGATCGCCGTCAGGATGATCGCCGTGCCCATGTCGCCCCCGAGCATGATCAGCCCGAGCAGCAGGAAGGCCACCGGCACGAGCGGCACGAGCAGGTGCTTCCACTGCGTGAGGAGCCGCTTGTCCTGTTTCCTGGCGAGGAGGTCGGCACCCCAGAGGATCAGCGCGAGCTTGCCGAACTCGCTCGGCTGCAGCTGGAACGGCCCGCCCAGGTAGATCCAGTTCTGGTTGCCGTTGACCGCGTGCCCTATGCCCGGGATCTGCACCAGGACCATCAGGAAGACGGTGCCCACGAGCAGCGGGTAGGCCAGGGCGCGGTGGAGCTTGACCGGCATGCGCGAGGCAAGCAGCAGCAGGGCGGTGCCGATGACGGCCGCGACGAACTGCTTGCGGAAGAAGTACGAGGCCGGCAGGGACAGCTCCAGCGCCTTGATGATCGACGCCGAGTACACCATGACGAGGCCGAGCACCGTGATGAGCATGCTGGCGCCGAGGATCACGTAGTACGCCGTGAGGGGCCGGTCCCACGCCCGGCGTGCGCGCTCGTACGACCGGCGCAGGCGGTTGCCGCGGGGCGGCCGCCCCGCGCCCGGCGTACGCGCGCGGCCGCGCGGGACGGCGGCACCGCGCGGGCGCGCCGTGCGGGTGCGCAGGGCCAGCCCGGACACGCCACGCGCCCCCGCGGGCGCGGCGGCCGGAGCGGCGTCCGGGAGGGCGGCGCCGGCGGGCGCGAGCGGCGGAGGCGGAACGATCCGGCGCACCACCGCGGCGAGCAGCGCGCGCGGGCTGCCCGGCGGGCCCGGTGTCGGGCGTACGTCGGCGGTGTGCTCGGCGCGCATGGTCGCTGTCCCCTCCAGTCGTGTCCGGCGCCGCCGGACCTGGTGGCTGGTCAGGCGTCTTCGGCGGCGAGTGCGCGGACGGCGTCCGCGAACGCCTCACCCCGCTTGTCGTAGTTGACGAACATGTCCATCGAGGCGCAGGCCGGGGCGAGGAGCACCGTGTCGCCCGGCCGGGCGAGCCGCGCCGCCTCCCGGACCGCCGCCGCCATCGCCCCAGTGTCGGTCCGGTCGAGGTCGACCACCGGCACCTGCGGGGCGTGTCGCGCGAGGGCTTCCGCCACGAGGGCGCGGTCCGCGCCGATGAGGACGACCCCGCGCAGCCGCGCGGCCGACCTGACGACGAGCTCGTCGAAGGTGGCGCCCTTGGCGAGGCCACCGGCGATCCAGACGATGGGGTCGTACGCGGCGAGCGACGCCTCCGCGGCGTGCGTGTTGGTGGCCTTGGAGTCGTCGACGTACGCGACGCCGGCGACCTCCTCGACGAACTCGATGCGGTGCGCGTCCGGGTGGAAGGCCCGCAGGCCCTCGCGGACGGCCGCCGGCTCCACGCCGAAGGCGCGGGCGAGGGCGGCGGCGGCGAGGGCGTTGGCGATGTTGTGCGGGGCCGGCGGGTTCACGTCGGAGACCTGCGCCAGCTCCTGCGCCTGCTTCTGACGGTTCGCCACGAACGCGCGGTCCACCAGGATGCCGTCGACGACGCCCAGCTGGGACGGGCCGGGCGTGCCGAGGGTGAAGCCGATCGCGCGGCAGCCCTCCTCGACATCGGCCTCCCGCACCAGGTCCTCGGTGGCGCCGTCGGCGGCGTTGTAGACGCAGGCGACCTGGTTGCCCTCGTAGATACGGCCCTTGTCGGCGGCGTACGCCTTCATCGAGCCGTGCCAGTCGAGGTGGTCGGGCGCGAGGTTCAGCACGGCCGCGGAGTGGGCGCGCACGCTCGGCGCCCAGTGCAGCTGGTAGCTGGACAGCTCGACGGCGAGGACGTCGTACTCCTCCTCGCCGAGGACGGCGTCGAGGAGCGAGACGCCGATGTTGCCGACGGCCGCGGTCCGCAGCCCGGCCGCCTCCAGGATGGAGGCGAGCATCCGGACCGTGGTGGTCTTGCCGTTGGTGCCGGTGACGGCGAGCCAGGGGGCGGCGTCGGGGCCGCGCAGGCGCCACGCCAGCTCGACGTCGCCCCACACCTCCACGCCCGCCTCGGCGGCCGCCGCGAACAGCGGCTTGTCGGGCTTCCAGCCGGGCGTGGTGACGACCAGTTCGGTGCCCTCCGGCAGGGTCGCCCCGTCGCCGAGGCGGACGGTGACGCCCTCCGCCTCCAGCTGCGCCGCCTGCGTGCGGGAGCGCTCGTCGTCGCCGTCGCTGACGACCGTGACGCGCGCGCCGAGGCCGGCGAGGACGCGGGCGGCGGGGATGCCGCTCACGCCCAGGCCGGCGACGGTGACGTGCTTGCCCTGCCAGGAGGTACTCACTTGTCGGCTGCCCATCCCGCGTAGAAGAGGCCCAGACCCACGATGACGCACATGCCCTGGATGATCCAGAACCGGACGACGACGAGGACCTCGGACCACCCCTTGAGTTCGAAGTGGTGCTGGAGCGGGGCCATTCGGAAGACCCGCTTGCCGGTCATCTTGAACGAGCCGACCTGGATGACGACGGACATGGTGATGAGGACGAACAGTCCGCCCAGGAGGGCGAGCAGCAGCTCCGTGCGGGAGCAGATCGCCAGGCCCGCGAGGGCGCCGCCGAGCGCGAGCGAACCGGTGTCGCCCATGAAGATCTTGGCGGGCGAGGTGTTCCACCACAGGAAGCCGAAGCAGGCGCCCATCAGTGCCGAGGCGACGACGGCGAGGTCGAGCGGGTCGCGCACCTCGAAGCAGGCGTTCGGGTTGGTGAGCGTCTTGGCGTTGGCGCAGGACTCCTGGAACTGCCAGAGGCCGATGAAGGTGTACGCGCCGAAGACCATCACGGAGGCACCGGTCGCGAGGCCGTCGAGGCCGTCGGTGAGGTTCACGCCGTTGGACATCGCCAGGATCATGAACAGCGCCCAGACCACGAACAGCACCGGGCCGATGGTCCAACCGAAGTCCGTGATGAACGACAGCTTCGTGGAGGCCGGGGTCAGTCCGCGCTTGTCGGAGAACTGCAGGGCGAGGACGGCGAAGGCGATGCCGACGATCAGCTGGCCGGCCATCTTGGCCTTCGCGCGCAGACCCAGGGACCGCTGCTTGACGATCTTGATGTAGTCGTCGAGGAAGCCGACGAGGCCCATGCCCGCCATGAGGAAGAGCACCAGGAGGCCCGAGTACGTCGGGTCCTCGCCGGTGATGACCTTCGCCAGGGCGTAGGCGATGAGCGTGGCCAGGATGAAGGAGATGCCGCCCATGGTGGGCGTGCCCTTCTTGCTGCCGTGCGTGCGCGGGCCGTCGTCCCGGATGAACTGCCCGTATCCCTTGCGGGCCAGGAGCTTGATCAGCAGCGGCGTGCCGATCAGGGTCAGGAAGAGCCCGATGGCTCCCGCGAAGAGGATCTGCCTCATCGGCCGGTGACCTCGCCCTCGGTGCTGTTCCCGAGCAGTGCCTGGGCGACCCTCTCGAGCCCGACCGACCTGGAAGCCTTCACCAGCACGACGTCACCCGGGCGCAGTTCACTGCGCAACAGGTCGATCGCCGCCTGCGCGTCGGACACGTGCACCGACTCCTCACCCCACGAACCCTCGTTATATGCGCCCAGTTGCAGCCAGGACGCTTCCCTGCCCCCGACCGCGACGAGCTTGCCGACATTGAGCCGGACGGCGAGCCGTCCGACCGCGTCGTGCTCGGCGAGCGCCTCGTCGCCGAGCTCGGCCATCAGGCCGAGCACCGCCCACGTACGTCCACCCCTGGCCCGTGCGGCCTCGCCCATGGCTGCCAGCGCGCGCAGGGCGGCCCGCATGGACTCGGGGTTCGCGTTGTAGGCGTCGTTGACGATCGTCACACCGTCCGGACGCTCGGTGACCTCCATGCGCCAGCGGGAGAGGGAGCCCGCCTCGGAGAGCGCGGCGGCGATCTCGTGCACGGGCATGCCCGACTCATGGGCGACGGCGGCCGCGGCGAGCGCGTTCGACACGTGGTGCTCACCGTACAGGCGCATGGTCACGTCGCTGCACCCGGTGGGTGTGTGAAGGCGGAAAGCGGGCTGTCCGGTCGCGGTGAGACGGACGTTTTCGGCACGTACGGCCGCTTCCGCCGACTCCCCGAAGTACACGACGCGCGCCTTGGTGCGCGACGCCATGGCCTTCACGAGCGGGTCGTCGGCGTTGAGGACGGCGATGCCGCCCTCCTCCGCCGGCGGGAGAGCCTCGACGAGTTCGCCCTTCGCCTCGGCGATCCGCTCGCGTCCGCCGAACTCGCCGATGTGGGCGCTGCCGACGTTGAGGACGAGGCCGATGCGGGGCGGGGTGAGTTCCGTGAGGTAGCGGATGTGACCGACGCCGCGGGCGCCCATCTCCAGCACGAGGTGCCGGGTCTCCTCGGTGGCCCGCAGGGCGGTCACCGGGAGGCCGATCTCGTTGTTGAGGTTGCCTGCCGGCCAGACGGTGGGGCCCTGGCGTCGCAGGAGCTGCGCGATGAGGTCCTTGGTGCTGGTCTTGCCCGCCGAGCCCGTCAGGGCGACGACGGACGTGCCGAGCCGCTCGACCACGGTGCGGGCGAGCGCGCCGAGCGCGGCGGTCACGTCGGGCACGACGATGGCCGGGACGCCGACCGGGCGGGTGGCCAGCACGGCCACCGCTCCGGCCTCGACGGCACCCCGGGCGTAGTCGTGCCCGTCGACGTTCTCACCGCTGAACGCGGCGAAGAGACTGCCGGGCTCGACCTGGCGGGAGTCGTAGACGACGGAGCCGGTGACCTGTGCCGCCGGATCCGGTATGTCGTGCGTCTGCCCGCCGACGATTGCGGCGATCTCGGTGAGGGAGAGGGCGATCACTTCTTCATCCCTGACTGTTCTGGATGGCTTCCCGCAGGACCTGTCGGTCGTCGAAGGGCCGTACGACGCCTGCGATGTCCTGGCCCTGCTCGTGGCCCTTGCCCGCGACGAGCACGGTGTCGCCCGGGCGGGCGCGGGCCACGGCTGCGGCGATGGCGGAGGCCCGGTCGGCGTCGACCACGACGGTGCCCCGCTCGTGCGCGGGGACCTGGGCGGCTCCGGCGAGCATCGCGGAGAGGATCGCGAGGGGATCCTCGGAGCGCGGGTTGTCGGAGGTGAGGACGGCGGTGTCGGCGAGGCGCGCCGCGGCGGCGCCCATGGGGCCCCGCTTGGTGACGTCGCGGTCGCCGCCGCAGCCGAGCACGATGTGCAGCCGGCCCTCGGTGACCTTGCGCAGGGAGCGCAGGACCGACTCGACGGCGTCGGTCTTGTGGGCGTAGTCGACGACCGCGAGGTACGGCTGGCCGGCGTCGACCCGCTCCAGCCGCCCGGGGACGCCCGGCACGGCGGCGACGCCGTCGGCGGCCCGCTGCGGGTCGACGCCGGCGACGGCGAGGGTGACGACGGCGGCGAGGGTGTTGGCGACGTTGAACGGGCCGGGCAGCGGCGCGGTGGCGCTGATGTGCTCGTCCTTCGGGCCGACGATGGTGAAGGTGCTGCCGAGGGGGCCGGAACGGACGTCCCGGGCGCGCCAGTCGGCGTCCGGGTGGCCCTCGGCGGAGAAGGTGACGACGGGGACGGTCGCCTCGGTCACCAGCCTCCTGCCGTACTCGTCGTCGAAGTTGACGACTCCCTGGCGGGAGCGGCGCGGGGTGAACAGCTGCGCCTTGGCCTGGAAGTAGTCCTCCATGCCGGAGTGGAACTCCATGTGCTCCGGGCTGAGGTTGTTGAAGACGGCGACGTCGAAGACGCAGCCGTCGACGCGGCCGAGCACCAGGGCGTGGCTCGACACCTCCATGGCGACGGCCTCGACGCCGCGTTCGCGCATGACGGCGAAGAGCGCCTGGAGGTCGGTCGCCTCGGGCGTGGTCCGCTCGGACTTGACGCGTTCGTCGCCGATGCGCGTCTCGACGGTGCCGATCAGGCCGGGGCTGTGGCCGGCGGCCTTGAGCCCGCCCTCGACGAGGTAGGCGGTGGTCGTCTTGCCGGACGTGCCGGTGATGCCGATCTGGAGCAGGTCGGCGCCCGGGCGGCCGTAGATGTCGGCGGCGAGTTCGCCCATCCGGCCGCGCGGGTCGTCGACGACGAGGACCGGCAGGCCCGTCGCGGCGGCGCGGTCGGCGCCCGCCGGGTCGGTGAGGACGGCGACGGCTCCGAGGCCGGCGGCCTGGTCCGCGAAGTCGGCTCCGTGGGCGCGGGCACCCGGCAGCGCGGCGTACACGTCTCCGGGGCGCACGGCCCGTGAGTCGTGGGTGATGCCGGTGACCTGCCCCTCGTACGGCCGGTGCGGCTCGTGCGGAGCGGAGGCTCCCACCCGGGCGGCGAGTTCGCCGAGGGGGGTGGGGCGGACCTGGGCCGGACGCGGCGCTCCCGGCTGTTTCGCGGGGGCGTCCTTGCCGGTGCTGGGGGACTGATCAGGGTGTGGCACGGCGGTGAGCGTACCGGGCGCACCCGGGATCGGGCTAAATGAGGCCGCCGGGTCGCGGCCGTCGCCGGGCCGGTTCCCGGGGTCGGGCGTGATCGTTGTCACTGGTGGCTCCCTCGGCTCAGGCGCCGGGTGTGAAGGTGACCGGCATGCGCGGGGGCTGCTTCCCGGTCGGTGCGACGTGCAGGGTCTTCAGGGCGAACTCCATGACCTTCTTGTGGACGGGGCCGCAGATCTGGCCTCCGAAGTAGCTGCCCTGGGTGGGGTTCTGGATGGCGCAGTAGACGGTGAGCTGCGGGGCGTCGGCCGGGGCGAAGCCCGCGAAGGAGGCCGTGTAGCCCTTGTACCGGCCCAGTTGCGGGTCGACGCGGTTGGCGGTGCCGGTCTTGCCGGCGACGCGGTAGCCGGGGATGGCGGCCTTGGTTCCGGTGCCTTCCTGGTCGTCGACGACCGATTCCAGCATGGCGGCGAGGGTCTTGGCCGTCTTCTCGCTGACGACACGCGTGGTGCCGGGCGCCGGGGCGGGGGTGAAGCGGCCGTCGGGGCCCCTGGTGCCGCGGACGAGGGTCGGAGCGACGCGTACGCCGCCGTTGGCGATGGTGGAGTACACGGACGCGGCCTGCATCGCGTTCAGGGAGAGGCCCTGGCCGAAGGGGATCGTGTACTGCTGCGAGGTGTTCCAGTCCTTCGGCGCGGCGAGGATCCCGGAGGTCTCACCGGGGTAACCGAGGCCGGTGGGGCTGCCCATGCCGAACTTGCGCAGGTACGAGTGGAGGACGCGGTTGGCCGCCGCCTGGTCGGGGCCGAGCTGTCCGGTGGCGAGGATGGTGCCGATGTTGGACGACTTGGCGAGGACGCCGTTCAGCGTCAGGTACCAGGTGGGGTGGTCGATGTCGTCCTTGAACAGCCGGTCGCCGCGGTGGAGCCGGTTGGGCACGACGACGTGGGTGCCGGGCGTGGCGACGCCCTCCTCCAGGACGGCGGCCATCGACATCACCTTGGCGGTGGAGCCGGGCTCGTAGGCGTCCTGGAGGGCGGCGTTGCCCATGGCGGTGGAGTCGGCCTGGGACAGGTCGTTGGGGTCGAAGCCGGGGGCGTTGGCCATCGCGAGGACCTCGCCCGTCCTGGTGTTCTGGACGACGACGTAGCCGCGGTCGGCGCGGGAGGCGGCGACCTGTTCGGAGATGGCCTTCTGGGCGGCCCACTGGATGTCGCGGTCGATGGTCAGTTCGATGTCCGAGCCGGGCACGGCGGGCGTCTCGCGGGCGCCGGCGGTGGGGACGCGGCGGCCGCCGGAGTGGGCGTAGGTGATCTTGCCGTCCCGGCCGGCGAGTTCCTCGTCGAGCATGGACTCCAGGCCGCCCGCGCCGCGGCCGTCGGCGTTGACGTAGCCCAGTATCCCCGCGCCGAGCGTGCCGTTGGGGTAGACCCGCTTGCTGCTGCGCTCGCTGAGGACCCCGGCCAGGACGCTGACGCCCGGGCCGCCGCGCGCCTTGTCCTCGCGGGCCTTCTTGGCGAAGAGGGTCCGCAGGTCCTTGATCTGGTTCCACACCTGCGGCGTCTGCTTGCGGGCCAGGACGGCGTAGCGGGGCGAGGGCGGGGACTTCAGGGTGCGGACGAGCTCGGCGGGGTCCTTGCCAAGGATGGGCGCGAGGAGGGCGGCGGCCTGTTCGGGCGCGTCGGGGACCTTGCTCTCCTGCGGGGTGAACATCTTGGGGTCGGCGGTGATGTCGTACGCGTCGACGCTGGTGGCGAGGGGCACGCCGGAGCGGTCGGTGATCTCGCCGCGCTCGGCGGCCAGCTTGTGGCTGAGGTAGCGGTTCTTCTCGGCCTTGGCGGCGTAGGCGGAGGCGTCGACGGCCTGGACCTGGAGGAGCCGTACGACGAAGGCCAGCATGACGAGGGTGAGGCCGAGGCTGACCAGGCGCAGACGGGGGCGCGGGTTGCCGAGCCGGAGCGGTCGCGCCGGTCCGCCGGGCCGGGGGGCCGCCGGGCCGGGCCGGCGCGCGGCGGGGCGGGCGCCGGAGCGCTGGGGGCGGCCGTCGCCGCGCCCGGTGGGGCGCCGGGCGCCCGAGGGGCGGGGGACGCGGCGGCGCGGAGGTTCCTGGGAGGGCACTGCTCACCTGCCGGGGGGCGTCGGGGCCGGGGCCGCGGGGGGCGGCGGGGTGGTCGTCGCGGGGGTCGGCGTCGGCGCCGGGGTGGCCGTCGCGGGGTCTGTCGGCGCGGGGGGCGCGGACGTCGCCGTGTCGGGGGCCGGCTCCGCCGTCGGGGCCGGGGCGCCGGCGTCCGGGGCGGCATCGGGTGCGGCGGCGTCGGGGGGCGCGAGCACGGGGACCGGGGCGGCGGCGCCCGCCGGGGACGGGCCCGTGTCCGGCCCGGGGGTGGGGGCCGGGCTCGGCACGCCGCGCACCGTGCCGTCCGGCTCCAGGAAGACGGGACCGCCGCCGGGCACCATGCCGAGCTCGCGGGCCCGGCGCTCCAGCGCGTCGGGCGCGGAGCGCTCGTCGACGTCCCGCTGGAGCGCCTGCTCCTCGTCGGTGAGTTCGGTGGTCTGACGCCGCAGCTCGGAGAGGCGGAAGGAGCCCTGGCTGAGGGAGGTGTTGAGGAGCAGGAGCCCGATCAGCCCACCGCCGAGGAGCACGACGACGAGCAGGACGAAGGGGGTGCGGGCGGCGGTGTTCGGCCCGGACGGCATGAACCGGGCGAGCCGGGCCGCGCGCCCCTTCAGGGGTCCTGCCTTCGTCACACGTCCTCCCTGATCCGTTCCGCGCCGCGCAGCCGGGCCGGCGCGGCCCTGCGGTTGCGGGCCACCTCCTCCTCGCTGGGAAGTTCGGCGCCCCGGGTCAGGAGCTTGAGCCGCGGCTGGTACCGCTCGGGGACGACCGGCAGGCCGGGCGGGGCCGTGTTGGCGGCGCCCGCGGCGAAGACCTGCTTCACCAGCCGGTCCTCCAGCGAGTGGTACGACAGGACGGCGACGCGGCCGCCCACCGCGAGGGCCCCCACCGCGGCGGGGACCGCCCGCTCCAGCACCGCCAGCTCACCGTTGACCTCGATACGCAGGGCCTGGAAGGTCCGCTTGGCCGGGTTGCCGCCGGTCCGCTTGGCGGCCTGGGGCAGCGCGTCGCGGATGAGTTCGACCAGACGGGCGCTGCGGGTGAACGGCTCCTTCTCGCGCTCGCGCACGACGGCGGCGACGATGCGTTTGGCCTGCTTCTCCTCGCCGTACGCGCGCAGGATCCGCACCAGCTCGCCGGGCGGGTAGGTGTTGAGGACCTCGGCGGCGCTGACGCCGGTCGTCTGGTCCATGCGCATGTCGAGGGGGGCGTCCTGCGCGTAGGCGAAGCCGCGGTCCGCCTCGTCGAGCTGCATGGAGGACACGCCCAGGTCGAACAGGACGCCCTGGACGCGCGGCAGGCCGAGCTCGTCGAGCACGTCCGGCAGCTCGTCGTAGACGGCGTGGACGAGGGTGGCGCGGTCACCGAAGCGGGCGAGGCGCTCGCCGGAGAGGCGCAGGGCCTCGGTGTCCCGGTCGAGGGCGACGAGCCGCGCCCCGGGGAACCGGGTCAGCAGGGCCTCGCTGTGGCCGCCGAGGCCGAGGGTGCAGTCGACGACGACCGCGCCGGGCCGCTCCAGCGCGGGGGCGAGCAGGTCGAGGCACTGCCGGAGCATCACGGGGACGTGCCGGGTGTTGCCGTCCGGCCCTTCGCCGCCGTCCTTGTCGGGGAGCTCCACCGGATCGGTACCGGCGGTACCCCCATCGCGCCCTGTCATCTGCCCTCTCAGGTCCGGCGCGGCGTACGTACCGCCGGGCCACCGGCGCCGGAGAGGGCCTCGGCCGACCGGCGGGCGGAGGAGGCCGAGCCGTACATGCCACCGCACACGCGGAGGAGAATCTGCGGATATCGCTCGGAAATCGCTCAATGTCTCCGTGAACTCCGCGCCACTCTAGTCCACTCCCCCGCGCGGTCAATCAACCGGCCTGCGCGTCGCCCGGGGGGTGTGCGCGGGTGGAGCAACCGGGACGAATCACTCGTACGGCCGTCCGGGGCCGGGCACCTGTGGAGTAGCTCACAGCACGCCTCATTGACGACCTTTGTCCGCTCTCACCGCGCGCCCCCCAGGGCGGTGACCATTAACGTCGTAGCCATGTCGACTTCCGCGCACCTCTCGACCGACTCCGGCTCCGTCCCCGCGGGTGAAGGAGTCACGGACCGCCTCGTCGAATCGAACCGGCGGTACGCCGAGCAGTTCACCGACCCGGGCATGGACGCGCGCCCCGTGCTGAAGGTGGCCGTGGTGGCCTGCATGGACGCCCGCCTCGACCTGCACGCCGCGCTCGGCCTCCACCTGGGCGACTGCCACACCATCCGCAACGCGGGCGGTGTCGTCACCGACGACGTCATCCGCTCGCTCACGATCAGCCAGCGGGCACTGGGCACCAGGAGCGTCGTGCTCGTGCACCACACCGGGTGCGGCCTGGAGAAGATCACCGAGGGCTTCCGCGACGAGCTGGAGCAGGAGGTCGGGCAGCGTCCGACCTGGGCGGTGGAGGCCTTCCGCGACGTCGACCAGGACGTGCGGCAGTCGATGCAGCGGGTGCGCACCTCGCCGTTCCTCCAGCACACCGGCGACGTGCGGGGTTTCGTCTTCGACGTGACGACCGGCCTGCTGCGGGAGATCGACCCGGCCTGACCGGGCCGCGAGCAGCGGACCAAGAGGCGGAACACCGGACATATCACCTGCCGTTGTCCACAGCCGAGTGACACCGCGCTGTACGCCAACAAGAATGCGGGGGTGACCACCTGCTCCGGACCGCCGGAAAGGCTCCGTGGGCGGTGTCCGTGTCTCTGGGTGGGCCGTGCCGTTCCGTCATGCACCGGCCCATGAACGAAGGGCCGAGGAGGGCCGGGTGACGACCTATGACGATCGAGCGAGCCTCGCGGATCTGACCACCACAGCGGAGCGTGTCCGCCGGTCGGTGGAGGGTGTGATCGAGGGCAAGCCGGAGGTCGTACGGCTCTCGCTGACCGTACTGCTGGCCGAGGGGCACCTCCTGATCGAGGATGTGCCGGGCGTCGGGAAGACGATGCTCGCGAAGGCGCTGGCGCGGTCCATCGACTGCTCGGTGCGGCGCGTACAGTTCACGCCCGACCTGCTGCCGTCGGACATCACGGGCGTGTCCGTCTACGACCAGCAGCGGCGCGAGTTCGAGTTCAAGCCGGGCGCGATCTTCGCGCAGATCGTGATCGGCGACGAGATCAACCGCGCCTCGCCGAAGACGCAGTCCGCGCTGCTGGAGTCGCTGGAGGAGCGCCAGGTCACCGTCGACGGGCACTCGTACGAGCTGCCGAGCCCGTTCATGGTGGTGGCCACGCAGAACCCCGTGGAGATGGAAGGAACGTATCCGCTGCCGGAGGCGCAGCGGGACCGCTTCATGGCGCGCGTCTCCATCGGCTACCCGAGCGCCGAGGCGGAGCTGCGGATGCTCGACACGCACGGCGCCGTGTCGCCGCTCGACGACCTCCGGCCGGTCGCGCACGCGCACGACGTCCTGCAGCTGATCGACACGGTCCGCGGCGTGCACGTGTCGGACGCGGTCCGGCGGTACGCGGTGGACCTGGTCGGCGCCACACGCGTCCACCCGGACCTGCGGCTGGGCGCCTCCCCGCGCGCGACGCTGCACCTGCTGCGCGCCGCGAAGGCGACCGCCGCGCTGGACGGCCGCGAGTACGCGCTGCCGGACGACCTGCAGGCGCTGGCCGTGCCCGTGCTCGCGCACCGGCTGCTGCCGACGGCGCAGGCCCAGCTCAACCGGCGGACGGCCGAGCAGGTCGTCCTCGACATACTCCAGCGCACGCCGGTGCCGGCGGTCGCGCAGCAGCCCGTCGGCGACGCCTTCTTCGGCGGTCAGCGCCAGCCCGGCCTGCGGCGGCTGTGATGGCGGCCGGGGGGCCCGCCGCACCGGACGGCGCGGTCGGGGGCGGTCTGCGGGGCGCCCTCGGTGGGCTGACCACGCGCGGCCGGTCGTTCCTGGCGGCCGGGCTGGCGGCGGCGGCCTGCGCGTACGTGCTGGGCCAGCCGGACCTGCTGCGGGTGGGGCTGCTGCTGGCGGCGCTGCCGCTGGTGTGCGTGACCGTGCTGTACCGCACGCGGTACCGGGTGACGGGCAGCCGGCGGCTCAGCCCGCAGCGGGTGCCCGCGGGCGCCGAGGCGCGGGTGCGGCTGCGGATGGACAACGTCTCGCGGCTGCCGACCGGGCTGCTCATGCTCCAGGACCAGGTGCCGTACGTGCTGGGTCCGCGGCCGCGGTTCGTCCTGGACCGGGTGGAGCCGGGCGGCAAGCGCGAGGTCTCCTACCGGGTCCGCTCCGACCTGCGCGGCCGCTACCCCCTGGGCCCGCTCCAGCTGCGGCTGAGCGACCCGTTCGGGATGTGCGAGCTGACGCGGTCGTTCAGCTCGTACGACCTGCTGACGGTCGTGCCGCGCTCGGAGCCGCTGCCGCCCGTGCGCCTGGCCGGCGAGGCGCCGGGGTACGGCGACGGACGGCACAGCTCGCTGGCGCAGGTCGGCGAGGACGACGTGCTGCCGCGCGAGTACCGCTACGGCGACGACCTGCGCCGGGTGCACTGGCGCTCCACGGCCCGCTACGGCGAGCTGATGGTGCGGCGCGAGGAGCAGCCGCAGCAGGCCCGCTGCACGGTGCTGCTGGACACGCGGGCCGGGGCGTACGACAGCGCCGGGCCGGACTCGGCGTTCGAGTGGGCGGTGTCGGGCGCGGCGTCGGCCGTCACGCACCTGCTGGAGCGCGGCTACGCGGTGCGGCTGCTGACGGACTCCGGTGAAGCGCTGCCGGGCGACGGCTCCGACGGGTACGCCGCTCCGGGGCACGACGCGGCGGATTCGGCGGGTCTGATGATGGACGCCCTGGCCGTCGTCGACCACTCGGCCGGGACGGGCCTGGACGGCGCCCACGACGTGCTGCGGGCCGGCGGCGAGGGGCTGCTGATCGCGTTCCTCGGGGAGCTGGACGAGGCGCAGGCCGAGCTGGTCGGCCGGATGAGACGGCGCAGCCGGGCGGCCGTCGCCTTCGTCCGGGACGACGGCGCGGGGTCGCGGGACGCGGTACGGCTGCTGCGGGAGGCCGGCTGGTCGGCGTCGGCCGTACGGCCGGGCGACTCGCTCGCCGCGCTGTGGCGGCAGGCCGGGCGGGGCGCCGCGGCGGCCGCCGGCGGTGGGACGACGGGCTTCTCGGGGGGTTGGTCATGAGCGGTGGCGTGCGTCTCACCGTGTGTGCCCTGATCGCGACGGTGACGGCGGCGTGCGCGCTGCTGCCGCTGGTGGGCGAGGTCGGCTGGTTCGTCCAGGCGGCGCTGATGCTGGCGGTGGTCGGCGGTGTGGGCGCGGTGGCCCGGCGGGTGCCGGTGGCGCGTCCGCTGACGGTGGCCGCGCAGTTCGCGGCGGGCCTGGTGCTGCTGACGGTGGTGTTCGCCCGGGAGCAGGCGCTGGCGGGGGTGCTGCCGTCGCCGGCCGTGTTCCAGCGTTTCCATGCGCTGCTGGAGGCGGGCGTCCAGGACGTCGGCCAGTACGCGACCCCGGCCCCGGCGACGGACGGCATCCGGCTGATGCTGGTCGGCGGTGTCCTGGTGATCGGCCTGGCGGTGGACGCGTTGGCGGTGACCTTCCGCAGCGCGGCCCCGGCGGGGCTGCCCCTCCTCGCGCTGTACTCGGTCGCGGCCGGCCTGTCGGGCGGCGGCGGGGCGAGCTGGCTGTGGTTCCTGCTGGCGGCCTCCGGGTACCTGGTGCTGCTGCTCGCCGAGGGCCGGGACCGGCTCGCCCAGTGGGGCCGGGTGTTCGGCGGTCCCAAGGCCCGGCCGGGCGGCCCGGCGGCTTTCGGGACGGCGGACGGTTCCGCGCCGGCCCCGCTGCGCACGGGGCGGCGCATCGGCGTGCTGACCCTCGGCATCGCGCTGGCCGTCCCGGCGGTGCTGCCCTCGCTGGGCGGCGGGCTGCTCCACCCGGACGGCGCCGGCGAGGGGGCGGACGGCGGGACGATCTCCGCGGTCAATCCCCTGGTGTCGCTGCAGAACGACCTGAACCAACCGAAGGACCGCGAGGTCCTGCGGTACCGCACCAACGCCCCGGACGGCTCGGGGCTGTACCTGCGGCTGGTCTCGCTCGACCGGTTCGACGGCACGTCGTGGAAGACGTCCGTGCGCGCCGTGGAGGACGTGCCGCCGCGACTGCCGCAGCCGACCGGTCTGAGCGACCGGACGGGCACGACGGAGATCCGCACGAACATCTCGGCGGCGGGCGGCTACGAGCAGAAGTGGCTCCCGATGCCGTACCCCGCGACCACCGTGGACGTCGAGGGACGCTGGCGGTACGAGCCGGTCGGCCGGATGCTCGTCGGCGACGACGGGCAGACGACGAGCGGCGTGCGGTACTCGGTGAGCAGCCTCGTCCTGCGGCCGACCGCCGCGCAGCTGGCGGCGGCTCCGCCCGCGCCGGGCACGCTGCTGCGCGAGTACACGCAGGTCCCGGACTCACTGCCGCGGGACGTCAAGGCCACGGCCCTGGAGGTCACCGCGGGTGCGCGGACCGACTACGAGCGTGCCGTGCGGCTCCAGGACTGGTTCGCGACCGAGGGCGGCTTCCAGTACGACACGACGGTCACGTCGGGCACGGGCGTCGGCGCGATATCCCGGTTCCTGAAGGACAGGAAGGGCTTCTGCGTCCACTACTCGTTCACGATGGCGGCGATGGCCCGCACGCTGAACGTGCCCGCGCGGGTGGCGGTCGGCTTCATGCCGGGGACACCGTCCGCCGACGGCACGGTGTCGGTGGGCATCAGGGACGCGCACGCCTGGCCGGAGCTGTACTTCGAGGGGGTGGGCTGGACCCGGTTCGAGCCCACGCCGTCGCGCGGCTCCGTCCCGGAGTACGCGATGTCGGAGGACCCCGTGGGCGACCGGCCGGGCCCGCAGGAGACGGCACAGCGCCCGTCGGCGGCCCCGTCGGCGGTGCCGTCGCCGCTGGACAGCTGCGCGCCGGGCGTGACGGGCGCCGAGGGGTGCCCCGGGCCGGTGCCGCAGGGCGCGCAGCCCTCGTCCGGCTCGGGTTTCCCGCTGGGGCCGGTGCTGCTGGCGGTGGGGGCGGCCGCGGCGGTCGTCCTGCTGCCGCTGACGCCGCTGCTGTGGCGGCGGCGGGTGCGGGCCCGGCGGCTCGGCCTCGGCGGCCGGGCGGGCGCCGACCCGGCGGTCCGGACGCTCGCCGTGTGGCAGGAGGTCGTGGACACCGCCTGGGACCACGGCGTCCCTCCGGACGACTCGCTCACCGCGCGCGGTACGGCCGCGCGGCTGGTGCGCGAGGGCGGGCTGGAGGGCGAGGCGGCCCAGGCGGTCCACCGGATCGCGGGCGCGGTCGAGCAGGTGCTGTACGCCCCGGCGCCGCGCGCCGCGGACGGCCTGGTGGAGGACGCCGGGCGGATCCACGCGGGCCTGCAGGCGGCCGGTACGCGCGGCGGCCGGCTGCGGGCGACGCTCGCGCCGCGGTCGGCGGCCCGGGTGGCCTGGGCGCTGTCGGCGCGCCGCACGGCGATCGCCCGGCGCTGCTCGACCCACCGCGAACGGCTCGCGACCCGCGTGGCCGCCTCGCTCCGCCGCCCGTCCCGCCAGCGCGGCTAGCCGGGCCGGCGGCGTGCCGCTGGGGCGCCGCCGGGCCGGAGAGACTCGGCGGCGGGCTCGTAGCACCTGCGCCGGGCCTCGGGAAGCACGAGCCCGGCCGAGGGCACGGCCCCGGGCCGGAGGGCGCGCCGCTGGGGCCGAAGGACTTGCCGCCGGCCTCGGAGATGTGCGACGCCGGGCTTTGAGGCGCGGCCGGGCTTGGAGACGCGCCGTCGACCCCGGGAAGCGGGGACCCCGGGGCTGGGGGCGCGGCGCCGGGCTCCCGCCGCTGGAGCGAGCCGGAGGGCGCGGGGGCGAGGGCTTGGAGACGCGCCGCCGGCTCACAGGCGTGCCGCCGGATGCAGGAAGAGCGACACCCGAGCTGGGGCCCGGCGCGCCGGGTGCGGCGGGCGTGCCACCGGGCCGGAGGGCCCGCGCCGCCGGGTCCAGAGGGCACGCCCCGGGGCTTGGCTTGGCGCGGCGGTGCGGGGCCGGGTGGCGGCCGGACGGCGTGGCCTGGCGGGCCGGGGGTCGGTGCGCGGCGACCGGGTGGCTCGGTGACGCCGGCTGCCGGGCCCGGGTGCCGGCCCGGGCGTTGGAGCGGGTGCCGCGACCTGCCGGACCCGAGGGGCGCGGGCCGCGTGTCCCGCCGGGCGGCGGAGCTGACGGGAGCCGGGGCAAGGGCTCGGGTGGCCGGCCGGGCGGGGCCGGTAGGGGCGGCATGCCCCGTACCCGGACGTACCAGGACCGAACGCGGGTGGTCGCGGCCCGGCGGGCAGGGGTCGGACGGCCTTCACACCCTCCGCCGGCCCGGAACGGGCACCGTGGCGCCGTGGTGGCGCGCCTCGTCCGGCCGTGGGACCGGACGGGGCCCGCCGTCGCGGAGCCGGAGTGCACGACGAGGGGTGACCGCGTCGCGGTCACCCCTCGGTCAGGTCGTGTGCTGCTGTGCGCCCGTCAGTGTCCCTGTTCGTCGCGCCGTTGCTGCCAGCGCTGCTCGATCCGGTCCATCATCGAGCGGCGCTGCCGGTTCCCGCGGCCGTGGACCGCGGCTCCGGCGGTGGGCTGCTCACCCGGCTTGGGTGCCTTGCGCCAACCAGTGACCGCCAGGACCGCGCAGCCGAGCATGACGAGGAACCCCACCACGCTGATCCAGATCTGCTGGGCGACCATTCCGGCCATGAGGAGCGCGATACCCACCAGGAATCCTGCGACCGCCTGGTAGACCCGTCGTCGGGTGTACGTACGCAGCCCGCTTCCCTCGAGCGCTGTCGCGAACTTGGGATCTTCGGCGTACAGCGCTCGCTCCATCTGCTCGAGCATTCGCTGCTCGTGCTCCGAGAGCGGCACGGAGTCCTCCTCATCGTCGGTCGCGGGGGCGACCGGTATGCGACCCTTCCAGGATAGGCAGGGAATCGTCCCCGTGAAACCCGCCCTCAATGCCAATTCGCCGATCGGGCCGCCATGCCGGTTCGGCTGGTGAGGCGTTGATTCCCCAACCTCCGAACCGTCATGCCGGATGGTGTCCCTCGATCATACGGGGATCCTGGCGCGATCGGGGCGGCTGTGGCCTACTCCATCCGCCGCTGCGCCCCTGATCAGGCCCCCTCGTCGGACCGGTCCCGCTTTTCTCCCAGGACGTGCAGCTGGGTGGCGACCGAATGGAACGCGGGGAGTTCCGCGGCGGCCGCTTCCAGCCGGTTCAGGGCGTCGATGGCGCCGGGCTCGGTGTCGACCAGGACGCCCGGGACGAGGTCGGCGAAGACCCGCACCCCGTGCACGGCGCCGACCTCGACTCCGGCGGCCTCCACGGCCGCGGTGATCTGCTCGGCCGTGAAACGGCGCGGCACCGGGTCGCCCTCGCCCCAGCGGCCGGACGGGTCGGTGAGCGCCCGGAGGGCCTCGGTGAAGTGCCCGGCGAGGGCGCGCGCCAGGACGGCGCCGCCGAGCCCGGCCGCGAGCAGGCTCAGCGCGCCGCCGGGGCGGAGGGCCGCGACGGCGTTGCGCACCCCTTCGGCGGGGTCGTCGACGTACTCCAGCACGCCGTGGCACAGGACCGCGTCGAACCCGGCGCGCGGGACGACGTCGAACAGGTCGTGGATGTCGCCCTGGACGCCGCTCACCCGGTCGGCGACGCCCGCCTCGGAGATGCGGCGCTCCAGCGCGAAGAGGGCGTTGGGGCTCGGGTCCACGACCGTGACGCGGTGGCCGAGGCGTGCGACGGGCACGGCGAAGTTGCCGCTGCCGCCGCCGGTGTCCAGGACGTCGAGGCTCTCCTTGCCGGTCGCTTTGACCCTGCGGTCGAGAGCCTCCTCCAGGACATCCCACACCACGGCGGTACGGAGGGAGGCACGGGGGCGCTGCGGGTCCGACACGGCAGTTGACTCCTCGGTGACTGTTACGAACGGTCCCAGCCTATGGCCTCGGGGGCGGTCCTCGGCCGCGGTGTCGGCGGTCGCAGCCCGAGCAGCCGCTCGACCAGGCGCAGGAACATCCCGACGTCGCGCACGAGGTCGTCGGCGTCCCGCGCGGTGGCCGCGCCGCGTATGCCCGCCTCGGCGCGGGCCCTGCGGTCGGCACCGGAGGCGAACAGGGCGCTCCACTCGGCGAGCTCGGGCGCCGTCTCGGTCAGGATCTCCCAGGCGGTGCGGATCGGGCGGCGCCGGCGCGGGTCGGTCTCGGGGCGGCCGCGCACGGCGAGGACCGCGGCGGCGGTGCGCAGGGCGGCCAGGTGGGCCGTGGCGTAGCGCTCGTTGGGGTCGGCGAGGGTGCGGGCCTCGGCGAGGCCGGCGTGGGCCTGGGCGAGCAGGTCGAGGGCGGCGGGTGGGGCCGGGGAGCGGCGCGGGACGGGGTGGACGTCGCTCGCCATGACGGACCTCCTGTCGTCGTGGACGGCGCTGCGGCCGTGTGGTTCCCATGGTGCGGGGCGGCACTGACAGTGGGTCGGGGGCGGTTTTGCCTCGGGTGGCGGACCCTTGTAGCTTTTGAACTGACTGGTCAGTTCAAAGAGGTTGGGGGAGGTTCGTGGAGAGCCCGGACAACGAGGCCGGTTCCGCTGGGACGAGGCCCGGGGGCCGCCCGGCGAGGAAGAGGAAGCCCGTGCCAGGGTCGCGGAAGCCCACGTCGGGGCGGGTGAAGCCCACGTCACGACCGGGGGCGTCCGCGCCGGGGTCGGGGGCGTCCACCACCCGGCCGGGTACGCCCACCACCCGGTCGGGGGCGGCCGTGAGAGCCGAGGGGTTCGGGCTCAAGGGCCCGCGCGGCTGGGCGTTCCGGGGCGTCGGCGTGGACGCCGCGCCCGGCAGCCTCGTCGCGCTGGCGGGACCCTCCGGGTCCGGCCGCACCTGCCTGCTGCTCGCCCTCACCGGCCGGATGAAGGCGAGCGAGGGGCACGCCGACGTCGACGGGGTGCGCCTGCCGCGGAAGATGGCCGCCGTACGGAAGATCAGCGCCCTGGCGCACGTGCCGGGCGTCAGCGAGCTCGACCCGGCGTTCACCGTCGTCGAGCACCTGCGGGAGGCCGCGCTGCTGCGCCGCCGCTTCGGCGGCTCGCCGCTCGCGCTGTTCCGCCCGCGCGCCGAGCGCGCGGCCGAGAACCGGCGCCGGGTGGAGGCCGCCCTGGAGGCGGTCGCCCTGGACCCGGAGACGCTGCCCAAGGGCGAGCGGACCTCCGTGCGGGACCTGGAGCGCCTGGAGGCGCTGCGGCTCTCCGTGGCGCTGGCGCTGCTGAGCGAGCCCCGGCTCCTCGCGGTGGACGACGCCGACCTGAAGCTGGGCGACGCCGACGAGGCGGCGGCCTGGGCGATGCTCCGCTCGGTCGCCGACAGCGGCGTCACCGTGCTGGCCGTGTGCACCGAGACGCCCCGGGAAGCGGACGTCGTGGTCCGTACGGACGGCAGCGCCCAGACCGCCGCCGGCGGCACCGCCACGGGCACGAGGCCCACCGCGGAGGGTCCGGGAGCCGAGCGCACGGAAGCCGGACGCACGGAAGCGACGGGTCCCGCAGCTGCGGGCCCGGGAACCGGGCGCGCAGTACCCGAGAGCCCGGAAACCGCCCTCGGGAAACCCGAGCGCACGGAAGCCGAGCGCACGGAACCCGAGCGCACGGAACCCGAGCGCACGGAAGCGACGGGCCCCACAGCTTCGGGCCCGGACGCCGAGGCTCCGGAAGCCGCCACGGGTGCGGACGAGGCCCCCGCGGAGGACGGGGCCCCGGGCGAGGGCACGAGCAAGGACACCGACGACAACGAGGAGGGGGCGGCCGATGCGCTCGCCGAAACTGGCCGCGCTTGAGCTGAGGCGGTTCGGCCGGGGCAAGCTGCCGCGTGCCGCGCTCGTCGCGATCCTGCTGCTGCCGCTGCTGTACGGCGCGCTGTACCTGTGGTCCTTCTGGGACCCGTACAGCAGGCTCGACCGGCTCCCCGTGGCGCTCGTCAACGAGGACAAGGGCGCCACCGCGGACGGCAAGAGGATCGAGGCCGGCGACGACCTCACCAAGGGGCTGCGCGAGAGCGCGGTCTTCGAGTGGCACGAGGTCAGCGACGCCGAGGCCCGCCGGGGCGTCGAGGACGGCCGGTACTACCTGTCGCTGACGATGCCGGAGGACTTCAGCGCCCGCATCGCCTCCAGTTCGGGGAACACGCCGGAGACCGGCGCCCTGCGGGTACGGACCAACGACGCGAACAACTACATCGTCGGCCAGATCTCGCGGACCGTCTTCTCCGAGGTCCGCACCGCCGCGTCGACGAAGTCCTCCCGCACCTTCCTCGACAAGATCTTCATCTCCTTCTCCGACATCCACGACGCCACGGAGAAGGCCGCCAAGGGCGCCAACGACCTCAAGGACGGCGTGGGCGAGGCGAAGAAGGGCTCCAGGAGCCTCGCCGACAACCTCACGAAGGCGAAGGACGGCACCGCCGAGCTCGCCGCCGGTCTGAAGAAGATCGACGCCGCGGCGGGGAAGCTGACCACCGGCAGCCGCAAGGTCGCCGACGGCACGCAGCAGCTCGCCGACCGGGTCAACGGAGTGGCGCCGAAGGTCCGGCCGTACCTGCGCGACAACGGCAAGCAGATCGGCGACGCCGCCCGGCTGGTCGCCGACTCCTCCAAGGGCGCCCGCAACAGCCTGGACACCATCGTCAAGCTCGGCCCCGGGGCCCGCACCGGCGCCCACAAGGCCGCCGACGGCCTGACCGCGCTGTACGCCAAGCGGTGCGAGGGCGAGCCGGTCGTGGACGAGACGCTCTGCGCGGAGCTGAAGAAGGCGAAGGTCGCCTCCACCGACGTGTCCGTGATCGCCGACGACCTCGCCGTGCTCGCGGAGGACAGCGGCGGCGACCTGAAGAAGCTGGACGCCCACCTCGCCGACCTCCAGAAGAAGGCCGAGGCCCTCGCCCGGCGCGCGCCGACGCTCAGCGGCGACGTGGACTACGCCATCGCCCGCATCAACGAGCTGAACAGCGGCGCCCACCGCGTCGCCTCGGGCATGGCGCAGCTGCACGCCGGCATCACCAAGAGCAAGGACGGCGCCGTCGCGATCGACGCGGGCACCGGCAAGCTCAAGAAGGGCGCCAACGACCTCGACGGCGGCCTGTTCAAGATCGCCGACGGTTCCACCGAACTCGCCAGCGGCCTCGACAAGGGCGTCGCGCAGATCCCCGACTACGACAAGCAGGACCGCGACCGCCGGACCGAGGTCATGGCCGACCCGGTCAAGCTGGCGTCGCAGTCGATGCACAAGGCGGCCAACTACGGCACCGGCTTCGCCCCCTACTTCATCCCGCTCTCGCTGTGGGTGGGCGCCATGGTGGCGTACATGCTGATCCAGCCGATGAACCGGCGGGCCCTCGCCGCGGGCGCCTCCGCCTGGCGGATCGCGTTCGCCGGCTGGCTGCCCGTCGCCGCGATCGGGCTGCTCCAGGTGGGCGCGCTCATGGCGGTGCTGCACTGGGGGCTCGGCCTGCGGATGGCGCGCGCCGCCGGGACGGTCGCCTTCCTCGCCCTGGTGACGTGCTGTTTCGCGGCGATCATCCAGTGGCTGAACGCCCGGTTCGGGGCGGCGGGTCGGATCCTGGTCCTGGCGCTGCTGATGCTCCAGCTGACCTCGGCCGGCGGTACGTACCCCGTACAGACCAGTCCCGGGTTCTTCAACGCGATCCACCCGTTCCTGCCGATGACCTACGTCGTCGAGGCGCTGCGCCGGCTCATCACCGGTGGCGGGCTGGACCCGGTCTGGCAGGGCTGCGGGGTCCTCGCCGCGTTCACGCTGGGGGCGCTGGCGCTGACGGCGCTCTCCGCCCGCCGCAAGCAGGTGTGGACGTTCGACCGTCTGCACCCCGAGCTGAGCCTGTAGGGCCGGAAGGAACGCCGAGACCTGTGAGAATCGACGCCATGGACACCCAGAGCACGCGCCGGCAGGCCACCCGCACCAAGCTGTACGAGGCCGCCGTGACCCTCATCGCCGAGCAGGGCTTCTCGGCGACGACCGTCGACGAGATCGCGGAGCGCGCAGGGGTGGCCAAGGGCACGGTCTACTACAACTTCAAGAGCAAGACCGAGCTCTTCGAGGAGCTGCTGCGGCACGGCGTCGGACTCCTCACCGCCTCGCTGCGCACCGCCGCCGACGAGACGGCGGCGCGCGGCGGGACGCGGGTCGAGGCGCTGGACGCGATGGTCCGCGCCGGTCTGGTCTTCATCGACCGCTACCCGGCCTTCACGCAGCTGTACGTCGCCGAGCTCTGGCGCACCAACCGGGCGTGGCAGTCCACGCTCCTCGTGGTGCGCCAGGAGGCGGTGGCGGTGGTGGAGACGGTGCTGCGGGAGGGCGTCGAGAACGGCGAGCTGAGCGAGGACATCGACATCCCGCTGACGGCGGCCGCGCTGGTGGGCATGGTCCTTGTGGCGGCGCTCGACTGGCAGGCGTTCCAGCGGGAGCGGTCCATCGACGACGTGCACGCGGCGCTGTCGCGGCTGCTGCACGGCCGCGTGAGCGGCCGCTGACGCTCGGGCGCGGGAACGCCCGGAGGTAGCCGGGGCGTTCGCGGCCGCGGGGGCGTTCGGACGTACGGGAGCGCCGGTCCGGCGAGGCTCGATCCCCCCGAGCCCCGCCGGACCGACGCGTTCCCCCGTACTTCCCCCGTGGGGCCCGGTCCTTCCCCCGTGGGCCCCGCTTGCTTCCCCCGTGGGGCCCGGTCCTTCCCCCGTGGGCCCCGTGCTTCCACGGACCCCGGTCGTCCTCGGGTCCGTGCGGGTGGGTGCGCGGCGCCGGTTCCGCCGCCCCGTGTCGGCGGTGCCGGCGCCGCGCGCCCTCCGTGGTCCCCACTCTTCCGTCCGGGCGGGTCCGCGCCCATCCGCGCGCCTACTCATCCGGCGCCCTGAGTACGGGTACTCAGCCCTCCGCCCCCGGGCCCACTCGGCTCCCCTGCCGCCTTGCGACGATCGCGTCCGCGTCCGTACTCCCCCGCCCTCACCGCCGTACGGCCGGTGGCCGCCCGGCAGGGCTCGCGGAGGGTGCTTATAGAGTCCCTGGCATGGCACGGATTGCGGTGATCGGCGCCGGGATGGGCGCCATGGCGGCGGCCGCCCGGCTGGCCGTGGCAGGCCACCGGGTGACGGTGTACGAGCGGACGGGGACGTACGGCGGAGCGGTGCGCCGGTTCGCCCGCGACGGGTTCGGTTTCGACACGGGGCCGGGTCTGCTGCACCTGCCCGCCGTCTACCGGGACCTGTTCCTCAAGACGGGCAAGGAGCCGCTGGAGCGCTGCGTCGAACTGACCCAGGTGGACCCGGCGAGCCGGCACGTGTTCCCGGACGGTACGGCGGTGTCCCTGCCGAACGCCTCGCGGTCCGGCACCGTCGAGGCCCTCGACGGCGCGCTGGGACCGGGCTCGGGCGACAGGTGGGCGGCGTTCCTGAACCGGGCCCGCGACGCCTGGGACCGCTCGCGGCGGCCGCTGCTGGAGGAGCCGCTGCCCGCCGACGTGTCGCCCCTGACCCGGGACCCGTACCCGGCGCCCAGGACCGGGCTGCTGCGTCGCGGCGCGACGACGGTCGCCGAGGTGGGGCGGCGGGAGCTGCGCGACGAGCGGTTGGCCGCCCTGCTGGACGGCTACGCGCTGGCGTACGGCCTCGACCCGGCGTCGGCGCCGGCGTCGGCGGCGGTCCTACCGTACATGGAGCAGACCTTCGGGAGCTGGTACGCGCGCGGCGGGATGCGGGCGCTGGCCGACGCCGTGTACGAGCGGTGCCTGGCGCGGCGGGTCGCGTTCGTGTTCGACGCCGAGGTGACCGAAGTGGTGGAGGAGGGCGGCCGGGCCGCGGGCGTGGCGCTGGCGGACGGCCGTGCCGTGGAGGCCGACCACGTCGTCGCGGGCGCTCCGGTGCCGGCGCTCTACCGGGACCAGGTCGTGACGTGGCAGCGGCAGGACGAGTGGCCGCGGTACCAGACCGGTGCCGCGACCGGGCGGGTGACCGTGTGTCTGGCGCTGCGCGGGGCGCGGGAGGCGGGTGCGGCGCACCGCACGGTGGTGCACTCCGCCGACCCGGCCGGGGAGCGGGCCGCCCTGGCCGGCGGGGCGCCGGGCGCGCGGCCGACGGTGGTGGTGCTGCGTCCGGACGACGACCTGCTGCGGCCCGACGGGCACGAGGCGGTCACCGTCACGGCGACGGTCCCGGCGGGCGGCGTCGACGGGCCCGGCGGACCGGGCGGCGCGGGCGCGTGGGGCGGCGGCGAGGAGGCCGTCGCGGCGTTCGCCGACCGGATGGTGGAGGCGGCCGGGGCCGCCGTACCGGGGCTGCGCGAGCGGCTGCTGTGGCGCGAGGTGCGCACCCCCGCCGACACGGCGACGGAGACCGGCGCGGCCTGTGTGCCGGGGCCCGCGCTGGCGGGGGTCGGCGGCGCGTTCCTGCCCGCCGCCAACCCGGCGCCGCTGCCCGGCCTGTACTTCGCCGGTGGCTGGTCGCACCCGGGCGGCGGGCTCGCGCACGCCGGGATGTCCGGCGCCCTCGTGGCGGGCCTGATCGTGGAGGGCGCGGACTTCCGCGGCTCGCGGTAGCCCGTGTCGGGGGCGGGCGGGCGGTGGCCGTTCAGTAGCGGTACTGCTGGCCGCCCTGGTCGTAGCCGTACGGCGACGGGGGCTCCTGCGGGGGCGGCGGCTGCTCGCCCTCGCGCTGCGGCGGGACCCAGACGCCACCGGGCGGGGTGTCCATGCCGTACTGGGCGGCGTAGGGGTCGGCGTAGGGCTGCCGGTCCCCGTATCCGTCGTAGCCGCCGTACGGCTGTCCCACGGGGGCGGTGGTGGTGCCGATGTACGGGTCGGAGTAGGCGGCGTACTGCTGCTGGTCGCCCGTGCCGTAGTCGTAGGCGTGGGCGTAGCCGCCCGTGCCGTAACCGGCCTGGCCGGTGGGACTGGCGTGGTCGCCGTGACCCGCGTGGTCGCTATGGCCCGCGTGGTTGTCGTGGCCCACGTGGTTGTCGTGGCCGGTGTAGCCGGTGTGGTCGCCCTGGTCCGTGTGGCCGGTGTAGCCGGTGTGGTCACCCTGGTCCGTGTGGCCGGTGTAGCCGGTGTGGTCACCCTGGTCCGTGTGGCCGGTGTAGCCGGTGTGGTCACCCTGGTCGGTCCCGCCGGTGGTGGGCGGCGCCTCGTGTGCGTGGGCGTGGGGGTTGTCCACGTCGTACACCCCGTACTCGCCGGTGTCGTCGGGCAGCGGCCGCAGCTCGTGCACCGGCGGCGCCTGCGGGACGGGCGGCACCTGCGCCTCCTCGTACGACAGGTCGCTGACCTCCAGCGTGGGGCCCTGGTCCCGGGCCGCCGCCCCGGTCCTGCGGCGGCGGCTCGCGCCGGGCCGGCCGCCGAGCGCCCACCCGGTGGAGAAGCCGCGCAGGAAGGAGAGCGTGACGTACGTCTGGCCGACGCCGAAGGCCACCGCTCCGGCGACGATCACCACGATCGAGGACACCAGCACGCCCGCGACGACCCCGAGGAAGCCGAAGAAGGCCAGCAGGCGCCACCTCAGCCGGGCCTTGTACTGCAGGAGCACTTCGCCCAGGAGCCAGAGCGCGACAACGCCGAACGCGATGTAGAGGACCGTCCACCAGGTCGAGTCCATGCCCGCCCCTCTCCTTCGGCCGCCGCCTCGGGACGTGACGGGTACGGCCGGTCAGGACTGCGGGTGCAGTCCGAGATTCTCGTAGATCTCGAGTGTCGCCGTGGAGTTGTTCAGCGTGATGAAGTGCAGTCCGGGCACACCTTCGGACAGCAGCCGCGCACAGAACTCCGTCGCGAACTCGATGCCCAAGGAGCGTACAGCGGCCGCGTCGTCCTTGACCGCGAGGATCCGTTCTTCGACGGCGGGCGGGAAGTGGGCGTTGCTGAGCTGGGGCAGCCGGGCGAGCTGCCGGACGGCCGTGACCGGCATGACCTCGGGGATGATCGGCGTGTCGCAGCCGGCTGCGGCGACCCGGTCGCGCAGACGCAGATACGCCTCCGGGTCGAAGAACATCTGGGTGATGGCGTAGTCGGCGCCGGCCCGGCACTTGTCCACGAAGTGGCGGACGTCGGTGTCCCAGTCCGTGGACCGGGGGTGCATCTCGGGGAACGCCGCGACGCCCACGCAGAAGTCGCCGGCCTCGCGGATGAGCCGGACGAGGTCGGCCGCGTAGTCCAGTCCCTCGGGGTGCGGCACCCACTCCCCCATCGGATCGCCGGGCGGGTCGCCGCGCAGGGCGAGGATGTTGCGGATCCCGGCGTCGGCGAACTGGCCGACCATGTTGCGCAGTTCCGCCACCGAGTGGCCGACGGCCGTGAGGTGGGCGACGGGCGTGAGCGTGGTGTCGGCGGCGATCTCCTGGGTCGCCTTCACCGTCCCGGCACGGGTGGAACCGCCGGCTCCGTACGTCACGGAGACGAAGCTGGGGGCCACCGCCTCGACCCGGCGCAGCGCGTTCCAGAGGTTCCGCTCGCCCTTCTCGGTCTTGGGCGCCCAGAACTCGAAGGAGTACGTGGTGCCGCCCGCGAGGAGATCGCGCACGGTGCGTGCGCGATCCGTCCTGGTGGAGGGTGTGCCAAGGGCCATACGGGCAGGTTAGCCACCGGGATCACCCTCACCCAACCGAGCCAGTACGTTTGGCCTGTTTTGTCGGATTACCGTCCACGCCTCGGACAGCCGTGATGGCAAAAGCCCTGTTTGGCAGGGGTTGCGTCTCGCATGCTGGACAGTGCGCTTCGCCGGGAACCGGCCAGCCCACGTCCGCGGGGGGCGCGGAGCACGCCGTGACGGACCCCGGAGACCCCCCGGGAGTCGCGGCGTCGACGGCCTGTCGGGCTCCGCCGGCGGCCCCGCGGTCGGGTGACCTGCGGGGGCTCCGCGGCGGCCTGCGCGGTCGGTGGCGTACGGGGCTCCGGCGGCGGCCCGGGCTGTCGGCGGCGCGCTAGGCGTCGGCGGTGTGCCGGGCGTCGGCGTGCCGGGGGTCCGCGGCGACGCGCTCGCGGATGCGGCGGGCGAGCGCGGCGGTGGCCTCCGCCGGGTCGTCTGCCTCGGTGACGGCGCGGACGACCACGATCCGGCGGGCCCCCGCGTCCAGGACCTCGTCGAGGTTCCCGGCGTCGATGCCGCCGATCGCGAACCACGGCCGGTCCTGGCCGAGGGAGGCGGCGTACCGCACGAGGCCGAGACCGGGCGCGTACCGGCCGGGCTTCGTCGGCGTCGGCCAGCACGGGCCGGTGCAGAAGTAGTCCACGCCGGGCTCGGCGACGGCCGCGTCGACCTCCGCCTCCGCGTGCGTGGACCGGCCGATCAGCACGTCGTCGCCGAGGAGGGCGCGGGCGGCGGGCACCGGCAGGTCCCCCTGGCCCAGGTGCAGCACGGCGGAGCCGGCCGCGTGCGCGACGTCGGCGCGGTCGTTCACGGCGAGGAGCCGGCCGTGGCGGCGGCAGGCGTCGGCGAAGACGGCGAGGTGCTCCAGCTCCTCCCCCGCCTCCATGCCCTTGTCGCGCAGCTGCACGACGTCCACCCCGGCGGCGAGGACGGCGTCGAGGAACTCGGGGAGGTCCCCCTGCCGCTTGCGGGCGTCCGTGCAGAGGTACAACCGGGCGGCGGACAGCGCGGCGCGGGCGGTGGTGGACATGAGGTGCTCCCCCCAGTGGGTGCGGCGGTGCGCCACCGCCGGGCCCGAGGGCCTGGCGGGCCCGGGGGCCGCCCCGGACCCAGGGGCCGGGCCGGCGCACCGCCGGGTGTCGATGGTGGTGGCTACGGGCTCAGACGGCGAGCGCCTGGGCGCGGCGCTTCACCTCCGTGCCGCGATTCTCCGCCAGGGCCTGGGCCGGCGTGCCCGGCAGGGAGGGGTCCGGCGTGAAGAGCCACTCCAGCATCTCCTCGTCGGTGAAGCCGTCGTCCCTCAGGAGCGTCAGGGTCCCGGACAGGCCCTTGACGACCTTGCCGTCCTGGATGAAGGCGGCCGGCACCTGCAGCGCCCGGTTCTCCCCGCGGCGTACGGCGATCAGCTGGCCCTCGTTGACGAGCTGCCGCACCCGTGTCACCTGGATGCCGAGGAGCTCGGCGATGTCGGGCAGGTACAGCCAGTCGGGGACGAGCGCATCGGTCTTCGCGTCAATCTCGGTCACACGACAAGCCTGCCATCCCGCGCTGACAGCCGGTACCCGGGTCCGGCCGTCCGGGGACGCGCGCCGCCGAACCGGTGCGGCGCGCGGGCCGTCGCCACGCGCTCGGACCCGGCGCCGGAGTGCCACCCCTAGGTCAGTACCGCCGACTTCAGCGGGACGGAGGCGTCCGCGACCAGCGCCGGGTCGAGCGGCTCGCCGGACTCGATGAGCCTGCGCCCCTGCGCCAGGTCGCGCGGCCGGCCCACGGCGAGCAGCGCGACGAGCGCGCCGTCGCGCAGCCAGGCCACCGCCCAGCCCGCGTCGGCGGGGTCGCCGCGGTGGACCGTCGTGTCGGCGGACGCGTGGTGGCCGGCGTACTGGACGAAGCGCCCGAACTGCTCCGACCAGAAGTACGGCACAGGGTCGTACGGCCGCGCCTGCGCGCCGGCGACGGCCGCGGCGACCGTGCGGGGCCCCTGGAGGGCGTTGTCCCAGTGGTGCACGAGCAGCCGCGTCCCGTACCGGGCCGACGGGAAGGAGGCGCAGTCGCCGACGGCGTACACGTCCGGCACGGAGGTGCGCAGGTGGTCGTCGGCGAGGACGGCGCCGTCGGGTCCGAGGTCGACGCCCGAACCGGCGAGCCAGCCCGTGGCCGGCCGGGCGCCGATGCCGACGACGACGGCCCCGGCGGGCAGGACGCGGCCGTCCTCCAGGACGACCTGGCCGGGCTCGACCCGGTCCACGCGCGCGCCGGTCAGCAGCTGGGCGCCGCTCTCCTCGTACCACTCGGCCATCGGCTCCGCCGCCTCGGCCGGGAGCGCGCCCGCCAGCGGGCGGTCGGCCGCCTCCACGACGGTGACGGCGCACCCCGCCCCGCGGGCCGCCGTGGCGAACTCCGCGCCGATCCAGCCGGCGCCGACGACCACCACGTCGTGCTGGTCGGCGAGGACGGGGCGCAGCCGCTCCGCGTCGTCGAGGGTGCGCAGCAGGTGGACGCCGGGGACGCCCTCGGAGCCGGGCAGCGTGACGGGCACGGCGCCGGTGGCGATGACCAGCACGTCGTACGGGACCGGGCCGGCCTCCGTGTCGAGTTCCCGGTCGGCGGGGCGCAGACCGCTGACCTCGACGCCGAGGCGCAGTTCGACGTCGAGCGCCTCGAAGTCCACCTCGAAGGCCGAGCCCTCGGCGGTGCCGAGGAGGAGGGCCTTGGAGAGCGGCGGCCGGTCGTAGGGCTGGTGGGGCTCGGCGCCGATGAGGACCACCGGTCCGGTGTGCCCCTGGTCCCGCAGCGCGACCGCGGTCTGCACCCCGGCCATCCCGGCGCCGACCACGACCACGCGCCGACCGCCCGTCGCGCCCGTACCGGCCACGCCCGCGGCGGCCGCCGGGTCGCTGCCCGCCATGACGGTGCCGGCCGGGCCGGCCCCCGCCGTGTCGGTGCCGGCCGGGTCCGTGCCGGCCGTGTCCGTCGCGTGCCCCTGCTGCTCCCGCTGCTGCTCGCTCACGCGATCACCTTACGCAGCGGGCCCACCGTCAGGAAGGCGCTCACGCCGACCCGTCGGCCACGGACTCCCTTACCGCCGCCCGGGACGGGGGGTTACCCTGGCCCCGCCAGAACATCGCGGGAGCCCGGCGCACCGGGCTGAGAGGGAGGCTGAGCGGCCTCCGACCGTACGAACCTGATCCGGGTCATGCCGGCGAAGGGAGGGGCTGGACGCCCATGTCACGCAGCACGCCTTCAGGCGGTACGCCGCCGGGCAGCACGCCTTCGGGCGGTACGCCGCCACACGGCACACCACCCGCACCCGGTACGCCTTCGGGCACCACGTCCGCCCGCAGCGCGCCCGTCCCCGGTACGGCTTCGCGCAGTGCGTCGGACGTCCTCGTCATCGGGGGCGGGATCATCGGCCTGGTCACGGCCTGGCGGGCCGCGCAGCGGGGCCTGCGCACCGCCGTGGCCGACCCGCGGCCCGGCGGCGGGGCCGCGCAGGTGGCGGCCGGGATGCTCGCCGCCGTCACGGAGCTGCACTACGGCGAGGAGACGCTGCTCGGCCTCAACCTCGCCTCGGCCGGGCGGTACCCGGACTTCGTCGCCGAGCTGGAGGCAGCCTCGGGGCTGGAGGTCGGCTTCCGCACGTGCGGCACGCTCGCCGTCGCGCTGGACGCCGACGACCGCGCCCACCTGCGGGAGCTGCACGCGCTCCAGCAGCGGTGCGGACTCGCGTCCGAGTGGCTGACCGGCCGCGAGTGCCGGCGCCTGGAGCCCATGCTGGCGCCCGCCGTGCGCGGCGGGCTGCGGGTGGACGGTGACCACCAGGTCGATCCCCGCCGGCTGTCCGCCGCGCTGGTGACCGCCTGCGAGCGGGCCGGGGTGGTCTTCCACCGCACCCGCGCGGTACGGCTGTCCACGGCGCGCGGGCGGGCCGCGGGCGCGGTCCTCGCGGACGGCACGGACGTGGTCGCGGAGCAGGTGGTGCTCGCGGCGGGCAGCCTCAGCGGGCGGCTCGACGGCGTGCCGGAGGCGGCGCTCCCGCCGGTGCGGCCGGTGAAGGGCCAGGTGCTGCGGCTGACGGTGCCCCCGGCGTACGCGCCGTTCCTGAACCGGTCGGTGCGGGCCGTCGTGCGCGGCAGCCACGTCTACCTCGTGCCCCGCGCCGACGGCGAACTCGTCGTGGGCGCGACCAGCGAGGAGCTGGGGTGGGACACGACGGTCACGGCGGGCGGCGTGTACGAGCTGCTGCGCGACGCCCACGAGCTGGTGCCGGGCATCACCGAGCTGCCGCTCACCGAGACGTGCGCCGGACTGCGGCCCGGATCGCCCGACAACGCGCCGCTACTGGGCCCGTCCGCGCTGCCCGGTCTGCACCTGGCGACCGGGCACTACCGCAACGGGGTCCTGCTGACCCCGGTCACCGGCGACGTGATGGGCGCGCTGCTGGCCACCGGGGAGCTGCCCGAGGTCGCCCGCGCGTTCACCCCCGCCCGCTTCGCCCCCGCCCCCGCCCCCGTAGGAGTGTCATGAGCCACCAGGCAGGCGGCGCCGTCACCGTGTCGGTGAACGGCGAGCCGCGCGAGCTGGCCGCCCCCCTCACCCTCGACGCCCTGGTCGCCACGCTCACGGCCGCCCCCTCGGGGGTGGCGGCCGCGGTCAACGAGACCGTCGTCCCGCGCGGCGCCTGGGCGGCGACGGCGCTCGCCGACGGCGACCGGGTCGAGGTCCTCACCGCCGTGCAGGGGGGCTGAGCCATGGCCGACGACCGTCTCACCATCGCCGGGACCCCCTTCGACTCCCGGCTGATCATGGGCACCGGCGGGGCTCCCAGCCTCGACGTGCTCGAACGGGCCCTCGTGGCCAGCGGTACGCAGCTCACGACCGTGGCGATGCGCCGCATCGACCCCACCGTGCACGGCTCGGTGCTGTCGGTGCTGACCCGGCTGGGCATCCGGGTGCTGCCGAACACCGCGGGCTGCTTCACGGCGGGCGAGGCCGTGCTGACGGCCCGCCTCGCGCGCGAGGCGCTCGGCACGGACTGGGTGAAGCTGGAGGTCGTGGCGGACGAGCGGACGCTTCTGCCGGACCCGATCGAGCTGCTGGAGGCGGCGGAGACGCTGGTCGACGACGGCTTCACGGTACTGCCGTACACCAATGACGACCCGGTCCTGGCACGGCGGCTGGAGGACGCCGGCTGTGCGGCGATCATGCCGCTGGGCTCGCCGATCGGGTCCGGGCTCGGCATCCGCAACCCGCACAACTTCCAGCTGATCGTGGAGCACGCGCGCGTGCCGGTGATCCTGGACGCGGGCGCCGGTACGGCGTCGGACGCGGCGCTGGCGATGGAGCTCGGCTGCGCGGCGGTGATGCTGGCGTCCGCGGTGACGCGGGCGCAGGAGCCGGTGCTGATGGCCGAGGCGATGCGGCACGCCGTGGAGGCCGGCCGGCTGGCGCACCGCGCCGGCCGGATCCCGCGCCGCCACTTCGCGCGGGCGTCCTCCCCCGTGGGCGGCCGGGCCGTCCTGGACCCGGAGCGGCCCGCGTTCTGAGCCGCCGGAGGGGTACCGCTCCCCCGCCCAGACCCCCTCCGACGTGCGGCGTGTCACAAGTCGGCTGCACGACGGCGCCGGTCATGTACAGGGCGACGGGAGGGGTCCCGGGGGGCTCGTAGACTCGGGCCCGTGGATACGACCCTTCACGACCCGCTCGCCGGCCGGCTGCTCGACGGCCGCTACCGGGTCGACGCGCGCGTCGCCGTCGGCGGCATGGCCACGGTGTACCGGGCCGTCGACACCCGCCTCGACCGGGTGCTCGCCCTCAAGGTGATGCACCCGGACCTGGCGACCGACGCGACGTTCGTGGAGCGGTTCATCCGCGAGGCCAAGTCCGTGGCGCGGCTCTCGCACCCGAACGTCGTCGGCGTCTTCGACCAGGGCGCCGACGGGGAGTACGTCTACCTGGCGATGGAGTACGTCGCCGGCTGCACCCTGCGCGACGTGCTGCGCGAGCGCGGAGCGCTGCCACCGCGCGCGGCGCTGGACATCCTGGAGCCGGTGCTCGCCGCGCTCGGGGCGGCGCACCGCGCCGGGTTCGTGCACCGCGACATGAAGCCGGAGAACGTCCTCATAGGTGACGACGGCCGGGTCAAGGTGGCGGACTTCGGCCTCGTCCGGGCCGTCGGCACGGCCACGAACACCACCGGCTCCGTCCTCGGCACCGTCTCGTACCTCGCCCCCGAGCAGATCGAGCACGGCACCGCCGACACCCGCGCCGACGTGTACGCGTGCGGCGTCGTGCTGTACGAGATGCTGACCGGCGGCAAGCCGCACGGCGGGGACACCCCCGCCCAGGTCCTCTACCAGCACCTGAACAACGACGTCCCCGCCCCCTCGGCCGCCGTCCCCGGCCTCGCGCCAAAGCTGGACGCGCTGGTGGCCGCCGCCACGGTGCGGGACGCGGGGCAGCGCCCGGACGACGCCGTGGCGCTCCTGGCGCTGGCCCGCGGGGCCCGCGCCGCGCTCGGCGAGGCGCAGCTCGACCTCGTACCGCCCGCGGCGCGCACGGCGGACGGCGCCGGCACGGGCCCGGACGGGGCGCCGGACGCGGGCACCGGCCCGGACGACGTCACGAGCGTCATCGCCCGGCCGTTCCCCACCGGCGACGACGTCCGCCACACCAGCCGTCTGGAGGTGCCGCCGGGCACGGGTACGGGCCGGCTGCCGCGCCCCGCGCCGCCCGTCGCGCGGCGCGGCGCCCTGGCCGCGGCCCTCGCCGGGCCCCGGCGCGGCCTCGTCGCGGCCCTGGCGGCCGTGCTGCTGGTCCTCGGGGTCGGCGCGGGCGTCTGGTACATCAACTCCGGCCAGTTCACGCGCGTGCCCACCACCGGCGTGCTCGGCAAGACCCGCGCGGAGGCCGAGCGGCGACTCTCGGACGAGGGCCTCGACGTCGGCTCGACCCGCGAGGACTTCAGCGGCGCCTTCGAGCGCGGCACCGTCATGGCCACCGACCCGGCGCCCGGCGAGCGGATCCGCGGCAGCGGCTCGGTCACCCTCGTCATCTCCCGCGGTCCGAGGATCGTCAAGGTGCCGGAGCTGGCGGGCGAGCCGCTCGCCGCCGCCAAGGAGAAGCTGCGTGCGGCCGGGCTGGCCGCGGGCGTGGTGACCGAGGCGTTCGACGCGGGCGTCGCGCGCGGCTCGGTGATCAGCAGCGACCCGCCGGCCGGGACGGAGAAGTCCCCGGACGCGGCCGTCGCGCTGGTCGTCAGCAAGGGCGCCCCGGTCGAGGTCCCCGGCGTGGTCGGGCAGCCGCTCGCCAAGGCCCGCGACACGCTCGTGGAGACCGGGTTCGAGGTGGTGCTCGCCAAGGAGGCCGTCCACTCCGCCCAGCCCGCCGGGTCCGTCGCCGCGCAGTCCCTGCCGGAGGGCGCCCGGGCGGCCGAGGGCGACACCGTCACGCTCACCCCCTCCAAGGGCCCGCGGGCGGTCGAGGTGCCCGACGTGACCGGGGACGACGTCGACGAGGCCGAGCGCCGGCTGGAGGAGGCGGGGTTCGAGGTCACGGTGGAGCGGAGCTTCCCGTTCCTCGGCGACACCGTGGCCTCCCAGTCCGTGCGCGGCGGGGCCACCGCACCGGAGGGCAGCACGATCACGCTCAAGACCAAGGGAATCTAGAGGCACCCCATGCGCAACCCCGTCGGGGGCCACGTCCCCGTGGCCGGCGGTCTGGCCGCCACCGGCCTCGCCGCCGCCCGTGAGATGGGCGCCGAGACCGTGCAGGTCTTCGTCGCCAACCCGCGCGGCTGGGCGACGCCCGCCGGCAACCCGGCGCAGGACGCCGCGTTCCGCGAGCACTGCGCCGCCGAGGGCATACCGGTGTACGTCCACGCCCCGTACCTGATCAACTTCGGCTCGCACACCGCGGCGACCGTGGAGCGGTCGGTGGAGTCCCTGCGCCACTCGCTGCGCCGGGGCCGCGCGATCGGCGCCCGGGGCGTCGTCGTGCACACCGGCTCGGCGACCGGCGGACGGCCCCGGGAGGAGGCGCTCGCCCAGGTGCGGGAGCACGTGCTGCCGCTGCTGGACGAGCTGACGCACGACGACGACCCGTTCCTGCTGCTGGAGTCGACCGCCGGGCAGGGGTCGTCGCTGTGCTCCATGACCTGGGACTTCGGCCCGTACTTCGAGGCGCTCGACGCCCATCCCCGGCTGGGCGTGTGCCTGGACACCTGCCACGCCTTCGCCGCGGGCCACGACCTGACCGGGACCGGCATGCACAAGACCCTGGACCTGCTGGTGGAGACGGTCGGTGAGGGGAGGCTGAAGCTGATCCACGCCAACGACTCCAAGGACGTCGCCGGCGCGCACAAGGACCGGCACGCCAACATCGGCGCCGGGCACATCGGCGACGAGCCCTTCCGGGAGCTGATGCGCCACCCGGCGACCGAGGGCGTACCGCTGGTCATCGAAACGCCGGGCCCCAGGGAGCAGCACGCGCGGGACGTGGCCCTGCTGAAGTCCCTGCGCGACTGAGCACCCGGCGCGGCCCCGCCCCGGCACCCGCCCCCTTCCCGAGGGGCGGCTCCGGCCTGGGAGGCATACGGTGTCGTGTACGGGCACGTCCCACGTGCGACGGCCCGACCGCCCGACCGCCATCCGCACCCGCCACCCGCCACCCGCCACCCGCCACCCGCCACCCGCCACCCGCCACCCGGCACGGGGCACACCATGGACCACACGCACCCCGCGGCGCACCGCGGACAGCACGCCCCCTCCGACGGCCCGGCCGACTGGGCGACGGCGACCCGGGCCACCCTGCACTGCCTCACCGGCTGTGCCTTCGGCGAGGTCCTCGGCATGGTCATCGGCACCGCCCTGGGCTGGGGCAACGCGCCGACCATGGCCCTCGCGATCGTCCTGGCGTTCTTCTTCGGCTACTCGTTGACGCTCGGGGCGGTCCTGCGGGCCGGGCTCGGCCTGCGGGCCGCCGTCGGCGTCGCGCTCGCCGCGGACACGCTGTCGATCACCGTCATGGAGGTCGTGGACAACGGCGTGCTGCTGCTGGTCCCGGGGGCGATGGACGCGCACCTGTCGGACGGGCTGTTCTGGGCGGCGCTGGCCTTCGCGTTCGCCGTCGCGTTCGCGGTCACCACGCCGGTCAACAGGTGGCTGATCGGTCGCGGCAGGGGCCACGCGGTGGTGCACCGCTACCACGGCTGACGGGCTCGGCCCGCCGCGCCCGGCGGGCGTCAGAGCTCGGGGCCGTCGCCCGGCTCCTCCTGGTAGGAGTAGCGCTGCTCCGCCCAGGGGTCGCCGACGTTGTGGTAGCCGCGCTCCTCCCAGAAGCCGCGGCGGTCGGCGGTCATGTACTCGACGCCGCGGACCCACTTGGGGCCCTTCCACGCGTACAGGTGGGGCACGATCAGCCGCAGCGGGAAGCCGTGCTCCGCGGTGAGGAGCTCACCGTCCTTGTGCGTGGCGAAGATGGTCCGCTCCGAGGCGAAGTCGGACAGCCGCATGTTGGCGCTGAAGCCGTACTCGGCCCACACCATCACGTGGGTCGCGTCGGGGGCCGGCGGGGCGAGCTCCAGGACGGTCCGCGCGGGAACGCCCCCCCATTCGGCCCCCACCATGCTGAACTTCGTGACGCAGTGCAGATCGGCCACGACGGTGGAGAAGGGGAGCGCGGAGAACTCCTCGTGGCTCCAGCAGTGCTTGCCGCCGCCCGCGGTGGCGCCGAAGACGCGGAACTCCCAGCGCTCGGGGCGGAACCGTGGGACGGGCCCGTAGTGGGTGACCGGCCAGCCGCGCTGCAGGCGCTGCCCGGGGGGAAGCGCGGACTCCCTTGCCGCCCGGTGTTCCTCGCTCTCCGGCTGACCCATGGCTCAATGGTGACAGACCGGGAGGGGTGGTCACGACCAGCGGCCGGGGCGATCCGGACAAGTCCCACTAAGCCTCCACTTACTGGACTGCCCTCCTCCACGGTGCGAGGATGCGCGCATCCCGCCCCCGTTCACACGCGTGGAAGGAGCCTCTGCGATGCAGGGCGACCCCGAGGTCATCGAGTTCCTGAACGAGCAGCTGACGGCCGAACTGACGGCGATCAACCAGTACTTCCTGCACGCCAAGATGCAGGAGAACTTCGGGTGGACGAAGCTGGCGAAGTACACCCGCGCGGAGTCCTTCGACGAGATGAAGCACGCGGAGGTGCTCACCGACCGGATCCTCTTCCTGGAGGGCCTGCCGAACTACCAGCGGCTGTTCCACGTCCGCGTGGGCCAGTCGGTGACGGAGATGTTCCAGGCGGACCGCGAGGTGGAGGTCGAGGCGATCGACCGCCTGAAGCGCGGCATCGACGTGATGCGCAGCAAGGGCGACATCACCTCGGCCAACATCTTCGAGTCGATCCTCGCCGACGAGGAGCACCACATCGACTACCTCGACACGCAGCTGGAGCTGGTGAGCAAGCTCGGCGAGGCGCTCTACCTGGCCCAGGCCATCGAGCAGCCCGAGGGCTAGCCCGTACGGCTCAGGCCGCCTCGGACACCGGGACCGGGGATCCGGTCGCGGTGGGGGCGGCGGCGAGCCCGGACAGCGCCGGCTCGCCCTGGTCCAGCAGGTCGCGTCGGGGGCAGGCACCCCGGCCGAGGATGGCCTGGATGCGACGTACGCAGGAACCGCAGTCGGTGCCGGCCTTGCAGGCCGAGGCGATCTGGCGCGGCGTGCAGGCGCCGGCGTCCGCGTGTTCCTTGACCTGCTTCTCGGTGATACCGAAGCACGAGCAGACGTACACGCGGGTCACCTCCCTGCAGGTTCGGGGCCTCGGCCGTCGAAAACGCCCCGCCCGGTCGGTGAGGCAAACCTAACCTTACCCATAGGGCAGGGGCCGCGAAAGTCCGGGAGACCCCGGAAAACGCGATGGGGCGCGGATCACATGGATCCGCGCCCCACCATGCCGTCAAGGCCGTTTCCGGCCATGATCAGCGACCTTCACTCACTGGGCGCGGTACATCTCCGCCACCAGGAAGGCCAGGTCCAGCGACTGGCTGCGGTTGAGCCGCGGGTCGCAGGCCGTCTCGTACCGCTGGTGCAGGTCGTCGACGAAGATCTCGTCGCCGCCGCCCACGCACTCGGTGACGTCGTCGCCGGTCAGCTCGACGTGGATGCCGCCCGGGTGCGTGCCCAGCGCCTTGTGGACCTCGAAGAAGCCCTTGACCTCGTCCAGGACGTCGTCGAAGCGGCGCGTCTTGTGGCCGGAGGCGGCCTCGAAGGTGTTGCCGTGCATCGGGTCGGTGACCCACACGACGGAGGCGCCCGACGCGGTGACCTTCTCGACGAGCTCGGGGAGCCGGTCGCGGACCTTGTCGGCGCCCATGCGGACGATGAAGGTCAGCCGACCGGGCTCGCGCTCCGGGTCCAGGCGGTCGATGTAGGTCAGCGCCTCGTCGACCGTCGTGGTCGGGCCCAGCTTGACGCCGACGGGGTTGCGGACCTTGGAGGCGAACTCGATGTGCGCGTGGTCGAGCTGGCGGGTGCGCTCACCGATCCACACCATGTGGCCGGACGTGTCGTACAGCTCGCCGGTGCGCGAGTCCACCCGGGTCAGGGCCGACTCGTAGTCGAGGAGCAGCGCCTCGTGGGAGGCGTAGAACTCGACCGTGCGGAACTCGGCCGGGTCCGTGCCGCACGCCTTCATGAAGTTCAGGGCGTCGTCGATCTCCCGGGCCAGCTGCTCATAGCGCTGACCGGACGGGGAGGACTTGACGAAGTCCTGGTTCCAGGCGTGCACCTGGCGCAGGTCGGCGTAGCCGCCGGTGGTGAAGGCGCGGACCAGGTTCAGCGTCGAGGCGGACGCCTGGTACATCCGCTTCAGCCGCTGCGGGTCCGGGACGCGCGACTCCTCGGTGAAGTCGAAGCCGTTCACCGAGTCGCCGCGGTAGGTCGGCAGGGTCACGCCGTCGCGGGTCTCGGTGGGCTTGGAGCGCGGCTTGGAGTACTGGCCGGCGATCCGCCCGACCTTCACGACGGGTACGGAGGCGGCGTACGTCAGGACGGCGCCCATCTGCAGCAGCGTCTTCAGCTTCGCCCGGATGTCCTCGGCCCCGACCGCGTCGAAGGACTCGGCGCAGTCGCCACCCTGGAGGAGGAACGCCTCGCCCCTGGCGACGGCTCCCAGCCGGGCGCGCAGCTGGTCGCACTCGCCGGCGAAGACGAGCGGCGGATAGGACTCGAGGTCGGCGATCACATCGCGCAGAGCCTCGGCATCCGGGTACTCGGGCTGCTGCGCCGCGGGCAGGTCTCGCCAGGTCGCCTTGGCGGCGACGGCGTGGGTGTCAGCGTTCACGGTCACCTCGACAACATTACGCGGTTCGCGCGGCCGTCCACGTCCCGGCTCAGGAAGTGAGACGAGACCTTCCACTCACCCGGATGCCGTAGGCGGGACCGGCGCGCGCGACACCTCCGGCGCGCTCCGGCTGTACCAGGGCACCGGCAGCGCCACCGCGCGGTTCGCGCCCGCACGGCGGTCGGCGGAGGCCGGCGGATCCACAACCTCTTCGTCCGACCGCCTGACCGGCCGGCCCCCGCCGGGGCCGGCGGCTCCGTCCGCGGCGCGCGGACCGGCCCGTCCACCAGGACGGCCCGCGTGGCCGCGCGCGGATGCGCTAGGGTCGGCGCCATGTTCGCGCAGACGACCCGGAACTGGTGGTGGACCGCTCAATCGGCGGCCCACTGACGACGCGCGCACACGACACGCGAAGGCCGCCCGAGGGGCGGCCTTCCTGCGTTACCGGGCCGTTCCTCCCACCACGGAAGGAACACCACGGATGGACCTCGGCACCACGTCCGGCCCCGGCACGGACACCTCCCCGCACACCGGCACGCACGCCCGCACGCACACCGGCACGGACTCCCGCACCGAAGCGGGCACCGACAGCGGCACCGCCGTCGGCACCGGGACCGACGCCGACCTCGGCGCGCTGCTGGATCCGCACGGCCCGCCCTTCGCGCTGCTCCGCCGGCGCACCCCCGGCCGCGACCACGACACCGTCGAGGTCCTCGTCGGCCCCGTCCACGAGGCGCGGCGGCTGGCCGACCTGCCCGTCGGTGACCGCCCCACGCTGGCCCTCGTCCCCTTCCGGCAGCTGCGCGAGCGCGGCTTCGACGTCCGCGACGACGGCACGCCCCTGTCCGTGCTGGTCGCCGACGCGTCGTACGAGCTGACGCTCGCCGACGCCCTGGACCGGCTCCCCACCCACGCGGTCCGGGTCGAGGACGGCGGTTTCGACGTACCGGACGAGGAGTACGCGCGGACGGTCCGGCGGGTCGTGGAGGACGAGATCGGGAGCGGCGAGGGCGCGAACTTCGTCATCCGCCGCACCTACACCGGACGGATCCCCGACTTCGGCCGGGCCGACGCGCTGGCCCTGTTCCGCCGGCTGCTCGCGCAGGAGCGCGGCGCGTACTGGACCTTCGTCGTGCACACCGGCGACCGCACCCTGGTCGGGGCCAGCCCCGAGGTCCACGTCCGGATGTCCGGCGGCACCGTCGTGATGAACCCGATCAGCGGCACCTACCGCTACCCGGCCGGCGACCCCACGCCGGAGGGCCTGCTGACCTTCCTCGCCAGCCGCAAGGAGACCGACGAGCTGTCCATGGTCGTCGACGAGGAACTGAAGATGATGTGCGCCGTCGGCGACATGGGCGGTGTCGTGGTCGGGCCCCGGCTGAAGGAGATGGCGCACCTGGCGCACACCGAGTACGAGCTGCGGGGCCGCTCGTCGCTGGACGTGCGGGAGGTGCTGCGCGAGACGATGTTCGCGGCGACCGTCACCGGCTCGCCGGTGCAGAACGCCTGCCGGGTGATCGAGCGCCACGAGCACGGCGGGCGGGGCTACTACGCGGGCGCCCTGGCGCTGCTCGGCACGGACGCGGGCGGCGCGCAGACCCTCGACTCCCCCATCCTCATCCGCACCGCCGACATCGCCGCCGACGGCCGGCTGCGGGTACCCGTCGGAGCGACGCTGGTGCGCCACTCCGACCCGGAGGGCGAGGTCGCGGAGACCCACGCCAAGGCGGCGGGCGTCCTCGCCGCGCTCGGGGTGCGACCGGGCCGGGCCCGCGAGGCCGCGCGGGCGCCGCGGCTCGCCGACGACCCCCGCGTGCGGGCGGCGCTGGACGCCCGGCGCGCGGACCTGGCGCCGTTCTGGCTGCGCATGCAGGAGCGCTCCACCGCGCTGCGGGGGCACGCCCTGGTCGTGGACGGCGAGGACACCTTCACCTCGATGCTGGCGCACCTGCTCGGCTCGTCGGGGCTGGAGGTGACCGTGCGGCGCTTCGACGAGCCGGGCCTGCGCGAGGCCGTGCTGGGCCACGCCGGGCCGGTCGTCCTCGGGCCGGGGCCCGGTGACCCGTCCGACCCGGACGACCCGAAGATGCGGACCCTGCGGGCGCTGACCGCCGCCCTGCTGGGCACGGGCGGACCGGCGGACCGTCCGTTCGTCCTGGGCGTCTGCCTCGGGCACGAACTGGTCGCCGCGCACCTCGGCCTGGACATCGTGCGCAAGCGCACGCCGTTCCAGGGCGCCCAGGTGGAGGTGGACCTGTTCGGGGCGCGCCGCACCGTCGGCTTCTACAACAGCCATACGGCCCGCTGCGACGACGCGGCGGCGGACCGGCTCGCCGCGCGCGGCGTGGAGGTGAGCCGGGATCCGGCCGGCGGCGAGGTGCACGCGCTGCGCGGGCCGGGCTTCGCGGGGGTGCAGTTCCACCCCGAGTCGGTGCTCACCCTCGACGGGCCGGAGGTCGTGCGCGAGCTGCTGGGACAGGTGGTCGGGGCCGGTACGGCGGCCCTCCCGCTGCGGCGGCCCTCGGCCTGACCTCACGGGAGGACGCCACGGGGTGACCGCACGGCGCGGGCGACGGGCGCCACGCCGTGCGGGCCCGGACCGGGCGGCGTCCGTGCCGTGCGGGCCCGGGCGGCCGGGCGGGCGGTGCGACCCGTGGGGCGCGGCCGGGCGGTCAGGCGGGTGCGTCGGGGCGGGTGCGGTCAGGCGTCGTCGAGGCCGCGCTCGATGGCGTACCGGACGAGCTCGACGCGGTTGTGCAGCTGGAGCTTGCCCAGCGTGTTCTGGACGTGGTTCTGCACCGTGCGGTGGGAGATCACCAGACGCTCGGCGATCTGCTTGTAGCTGAGGCCCTTGGCCACGAGACGCAGGACCTCGGTCTCGCGGTCGGTGAGGCGGGGGGCGCCGGGTTCGGCGGCGCCCCGGGCGGGGGCGGGCTCCGCGGCGAGGCGGCGGTACTCGCCGAGCACCAGCCCGGCCAGGCCCGGCGTGAAGACCGGGTCGCCCGCAGCCGTGCGCCGCACCGCGTCGAGCAGTTCTCCGGTACTGGCCGACTTCAGCAGGTAGCCGGTGGCGCCGGACTTCACGGCCTCCAGGACGTCGGCGTGCTCGCCGCTCGCGGAGAGCACGAGGACCCGCGGGCGCGGCTCCTCGCCCGCCCCGACCAGTTCCTTGCAGACCTGGACGCCCGGCTTGGCGGGCAGGTTCAGATCCAGGACCAGGACGTCGGGCGCGGTGGCGCGGGCGCGGCGCACGGCCTGGTCGCCGTCGCCGGCCGTCGCGACCACGTCGAACCCGGCCTCGGCCAGGTCCCGGGCGACGGCGTCGCGCCACATCGGGTGGTCGTCGACCACCATCACCTTGATCGGCTGTTCCGTCATCGTCTCGCCTTCCCCCGTGGGACCTTCAACTCCACCTCCGTGCCCTGGCCGGGGACGGTCACCAGCTCCGCCGTCCCGCCCAGGTCACGGAGCCTGCCGCGGATGGACTGGGCCACGCCGAGGCGCCCCTCGCTCTCCGCCTGGGCCAGGCGCCCTTCCGGTATGCCCGGTCCGTCGTCGCGCACCGTCACGACCACCTCGTCCACCCAGTCCTCGACGAGGATCCACGCCCGGGCGTCCGGCCCGGCGTGCCGGCGTACGTTGTCCAGGGCGGCGCCCACGGCGGCCGCCAGTTCGGCGGCGGCCCGGCGCGGCAGCCACACCGGCGCCCCCGGCTCGGCGAACGTCACGCGCGCCCCGGCGTGCGGGGCGAGCAGGGTGCGCAGGTCCCGCTCGCCGGTGCCGGCGGACCCCGCCCCGCCCGGTTCGTCCGTCCCGCCCGGCCCCTGCGTCCCGTCCGGCCCGCCCGTCCCTTCCGGCCCGTCCGGTTCGTCGACCAGGCGGACGACCGCGCCCTGGGAGGCGTCCTCGCAGACGTGCGAGGGGCGGACGAGCCCGCCCGCGACGAGGGTACGCAGCGCGACCTCCTGCTCCCCGGCCATCCGCCCCAGTTCCGCGGCCTCACCGCCCAGGGCGGTGCCGCGGCGCTGCACCATGGCCAGCACCTGGAGGACCGAGTCGTGGATGTCGCGGGCCAGGCGCTCCCGCTCGCGGGTGGTGGCCTCGATCTCCAGGGCGCGGGCCAGGGTCCGCTCGGACGCCCGGGCGACCTCGACGACGTATCCGATGGCGATGGAGGCGACCCACACGAGCAGCACGTTGTGGAAGGTGTCGCGGCTGGGCTCGCCGCGCTCGACGATGTTGGCGACCGCGACCAGCGAGGACGCGAACCCGGCCCAGCGCCAGCCGCCCTTGATGGCGTACGCGAGGACCGCACCGGCCGTCCAGATCGACGGCAGCGTGGGCCCGTCCTGGAGCTGCGCGTGCGCGTCGGCGACCGGGGTCAGCAGGATCCCGACGAGCGCGACGGTCAGGTCGACGGCGAGGAAGCGGCGGGTGCAGCGGGCGGCGCCGGCCACCTTCGGCAGGGACGCGAGGGTCCAGACCGTCAGCACGGCGAGGAACGCCGCGGCGACCCAGGGCCGTTCGAAGTCGTCACGGGTGACGACGAAGAGGAGGTCCGCGTAGACCATGGTGAGGACCCGGTAGGCCGTGAGCGCGCGCCACAGCGGCTGCTCCACGGACATGCGGACCACCCGCTCGCGCCTGGCCATCTCTCTCCCCCACCCCCCGCGCGCCCGCGGGCACGCGTCCTCCACGCGCGCGCCGGCGCGCGCGTCGCCACCGGCCCTACTCGGCCTTGCCGTCGGGCCCCGCGGCGGCGCCGTCCCGGCCCGCCTGCCTGGCGGCCTTCTCCGCGTCGGCGATGCGCCGCTTGGCGGCCGTGGCGTAGACGTCGACGTACTCCTGACCGGACAGCTTCATGATCTCGTACATCACCTCGTCGGTGACCGAGCGCAGGATGAAGCGGTCGCTCTCCATACCGTGGTAGCGGCTGAAGTCCAGGGGTTCGCCGATGCGGATGCCCGGGCGCATCAGCTTCGGGAGGATCTTGCCGGGCGGCTGGATCTTCTCGGTGTCGATCATGGCGATCGGGATGACCGGGGCGCCCGTGGCCAGCGCCACGCGCGCGAGGCCGCCGGTCCTGCCCCGGTACAGCCGGCCGTCGGGCGACCGGGTGCCCTCCGGGTAGATGCCGAACAGCTCGCCCCGCTTGATGACGTCGATGCCGCTGCGCACGGCGGCGTCACCGGCGCCGCGGGCGCCGGATCGGTCCACGGGCAGCTGGCCGACGCCCTTGAAGAACGCGGCGGTGAGCTTGCCCTTCACGCCCGGCGAGGTGAAGTACTCGGCCTTGGCGATGAAGGTGACCTTGCGGTCGAGGACCGCCGGCAGGAAGAAGGAGTCGGAGAACGACAGGTGGTTGCTCGCGAGGATCGCCGGCCCCTCGGCGGGGATGTTCTCGAGGCCCTCCACCCAGGGCCTGAAGGCGAACTTCAGCGGCCCTCCGATGGAGAACTTCATAGCGCCGTAGATCAACTCGTGTTCCTCCTGTGTTCCGTCGATCAGACCATAACCCGAGCGGGGCCGGGCCCCCCTCTCCCGGCCAGCCCCCGGCCCGCGTCACGGGCGTGACGGCCCTGGTCGGTGTCAGCGCGGTCGCGTACGGTGAAGTACACACGTCCGAACCTCCACCGACGCGAACAGGAGACCCCGTGCCGGTCCTTCCCGGAGCCGAGCCGTACCGCCACGAGGGCGGGGACGTCGGCGTCCTGCTCTGCCACGGCTTCACCGGTTCCCCGGGGTCGTTGCGGCCCTGGGGCGAGTACCTCGCGGCCCGCGGACTGACCGTGTCGCTGCCGCTGCTGCCCGGGCACGGCACGCGGTGGCAGGACATGCAGGTCACCGGCGGGGAGGACTGGTACGCGGAGGTCGACCGGGAGCTGCGGGCCCTGTCGCGCCGGTGCGAGCGGGTCTTCGTGTTCGGGCTCTCCATGGGCGGGGCCCTGACGCTGCGGCTGGCCGCCCGGCACGGCGACGCGGTCTCCGGCATCGTCCTGGTGAACCCGGCGAACCGCGTCCACGGCGTCATGGCGCACGCGCTGCCCGTCGTCCGGCACCTCGTGCCGTCGAAGGCCGGCCTCGCCAACGACATCGCCAAGGACGGCATGGACGAGGTCGCCTACGACCGGGTGCCGCTGCACGCCGCGCACGCCCTGCGCCGCTTCCTGCACGTGGTGGACCGCGACCTGCCGCAGGTGACGCAGCCCGTCCTGCTGCTGCGCTCCCCCCAGGACCACGTCGTGCCGCCCGCCGACTCGGCGCGCATCCTCGGCCGCATCTCCTCCACGGACGTCACCGAGGTCCTGCTGGAACAGAGCTACCACGTCGCGACGTTGGACCACGACGCGGAGCGGATCTTCGAGGAGAGCCACGCGTTCATCGGCCGCCTCGCTCCCGGGACCGGCGCAGGCGCCGCCCGGGACAGGGACAAGGAGGGGAGTTCGTCCGGTGGCTGAACAGCACGACGCGGAGCACGGGGAGGGCCGGGACCGGCAGGACGGCCTGGAGGAGCGGCACGCCCTGCCGCTGCCCGACGGCCCGGGCGCGGTGACCGGCGCCGACGGGACGGCCGGTGCGACCGGGCAGCCCGGTCCGGCGGGTGCCGCCGGGCAGCCGGTCGCCGAGCCGACCGCCGAACCCGGGGCCGAGGCGACCGTCGAGCCCGTGGCCGGCACCGGGGCCTCGGCCGCGGGCGGCGCGGCCGCCGGGGCCGCGGCAGGGACCGGCGGGCGGCTGGACGAGGAGGCGGCGTGGGCCGCGATCGTCGCCGGGTACGGGGAGGAGCCGCCGGACCCGCCGGGCGCGCGGCCGTTCCGCTCGGTGGAGGACCTGGCGCTGCCCGAGTTCGACGCCCGCGCGGACGGCGACCGGCCGGCCCGGGGGGCGTCGGCGGACGACCGGCGCAAGGCCGACGGTGGGAAGGTCGACAGCCGGACGGCCGAGGACCGTACGACCGACGACGGCACGACGGGCGACCGCACGAGCGGTGACCGCACGGTGGAGGGCCCGGACACGGGCGACGGGACGGCGCAGGCCCGGACCGAGGACGGGGGCGCCGCGGCCGGGGACACCCCGGAGGACGACGGGCCCGCCGCGGCGGCGCGGCCCGCGCTGGGCGGTTCCGTCGTGTTCGCGCCGGGCGTCGGCCCGCGCGACTACCGGCTCGCCGATCCCGACGCCCCCGCGGGCGGGGAGGGCGCCGCCACCCCGGCGGAGGCCGCCGACGACGACGAGGGCCACTTCGTACCGCCGGAGCCGCCGCCGCTGCCGGAGGCCGATTCGGCGGCGAAGTTCGGCTGGCTGGGCGTGCTCGGCGGACCGGTGCTGATGCTGCTCGCCGTGCTGCTCCAGTGGGACATGACGTGGTGGCTCACCACGCTCTGCGTCGGCGGGTTCCTCGGCGGCTTCGCGACGCTGGTGTCCCGCATGCGGGACGAGGACGAGGACGGGGACGACGACCCGGGGCGCGGCGCCGTCGTCTGAACCACCCGCGCACCGCGCGGGGGACGCCTGCGGGGGCGCTCCGCCCAGGGCGCCACCCGCTCTCCGGGGCCGCTCCGCTCAGGGCGCGGCCGCCGGTACGCGGAGGGCGGCGAGCACGGGCAGATGGTCCGTCGCCGCCCTCAGGTCCGCCTCCGTCACGCCGGGCAGCCCGATGGGCACCCCGCAGCCCAGGACCTCGACGCCGCCGGTGGCGAAGAGCGCGTCGATCCGCTGGTGCGGGTCGCCCGGCGGGTGGGTGTGCTCGCCGCCCCACGGCCGCACGGCCCGGCAGTCCTGGAGCGCGGTGGCGAGCCGCCGGAAGGCCCGCCCGTCGGGCCGTTCGTTGACGTCGCCCCCGACGACCGCGTGCGGCACGCCGAGCGCGGCCAGTTGCTCCAGCACCATCCCCGCCTGCGCGTACCGCTCGTCGGCCCGCAGGCTCAGGTGACAGCTGAGCAGCCCGAGCCGGGCGCCGCCGACGCGCACCACGGCGGTGGCGAAGCCGCGTCGGTGCAGGCCCGGCGTGAGGGGCAGCAGCACGTCCCGGGTGCGTTCGACGGTGACGCGCAGGGAGCAGAGCAACAGGGGTCCGGCCGCGGTGGCGCCGCCGCCCACCACGACGAGGCCGCTCTTGGCGGCGAGGCGCGCCGCGTGCTTGCGCCAGCGGAAGAAGCGCGGCGCCTCCTGGACGAGCACCACGTCGGGGGCGCAGGCGCGGACGACCCGGGCCAGGGCGTCCTCGTCGTCGCGCAGCGACCGGATGTTGTAGCCGAGCACACGGACGACGGCCGAACCGTCCGCCTCGGTACGGGAGTCGGGCAGTGCGGTGAGCTCCATGGGGGCACCGTACGACACCGCCCGCCGCGTCCCGGTGGGGACGCGGCGGGCGGGTGACGTGTCTGGCGAGGAGGGCGGGTCAGCCCTGGCGGGCCAGGTCCGCGGCGCCGACCAGGCCGGCCTTGCCGCCGAGCTGCGCGGCGAGGACCTGGGCGTGCGGCCGGTAGTTGCCGCCGACGAGCCAGCGGCGGAAGGACTTGCGGATCGGGTCCAGGACCAGGTCGCCCTCGTCGGAGACGCCGCCGCCGACGATGAACGCGGACGGGTCGAAGAGGGACGCCAGGTCGGCGAGGCCGGCGCCGGCCCAGCGGGCCAGCTCGCGGAAGGAGTCGACCGCCACCTTGTCGCCCTGGCGGGCGGCGTCGCTGATGTGCTTGCCCTCGATGCCCTCGGCGGTGCCGTCCCCCAGCGACAGCAGGATCCCGGCGTTCTCCGGGGTGGCGTTGGCGCGCTGCTTGGCGTACCGGACCAGGGCGCGCCCGGAGGCGTACTGCTCCCAGCAGCCCTGGCTGCCGCAGCCGCACATCAGACCGTCCGGGACGACCCGGATGTGACCGAACTCGGCGGCGACGCCGAAGCGTCCGCGGCGCAGCTTGTTGCCGATGATGATGCCACCGCCGAGGCCGGTGCCGAGCGTGATGCAGATGACGTCGTCGTGGCCCTGGCCGGCGCCGAACCGGTACTCGCCCCAGGCGGCGGCGTTGGCGTCGTTCTCGACGACGACGGGGAGCCCGACGCGCTGCTCGACCTTGTCCTTCAGCGGCTCGTGCCGCCAGTCGATGTTGGGCGCGAACAGGACGGTCGCGCGCTTGTCGTCGACGTATCCGGCGGCGCCGATGCCGACGGCCTCGACGTCATGGCCCTTGCCCGCCTCGGAGACGGCCGCGCAGATCGCGTCGACGATGCCCTCGGGCGTCGACGGGGTCGGCACCTTGTGGGTGTCGAGAATGGTGCCCTCTTCGTCGACCACGCCGGCCGCGATCTTCGTGCCGCCGATGTCGACGCCGATGGTGAGTCCCATGTGTCCCTCAGTTTTCGGTCGAGCCCCGCTAGGCCCAACCGTACCCGAGGGCGGGCGCCGGACCGCCCGGTCCGGCGGGGTCCGGTTCAGTCGAGGTCGATGCGCTGGTTGCCGTCCGGCCCCTCGCCGTTCCCCTTGTCGTCGCCCTTGTCGTTCCGCTCCGCGTCGCCCCGGCGCTCGGCCGTGGGACCCGGGCCGTCGGACGCGGCCTTCCCCTGTGGTCCGGCGGTCCAGCGGTGCTCCTGGCCGCTGACGGCGGAGCGGTAGGCGGCGAGCAGCTCGCCCCCCGCGGCGGCGAGGTGGTCGAAGACCTGCGGGTTGCGCTCGATGACCGGTTCGATCGCGGACCTGGCCTGGGCGACGGCCTGCCGGACCGCGCTCTGCGCGCCCGTGCCCAGCAGTGGGCCGCCGAGCGAGGAGACCTTGTCGGCGACCGCGTCGACGAGCTTGCGCAGTTCCTCGGCGGCGGAGCCGGGCGGCGGGGTGCCGCGGCCGGCGCGGCGGGCGCGCTCGGCCGCCAGGTCCTCGGCGCAGGCCCGCGCCCAGGCGTCGTCCTCCGGGGGGCCGGGCCGCTGCGTGGCATCGCTCATGCCATCGACGGTACCCGACCGGCGGGTGGTGGTTCAGGGGGTGCGGGGCCACAGTCCCGGGTCGGGGCGGAAGCGGACCAGCAGCTCGCCGTCGCGCAGGGCGGCGCCGGCGACGGTGCAGCGGCGCAGCGCGGACGGGAGCGGGGCGACGCGGCGGAACGGTCCGACGGTGAGGACCAGTTCGTCGCCGCGGCGGACGAGGACGAGGCCGGGCTTGGTCGCCCCGGGCAGCGGTATGCGCCAGACCAGGACGCCGTCGGTGTCGCGCCGGTCCTCGACCGGCCACCGGGGGGCGGGGACGGGCGCGCCGGGGGTGAGGTCGCCGAGGCGGGCGAGGTCGGCCAGGTCGTCGGCGCCGTGCGGGTCGCGCCCCAGGTGGGGCAGCTCGCGGACGGCGGGGACGCCGTCCTCGTACAGCTCCTTCAGGTGACCGCGCTGCCGGTCGGCGAGCGCGGCGAGCCACGGGTCGGGCGAGGTGGCGGGCAGGAGCCGGTTGGCGACGACCTGGTCGAGGGCGAGGCCGTGCAGGGCGAGCCCGGCGCGGGCGGTGCGCAGGGCCCCGGTGGCGGACGGGCCGGGTTCCACGACGAGGCGGACGCTGGTGGTGGGCGCCTCGATCAGCTCCTGTACGACGGCCAGCTCGGCGTCCCGCTCGGCGGCGGCGCGGTACAGCGCGTCGGCGGGCATGGGGACCCCGGCGAGCTGGGCGAGGACGGGCCGCAGGGCGCGGGCGGCCTGGCGCTCGGGCGGCAGGAGGCGGCGCAGGTAGCGGCGGAGCTGTCCGGGGAGGGCGAGCAGGGCGACGGCGTCGCGCAGGGGCGGGAGGTCGGCGACGAGGAGGTCGTGGTCGGCGCGGGCGGCGTCGCGCAGGGCCGCGAGGTAGGCGAAGCGGTCGCTGCCGGGCAGTTCGGTGAGCTCGTCCTCGTCGAGGCGGGCCGCGCCGAGGACTTCCAGGGCCGCGGCGGCCCGCTCCTGCAGGGCGAGGAGTTCGGCGCGGAAGTGGGCGGCGGGGTCCAGGCGGCGGACGGTGAGGCGCGCGTCGGCGTCCGTGAGGCCGTCGAGCGGGTCACCGGTCAGCAGGAGCACCCTGCGGCCGTCGCGGGCGGCGGCGAGGGCGGTCGCCGCGGCGACGGTGGTCCGGCCGGATCCGCCGGGGCCGGTGACGAGGAGCGTACGCATGGGGGAACGGTACCGGGGGGCGCCCCCGCCCCCGTCCCGCCCGACCGCGGGCCCCCGAGCCGTGGGGCCGCCGGGCCGCGGGCAAGGGCGGCCGAGCCGCGGGACTGCCGGCTACCGGGCCACCCGGCCGCGGGCCCGCCGGGCGCGGTCCCGCTCGGCCACAGGGCCGGACGTGGCCCGCGTGACACCGTGGCCCGCCCCGATCAGCCCGGCGTCCTGCGGCCCAGGCCCCGACTGCGGTGCGGGCGCTGCGGTGCGGGGGCCGGCGCGGGCCCGGGGCTACGCCTGCGTGGTGGACTCGACGCGCTTCTTCAAGCCCGCCAGGGCGCGGTCGATGATGACCTTCTCGGCCTTGCGCTTGATCATGCCGAGCATGGGGATCTTGACGTCGACGGTGAGCCGGTACGTCACCTCGGTGCGGGCGCCGCCGTCGAGCGGGGCGAGCGTGTAGGAGCCGTCGAGCCCGCGGAGCATCTGCGACTTCACGAGCGTCCAGCTCACCTCGTGCCCGCCGGTCCAGGTGTACGCCAGGGTGTGGTCGTCCTTGATCGCCCCGGCGTCCAGCAGCAGGCGGACCTGCTCGGCGCGGCCGGCCGCGTCCCGCGAGAGGACCTCGGCCTCCTTGACCTCGCCCGTCCACTCCGGATAGCGGGCGAAGTCGGCGATCACTCCCATGACCTCGGCAGGGGCCGCCTCGATCGTGATGCTCGAACTGGTGTGTTCCGCCATCGCTGTGGCTCCTCCAGGGGGCTCGGTACGTGGGGGAAGGCTATCGCGTGCCCGCCCCTCACCACTCCAGGGCCCAGGGCCTGCCGGAGGAGGCGAAGTGGCCCACGTTCACGCACTCCGTGGCCCCGACGCGCATGCGCCGCGCGAGGGGCTGGTGGACGTGGCCGAAGAGGGCGTAGCGGGGGCGGACGCGGTGGATCGCGTCGAGCAGGGCGCCCGAGCCGCGCTCGAAGCGCCGGGCCACCGTGTCGTACGTCAGCTCGGGGACGTCCGGGGGGATGTGCGAGCACAGCACGTCCACCTCGCCGAGCGCCTCGACCTTCGCCGCGTACTCCTCCTCCGGGACCTCGTACGGGGTGCGCATCGGGCTGGGCAGGCCGCCACCGACGAAGCCGAAGACGCGGCCGCCGATCTCGACGCGCTCGCCGTCGAGCACGGTGGTGCCGGCGCGGGCGTACTCGGGCCACAGGCGCGGCACGTCGACGTTGCCGTACGTGGCGTAGGTGGGCGCGGGGAAGGCGGCGAAGAGCTCGGCGTACTGGGCGCGGACGGCCGACTCGACGGCGGTGGCCTTGTCGACGCCGCGCTCCGCGAGCCCGGCCCACAGGCCGCGGGTGAACTCTCGGGCCTCGCCGAAGCGCCGGGCCGTGCGCAGGGCGACGATGCGGTGGGCGTTCTCCGTGCCGAAGAGGTCGGGGAAGATGCCGCGGGAGTGGTCGGCGTAGTCGAGGAAGAGCACCAGGTCGCCGAGGCAGACGAGTGCGTCGGCGCCCTCCCCCGCCCTGGCCAGGTCCCGCGCGTTCCCGTGTACGTCACTGACCACATGGATGCGCATGGCACACCAGCTTACGGCCCGGCGGAGCGGGCCGGACCTGCGGTTACTTCCACGTCGTGACCGAAGTGGACTACTGTGCGCGAAGGAGAGCCGCCGACGTGTGACGCAGGGAACATCTGACCAGGACCCCCTATCGGGAACCCAGTACTGGTGGGTAACGTCCGGGCAGTCCAGTCGTGCTCACCCCCACTGAGTGCGTAGTCCGTAGTGGACCGCGAAACCGGCGCATCACACAGAGCCGTGGCGTCGGCGCCCGATGAGGAGCAGCAGTCTTGCGCGAGTTCAGCCTTCCGGCCCTGTACGAGGTCCCCGCGGACGGCAACCTGACGGATCTGGTCCGCCGCAACGCCGCGCAGCACCCAGACGTGGCCGTGATGGCCCGCAAGGTCGCCGGCGGGTGGGAGGACGTCACCGCCGCGCGGTTCCTCGCCGAGGTACGGGCCGCGGCCAAGGGCCTGGTGGCCCGGGGCGTCCGGCCGGGCGACCGGGTCGCGCTGATCTCGCGCACCCGGTACGAGTGGGTGCAGCTGGACTTCGCGGTGTGGAGCGCGGGCGCGGTGACCGTACCGGTGTACGAGACGAGCTCGCCGGAGCAGATCCAGTGGATCCTCGGCGACTCGGGCGCGGTGGCGGCCGTCGTGGAGAGCCAGGCCCACGCCGACGCGGTGGAGTCCGTGCGGGACGCCCTGCCGGAGCTGCGGCACGTGTGGCGGATCGACGGCGGCGCCGTCGAGGAGCTGACCGAGGCCGGCCGCGAGGTGTCCGACGCGACGCTGGACGAGCGCGGCGGCACCGCGCGGGCGGACGACACGGCGACCATCGTCTACACCTCCGGCACCACGGGCCGCCCCAAGGGCTGCGTGCTGACCCACCGCAACTTCTTCGCCGAGTGCGGCAACGTCGTCGAGCGCCTCAAGCCGCTGTTCCAGACGGGCCGCTCGTCGGTGCTGCTGTTCCTGCCCGCGGCGCACGTCTTCGGGCGGATGGTGGAGGTCGCCTCGGTCCTGGCGCCGATCCGGCTCGGCTGCGTGCCCGACATCAAGAACCTCACGGACGACCTGGCCTCGTTCCGGCCCACGCTCATCCTGGGTGTGCCCCGCGTCTTCGAGAAGGTGTACAACTCGGCGCGGGCGAAGGCCCAGGCGGACGGCAAGGGCAAGATCTTCGACCGGGCCGCGCAGACGGCCATCGCCTACAGCCGGGCGAAGGCGACGCCGGGCGGCGCCCCGCTCGGCCTGCGGCTGAAGCACAAGCTGTTCGACGTGCTGGTCTACAGCAAGCTCCGCGCGGTGCTCGGCGGGCGGTGCGAGTTCGCCATCTCGGGCGGGGCCCCGCTGGGCGAGCGGCTCGGTCACTTCTTCAGCGGCATCGGCTTCACCGTGCTGGAGGGGTACGGCCTGACGGAGTCCTGCGCGGCGACGGCCTTCAACCCCTGGGACCGGCAGAAGATCGGCACGGTCGGCCAGCCCCTGCCCGGCTCCAAGGTGCGGATCGCCGACGACGGTGAGGTACTGCTCCACGGCGAGCACGTCTTCACCGGCTACTGGCAGAACGAGTCGGCGACGGCCGAGGCCCTGGCCGACGGCTGGTTCCACACCGGTGACATCGGCACCCTCGACGAGGACGGCTACCTGGCCATCACGGGCCGCAAGAAGGAGATCCTCGTGACCGCGGGCGGCAAGAACGTCGCCCCCGCCGTGATCGAGGACCGCATCCGCGGCCACGCCCTGGTCGCGGAGTGCATGGTCGTCGGCGACGGCCGGCCGTTCGTGGGCGCGCTCGTCACCCTGGACGAGGAGTTCCTCACCCGCTGGGCCGCCGACCGGGGCAAGCCGGCCGGCTCGACCGCGGCGTCGCTGCGCGACGACCCGGAGCTGCTGGCGGAGGTGCAGCGGGCCGTGGACGACGGCAACTGCGCCGTCTCCAAGGCGGAGTCTGTCCGCAAGTTCCGCATCCTGTCCGCCCAGTTCACGGAGGAGGCGGGTCACATCACCCCGTCGCTGAAGCTGAAGCGGAACGTGGTGGCGAAGGACTTCGCCGACGAGATCGAGGCGATCTACCGCGGCTGACCCCGCCTCCCCCGTACGCCCCGGCGCCCGTCAGACCCCGTCTGACGGGCGCCGCGCCGTCCGCGGGCCCACGCCCACCGACACCCCGTACCGCCGGCCCGCGCACCACCGACGCCCGGCGGCGCGGGGCCGGGCTACAGGAGGGCTTCGAGGCGCTCCGCCAGGAGGTCCCAGCGCCACTTCTCCTCGACCCAGGCGCGGCCGCGCTCGCCCATGCGGCGGCGCAGGTCGGGGTCCTGGAGGAGGGGGACGATCCGCTCGGCGGCGTCCTGCGGGGAGCCGCCCCGCACGACCCAGCCGGTCTCGCCGTCCAGGACGGCGTCCGGGGCGCCGCCGGAGTCCCCTGCGACGACCGGGAGGCCCGTCGCCGACGCCTCCAGGTAGACGATGCCGAGGCCCTCGACGTCCAGGCCCCCGCGCCGGGTGCGGCACGGCATCGCGAAGACGTCGCCGGCCCCGTAGTGCGCGGGCAGCTCCTCCCACGGCACGGAGCCGGTGAAGCGCACCGAACCGGCCACGCCGCTCTCGCGGGCGAGGCGGCGCAGCTCGGCCTCGTACGGGCCGCCGCCGACGACCAGCAGCACGGCGTCCGGCACGGCGGCGAGGACGGCCGGCATGGCCCGTACGAGGGTGTCCTGGCCCTTGCGCGGCACCAGCCGGGAGACGCAGACCACGACGGGCCGGTCGGCCAGCCCCAGCCGGGCGCGGAGCGCGTCACCGCCCGAGTCGGGGTGGAAGGTCTTCTCGTCGACGCCCGGCGTCAGCTGCACCATGCGCGCGGCGGCCTGCGGGGTGAGCGCGGCGGCGATCCGCGACCGCGTGTACTCGCCCAGGTACGTGATCGTGTCGGTGCCCTCGCCGATGCGGCGCAGCAGCGCGCGCGCCCCGGGCAGCTGGGCCCAGCCGGCCTCGTGGCCGTGGGTCGTGGCGACGAGGCGGCGGGCGCCGGCCCTGCGCAGCGCGGGCGCCATCAGCCCGAGCGGCGCCGCGGCCCCGAACCACACCGAGGTGCAGCCGTGCTCGCGCAGCAGCGCCGACGCGCGCGCGGTCACCCGCGGCGTGGGCAGCAGCATCGTCGTGCGGTCCCGCACCACCCGGAAGGGCTGCTCCGCGTCGAACCGGGCGGTGGCCTCGGCCCCCTCGCGGCCGCGCTTCCAGGTGGAGGCGTAGACGACGACCTGCTCGGGGTCCAGGCGCAGCGCCATGTTGTGCAGGAACGCCTGGATCCCACCGGGCCGCGGCGGGAAGTCGTTCGTTACGATCAGCGTCTTGTGCATCGGGGCCGACAGTACCGAACGGCCCGGCCGCACCGCTCGCGCACCGTACCGCCCCCCACCCGCAGACCATCACGAAACCGGACGAGGTACCGATGAAGCTCCCGAGCGGACCGCGGTGGTCCCTGGCCGCCTTCTGGCTGCTCAGCAGGGCCGTCCTCCTGCTCTACACCTTCAGGGTCGTCTTCGTGCCGGGCCCGGACGTGACGACCGACGTCTCGGTGATCTACTTCCAGTGGTACGAGGTGCTGCTCGGCGGCACGTACCCGCTGGACGACGTCACCTGGCAGTACCCGCCGGCCGCCGCCTTCGCGATCCTCTCCCCCGGCCTGCTGCCGTTCCTGGAGTACGCGCACGCCTTCTTCGTGCTCGCCCTCGTCTGCGACGCGGTGGTCTTCGGGCTGCTGGTGTACGCGGGCGGGCGGCCCGGCAAGAGCCGCGCGGGTGCCTGGGTGTGGCTCGCGGGCGTCCCGCTGCTCGGGCCGACCGCGTACGCCCGCTTCGACATCATGGTCACCGCCGTCGCCGTCACCGCCCTGCTGGCCGGGGTGCGCCACCCGCGGACCATGGGCGTCCTCGTCGGGGTGGGCGCGCTGCTGAAGGTGTGGCCCGCGCTGCTGCTGCTCGGTACGGCGCGGGGCCGCGTGACGCGTCGCTCGTGGGTGGCCGCCGCCGTGTCGGGCGCGGCGGTGCTGGGGGCGTGCGTCCTCGCGGCCCCGGGGGCGCTGGCGTTCCTGACGTTCCAGCGGGACCGGGGCACCGAGGTGGAGTCGCTGGGCTCGCTCGTCTTCCACGTGGCGCGGTTCTTCGGCGCGTGGGACGGCGAGGTGCGGCTGAACTACGGGTCGGTGGAGTTCCTCGGCCCGTACGTGCCGCTCGTCAGCGGCGCGGCGCTGGGGCTGACGGCGCTGGCGTTCGGCTGGCTGCTGGTGTGGCGGGTGCGGGCGCGGGAGTTCGACGCGACGACGCTGTGCGACGCGGCGTTCGTGGCGGTGCTGCTCTTCACCACCACGAGCCGGGTCATCAGCCCCCAGTACATGCTGTGGCTGGTCGGGCTGGCCGCCGTGTGCCTGGTGTGGCGCGGCAGCCGCATGCGGCGCCCGGTCCTGCTCGTGCTCGTGGCGACCGGGGTGACGCTGCTGGAGTTCCCGCTGTGGTTCTCGCACGTGGTGGCGAGCGACGCGCTGGGCCTGGCGCTGCTCTTCGTCCGCAACGGGCTGCTCGTCGCGGCGTCGCTGTCGGCGGCGCGGGTGCTGTGGCGCCGGACGGTGACGGAGCCGCGGCTGCGCGACGCCGGGACCGCGCGGGTGCCCACCCAGGCCGATCATCACGACGGGGCGCTGCTCAGCTCCTGACGCAGGTGGTCGCGCCAGGCGCGGGTGAACGCCGCCCGGTCCGTGGCGAGGACGTCGCGGAAGGCCCGGTCCTGGCCGCGCTCGCCCGCCGCGCGGTAGAACGCGGCCAGCCGCTCCCCGCCCCACCGCCGGGCGATCAGCTCGCAGGCGAGCCAGCCGCCCTCGTAGGCGCGGGCGACCCGCCCGGCGTCGCCGCCGAAGGAGAAGTCGCCGTCGGCGGGCAGCGCGGCCGGGACGTCGCCCGCGCGCACCGCCCGGGCCAGTTCGGGCGCCGCGTCGGCGGCGGAGCGGCCCGTGCCCCGGTAGGCGATCCGGTCGGCGAGGCCCTCGGAGAGCCACAGGGGTGTCGCGGCGGTGGTGGCGGTGCGGGTGGCGACGTGGACGGCCTCGTGGGTGAGGACGAAGCGCCGCCCGAACCCGGAGAGTTCCCGGTACGCCTCCGGGTTGACGACCACGCGGTCGGCGGGGGCGCCCGCGCCGCCGCCGGGACGGCCGGTGGTGACGGCGGCGGTCCCCCGGTACGCGTCGACCGGCTCGCCCAGCAGGGCGGCCATGGCGTCGAGGGAGCCGGGGACCAGGACGACGACCCGCCCGCTCCACCTCCCGGACCAGGCGGCCGTGACGGCGGGGAGCGCCCGGTCGGCGGTGGCGGCGACCTCCCGCAGCAGCGCCCGGTCCTGCCCCACGCCGAGGACGAGGGCACGGGCGCCGCGTACGACCTGCACGGGCCCCTGCTCCCAGATACGGGCGGCGGCCCCGTCGGCGGGGCGGTCCGCCGTCACCCGCCACCGCCCGTCCCGCTCGGCCAGCTCCAGGACGCGTCCGGTGGTGACCGGGCCCGCGTCGTGCCCGTCGAGGGTGTACGCCAGCTCGGCCCGCACCACGGCCCGGGGCCCGTCCCGGTCGACGCCGAGGACCCGGTACGCCCAGGTCGCCAGCGGAACGGCGGCGAGGTGACCCAGGGTGCGCGCGGCCGGGTCGTCCGGCGGTACGTCGTGGCGCAGCACGGCGGCGGCCCGCCGGTCGAGGGCCTCGCGGATGCCCCGCTCGGCCGCGGACGCCGGGCCGGTGGCCGACGTCCCCGCGGGGGGCGTCCCGGAGAGCCCGGTACCGGCGGGCGACGGGCGGGCGGACGCGTCGGACCCGGAAGCGGGAGAGGGAGCGGTGACGGAGGCGGGGGTCGACGCCGGTGCGGCGCACCCCGCGACAAGCGCGAGCGCGCCGAGCACCGCCGCCACGCGTCGCCGTCCCGGTCCTGCCACGCCCCGATCGTAGGCGCACCACCCCGCGGGGCGCGCCACGCGGCGGGCGGTGCGCGGGCGGTGCGCGGGGTGGCGGCGGCCGTCAGACGCGGGTGACCGCCGAGACGGGCATCATGCCGACCGGGTCGTACCGGACGGGGGCGCCCGGGTAGGGGGCGTGGACGACCTGGCCGTTGCCCATGTACATGGCCACGTGGCTGGCGTCGGAGCGGTAGGTCACGAGGTCGCCGGGGCGCGCCTCGGAGAGGGGCACGTGGCGGCCCGCGCCGCGCTGCGCCTGCGAGGTGCGGGGCAGACCGACGCCGGCCTGGGCGTACGACCACTGCATCAGGCCGGAGCAGTCGAATCCGTCGGGGCCGTTGGCGCCCCACACGTACGGCTTGCCGACCGCCGAGCGGGCCGCCTGGACGGCGAGCGCCGCGCGGGACGACGCCGCGCCGGTGGGAGGCGGGAGGGAGCCCTCGTCGCGGCCCGAGCGGGACGCCCGGTCGAGGGCGTCGCGCTCCTCGGACGGCAGGGAGTGGAGCAGCGCCCGCGCCTCGGCGAGCTTCCGCTCGACCTGTTGCTTGTGCCGGGCCACGGCCGCGCGGCTGCGCTCCAGTTCGGCCAGGGCGCGGGTGGCCTCGGCGCGCTCCTGCGCCAGCCGCTGCCCGGCGCGCCGGAGTTCGGCCAGCGCACCGGCCTGCCGCTCGCTGATCCGGTCGAGGACGGCGGCCTTGTCGAGGTAGGTGTCGGGGTCCTCGGAGAGCATCAGTGCCAGGGCCGGGTCGATGCCGCCCGAGCGGTACTGGGCGCCGGCGACCGCGCCGAGCGCGCCGCGCATGCGGTTGATGCGCTCCTGGCCGCGCGCCACGCTGTCGCGGGCCGTGTCGACGGCCTCGCGCAGCCGGTCGGCGCGCTCGTCGGCCGCGTTGAAGCTCTCCGTGGCCCGCTCCGCCTCGGAGTAGAGCCGGTCGACGCGGGCGCGGGCGGTGTCGGCCGGTTCGGCCGGGTCGGCGTGCACGGGGGTGGCACCGAGGGCGGCGGCCGCCGTGGCCGCGGCGGCGGACAGGACGGTGGCCTTGGCGCTCCGGTGGAGGCCCGGGTGGGGGGGACGGCGATGGGACGCCACGGACCGCGCTCCCTTCAGCTGTGACGCAGGGTGGTGCGCGCCAGACAGTAGCCGGGTGGTCACGCCGCGGCCAAAGACCTTCGGGGGCGCACATGGTGGCGCCCCACCGGGAACCACAGGTCACCGGCGGGGCGGGGCGTCAGTGCGGGGGTCGGGAAATCCCCCGATCGGGCGCGCATGGCGGGCGGTTCGCCGGCACGCCGGGCGTGCCGCGCATATCAGCTGCCCGACTGCGGGCGCACAAGTCAGATGCGGACGCCGAACTGGAACGAACCCAGGTAGTCCATCGACTCGTAGCGGACCGAGGCGCCCGGCTTCGGGGCGTGCAGCACGGTGTTGTTGCCGGCGTACAGGCCGACGTGGGCAAGGCTGTTGAAGAAGACGAGGTCGCCCGGCTTGAGCTCGCTGCGGCCGATCTTCACGCCGTCGTTCTGCTGCGTGTACGTGGTGCGCGTGATGCTCACGCCCGCCTGGCGGTAGGCCCACTGCGTCAGGCCGGAGCAGTCGTAGGAGTTGGGGCCCTCGGCGCCGGAGACGTACGGCTTGCCGATCTGCGTGGCGGCCGCGTTGAGCGCGGCGGCGCCGCGCTGGGAGGCCGGGACCTCGTTGCCGAGCTCGACGCGCTCGCCGGCGTCCCGGCTGGCGCGCTGCTCCTCCTGCTGCATCTTCCGCCGCTCCTCGGCGGTGAGCGTGTTGAGCAGCTTCTGCGCCTCGGCCAGCTTGGCCTGGTACTTCTTCTTCTTGTCGCCGAGCGACTTGCGGACGTCCTCCAGGTCGCCGAGCTTCGCCGTCGCCTCGGCGCGCTGCTGCGCGAGCGTGCGCTGCTTGGCCTGGATGGTGCGGAGCGTCTCGGCCTGCTTGGCGGAGAGCTGGTCGACGGCGGACGCCTTGTCGAGGTAGTCGTCCGGGTCGGAGGAGAGGAAGAGCTGGAGGGACGGGTCCATGCCGCCGTTGCGGTACTGGGCGCTGGCGACCGAACCGATGCCGTCGCGGAGGGCGTTGAGCTCCTCCTGGCCGCGGGCGACCTGGTCCTGGAGGGCGGTGATCTCCTTCTGGAGCTTCTCGCGCCGCTCGTCGGCGAGGTTGAACTGCTCCGTGGCCTCTTCGGCCTCGTGGTGGAGCTTGTCGACCTTCTCCTTGACCTGGTCCTTGGTCGGCTGCGGCGTGGCCGAAGCGGTCTGCGAGGTCAGGGCGACGGCAGCGGCCGCGGTGGCGGTGAGCACGGTCACACGGGTGCGGCTCGGCTGCTTGGGTCGACGGTGGGACGCCACGGAGGCGAGCTCCTTCTTCCTCGTGAGCCGCCTGCCGGTGGACGGTCGGTGCCCCGGCATCGCGCACCCGGACACCCCGTGAATACGTCCGAACTGCACGATTTAGGCGGTTCCTTCGCTGTCGTCCCCGATGGACGACCAACCGCGCGAAGGTTCGAGCCCAGACCCTAGTGACCAACTTGTGATCAGTTCAAATCCTCATGAGAAAAATCTCGCCCGCCGGCCACATTCCCCACCCCCGTCCCACGCTGTGTCATGGGCGGTTGACGGTAGGTTCCGTCACGCGCCCTCACATGGGGCATGCGGCACAGGAGTCACGAGAGCCGCGAAAGCCGCTTGAGCAGCATGACGGACGCGACCGGCCGGGCACCGGACTTGGCGACGCCGTCCGCGACCTCGCGGTCGCTGGAGACCACGACGACGGGCCGGCCGACGGGCTCGGCCCGCACCAACTGGCGGATCAGCTCGTCGGCGGTGACCCCCGGCTTGGAGAAGAGCACCCGCACGCCGCGCGGCGGTGCCAGCAGCACCGGGGCGGCCAGCTCGGCCCCGTCGAAGACGCAGGTGACCTCGGCACCGGTGCGGGCGGCCAGCCCGGCGAGCCCGCCGAGCAGCCGGAGCCGCTGCTTCTCCAACGGCATCGTCGGATAGCCGGTCTTGGTGACGTTGTACCCGTCGACGACCAGATGGGCCTGCGGGAGGGCGAGCAGCTGGTCGAGGAGGGCGGGGTCCGTCTCGGAGAGCGCCCGGGCCGCGATGTCCTTGGGTGACATCCGGCCCGGCTCCACCGCGTCCACGGAGTCGGCGGGGCGCACCGCGACGGGCGGCAGGGCCAGTTCGCGGCGCAGCCCCTGCGCGGCCTCCAGCACGGTGTCGAGCAGCAGCCGCAGCCGTACGTCCTCCACCGAACGGCCCTCCCTGACCGCCCGGCGGCTGGCCTCCAGGGCCGCCTCGGTCTCGCCGAGCCGCGCCTTGAGGCGGCGGCTCTCGCTCTCCGCGGCGGAGACCCGGGCGGTGGCGTCCGCCTTCGCGGCGTCGACCTCCGCCCGCGTGCGGCGCAGGGCCGCCTCGCCGCGCTTCACGTCGCTCTGGGCGCTGCGCAGCTTGCGCTGAAGCGATTCGGCTTCCTTGCGGGCCGCCTCCAGCTCGGTGCGCAGCCGCTCGGTCTCCGACCGGGTCTGGGCACGGGCCTCGGCGAGCTCCTCGCGCAGCCGCTCCAGCTCCCGCCGGCCGGCCTCGTCGGCCCGCTCGGCGTCGGCGCGCTGCACCTCCTCGCCGGCGGCGGCGACCAGCTTGACCCAGCCGGCAGGGCGGAGCACGTACGCGGCGGCGGCCACGTCGACGGGGTCGGCGGCCGCGGGCGGCGCGCCGGACTCGACGGCCCGGGTCAGCTCGGGCTGGGTTCCCCGCAGCCGCTCGCCGATCCGCTGCCGGAAGAGCGCGTCACCCTCCAGCGCGGCCGCCATGGCGTTGCCCGCGAACCTGGCCCGGCGCGAGGCGGTGAACCGCGCGTACTGCCGCAGCTGGGCCGGCAGCTCGGCGACGGTCAGGCCGCCGAACACCTCGGACACGAGCGCCACGACCCGGCGCCGCACCGGCTCGGGCAGCGGGCGGTCGAGCGCCTCGGCGGCGTCACCGGCCGCATCGGCCGACTCAGCGCCGCTTTCGGGCTGCGCCACGATCCGTCACCCCTACCGTCGTTCTCTCTTCGCCGGGCCGCCCGCCGCACCGGGCGCGCCGCTCAGGAGCCGGCGCCCGGCCTGTCCACCAGCTCGATCCGGTCCACGGCGTTGCACCAGCGGCAGCGGACCGACTCGATGGTCTCACTGACCACCTCGCGCTCCTCCACCGTGGGCTCCCCCGCCAGGTCCAGATGGACGTACTCCACGACCTTCGAGGAGCGCGTCACGTCGAAACGTGTCAGGTTGCCGCAGAGGGTGCAGCGCCAGCGGGTCTCGGCGGTCGGCTGGGGAACCGTCGTCATGGTGGCCGTCCTTGTCATGGTCCGGTCGTTCCAGTAATCGACCCGCGGTGCGCCGTCGGACTGCGGGTGCCCCGGGAGCGGCCCCGGGCACGTCCGTAACCCTACGGCCTCGACGGTCCCCCCTGCTCGGGCGGAGGGCGGGACCGGCCGGGGGCGACCACCGGCCCGGCGAGGCGCTCTGTCCGGCTCGCTCCCCGTACGTCATGATCTGTGCGTGAGGGATTGGCGCGGAACGTTCCGGCGTGTGGTCACCGGGCCCTCGGTGACCTACGCCGTCATCGGCGTGTGCGCGGTGGTGTTCGCCCTGGGGCCGGCCTCGGGGCTCAATCCGTCGTACGGGACGGGGGACGCCCTCGTCCTGGCCCAGAGCGACTACTTCCGGCGCTGGGGCGTGATTCCGGCGGACCTGCTGAGCGGCTCGGCCGCGGCACTGCTCACCCCGCTGAGCGCCCTGTTCGTGCACGGCAACTGGCTGCACCTGCTCGGCAACATGCTCTTCCTCTTCGTCTTCGGCGCGATGGCCGAGGAGCGCATGGGGCACCTGCGCTTCGGCGTCTTCTACGTGGTCTGCGGCTGTCTGGCGCTCGCGGGGTACGCGCTGGCGCACGCGGACAGCGGGCAGACGCTCGTGGGGGCGTCGGGGGCGATCTCGGGGGTGCTCGGGGCGTTCCTCTACCTCTTCCCGCGCGCCCGGGTCACGAGCCTCTTCCCGTTCCTCTTCTTCCTGCCGCTGCGCTTCCCCGCGTGGATCGTGCTGGTCTTCTGGTTCGCCCTGCAGTGGGTGGCGGCGCGCGGCGCCGGCAGCGGTCCGGGCGTCGCCTACCTCGCGCACCTGATCGGCTTCGGGCTGGGCTTCCTCCACGCGTGGACGCGCTACCGGGGCATTAGAGTGAAGGCCCCAGCAGCGGCCACCGAGGGAGAGGGACAGCCGTGATCACCGCGATCGTGCTCATCAAGACCAGCGTGGACCGCATTCCGGAGATCGCGGAGGCGATCGCCGCTCTCGACAACGTGAGCGAGGTCTTCTCCGTCACCGGCACCTACGACCTCGTCGCGATGGTCCGCGTGGCCAGGCACGACGACCTGGCCGACGTCATCCCGGGCAGCATCAGCAAGATCCCCGGAGTTGTCGCGACCGACACCCACGTCGCCTTCCGCACGTACTCCCAGCACGACCTGGAGGCGGCCTTCGCGATCGGCCTCGACGCGTAACCCAGCGAATCACCCGTACGGGTGAAGCGGATTCAGCCACGGTCCGGCACGCAGCGCCCGTCCTCGGTGCGGTAGTTCCAGCGGGCGCCGTCGCGGACCAGCTCGCGCACGGCCCGGACGAAGCGCTCGACGTGCTCGTCGGGCGTCCCCGCGCCGAAGCTGACCCGGATCGCGTTGAGGGACCGCTCGCCCGGTCCGGCCTCCGGCGCGCCGCACGCGCCGGGCTCCTGCGGGGCCCCGCCCAGCAGCGTGCGCACGAGCGGGTGGGCGCAGAACAGGCCGTCGCGCACGCCGATGCCGTACTCGGCGGAGAGCGCGGCGGCGAAGTGCGAGCTGTTCCACCCCTCCACGACGAAGGAGAGGACGCCGACGCGCGGCGCGTCGTCGCCGAACAGCGACAGCACGCGCACCTCCGGCACGTCGGCCAGCCCCTCCCGCACGCGCGTGATCAGCTCGCGCTCTCGGGCCACGAGCGCGTCGAACCCGGCCTCGGTCAGCGCGGTGCACGCCGACGCGATCGCGTAGGCGCCGATCACGTTGGGCGAGCCGGCCTCGTGCCGGGCGGCCGTGGTGTGCCAGTCGACGTCCACGCCGCCGTCCGCCCGCCGGGCCACGCGCCGCGAGGCGCCCCCGCCCGCCAGGTACGGCTCGGCCTCCCGCAGCCAGTCCGCCCGGCCGGCCAGCACCCCGGTGCCGAACGGCGCGTACAGCTTGTGCCCCGAGAAGGCCACCCAGTCCACGTCCAGGTCGCCGACGTCCACCGGGTGGTGCGGCGCCAGCTGGGCGGCGTCGAGGACGACGCGCGCCCCGTGCGCGTGCGCGGCGGCGGCCAGTTCGCGCACGGGCCACAGCTCTCCCGTCACGTTGGAGGCGCCGGTCACGCACACGAGGGCGGGGCCGTACGGCTCCCGGTCGGCGAGGGCCCGCTCCAGCGTCCGCACGGCCTGACCGGGCGTGCGCGGCGCGTCCAGGTAGGTGACCCGCGCGCCCCGCCACGGCAGCAGCGACGCGTGGTGCTCGGTCTCGAAGACGAACACCTCGCACCCCTCGGGCAGCACATGCGCGAGGAGGTTCAGCGAGTCGGTCGTGGAGCGGGTGAACACCACCTGGTCGTCGGGGCGGCAGCCGAGGAAGGCGGCGACGGTCGCGCGGCTGCTCTCGAACAGGTCGGTCGAGAGCTGCGAGAGGTACCCGGCGCCGCGGTGGACGCTGCCGTAGTACGGCGCGTAGGCGGCGACGTCGTCCCAGACGCGCTGCAGCGCGGGCGCGCTGGCCGCGTAGTCCAGCGCGGCGTACGTGACGTGGCCGCCGGTGACGAGCGGCACGGTCACGTCCCGCCCGAGGACGGGCAGCGGACCGTCGGCGGCGGGGGCGGCGGAGGCGGGGCCGGTGGTCGGCGCGGGCACGGCGGCGGGGGCGGCGGGGGCGGCCTCGGTGCGGGGGGAAACGGTGGCGTTCGGGTACGCGGGCATGGCGGACTCTCCCAACGGGCGCGGCGAATGGGGGCGTGCGGAACCCGCAGGGCGACGGCAGGGCCGTGCCGCGTACGGGTGACTGCCTCGACGCACGGCCCGACGGTGACGACGGTGGCCGTGCGGAGGGGGAGGAGGGCCGAAGGCCCTAGCGCATTCGCTTGCTCACGAGACTGCTCCCTCGGGACCAGGACCCCAGGGTGTGCAGGGGTCCGCGCTTGCCGCAGACCTCGCTGCCTGCGGCCTGGTCTTCACCCGGGGCACCCCGCCACGGACGGAGGGTTGCCGGACAGCGGGCCGGGGCCGTGGTCGCTGTCACTCATGACCTTGGGGAGCATCTTGCCACACGACGGCGGGCACGCAAGCCCGGGTTCGCATGGCGGACGACGCGGACGGTAGCGGGGCGGAACCGCGCGGCCCCGCCCCGTCACCCACGCCCTGAGGGCCCTAGCGGTTGCTGGCGCGGACCCAGCGGTCCAGGGTCGCGCGGGCGGCGCCCGAGTCGATGGACTCCGCGGCCTTCTCCATGCCCGCCCGGATCTGCTCGGCCAGCGGCGCGTCGGTCGGGGTCAGGGCCACGAGGGCCGCAGCCGAGTTGAGCAGCACGGCGTCCCGCACCGGGCCCCGCTCGCCGGCGAGCAGCCGGCGGGCGACGTCGGCGTTGTACGAGGCGTCCGCGCCGCGCAGGGCCTCCACGGGCACCAGGTCGAGGCCCACGTCGCGCGGGTCGAACGCCTCCTCGCGCACGGCCCCGTCGCGGACGGTCCACACGCGGGACGTCGCGGTGGTGGTCAGCTCGTCGAGGCCGTCGTCGCCGCGGAAGACGAGCGCCGACGAGCCGCGCTCGGCGAGCACGCCGGCGAGGATGGGAGCCATGCGGGCGTCCGCGACGCCGGTCGCCTGGGCCCGTACCCGGGCCGGGTTGGTCAGCGGCCCGAGGAAGTTGAACGTCGTGCGGATGCCCAGCTCCTTGCGGGCCGCGGCGACGTGGCGCAGGGCGGGGTGGAACTTGACGGCGAAGCAGAAGGTGATGCCCGCCTCGTCGGCGACCTCGGCGACCCGCTCCGGGGTCAGTTCGAGGTTGACGCCGAGCTTCTCCAGGACGTCCGAGGCGCCGGAGGCGGAGGAGGCGGCGCGGTTGCCGTGCTTGACGACCTTCGCGCCCGTACCGGCCACGACGACCGCCGACATGGTGGAGATGTTGACGGTCTTCGCGCCGTCGCCGCCGGTGCCGACGATGTCGACGGACGGGCCGGGCACGTCGATGGTGCGGGCGTGCGCGTACATGGTGCGGACGAGGCCGGTGATCTCCTCGACCGTCTCCCCCTTCGCGCGCAGGGCGACCGCGAAGCCGGCGATCTGCGCGTCGGTGGCCTCACCGCTGAGGACGCGCTCCATCGCCCAGGCGGTGGTGTCCGCGTCGAGGTCCCGGCCGGCGAGGAGGGTGTCGAGGACCACGGGCCAGGAGCGGCCCGCCGTGGTCGGTCCTCCAGCGGGTTGCACAGCGCTCATGGTCGCTCCTGGGTCCGTGACGGATGAGGGCACCAGCCTATCCACCGCCGGGGACGGCGAAGAGCCCCGTCCGACGATTGGACGGGGCTCCTGCCGTGGCGACCTTCTCGGTGTCCGGGGTCCCCCGGGGCCAAGCCCCGGGGGAAGGGTGATCAGTGGTGGCCGTGGCCCGCGCTGATCTCCTTGTACTCCTCGGCCGTGGCCTTGGGGACCTGGTTCCCCTCACCGAAGTAGCCCTTGCTCAGCTTCGCGCGGAGCTTCGCCGAACGGGTGGGCTTGCGCTCGACGCCGTTCTCGTCGACCGTCGGGCCGAGCTCGGCGGGCGCGTACTGCTCGTGCGCGGTGAGCGCGTGCAGCTGGGCCTGGCTGAGCGGCTCGTGGACCTCGACGAACTCACCGTGCGGCAGCCGCTTGATGATGCCCGTCTCACGGCCGTGCAGCACCTTGTCGCGGTCGCGGCGCTGGAGGCCCAGGCAGATCCGCTTCGTGACGACGAAGGCGATGACCGGCCCGACGAAGAAGGCGATCCGGACGAACCAGGTGACCGCGTTGATCGACATGTGGAAGTGCGTGGCGACGATGTCGTTGCCACCACCGATCAGCATGATCATGTAACCGGTGACCCACGCGACGCCGAGGCCCGTGCGGGTCGGGGCGTTGCGCGGCCGGTCCAGGATGTGGTGCTCGCGCTTGTCCCCGGTGATCCACGACTCGATGAACGGGTACGCCGCGATGGCGGCCAGCATCACGCCGAACAGGACCAGCGGGATGAACACGCCCAGGACGAGCGTGTGGCCCCACAGGTTGATCTCCCAGCCGGGCATGGCGCGGATCAGACCCTCGGCGAAGCCCATGTACCAGTCGGGCTGCGCACCGGTGGACACCTGGTCCGGCCGGTAGGGGCCGAGGGCCCACACGGGGTTGATGGTGAACGCGCCGGCGATGACCGCGATGACGCCGAAGACCAGGAAGAAGAAGCCGCCGGCCTTCGCCATGTACACCGGCAGCAGCGGCATGCCGACGACGTTCTTGTTCGTCCGGCCGGGGCCCGCGAACTGCGTGTGCTTGTGGTAGAAGACCAGGATCAGGTGGGCCACCACGAGGCCGAGCATGATGCCCGGCAGCAGCAGGATGTGGATCGAGTAGAACCGGGCGACCATGTCGTGGCCGGGGAACTCCCCGCCGAAGATGAACATCGACAGGTACGTGCCCACGATCGGCACGGACAGGATCGCACCCTGCGTGAAGCGGACACCGGTGCCGGAGAGCAGGTCGTCCGGGAGCGAGTAACCGGTGAAGCCGGTGAACATGCCGAGGACGAACAGCAGGAAGCCGAACAGCCAGTTGACCTCGCGCGGCTTGCGGAACGCGCCGGTGAAGAAGACGCGCATCATGTGCACGAACATGCCGGCGATGAAGATCAGCGCCGCCCAGTGGTGGATCTGCCGGATCAGCAGACCGCCGCGGACGTCGAAGCTGATGTCCAGGGTCGAGGCGTACGCCTCGGTCATCCTCACGCCCTGCATCGGCACGTACGAGCCGTGGTACACGATCTCGTTCATGCTCGGGTGGAAGAAGAGCGTCAGGTACACGCCCGTGAGGATGATGATGATGAAGGTGTAGAGGCAGACCTCGCCCAACATGAAGGACCAGTGGTCCGGGAAGATCTTCCGCATGTTGGACTTGGCCAGGGAGTAGATCCCCAGCCGTCCGTCCGCCCAGTCGGCGACCCGCTCACCGGCGGGCGCCTTGCGCGTCGTGTCGTTGGCGGTACTCATCCGCGCTCCCAGAATGCAGGACCGACCGGCTCTTCGAAGTCGCCGAGCGCCTCGAGGAAGCCCTTGTCATCGACACCGATCCGCAGCTGCGGAAGGGCGTGGCCGGCAGGGCCGAAGATGACGCGGGCGCCGTCGGACAGGTCGAAGGTGGACTGGTGGCACGGGCAGAGCACGTGGTGGGTCTGCTGCTCGTACAGGGACACCGGACAGCCCACGTGGGTGCAGATCTTGGAGAAGGCCACGATGCCGTCGTGCGACCACTCGAGCTCGCGCTTGTCCTTGATGTCGGCCGGCTGGATCCGGACGATCATCAGGGCGTCCTTGGCGATCTTGTTGTTGAAGTCGTGGTCCTCCTCGCTCAGACCCTCCGGCATGGCGAAGGTGAGCGAACCGACCGAGACGTCCTCGGGCCGCAGGGGCTCGAAGGTGTTCATGTTGATCAGCCGCTTGCCCTTGGCCCACGAGGTGTGGAAGAGCTTCTTCTCGGGCATCGGGCCGAGCTCGCGCAGGAGCACGAGACCGGAGAGCGGCACCATCGCGAGCGCGCCGAACATCGTGTTGCGGATCAGCTTGCGCCGTCCCAGACCGGACTCCGCCGCACCCTGGGCGAAGTCGGCCATCACCTTGGCCTTGAGCTCGGGGGCCGCCTCGATCGGGTGGCGGTCGTCGGCCATCTCCTCGTCCGACATCAGCGTGCGGGCCCAGTGGACCGCGCCGGCGCCGATGCAGAACAGGGCGATGCCCAGCGTCAGACCGAGCGACAGGTTGGTCGCGCTGACGTGGCCGAGGGGCCACACGTACACGATCTTGTCGACGGGGAAGGCCACGAACGAGGCGATGAAGCCGACGGTGGCCAGCATCGAGATCGTGAACAGCAGGGCGACCGTCCGCTCGGACCGCTTGGCGGCCCGCTCGTCGATGTCCTGGACGCGGGGCTTGTGGGGCGGGAGCCCCGGGTCGGCGAACGGGCTCTCGACTACTGCCGAGCCGTGCGCGGTGTCCTGCTTCTGCGGCAGGCTCTCATCGGAGATCTCTTGGCTACTCATGACTTCTTGGCCTTAGCGGTGTGGGCCGCGACCCAGACGGCGACGGCGATCAGCGTACCGAGACCGAAGATCCAGCCGAACAGACCCTCGCTGACCGGTCCGAGGCTGCCCAGGCCGAAGCCGCCGGGGGTCGGCGTCTCGTCACCGTTCACGGCCTTGATGTACGCGATGATTTCCTTCTTCTCCTTCTCCGGCATGGTGGTGTCGGGGAAGGTGGGCATGTTCTGCGGGCCGGTCTGCATGGCCTCGTAGATGTGCTTCTCGCTGACGCCGTCGAGGCTCGGTGCGTACTTGCCCTTGGTGAGCGCGCCACCCTCACCGGTGAAGTTGTGGCACTGGGCGCAGTTGTTGCGGAACAGCTCGCCGCCCTTGGCGACGTCCGCGCCCTCCACGCTGTACTGCTTCTCGGTGGGGGTGATCGGGCCGGCGCCGAGCGACGCGATGTACGCCGCGAGCTGGTCGATCTGGGCCTGCGTGTAGATGTTCTTCTTCCGCGGGACCTGGGCGCCCGGCTGCTGCGCGGGCATGCGGCCGGTACCGACCTGGAAGTCGACGGCGGCCGAGCCGACGCCCACCAGGGACGGGCCGTCGGAGGTGCCCTGACCGCCGGTGCCGTGGCAGCTGGCGCAGCCGACGGTGTAGAGCTTCTTGCCCTCCTCGATGGCGAGGGACTGGGCGGTCTCGTCGGCCTGGGCCGTGCTCGCGGGCGCGAACGCGGCGTAGAGCCCCCCAGTGGCCGCCAGCGCGAGGAGTAGGACGACGACCGCCGCCAGCGGATGGCGTCGTCGTGCGGAGAGCTTTTTCACGGATTACCCCGGTGTCAGGATCTTCTGCGTCGATGCTTGCTGGAAGTGTCTCGGTCCGCCAGGCGGCGGCCCGATTACTTGATCATGTAGATCGTGGCGAAGAGGCCGATCCAGACGACATCGACGAAGTGCCAGTAGTAGGACACGACGATGGCGGCGGTTGCCTGCTCGTGGGTGAAGCGCCTCGCGGCGTACGTCCGGCCGAGGACCAGGAGGAACGCGATGAGGCCGCCCGTCACGTGCAGGCCGTGGAAGCCGGTGGTCAGGTAGAACACCGAGCCGTAGGGCCCGGAGGACAGGGACATGCCCGCCTCCTTGACCAGCTCGGTGTACTCGAGGACCTGACCGCCGATGAAGATCGCGCCCATGACGAACGTCACGATGAACCAGGCGCGCAACTTCTTCACGTCGCCGCGCTCGGCGGCGAAGACGCCGAGCTGGCAGGTGAGGGAGGAGAGCACCAGGATCGTGGTGTTGGTCGCCGAGAACGGGAAGTTCAGGTGGCCCGCCTGCTCGGACCAGTATTCGGCACCCGTTACCGATCGCAGGGTGAAGTACATCGCGAAGAGGGCCGCGAAGAACATCAGCTCGGAACTCAGCCAGATGATGGTTCCGACGCTGGTGAGGTTCGGTCGATTGACCGACGGGTGCGCGTGCCCGGTATCTACTGTCGTTGCTGTCGCCACGACCGACATTATGTCGGTCGCTTATCCCGCCCTCACTCCGGGGGGTGCCGTTCGGAGTGTCCCCACCTCCGGCGGGCGGCCCGACCCGACCCGAACGGCCCATCGGGACGGCCTCCGGAGGGGTGTCGGAGCGGTGTTGACGGGCGGTGGGACGGAGTAGCATCCGCGCATCGGTTACCGAGCACTCCCGCGTACGAACTCGGAGGAACCATGCAGTCCAGCGCCACCGTACTGGTCTACAGCGACGACGCGAACACCCGCGCGCAGGTGCGGCTGGCGGCCGGGCGGAGGCCCGCGGCCGACGTTCCCCCGGTCGAGTACGTCGAGTGCGCGACGCTCCCGGCCGTCCTGGAGCGGCTGGAGGAGGGCGGCATCGACGTCTGCGTCCTGGACGGCGAGGCCGTCCCGGCCGGCGGGATGGGCGTGTGCCGGCAGATCAAGGACGAGGTGTTCCGCTGTCCGCCGGTGCTGCTGCTGATCGCGCGGCCGCAGGACGCCTGGCTGGCCACCTGGAGCCGCGCGGACGCGGCCGTGGCGCTGCCGGTGGAGCCGGTGGAGCTGGCGGAGGCGCTGGCGGCCCTGGTGCGCAGCCGACTGGCCGTGGAGGCCTGAGCCACCCGCCCGCGCGCGCCGCACGGCCGCGCGGGCCCACCCGTGGACACCGTGCGGTCGCGCCGGGTCCGGTCCGCCCGTGGGCCCGTGCGGTCGCGCCAGGTCGGCCCGTGGGCCCGCCGGCCCCGTCGACGGGGTCACGGGCCCGTCGGCCCGCCGGCCCCGCACCGCGCCCGTGACGCCCCGCGCCGACCGCCCTGGGCCGGCGGGCCGGGCACGAGCGCGGGGGGGGGCGTGCCCGGGTGTCAGAGGCATCAGAGGCCGGGCCTCAGCCGGGCGTCGTCGGCGGGGGTGGCCCCGTCGCGGGTGCCCGCCAGGACCGCGCTGCCCTGCCGCCACTTCTCCCACGGCAGGTTCCAGTCGCCGAAGCCGTTGCCGAAGGGGGACATCTCCTCACCCGCGCTGTTGACGACCCGGACGATGTCGCCGCGCTGGACGGTCTCGTAGAACCACGCGGCGTTGCCGGTGGACATGCCCACGCAGCCGTGGCTGACGTTGGCGGACCCCTGGGAGCCGACCGACCACGGCGCGGCGTGGACGTACTCGCCGCTCCAGGTGACCCGGGTGGCGTAGTACACGGGCAGGTCGTAGGACTCGCTGCTGCCGGCCGCGATCCCGACCGTGGTGCTGCGCATGCGGACGAAGTACTGCTTCTCCAGCACGACCTTGACGCCGTTCCGGGTGGAGAAGCCCGGTTTGCCGGTGGTCACCGGAATGGTGTTGATCACTTCTCCGTTGCGCCGGACGGTCATGTAGTGCCCCGCGGCGTCGGCGACGGCCTCGACGCGGTCGCCGATGGTGAGCTTCAGCGGGTCGGTGGCGGTGCCGTAGAGGCCGCTGCCGACGGGCACGCCCGCGAGGTTGCTCGTGAGGGTGACCTCGGTGCCGGCCGGCCAGTACTCCTTGGGCCGGAAGTGCAGTTCCTTGTCGTTGACCCAGTGCCAGGCGCCCGTGACGCTCGGGGTGGAGCGGACCCGCAGGGCGCGCTCGACCGCGGTGCGGCCCGCGCGGTCGGTGACCGGGGCGCTGAGCTTGGCGGTGAGGGGCTGTCCGACGCCGTACTCGCCCGCCTCGGGGCCGAACTCCACCGCCAGGAGGTTGCGGGCCGGGGCGGTGCGGAACGTCAGCGTACGGACGCCTGGGGCGCCCTCGTCGTTCTCCGTGGCGACCCTGACCGTGTAGCGGGCGCCCGCGGCCAGCGGGCCGGTGGAGCGCCAGCGGCTGCCGTCGGCGGAGAGGCGGCCCGCCAAGTGGTGGCCGGCCTCGTCGACCGCGGTCACGTCGGTGATGCGGGTGCCGCCGTCCTTGGCGGACACCGCGAGCGGCTTGTCGAGCGCCGCCTCACGGCCTTCGGCGAAGCCGTCGAAGGTGACCTGCCGCGCCGCGTCGTAGGGCCGCGCGGAGAGCGGGTGGCCGTCCGGTCCCCCGCAGCCGGCAGCGCCGGCGCCTGCGGCGGCGACCAGCAGGGAGCAGCTGAGGGCGATGCGGAGGCTCGGCGTGTGGCTCATAAGCACACGGTAGGAAGAGCCGCCCGGCGCGGCACGCCGGGCGACTGCAAAAGAGGGGCCCGGCGGTCTCCGTCCGGAGACCGCCGGGCCCTTTCACCCGTGCGGGTGCCTACTGGTTCTGGTTCTCACCGCGGTAGTACTCGAAGACCCAGCCCCAGATGCCGATCAGGATGAGCGGCAGGGCGAAGAACATGAGCCACCAGCCGAGGGCGACGCCGAGGAAGGCGAACGCGCCACCGATCGCGAGGGAGAGCGGCTGCCAGCTGTGCGGGGAGAAGAAGCCGAGCTCGCCGGCCTCGTCCGCGACGTCCGCCTCCTTGTCGTCCTGGGCCATGGCGTCCACTCGCCGGGCCGTGAAGGCCAGGTAGTAGCCGACCATGATCGCCAGGCCGAAGGCCATGAACAGCGCCGTGGTGCCGACCGGCTCCTTCGACCACAGGCCGTACAGGATGGCCATGGCGAGGATGAAGAAGCTCAGCCAGATGAACATCTTGCCCTGGATCTTCACTTGCCGACCTCCTTGCCACCGAACAGCGCGGTGTCCTTCTGCCCGTCGTTCTCGAGCTGGCTCAGGGCGGCGATCTCAGGGTGGTGCAGGTCGAAGGCCGGCGATTCCGAGCGGATGCGCGGCAGCGTGAGGAAGTTGTGGCGCGGCGGCGGGCAGGACGTGGCCCACTCGAGCGACCGGCCGTAGCCCCACGGGTCGTCGACCTCGATCTTCTCGCCGTACTTGGCGGTCTTCCAGACGTTGTAGAAGAACGGCAGGATCGACAGGCCGAGCAGGAACGAGCTGATCGTGGAGATGGTGTTCAGCGCGGTGAAGCCGTCCGCGGCCAGGTAGTCCGCGTAGCGGCGCGGCATGCCCTCGGCGCCCAGCCAGTGCTGGACGAGGAACGTGCCGTGGAAGCCGATGAAGAGCGTCCAGAAGGTGATCTTGCCGAGGCGCTCGTCCAGCATCTTGCCGGTGAACTTCGGCCACCAGAAGTGGAAGCCGGCGAACATCGCGAACACGACGGTGCCGAAGACGACGTAGTGGAAGTGCGCCACCACGAAGTACGAGTCGGACACGTGGAAGTCCATCGGCGGCGAGGCCAGGATGACACCGGTCAGGCCACCGAAGGTGAAGGTGACCAGGAAGCCGATCGTCCAGAGCATCGGCGTCTCGAAGGACAGCGAGCCCTTCCACATGGTGCCGATCCAGTTGAAGAACTTCACACCGGTCGGGACCGCGATCAGGAAGGTCATGAAGGAGAAGAACGGCAGCAGCACACCGCCGGTGACGTACATGTGGTGCGCCCACACCGTCACGGACAGGCCGGCGATCGCGATGGTCGCGGCCACCAGACCGATGTAACCGAACATCGGCTTGCGGCTGAAGACCGGGATGACCTCCGAGACGATGCCGAAGAACGGCAGGGCGATGATGTACACCTCTGGGTGGCCGAAGAACCAGAAGAGGTGCTGCCACAGCAGGGCGCCGCCGTTGGACGGGTCGAAGATGTGCGCGCCGAACTTGCGGTCGGCCTCCAGCGCGAAGAGCGCGGCGGCCAGCACCGGGAAGGCGAGCAGGACCAGGACACCGGTCAGCAGCACGTTCCAGGTGAAGATCGGCATGCGGAACATCGTCATGCCGGGTGCGCGCATGCAGATGATCGTGGTGATGAAGTTGACCGAGCCGAGGATCGTGCCGAAGCCGGAGAAGGCCAGACCCATGATCCACATGTCGGCGCCGACGCCCGGCGAGCGGACGGCGTCCGACAGCGGGGTGTAGGCGAACCAGCCGAAGTCGGCCGCGCCCTGGGGGGTGAGGAAGCCGGCCACGGCGATGATCGAGCCGAAGAGGTACAGCCAGTAGGCGAACATGTTCAGCCGCGGGAACGCCACGTCGGGCGCGCCGATCTGCAGCGGCATGATCCAGTTCGCGAAACCGGCGAACAGCGGCGTCGCGAACATCAGCAGCATGATCGTGCCGTGCATCGTGAACGCCTGGTTGAACTGCTCGTTCGACATGATCTGCGTACCCGGACGGGCCAGCTCGGCGCGCATGAAGAGCGCGAGCAGACCGCCGATGCAGAAGAAGGCGAACGAGGTGACCAGGTAGAGCGTGCCGATCGTCTTGTGGTCGGTGGTGGTCAGCCACTTCACGACGACGTTGCCGGGCTGCTTGCGCCGGACGGGCAGCTCGTTCTCGTACGGCTCCTTCGAGCCGTCAGCTGCCGTGGCGGCACCCTGAGGTTCGTTGAGGATGCTCACAGTTGGTTCTTCTCCGCATTCCTGGCCGGGTCCGTCTGCTGAATGCCCGACGGGATGTAGCCGGTCTGCCCCTTCTCGGCCAGCTCCTTGAGGTGCTGCTGGTAGCGCTCGGGGGAGACGACCTTGACGTTGAAGAGCATCCGGGAGTGGTCGACGCCGCAGAGCTCGGCGCACTTGCCGAGGAAGGTGCCCTCCTGCGTGGGGGTCACCTCGAAGGCGTTGGTGTGGCCCGGGATGACGTCCTGCTTCATCAGGAAGGGGACGACCCAGAAGGAGTGGATCACGTCACGCGAGGTCAGGACGAACCGGACCTTCTCACCCTTCGGCAGCCACAGGGTCGGACCCGGGTTGCCGGTCTGCGGGTTGCGCGTGCCGGGGACGCCCTCGTCGTGGACGCCTTCGGCGCCCGCGGGGAACTGCTTCTGCCACTTGTCCGGAATGGCACCGAGCTCCTTGGAGACCTCGGCGCCCGTGGCGGCGTCGCCGTCCACGTTCTCGATGTAGTTGAAGCCCCAGCTCCACTGGTAGCCGACCACGTTGATGGTGTGGGCCGGCTTCTCCGAGAGGGCCAGGAGCTTGGACTCGTCACGCGCGGTGAAGTAGAAGAGCACCGAGACGATGATGAGCGGGGTCACCGTGTACAGGGCCTCGATGGGCATGTTGTACCGGGTCTGCGGAGGAACCTCGACCTTGGTGCGGCTACGCCGGTGGAAGATGACGCTCCACAGGATCAGCCCCCACACCAGCACGCCCGTGGCGAGCGCAGCCGCCCACGAGCCCTGCCAGAGGGAGAGGATCCGCGGGGCCTCCTCCGTCACCGGGGTGGGCATTCCGAGGCGGGGGAAGTCCTCCCAGTTGTAGGAACAACCGGAGGCGGTAGCCAGGATCAGGCCCGCAGTCAGCACCTGCGGCAGCTTCCGCCGCATCGGGCGCCGCGACGAGCGGTCGGAGCCGTTGGGACTCACGTAGCGCCTTCCCGAGAGTCTCGCCCGCGGGTCGGCTGCGGCCGTCTCGCTGGTCGGTCGCCGGCCCTGACGCGGGCAGGGGTTTGGATGTTTATGCGGACCAAACCCTACTGGACGCTATTTGGCGTCGCGCGGGGAGGGTGCCCAACGCGCCGCCGGACCCCTCTTTCGGGTTGTGTGCGCAGGTCGCGGGCCTGGTGGATCCCGTGCGGAGGCCCGGGCGCGGCGTCCCAGCGGCCCCCGGTGGGGGCCGCCCGGCGCGGGGAGCGGAAGGAGTGCCTCACCGCCGGGGCGGTCGGGGTTAGCGTTGCCACGTGGCCTACTTCGATGTCGCTTCCTCCGCCCCCCTCCACCCCGTCGCCCGGCAGGCGCTGCAGGCTTCGCTGGACGAGGGGTGGGCCGATCCCGCCCGGCTGTACCGCGAGGGGCGGCGCGCCCGGCTCCTGCTGGACGCCGCGCGGGAGGCCGCCGCGGAGGCGGTGGGGTGCCGCCCCGACGAGCTGACGTTCACCCCTTCGGGGACGCACGCGGTCCACTCCGGCGTCGCGGGCGCCCTCGCGGGGCGGCGCCGGGTGGGCGGGCACCTGGTGGTGTCGGAGGTGGAGCACTCGTCGGTGCTGCACGCGGCGGCCGCGCACGAGGCGGCCGGCGGGACGGTGACCCGGGTGCCGGTGGGGCGGTCCGGGGCGGTCGCCCCGGAGGCGTACGCGCGGGCGTTGCGGGCGGACACGGCGCTGGCGTGCCTCCAGTCGGCCAACCACGAGGTGGGGACCGAGCAGCCGGTGGCACGGGTGGCGGAAGCGTGCCGGGGGGCCGGGGTGCCGCTGCTGGTGGACGCGGCGCAGTCGCTGGCGTGGGGGCCGGTGGAGGCCGGGTGGTCGCTGCTGGCGGCGAGCGCCCACAAGTGGGGCGGGCCCGCGGGCGTGGGGCTGCTGGCCGTGCGCAAGGGGGTGCGGTTCGCGGCGGCGGGCCCGGCGGACGAGCGGGAGGCGGGGCGGTCCGCCGGGTTCCCGAACCTCCCGGCCGTCGTGGCGGCCGCGGCCTCGCTGCGGGCCGTGCGGGAGGAGGCCACGGCCGGGGCGGCGCGGCTGCGGGGACTGGTGGAGCGGATCCGGGCCGGGGTGGCGGAGTCGGTACCGGACGTGGAGGTCGTGGGCGATCCGGAGCGGCGGCTGCCGCACCTGGTCACGTTCTCGTGCCTCTACGTGGACGGGGAGGCGCTGCTGCACGAGCTGGACCGGGCCGGTTTCTCCGTCTCGTCCGGTTCGTCGTGCACGAGTTCGACGCTGACCCCCAGCCACGTCCTGCGGGCCATGGGGGTGCTGTCGGAGGGGAACGTCCGCGTCTCCCTGCCGCTCGACGTGGCGGAGGCGGACGTGGAGCGGTTCCTCCGGCTGCTGCCGGGCGTGGTGGCGGGCGTGCGGCAGCGGCTCGGGGCGCCGGTGTCCGCGCAGGCGGCGGCCGCGGGGGGTGACGGCGGCGGGCTCGTGGTGGACGCCCTCGGGAAGCGGTGCCCCGTCCCGGTGATCGAGCTGGCGAAGGTGATCGGCGAGGTGCCGGTGGGCGGGACGGTGCGGGTGCTCGCCGACGACGCGGCGGCGCGGCTGGACATCCCGGCGTGGTGCGCCATGCGGGGGCAGGAGTACGTGGGCGAGGAGCCGGCGGACCGGGGCGCGGCCTTCACGGTCCGCCGGCTGGTGTGACGCCCGGTCAGCCGAGGCGGGCGCGGACCTCGGCGGCGGCGTCCTCACCGTAGGTCTTGGTGAAGCGCTCCATGAAGTGGGCGCGGCGCAGGGTGTACTCCTGCGTGCCGAGGGTCTCGATCACGAGCGTGGCGAGCATGCAGCCGACCTGGGCGGCGCGCTCGTGGCCGACGCCCCAGGAGAGGCCGGAGAGGAAACCGGCGCGGAAGGCGTCACCGACGCCGGTCGGGTCGACCTTGGCCTCCTCGTCGGGGCAGCCGACCTCGATGGTGGGCTCGCCGGTCCGCTCGATGCGCACGCCGCGGGCGCCGAGGGTGGTGACGCGGTGGCCGACGCGGCCGAGGATCTCCTCGTCGCTCCAGCCGGTCTTGGACTCGATGAGGCCCTTCTCGTACTCGTTGGAGAAGAGGTACGTGGCACCGTCGAGGAGGGTGCGGATCTCGTCGCCGTTCATCCGGGCGATCTGCTGCGAGAAGTCCGCGGCGAAGGGGATGCCGCGGGTCCGGCACTCCTCGGTGTGGCGGAGCATCGCCTCGGGGTCGTCGGCGCCGATGAGGACCAGGTCGAGGCCGCCGACGCGGTCGGCGACGGCCTTCAGCTCGATGAGCCGGGCCTCGCTCATGGCGCCGGTGTAGAAGGAGCCGATCTGGTTGTGGTCGGCGTCGGTGGTGCAGACGAAGCGCGCGGTGTGCAGGACCTCGGAGATCCGCACGGAGTCGGTGTCCACGCCGTGCCGGTCGAGCCACGCGCGGTACTCGTCGAAGTCGGAGCCGGCCGCGCCGACGAGGATCGGACGGGTGCCCAGCTGGCCCATGCCGAAGCAGATGTTCGCGCCGACGCCTCCCCTGCGCACGTCGAGGTTGTCGACGAGGAAGGAGAGGGAGACCGTGTGCAGCTGGTCGGCGACCAACTGGTCGGCGAAGCGGCCGGGGAAGGTCATCAGGTGGTCGGTGGCGATGGAGCCGGTGACTGCGATACGCACGGCGGGATGCTCCTGCGGGGCGGGGAGACGGCGTTGACGGTTCACGCTACCGGCTCCGACGGCGGCGGCGAACAGGGGAAACTACCCGATAGTAGGTCTTCTCGGTCGTGTCGGGCTGTGCGTACGGTGCCGGTATGTCGAACCACATCGTGTCGCGCGAGCGTCCGGAGTCCGAGTCCACCCTGGCGGAGCTGCGCGGGGCGTCCGCGAGGATGGCGCCGCACTGGTCCGCCCCCCGGGAGCCGGCCCCCGCGCCCGTGCCGCCGTCACACATCCACGGGGTCGTCGTCGAGCCCGCGTCCGCCCGGCTGATCGACGCCACGGCGGAGTACGGCGGCTGACCCCGCCCGGCCCCGAGGGGAAGTGCCCGGCGGGCCGCCCCACTCCCACGAGGCCGCCCGGCTGGGCGCCCGGCGGGGCTCCCCGGCGGGGAGGCCGGCGGGGAGGCTGCCCGGCGGGGAGGCTGGAGGCTGCCTGATGGGGAGGCCGCCCGGCGGGGTCCCGGGATCGGCTGACGTCTCGGGCGTCCGGGTCGTGACGCGTTCCGCCGGATGCCGCCGCCCCGCAGGGGAACCGCTCACTCGTCCGCCCCGTCCCACCCGTGTCTCCCGTCCGGAGGGGATACGCAAGGGGACGAGACCGACGAAGGAGCGTTGCGGTGAGCGAGACGCAGAGCACTGACGCACGTACCGGCCGACGGCGCCCGCCGTTCGCCGCCGCCCTGGTGGCGGCGGCGGTGCTGGTGGGCGGGGGCGGCACGTACCTCGCCGTCGCCGCGGCCGGCGACGACCGCGGGGAGGCCGCCGGCCGGACGGTCGTCACCGACCCGCGCGGCGGCCCGGCCGGGACGCCCGCCGCCCCGGGGGCGAGCCCGTCGCCGGGCACTCCCCCGGGCATCGCGCCGGGTGAGCCCGACCCGAACGGCGGTGGGCGGTACCGGGTGGCGGGTTCCCTGCCGGAGGCGCCCGAGCGGGCGCACGCGTACCGGGACGCGCGGAAGGTCACGGAGGCGGACGCGGCGCGGCTGGCGCGGGCGCTCGGGTTCGCGGCGACGCCGGTGAAGGCGCAGGGGCAGTGGCGCGTCGGCCCGCAGAAGGACGGTTCGGGGCCGGAGCTGTCGCTGGACGAGTCGGGCCACTGGCGGTACGTGGCGCAGGGGCCGCGGTCCGACGACTGCCCGAAGGGCGAGCGCTGCCCCGGGGACCCGACGGACGGGCGGGTGGGCGAGGAGGCCGCGAAGCGGGCGGTCGCCCCGATGCTGAAGGCGCTCGGCCACGCGGACGCCGCCCTGTACGTCGAGGCGGGCCGGGTGGTCGCCCACCCGCGGGTCGGCGGGCTGCCGACCCGCTGGTACGCGGCCGAGTTCACCGTGGACGGCGGCGGCGGGATCGTGGCGGCGGAGGGCAGGCTGGCCACCCTGGTGCGGGGCGAGGCGCTTCCGGTGACCGACGCCGAGCAGGCCGTACGGGACCTCAACGCCTCCGGCCAGGGCGGCCGCGACTCGCGGGAGGGGGGGTCCGGGGCCGGCGACTGCGCTTCGCCCGTACCGCTGGAGGACGGTGGCGCGCGCGCCGCGACGGGTGCAGGTGCGGTCGTCCCGACCGGGCCGTGCGATCCGCAGTCCGGCACACCCAAGCGCGCGGGGGACGTCGTGACGATCCGCGAGGTCGTCCTGGGCCTGGCGGCCTACCCCCTCGGGAGCGGGGCGACGCTCGTGCCCGCGTGGCTGTTCGTGGCCGAGGAGAACGGGCGGACGGTCCGGTTCAGCCACCCGGCGGTGCCGCTGGAGCGGCTCGGCGAGCACCCGCCGGCGGCGGGTCTGACGCTGGAGGGTCCCAGGGCCGGGGCACGGGAGCTGCGGGTGTCGTTCGAGGGCAGCCCGTGCAGCAGGTACGTCGTGCGGGCGGAGGAGAGCGCCGCGGAGGTGGGGCTGCGGCTGTTCGAGGTGCCGAACGACAGGGGCGGGGCGTGCATCAGCATGGCGGTGTCGGTGCACGTCACCGTGGCGCTGGACGCACCGGTCGGCGGCCGGGCCGTGGTGGACGCGGCAAGCGGCGAACCGCTCCGCAAGGTCGCCGCCCGGCGCTGACAGGACCGGTGCGGGCGAACCGGTGCGGGCGAACCGGTGCACGTACGCCGTCGGCCCCGGACCTGCAGGTCCGGGGGCCGACGGCGTGACGGGACGGCCGGCGGGCCGTCGACCGGTCAGCTGAAGGAGTCGCCGCAGGCGCAGGAGCCCGTGGCGTTCGGGTTGTCGATCGTGAAGCCCTGCTTCTCGATGGTGTCGACGAAGTCGATGGAGGCACCGCCGAGGTACGGGGCGCTCATGCGGTCGGTGACGACCTTGACGCCGTCGAAGTCCTTCACGACGTCACCGTCGAGCGAGCGCTCGTCGAAGAAGAGCTGGTAGCGCAGACCGGAGCAGCCACCCGGCTGAACGGCGACGCGGAGCGCCAGGTCGTCGCGGCCTTCCTGGTCGAGCAGGGCCTTGACCTTGGCCGCGGCGGCGTCCGACAGGATGATGCCGTCACTGACAGTGGTCTTCTCGTCCGATACGGACATCTGCTTTTCTCCCGGGTTGTTCGGAGACTGCTTGCCGACGGGTGCAACCGGCGGGGTCGCCGATTCATTCCGGGCCGCGCCCGGTTCTTCCCCTTCATGCTCGCACACGGGCCGTGAACGGGGCACCGAGCCGTCGAGGGCGAATGCGTCACATCGACACTATGGACATCGTCAAAGTGACGTGAAGCGGTTATGATAGATAGCGTCAATTAGACGAAAAGGCTCAGTAGAAAGGGTGCGTGACGTGACCACCGCCCAGCCCCTGGATGTCCAGCCGACGCCGCTCGCCCTGCTGCTCCTCGGCCGCGAGGCCGACCCCAAGAGCGAGCGGGGCGTGGAGTGCCCCGGCGACCTCCCCTCGCCGTCCGACCCGGACCTGGTGGAGCGCGCCCGTGCGGCCAAGGAGAAGCTCGGGGACAAGGTCTTCGTCCTCGGCCACCACTACCAGCGCGACGAGGTCATCCAGTTCGCGGACGTCACCGGCGACTCCTTCAAGCTTGCCCGTGACGCGGCGGCCAGGCCCGAGGCGGAGTACATCGTCTTCTGCGGTGTGCACTTCATGGCCGAGTCGGCGGACATCCTGACCGGCGACGACCAGAAGGTCGTCCTGCCGGACCTGGCCGCCGGCTGCTCGATGGCCGACATGGCCACCGCAGAGCAGGTCGCGGAGTGCTGGGACGTCCTGACGGAGGCCGGCGTCGCCGAGGCGACCGTCCCGGTCTCCTACATGAACTCCTCCGCCGACATCAAGGCCTTCACCGGCAAGCACGGCGGCACGATCTGCACCTCGTCGAACGCCCGGCGCGCCCTGGACTGGGCCTTCGAGCAGGGCGAGAAGGTCCTCTTCCTGCCCGACCAGCACCTGGGCCGGAACACCGCGGTCCGCGACATGGGCATGTCCCTGGACGACTGCGTGCTGTACAACCCGCACAAGCCGAACGGCGGGCTGACCGTCGAGGAGCTGCGTGCCGCGAAGATGATCCTGTGGCGCGGGCACTGCTCCGTGCACGGCCGCTTCTCGCTGGACTCGGTCGAGGACGTCCGCGCGCGCATCCCCGGCGTGAACGTGCTCGTCCACCCGGAGTGCCGGCATGAGGTCGTGGCGGCGGCGGACTACGTGGGGTCGACGGAGTACATCATCAAGACCCTGGAGGCGGCCCCGGCCGGCTCGAAGTGGGCGATCGGCACGGAGCTGAACCTGGTCCAGCGTCTGGCGAATCGTTTCGCCGGTGAGGGCAAGGAGATCGTCTTCCTCGACCGGACCGTCTGCTTCTGCTCGACCATGAACCGCATCGACCTGCCCCACCTGGTCTGGGCGCTGGAGTCGCTGGCCGAGGGCAACCTCGTCAACCGCATCCAGGTCGACCCCGAGACCGAGAGCTTCGCGAAGCTGGCGCTGGAGCGGATGCTGGCGCTGCCGTAACCGGTGGTGCGGTCGGCGATACGCCCGCACGACGACGCCCGAGGGGCGCCCCGCGTACTGCGGGGCGCCCCTCGGGCTCTTTGCGGGGCGTTCGCGGCCGGCCGGGCTGCCGGGGTGGCCGGGGTGGCCGGGCCCCTGGGGGTCGGCGCCTGCCGGTGGCCGGCGCCCGTCGCGGTGGCCGGCGCCCGTCATGGTCGCCGCTGCCCGTCGGGGGTGGGGGCCTCCGGGGTCGTCTCCTCGGGGTCGGCGGCCTCGGGTCCCGGCCAGGGAGCCCACCCGTCGCCGCGGACCCCGGGGACGCCCCCTGCACGGCCCCACCCCGGCCGGACGCCGTCTGCCGGTCGTCGTTTCCCGGGGGTCCCCCTCCCGGTCGGATGTCGGGTGGGGGTCAGGCGTTGACGAGGGTCTTGTCCTCCGTGGGGGTCGCCTTCGCCTCGCGCTTCGCGCGGCGGCGTTCCTTGCGCAGCTCGACCATCGCGTACAGCGTCGGCACCAGCAGCAGCGTGAGGAGCGTGGAGGTGATCAGGCCGCCGATCACCACGACCGCCAGCGGCTGCGCGATGAAGCCGCCCTCGCCCGTGATGCCGAGGGCCATCGGGAGCAGGGCGAAGATCGTCGCCAGGGCCGTCATGAGGATCGGGCGGAGGCGGTGGCGGCCTCCCTCGACGACCGACTCGATCACCCCGAGCCCCTGGGCCCGGTACTGGTTGATGAGGTCGATCAGCACGATCGCGTTGGTGACGACGATGCCGATCAGCATCAGCATGCCGATCATCGCGGGGACGCCCATCGCCGTGCCGGTGGCGATCAGCAGACCGATGGCGCCGGTCGCCGCGAAGGGGATGGAGACCAGCAGGATCAGCGGCTGGACCAGCGAGCGGAACGTCGCCACCAGCAGCATGAAGACGATCGCGATGGCCGCCAGCATCGCCAGGCCCAGGTTGGCGAACGCCTCCTCCTGGTCCTCCGACACCCCGCCGATGGAGGCCGTGGCGCCCTCCGGCAGGTCCAGTGCGTTGATCTTCGCCTGGAGGTCGGCGCTGACCGCGCCCGTGTTGTCGCCGGTCGGCTTGGCCGTGATGGTCGCGGCGCGGGAGCCGTCGATGCGGGTCATCGACACCGGGCCCGGCACCAGCCTCACGTCCGCGACGTCACCCAGCTTCACCGGGCCCAGCGGCAGCCGCCGCAGCTCGGCCAGGGTCCGCGCCGGGGCGGCGGAGGTGATGACGACGTCGCGCTCGGTGTCGTCGAGGACCGCCTTGCCGACGGGGGTGCCGCGCACGGCCTCGGCGACCGCCATCCCCAGCGCGGCGTCGTTGAGGCCCGCCTCGGCCGCGCGTGCGTCGGCCCGCACCGAGACCCGCGGCACGGACTGCGACAGGTCGCTCTGCACGTCGGTGACGTCGTCGAGTTCGGCCACCTCGGCCCGCACCTGCTCGGACGCCTTCTTCAGGGTGGCGGCGTCCGCGGCCTTCACCACGACGCTCAGGTCCTGGTTGCCGAAGCCGTCGCCCGCCGCGATCGTCGTGTCGCCGATGCCGCCCAGCTTGCCCAGCTCGGCGTCGATGCGGTCGCGGGCCCGCTCGTACGAGGCGGAGTCCGTCAGCGTCACCTGGTAGGACGCCTGGTTGGCGCCCGTACCGCCGCCGAAGGCCGCCATGAAGCCGGACGAGCCCACGGTGACCTGGTAGTCCTTCACCTCGTCGGTCGAGGCGAGGACCGCCTCCACCTTCCTGGCGGCGGCGTCCGCCGCCTCCAGGCTGGTGCCGGCGGGCAGCTCCTGCCTGATGGAGAGGACCTCCTGGTCGCCCTGGTCGAAGAAGTTGGTCTTCAGCAGCGGGGCCATGCCGAGGGTGCCGGCGAAGACGACGACGGCGATCAGGACGCTGGTGAGGCGGCGGCGCGTCGCGAAGCGCAGCACGGGGACGTACGCGCGCTGCAGGACGCTGCGGCTCTCCTTCTCCTCCGCCGCGCGCCGGGCCTCGTCCGGGTCGGCGGAGGTGCCCTTGGGGGCGCGCAGGAACCAGTACGACAGGACCGGCACGACCGTCAGCGAGACGAGGAGGGAGGCGAGCAGGGCCGCGGTGACGGTGAGGGAGAACGAGCCGAACAGCTCGCCCACCATGCCGCCGACCAGGCCGATCGGCAGGAACACCGCCACGGTGGTGAGGGTGGAGGAGGTGACGGCGCCCGCCACCTCGCGCACCGCCGTGAGGATCGCCGCCTGGCGCTCCTCGCCGTAGCCGAGGTGCCGCTTGATGTTCTCCAGGACCACGATCGAGTCGTCGACGACCCGGCCGATGGCGATGGTGAGCGCGCCGAGCGTCAGCATGTTCAGGGACAGGTCCCGCGTCCACAGCACGATCAGGGCGAGCACGACGGAGAGCGGGATGGAGACCGCGGTGACCAGCGTCGAGCGGATCGAGGCCAGGAACACCAGGATGACGAGGACGGCGAAGACCAGACCGAGCGCGCCCTCCGTGGTCAGGCCGGAGATGGACTTCGAGACGGCCGGGCCCTGGTCGGAGACGACCGTCAGCTCGGCGCCCGCGCCGAGGTCGGCGCGCAGTCCGGGCAGCTTGTCCTCGACGGCCTCGGAGATGGCGACGGCACTGCCGTCGTTGTCCATGGTGGCCATGACGGCGAGGCTCGGCTTGCCGTTCGTGCGCGTGAGGGAGACCCGCCGGGACTCCTCCTGCCGCACGGTCGCGACGTCGCCGAGGCGGACCGCGGCGCCCTTCGCGGGCTTGATCCGCAGGTCCTCGATCTGCCGCAGCGAGGTGAAGCCGCCGCCGACCTGGACGGTGCGGCTCTCGCCGGCCTCGGAGAAGGAGCCGGCGGGCACCGTCGCGCCGCCGGCGCGCAGCGCGTCGGCCAGCTGGACGGTGGTGAGGCCGGCCGCGCCGAGCTTCCGGACGTCGGGGGTGACGGAGACCTGGAGGTCCTGGACACCGTCGATCGAGACCTGGCCGACGCCGTCGATGTCCTCCAGCGCCGGCACGACGGTCCGCTCCAGCTGGTCGGCGAGGGCCTGCTGGTCCTTGTTCGACGTGACGGCGAGGACGACCGTCGGGATGTCGTCGGTCGAGCCGGCGATCACCTGCGGCTCGACGTCCTCCGGCAGCTGGGCGCGGGCCCGGTTCACGGCCTGCTGGACGTCGGCGACGAGCTGCTTGGTGCCCTCGTCGCCGTAGTCGAACGTCGCCATGACCAGGGCGTTGCCCTCACTCGCCGTCGCCGTGACGCCCTTGATGCCGTCGACGGCCTCCAGGGACGCCTCCAGCGGTTCGACGACCTGCTTCTCGACCACGTCGGGGGAGGCGCCGGGGTACGGCGCGAGGACCGACACCATGGGCAGTTCGATGGAGGGCAGCAGCTGCTGCTTGAGCTGGGGGATGGCGATCGTGCCGAAGACGATCGCGACGATCGACATCAGGCCTGTCAGGGCCCGCTGGGCGAGGCTGAGTCTGGACAGCCAGGACATGGCGTCTCGTGTCTCTCTTCCGCGGTGTGGCTCGACGTGGTGGGTGCTCCCCCACACCATCGGCCATCGCGGAGGGGCGATCCCTCGCCCCCAGGTCCATTCCTGGCGCCGCGCGTACCGCGCCCGGAGTACGCGGGCCGGGCGGTCACTCCACCCTTGGACGTACCAACCCCGACTCGTACGCGAAGACGACCAGCTGGGCGCGGTCGCGGGCCCCGACCTTCGCCATGGCGCGGTTCACGTGGGTCTTGACGGTGAGCGGACTGACCTCCAGGCGCTCGGCGATCCCGTCGTTGGGGAGTCCGGCGGCGACGTGGACGAGGACCTCGCGCTCGCGGCCGGTCAGCGCGGAGAGCCGTTCGGCGCGGCCGCCCGTCCCGCCGGCGCCGCCCGGTTCGCCGCCGCCCTGGGCGAGGAACCGGGCGATGAGGCCCTTGGTCGCGGCGGGCGACAGCAGCGCCTCGCCGGCGGCGGCGATCCGGATCGCGCTGAGCAGCTCGTCGGGCTCCGCGCCCTTGCCGAGGAAGCCGGAGGCGCCGGCGCGCAGCGACTGCACGACGTACTCGTCGACCTCGAAGGTGGTCAGCATGACGACGCGGACGTGGTCGAGGGCCGGGTCGGAGGTGATCTCCCGGGTGGCGGCGAGTCCGTCGCTGCCCGGCATGCGGATGTCCATGAGGACGACGTCCGGTCCGGTCGCGCGGGCCAGGGCCACGGCCTCGGCGCCGTCGGACGCCTCCCCCACGACCTCCATGTCCGGCTCCGACTCGACGAGCACCCGGAAGGCGCTGCGGAGCAGCGCCTGGTCGTCGGCGAGCAGCACCCTGATCGGCCCGGTGGTCGTCATGTGGCTCCGTCCTCCCCGCCGCGCGTGGTGAGGGGCAGTATCGCCTGGACGCGGAAGCCGCCCCCGTAGCGGGGTCCCGCGGTGAGCGCGCCGCCCAGCGCGCCGACCCGCTCGCGCATGCCGACGAGGCCGTGCCCGCCCGGAGCCCCGGCGGCCCCCGGCGCGCCGACGGCCTGCACCGGGGCGGTGCCGTCGTCCAGGACGGTGACCTCGACGGTACGGCCCACCCGCAGGACGCTCACCTCGGCGGTGGCGCCCTGGCCCGCGTGCTTGCGGACGTTGGTCAGGGCCTCCTGGATGATCCGGTACGCGGCGAGGTCGACGGCGGAGGGCAGGTGGGTGTCCTGGTCGGTGCGGGCGAGCCGCACCGGGAGGCCGGCGTTGCGGAAGGTGTCCAGCAGGTCGTCCAGGACGGCGAGGCCGGGCGCCGGCTCGGTGGGCGCCTCCGGGTCCCCGGACTGGCGAAGCAGGCCGACGGTGGCGCGCAGCTCGTCCAGCGCGGACCGGCTGGCCTCCCGGACGTGCGCCAGCGCCTCCTTCGCCTGGTCCGGGCGCTTGTCCATGACGTGCGCGGCCACCCCGGCCTGGACGTTGACCAGGGCGATGTGGTGGGCGACGACGTCGTGGAGGTCGCGGGCGATGCGCAGGCGCTCCTCCGCGACGCGGCGCCGGGCCTCCTCCTCGCGGGTCCGCTCGGCGCGGTCGGCGCGCTCCCGTATCGCGTCGATGAAGGCGCGGCGGCTGCGGACGGCGTCGCCCGCGGCGGCCGCCATGCCCGTCCACGCGAAGACGCCGAGGTTCTGCTGGGCGTACCAGGGGGACGAGCCGAAGGACATGGCGACGGCCGTCAGCACGGTCATCGTCGCCAGGCCGACGCGCCAGGTGGTGGGGCGGTCGGTGCGGGAGGCGACCGTGTACAGGGCCACGACGGCGCTCATCGCGACGGGCGCGGGCGGGTCGCCCGCGACGAACTCGGCGACGGTCACGGCGCCCGTGACCGCCAGCGCCCGCAGGGGCGCCCGGCGCCGGGCCACGAGGGCGGCCGCGCCGAGCATCATGAGGACGACGCCGGCCGGGCCGGGGGTGCGGATGCCGAACGTCGGGCCGGTGCCGTCACCGTGCGGGTCGACGAAGGAGCCGAGGACCATCGCCGCGAGGACGGCGGCGGCGAGCAGGGCGTCACAGGCCACCGGGTGGGCGCGCAGCCGGTCGCGGGCGCGGGTGAGGGCGTTTCCTTGTGCCGGCACACCGAGAGGGTAAGCCAGTCGGCTCCGATAGCCGCCGGGCCGGTACGCCTGGCCCGGCGGGGGCGGGGTGGGGCGGGGTCTCGTGGCCCGGCGGAGGCGAGGGTGGGGGTGGGGGTGGGGTCTGGTGGGCCGGCGGAGGCAGGCGCGGTCCGGAGGGCCGGTGGAGGCGGGTGGGCCCCGGAGGACCGGCGGCCGGGGCGGTGGGTCCGGCGGGTCGGCGGTGGCCGGTGCCGTGCGATGGGCGACGGTGGGTCCGGCGGGTCGGCGACCGGTGCGGCCCGGTGGGCGGACCATGCGGTGCGCTGGGCAGGCGGTGGGGCGCGCGGTGGCCTGACGGCGCTGGTGCGGTGCCCTGGGCCGGCGGTGGCCCGTGCGGTCCCGGTGGGCGGCGGCGGCCCATGCCGTGCGGTGGCCGGTGCGGTGGGCGCGGTCCCGTGGCGTACGGGAGCGTGGCGGGCACGAGGGCGCGGGTCGAGGCGGCGGACGCCCGGGGGCCCGCCGCCCGGGGTCACGCCGTGGTGCGGGCGCGGGGCCCGGGGCGTCAGGGGCTCACGCCGGGGGGATCAGGCCGTCCTCCGTGAGAAGGGACCGCACGTCCTCCAGGGACGCGTCGGGTGCCGGGAGGATGAGCTCGGACGGCTCCAGGGAGTCGTCCGGCAGTGGCTCGCCCAGCTCGCGGACCCTGCCCAGCAGCGCAAGCAGGGTCCGGCGGAAACCGGTGTCGTCACCGGTCTCCATCTCGGCGAGCAGTTCGTCGTCGAGCCGGTCCAGTTCGGCGAAGTGGCCGTCGGCCAACCTCACCTGGCCCTCCCCCATGATCCGAACGATCATGACGCGCCCGTCCTCACTGCTTGTCGAACCTCGGCCGCGCCTCCGGCCGGCCCTGACCCTGGTCCTGCTGCGTGCCGTCGGCGCCCTCGATGGCCTGCTGCGGCGTCGTGCCGCCCGCGAGCTCGGCCTTCATGCGCTGCAGCTCCAGCTCCACGTCCGTCCCGCCCGACAGGCGGTCCAGCTCGGCCTGGATGTCGTCCTTCGCCAGTCCCGACCGGTCGTCGAGGGCGCCGGAGGCGAGCAGTTCGTCGATGGCGCCGGCGCGCGCCTGGAGCTGCGCGGTCTTGTCCTCGGCGCGCTGGATGGCGACGCCGACGTCGCTCATCTCCTCGCTGATCCCGGAGAAGGACTCGGCGATGCGCGTCTGGGCCTGCGCCGCCGTGTACGTGGCCTTGATCGTCTCCTTCTTGGTGCGGAAGGCGTCGACCTTGGCCTGCAGCCGCTGCGCGGCGAGCGTGAGCTTCTCCTCCTCGCCCTGCAGCGTCTGGTGCTGCGTCTCCAGGTCGGTGACCTGCTGCTGGAGCGCGGCCCGCCGGGACAGCGCCTCGCGGGCGAGGTCCTCACGGCCGAGGGCCAGCGCCTTGCGGCCCTGGTCCTCCAGCTTGGCGGACTGGCCCTGCAGCTGGTTGAGCTGGAGTTCGAGGCGCTTGCGGGACGTCGCCACGTCCGCCACGCCGCGCCGGACCTTCTGGAGGAGCTCCAGCTGCTTCTGGTACGAGTAATCGAGGGTCTCGCGCGGGTCCTCGGCCCGGTCCAGGGCCTTGTTCGCCTTCGCGCGGAAGATCATCCCCATACGCTTCATGACACCGCTCATGGGCTTCGCGCGCCCCCTTCTGACCGACTTCGGCTGCAGCACTCCGACAGAACCCACAGTACGGGCCCCGCATCCATTACCGCACTGTTCGGGGGCCGATGGGCTCCTCCCCAAGGACGAGTGCGGGGCGACCCGTCTCCGGCCCGGGGAGTAGACGGCCCCGGGATCCGGTGCGGGCACGTACCGGATGGAGGACGCGGGCCGTTGCCGGATCGTTCCCCACGGGGGTGGGGTCCACACCCGGCACCCCGTACCCTTGGGGTTTGTGTTCCGTAGCCGTTCGAAGGAAGAGAAGGCCCCCACCGGCAAGGTGACGGCGGACCTCTCCACGCAGCCCCGCGACCCGCAGGCCCCCAAGGGCCGACCTACCCCGAAGCGGAGTGAGGCCCAGTCCCAGCGCCGCCGTGCGTCGACGCCGACCCTCGACCGCAAGGAGGCGATGCGCCGCCAGCGCGAGGCGCGCCGCGCCGACATGGCCCGCCAGCGGCAGGCACTCGCCACCGGCGACGAGCGTTTCCTGCCCGCCCGTGACCGCGGCCCCGTGCGCCGCTTCGTCCGTGACTTCGTCGACTCGCGGTTCTTCGTCGCCGAGATGTTCCTCCCGCTCGCCGTGGTCATCCTCGTCCTGTCGCTGATCCAGGCCGGGCAGATGCAGACGATCGCCACCATGCTGTGGCTGGGCGTGATCGTGCTGATCGTCGTCGACTCGATCGGTCTGTCGATCCGGTTGAAGAAGCAGCTCAAGCAGCGCTTCCCGAACGAGCCGAAGCGTGGCGCCGTGGCGTACGCGCTGATGCGCTCGCTCCAGATGCGCCGGCTGCGGCTGCCGAAGCCGCAGGTCAAACGGGGAGAGCGACCCTGAGTACCACGCTGTCGGAACCCGGGGGCGCGTCGGCCGGGTGGCTGGACGGGGTCGGGGGGCTGCGCGACACGGTCCGCCAGGAGCTCGTGGCGCGCCAGCTGGACGAGCAGATAGGCGCCCGCTACCCGGTGGGGCAGCGGCTGCGGATCCTCGACGTCGGCATGGGCCGCGGCACACAGGCCCTGCGCCTGGCGCGGGCCGGGCACACGGTGACCGGCCTGGAGTCCGACCCGGAGATGCTGGGCGCCGTCCGCGAGGCGCTGGCGACCGAGCCGGCCGGGATCCGCGAGCGGTTCCGGACGATCGAGGCGGACGGCCGGGAGACGGGCGTCCACTTCCTGCCGGGCAGCTTCGACGTGGTGCTGTGCCACGGCGTCCTCATGTACGTGGACGAACCCGACGCCGTCCTGGCCGGTCTCGCCCGGATGCTGGCGCCGGGCGGTCTGCTCTCCCTGCTCGTACGGAACGCCGACGCCCTGGCCATGCGGCCCGGGCTGGCCGGGGACTGGCCGGGCGCCCTGGCGGCGTTCGACTCCGACACCGACGCGGGCGGCCCCGGGCCGCGGGTGCGGGCCGACCGGCTGGAGACGCTCACCGCGACGCTCGCGGGCATCGCGGCGCCACTGCACGAGTGGTACGGGGTGCGGGTCTTCACCGAGTCCGTGCCGCCGGACCGGGGACTGCCCGCCGCCGACGAGCTGGAGCGGCTGCTGGCGGCCGAGGACCGGGCGGGCCGTACCGAGCCGTACCGCCGGGTCGCGGCGCTGCTGCACCTGTGCGGTGTGCGCGGCTGACGGGCGCGCGACGCGGACGGACGCACGGGGGCGCGGGGGCGGCCGTGAGGGGCGCGTGGGGGTGTGATCCGGCCTGATGCCGGTCACCGGGCAGGCGGGGGCCGCGTTTCCGCGTCTTTGTCGGCGTGAGCATCACCGACACCGCACCCGCCGCCGTCCCGCCCGACACCGACACCACCCCGCGGCTGCCCGCCCGGGAGACCTGGCGGGCCCTCTACCGGCACTTCCGGCCGCACCGCGCGGTCGTCGCCCTCGGCACCCTGCTCGCCCTCTTCGGGACCGTGGCGGGGCTGGCGCAGCCGCTCGCCGCGAAGGCGCTCGTCGAACGGCTGGGCCGGGACGAGCCGATCACCGGAATCCTGCTGGGCCTCACCGCGCTCGTGGTCGCCGGGACGGCGATCCAGGCGGCCGGCTCGTACCTGCTGGAGCGCACCGCCGAGTCGGTGGTCCTCTCCGCCCGCCGCTCCCTCGTCGGCCGGCTGCTGCGGCTGCGGCTGCCCGAGGTGGAGCGGACCCAGCCCGGCGACCTGATGTCCCGGATCACCTCGGACACGACACTGCTGCGGGCGGTCACGACCGAGTCGGTCGTCTCCGCCGTCACCGGCGGGCTCGGCTTCGTCGCCACCCTGGTGATGATGGCGCTGATGGACCCCGTGCTGCTCGGCACCACGCTGGGCGTGATCGTCCTGATCGGTGGCGCGTTCGCGTTCGCCATGCCGCGGATCGCCGAGGCCACGCGGCGCTCGCAGGCCGCGGTCGGCGAGATCTCCAGCCGTCTGGAGCGGGTCTTCGGCGCGTTCCGCACGGTCAAGGCGTCGGGCGCGGAGGCGCGTGAGACGGCGGTCGTGGAGGCGGCGGCGCGGGAGGCGTGGCGGCACGGGGTGAAGGCCGCGAAGTGGCAGGCCGTCGCCGGGTCCTCGGTGGGTCTGGCGGTGCAGGTGTCGTTCCTGGCCGTGCTCGGCATCGGCGGGGCGCGGGTCGCCGCGGGGACGATCACCGTCGCGGAGCTGATCGCGTTCCTGCTGTACCTCTTCTACCTGATCGAGCCGGTCTCGGCGCTGGTGCAGGCGGTGACGCAGTACCAGGTGGGGTCGGCGGCCATCGCCCGGATCGAGGAGGCGGAGCGGCTGGAGGTCGAGGACGCCGCCCCCGGGCCGACGGGCGCCGCGGCGGCGGTCGCGGGGACCGCGGCAGGGGCCGCGCGGGGCGTGGCGGGGGGCGGGCGGGGGCCGGCGTCCGTCGTCTTCGAGGACGTCTCCTTCCGCTACCGCGACGACTTGCCGTACGTGCACCGCGGTGTGTCGTTCGAGGTGCCCGGTCCCGGTATGACGGCGTTCGTGGGGCCTTCGGGCGCGGGCAAGACGACGGTGTTCGGGCTGGTCGAGCGGTTCTACGAGGCCACCGGCGGCCGTGTCCTGGTGGACGGCCGGGACGTGCGCCGGTGGCCGGTCGCCGAGCTGCGCGGGGCCATCGGGTACGTCGAGCAGGACGCCCCGGTGCTGGCCGGGACGCTCCGCGAGAACCTGCTGTTCGCGGCGCCGGACGCCACGGAGGAGCAGGTCCGGGCGGTGCTGGTGCGGGCGCGGCTGGACGGGCTGGTGGAGCGGCTGCCGGACGGCCTGGACACCGTGGTGGGGCACCGGGGGTCGAAGCTGTCGGGTGGCGAGCGGCAGCGGGTGGCCGTCGCGCGGGCGCTGTTGCGCGGGCCGCGGCTGCTGCTGCTCGACGAGGCGACGTCGCAGCTGGACGCGGTGAACGAGCAGGCCCTGCGGGACGTGGTCGCCGAGGTGGCGCGGGAGGTGACCGTCCTGGTGGTGGCGCACCGGCTGTCGACGGTGACGCTGGCGGACCGGATCGTGGTCATGGACGGGGGCCGGGTACGGGCGGTGGGCACCCACGAGGAGCTGGTGGCCGGGGACCCGCTGTACGGGGAGTTGGCCGCGACCCAGTTCCTGGCGTCGCGGGGCCAGGGGGTGTCCGGAACGTAGCGGCGTCCGCCCGCCGGCCGGGCGGGGCTTCCCGGACGCCTCCGGGGAGCACGGGCTCCGGCCGGGGGCGGCGGTACCCGGCCGGATGCCGCCGCACGGCGGGCGAGCCCCTATCGGATGCGCTGCGCGGGCAGGAGTCGAGGGGCGAAAGGGATACTCCGGACATGGAAGCCCTCGTTCCCCGCGTCCGCGCGCTGGTGCCGTCCCTCGTCGCAGCGGGGTGCGCGGCCGCCCTGCTCGGCGGCTGCTCGACCCCACCGCCCGCCGGACCGGCCGCCGCGGGCCCGCGGGCGACGGCGCCGGCGCCGGCGACGGCCCGGACCGCGGCGCCGCGGCAGGCGGCCGACCTGCAGAGCGAGTACCAGACCGTGATCCGGGACGTGCTGCCGTCCGTCGTCACCATCGAGGCGGGCGAGGGCCTCGGCTCGGGGGTGGTCTACGACACCCAGGGTCACATCGTGACCAACGCGCACGTGGTCGGTGGGGGGCGCACCTTCCGGGTGACCGTCGCCACGCGCGAGCAGCCGCTCACCGCGCGGCTCGTCTCCAGCTACCCCGAGCAGGACCTCGCCGTGATCAAGCTGGAGGGCCCCCCGCCCCAGGGCGTCCGGCCCGCGCGGTTCGGCGACTCGTCGAAGGTCGAGGTGGGGCAGATCGTCCTCGCCATGGGGTCACCGCTCGGGCTCACCGGGAGCGTCACCCAGGGCATCGTCTCGGCGATCGGACGGACCGTCAGCGAGAGCCGCTCCGGGGGCGGTACGGGCGCGACGATCGCCAACATGGTGCAGACGTCCGCGCCGATCAACCCCGGCAACAGCGGGGGCGCGCTGGCCAACCTCGACGGCGAGGTCATCGGCATCCCCACCCTCGCGGCGGTCGACCCGGAGGTGGGCGGCGGCCCGGCGGCCGGCATCGGCTTCGCGATCCCGGTGTCGACGGTGCGCACGATCGCCGACCAGATCGTGCGGTTCGGCAGCGTGCGGGACTCGGGGCGGGCGGCGCTCGGCATCTCCGGGCGCACGGTCCTCGACGACGACTACCGTCCGACGGGCGTCGCGGTGGAGCGGCTGATGGAGGACGGGGCGGCGCAGGCGGCCGGGTTGCGCGTGGGCGACATCATCACCCGACTGGGCGACGCGGAGATCACGACGATCACGTCGCTGCTGGAGGCGCTCGCCGCGCTCGAACCCGGGCAGCGGGTGCAGGTCCGCTACCTGCGGGAGGGCCGCAGCCGCACGGCCACGGCGACGCTGGGCGAGGTGTGACGGTGCCCTCCCGCGCCGCGGGCACGCGCCCCGCCGGAGCGGGACGGCGGCTCCCGGCGGAACGGCGGCTCCCGGCGGAACGGTGGCCGGCCACGAGTGCCGGGCGATCGGTTCCGAGGAGCGGGCGATCGGCCCCGGGTGTCGGGCGGGTCACCCCGGGCGCGGGCGCGGGGCGGTCGGCCCCGGGCGCGGGGCCGACCGCCCCGGGGGCCCCGCGGTCAGCCCTCGGCGTCCAGGGGCATGGGGCCGTAGATCTTCGTGCCGTCGTCGAAGAGGGTGACCTGGTCCGCGCCGCCCTCCAGCAGGTCCCTCCACTGCTCGCCGATCCACGACTCGGCGTCGCCCTGGGTGGTGAACTCCTCCGGCCTGACCGCCGGCTCGACCTCCGTGCCGTCGGACTTCTCGAACCGCCACGTCCACGCCATGTGCGCCTCCCGATCACAGCCACCTGTGGTCTTTCCTGCCCGCAGCGTAGCCGGGCGAGCAGCCGCGCGGGGGTCGCGGGAGGATCGGTACCGTGGAACTGACCCTGCTCGGCACCGGCGCCCCCGCCGGACTGCCCCGACCCGGCTGCCCCTGCGCCGTGTGCGCCACGGCCCGGGGACCGTACGCGCGCGCCGCGACGTCCCTCCTCGTGGACGGCGCCCTGCTCCTCGACCTCACCCCGGGCGCCGCCCTGGCCGCCGCCCGCTCGGGGCACACCCTGTCGGGGGTGCGGCAGGTGCTGCTGACCCACCCCCACGACGGTCCGCCCCTTGAGCTGCCGGCCGGGCTGCCGGCGGCGGGCCGCGTCCCCGACGGCCGCGAGCTGACGCTCATCAGCGGGCACCGGGTCCGCGCCGTGGCGATCGACGCCCCGGGCACCGGGTACGAGGTGACCTCCCCCGAGGGCCCCCGTCTGCTGTACCTGCCGCCGGGCGGCGCCCCGGCCGGGGCGGTGGAGCAGCGGCGCCCGTACGACCTCGTCGCCGCCGACGTCACCGGGCGGCCCGGCGCGCTCGCCCGGCTGCGGGCCACGGGCGCGGTGGGGCGGGACACGGACGTGGTCGCCGTCCACCTCGACCACGACGTGCCGCAGGGGCGCGAGCTGGACCGGCGGCTCGCCGCGGCGGGCGCGCGGGCCCTCACCGACGGGACGACGGTGACCGTCGGCGCGTACCGGGAGGCGCCGCCGCTCCCCCGCCGCACGCTGGTCACCGGCGGCGCGCGGTCCGGGAAGTCCCTGGAGGCGGAGCGGCGTCTGGAGTCCCACCCCGACGTCGTGTACGTCGCGACGGGCGGGACGCGCGACGGCGACCAGGAGTGGGCCGCGCGCGTGGGCGCCCACCGCGACCGCCGGCCCGGCTCCTGGCGCACCGAGGAGACCTGCGAGGTGGCGCCGCTGCTCGCCGCGGACGGGCCCCCACTGCTGGTCGACTGCCTCTCCCTGTGGCTCACCGACGCGATGGACCGGGTGGGCGCGTGGGACGACGAGACGTGGAGGCGCACGGGCGAGAAGGCGCTGCGCGAGCGGGTCGACGAACTCGTCGCCGCGGTCCGCGCCACGACCCGCACGGTGGTCGCGGTCACCAACGAGGTGGGCGCCGGCGTCGTGCCCGCGACGGCCGCGGGACGGCGGTTCCGCGACGAGCTCGGGCGGCTCAACGCGGCCTTCGCCGACGAGTGCGAGCAGGTGCTGCTGGCCGTCTCCGGGCAGGTGCTCGTGCTGCGCGGATGAGCGTCGTCCGCGCCCGGTACTGTTCCGCGAATGAGCAGGCTGAATCTCGACGACTTCTCCGAACTGATCGAGCGTCCCGACAGCGGCGTCCGCCGGGACGCCGAGGAACGCCGGGAGCGGCTGGGCGTCCCACCCGGCGCGCTGGGCCGGCTCGACGAGCTCGGCGAGTGGCTGGCCGCCGCCCAGGGCGCCGTTCCGGTACGGGCGGTGGAGCGGCCGCGGGTGGTGCTGTTCGCCGCCGACCACGGCGTGGCGGAGCTCGACGTCTCCGGCCGGTCCGCCGGGACGGCGCACACGCTGGTGCGCGCCGTGCTGGACGGCTCCAGCCCCGTCGCCGTGCTGGCGCGGCGGGCCGGCGTGCCGGTGCGCGTGGTCGACGCGGGCCTGGACTGCGCCCCGGAGCTGCTGCCCGAGGAGGTCGTGCGGCACCGGGTGCGGCGCGGCAGCGGGCGGATCGACGTCGAGGACGCCCTCACGGCGGAGGAGGCCGAGCGGGCCGTGCGGCTCGGCATGGCCGTCGCCGACGAGGAGGCCGACGCGGGGACCGACCTGATCGTCCTGGGCGACCTCAGCGTCGGCGGGACGACGGTCGCCGCCACCCTGATCGCCGCGCTGTGCGGCACGGACGCCTCGGTGGTGACCGGACGCGGTGGCGCGGGCATCGACGACCTCGCGTGGATGCGCAAGTGCGCCGCCGTCCGCGACGCGCTGCGCCGGGCGCGGCCGGTCCTGGGCGACCAGCTGGAGCTGCTGGCCGCGGTGGGCGGCGCGGACGTCGCGGCGATGACCGGCTTCCTGCTCCAGTCGGCGGTGCGGCGGACGCCGGTGATCCTGGACGGCGTGGTGTCGGCGGCGTGCGCGCTGGTGGGCCAGCGGGCCGCGTTCCGGGCACCGGACTGGTGGCTCGCGGGCCAGGTCAGCGGGGAGCCGGCGCAGGCGAAGGCGCTGGACCGGATGGCGCTCAACCCCCTGCTGGACCACGGCGTCACTGTGGGGGAAGGAACCGGGGCGTTGCTCGCCCTCCCCCTCGTCCAGGCCGCCGCGGCGCTCGCGGCGGAGCTGCCGGTACGGCCTGACCAGCCCGCCGGGCCGGACGCGGGCCCGGAGGGCGGCTCGGACTGACGTCACCGGTGCGGCCCCTCGCGGAGCGGGGACGGCCGCACCGGGGACCGGCCGTGGAACGCGACGCCCCGCGACGGCGCACGTTTCACGGAGAGGCCCGGTGTGAGCACCGAACGACGAGGCCCGCGGCACACCGCCGGCGGGCGAGGGGGACGCCGGACGGGGCTCCGCGGCGACGGCTGCGCGGGGGGCGTGCGGTGAGACCGGCCCTGGAGGGGTTCGCCCGCCGGGAGTGGGGCCCGTTGTTCGGCACGGTTCGGGCGGCCCTGCGCGACCGCGGCTGGCGGGCGGTGGCCCTCACGCTCGGCGCGGTGTGCCTGACGTCGCTGTTCCAGCTGGTGCAGAACCAGCCGTGGGGGTACGGGCCGGTGCAGGCCGTCGGCTCGGTGCGGGCCGAGGACCCCCTGTGGCAGGCGCTGCTGCGCACCCCGCTGTCGCTCTTCGTGCCCGCGCTCGACCTGCCGGTGTGGGGGGCGCTCGCCCAGGTGCTGGTGGTGTTCGGCATCGCGGAGGTCTGCCTGGGCCGGGCGCGCACGCTGCTCATCGCGTACACGGCGACGCTGGCGGGGACGACATACGCGCGGGTGGGGATCGCGCTGGGGCCCGACGCCCCACTGGGGCTCGGCCTGCCGGCGTCGGACGCCCGGGTCGTCGACACCGGCCCCTCGGCGGCCGTGGTGGGACTCGCCGTCTTCGTGTGCTGGCGGTACCGGGCCCGGCTGACGGGCTGGCTGGTGATCGCCGCCATGGTGGTCGAGGTGGTCGTGAAGCCGAATCTGGCGGGCAAGGAGCACCTCGTGGCCATCGCGGTGGTCGTCGCCGGGTACGGGGTGGTGCTCTGGCGTCAGCGCCGGTCACCGTCACCGGTCACCCGCCGGCCGCCGTCACCGGTCCCCCGCCCGTCGCCGTCGCCGCCACTGGTGCCCGGCCCGTCGCCGTCGCGGGTCACGGACGGCAGCCGGTCGGGGAAGCCCGCGACCACGTCCTGGAACCTGCGGGCGAGCCGGACCCAGCGGCGGTCGTGACGGTAGGCCCGCAGCCCCGCCCTGGCCCGGGCGCGCGGCCGGTTGCGGTAGGCACGCCGGGACCACGGGGAGCCGGGGCGGGCCAGCCGCAGGGCGCCGACGACGGCGACGAACGGCAGGAGTGTGCCGAGGACGGCCATGCGGAACTTGCCCTTGAGCAGGGCGACCGCCACGAACAGGACGTTCAGCCCCAGGGTGGCGAGCAGGTTCGCCCGGTCCTGCCGCTCCTCGGGGGTGAGCGCGTCCACGCCGAGCGGTGAGAAGCCGCCGAGGACGAGGCCGACGAGGGCGGCGGTGAGGACGACGGCCTCCACGCTCTTGCGGCCCTGCTCGGTCCAGTAGACGTCGTCGAGGTGCAGGATCAGGGCGAACTCGTCCAGGACGAGCCCGGCGCCGGCCCCGAACGCGACCGCGCAGACGAGGCCGGCCGCCGTGTGGCGGCCCGCGCCCAGCGCGCCCAGCGCGCCGAAGCCGCCCACCAGGGTGAGGACGACGCCCGGGACGACGTGGTGGATGTGCACCCCGCCGGTGGTGACGTTGCGGAAGGGTCCGCGGCCGGCCCGGATGAGCCGGGTGACGGTCCGGGTGATCAGGAAGGTCAGCACGAAGGACGCGAGCGCCACGAGGAGCGGGAGCTTGCCCGGCTCGACGACGTTGCGGGTGAACCAGTCCATGCCACCTCCGTCCGGTATGCACCGTCATGTGCAAGGTAACGCCGGAGGGGGCGCGGCGGGGCGCGGCAGCGGCGACTAGTGTGCGCGCGGTGACCACCACCGACCCGCTCCCTCCCCTGCACGGACTGCGCTTCGCCTTCGGCACGCTCACGGTGCTGCCCGCGCGCGTCGCGCGCTGGGACCGCGACGCCGCCCGGTCCGGGATGCTGTCCGCGCCCGTCGCCGGGCTCGTCGTCGGGGTGTGCGCGGCCGCCGCCGGCACCCTGCTCCTGCTGCTCGGCGCGGGTCCGCTGCTCGCCGCGGTCGCCTCCACGGCGGTACCGGCGCTGCTCACCCGGGGGCTGCACCTCGACGGGCTCGCCGACACGGCCGACGGGCTGGGCAGCGGCCGGCCCGCCGAGGACGCGCTGCGGATCATGAAGCGGTCGGACATCGGCCCGTTCGGCGTCGTCACCCTGCTGTTCGCGCTGCTCGCCCAGGTGGCGGCGCTCCACCAGCTGTACGCGGAGGGCTGGGGGCGCGGCGCCGTCGCGGCCGTGCTGGCCGGCACGGTCGCCCGGGTCGCGCTCACCCTCGCCTCCCGCGCCACCGTCCCCGCGGCCCGCCCCGAGGGTCTGGGCGCGGTGGTCGCCGGGACCGTCCCGCCGCGCGCCGCGCTCGCCGCCGCGCTGCTCGCCGTGGCCGCCTGCGCGGCGGCCGGGACGGTGGCGGGGCCGTACGGCGCCGTGCGCCACGCCCTGGCCGCGCTGGTCGCCCTGGGGGCGGCGGAGGTGCTGCTGCGCCGCTGCGTCGGCCGCCTCGGCGGGGTGACGGGCGACGTCTTCGGCGCGGTGGCGGAGACGGCCGCGACGGCCGCGCTGGTGGCCCTCACCCTCGGCTGAGGTCCCGGCGGGCGGGCATGCGGCGGGGCCGGCGCACGAGGAGCGGTCAGCAGGCTCGGCGCCAGACCCCCAGGTCGTACTTCTTCAGCATCGAGCTCATCCCGGTCCGCTCGGCCAGCGGGCAGAAGGCGCGGGTGGGCAGCTCGTACTCGACGTGGAAGACCGCCTTTCCCGCGTCGAGGAAGGGCGCGAGGGCGTCGCACTCGTCGTACTGGGCGCACTGCTCGTTGACGGCGAAGTCGAAGTCCCGTACCAGCTGCGGGATCTGGTCCAGGTCGTTCTTCAACCCGACGGACAGGCCGCGCTGGTGGGCGAGGCGGGCGATGAGGCGGTTGTAGCGGAGCTGGTCGGCGGCGGTCAGCGGGAAACCGGTGTCGTTGTCGTAGCCGTCCATGTTGTCCGGTTCGACGGCGTCGAAGCCCTTGTCGCGGCACATGTCGATCCGCGCCGCCATCAGCGGTTCCAGCACGTCGGTGCGGCGGATGTCGAGCCAGCGCTCGCCCTCCCAGCCGTTGCCCTTGCCGAGCACGGCCTTCGGGAACTTCGCCGCGTCGGGGCGGAAGTCCTCCCAGGCACCGGTGGACAGGTAGCAGATGACCTTGCGGCCGCGCGCGTGGAGGTCGGCGACGGCGGACGCGGGGTGGTCGAAGCCGTCGATGTCGTACACCGGCACGTCCACCCGCGGGTCGAGCCGGCCGCTGAGCTGCCACTGCCACGCCGCGCCCTGCCGGGGGCGCCACACGCCGCCCGTCGCACCCGGGGTGGGGGCGGCGCTGGAGCGGGGCGGCGGTTCGGGGTCGTCGTCGGGGGCGTCGGTGCACCCGGCGAGGAGGAGGGCCAGGGCGGCCGCGGCGACCAGGAGGAGGGGCGGGCGTCTCATCGGCGGTGCTCCAGTACGTGCGGGAGGGTTCCCCAGGGATGTGCCCCGTCACCGGGCACGGCGCACCGGACGGGCGCGGTGAGCCGGGCGTCCGGTGGCGCCGCGTACACGAGGTGGCAGTGGTGGTCGGCGACGGGCCGGTCGCGTTCGCCGGCCCGGTAGGTCTCCCACGGGCCTTCGAACGTGACCAGGAGGTCGGCGAGGGCGGCGTACGCCGGGTCGGGCGGGGTGCCGTGGTTGAGGACCAGCGTCGTGGCCCCGGCGGCGCGGGCCGCGACGGCGAGGCGCCGGTAGTGCGGGAGCGGCGCGGGGTCGGCGGCGACCTGGTCGAGGAAGGCGCCGTCCGTGCCGTACCAGTCGCGGTGGTGCAGCAGGTCCCGTACGACGTCGGCGTGGGGGCGGCGGCCGTAGTCGGTGTCGGCGTAGCCGAGGACGCGCACGCCGGCGGCGCGCAGCCGCACGGCCACGTCCGCGAAGGCGGGGTCGGGGGCGGTGCCGGCGCCGCTGGCCGGGTTGAGGACGACGCCGTACAGCAGTGGGGCGGCGGCGATGAGGGCGTCCCATTCGGCCGGGCGGTCGGCGGGGTGCTCGTAGTACGGCACGAGGAGGTTCATGCGCGGGCCTCGGGGTGGTTCGGGACGGGCTGGTGGTCCTGGGGCGGGCGTGGCGGGAGCGGCGGTCGGTCGGGGTCGGGGGCGGTCACGACGGGGGCGGTCACGGGGCGGGGGGCGGTCGGTCGGGGGCGGTCACGGGCCGGGGGCGGTCACGACGGGGGCGGTCACGGGGCGGGGGGCGGTCGGTCGGGGGCGGTCACGGGGGCCGGGGGGCGGAGGCCCCGGTCGGGGTCAGTGGCGGTGGGCGGTCGCGCGGCCGAGGAGGATCCCGCAGAGCGCGGCCAGGACAAGAGCCGCGGCGCCCGCCACCGCCGCGCCCACGGCCCGTGGTTCGCCGGCCCCGGTGACCAGCGCCGCGGTCTGGACGCCGGCCGCCGCCGCGCAGACGACGGCCGCGCTGAGCACCGAGCCGAACGACTGGAGCAGCAGCGCGGTCCACAGCACGGCGCCGATGAGCAGCAGCGTCACCAGCCGTACGCCCCCGAGCTCCGGCGCGCCCGGTACGAGTGCCGTCCCGGCGGCGGCCAGGACCAGCAGCACCGTCAGGTACGCGGCGAGGCAGAGCGCGAGGACGCCGCCCGCGGCCCGGCGGAAGGCGGCCGGACTGGTGGAGGCGCGCAGCCCCGCGAGGCTCTCGCCGCGGAAGCGGTGCAGCAGCCACTCGGCGGGTCCCATGGACAGGGTCAGGGCGACGGCGGACGGCGCGGCCACCGCGGCGGACGGGCCGTACGCGAGGACGTCGCCGATCGCGGTGTACAGCACCAGCAGGCCGGTACCGAGACCGAACAGCCCGTACGGGAGGGAGGCGGCGAACCGGGGCGCCGCACGGCTCCCCACGTTCGCACCGGTACGGCCCGCGGGCCCGCCGGCGCCCGCACCGGTACGACCCCGGCCCCCGGACCGGCCGGTACGGCCCTCGGGTGCGCCGGGCGCGGTCTCGACGGCCAGGGCGCGGGCGGCCAGGGCGACGGCCGCGAGCAGCGACGCCAGGATCAGCGCGGTCCGCGCGGCCGCCGGGAGTGCCGTGACCGGCACGGCGAGGGCGCCGCCGGCGAGCGGCAGCAGGGCGCCGAACAAGGACCTCTCCCGGCCCAGGACGAGGAGCACCGTGGCGGCCGCCAGGTACAGGGCCTGCCCGGCGGCGAACACGACGGCTCCCCACTCGCCCGGCCGGGCCGCCGCCACGGCGACGAGGGCCCCCAGGAGTCCGCCGAGCGGGGCGCCCACGAGGAGCGTGCGGGCGGCCGCGGGCCGGTCGCCGAGGCCGAGCCAGGCGTACGCGCGGTGCGAGAGCGCCTGGTTCCACACCCATCCGGTGACGGCGCCCGCGAGCAGCGGCACCGTGCCGGCGGGCAGTCCCAGGGCGCCGGGCGGGCCGGCGAGCAGGGGTGCGCCCAGGACGTAGGCCAGGCCGGGCAGGGCGAAGACGAGGCCGCGCAGGACGCAGTCCCTCAGGAGGTGCCCGGGGGTCCCCCCGGCGGAGCCGGGGGTGGTGGGCGTCCCGGCCGGTTCGGGGTGGCGGCGCTCCACGCGGGCGTAGAGCTCCTCGGCGAGGGCGAAGGAGTCCTCGCGGCCGTAGGTGAGCCGTATGTGGTCGTCCGTCATCCCGTCGGACTCCAGGATGGCCGCTATCTCGTCCGGGTGGACCGCCCGCGCTATCAGGTCCTCCAGCCGGGTGGTCAGCTCGTCGAGGGGGTCGGCGGCGGCCCAGGCGGGGCGTTGCCGGGGGGCGCGCGGTATGCGCGGCAGGGTGTCGACGGGCGCGCCGGGGCCGGCGGCGCCGGGCGGGGTGAGCCAGAGGGAACCGCTCATCAGACCGTCCCCTCCGTGGCGAGCTCCCGGTACCAGGGGTCGGTGATACGGAGCTGGAGCGTCCAGTCGCCGGACTCGACGGTGGCGGGCTCGGGTTCGGGGAAGCCGGCCAGCTCGCGGTAGATGCGCCGGAACCGGTCGACGGAGCGGCGCAGGGTGAACCGGTCGAGGACCCGCTGCCGGGCGCGGCGGCCCAGTTCGGCGCGGCGCGCGTCGTCGCGCAGGAGGGTGAGGACGGCCTCGGCCATGACGGCGGGTTCGCGGGGCGGGACGACGAGGCCGGTGTCCCCCACCGCCTCGCGCACGCCGCCGACGTCGGTGGAGACGGTGGCGCGGCCGCAGGACATGGCCTCGATGAGGGAGAAGGGGAAGCCCTCGCTGATGGAGGAGAGCATCACGAGGGTGCCGGCGGCGTAGGCGCCGGCGACGTCCTCGACGCGGCCCTCGTAGCTGATGCCGTCGCCCACGCCGAGTTCGGCGGCGAGCTTCTCCAGGCGGGTGCGGTAGTCCTCGTTGCCGGCGGGGACGGGGCCGAAGAGGCGCAGGCGCAGGGCGGGGACCTCGGCGCGGGCGATGGCGTAGGCCCGGACGAGGGTCTCCAGGTCCTTGATGGGGTCGATCCGGCCGCACCAGCTGAGGGTGGGGGTCCGCGGCTCGGGTCCGGCGAGCGGGAACGCGTGCGGGTCGACTCCGTTGTAGACGGTGCGGATGCGGTCGGCGGGGGCACCGCCGCGCTCCTCCCAGCGCCGGTTGTACCGGTTGCAGGGGGTGATGAGGTCGGCCTTGCGGTACCCGAGGCAGTTCAGCTCGCGGTAGAAGCCGAGGACGAGGGCCTTGACGGGCCAGCGCTGGGCCTCGGTGCGGTAGCCGAGGTACCGCTCGCGCAGGTAGATGCCGTGCTCGGTGAGGAGGAACGGTACGCCGTCGACGTGCTGGGCGACGAGGGCGGGGAGGGTGGCGAGGCCGCTGGAGACCGCGTGGGCGACGCAGTCGTCGGGTATCCGGGCGCCGAGCGGGCGCAGGGCGTGCTCCAGCAGGTCGGTGGCGGTCAGGGCGTCGTGGACGGTGGGCCGGGCCGCCGCGGTGTCCAGGTGCGGCATGGTCCAGATCCATATCAGGGAGCGCAGGGCGGCCTCGGAGCGCAGGGCCGCCGAGAGCCGTCCGCGGCGGGCCAGTTCGGCGAGGCCGAAGAGGCCCTCGGCGAAGTGGCTGCGGGGCGCCGCCGGGTCGAGGATCGCGAGCAGGAACCGCTCGTAGGTGTCGACGAAGCGCCGCCGCTCCCGGCCCAGGAGGGGCCGGGAGCGGCCGGGGGCCGGCCCCCACAGGGGGAAGGAGGTGTGCCGGCGGACGTTGGGCGGCAGCTGCCAGGTGACGGGTTCGCGGCCGCTGCCGGTGAGGGCGAGGACCTGGAAGTCGACCTCGGGCATGCCGCGGACGAGCTGGTCGCACCAGGTGCTCACGCCGCCGTGAACGTGCGGGTAGGTGCCTTCGGTGAGCAGGGTGACGTGACGGCCGCTGCTGGGCATGGTGTTCCCCCGGTGTGGACGGTCCGGCCGGTGCGGAGGGTCCCGTCCGGTGTGGTCAGGTGGTCGTCGGCAGCGTGAGGGTGAGGGCGGTCTGCAACGTGCCGGGAGTCTCCCAGGCGGAGCGGGCGCCCGCGTAGGGGGCGCCGAAGGCGCTCGAACCGAGCAGGGCGCGCTTGCGCGTGCCCTCGGGCGCCGTCACGGGGACGGCCACGCCGGTCGGCGCCTGCACGGTCACGGTACCGCCGACGCGGTACGCGATGATCCGGCCCCCGGCGAGCGCCCGGTCCCAGGCGGCGCGGCGCGCCAGCTCCACGCCGACGTCGCGGTGGCGGGGCGTGACGAGGGGGGTGTTGTCGGCGAAGAGGGCCCGGTAGTCGGCGAGGACCCGGTCGAGGACGGGGTAGAGGAGGCGCTCCTCGGCGAGGTTGGACTGGTGGGCGTAGTGCGGCCGCGGGTCGCCGGCCAGGACGTGGCGCAGCGCGGTGCGGGCCTCCTGCGGGACGATGTGCTCCGCGTACCCGGTGGCCGGGTCGAGGGGGGCGTCGAGGCAGGTGGAGGCGGGGTTCGTCTCGCAGACGCCGCTGCCGCCGTCGGAGCGGCGGGTGTAGATCCAGTTGTACTCGTCGGTCATCTCGGCGGCGGTGCCGACGTTGTAGTACACGTTCATGGGGTGGCGCGGCACGGTGAGGGCGGTGCCGACGGGACGCTGCGCGGGCTCGCGGGAGTTGTCGGAGGCGATCCACTTCACGCCGGTGTCGGCGAGCGCCCCGGCGAGGTTCGGGTTGTCCCGGGGCTGCTGGGGCAGGGTGGCGAGGCCGGAGTGCTCGCCGGTGACGAGCTCCGTCCGGTCGACGGGCAGCCCCTTGGCGACGGCCCAGGCGTGGTTGTCGCGGATCTGGGCGGCGATCTCGGCCCGGCTCACCCAGCGGGTGGCGCCGGTGGCGTCGGTGGCGCACCGCCAGGGGACGGTGGAGGTGTCCTGCACGCACCCGAGGAAGGGGTGGGTGTAGGTGTGGTTGACCCAGCGGTGGCGGGCGCGGTCGGCGAGGAGCTGGTCGGTGAGCGGGTCACCGCCGTGGGCGGCCTTCCACTCCTCGCCGGCGCCGGCGTTGTAGACCATGTCGAGGGTGAGGCCCGCGGTGCGCTGCCACGCGGCGGCGTACCGGGCGTCGTCGGCCGTCATGCGGATGGTCGAGGCGTCCTCGCCGTCCCCGCCGGGGCAGTCGAAGTCGCCGGGGGTGCAGTTGCGTTCGGTGTTCCAGCGGGAGTCGGGGGCGAAGACGTCGTCGACGTGGACGGCGAAGTGGTAGCGGCTGAGGCCGAGGTGGACCCCGCCGGTGAGCCATTCGACGATGCCCCGGGCGACCGCGCGGAACTGCCGCTGGTGCTCGTTGTAGGCGAAGGTGACGACCAGGTCGCGGCGGCCGTCGCGGACGTACTCGCCGATGAGGCTGGCGCGGCCGCCGCCGGCGACGGGCACGTCGAGGAGGCTGGTGTACCCCTCGCGGGGCCGGCCGGCGTAGCCGTGGCTCTCGGGGACGGCCGGGTCGTTGTCCTCGAAGACGACGGGCCCGTCGAGGTAGCGGAAGGGGCCCGTGCGCCCGGCCGCGGTCACCGCGGCGGCCGTGCCGTCGAGGGTGCCGGCGTAGCCGCCCTGGTCGGTGTGGTCGAGGCCGACGCCGGGGTGCGCCCAGGTGTACGCGTCGACCTGCGGGATGGCGTAGGCGCGCCGGTAGTCGGCGAGGGCGGCCCGCTCGGCGGCGCCGAGGCCGGCGGGGGCCTCGTTCGGCAGGATCACGCCCTGGAAGCGGGCCCGGGGCCGGCCGGTGGCGGGGTCGCGGGGGTCGGCGAGGAACGCCGCGTCGATGACGGGCCGTCCGGGGTCGTCGAGCGCGATCCGCCGGTGGGGGACGCCGGAGGCGCGCAGTTCGGATGTGAGGGCCGCGACGCCGCCGCCGCCGTCGTCGACGACGAGGACGGTGAGGTCCACGCGGGGGGCGACGGTGGTGGCCGCGCCGGCCGGCGCGGCCGGCGGGAGGGTGGTGAGCAGGGCGGCGGCGAGCAGGGCGCCGGCCGTCGCGCGGGCCCGGACTCGGTGGTGGTGCATGGGATTTCCCCCTGACGGGTGCTCCCGAGCGACGTGCCCGCACCGGGAGGATCTGTGGAGATGATGCAAACGGGTACGTGGTCGCCTTGCATGAATGCTCGGAGTGTGACGCAGCTCTCATGCGGTGATCCGCAAAAAATGAAAGAGACGCCTCGGAAGAGTGAACTCCCGCCCTCGTGAGCGAAAACCACGCGCGCGCGTAGGCTCGTGCGTGACGCTCCAACGGGCCGAACTACCATGCGGCGGGCACGGTCGGCCCACCCCTCGACCGCGAAAGAACTCAACGGAAGCGAGATTTCACCACCGTGACTGCTCTCACTCTCAGCACCGCCGGTGCCGCGACGCTGCGCGTCGACGCCCTCGTGGTCGGTGTCGCCAAGCCCGCGGACGGCGGCAAGGGGCTCGTCGCCGCGCCGGGCGCCGAGGCCGTGGACGCGGCGTTCGACGGAAAGCTCGCCGCCGTCCTGGAGACCCTCGGCGCCTCGGGTGCCGAGGGAGAGGTGACCAAGGTGCCGACGTCCGGCGGCCTGAAGGCACCCCTCGTCCTCGCGGTCGGCCTCGGCCGCGCCCCGTCGAAGGAGGAGGCGTACGGCACCGAGGCCCTGCGCCGCGCCGCCGGTGCGGCCGCCCGCGCCCTGACCGGTACGAAGAAGGCCGCCTTCGCCCTGCCCGTCGAGGCGGTCGAGGACGCGGAGGCCGTCGCCGAGGGCGCGCTCCTCGGCGCGTACGCCTTCACCGCCTACCAGGAGCAGGGCGAGGACGCCCGCCGCCCGCTCGCCGAGGTCGTCCTGCTCGGCGGGAAGCCCCGCGACAAGGCGTACAAGGCGGCCGCCGAGCGCGCGCTGGCCGTGGCCGAGGAGGTCAACCGCGCCCGTGACCTCGTCAACACCCCGCCCAACGACCTCACCCCCGAGGCGTTCGCCGCCGTCGCCACCGCGGCCGGCAAGGAGAACGGCGTCAAGGTCCAGGTCCTCGACGAGAAGGCCCTGGCCAAGGGTGGCTACGGCGGCATCCTCGGCGTCGGCGCCGGCTCGCAGAACCCCCCGCGCCTGGTGAGGCTCGCCTACACCCACCCGAAGGCGGAGAAGACCCTCGCCCTGGTCGGCAAGGGCATCACCTACGACTCGGGCGGCATCTCCCTGAAGCCGGCCGGCCACAACGAGACCATGAAGTGCGACATGGCCGGCGCCGCCGCCGTCTTCGCCGCGGTCGTCTCCGTCGCCCGCCTCGGCCTGCCGGTCAACGTCACCGGCTGGCTCGCGCTCGCCGAGAACATGCCCTCCGGCTCCGCCACCCGCCCGGGTGACGTGCTGCGCATGTACAGCGGCAAGACCGTCGAGGTGCTCAACACCGACGCGGAGGGCCGCCTCGTCCTCGCGGACGCCCTCACCCGCGCCTCGGAGGAGGAGCCGGACGCGATCGTGGACGTGGCGACGCTGACCGGCGCGATGGTGCTGGCGCTCGGCAACCGCACGTTCGGGATCATGGCGAACGACGACGCGTTCCGCACCGCCGTCCACGAGATCGCGGAGGAGGCCGGCGAGCAGTCCTGGCCGATGCCGCTCCCGGCGGAGCTGCGCAAGGGCATGGACTCCCCCACCGCCGACATCGCCAACATGGGCGAGCGCATGGGCGGCGGCCTCGTGGCCGGCCTGTTCCTGAAGGAGTTCGTCGGCGAGGGCATCACCTGGGCGCACCTGGACATCGCCGGCCCGGCGTTCAACGAGTCCGGTCCCTACGGCTACACCCCCAAGGGCGGCACCGGCTCGGCCGTGCGGACCCTGGTGCGGCTGGCCGAGCGCACCGCCGCGGGCGACCTGGGCTGACGCCGGGTCCCGGGGAGGGCCGCCGGGCCTCGAGGGCCGGCGGTACGGGACCACGGAACCGGCCGCCCGGCGGGCGGTCACCGCACACGGCCCCGGACGTCACCCGTCCGGGGCCGTCGCCGTCCCCGTTCGCCCACGACGAAATCCGCACGCGCGTACGCGGCGGCGACCTCCGCTTCCGGACGCGCGGCCCGTCCCGGGAACCGGCCCCGCGTCCCGCACGTCCGCGACAAGTGCGAAGATGGGTTCCCGGCAGGACAGGGCCCCCACCACAGGGCCGAAGAGACAGCGGCCGCACACCAGCCGACCGACCGGTCATCCCCGCCGAGGGGACACGGTTCCGGCGACCGGCGCACATGCATGGAGGACGTGACGTGGCGAACGACGCCAGCACCGTTTTCGACCTAGTGATCCTCGGCGGTGGTAGTGGCGGTTACGCCGCGGCCCTGCGAGGTGCGCAGCTGGGCCTGGACGTCGCACTGATCGAGAAGAACAAGCTCGGCGGCACCTGCCTGCACAACGGCTGCATCCCCACCAAGGCCCTGCTCCACGCCGGTGAGATCGCCGACCAGGCCCGCGAGGCGGACCAGTTCGGTGTGAGGGCCTCCTTCGAGGGCATCGACATCAAGGGCGTCCACAAGTACAAGGACGACGTGATCGCCGGCCTGTACAAGGGCCTGCAGGGCCTGGTCGCCTCCCGCAAGGTGACCTACATCGAGGGCGAGGGCCGCCTCTCCTCCCCGACCTCGGTGGACGTGAACGGCCGGCGCGTCGAGGGCCGCCACGTGCTGCTGGCGACCGGCTCCGTGCCGAAGTCGCTGCCGGGCCTGGAGATCGACGGCAACCGCGTCCTCTCCTCGGACCACGCGCTGACCCTCGACCGGGTCCCCGAGTCGGCCATCATCCTGGGCGGCGGCGTCATCGGCGTCGAGTTCGCCTCGGCGTGGAAGTCCTTCGGGGCCGACGTCACGATCATCGAGGGCCTCAAGCACCTGGTCCCGGTCGAGGACGAGAACAGCTCCAAGCTGCTGGAGCGCGCCTTCCGCAAGCGCGGCATCAAGTTCAACCTGGGCACCTTCTTCCAGAGCGCCGAGTACACCGACGCCGGAGTCAAGGTCACCCTCGCGGACGGCAAGACCTTCGAGGCCGAGGTGCTGCTCGTCGCGATCGGCCGCGGCCCGGTCTCGCAGGGCCTGGGCTACGAGGAGCAGGGCGTCGCCATGGACCGCGGTTACGTCTTGGTCGACGAGTACATGCGCACCAACGTGCCGACGATCTCGGCCGTGGGCGACCTCGTCCCCACCCTGCAGCTGGCGCACGTCGGCTTCGCCGAGGGCATCCTGGTGGCGGAGCGGCTGGCCGGTCTGAAGCCGGTCCCGATCGACTACGACGGTGTGCCCCGGGTGACGTACTGCCACCCCGAGGTCGCCTCCGTGGGCATCACCGAGGCGAAGGCCAAGGAGCTGTACGGCGCGGACAAGGTCGTCGCCCTGAAGTACAACCTCGCCGGCAACGGCAAGAGCAAGATCCTCAAGACCGCGGGCGAGATCAAGCTCGTGCAGGTCAAGGACGGTGCGGTGGTCGGCGTCCACATGGTCGGCGACCGCATGGGCGAGCAGGTCGGCGAGGCCCAGCTGATCTACAACTGGGAGGCGCTGCCGGCCGAGGTCGCCCAGCTCGTCCACGCCCACCCGACGCAGAACGAGGCGCTCGGCGAGGCCCACCTGGCCCTGGCCGGCAAGCCCCTCCACTCCCACGACTGACGCACCAGTCACCGGGCGCGACCACACACCGCACAAGTTCGTTAGGAGCAAGTGAAACCATGCCGGTTTCCGTAACCCTGCCGGCGCTCGGCGAGAGCGTCACCGAGGGCACCGTCACCCGTTGGCTGAAGGCCGAGGGTGAGCGCGTCGAGGCCGACGAGCCGCTGCTCGAGGTCTCCACCGACAAGGTCGACACCGAGATCCCCGCCCCCGCTTCCGGCGTCCTGTCCTCCATCAAGGTCGCCGAGGACGAGACCGTCGAGGTCGGCGCCGAGCTGGCCGTCATCGACGACGGCTCGGGCGCCCCCGCCCAGGCCGAGGCCCCTGCCGAGGCCCCTGCCGCCGAGGCGCCGGCCGCCGCTCCCGCCCAGGAGTCCGCGCCGGAGCCCGCCCCGGCCCAGGCCGAGGCCCCGGCCGCCCCCGCCCAGGCGGAGGAGGCCCCCGCCGCCCCCGCGCAGGCCGAGGCGCCCGCCGCCCCGGCCGGTGGCGCGCAGGGCACCGAGGTCGTCCTGCCCGCGCTGGGCGAGTCGGTGACCGAGGGCACCGTGACGCGCTGGCTGAAGCAGGTCGGCGAGTCGGTCGAGGCCGACGAGCCGCTGCTGGAGGTCTCCACCGACAAGGTGGACACGGAGATCCCCGCCCCGACGTCCGGCGTGCTGCTGGAGATCGTCGTGGGTGAGGACGAGACGGCCGAGGTCGGCGCCAAGCTGGGCGTCATCGGTGAGGCCGGTGCCGCTCCGGCCGCCGAGCCCGCCCAGGCCGCGCCCGCCCCGGCCGCCGAGCCCGAGCCCGCGCCCCAGGCTCCGGCCGCCCCGGCGCAGACCGCTCCGGCTCCGGCTCCGGCTGCCCAGGCTCCGGCGGCTCCGGCTCCGGCCCCCGCCGCTCCGGCGCAGCCCGCCCCGGCGCAGCCCGCTCCGGCTCCGGCTGCCCAGGCTCCGGCTCCGGCTCCGGCCGCCGCCGCGCCGGCCCAGCCCGCTCCGGCGCAGGCCGCTCCGGCCCCGTCCGCTCCCGCCGCCCAGGCGACGGACGAGGGCGCGTACGTGACCCCGCTGGTCCGCAAGCTCGCCTCCGAGCATGGGGTCGACCTCGGCTCGGTCAAGGGCACCGGGGTCGGCGGCCGCATCCGCAAGCAGGACGTCATCGCCGCCGCCGAGGCCGCGAAGGCCCCTGCCGCCCCGGCCCAGGCCGCCGCGCCCGCCGCCAAGGCCCCGGCCCTGGAGGCGTCCCCGCTGCGCGGTCAGACGGTCAAGATGACCCGCATGCGCAAGGTCATCGGCGACAACATGATGAAGGCCCTGCACGGCCAGGCGCAGCTGTCCTCGGTCGTCGAGGTCGACATCACCAAGCTGATGCGGCTGCGGAACCGCGCGAAGGACGCCTTCGCCGCCCGCGAGGGCGTCAAGCTCTCCCCGATGCCGTTCTTCGTCAAGGCGGCGGCCCAGGCGCTGAAGGCCCACCCGGTCATCAACGCCCGGATCAACGACGACGAGGGCACCATCACGTACTTCGACTCGGAGAACATCGGCATCGCCGTGGACTCCGAGAAGGGTCTGATGACGCCGGTCATCAAGGGCGCCGGCGACCTGAACATCGCGGGTGTCGCCAAGGCCACGGCCGACCTGGCCGGCAAGGTCCGGGCCGGCAAGATCACCCCGGACGAGCTGGCCGGCGCGAGCTTCACCATCAGCAACACCGGCTCGCGCGGCGCGCTGTTCGACACCATCATCGTCCCGCCGAACCAGGTCGCCATCCTGGGCATCGGCGCCACGGTGAAGCGCCCGGTCGTCGTGGACCACCCGGAGCTCGGCGAGACGATCGCCGTGCGCCACATGACGTACCTGACGCTCTCCTACGACCACCGCCTGGTGGACGGCGCCGACGCGGCCCGCTACCTGACGGCCGTCAAGGCGATCCTGGAGGCCGGCGAGTTCGAGGTCGACCTCGGCCTGTGAGCCCCCTCGGCTGACACGCGTCCAACACGGCGCCCCCGCCCGGCAGTTGCCGGCGCGGGGGCGCCGTCGTCGTCCGGGCGGGGGCCGGGCGGAATAATGGCCGCGATGGCGTCGACCGCCGCGGCAGCGAAGGAGCCCCCTCCATGACCACCCCGCCCCCCGTCGTGCACTCGCTGCGCGAACAGATCCGCGAGCACATCGTGGAGGGGATCGTCAGCGGCCGGTGGAAGCCGGGCGAGCGGATCGTGGAGCGCCGCATCGCGACGGAGCTCCAGGTCAGCCAGACCCCGGTGCGCGAGGCGCTGCGCGAGCTGGAGAGCCTGCGGCTGATCGAGTCGGCGCCGAACAAGGGCGTGCGCGTACGCAACCTCACGGCCGCCGACCTGGAGGAGTCCTACCCGGTGCGGGCGGGCCTGGAGCAGATCGCCGCGGAGCTGGCGGCGGAGCGCCTGGCGGCGGACTGCTCGGCGCTGGAACCGCACGTGGCGGCGCTGTACGAGGCGGACGCGCACGGCGACGGGACAGCGCAGGTGCGGCACACGGTCGCCTTCCACCGCGAGCTCGTCCGAGCCGCGCACAACGCCGTCCTGCTGCACACCTGGGAGGGGCTGGGGATCGAGGTCTTCACGGCCCTGTCGATCCGCTGGCTCGGCACGGTGCAGAAGGAGTACGCGCAGGAGCACCAGGACCTCGTGGCGGCCTTCCGCCGCCGGGACCCGGAGATCGGCGGGCTGGTAAAGGCCCACGTCCTGGGCTGCGCCCCCCGGGCGTAGACGGGGCACCCGGCTCCCCCGGCCCCCACGAGGCCCTCGCGGCCGGGTGACCCGGTCGGGGGGAACCTCCGGGGAGACCCCACCGGGGCCGTACGGGCCCCACACCGGCCCGCACGCGGCCTTCCCGCGCCCCGGCGCCCCCACCCCCCCTCACCGGCACACACGGCCCGCAGGCGGCCCACGACCCCCGGCTCCCCCCGGCCGGCGCACGCACCCCGTCAAGGCCGGCGGGGCCGCCGCCGTGCCCGCCGCCCCCGGATCGGCCGCACCCCCGCAGCGCCCGCAGCGCCCGCAGCGCCCGCGCCGCCCGGCGCCGCCCGGCGGACCGGTGCCGGCCGACGACCGGTGCCGGCCGGCGGCCCGGCAGGCTCGCGCTCATCCTGCGGTGACCGCGCTCACCCGTACGCCCATCCCTGCGAAAACACGGCACCCGGTGCCCACAATCATGGCACCCGATGCCGACTTTGCCGTTGACATAAGATTTTGCCCCTCCCCCTTTGATCGATCATCGATCACGGCCGTACAGTCGTCGGCGGACTTCAACAGAGGTCCTTCGCCCTGTCCTGCCAAGACCAAGGGCTCCCCACCCCTTCGACTCCGGAAGGCGGCGACTATGACCGACCCGACCCGCATCCAGCCGAGCGAGCTCGACCAGCTCCCGGACCGCGACCCCGAGGAGACCGCCGAGTGGCAGGCGTCCCTCGACGCCGTGACCGCCGCGGCGGGGCCGCACCGCGCCGCGTACCTGATGCGCCGCACCCTGGAGCGGGCGGAGGGCGCCGGTCTGGCGCTGCCGAAGCTGCTGGAGACCGACTACGTCAACACCATCCCCACCTCCGCCGAGGCCGGCTACGGCTTCGACGGCGACGAGGAGATGGAAGCCCGCATCACCGCCTGGAACCGGTGGAACGCCGCCGCCATGGTGACCCGCGGCGCGAAGTACGGCGTCGGCGGTCACATCGCCACCTTCGCGTCGGCCGCGTGGCTCTACGAGACCGGCTTCAACCACTTCTTCCACGGCAAGGAGCGGGACGGCTCCGGCGACCAGCTGTTCATCCAGGGCCACGCCTCCCCCGGCATCTACGCCCGCGCCTTCCTCGACGGACGGCTCACCGAGGCGCAGCTGGACAACTTCCGTCAGGAGTCCGGCGGCAACGGCCTGCCCTCCTACCCGCACCCGCGGCGCCTGCCGTGGCTGTGGGAGTTCCCCACGGTCTCCATGGGCCTGGGCCCCCTCTCCGCGATCTACCAGGCGCGGTTCAACCGCTACCTCACCAACCGCGGCATCAAGGACGTCTCCGCCTCGCACGTGTGGGCCTTCCTCGGCGACGGCGAGATGGACGAGCCGGAGTCGACCGCCGCACTCGCGCTCGCCGCGCGTGAGGGCCTCGACAACCTCACCTTCGTCATCAACTGCAACCTGCAGCGCCTCGACGGCCCCGTCCGTGCCAACTTCAAGATCGTGCAGGAGCTGGAGGCCCAGTTCCGCGGCGCCGGCTGGAACGTCGTGAAGTCGCTGTGGGGCACCGCGTGGGACGAGCTGTTCCGGCTCGACACCACCGGCGCGCTCGTCCGCCGCCTCCGCGAGGTGCCGGACGCGCAGGTGCAGACGTACCAGACCCGTGACGCCGCCTACATCCGCGAGGACTTCTTCGGCAAGGACCCGGCGCTCGTCGAGATGGCGAAGCTGCTGTCCGACGACAAGATCGTCGAGTGCTTCCACACCTCGCGCGGCGGCCACGAGGCCCGCAAGGTCTTCGCCGCGTACAAGGCCGCGCTCGGCCACCGGGGCGCGCCGACGGTGATCCTCGCCCAGACGGTGAAGGGCCACACCCTCGGCCGCGGCTTCGCCTCCAAGAACGCCAACCACCAGATGAAGAAGCTCTCGGTGGACGAGTTCAAGGACATGCGCGACCTGCTCGGCCTGCCCATCCCGGACAGCGCCTTCGCCGACGGCCAGGTGCCCTACGGCCACCCGGGCGCCGACGCCCCCGAGGTCCGCTACCTCCAGGAGCGCCGCGCCGCCCTCGGCGGCCCCGCCCCGGCCCGCCGCGTCCACCCCGTCGCGCCGCTGCCGGCCCCGGCGGAGAAGGTGTTCACCGCCTTCGACAAGGGCTCCGGCTCCCAGTCGGTCGCCACGACGATGGCGTTCGTCCGGCTGGTGAAGGACCTGGTCCGCGACAAGGAGACCGGCCGCCGCTGGGTCCCGATCGTCCCGGACGAGGCCCGCACGTTCGGCATGGAGTCGCTCTTCCCCTCGCTCGGCATCTACTCGCCGAAGGGCCAGACGTACGAGCCGGTCGACCGCGACCAGCTGATGTACTACAAGGAGGCCGTCAACGGCCAGATCCTGAACGAGGGCATCACCGAGGCCGGCTCGATGGCCGACTTCATCGCCGCGTCGACCGCGTACTCGACGCACGGCGAGCCGATGATCCCCTTCTACATCTTCTACTCGATGTTCGGCTGGCAGCGGACCGCCGACCAGATGTGGCAGCTCGGCGACCAGCTCGGCCGCGGCTTCCTCGTCGGCGCCACGGCCGGCCGCACCACGCTGACCGGTGAGGGCCTCCAGCACGCCGACGGCCACTCCCCCGTCATCGCGGCGACCAACCCGGCGGCGCTCAGCTACGACCCGGCGTTCGCCTACGAGGTCGCCGTGATCGTCAAGGACGGTCTGCGCCGGATGTACGGCGAGGGCGCCCCGGGCGAGGACCCGAACGTCTTCTACTACCTGACCGTGTACAACGAGCCGATGCCGCAGCCCGCCAAGCCGGCCGTCGAGGGCATCGACGAGGCCATCGTCAAGGGCCTGTACCGGTTCCGCGAGGGCTCGGGCGCCGAGGACGCGCCGCGCATCCAGCTGCTGTCCTCCGGCACGGCGATCCACTGGGCGCTCCAGGCCCAGCAGACGCTGGCCGCCGACTGGGGCGTGACCGCCGACGTGTGGTCCGCGACCTCCTGGACGGAGCTGCGGCGCGACGCGCTGGAGGCCGACGCGGCCCTGCTGCGCGGCGAGGAGCGGGTGCCGTACGTGCGCCAGGCGCTGGCCGACGCCCGGGGCCCGGTCCTGGCGGTCAGCGACTACATGCGCCAGGTACCGGACCAGATCGCGCAGTGGGTCGAGCAGGACTACAGCTCGCTCGGCGCCGACGGCTTCGGCCTGTCGGACACCCGTGAGGCCGCCCGCCGCCACTTCGGCGTGGACGCCCCCTCGATCGTGGTCGCCGCCCTGGCCCAGCTCGCCAAGCGCGGCGAGGTCCCGGCCTCCGCGGTGAAGGACGCCCGGGAGCGCTACGGCCTGTAGGCGTACGCGCGACCCCGAGGCCCCCGCCCGGCCGAGCCGGGCGGGGGCTTCGTGCAGGATGGGCCCATGCGCGCTGCCCGGCTGATCAAGATGGTGCTCCTGCTCCAGTCCCGGCCGTCGATGACCGCCGCCGAACTGGCCGCCGAACTGGAGGTGTCGGAACGCACCGTCACCCGCGACGCGCTCGCCCTCTCGGAGGCCGGGGTGCCCGTGTACGCCGACCGGGGCCGCGCCGGCGGCTACCGGCTGGTCGGCGGCTACCGGACCCGGCTGACCGGCCTGGCGCGCAGCGAGGCGGAGGCGCTGTTCCTCTCCGGGGTGCCGGGGGCGCTGCGGGAGATGGGGCTGGACGACGCGGCGTCGGCGGCCCGGCTGAAGGTCTCGGCGGCGCTCCTGCCGTCGCTGCGGGACGCGCCGGTCGCGGTGGCGCAGCGCTTCCACCTGGACGCGCCCGGCTGGTACCAGGAGCCGGAGACGCCCGGACTGCTGCCGGCGGTCGCGGAGGCGGTGTGGGACGACCGGCTGGTCCGGGCGCGCTACCGCCGGGGCGACACGGAGGTGGAGCGGGAGCTCGCCCCGTACGGGCTCGTGCTGAAGGCGGGCGTCTGGTACCTGTGCGCCCGCGTCGGCACGGACTTCCGCGTGTACCGCGTGGACCGCTTCACGGCCGTGGCGCTCGACGGGGCGCGGTTCGACCGGGACGCGGAGTTCGACCTGCCCGCCTTCTGGGAGGAGCGGGCGGCCGGGTTCGCCCGCTCGCTCCTGCGCGCGCGGGCGGTGGTGCGGCTGACGGAGGCCGGCGCGCGGGAGCTGCCGTACGTGACGGACCGGGCCGCCGCGCGGGAGGCGCTGGAGGCGGCCGGCCCACCGGACGGGGACGGCCGGGTGACGGTGACGCTCCCGGTGGAGTCCGAGGAGGTCGCGTACGGCCAGCTCCTCCGCCTCGGGGCGGAGGCGGAGGTGCTGGAACCGGCCCCGCTGCGGGAGCTGTTCGCCCGCGCGGCGGCCCGGATGGCGGAGCTCTACCGGTAGCGCGGCCGTCGGGGCTCCGCCGCCGGTCCTACCGGTAGTCGTCGGCGGTGGCGTCCTTGCCCCCGTGGACGACCTCGATGAAGTACGCCCAGCCGTCCGGCTGCGACCCGTCGGCGTCGGTGAAGCCGTACTCGCGGGCGAGCTGGCCGCTGGAGAGGGACCGGCCGTTCCACCGGTGCCGCTCGGGGTCGGCGGCGAGCGCGGCGACCGCCCGGCCGACGTACACCGGTGACTCGGCGATGGCGAAGTGCGGCTCGTCGGCGAGGGCGTCGCGCCAATTCTCCTCACCTACGCCGTAGTGGTCGAGCATCGCCTCGGAGCGCAGGTAGCCGGGGGTGAGCGCCACGGCCGTGGCGCCGACCTCCTTGAGGTCCTCGCCCAGCGCGAACGCCATGCGCAGCGGGGCGTACTTGGCGAGGTCGAAGTAGAAGTTCTCCCGGAAGCGCGTGTTGTACTCGGCCGTCCCGTCCGTCATCTCCACGACGAGCCCGCCCGGGTTGCGGATGAGGAGGGGCAGGGCGCAGCTGCTGGTGATGGCGTGGCTGCGGATGCCGAGGTCCAGCATGCGCAGGCCCTGGTCGAGGTCGGTCTCCCACATCTTCTTGCCCCACGGGATGAGGTGGTCGCCGCCCCACAGGCCGTTGACGAGGACGTCGAGCCGGCCCCGCTCCTCGTCGATGCGGGCGACGAGCGCGCGCACCTGTTCGGGCCGCAGGTGGTCGACCGGTACGGCGATGCCCTCGCCGCCCGCGGCGGTGACGAGCTCGGCCGTCTCCTCGATGGTCTCGGTGGGCCGGCCCACCTCGCTGGCGTGGGTGCGGGTGGTGCGTCCGGTGGCGTAGACGGTGGCGCCCGCGGCGCCGAGCTGGACGGCGATGGCGCGTCCCGCGCCCCGCGTGGCCCCGGCCACGAGGGCGACGGTTCCGGTGAGCGGGCGCGTCTGCTGGTGGTCGATGTCGCTGGTGGTCATGGGACGACCGTCGCACGCAAAGGCGACATCTCCTGTCCGGTATTCGCCCCGGTTCCCTCCGGTGGCCGTTGACGGATCCCGGCGGCCCGGACGACCCGCGGCGGCCGCTCGCGGATCCCCGGCGGCCCCGCGGCTCGCCGGCGGCGCCCCGTTCCCGACCCTCCCGTTCCGCCCGCCCCGGCGTGCGCCGTCCCCCGGCACACCGGATGCTGGTCCCGTGATGGACGAGACGGAGTTCTGGGAGATCGTCGACTCGACCCGCGAGGCCGCCGAGGGCGACCCCGAGGACCACGCCGAGCTGCTCGTGGAGCGGCTGGTGCGGCTCGACCCCGACTCCGTGCTCGACTTCGCCCGCCACTTCGAGGTCCGCTACAACCGCGCGTACACGTGGGACCTGTGGGCCGCCGCGGCGGTCCTGCTGGGCGGCGCGGGCGACGAGGCGTTCGACTACTTCCGGTGCTGGCTGATCGGCCAGGGCCGGGAGGTGTTCGAGGGCGCGGTCCACGACGCGGAGGCGCTCGCGGAGCTGCTGGAGGACTTCGACCCGGAGCTCGACGGGGACGGCGAGGAGCTGGGGTACGCGGCGGACGAGGCGTACGAGCAGCTCACCGGTACGGACGCACCCGACCTGGGGATCCCGCCGCAGCCGGCGGACCCGGCGGGCGAGCCGCTCGACGTGGACGACGACACGGCGCTGGCGGGACGGCTGCCGCGGCTGTGGGACCGCTTCGGCGGCTGACCGGCGCCCCACGGGGGTTCGGCGGCCGGGCCGCGGCTGCGGGGGTTCGGCGGCCGGGCGTCAGGGGGTGAGGGCGCGGCCCATGAAGACGTCGTCGACGTACGCGCCGCCCAACAGGAACTCCCCGGGCAGGACGCCCTCGACCGCGAACCCCTCCGACTCGTACAGGGCGCGGGCGGGCTTGTTGTGGCCGAGGACGCGCAGGGTGATCCGGGTTGCCCCGCGGCGGCGCGCCTCGTCGCAGGCGGCGCGCAGCAATCCGCGGGCGAGCCCGCGCCCCCGGGCGGACTCCGCCACGACGAGGCCCTGCACCTGGCGCACGTGGGTGTTGCAGGCGAGCCGCGTGGCGAAGCCGATCCTGACGTATCCGACGGGGCCGTCGCCGAGGTCCGCGACGAGGTAGTCCTCCGGGCGGTGGTCGGCGTCGAAGAAGGGGTCGAACGGTGGCAGCGGGCGTGGCATGACGGCGTGGAGCGTGGACCACGTGTCGTGGTCGAGGCGGCTGAGCGCGTCGGCGTCCGAGGGGCGCGCGGGGCGTATCGGGGAGGGCGTCATGGGCGTCACTGTGCCACGCGGGCAGGATGGGGTCATGTCTCCTTCCCGCCCGGGCCCCTCGCCCGCCCCACCCCCGCCCGCGTCGCCCCCGGCCCGCTCCCGCGTCGCCGTCACGGGCGCCGGCGGACTGATCGGTTCCGCCCTGGTGCGCTCCCTGCGGGCGGACGGGCACGAGGTCGTCCGGCTGGTCCGCGGGCCCGCACGCGGCGCGGACGAGGTCGCGTGGGATCCGCGGCGCCGGTACGTCGACGTGTCGGGCCTCGCCGGGTGCGACGCCGTCGTGCACCTGGCGGGCGCGGGGGTGGGCGAGCGGCGCTGGACGGAGGCGTACAAGCGCGAGATCCGCGACAGCCGGGTGCTCGGCACGGCCGCCGTCGCGGAGGCGGTGGCGTCGCTGGACGAACCGCCGAAGGTCCTCGTGTGCGGGTCGGCGCTCGGCTACTACGGCGACACCGGGGCGCGCGCCGTGGACGAGTCAGCGCCGGCGGGCGACGGGTTCCTGCCGTCGGTGTGCGTGGAGTGGGAGGCGGCGGCCGCGCCGGCCGAGGAGGCCGGGATCCGCGTCGCGTACGCCCGGACCGGCCTGGTGGTCGCCAGGGAGGGCGGCGCGTGGGGGCGGCTGTTCCCGTTGTTCCGCGCGGGCCTCGGGGGCCGCCTCGGGCACGGGCGCCAGTACTGGAGCTTCATCGCCCTGCACGACGAGGTGGCGGCGCTGCGGCACCTCGTCGACACGCCGGGGCTCGCCGGGCCGGTGAACCTGACCGCCCCGGAGCCGGTGACGAACCGCGAGGTGACGGAGGCGATGAGCCGGGTCCTGCGCCGCCCGGCGTTCCTGCACGTCCCCGCGCCCGCCCTGCGGATCGCCCTCGGTGACTTCGCCGCCGACGTCCTGGGCAGCCAGCGGGTGCTGCCGGGGCGCCTGCTGGGGACGGGCTTCCGCTTCGCCTTCCCGACGGTGGACGCGGCGATCCGCGCGGCGGCGTGACGCCCGCGCACCCGGTGCCGGGCCCGGGCGTGACCCCGCCCCCTGGCGTACCCGGCACCCCGGCGGCGTGAGGCCGCACCCGGCACCCGGCGGGCGTGCCCGGCGCACCCGGCACCCGGCCGGCGCACCCGGCACCCCGGCGGGCGTGCCCGGCGCACCCGGCGCCCCGGCACCCGACGGGCAGGACGCCGCCTCCGGGGCCCGGGGGCGGGATCCGGCCGTGCGCCGGGGCGGGACGCCCGCCGGGTCAAACGGGGCGGAGGAGCCCGCCGCGGGGCCGTCCACCCCGGTACGCCCCGGCCGCCGTCCGTGGGCGGGCCCCGGTGACGCGGGCCTGCCGGGCGGCCGGAGGGACAATCGGTAGGAGGACCCGGCGCCGGGGACGTCCGTCCGCGCGGTCCGCCCGCTTCCGGCCGCCGCGCGGGAAGGGCTCGTGCGGCGCCGCCCACGGGGCAGTACGTGTGTGCGACCTCCGTGCTTCGGTGTCCCCCCGTGCGCGCGACTGCCCCCCGCCGCAGGAGCGCCCTACGCTCGGGTGCCGCTCGGGACGCCGTTGTCCCGAACTCGGGCATTCCGGGGGCCTGTCCAGGGCATGAGCCACCCACGCACCGAACCGTCACCCGGGGAGGGTCACGTGCTCAGTACCGCAGATCACGCGGACGTCGTCATCGTCGGAGCCGGGCTCGCGGGTCTCGCCGCGGCCCACCACCTGACCAGCGCCGGACTCGAGGTCCGGGTGCTGGAGGCCGCCCCGCACGTCGGCGGGCGAATGGCCACCGACCACGTCGACGGGTTCCGTCTGGACCACGTCGCACAGTTGCTCAACACCTCCTACCTGGAGCCGCACCGCGCGGCGGGCATGGACACCGGTGACCTGCGCCGCTTCCAGCCGGGGGTGCTGGTGCACAGCGCCGGCCGGCTGCACCGCACCGGTGAGGTGCGGGGCGGCGCCCGGTCCGCGCTGACCCGCGCCCGGGCCCTGGCGGGCGGCCCGCGCCCGCTGGACCAGGCGCGTCTCGGCGCCTCGCTCGCCCGGCTCGCCGGGACGCCGACCGAGCGGCTGCTCGCCCGCCGCGAGCGGTCCGCGCTGGAGGCCCTGGCGGCCCGCGGGCTGCCGCCGCGGACGGTCACCACGTTCCTGCGCCCGCTGCTGACCGCCCTGCTCTGCGACCCGGACCTCACCACATCGAGCCGGTGCGCCGACCTCACGCTGCGCTCCTTCGCCCGCGGGCGGCTGTGCGTCCCGGCCGGCGGGGCGGCCGAGCTGCCGGAACGGATGGCGGCCACGCTGCCGCCCGGGACGGTACGGACGGGCGTGCGGGTGAAGGACGCCTCCATCAGCCGCGTCCTCACGGCCGAGCACGGCGAGTTCGCCTGCCGCTCCCTGGTCGTGGCGACCGGTGCCCGGGCCGCCGCCGAACTGCTGCCCGGACTGCGCGTGCCGGAGTTCCACCCGGTGACGGTGCTGCACCACACGGCCCCGGTGACGCCGCTGGCCGCCCCGGCGCTCGTCCTGGACGCCGACCGGTCGGGGCCCGTGTCGCACACGGCGGTGATGAGCGAGGTCGACCCGTCGCGCGCGCCGGCCGGCCGGGTGCTGGTCACCTCCACGGTCCTGGGCACTCCCCCGGACGACCTGGACGCCCGGACCAGGCGGCACCTGGCGGGGCTGTACGGCACGGGGACCGGCGACTGGGAGCTGCTGGCCGTCCGCCACGACCCGGAGGCCGTCCCGGCCATGCCGGCCCCGCACGACCTGCGCCGGCCGGTGCGGCTGCTGGCGGGCCTGTACGTGTGCGGCGACCACCGCGACGTGAGCACCCCGCAGGGCGCCCTCCACTCGGGCCACCGCGCGGCCCAGGCGATCCTCCGGGACCTCGGCATGCCGCCGGCCAAGCTGTCCGGCCGGCTGGAGGCGGCGGCCGCCTGACGCCCACGCCCGAACCACCGAGCGCCGCCCGACCACCGGGCCCGGGGTCACCACCGGTCCCGGGGCCGCGCGGGACCACCGTGGCTCGGCCCGCCGTACGGGCAGGGCCCGTGCCAGCCCGCCGTACGGGCAGGGCCCGTGCCAGCCCGCCGTACGGGCAGGGCCCGTGCCAGCCCGCCGTACGGGCAGGGCCCGTGCCCCGGTCTTCCGGGGCACGGGCCCTGCCGGCCGCTGTCGGCGACCGCGCGTGCCGCGGCTCCTCCCCCGCCCTCCCGTCCGGCCCGCCCTCCCGTCCGGCCCGCCCTCCCGTCCGGCCCGCCCTCCCGTCCGGCCGTCCGGCCCGTCCGCCCGCCCGGCGCGGTGTGCGTCGCGGGTGCCGGGCACCGCCGGCGGCTACCCGATGGCGGCCACCCGGTCCCGGTAGGTCCGGACGGCCGCCGCCTCCCGGTACGGCTCCAGCCGCCGCTCGAAGTCGCGCACGTACTCCACCGCGCGGGCCGAGCGCATCTCGGACGCCTGCTGGGCGGCCTCCGCGCCCAGCGCACACGCCTGGTCGAGCTCGCCGAGGCCGAGCCGGGCGCCCGCGAGGACGACCCGGCAGAAGGCCCGGCTGCGCGCGTACCCGGTGGGGTACAGCTGGAGCGCGCGCTCCGCGTGCTGCGCGGCGGCCCGGAACTGCTGGAGGTCCCGGTGGCAGTGCGCGAACTCGTCCGCGAGCTGCGCCTCGTCGAAGGGGCGCGCCCAGTGCGGCACGTCCTCGCCGGGGCGGGCGCCCTCCAGGGCCCGCTCGGCGCGCACGAGCGAGGCGGTGCAGGCCCGTACCTCGCCGAGCACGGCGTGGCCGCGCGCCTCGACGGCGTGCAGCAGCGCCTGGACGGCGGGCGGCGCCGACGCGCCGACGCCCTGCTGGGCGACGCGCGCCAGCTGCACGGCCTCACGGCCGTGGCCGAGGTAGACGGCCTGGCGGCTCATGGTGACCAGGACGTACGAGCCGTACGCGCGGTCGCCGGCCGCCTGGGAGAGCCGCAGGGACTGCACGAAGTACCGCTGGGCGAGGCCGTGCGCGGCGATGTCGTACGACGTCCACCCGGCCAGCCGCGTCAGGTCCGCGGCCGCGCCGAAGAGCCGTCGCCCGGTGGTCTCGCCGTAGCTGCCGCGCAGCATGGGTTCGGCCTCGTGCTCCAGGTACCGGACGAGGGCCTGCCGGGCGTGGCCACCGCCGTACGCGTGGTCGAGCGTGCGGAACAGCTCGGCCACCGAGCGGAGGGCGGCGATGTCCCCGCCGGTGACCCGCTGGCCGGGGCCGCGCTCGGTGCCGCGCTGGCGGGGCACGCAGGCCACGGCGGGGCCGGCGGGCCCGGGCGCGCCGGGTCTGCCGGGCGCGCCCCCGGGGCCGGGGCCCCCGGGACCGCCCTGCGGGCCCCGGCCCGGTGGACCACCGGTGCCCCCCGGACCGCCCGGTCCACCGGGGCCGACGGGTGCCGCGGGCGCTCCGGTGCCCGCGGGGGTGCCGGGGGTGCCGCGCCGCGCGCCGCGGGCGGGCGGCCCTGCGGGGGTACCCGGCCGCCCGCGGGTGGGGCGCCCGGTGCGGCCTGCCCGCCCGGTGGACCGCCGGCCGGGTGGGGCGCGCGGGGGCCGGACTCGCCGCGGCCGACGCGCTCGTCGGCGCGGCCGATCAGCCAGTCCCGGCTGGGGACGACCAGCCCCGCCGGGGTGAAGGCGATCTTCCGCAGCTCGGCGTGGCTGCCGGAGTCCTTGCGCCACAGCCCGCTGACGATGTCGACCGCCTCTTCGGGCGTGGCGGCGAACTCCAGGCCGGCGTAGACCGGCGCGCAGGCGTCGAGCCCGAGGTCCTGGGCGGACAGCCGCCGCCCCAGGCGGCGGGTGAACACCTCGGCGATCAGGGCGGGGGTGGTGCCGCGCGGCTGCTGACCGCGCAGCCAGCGGGTGACCGAGGTCTTGTCGTAGCGGAGGTCGAGTCCGTGCTCGAGTCCGAGCTGATCCACCCGTCTGGCAAGACCTGCGTTGGAGAACCCGGCTTCCGCGATCAGTGCGGCGAGCTGGCGGTTGGGGTTGCGCTGCGGGGGTCGATCCGTCATCAGCTGTGCGGTCTCCTGCCTTCCGGGCCGGGGTGCAGCCCCCTTGGAACGGCGCGAATTTAACCGTCGCCGACGCCGATACCGCCACCTTCGCCCCACATTCATCCGATCGTGTGAGGATTGGGGGTGGCGCTGACGGGCAGGGCGGCGCCGCGGCGGGCGGTCCCCCGGGGGTGCCGGACGGGCCCGTTCCGGCGCCCCAACCCTGCCCGGTCGGCCTCCCGGCCCCGCCCGTACAGTGGCAGGGGCGTGGGACGCGCTTTTCTAGGGAGACGGTGCCGTGAGTGAGCTGCGATTCGTCCATCTGGGGTTCGGCGGGGACGCCGTGGAGTACCAGGAGGCGTGGGAGCGGCAGCGCGAGGTCCACGCCGCCCGCTTCGCGGACGAGGCGCCGGACACCTGCCTGCTGCTGGAACACCAGCCCGTGTACACGGCGGGGCGGCGCACGGAGGAGAGCGAGCGCCCCCTGGACGGCACCCCGGTCGTGGACGTGGACCGCGGCGGCAAGATCACCTGGCACGGCCCCGGCCAGCTGGTGGGGTACCCGATCCTGAAGCTGCCCCGCCCGGTGGACGTGGTCGCGCACGTGCGCCGCCTGGAGGAGGCGCTGATCCGCACGGCGGCGGAGTTCGGCGTGGAGACCACCCGCGTCGAGGGGCGCAGCGGGGTCTGGGTACTGGGCGACCCGGTCGAGGAGCGGCCCGCGCTCGGCGGGCTGTCGCTGGACCTCGACCCCCGGCTCCAGGACGACGAGTTCGACCCGCGGCTGAACGGGCCCGAGTACGCCCCCTCCAACGCCGGCCAGCGGCGCGAGGACCGCAAGCTCGCGGCCATCGGGATCCGCGTCGCGAAGGGCGTCACCATGCACGGCTTCGCACTGAACGTGAACCCGGACAACACCTGGTTCGACCGGATCGTGCCGTGCGGCATCCGCGACGCGGGGGTGACGTCCCTCTCCGCCGAGCTGGGCCGCGACCTCACCATCGCGGAGGTCCTGCCCGTCGTGGAGCGGCACCTGCGGGACGTGCTGGAGAACGCCGAGCTCCGGCCGCGCGCGGTCGGCGACGCGGCCGACTACGCGGCCGGAAGGGCCGCGTCGGTACCGGCGGCCGAGGGGGCGGCGAGCGTCTGACCACCTCCCACCTGGGGGGAATGCGACCCACTGGCCCGAGGTTGGCCAGACGTAAGGCCGCACTTTTGACGGGCGTACCCTGGTGTTCGCCGAAGAATCGAAGCCGTAGGAGCCAGCCGTGTCCGCAGTCGCACCCGACGGACGCAAGATGCTGCGCCTGGAGGTCCGGAACAGCCAGACCCCCATCGAGCGCAAGCCCGAGTGGATCAAGACCCGGGCGAAGATGGGCCCCGAGTACAACCAGCTGCAGAAGCTCGTCAAGAGCGAGGGCCTGCACACGGTCTGCCAGGAGGCGGGCTGCCCGAACATCTTCGAGTGCTGGGAGGACCGGGAGGCGACGTTCCTCATCGGTGGCGACCAGTGCACGCGGCGCTGCGACTTCTGCCAGATCGACACCGGCAAGCCGCAGGCCCTCGACCGGGACGAACCCCGCCGCGTCGGCGAGTCCGTCGTCACGATGGACCTGAACTACGCCACGATCACCGGCGTCGCCCGCGACGACCTGGAGGACGGCGGCGCCTGGCTGTACGCGGAGACGGTGCGGCAGATCCACGCCATGACGGCGGGGCGCGAGGGCGGCCACACCAAGGTCGAGCTGCTCATCCCCGACTTCAACGCCGTCCCCGAGCAGCTGGCCGAGGTCTTCTCGTCCCGCCCCGAGGTGCTGGCGCACAACGTCGAGACCGTGCCGCGGATCTTCAAGCGCATCCGCCCCGGCTTCCGCTACGAGCGGTCGCTGGAGGTCATCACCAAGGCCCGCGAGGCCGGCCTCGTCACGAAGTCGAACCTCATCCTCGGCATGGGCGAGACCCGCGAGGAGGTCAGCGAGGCCCTGCGCGACCTGCACGAGGCGGGCTGCGAGCTGATCACCATCACGCAGTACCTGCGGCCGTCGGTCCGCCACCACCCCGTGGAGCGCTGGGTCAAGCCGCAGGAGTTCGTGGAGCTGAAGGAGGAGGCCGACGAGATCGGCTACTCCGGGGTCATGTCGGGCCCGCTGGTCCGTTCGTCGTACCGCGCCGGCCGGCTGTTCCAGCAGGCCATGGAGGCCCGCGGCGCGGCGGCGCGGCCCACCGCCGCACAGGCGGCCCCGGCGGCCCCCGCGGTGTGACGTCCGGCACGGCCGGGGCGCCGGCCCGTACGCCCCGCCGCAGGTGGACGCCGGTGGCGGTGGCGCACGGGCGGCGCCCGGACGTCGCCGCCGTTTGACCGGCCGGACACGCGCTGGTAACACCAGTGGGTGACGATGGAGTCACGCACCGCCAGGGTCCGCCGCGCCTCCGCGGCACCCCCGGGCGCTCCCGCTCCACCCCATCCGCCCACTCTCCGAGGGGGACAACCGACATGCAGGCCGCGAGGCAGCAGCAGCAGGTACGCGCCCACGCCCTCCCGTCCGTCTCCGGTGCCCTGCGCGCCGTCGAGGCGCTCCTGCTGGCCGGAGGCCAGCGCACCGCCCGGCGCAACGCCTGGACGTCCGTGCTGGAGGACCGCCGCCGCGCCCGGGCGCGGGTCGAGGCGGAGCACGTACTGGAGGCCGCGGCGAGCCGGACGTCGTCGGCCACGTAAACTTCTGAGCATGGCGAGGAAGTCACACTCAGACAGCAGTGACGCTGCTGCGAACCCCGGGCGACTGAAGCAGATCGCCCTCACGTACAAGATGACCCGGCGGTCGGACCCGAAGGTCGGGCTTGTCATCGCGGGCGTGGGGATCGTCGTCTTCGGCGTCCTCCTCGCGATCGGCTTCCTGATCGGGCACCCGGTCTACCTGGGCATCCTCGGCTTCCTGCTGGCCTTCCTCGCGATGGCGATCGTCTTCGGGCGGCGGGCCGAGCAGGCGGCCTTCGGGCAGATGGAGGGCCAGCCGGGCGCCGCCGCGGCGGTCCTGCAGAACGTGGGACGCGGCTGGACGTCCACCCCGGCGGTGGCGATGAACCGCAGCCAGGACGTCGTGCACCGCGCGGTCGGCCGGGCCGGCATCGTCCTCGTGGCCGAGGGCAACCCGAACCGGCTGAAGAGCCTGCTGGCGGCCGAGAAGAAGCGCATGGCCCGGATCGTGGTCGACGTGCCGGTGCACGACATCGTCGTCGGTGACGGCGAGGGCCAGGTGCCGCTGAAGAAGGTCCGCACGACGATGCTGAAGCTGCCGCGGGTGCTCACGGCCGCCCAGGTGACCGTGGCGAACGACCGGCTGCGCGCCATGGGCGACCTCATGAGCAACATGCCGCTGCCGAAGGGCCCCATGCCCAAGGGCATGCGGATGCCGCGCGGCGGGAAGTCCCGCTGACCGGCCCACCACGGCCCGGGCGGGACGTCCCGCCCGGGTTCCGTCGGTGCCTGCGTCCGGCACCGGCCGGGTCCCGTCAGCGCATTCCGTCCGGTACCGGCGTTTGCCGTCAGTGCGCGCGCACCTGCACGGCGCGGGCGAGCCGGTCGTGGAGGCCGCGGCCGTCGCGGTCCCAGACCAGGGCGGGGACGGCGAGGCACAGCAGCGCCGTACGGACGACGACGCGCCCGAAGCCGAGCCGCCGGCCGTCCTCGGCGATGACGCGCAGGCCCAGCAGCCGCTTGCCGGGGGTGGCGCCGACGGTCCCGACGGTCAGGACACCGAGGACGAAGAGCACACCGAGGGCCCAGTTGCCCGACGCGCTCCAGTCACCTCCGGTGATCAGCCCGTATGCGATGAGCATGCACAGGGACCAGTCGATGAAGAGCGCCCCGAACCGGCGTCCGAGTGGGGCGACGGAGCCGGGCCCCTCCTCCGGCAGCCCGAGCCGCTCGCCCCGGTAGCCGAAGTCGGCGCCCATCTCCTCGGCCGCCGCACGCGGTCCCGAGAGCCACGATCCGATTGCTTGCCTGTTGTCCACCCGTACACGGTACTGCGCCCCTCCCCGATCGACAGGGTCCGGGTCGCCACGGGCCGCCGTTCCCCCCGGCCGCGGCCACCGGTGGGGGCCGCGCCGGTTAACTTGGGCGAAACAAATGGGTCATGCTTGAGAAATCACGCGTCCCTATGGTCGGGTCCACCGTGTGCCACCGCACTGGCCGCACGATCGAGCTGCAACCCCGCCCTCCCCCGGGTGGGAGTAGGAGGAGTTGGATGTTCCAGAACGCCGACGAGGCCAAGAAGTTCATCAAGGACAACGACGTCAAGATGGTCGACGTCCGGTTCTGTGACCTCCCGGGAGTGATGCAGCACTTCACGATCCCGGCGACGGCGTTCGACCCGTCCGAGGAGCTCGCCTTCGACGGTTCGTCGATCCGCGGCTTCCAGGCCATCCACGAGTCCGACATGGCGCTGCGCGCGGACCTGTCGACGGCGCGTCTCGACCCGTTCCGCCGGGACAAGACGCTGAACATCAACTTCTTCATCCACGACCCGATCACGGGCGAGCAGTACAGCCGCGACCCGCGCAACATCGCGAAGAAGGCCGAGGCGTACCTCGCCTCCACCGGCATCGCCGACACCGCGTTCTTCGGCCCCGAGGCCGAGTTCTACGTCTTCGACAGCGTCCGCTTCGCCACCTCGGCGAACGAGGGCTTCTACCACATCGACTCCGAGGCCGGCGCCTGGAACACCGGTGCGGTCGAGGACAACCGCGGCTACAAGGTCCGCTACAAGGGCGGCTACTTCCCGGCCCCGCCGGTCGACCACTTCGCCGACCTGCGCGCCGAGATCTCCCTGGAGTTGGAGAAGGCCGGCCTCCAGGTCGAGCGCCAGCACCACGAGGTCGGCACCGCCGGCCAGGCGGAGATCAACTACAAGTTCAACACGCTCCTCGCCGCCGCCGACGACCTGATGCTCTTCAAGTACATCGTGAAGAACGTCGCCTGGCGCAACGGCAAGACCGCGACCTTCATGCCGAAGCCGATCTTCGGTGACAACGGCTCGGGCATGCACGTCCACCAGTCCCTGTGGGCCGGTGGCGAGCCGCTCTTCTACGACGAGCAGGGCTACGCCGGCCTGTCGGACACCGCCCGCTACTACATCGGCGGCATCCTCAAGCACGCCCCGTCGCTGCTGGCCTTCACCAACCCGACGGTGAACTCGTACCACCGCCTGGTCCCCGGCTTCGAGGCCCCGGTCAACCTCGTGTACTCGCAGCGCAACCGCTCCGCCGCGATGCGCATCCCGATCACCGGCTCGAACCCGAAGGCCAAGCGCGTCGAGTTCCGCGCCCCGGACCCGTCCTCGAACCCGTACCTGGCGTTCTCGGCACTGCTCCTCGCCGGCCTCGACGGCATCAAGAACAAGATCGAGCCGGCCGAGCCGATCGACAAGGACCTCTACGAGCTCGCCCCCGAGGAGCACGCGGGCGTCGCCCAGGTCCCGACGTCCCTCCCCGCGGTCCTGGAGGCCCTGGAGGCGGACAACGAGTACCTGCAGGCGGGTGGCGTCTTCACGTCCGACCTGATCGAGACGTGGATCGACTACAAGCGCACGAACGAGATCGCCCCGATCCAGCTGCGCCCGCACCCGCACGAGTTCGAGCTCTACTTCGACCTCTAGAGCGCCCCGGGCCCGGCCGCCTTCGGCCGCGCCCCGCTCGCCTGCGCCGCCGGCCGCGCCGTCCCCCTCGGGGGAGGGCGCGGCCGGCGGCGTTCGCGCGTCGTGTCCCGCGGGCGGGGCGGCGGGCCGGGGCCGGCGTCGTCGTGCGTCGTGCCCCCGTGGGCGAAGGGGGCGGGACGCGGTCAGGCGGAGAGCTCGCGTTCCAGTGGGGTGCGGAAGCGGGGGGTGACGCGGGTGCCGTGCAGCCACGTGTGCAGGCGGGCGGCCTCCGCCTCGACGGCGGCCCGGGCCTCGGCGCCGGGGTCGGTCAGCAGGCGCCAGACCGGTTCGCCGTCCGGGCGCTGCGCCCAGCCGCCGACGATCCGGCCGTTCCACCAGACGGTGGGGCCGATGTTGCCGCTGCGGTCGAAGAGGGCCGGGCGGTGGTCCGGGTCGAGGTACCAGTCGCGCTCGCGCCAGCCCATGGCCGTCGGGTCCAGGGCGGGGAGCAGCGCCGCCCAGGGTCCGGCGGCGGCCGGGGCCCCGGGGGCGTCCGGGGCGTGGGCCGGGGCGTCCGGGGCGTCCGCGTCGTCCGGGAGGACGTAGGCGGTCGTGGTGTCGTCGAGGGTGACCTCCTGCGCCGAGACGGCCGCCAGGGCCTTGCGGGCGTCGGTGACGCGCCAGCCCGTCCACCACGTGAGGTCGGCCTCCGTGGCCGGGCCGTGCGTGGCCAGCCAGTGGCGGGTCAGCGTCGCCCGCGCCTCGGCCGGCGGGAGGTCGGGCAGCGGTGGGGCGACGGCCCAGCGGAACCGGCTGGACGTCCACCCGCCGAGCGGCCTGCCGCGTACCACCCGCCCCTCGGTGCCGAGGACCCGCAGCAGGCGTGACGAGACGGCCTGCTGCTGGGCGTAGGGGGTGCCCGGGCCGTACGTGAACCGCTCCCGCAGGCGCGGCTCCTCGCCGGCCAGTTCGGTGGCCGTCGCCTCGCCGAGGCGCTCCAGGGCGGCGAGGGTGGCGTCCTCCACCTCCGCCAGCCAGTCGACGGTGAGGTCACTGCCCGCGGTCACCTGCTTGAGGAACGAGGCGCGTTCGCGCGCGGCCACGGCGTGCGTGGTGGACGACTGGACCACCGGGGCGAGGGCGGTGGGGACGACGAAGACGGTGTGGCGCATGCCGTGCATGCGGACCAGGGTGCGGTCCTCGTACAGGGCCCGCTCCATGGCCGGTACGGGGCCGTGCGGAGCGGCCTCGGCGGTGAGCCGGGCGCCGGCCGCCAGGTGGACGGTGGCGGGGTCGGTGCCGTGCAGGGCCGTGAGGGACGCCGCGACCTCCTCGACCGTCGCCGCGCGGGCGGACGGTGCCAGGTGGTGGCGGACCGCGAGGCGGGCGCGGCGCTGGTCGTCGGTGACGCGGGGACGGGCGGGAGCCATGGGACGACCGTAGCCGCTCGGTGGGCCGCCCGCCGTGGTAAGGGGTGAACTGGTGTGGATGGTGGGGCTGGTGGGCCCCGGAGTCCGGGGCGGGCGGCGGGCGGTCTTGGCGGCGGGGCCGTGGGGCGGTACGGCCGCGGGGGCCGTACCGCCCCGTGGACCGCGCCGGGCGGGCGGGTGGGCGTCCTAGCGGCCCGAGCGGATCAGCGAGCGCACCATCCGGCACGTCGCGTCCGACGGCGGGTGCACCCCGAGGTGCTGCGCCGTGTTCCGTATGGTCCGGTCGTCGGCCTTCGAGGCGATGTACACGCCCGAGTCGAGCAGGGCGATCGCCAGGCGCATGGCCTTGAGACGGCGGTTGTGGCACACGTACCACTCGCGCGGCCGACCGGCCGGGAGCGGCTTCTTCTGCAGGGGCTTCCAGGGTTCGAGGGGCAGTGGCGTGACGGTGGCGACGGCCATCGGCGACCTCCTGGTACGCGGCGTGAGGGGCCTCCCCCGGACCCTCACTGACTGGCTCCAGTCTACCGGCGGGCACTGACAATCGGCCCTGGCCAGACGGGCTTTGCGGGGCCGGCGCCGGTACCGTGTGCGGTATGGAGATCTGGATCAATCCCGCCTGTTCCAAGTGCCGTGGCGCCCTTCGGTTGCTCGACGAGGAGGGCGCCGACTACACGGTCCGCCGGTACCTGGAGGACGTGCCGTCCGCCGCCGAGATCCGTGACGTGCTGCACCGGCTCGGCCTGGAGCCGTGGGACATCACCCGCACCGGGGAGGCCGCCGCGAAGGAGCTGGGCGTGCGGGGTTGGGACCGTGACGAGGCGTCACGGGAGCGCTGGATCGAGGCCCTCGTCGCGCATCCGAAGCTCATCCAGCGGCCGATCATCACGGCCGACGACGGTACGGCGGTCGTGGGGCGCTCGGAGGAGGCAGTCCGGGACGCCCTGTCCCGGTCGTAGTCCCGACGTGGGAGGGGCGGCCCCGGGATCCGCGCTCGAGGCGGCGTTGAGGCGGGCTTGAGGCCGCCTTGGGACGGGGCTGAGCGGGCCCGGGGCGCCACCCGTACGTAGGGGCAACGCGCAACCGTCGATCCGGCCGCCCCATCCCCGGGCGGCCGGGGAACAGGAGCCCCTCGTGTCACGCAAGAAGACCCTCAGCCGCAACAGGAAGCTGGCCCTCCTCGTCGGTACGGCGGTGCTGGCGGGTGGTACGGCGGTCGTCTTGACCGGTACCAGCCAGGCGTCCGTGGCCTGTGACGGGCTGGCCACCGCCCTGCGGAACAACGAGCAGTTCATCGCCGGTCAGCGGGCCCGGCCGGACGCGCAGTCGCAGGCGCGGATCGCCAACCGGCTCGCGGTGATCGAGGAGATCCGGCGCAAGCAGGCGGCCGGCGGGTGCGACGCCGGCGGCGCCCAGGCGGGCGGTGCCGGGGCCGGTGCCGGCGGTGGCGTCCGGCCGCCCGCCGGACAGCAGCCGCCCGCCGGACAGCAGCCGCCCGCGGAGGGCGGCGACGGCGGCGCGGGCGGTGAGGTGGTGTGCGCCGGGTCGACCGTCACGCTCTCCGGCGAGGCCGGCGCCCCCGCCGCGTCCAGCGACCGCTTCCCCGCCGGTACGCGCCTGAAGGTCACCAACCTCGACAACGGCAGGTCCACCACCGTCGAGGTCACCTCCACCTCCGGGAGTTGCGTCCTCCTCAACGCCGCGGCCTTCGAGCAGGTGCGGGAACCCGGCAAGTTCCTCGTCCGCAAGGCCCGCGTCGAGCGCGTCGGCTAGGAGGGCCGGCCCGTCGCGAGGGCCTCGGCCTCCGCCAGGACCTCCGTCATCCGCAGCCCGAACCGCGCGTCGCACGCGTGCGGCTCCCCGGTGCGGGCCGCGGTGAGCAGCGCGTCCACGGCCGTCGTGTACGACGCGACCGCGTCGCCCCAGCGGGGCATCGTCACGCGCCCGCGCTCGCCGAAGAGCGTGAGGCCCGCCTCCGCCGCCGCCTCCGGGGCGCTCAGCGTCACGGTGAGGGCGCTGTCCGCCCCGGAGGCGTGGCTCAGGGTGAGGTGGCGGGTGTCGCGCGGGCCCGTGGCGACCGCGATCCCCGTCACGTCGCCGAGGACCGGCAGCAGCACCGACAGCAGGTGCGGGCCGACGTCCCACAGCGCGCCCTTCTCCCGCCGCCACGGGGAGGCGGCGTACGCGCTGGTGGAGCCGGGCGAGAAGAGCGCGCCGAGCCAGTGCCCCCGGGCGAGGAACCAGCCGCCGGCCGCCACCTGTTCGTCGATCCACGGCGCGGTGTCCCCGGCGAACCGCAGCGTGCAGAAGACCACGGAGGCGACCTGGGCCTTCTCGGCGGCCAGCGCGACCTCGCGGGCGGCCGCGACGGTGGTGGCGACCGGCTTGTCGAGCAGCAGGTGGCAGCCGGCCGCCGCGGCCCGCGCGGCGAGCGGCGCCTGGACGTCGGGCGGCAGCGCGCACGCCACGGCGTCGCTCGCGGCGAACAGGGCGTCGACGTCCTCGTGGGCCCGCGTGCCGTACGCGGCGGCCAGCTCGGCGGCCGCGTCGGGGCGCCGCCCCCACACGCCGGCGAACTCCACTCCGGGGTGCGCCGCCAGGGCGGGGGCGTGGGTGCGGGTGGCCCAGGGGCCGGTACCGAGGAGTCCGATGCGTACCTTGTCCATGCCCGCCAGTCTGCCCGCACCCCGCGGACCGCACCGGACCGGGGCCCGGACCGGTGCGCGGCGCGCCGCCGCCCGCGCCGCGCCATGTCCGCCGGCTCCGGGCCCGCCCGCCCCGACTCGGCCCGCGCCGGCCGTGTCCGCCCGGCCCGGGCCGAGTCGGGGCGGGCCGAGCCGGGGTGGGCCGGGCGGCCCGGGCCGGCAACGCGGCCGGGCGCGGTGGGGGGGCGCGGGGCCGTCGCGGGCGCGCACTCGGCGGGCCGACCGGGCCGGAAAGCCGGGTAACACGTGGTTCACACACGGGCAACCACCGGGAAACCCCCTGTTGCGAAGCTGCGCGGCATACCGCTGCACCCGCGAAGGATGAGGCCCCCGTGACCACCATCAAGGCTGAGTACATCTGGATCGACGGCACCGAGCCGACCGCCAAGCTCCGCTCGAAGACGAAGATACTGATCGGCTCCGCCCCCACCGACGTCGCCGACCTGCCGATCTGGGGGTTCGACGGGTCCAGCACCAACCAGGCCGAGGGCCACGCCTCCGACCGCGTCCTGAAGCCGGTCTTCTCCTGCCCCGACCCGATCCGCGGCGGTGACGACATCCTCGTCCTGTGCGAGGTCCTCAACACGGACATGACGCCGCACGCGTCCAACACGCGTGCCGCGCTGGCCGAGGTCGCGGAGAGGTTCGCCGCGCAGGAGCCGATCTTCGGCATCGAGCAGGAGTACACCTTCTTCAAGGGCTCCCGCCCGCTCGGCTTCCCCGAGGGCGGCTTCCCGGCCGCGCAGGGCGGCTACTACTGCGGTGTCGGCTCCGACGAGATCTTCGGCCGTGACGTCGTCGAGGCGCACCTGGAGAACTGCCTGAAGGCGGGCCTGGGCATCTCCGGCATCAACGCCGAGGTCATGCCCGGCCAGTGGGAGTTCCAGGTCGGCCCGCTGGCGCCGCTGGAGGTCTCGGACCAGCTGTGGGTCGCCCGCTGGCTGCTCTACCGCACCGCCGAGGACTTCGACGTCTCCGCCACCCTCGACCCCAAGCCGGTCAAGGGCGACTGGAACGGCGCCGGCGCGCACACCAACTTCTCCACCAAGGCGATGCGCGAGGGCTACGACGCGATCATCACCGCGTGCGAGGCGCTCGGTGAGGGCTCCAAGCCGATGGACCACGTCAAGAACTACGGCGCGGGCATCGACGACCGCCTGACCGGTCTGCACGAGACGGCCCCGTGGAACGAGTACAGCTACGGCGTCTCGGACCGCGGCGCGTCGGTCCGCATCCCGTGGCAGGTCGAGAAGGACGGCAAGGGCTACATCGAGGACCGCCGCCCGAACGCCAACGTCGACCCGTACACGGTGACCCGCCTGCTGGTGGAGACCTGCTGCGAGGCGCTGGAGAAGGCCGGCCAGGTCTGACGGCACGCGGACCCCGGGGTCCGTCCGTACGCGGGGAGCGCCCCCACCGGAACCGTCCGGTGGGGGCGCTCCTTCTCCCTCCGCCCCGGCGGGGTCCGCCGGTTCAGGCGGTCCCGGCGATGCGCCGTCGGCGGCGGGAGACGGCCGACCGCGTGGCGTCCACCGCCAGGAACGCCAGCAGGCTGAGGCCGAGCAGCGGCAGGAACCAGCCGACCAGGGCCGTGCCCGCCGCGAGCGGCAGCAGGAGCGGTACGGGGACGCGGCGCCAGGTGCCGGGCGCCACCGGGCGGCCGGGGCGGCGCAGCCACCACATGCGGTACCCCCACAGCACGAGCAGGACCAGGGCGAGCGCGAGCGCGGCGAGGGCCAGCTGGTTGGCGAGGCCGAAGAGGACGCCGGTGTGCGCGTCGATGCCGAAGCGGGTCAGCTTGGCGAGGAGCGGGTGGTCGGCGAAGCGCAGCGTGTCGAGGACCTCGCCGGTCGCCGGGTCGACCGCGGCCTGGTCGAGGTGGACGGGGAACTGCGTGTCGGTCTCCTTGACGACGTACCCCTTGCCGTCGGTGGGCAGCGTGACGGCGATCCGGCCGTCGACGCCCACCGCGCGGGCCGCCTCCACCGCCCGGTCCACGCCGACGTCCGTACCGCCCGCGGCCGGCGCGGCGGGGTCGTGGTGGGCGCCGTGACCCTCGTGGGCGTCGCCGCCGGCCGGGGTGGCGCCGAGGGCGGCGGAGACGGTGGGCGTGGCGCCGCCCAGTCGCTCCCGTACGGAGGCGATGTTCTCGCCCGCGTACGTGGACCAGGTCAGGCCGGTGGCCGAGAGGCCGAGCAGGCCGGCCGAGGCCCAGAGGCCGACCGAACCGTGCCAGGACAGGGTGCGGCGGCGGGAGCGGGGGCCGCCCTCCGGCAGGAGCAGCGCCTTGGCGCGGCGGGCGGTGCGTCTGCGGCCGATCCACAGCAGCAGCCCGCCGAGCGTGACGACCCACAGCCAGCCGGCGGCCAGCTCGCTGTAGAGGCGGCCGGGTTCGCCCAGGTGGAGGTCGCGGTGGAACTCGCCCAGCCAGGTCCGCAGCGGGAGCGCGCCGGAGCTGCCGTAGCCGGGCAGGGCGCCGCGTACCCGGGCGGTGTACGGGTCGACGAAGACGGCGAGGGACGTGCCCTCCTCGACCTGGGGACCCGTCATGAGCACCCGGGTCGTGGCGCCCTCCTCGGGGGCGGGCCACACCGCGGTCACGGTGGCGTCCGGGTGGGCGCGGCGGGCGGCGTCGACCTGCTCGGCGAGGGGGAGGACCCGCTCGCCGACCGGGGCCTCCAGCTCGTTGCGGTAGACGACCTTCTCCGCCTGGAAGGAGAGCGCGTACAGCAGCCCGCTGGCGGCGGCGACGAGCAGGAACGGGGCTATGAGCAGCCCCGCGTGGAAGTGGAGGCGCAGGACCAGGGGGCGCAGGGCGCTCCAGGTGCCGCCCCGGGCGTGGGCGGGCGACTGCCGGTCGGGTGTCCGCGGAGCGGGTGCCTGCGGGGCGGATGTCCGCGGGGCGGGTGCCTGCGGGGCGGGTGACGGGACCTCGTCGGTCGTGTCGGCGGTGCGGGGGCCGGGCGAGTGGGGGGTGGGTCGTGGCGAGGGGGACTGCGTGCGCATGGGCGTCCTCGGTGTCGGCGCGGTGACCGCGTACGGGGGCAGGGCTGACCGGCCCCCCGGGTCAGGCGTGCGACGCCGCGGGGGCCGTGGTGCGGGAGGCGGGCGCGAGGGGCGGGCCGCGCCGGGACAGGGCGTGCGCGAGGACGGCGCCGGCGCGGCGGCGGTCGCCGGTACGGGCCCGGGCGCGCGGCGGGGGCGGCGCGGACGGGAGGCGTACCGGGGTCAGCGTCGGGCGCAGCGGCACGAAGGCGGTGCGCGCGAGGCGGAACAGGGCCCTCTCGCCGTGGGCCAGCCAGACGGCGCAGACGGCCGCCGCACCGAGGTGCGCGGCGAACATGCCACCGGAAGGCAGAAGCGATACCGCCTGTTCCTGATGGCCGAAATGGCCATGGTGAGCGGACGGGACGTGGCGGTGCTGGGCCAGCGTGAACATCAGGTGCATGACCGTCTGTACGGAGACGAGCCCCGTTCCGATCAACGGCGCCCCGCGTCGGCGCCCGGCGGCCGTCCAGGCGAGCGACCAGGTCAGGGCGGAGGCCACGAGGAGCGCCCCCACCGGCACCCGGTGCTCGGACTGGACGGCGTGCCCCGTCGCGGACAGCGCCACGCACACCGCGGCGAAGAGCGCGGCACGCAGGGCACGGAGCGGCGAGCGGGTGGAGGTCATGGCCGAAACATGCTCCCATCCCGGGGCGGAAGCCACGCTTCCGGCTGTTCCTCCGGTAGCGGAAGCGGTGGGCGTCGCGGGTTCGCGCGGGCAGAGTCGTGATCATGAGGCTCTTGATTCTGGGCGGTACGGAGTTCGTGGGTCGGGCGGTGGCGGAGGAGGCCGTCGCCCGGGACTGGGATGTGACGGTGTTCCACCGGGGGCGGCACGCCCCGCCCCCGGGGACCGCGGTGTTGCACGGGGACCGGGCGGCGCCGGACGGCGCGGGGCTCGCGGCGCTCCGCGAGGGGACGTGGGACGCGGTCGTCGACACGTGGTCGGGCGCTCCGCGCGCGGTCCGCGACGCGGCGCGGCTGCTGGCGGACCGCGTGGGCCGCTACGCGTACGTGTCCAGCTGCTCGGTGTACGAATGGCCGCTCGTGGCGGAGCTGCGGGAGGACAAGCCGGTCGTGGAGGCGTCGCCCGACGACGGTGACGAGGTGCCGTACCCGCGCGCCAAGCGGGGCGGCGAGCTGGCGGCGGTGGGGGCGTTCGGCCCCGAGCGGACGCTGCTGGTGCGCGCCGGGCTGATCCTCGGGCCCGGCGAGAACATCGGCCGGCTGCCGTGGTGGCTCAACCGGGTGGCGCGCGGTGGGCCGGTCCTGGCGCCGGGGCCGCGCGACCTGCCGTTGCAGTACGTCGACGCCCGCGACCTGGCGGGTTGGCTGCTCGACGCGGTGGAGGGCGGGTCGGCCGGGCCGTACGACCTGGTGAGCCGGCCGGGGCACGCGACGATGGAGGCGCTGCTGGAGGCGTGTCTTCGGGCGACCGGTTCCGATGCCGAGCTGCGCTGGACGGACCCCGGCACGATCCTCGCCGCGGGGGTCGAGCCGTGGTCCGACCTGCCGGTGTGGACCCCGCCGGGCGAACTGCACGACGCGATGCACGGGGCCGACGTGAGCAAGGCGCTCGCGGCGGGCCTGCGCTGCCGGCCGGTGGAGGAGACCGTCGCCGACACCTGGGCGTGGCTGTGCGGGCTCGGCGGGCGGGCGCCACGACGGCCGGACCGGGACCCGGTGGGCCTGGACCCCGAGCGGGAGGCGGAGGTCCTGGGGCTGTAGCCGGCCGGCGTCCCACGCCCGTGGGCCGCGTTCCCGCGGGCGTTGAACGCGGCGGGCGTCCCGTCCGTATGGAACGGAGCTGTTCCCCTGCCGGGATTGGAGTTCCATGGGACGCACACGAAAACGCTCGACGGTGGCCAACCGGGCCGTCGCCGCGACCGCCGCCCTGGTCCTGGGCGGGGGCGGGTTGCTGGCGGTGAACGTCTACGCGTCGGCGGGAGAGGGCCGTTCGGGCCCCTCCGACCAGCAGCGGTCACGGCCGGAGGTGAGGAACGCGGGACAGCAGGTGTCGACCATCGACTGTCCCGAGGTCGCCGACGGACTGCCCGAGGACCTGCCCGACCGGGCACGCGGGGAGGTGGACCTGGAGCTGGCCCGGATCGACAACCGCGTCACCGACGCGTACCAGCGGCTCGCCCAGTCCCGCGAACGGATCCAGCAGGACCCCGCGTTCGCGGAGAACGCCATCCTCGGCCCGCTGCGACAGGAGCGGCTGGCGAGCATCGAGCGCATCGCGGTGGCGATCGGCCGGGTCGCCGAGCGGCCGCAGGGCATGGAGGGCCTGGCCCCCTGCACCCTGCGCGGCGACGACACCCAGGGCCAGGACCCGGGCGACGGCCAGGACGGCCAGGGTCAGGACGACGGCCAGGACCAGGGCCAGGGTGGCGACCAGGGCCAGGACCCGGGCGACGGCCAGGGCGGCCAGGACCAGGGCGACGGCCAGGGCGGCCAGGGCGGCCAGGCCGGGAACGGCCCCGTCGTGGGCGACTTCGCCGACATCGCCTCCGTCCAGCCCAACGTCCGGGCGCCGCGGCAGCGGCGCGGCGCCTCCACGGGCACCTTCACCACCTCGTGCGGACGCAACGAGAACAAGAAGTTCAACCCGGACAACGTCATCGTCGCGCCCGGCGTCCGCAACGGCGCCCACCACATGCACGACTACGTCGGCAACCAGGCCACGGACGCGTTCTCCGACAACAGGACCCTGGCCAACGGCCGGACCAGCTGCCGCAACCAGGGCGACCGGTCCACGTACTACTGGCCCGTGCTGCGCGTGCAGGACGGGCGGGACGAGGCCGACGCCGGCGAGGACGGCGGCGGCAAGGACCGCAACGTCGGGCGGATCCTCACCCCGACCGAGGTGACCCTCGACTTCGTGGGCAGCCCGGTGTCCAAGGTCACCGCCATGCCCAGGTTCCTGCGGATCATCACGGGCGACGCCAAGGCGTTCACCAACGGCCTCACGAACGCCAACGCGTCATGGAGCTGCACCGGGCTGGAGGACCGGGAGCTGACCGACAAGTACCCGCTGTGTCCCCAGGGCAGCGACGTGGTGCGGACGTTCCGGTTCCAGAGCTGTTGGGACGGCCGCAACACCGACAGCGCCAACCACCGGACGCACGTGGCCTTCGCCGACGACGACGGGCGCTGTCCGAACGGCTTCCGCGCCATCCCCCAGCTGGTGCAGCGGGTCGTCTACGACGTGCCGCCGGGGAGCGTCTTCGCCGTGGACTCGTTCCCCGAGCAGCTCCACAAGCCGGTCACCGACCACGGTGACTTCATCAACGTCTTCGACAGCCGTCTGATGACGCGGATGGTGGGCTGCATCAACACCGGACGCCGCTGCGCCTGACCGGCGCCGGAGAGGACTCCCCCCGCGGACCCCCCACACCCCGCCTCTCCCGTCCACCCCTCCCACCCCGACACCCCCCACACCCTCGCTGCGCGGTCAGCTCCCGTGGTGGTCCGAGGTCCCCTCCCCGCCCCCCGTCTGGTGCGGGACGGCGGTCTCGACCTCACCACCGAGCCGGCCGCGCAGCTCCGTGATGACCGCCGGCTCCGCGACCGCCACCCACTTGCGCCCGACGAGATAGCTGCCGCCGTAGTCCTTCGCGGTGTTGATCCACTCGCGCTGCCCGCGGTCGGTGGAGAAGGTGGCGAGGACGTACCGCCCGTACTTCGTCCTGCAGTCGGCCTGCCGCAGTTCCTCGGCGTCCGTCTGGACGTCCGGCGTGCACCCGGCACGCTCCGCCAGCTGCTCCAGGGTGCCGCTCGCCGCCGACGGCGCGGCGTGCCCGCCCCCGCCGCCGTGGCCGGCTCCCCCGCCCGACCCTCCGCCCGAGGTGCAGGACGCCAGGGCGGCGACGGCCAGCAGGGTCGCGGTGGACACGGCCATACGAGTTCGCTCCGTACGCATCCGCCCATGCTGCCTTTTCGCACCCCTGTCCCGTGGGCGAACCCGGGGTAACGCCCGCCGCCTGCCCGAACCACCGCGAATGTCCCCCTCCGCGCGGCGATCCGGGGCCCACGGGGCCGACAACGACATGAGGGGCGGGAGGTGACCATCCCCACCGTCGCTCGTTCTGCTGAACGTGAGCACCCAGGAAGCCCAGCACAGTCGTCAGGCCGCCGATCCGGGCGCCGCGGCCGCCACCCACGCCCCCGTCGACGTGGAGCAGGCCGAGGCGGCGCTCGTCGAGCACTATCCGCGGCTCGTCCGTATCGCCTATCTGGTGCTGCCGCCCGCCCTCGGCCGCAACCGGCGCGTCCTCACCGCGCACGCGCTGGTCCAGCGGTCGCTGCCCCGGCGCCGCGCCGCGGCGGGCGAGGGGGCGGCGATGCCCGTGCAGCGGCGCCCGGAGGACGCCGTCGACCCCGGGTACGCGTACGTGCGGGGGCGGGTGCTGCGGCAGGCCCTGGAGGCCGGGCTGCCGCTCGGTCGCGGCGGGTGGCCGAAGCGGGCGCAGCTGCCGCCGCTGCTGCCGCAGGTGTGGGGGCTGCGGCTGTTCCCCCGGTCCGGCGGCGCCGACGAACTGGCCCTGGACCAGCGGCTGGCGGCCCTGTCGGGGCCCGGCCGGGCGGCGTACGTGCTGCGGGGCCTGGAACGGCAGGGCGACGCGGAGGTACGGCGCGTGCTGGCCGCGGCCGGGGTCGCGGACCCGAAGGCGGCACTGGCGGAGGCCGACGGCGTGGAGACGCCGGGCGGGGCGGGCGGCGGCACACTGCTGGAGTCGCCCGAGTTCGACCCGTGCTCGCTCCAGGCCAGGCCCACCGACCTGATGCGGCGCCGGCAGCACACCCGGGCGGCGCTGGCGGCGCTGGCGGCCGCGGTGGTGTGCGGGGCGCTGCTGGCGCTGCCGGGCGACGGCTGGGGACCCGACGGCGCGGCGGCCCCGCCGTACGCGCTCAACCCGGCCGCGGAGGCGGCGCTCGACCCGGCGAAGCTGCTCCGGGCCGCGCCCGCGGCCTGGCAGAGCTCCTCGCGCACGGACTTCACGGTGTGGCCGGCGCGCGGCGGGCTGGTCCACGACGAGGCGCTGCTGCGGCGGGCGCTGGCGGTGTGGGCGCGGCCCGGGCCGAAGGTGCAGGCGTCGGCGACGCCCGGGACGGTGCCCGGCCCGCCGATGGGCCCGCCGCAGCTCTTGTTCGCGGGTGAGGTGGACAACGCCCGTGTGGTGCTCTTCCACGACGGGCTGCGGGCGGTGCGGTACGCGGAGCCGCAGGACGGCACGGACGTGGCGGCGCTGGACTTCGCCCGGACGGACGGGGCGGACACGGCGTCCTCCGCGGCTCTGGTCGTGGGGCGTACGCACGCCAACGTCCGCTATCTGACGGCGCCGTGGGTGCGCGGCACGGCCGTGCGGGACCTGCTGGTGCCAAACGACGCGGCCCGGCCGCTGGAGCGGGACGCGGACGGCGTGACGGCGCCGATGCAGAGCCCGGCCGCGGCGAGCGACTGCCGCTCGTGGGACGTGCTGGAGGTGCGGGACGGGGTGTCGACGCGGGTCCTGACCGACCTGGGCGAGCTGGCCCCGGCGCGGCTCACGTCCGGCCCGCCGGCGTCCCCGGTGGACGTGGCGGGCGGCCGGGCCCGCCTCGAGTGGGCGCGTACGGCGTGCCTGCTGCCGTCGATGCGGGCGCTGGGCGTGCGGTCGGTGAACTCGTGGCGCTTCGCCGAGCAGGAGCTGCCCGGCTCGGGCACCGGTACTGCGGCGTGGCTGTGCACCCGCGCGGAGACCTGGCGCGGCCCGGGCAGCCGGGTGCTGGCCCAGTTCCAGCCGCCCGCGCCGAAGGCCGCGCCGGGGGCGCCGGTCACGGCGGGCGCCGTCGCGGCGCGGGCCCAGGACTCCCCGGCCTGCGGCACGCGCCGGCCGGACGTGCTGGCCGGCGTGGTGTGGAAGGACCCCGACGACCGGTGGTACGTGCTCGCGGCGGGCAGTGCGCGGGTGGCGTCGCTGGCGACGTCGGGCGGCGTGGACGGCCGTTCCGAGGGGCGGTTGCTGGCCGTCGAGGCGGAGCGGGGGGCGCGGGCCGAGCTCTCCGGGACGCTGGAGGACGGGACCCGGATCGACGCCCTGCGCTGACCGCCGGCGACCGGCCCCGTCCGGCCGGGCCGGGGTGGCGTCACCGCGGCGGCGGTGCCCCGGCCGTGACGCTTTTCGACCGGGCCCGGCCGGGCCGTCCCGCGGCGGGCCGGTCGGTGCCGCCCGCCGCGCGCGCCGGGGTGCCGCACACTTGGCACCGGCGCGAACAGGGCTTTCGCGGCACGTGCCGGCAGCGGGCCCGGAGGGTGCGGCGGCGTTACGGCAGCAGGAGCCAGTCGGCGGCGAGGGCGGCGAGCAGGCCCGTGCCGAGGAGCCAGGTGCCCAGCCGGGTGCGGCCGTGGCGGCTCAGCTCGATCACCACGCCGCACAGGATCATGGCCAGTCCGTAGACGCCGACGACCAGGACGGACGTACGGCTCGCCAGGCGCAGCGCCAGGACCACCGCGAGGGTCACCAGGACGACCGTCGCCACGGCGACCCGCAGGCGGCGCGCCTGGCGCGGGGTCAGCCCGTCGCGGGCCTCCTCCGGGGCGTCGTCGTCGGCGGGTTCCGGCGCCGGTATCGGAGGGGTGCGCGGGGTGTCCGGGGACGGGGTGCCCGGGGCGTCCACCGCACCCGTTCCGTCCTGGTCCGATGTGGTCATGCCGGGAGCGTAACGGACCGTGCCGCGACCTCTGTTCGAAGCCCGGCGGTTAGGCTGTCCGCATGACGACCGGGGTGCGCAGACGCATGGGCGTCGAGGAGCGCCGACAGCAGTTGATCGGGGTCGCGCTGGAGCTGTTCAGCCACCGTTCCCCCGACGAGGTGTCGATCGACGAGATCGCCGCCGCCGCGGGCATCTCGCGGCCGCTGGTGTACCACTACTTCCCCGGCAAGCAGAGCCTGTACGAGGCGGCGCTGCGGCGGGCCGCGGACGACCTGGCGAGCCGGTTCGCCGAACCGCACGACGGGCCGCTCGGCGCGCGGTTGGTGCGCGTGATGGGGCGGTTCTTCGACTTCGTCGAGGAGCACGGGCCGGGCTTCTCCGCGCTGATGCGCGGCGGGCCCGCCGGTTTCGCGGCCGGGGCCCGCGCGGACGGCGCGGTGCCCGCCGCGTACGCGATGATCGACGGGGTGCGGCGGGCCGCGCGGGAGCAGATCCTGGACCACCTCGGCGTGCGCGGCACCCCGCCCGCCCGGCTGGACCTGGTGGTGCGGTCGTGGGTGGCGCTGGCCGAGTCGACGGCGCTGATCTGGCTGGACGGGCGCCGGGTGCCGCGCGGCGAGCTGGAGGTGCAGCTGGTGCACGACTTCGCGGCGCTGGCGGCGGTGAGCGCCGCGTACGACGCCGACATGGCCGCCCTCGTCACCCGCATGCTCGCCGACGAGCCGGCCGACGGGCCGTTCGGCGACCTGGTGGGACGGCTCGCCACGCTCCTCGCGACGGCGACGGCGACGGCGACGGCGACGGCCAAGGCCACGGCGGGGACCGCGGCGACGGCGGGTGCCCCCGTACCGGCCGCGGTCGGTGGGACGCCGGCGGGTCAGGCCTTGCGGTAGGACGCGTCGAGGTCCCTGACCTCCGCGGAGACGTGCACGGTGAGCCCCTCGACCGGCTTCAGGAAGTCCCGTACGAGCGCGGCCGCGGCCTGTGACAGGCGCGCCTTCGCCTCCTCCGTGCGGCCGGCGAGCAGGGCGACCTCCACGTGGACGACGGCGTCGCGGCCCGTGCCGTCCCCGACGGTGAGGTCCTCGGTGCGGCGCGTGCGGGTCTTGCACGCCTCGGTGCGGGCGGCGACCGTCGCGACGACCACCGGGTGCAGGGCGCGGGCGTAGCCCCGGCGGTCGAAGGCGTCGTCGAGGGCGGCGGAGTAGTCGACGGTGATCTGCGGCATGGCCCTACCCTCGCGCCCCGCCGGGCGCGCGCACAAGCGGTGCCCGGATGCCGGGACGGCGCCGCCCCGCCCGTACGACGACGGCGCCCCGCTCCGGGGGAGCGGGGCGCCGTCGTCCGGGGAGGACCGGTCAGCGGCCGGTCAGCGGGCGGTCAGCGGGCGGTGAAGACCGCGACCGTGCGGGCCGGGACGGTGAAGGTGCCCGTCGCCGCGTCGTACCGGGACGCCTTGACGACGGCGTCCGCGCCGCCCGCCTGCACCGGGTGCAGGGCGTGGTCCCGGCCGGCGAGCGCCGTGACCCGCTGGTCCTGCCGCTCCGGCGTGGCGTTGAAGACCACGACGAGGTCACCGAGACGCATGGTGATCACGCCCGGGGTCTCGTCCTGGCCGGAGAGCGGGAAGGACAGCGCGCTCTGCACCGCGTCGGCCGTGGACAGGCTGAACGCCTTCTCCGTCGTGCGCAGCCTCAGCAGGTCCCGGTAGGCGGCCGAGGCTCCCTCGATCTGCGCGCAGCCGGCCTTCAGGGACGGCGAGGCCAGCAGCGGCCGGGCGTACGGCCACTTGTCCTGGTTGTCGGCGGCGGGCGGCAGGCCGCGCCCGAAGCCGTTGCCGGCCCGGCAGTCCCAGTTCAGGACGTTGAACCAGTCGCCGCTGTCGTAGGAGTTGCGGTCCAGCGACTTGGAGCGCAGCAGGTCCGTGCCGGCCTGGGACAGGGCGGAGCCCTGGGAGAGCGCGGCGGTCGCCATGGCGAGGACCTGCATCCGCGCCCGGTCGTCGGGGGACGTGCCGGCGGGGAGCTTGAACGCCAGCGCGTCGTACAGGGTCTCGTTGTCGTGGGCGTCCGCGTAGGCGAGGGCGTCGCCGGGGGCGGCGGCGTAGCCGGCGGGGGCGCCGTTGTAGTCGACCTCGGAGCCCTTGACCTTCCGGCCCGAGGTATCGGTGAAGGTGTAGCCGGCGAGGTTCCCGGAGAGCCCGACCTTGATGAGGTCCTGGTAGTGCAGGAGGCGGGCCTTCTGCTCGGCCGGGGTGCCGTTGGCCGCCGACGTGTTGGGGTCGGTGTACAGGCCGGAGGCGAAGCCCTGGACGCCGGGGTCGGCGTCGAACGGACCGCCACCGCGCACGGCGTCGCGCGCGCGGTCGGAGAAGGTCGCGATGCCGGTGCCGGCCATGTTCTTCTGGGTGGCCTGGACGAAGCGGGCGTCGTCGGCGACCTCGCCGAAGTTCCAGCCCTCGCCGTACAGGATGATCTTCTTGCCGTCGACGCCGTCCTTCGCGACGGTCAGCCCGTCGAGGGCCTCGCGGACCTCCAGCATGTTCGCCTTCGGGTGGTGGCCCATCAGGTCGAAGCGGAAGCCGTCGACCTTGTACTGCTTGGCCCACGTGACGATCGAGTCCACGACGAGCTTGCCCATCATGGTGTGCTCGGGCGCGGTGTTGGCGCAGCACGTGGAGGTGGCGACGGAGCCGTCGGCGAGGAGCCGCTGGTAGTAGCCGGGGACGATCCGGTCGAGGACCGACTTGTCCGATTGGCCGCTCGCCACGGTGTGGTTGTAGACCACGTCCATGACGGTGCGCAGCCCGGCCCCGTTGAGGCCCTGGACCATCTGCCGGAACTCGACCGTGCGGCGCGTGCCGTCCGGGTCTGAGGCGTAGGAGCCTTCGGGGACGGTGTAGTGCAGCGGGTCGTAGCCCCAGTTGAACGCGTCCTTGGCGGCCGCCTCGGACACGCACGCCTGCTGCGCGTCGGAGTCGGGGGCGTACGCCTTCAGGTCGCAGTCGGGCGTGGCCTGGCCTGACTTCTTCTCGGGGATGGTGCCGATGTCGAAGACGGGCAGCAGGTGCACGTACGAGGTGCCGCTGCCGGCCAGCTTCTTCAGGTGCTTCATGCCGTCCGACGTGGTGTCGGTGAAGGCGAGGTAGCCGCCCGGATGCCGGGAGGTGCGGTCGGTGATGGAGAAGTCGCGGACGTGCAGCTCCTGGATCTGCGCGTCCCGCAGCGGGGTGGCGGTGGGCTTCCTGAGCGTCGTCCAGCCCTTGGGGGCGAGCTTCGGGTCGGCGAGGTCGGTGACCAGGCTGCGGGCGGAGTCGGCGGTGAGGGCGGTGGCGTAGGGGTCGGTGACCTTGTTGGTGACGATCTTGCCGACGGTGGGCGCCCAGACCTTCACCGCGTACCGGTACGGCTTGTCCTTCCAGCTCCTGTTGCCGGTGACCGACCAGACGCCGGTGGCCGCGTCCCGCTTCATCGGCACGCGCCGGCCGTCGAGTTCGAGGGCGACGCCCTGGGCGGTGGGCGCCCAGAGGGACAGGGTCGGCGTGCCCGTGCGGAACACGGGCCCGAGGGCGGCCCGCCGCGCCTTCGTGCCGTACAGGTCGTCCAGGACGCCCGGGATCTGGACGCCGGTGGCGGCGAGGAGGGCGCCGTTGGCCGCGCGGTGGGTGGCGATCAGCTGGCCCCGCAGGGCCTCGCGCACCCGGTCGCGGTCGCGCGGGTCGAGCGTGAAGGCGGGGTACTCCTTCAGGTGCGGGTGCTTCGCCTTCTGCGCGTCGGTGAGGGCCGTGGGGTTCAGGCGCAGCCAACGGCCCTCGTCGGAGAGGGCGCCGTCGGCGGCGGTGATCGAGCCGTTCCGGTCGTACACGAGCTGGGTGCTGGTGCCGGGCGCGGCCTTGACCTTCCAGACGACGGTGTCGGCGTCGATCCACTGGGCCTCGGCCTTGGTGAGGTCGAGGGCCGGCGCGGCGCCCGTGGTGGGCAGCAGGTAGCCGGTGTCCCCGGTGAGGAGCCAGACCTCCTTGCCGTGGGTGGCGAAGTCCAGCGCCCGGTCGGCGGGGATGTCCTTCTCGTCGCCCTTGTGGACGATGTAGCTCAGGGATGTGGCTCCGGCGGCGAGCGGTACCTCGAAGGTGGCGCCGAACGCGTCCTTCCGCACCGGCTGGAGCGGCTTGGACCAGTCGGTGGGGGTGGCGGCACCGGTCCAGGTGTGCAGGCCCCAGCCGTCGTAGTCACCGTCGGGCCGGTGGTAGTGGATGACGGCCTTGCCCTGGTCCTGCGGCGGGTAGGCGCCGTCGGGGGCCTTGTCCGCCTGCCCGTCGGACCCCTGTTTGATCCACACCTCGCCGGTGGCGGCGAGGTCGAGGGTGCGCTGCGGGCCGTCGGTGGTGCCGTTCTTCTCGACGGTGTACGGGACGGATGTCGCGCCGTCCTCCAGCTTGACCCAGGCGAAGGCGCCGTACGCGTCGCGGCCGGTGAAGGCGGCGGTCGTGGACCCCGTCCGCAGCTGCCAGCCGTCGTAGTCGCCGTCGGGCCGCTGGTAGTGGACGACGGCGTGGTCGCGGTCGACGGCGCTGGGCCTGTCCGGCTTCGGCGCCTGGCCGGCGGTGGTGGTGGCCAGGTCGCTCGCCGTGCGCCCCCTGGTGTCGACGACGACGGCCTTGTAGCGGACGGGGGTGCCGGCCGGGGCGGTGATGCGGTGGGTGACCGTGTACGGCGCGTGGTCGGCGGAGCCGAGCACCTGCCACGCCCCGTTGCCCTGCTGGGCGGCGAAGACGACCCGGTTCAGCTGCCCGCCGTCTACGTCGGCGGTGACCCGGACCGTGCCGGAGGCGCCGGCGGCGGGGGCCGTGAGGTCGACGGTGGGGGTGGTGGCCGGGGCGGCGAGGGGCCGGTCGGCCTTCAGGACGACGGAGGCGAGCGCCGGGACGGTGACGGTGATCTTCCGGTCGGTGCCGCTGGTCGCCGTGGCGGTGCCGCCGTGGACGGTGCGGAAGGGGGTGCCCGCCGACTCGGTGGTCAGCTCGACGGTCTTGGCGGTGGTCGCGTTGTTCACCGCGACGACGTACTCGGTGCGGTGCCGCGCGCCGGTGTCGAAGCGGGAGAAGGCGTAGACGCCCGCGCCCGTGTCGGCGTGGCGCTCGATCTGCACGCCGTCCGCGAGGGCCGGGTGGGCCTTGCGGAGCTCGGCGAGCGCGGCGATCTGCCGGTACAGCGGGTGCGTCGGGTCGTACGCGTCGGCCGCGTGGGTGCGGTCGGTGCCGAGCTGGTCGTCGTCGAGGTAGTCGGCGGTCTTCGACGCGAAGAGGGTCTGGCGGGCGTCCTTGTCGCCGCCGGGCCCGGTGTAGCCCTGCTCGTCGCCGTAGTAGACGACCGGGTTGCCGCGGCCGAGGAACATCAGCTCGTTGGCGAGGCGGTAGCGCCGCAGGAGCTCGGCGTCGTCGGCGCCGGCGTTGTCCTGCCGGAGGAACGTGCCGAAGCGCCCCATGTCGTGGTTGCCGAGGAAGTTGACCGACTCGTAGGCGTTGGCCTTGTCGGTCGTGTACTTGTGGTCGTCCGCGAAGAGCGAGCGCAGCTCCGTCGCCGGGGCGCCCTGGGAGGCGTACTGCCGGACGGCCTCCTGGAAGGGGAAGTCCAGCGTCGCGTCGAGCCGGCCCTCGCGGACGTAGTGCGAGGTGACGGAGGTGTCGGCCGAGTACACCTCGCCGAACATGAAGAAGTCGTCACGGCCGCGCTCGGCGGCGTACGCGTCGAGGGCGGTGGCCCACTGCGTCCAGAAGCCGGTGTCGACGTGCTTGACCGTGTCGATGCGGAAGCCGTCGATGCCGAAGTCGCGCACCCAGCGCTGGTAGATCCTCTCCATGCCCTCGACGACCTCGGGGCGCTCGGTCCACAGGTCGTCCAGGCCGGCGAAGTCGCCGTGGGTGGAGGACTCGCCGACGAAGGTGGAGTCGCCCCGATTGTGGTACATCGTCGGGTCGTTGAGCCAGGCCGGGACCTTCAGGTCCTTCTTGGCGGCGGGGACGACGGGGGTGCGGGGGAAGGTGCCGGGGCCGGTCCTTGGGAAGCGGCGCGTACCGTCGGCGTACGCGGTGTCGTCGAAGGGCCGGCCGTCCCGCGCCAGGTACGGGAAGGCGCCCTTGGAGAGGTACCCGTAGGTCTTCTCCTCGTAGTCCACGACGTCGGCGGTGTGGTTGGTGATGACGTCGAAGAAGACCTTCATGCCCTTGGCGTGGGCGCGGTCGATGAGCGTGCGCAGGTCGTCGTTGGTACCGAAGTGCGGGTCGACCTGGGTGAAGTCGGTGATCCAGTAGCCGTGGTAACCGGCGGACGCGTTCTCGCCCTCGCCCTGCACGGGCTGGTTCTCGAAGATCGGGGCGAGCCAGATCGCGGTGGTGCCGAGGCCCTTGACGTAGTCCAGCCGCTCGGTGAGGCCCTTGAGGTCGCCGCCCTGGTAGAAGCCCTTGTCGGTCGGGTCGAAGCCGTGGGAGAGCCGCGAGCCGGTCAGCCCGCCGCGGTCGTTGCGCCGGTCGCCGTTGGCGAAGCGGTCGGGCAGGACGAAGTAGAACTGCTCGCGCGTCAGGTCGTGCCGGGCCGGCTCGGCGGCCAGCCGCCGGTCGGAGGGCGGCGCGGGCGGCTTGGGCGCGGCGTTCGCCGGTACGGCGGCCGGGACGGCGAGCGCGGTGAGCGTCGCCGCCACGAGGGCGGCCACCGTTCCGCGCGTCGGGCGTCGCCGCCGGTGGCGCGCCGGGGGGCGGGGGCGTATCAAGGCGGGTTCTCCTCGGTGAGGTGTGCGGAGAAGAGGCCCCGCACCCGGAGCGGGTGCGGGGCGGGGGTGGTGCGGGTCAGTTCCGCCAGGTGTCGGAGAGGGTCACGGTCCCGCTGGACGGGACGGTCGCGACGCGGTTGGCGCCGCTCTCCCAGGTGACGTTCCCGGCGGCGTCCTTGCGGACGTACTTGTACGAGAAGGCGGTGCCGGGCGGCAGGCTCACGGTGCGCTTCCACACCGGGTAGGCGGCCGGGTCGAGCTTGGGGGCGCCGGCGGGGTTCCAGTTCCCGAGGGCGGGGTGGTCGCCGGTGACGTGGATGTTCTCGCCCATCGCCGTGGTGGCGTTCACCTGGAACGCGGCGCCGGTGGTGACCGGGTCCGGGTCGGTGGTGGGGTCGCCGCCGCAGACCCGGGCGCCGGCGTGCAGGGCGAGGGCGGTGTTCGCGCCGAGCGTGGCGGTGAACCGGCCGGAGCCGTCGACGGTGACCGGCGCGTTCCGCTGGACGTCGCAGTACGTGCCGGCGGGCAGCGACGTCTGGAAGGTGCGGGTGAGTGGGCCGGCCTCCTGGTTGATCGCGACGTACGCCTTGGTGCCGCGGCCGAACGCGATGGCGTCGTTGCCGTTGTCCCACCAGTTCGTGACGCCCTGACCGCGGGCCACGTTCCGGAAGGCGACCATCGACTTGATCTCGCGCCAGTCGTGCTGGCACTTCCAGCCGCCGCTGTAGCAGGCGTCGACCTGGCCGCCGCCCGGGGCGCCGGCGTCCTTGTTCGACCACTCGTAGCCGGAGTGGACGTCCGGGGAGCCGTAGGGCCAGGCGAGCATGAAGACGCTCGCGAGGGTGTAGCTCGCGCCGGACTTGTAGGTGAGCGTCTCGCCGTTGCGCTCGGTGTCGTGGTTGTCGACGAAGACGCCGGACTGGCCGGAGGGCATGTACCCCCAGCTCTCCCCGAAGGTCTTCAGGTGGGCGAGCTGCTCGCCGGTGAAGACGCGCTTGAGGTCCCGGGCGTAGCGGAACTCCTGGACGTCGCCGGTGCCGAGGTACTCGCTCGGCGAGACGGCCTCGCCGGCGCCGAAGATGGCCTCCTGCTTCCAGTAGGCGTTCGGGTCGGTCAGCCGCGACTTGATGTCCGCCAGGTCCGCGGCGGGCATGTGCTTCGCCGCGTCGATGCGGAAGCCGTCGACGCCGAGCGACAGGAGGTCGTTGAGGTACGCGGCGATCCGGCCCCGGACGTACTCCTCGCCGGTGTCGAGGTCGGCGAGACCGACCAGTTCGCACTGCTGGACGTTGAAGCGGTCCTGGTAGTTGGTGATCTCCGCCGTGCAGTTGTCGAAGTCCGGGGCGGAGTAGACGCCCGGGTAGCCGTACTTGGTGTACGAGGACCCTCCGGTGCCCGTGCCGCTGCCGGCCGACATGTGGTTGATCACGGAGTCGGCGACGACCTTGACGCCCGCGGCGTGGCAGGTGTCGACCATGTTCCTGAACGCGGCGCGGTCCCCGAGGGGGCCCGCTATCCGGTAGCTGACGGGCTGGTAGGCGGTCCACCACGCGGAGCCCTGGATGCGCTCCTGCGGGGGCGAGACCTGTACGTAGCCGTACCCGGCGGGGCCGAGCGTGTCCGTGCAGGCCTTGGCGACCGACGCGAACTTCCACTCGAACATCACCGCGGTGACGTCCTTGTCTCCGGGTGCGGCGGCCTGGGCCTGGCTCGGCGCCGTGACGCCGGCTGCGGCTCCCGCCACGAGGGCGAGGGCGGCGGCCACGGTTCTTCTGGCCATGTCTCCTCCTGGGGAAGGGAGGTGCGGATGCTGTGGGGGCAGCCTCGTACGGCAACGCGCCATGCCCGCAAGGCCGGTTGAATCTTCTTGCTGCAAGACGGCAGCAACGGTTTTCGGACGTGACCGTACGAGCCCCCCGGCACCAGGTCAACCCCTGGGACACACTCCGCTCACTTCGGGATCACAGCACGGAAACCTCCTGCGTTCCCCGGCTGCAAACCCTTTCGCAAGGTATTGCAGTGGTGTTACGTTCAACGACGACTCCGGTCCGGCCGGCCGGGGGGCGGCCGATCCGGTCGGCCCCACGCGCCCGGCCGGCCGGGCCGGTCGGACCGGGAGGCCCGGGGCTCGAAGAAGACCCCGCCGCCCAGCACAGGGCGAAGCCCCGGGCCTCCTCGGACACCCACGTCCCGAGGCACCCGGGGCTGTCGCCGTCCGCCCCCTCCGCGCGGTGGCGGGGACGGCCTCCCGCGGGTCAGCAACGCGGCGGTGGGGACGACGTGGAGCCGCGGACGACCAGCTCCGGTTGGAAGACGAACTCCGTTCGCTGCACCGGGTTCCCCTCGATCTCCTCCAGCAGCGCGTCGACCGCGGCCGTCGCCATCGCCCGGACCGGCTGCCGGACCGTCGTCAACGGCGGGTCCGTGAACGCGATGAGCGGCGAGTCGTCGAAGCCGACCACCGACACGTCCGACGGCACGTCCAGCCCCCGGGCGCGTACGGCGCGGATCGCGCCCAGGGCCATCAGGTCGCTGCCGCACACGATGCCCGTGCACCCCTGGTCCAGCAGCACGTCGGCCGCCGCGTGCCCGCCCTCGACGCCGAACAGCGTCGGCCGGACGAACGTCCGGGCCCGCTCGGGCTCCACGCCCAGCATCCGGTGCAGCGCGGAGACGAACCCCTCGGCCTTGCGGCGGGCCGGGACGTAGCGGGTGGGGCCGATGGCGAGGCCGATGCGCTCGTGGCCCAGCTCCACCAGGTGACGGACGGCCATGCGCGCCGCCGCCCGGTCGTCGGGCGAGACGAAGTGGGCGTCGACGCGTTCGTTGTAGCCGTTGATGAGGACGAACGGCACGCCGCGGGCCGCCAGCCGCTCGTAGCGGGAGGGATCGGCGCTGGTGTCGGCGTGCAGACCGGACAGGAACACGATGCCGGTGACGCCGCGCTCCTCCAACTGCTCGACCAGCTCGTCCTCGGTCGCGCCCCCGGGCAGTTGTGTGCACAGCACCGGCGTGTACCCGTACCCGGCGAGGACCTGCTCGATGACCTGGGCGAACGCCGGGAAGATCGGGTTGGTCAGCTCGGGGACGAGCAGGCCGACGAGGCCCGCGCTGCGCTGCCTGAGCCGCACGGGCCGCTCGTAGCCGAGGACGTCGAGCGCGGCGAGCACCCGGTGGCGGGTCGGCGCGGCCACGCCCGCCTTGCCGTTGAGGACGCGGCTGACGGTCGCCTCGCTCACCCCGGCCTGCGCCGCGATGTCCGCGAGCCGCGGGGCGCCGGCGGTCAGTTCGCCGGCGCCCCGCGACAGCGGGAGGGTCACACCGCCCACCAGACCGTCGTGTCCGCGGGCAGCTCCACGGTGCCGGTGACGCTGGTGCGGACCGGCTCGTTGGCGAGGAGCATCCGGCCGGGGACGTCGATGGAGACCGGCGCGCCGGTGGTGTTCGCGGTGCACACGAACCCCTCGCGGCCGAACGCCAGGACGCCCTCGGGCGCGTCCAGCCACTGCAGCTCCTCGCCCGCGCCCAGCCCCGGCTGCTCGCGCCGGACGCGCAGGGCGCTGCGGTACAGCTCCAGGGTGGAACCGGCCACGCCGGTCTGGGCCTCGACGCTCAGCGCCCCCCAGGTGGCGGGCTGCGGCAGCCAGCTGCCGCCGGAGCCGAAGCCGTACGAGGCGCCCCCGACCGTCCACGGGATCGGCACGCGGCAGCCGTCGCGGAAGCCGTCCTGGCCGGTGGCGCGGAAGAACGACGGGTCCTGGCGGACCTCGTCCGGCAGGTCGGTGACGTCCGGCAGGCCGAGCTCCTCGCCCTGGTAGACGTAGGCCGAGCCGGGCAGCGCCAGCATCAGGAGCGTCGCGGCGCGGGCGCGGCGCAGGCCGAGCTCGCGGTCGCCGGGCTCGCGCAGCTGGGTGCCGAGGCCGGGCGGGTTGGCGAAGCGGGTGGCGTGGCGGGTGACGTCGTGGTTGGAGAGCACCCAGGTGGCGGGGGCGCCGACCGGACGCATCGCGGCGAGCGAGGCGTCGATGACGGAGCGGAGCTCGGCGGCGTCCCAGTGGGTGCCCAGGTACTGGAAGTTGAACGCCTGGTGCATCTCGTCGGGGCGCACGTAGTCGGCGGTGCGCTCGACGGTGGGCGTCCACGCCTCGGCGACGAGGACGCGCTCGCCGTCGTACTCCTCCAGGACCGCGCGCCAGCTGCGGTAGATCTCGTGGACGCCGTCCTGGTCGAAGAAGGGCATCACGTCGTTGCCGAGCAGCTTCAGCTGGTCGTGGGCGCCGATGTCGGGCAGGCCGGGCGCCTTGACGAGGCCGTGGGCGACGTCGACGCGGAAGCCGTCGACGCCCATGTCGAGCCAGAAGCGCAGGATGGAGCGGAACTCGTCGCGGACGGCCGGGTGGTCCCAGTTGAAGTCGGGCTGCTCGGGGGCGAACAGGTGGAGGTACCACTCGCCGTCCTCGACGCGGGTCCAGGCGGGGCCGCCGAAGATGGACTCCCAGTCGTTGGGCGGCAGTTCGCCGTTCGCGCCCTTGCCGGGGCGGAAGTGGTAGCGCTCGCGCAGCGGGGAGCCGGGCCCCTCGCGCAGGGCGCGCTGGAACCACTCGTGCTGGTCGGAGGAGTGGTTGGGGACGAGGTCGACGATGATGCGCAGGCCGAGCTCGTGGGCCTCGCGGACGAGCGCGTCGGCGTCGAGCAGGGTGCCGAACATGGGGTCGATGGCCCGGTAGTCGGCGACGTCGTACCCGGCGTCGGCCTGCGGGGAGGCGTAGAAGGGGCTCAGCCAGACGGCGTCGACGCCGAGCTCCCTCAGGTACGGCAGCCGGCTGCGGATGCCCTGGAGGTCGCCCATGCCGTCACCGTTGCCGTCGGCGAAGCTGCGCGGGTAGACCTGGTAGATCACCGCTTCTCTCCACCAGCCGGAGTCCGTGCCGGTGGTCGGGGCGGCGGGGGCGGCGAGGTGCTGGGTCATGTCTTCCCTGGGTGGAGTGGGTGGGGGCGGCGCCTGGTCCGGCGACTGGGCGTCGAGCCGGACCGGCACCGCCGTCTGGGCGCGTGGTGCCGGACGGGTCCGGGCGGGCTCAGCCCTTGGTGCCGCCCGCCGTGAGACCGGCGACGAGGTTCCGCTGGACCAGGAGGAACACCAGGCCCGCCGGAACCGAGATGATCACCGCGGAGGCCGTGAGGTAGCCCCACTCGGCCTTGTGCTGGCCGATGAAGCTCTGCAGGCCGACGGAGAGGGTGAGCATCGAGTCGGTGGAGAGGAAGGCGCGGGCGAAGGCGACCTCCCCCCACGCGGTGATGAAGGAGTAGAACGCGGTGACGGCGAGGCCGGGCTTCGCCAGCGGCAGGATCAGCCGGTAGAAGGTGCCGAAGGGGGTGAGCCCGTCGACGCGGCCGGCCTCGTCGATCTCGTGCGGGATGGTGTCGAAGTAGCCCTTCATCATCCAGGCGCAGAACGGCACCGACACCGAGCAGTAGGTGAGGATCAGCCCGAGGTGGGAGTCGAGCAGGCCCATGCCGCCGAGGATGTTGTAGAGCGCGACGATCAGCACCGCGACCGGGAACATCTGCGTGAGGAGCAGCACCCACATCAGCGACCGGTGGCCGGGGAAGCGCATCCGGGAGATGGCGTAGCCGGTGGACGCGGCGACGAAGACGCCGACGACGGTGGTGCCGGCGGCCACGATCACCGAGTTGGCGAACCAGCGCGGGAACTCGGTCTCGGTGAGGACGTACGCGTAGTTGCTGATCTCCAGACCGCCCTCGGCGCTGGTCGGCCTGGTCCAGCCGGACCGGCCGCGCAGCGAGATGAAGACCATGTACGCGATCGGGAAGACGGCGACGAGGCTGGCGACGACCAGCGCGGCGTGCAGTCCGGCCGAGGCGAGCGGGGAGCGCTCCTCGCGGCCGCGGACCCTGCGGGGCCGGCCTGCGGAGCCGGAGCCGGCGCCGGCGGTGTCCGCCGTGCCGGGCGCGTGTGCGGTCACGGTGTTCTTCCGGGGTTCGGTCACCGTGCTCATCGGGCGGCCTCCTGGCGGTTGAGCAGCCGGCGGTAGAAGACGGCGAAGACGGCGAGCATGGAGAGGATGAGGATGCCGTAGGTCGCGGCGGCCGCGTAGTCGCGCACCGAGCCGAAGGCCAGGCGGTAGGCGTACGTCACGAGGATCTCGCTGTGCAGGGCGTTCGCCTCGCCGAGCATCAGGTAGATGATCGGGAACATGTTGAACGTCCAGATCGTGCCGAGCATGATCACCGTGGCGCTGACCGGGCGCAGGCCGGGCAGGGTGACGTGGCGGAAGCGCTGCCAGGGGCTGGCGCCGTCCATCTCGGCGGCCTCGTACTGCTCGCCGGAGATGGACTGGAGGCCGCCGAGGATGGCGACCATCATGAACGGCACGCCGAGCCAGACGTTGACGCCGATGACGGCGACCTTCTGCATGAAGGTGTCGCCGAGCCAGTCGACGGGGCCGAGGCCGAGCTGCCCGAGGATCGCGTTGAAGATGCCGGACTCGGAGTTGTACATCATGCGCCAGATGTAGGTGGCGACGAACGCCGGCACCGCCCAGGGCAGGATGAGCAGCACGCGGTAGAGCGAACGGCCCCTGACCTTGCGGTTGAGCAGCAGGGCGAGGCCGAGGCCGATGGTGTAGTGGAAGAAGACGCAGGACGCGGTCCACGCCACGGTCCACAGGAGCTTCGGGTAGAACTCGCCGTCGGCGCCGGACAGCACCCGCCAGTAGTTGTCGAGGCCGACGAAGCGGTACGTGGCGGGGATCTCGGTCGCGCCGAGCTGTTTGGCGACGTTGAGCTCGTTGGCGTCGGTGAACGACAGGTAGACGCCGCGGCCCAGCGGATAGGCGACGAGCACGCCGATGACCAGCACCACCGGCAGGACCATGGCCCAGGCGTACCAGTGCCGGTCGTAGGAGCGCTTCATGCGGGTGAGCAGCCCGGCCCTGGCAGGCCGCACGGCCGTGGCGGGATCTGCGGTGGCTGTCTTCATGGAAGTCTTTTCCCTCAGTGCGTACGGGTCCGGCCCGGACCGGCGCCCTGTCGGCTGCCGGTCCGGGCCGAGGGGGCTCAGTCGACCGAGTACTCCTTGAGGGAGCTGATGTTGGTCTTCCACTTGTCGGCGGTGGTGTCGAGACCCTTCTCGACGGTGGTGTTGCCCTTGAGGGTCTCGATGTACTGCTTGGTCCACTCGGCGAACATGTCGCTGACGCCGGCGACGGCCGGGCGGGCGGTGGAGTCGGCGAGCACGTTCTTGAAGGCCGCGCGGATCGGGTCGGCGACGACCTTGATGGTGTACGCGTCGTCGCGGGTCGGCAGCACGCCGGTCTCGGTGGCGGCGAACTCCTGCGACGGGGCGGAGGTCATGAACGCCACGAACTTCTGGGCGGCCTCCTTGTGCGGGGCGTCGGCGCCGTTGTAGACGACGAGGTTGTGGCCGCCGGTGGGCGTGCCGGCCTTGCCGGCGGAGCCGGACGGGACCGGGGAGACGCCGAGGTTGTCCTTGTTCTTGAACGCCTTGCCGGTCAGGTCGTCGGCCGTGGACCACGGGCCGTTGATGACCATGGCGACCTTGCCGTCCTTGAAGGCGGCCTGCATGTTGTTGTAGCCGTCGGTGTAGTCCGGCTTGACCGCGACACCGCTCTTGATCATGTCGACGACCGTCCGGACGGCCTTCTTGCCGGGCTCGTCGTCGACGGTGATCTTCTTGGTGGCGGTGTCGACCATCGCGCCGCCCTCGCCGTACAGGAACGGCAGGGCGAAGTAGCTGTCCGGGTTGAGGTAGATGCCGTCGACGCCGGTCTTCTGCTTGATGGTCTTCGCGGCGGTGGACAGCTCGGCCCACGTCTTCGGCGGCTGGACGCCGGCCTTCGCGAAGACCTCCTTGTTGTAGAGGAGCGCGAGGGCGTCGGTGACCTGCGGGACGCCGTAGAGCTTGCCGTCGACCTTGGCGCCGTCGACCAGGCCCTGGTTGAAGGAGGCGATCTCCTTGGCGGCCGGGGTGCCGTCGAGGGGGGCGAGGTACTGGTTTCGGGCGAGGCCGGCCGTCCAGCCGACGTCGGCGCGCAGGACGTCGGGGGCGTTGCCGGCCTGGGCGGCGGTCTTGTACTTCTGCTCCGCCTCGGCGAACGGGACGTTCTGGTACTTGACCTTGACGTCCTTGTGGGCCGCCTCGAACTTCTCGATCAGCTTCTTGTAGGTCGGCGCCTCGTTCGTCGCGTCCGAGGTGTCCCACCAGGTGATGGTGACCGGGCCGCCGCTCGCCTTGTCCCCACTGTCGCCGCCGCAGGCCGTCGCCGCGAGGGCCAGGCTCGCGACCAGCGCGGTGGCCGCTATGCCACGCCGCATGTGAACTCCTTCAACTGATCCCGGGAAGACCGAGGCGGAAGACCTTGCGAAGACTTGCCACCTGCCGACCGCTCCTTCGCGGCGCGCCGGGTTGCCAGGAACGTAACAGGGATGAAAACGAGCCGAAAGACCTTGCGGCAACTTTCTGCAAGGCGGAGGGATCGTTACATCGACGTGTCCCGACAGTTGCCGACGCATCGCTTGACACGCCTGCCGCGGGCGCCCCCGATGCGCTCCCGCAGGCCCCCGGCCGGGGCTTGCGGCGTCACGAAGGCTCCTGCAAGCCTTTCCGTAAAGCCTTGCAGGACCCTTGCATTCCGGCCTGGAACCGCCCGCCGCACCCGGCCCGCGCCGTACGACCGAGAGGCAGCCCGCGCACATGGCCCACGAGCTCACCCACCGCACCGCCCACCCGGCGCCGGAGCCCCGGCGGTCACGGGAGGCCCCGGAGTCCTCCCTGCCCCTCCCGTCTCCCGAGCCTCCCGCGCCCTTCGCGCCCCCGGAGCCGTCGACGCCCCCGGAGCCGTCGGCGTCCCGGGCCCCCCGGGAGCGGCGCCCCGTGCCGCCCGCCCGCCCGGGCTGGTGGTGCGACGCCGTCATCTACGAGGTGTACGTCCGCTCCTTCGCCGACAGCGACGGCGACGGCGTCGGGGACCTGCGCGGAGTGCGGGAGCGGCTGCCGCACCTCGCCCGGCTCGGCGCGGACGCCGTGTGGCTCACCCCCTTCTACGCCTCGCCCCAGGCCGACGGCGGCTACGACGTCGCCGACTACCGCGCCGTCGATCCCCTCTTCGGCGACCTGTCGGACGCCGACGACCTCGTGCGCGCCGCCCACGAGCTGGGCCTGCGGGTGATCGTCGACATCGTGCCGAACCACACCTCCGACCGGCACCCCTGGTTCCGGGAGGCCCTCGCCGGCGACGGCCGCGACCGCTACCACTTCCACCCCGGCCGGGGTCCGGACGGCTCCCTGCCGCCCAACGACTGGGAGTCCGTCTTCGGCGGGCCCGCCTGGACACGGGTCGCGGACGGCCAGTGGTACCTGCACCTCTTCGCCCCGCAGCAGCCCGACCTGAACTGGGAGAACGACGCGGTGCGCGCGGAGTTCGACTCGGTGCTGCGGTTCTGGCTCGACCTCGGCGTCGACGGGTTCCGCGTCGACGTGGCCCACGGCATGGTGAAGGCCGCCGGGCTGCCCGACATCGGCCGGCGCGAGCAGGCCCGGCTGATCGGCTCGCAGCGGCTGCCCTTCTTCGACCAGGACGGCGTGCACGAGATCCACCGCGGCTGGCGGCGCCTCCTCGACTCCTACGACGGCCGGCGCATCGCGGTCGCCGAGGCGTGGGCGCCCTCGGCGGAGCGGCTCGCCCTGTACGTGCGCCCCGACGAGCTGCACCAGGCGTTCAACTTCGCGTACCTCCAGGCCCCCTGGGACGCCGGGGCACTGCGGCGCGTGATCGAGGACTCGCTCCGGGCGACCACGTCGGTCGGCGCCCCCACGACATGGGTCCTCTCCAACCACGACGTCGTCCGCCACACCACCCGCTACGGCAGCCTGCGCCGGGCCCGCGCGGCGGCGCTGCTCATGCTGGCGCTGCCCGGCTCCGCCTACCTGTACCAGGGTGAGGAGCTGGGTCTGCCCGAGGTGACGGACCTGCCCGACGAGGTGCGCCAGGACCCGGCGTTCCACCGCACCGAGGGCCAGGACGGCCTGCGCGACGGCTGCCGGGTGCCGATCCCCTGGAGCGCGCGCGGTCCGTCGTACGGCTTCGGCCCCGGCGGCAGCTGGCTGCCGCAGCCCGCGGAGTGGGGCGGGCTGTCGGTCGAGGCGCAGACCGGCGACCCGGCGTCGACGCTGGAGCTGTACCGCGCCGCCCTCGCCACGCGCCGCGCGCACCCGGCGCTCGGCGCGGGCGGTGACGACGGCGGACTCGACTGGCTGCCCGTGCCGCCGGGGTTGCTGGCGTTCCGGCGCCGCGCGGCGGACGGCGGCGGGGTGGTGTGCGTCGCCAACACCACGGACCGCGCGGTGGAGATCCCCCGCCCCGGCGGGCCGGAGGGCCGGCTGCTGCTCTCCAGCGCCCCCGCCGCGACGGGCCCGGGGGCGCCCGGCGGGACCGCGGCCGGGGAGGCGGGGGCGGGCGCCGGAGAGGCCGGGACCACGGCCGGGGAGGCGGCCGTCGTGGTCGCTCCCGACTCCTGCTCGTGGTGGGCAATCTGACGTGCGCCCGGTACAGTCGCAGCACATGACCGCGCGGCTAGCCGACATCGCAGCCCAGGCGGGGGTCAGCGAAGCCACAGTCAGCCGCGTGCTCAACGGCAAGCCCGGTGTGGCCGCGGCCACCCGCCAGTCCGTCCTGGCCGCCCTGGACGTCCTCGGCTACGAACGCCCGGTGCGACTGCGGCAGCGCAGCGCGGGGCTGGTCGGATTGATCACGCCGGAGCTGGACAACCCGATCTTCCCGGCGCTGGCCCAGGTCATCGGGCAGGCCCTGACCCGGCAGGGGTACACCCCCGTCCTGGCCACGCAGACACCCGGCGGCTCCACCGAGGACGAGCTGACCGAGATGCTCGTCGAGCGGGGCGTCGCCGGGATCATCTTCGTCTCCGGCCTGCACGCCGACACCACCGCCGACACCCAGCGCTACGACCAGCTGCGCGGCAAGGGCGTCCCGTTCGTGCTGATCAACGGCTTCTCGCCGCAGATCCAGGCGCCGTTCGTCTCGCCCGACGACCGCGCCGCGATGAAGCTGGCCGTCACGCACCTCGTCTCCCTCGGGCACACCAGGATCGGTCTGGCCGTCGGCCCGAAGCGGTTCGTCCCCGTGCTCCGCAAGATCGAGGGCTTCCGCGACGGGCTGCGCGAACGGCTCGGCCTCTCCGCCGAGCAGGCCGAGGAGCTGGTGCAGCACTCCCTGTACACGCTCGAAGGCGGACAGGCGGCGGCCGGCGCCCTCATCGAGCGGGGCTGCACGGCCGTGGTCTGCGCCAGCGACATGATGGCGCTGGGCGCCATCCGCGCCGCGCGCGGGCGGGGCCTGCACGTCCCCCGGGACGTCTCCGTCGTCGGCTTCGACGACTCCCCGCTCATAGCCTTCACCGACCCGCCCCTGACCACCATCCGCCAGCCGGTGCAGGCGATGGGACAGGCGGCGGTGCGGGCGCTGCTGGAGGAGGTCGGCGGGACGCCGGCGCCGCACAGCGAGTTCGTCTTCATGCCGGAACTGGTCGTGCGGGGATCCACGGCCTCCGGCCCCCAGGGCCAGAGGTCCTCCGAAAGACGGACGGATGGCGTCGAGAATCCGATTGAAGGATGATCGACCTGAAGGACCTTTCTGGCAGACTCATGGCCCATGACTGACAGGACTTTGACCACGATGCCAGGCCGTTCGGCGGAGGGCCGGGCCGCGTGGCAGCGGCTGCGGTCCCCGCGGCACCCTCGCATCTGGTTCGAAATCCTGCTCATCGCGGTCAGTTACGGTGTGTACTCGCTCATTCGCAACGCGGTACCGGAGCAGAAAGCGCAGGCCCTGCGCAACGCCGACTGGATCTGGCGCGTCGAGCACAGCCTGGGCCTGGCCTTCGAGAAGACGGTCAACCACGCGGCGGACTCGGTCGACTGGCTGATCGTCTCGATGAACTACTACTACGCGACGCTCCACTTCGCCGTGACCATCGGTGTGCTGGTCTGGCTCTACCGCCGGCACCCGGGCCGTTACGCGGCGATCCGCATGGTGCTGTTCTCCACCACCGCCGTCGCCCTGCTCGGTTACTACCTGTACCCGCTCGCGCCGCCGCGGCTGATGGAGGGCGAGAACTTCATCGACACGGTGCTCGTCCACCACACCTGGGGCTCGATGGCCTCGGGTGACCTGAAGAACATGTCGAACCAGTACGCGGCGATGCCGTCGATGCACATCGGCTGGTCCCTCTGGTGCGGGCTGGCGATCTTCGCCCTCGCCAAGGCGCCCTGGGCGCGGATCCTGGGCCTGCTGTACCCGACGGCCACGCTCGTCGTCATCGTCGCGACCGCCAACCACTTCTGGATGGACGCCGTGGGCGGCCTGCTGTGCGTCGGCTTCGGCCTGGCCGTGGTCTCCGCCTGGTACGGGGCGCTGCCGCACCGGCTGCCCCGGTACGCCGGCCCCCGCCCCGGGCGCGGAGCCGGTGTGCCCGCCCCGGCCGACGGCGTACCCGAGCCGGCCGCGTCCGGGCCGGTCGCGGCCGAGCCCGTCGTGTCCGGGCCCGTCGTGTCCGAGCCGACCGTGGGGGTCCACGCCGCGGGCGTCCCCGTGACCGCTCTCGGCGCCGTGGCGGCCCCGGACGCCGCCGTGGCTCCCGACGCCGCCGCGGGGGCGGCCACGGCCCCGGGAGCGACCGTCGTGGACCCGGGGCCCGCCCCGGCCGTCGGCGCGGCTCACGCCCCGTAGAACAACTCGTCCACCACGGCCCGGGCCCGGCGCGTCGTCCGCCGGTAGTCGTCGACCATCTCGCCGACGTGCCCCGGTCCGTAGCCCAGGTACCGGGCGACGGCCCCCAGCTCCCGCGCGTCCGAGGGGAAGGTGTCGCCGGCCCGGCCGCGCACCAGCATCACGCCGTTGCGCACGCGGGTCGCCAGCACCCACGCCTCCTCCAGCGTCGCCGCGTACCGCTCGCTGATCAGCCCCGCCTCGCGGGCCGCGGCGAGCGCGGGGCGCGTCCGGGTCGTGCGCAGGCCGGGGACCTCGTGGGCGTGCCGCATCTGCAGCAGCTGCACCGTCCACTCCACGTCCGACAGGCCGCCGCGGCCCAGCTTGGTGTGGAGGGTGCGGTCGGCGCCCCGGGGCAGGCGCTCGTTCTCCATCCGCGCCTTCAGCCGGCGGATCTCCCGTACCGCCGCCTCGTCCAGGCCCTTCGCCGGGTACCTCAGCGGATCGACGAGCTCGACGAAGCGGCGCCCCAGGTCGGCGTCGCCGGCCATCGGCTCGGCCCGCAGCAGCGCCTGGCTCTCCCACCCCAGCGACCAGCGCCGGTAGTACGCCTCGTAGGACTTCAGGGTGCGCACCATCGGCCCGCTGCGGCCCTCCGGCCGCAGGTCCGCGTCGATGAGCAGGGGCGGGTCGGCGGTGGGCAGTTGCAGCAGCCGGCGCATCTCGGCGACGACCCGGTTCGCGGCGCGGGCCGCCTCCTGCTCGTCGACGCCCTCGCGCGGCTCGTGCACGAACAGCACGTCGGCGTCGGAGCCGTAGCCCAGCTCGTGGCCGCCGAACCGGCCCATGCCGATCACCGCGAAACGCGTCGGCAGCTCGTCGCCCCACTCGGCGCGCACGGCGGCGCGCACCGCGCCCGCGATGGTCACGGCGGTGAGGTCGGTGAGGGCCTGCCCGACCCGGTCGACCAGCGCGCCGGCGTCCGCGTCGGCCGGGACCTCCTCGGTGCCGTACGAGGCGACGATGTCGGCGGCTGCGGTACGGAACAGCTCCCTGCGGCGCACCCCGCGGGCGGCCGCGACGGCCTGCTCGGCGCCGTCCGCCCGACCGACCGCCGCGAGGACCTCCGGCTCCAGGTGGCCGCGGCCGCGCGGTTCCAGCCCCTCGGGGGCGCCCAGGATCGCCACCGCTTCCGGCGCGCGCAGCAGCAGGTCAGGGGCGAGGCGGCCGGCGGACAGGACACGGGCCAGGTTCTCCGCCGCCGCTCCCTCGTCCCGCAGCAGCCGCAGGTACCAGGGGGTCTTGCCGAGCGCGTCCGACACCTTGCGGAAGCCGAGGAGGCCCGCGTCGGGGTCGGCCGAGTCGGCGAACCAGCCGAGGAGGACGGGCAGCAGGGTGCGCTGGATGGCGGCCTTGCGGGTCACGCCGGACGACAGGGCCTCCAGGTGGCGCAGGGCGGCCGCCGGGTCGGCGTAGCCGAGCGCCTCCAGGCGTTCGCCCGCCGCCTCGGGGCGCAGCCGGATCTCCCCCGGGGCGAGCTGCGCGACGGCGTCCAGCAGCGGCCGGTAGAACAGCTTCTCGTGCAGGCGGCGCACGACGGACGCGTGCCGCCGCCACTCGCGGTTCAGCTCCGCGATCGGGTCCGTGCGCAGGCCCAGTGAGCGGCCCAGCCGGCGCAAGTCCTCGTCGCCCTCCGGCACCAGGTGCGTGCGGCGCAGCCGGTACAGCTGGATGCGGTGCTCCATGGTGCGCAGGAAGCGGTACGCGTCGTCGAGCTGCGCGGCGTCCACCCGTCCCACGTACCCGCCGGCGGCAAGGGCCGCGAGCGCGTCGAGGGTCTTGCCGCTGCGGAGCGTGGCGTCGCTGCGGCCGTGGACGAGCTGGAGGAGCTGCACGGCGAACTCGACGTCGCGCAGGCCGCCCGGCCCGAGCTTCAGCTCGCGGTCGATCTGGGCCGGCGGGATGTTGTCCACGACGCGGCGGCGCATCTTCTGCACGTCGGCGACGAAGTTCTCCCGCTCGGCGGCCTGCCACACCATCGGTGACAGCGCCTCCAGGTAGGCGGCGCCCAGCTCCGCGTCGCCGGCGACCGGGCGGGCCTTGAGCAGCGCCTGGAACTCCCACGTCTTCGCCCACCGCTGGTAGTAGGCGACGTGGCTGGAGAGCGTCCGCACGAGGGGGCCGTTGCGGCCCTCGGGTCGGAGGTTGGCGTCGACGGGCCAGATCGCGCCCTCGACGGTGGTCTCCGAGCAGATCCGCATCAGGTGGGAGGCGAGGCGCGTGGCCGCCTGGAGCGCCTCCCGCTCGTCGCCGCCCTCGGCGGCCTCCCCCACGAAGATCACGTCCACGTCGGAGACGTAGTTCAGCTCGTGGCCGCCGCACTTGCCCATGGCGATGACGGCGAGGCGGCACCGCGCGGCGTCGTCGGGCGCCGCCGCCCGCGCGATGCCCAGCGCCGCGCGGAGGGTCGCCGTCGCCAGGTCGGCCAGCTCGGCGGCGGTCTCGGCGACGTCCGTGGTGCCGCACACGTCACGTGCCGCTATGGCCAGCAGGCAGCGTCGGTACGCGACGCGCAGCGACACCGGGTCGGTGGCGTCCGCCAGGTCCCGCTCGAACTCGGCGACGCCCGGGTGGAGGTCGGCCGGCTCGTACGTGACGAGGGCCCGCCAGTCCAGGGGGTGGCGCGCCAGGTGGTCGCCGAGCGCCTCGGATGCGCCGAGCACCCGGAGCAGCCGGTCCCGCAGCGGCTTCGCGGCGACCAGTGTGGACAGCAGCTCCTGCGCCCCGCCCGGCTGCGCCTCGGCGAGCCGGACCAGCCCGCGCAGGGCCAGGTCGGGGTCGGCGGTCGCGCCGAGGGCGTCCAGGAGGACCGGGTCGGAGCGGACCGGGGCCAGGGCCGGCACGTCGAGCAGCCGCTCGGCGGCGGACGCGTCGATGAAGCCGTGCCGCAGCAGCCGCGTGAAGGTACTGCTCCTACGCCCCGGCGCCGTCGTCATGTCGGCCACTCCCTCCGCTCGCACCACGCTCCGGTCGAGCCTATCGGCCCACGTCACGCGCGCTACGTGGACGGCGGTACGCCGGGGTGGTGGGGGCGGGACGCGGGGCGGCGGGCCGAGGTCGTGAGCGGCGGAGCGGGGCGGTGGGCCGGGGTGGTGGGCGGCGGGGCGGTGGGCCCCGGTCCGTGAGCCGCGGGCCGCGGGGGTCGCGGGCGGTGAGGGCGGCGGGCGGCGGTCCGCGAGGGGGACCGCCGGGGACGGCGGGCCGCAGGGGGCGCCCGGGAGCGCCCGCCGGGGGCCGTGGCCGGTGGGCGCGGGCGTGAGGCAGCGCACACCGGCCGGGATGAACCGCTTGCCCGCATTCCCCCTCTTCTCCCCCGGTTCCCTCCTCGACCTCCCGAAAGGCACCAGCGTGTCGCGTCCCGTCCGCCTCCTCCCCCGCCGGGCCGCCCTGGCCGCCGGCTCCCTGGCCGTCCTGGCCGGGGTCACGTCCGGGGCGCTGCTGCTGGCGGGCGGCGCCTCGACCGCGTCGGACGTCCCGAGCCGGGGCGTACCGGAGGAGGTGGCGGTCAAGCCGGTCCGGACGGACGGCGGCGCGGTGATGCAGATCGTGTCCCACCCCGACGACGACCTGTTCTTCATGAACCCCGACACCGCCCGCACCATCGCCGCCAGCCGCAGCCTCACCTCCGTGTACCTGACCGCCGGCGAGTCCGACGGCCGCAACGCCCGTCGCCAGGACCCGCAGCCGCCCGCCGACAAGGCGGCGTACGCGGAGGCCCGGCAGAACGGCATCCGCGCGGCGTACGCGGAGATGGCCACCGGCAACCGCACCAGCCCCTGGGACCGCACCTCGATCACCACCGCGGGCGGGGCCCGCGCCGAGCTGGACACGCTGCGCGCGCGGCCGGGCGTCAGCCTGGTGTGGGTGCAGCTGCGTGAGGCGGGCAGCGTCGCGGGCGACCGCCCGGAGAGCCTGCGCGGACTGTGGGACGGGCGCGTACCGGAGCTCGGGTCGCAGCTCGCGGCCGGTTCGCCGGTGCGTGACGGCTTCGCGTACACGAAGGACGAGGTCGTCGCGACGGTGGCGGGGCTGCTGGAGCGGTTCCGGCCGACGTTCGTACGGACCCTGGACCCGACGCCGGGCGTCCGGGACGGGGACGGCGCGCTCTCCGACCACCAGGACCACATGTACGGCGCGCGGTTCGCCCAGGCAGCGCTGGAGCGGTACGCGCGCACGCCGGGGCATCCGGCGACCGGCGTGCAGACGTACCTGGGGTACGCGACGGGCGGTCTGCCGCACAGCCTCGACCCGGCGACGGCGCGGGAGAAGCTGCGGTCGCTGGAGACCTACGCCTGGCTGGACCTGGAGGACCACTGCGGGGACCCGGCGGGGTGCGGCGACCGCAAGGTGGCGGCCCGGCCGGCCGGGCGCGACTGGGCGCAGTCGATCCGGTACACGCGCGGCGAGTCCACCTCCTGGCTGCGGCGCGGCGGCGACGGCACGCTGTACGCGTTCGGCGTGCTGGACGGGCGGCTGGCGGTGTGGCGCAAGCCCGTCGGCGCCGCCTGGACGGGGCCCCTGCTGCTGCCGGACGGCGGGCTCGACGGGTCCGTGACGACGGTGGCGCTGCCCGACGGCCGCGTCGCCGCCTTCGGCACGCGCACCCGGCTCGACCCGTACCGCCGTGAGGTCGGGTACGTCGTCCAGGGCGCGCCGGGCGGGCCGTTCGGGCCGTGGCGGTCGCTGGGCACGCCCGAGCCCGACGACGCGGCGGGCACGTCCGACATCAGCCGCCCGGCCGTGCTCGTGGACCGCGCCGGCGCCCTGTCGGTGTTCGTGCGGGACGCGCGCCACCGGCTGGCGGTGACCTCCGGTACGGCGGGCGGCGACTGGTCGGGGTGGGCGGTCGCCGGCGGGAGCGGGGTGCACGGCGACCCCGTGGCGGTGGCGGACGCCGCCGGCCGCGGGTACGTCTTCGCCGCCACGGCCGACTCGGTGCTGGCCTGGACGCGGGGCGCCCTGGGCGGGACGCCCACCGGGCCGGTGGCGACGGGGCTGCCGGCGACGACGGTCGCGCTGGGCGCCGCGCCGGACGGCGAGGGGGTGGGGCTGTGGTTCCGCAGGCCCGACTCCGGCGACGTGCGCGTGGCCCGCTTCGCGGCGGGCTCCGGCCGGCCGTCGGCGGTCCGGGACGTACCGGGCTCCGGCGGGTACGGGGCGGTCAGCGCCGAGGGCGGGCGGCTCGCCGCACGCGGCCGCGCGGGCGGCCTGGCCACGGCCCCGAACGCCCGGGGCGGGGCGTGGCGCACTGCGGGGCCGCTCTTCGCCGGCGCCCCGGCGGGGGTGGCCGACGGGGTGGCGGTCGTGGGGCTCGACGGCCGGCTGCTGTGGACGGCCACGGGCGGGCCGACCAGAATCGGTCCATGAACTGGACATTGGAAGTGGTCAACCTGCCCGTCTCGGACCTCGACCGGGCCAAGGAGTTCTACGCCGACCGGTGCGGCTTCCACGTCGACGTGGACACGGAGGTCGCCCCGGGGGTGCGCGTCATCCAGCTGACCCCGCCGGGCTCACGCTGCTCGATCGCCCTCCACAGCGGCATGCCCCCGGCCCCCGAGCAGCACCGCCCGGCCCCGGGCACGGTGCACGGCCTGCAGCTGTGCGTGGTCGACATCGAGGCGGCCCGCGAACAGCTCGTGTCCCGGGGCGTAGAGGTCAGCGCCGTACAACACCTGGGCCCGGGCGGCTGGTCGGAGGGCAAGGGCGGCACGTGGAACGCGTGGCTCTTCTTCCACGACCCGGACGGCAACGGCTGGGCGGTCCAGGAGGTCCCCTCGGAACTCGCCGACCGGTAACCGCCGGGGCCGTCCGTCCGGTACGCGCCCGCACCGGACGGCGGCGCGTACCGGGCGGGGCGCGTACCGGACGGGGCGCGTACCGGACGGGGCGCGTACCGGGACGGAGGCGCGTACCGTCCGCTTACAGCACCGGCAGGTTCTTGCGGAGCTCGAAGGCGGTGACCTCGGAGCGGTACTCCTCCCACTCCTGCTTCTTGTTGCGCAGGAAGAAGTCGAAGACGTGCTCGCCGAGGGTCTCCGCGACCAGTTCGCTGCGCTCCATCAGGGAGATGGCCTCGCCGAGGTTCTGCGGGAGGGGTTCGATGCCCATCGCGCGGCGTTCGGCGTCGGACAGGGCCCACACGTCGTCGTCGGCGCCGGCCGGGAGCTCGTAGCCCTCCTCGATGCCCTTCAGGCCCGCGGCGAGGAGGACGGCGTAGGTGAGGTACGGGTTGGCGCCGGAGTCGATCGAGCGGACCTCCACCCGGGAGGAGCCGGTCTTTCCGGGCTTGTACATGGGGACGCGGATCAGCGCGGAGCGGTTGTTGTGGCCCCAGCAGATGTACGAGGGCGCCTCGCCGCCGGAGCCGGCGGTGCGGGTGGAGCCGCCCCAGATGCGCTTGTAGGAGTTGACCCACTGGTTGGTGACGGCGGAGATCTCCGCCGCGTGGCGCAGCAGGCCGGCGATGAAGGAGCGGCCGACCTTGGAGAGCTGGTACTCGGCGCCGGACTCGTAGAAGGCGTTGCGGTCGCCCTCGAAGAGGGAGAGGTGGGTGTGCATGCCGGAGCCGGGGTACTCCGAGAACGGCTTGGGCATGAACGTCGCCTGCACGCCCTGCTCCAGCGCCACCTGCTTCATGACCAGGCGGAACGTCATGATGTTGTCGGCGGTGGACAGGGCGTCGGCGTAGCGCAGGTCGATCTCCTGCTGGCCGGGGGCGCCCTCGTGGTGGGAGAACTCCACCGAGATGCCCATCGACTCCAGCATGGTGATGGCCTGGCGGCGGAAGTCCATGCCGACGTTCTGCGGGGTGTGGTCGAAGTAGCCGGAGCTGTCGGCGGGGGTCGGGCGGGTGCCGTCGACGGGCTTGTCCTTCAGCAGGAAGAACTCGATCTCCGGGTGGGTGTAGAAGGTGAAGCCCAGGTCGGAGGTCTTGGCGAGGATGCGCTTGAGGACGTAGCGGGGGTCGGCGAACGACGGGGAGCCGTCGGGCATGAGGATGTCGCAGAACATCCGGGCCGTGCCGGGGGCCTCGGCCCGCCACGGCAGGATCTGGAAGGTGCCCGGGTCCGGCTTGGCGATCATGTCGGACTCGTAGACGCGCGCGAAGCCCTCGATGGCGGATCCGTCGAAGCCGATGCCCTCGTCGAAGGCCTGCTCCAGTTCGGCGGGGGCCACCGCGACCGACTTGAGGAAGCCGAGCACGTCGGTGAACCACAGGCGCACGAAGCGGATGTCGCGCTCCTCGAGCGTTCGGAGCACGAATTCCTGCTGCTTGTCCATTTCCACACCCATCCTCGCTGATCAGGGCCAGCATGCCACCACACGGTTTCGTGCGCGTTGCGAACCCATAGTGCCTGGCCCGGTGTGGCGTGCGTAACGTCAGGTGGCGTGGAGGCGGGTGGCGGCGGGTGCGCGCAGACTGGGGCCATGGACCGTGCCGCTGCCGTACTGCCCGGCGCCCGGCCTCCCGGCTGGCTGCGCCTGATGCCGTGGCTGCTGCTGGCGGCGGTGCTGTTGGCCCAGCTGGCCACGCCGGAGACGGTGCAGATGGGGTTCGCCTTCGCCGTCGTGGCGCCGCTGACGTCGCTGGTGTACGGGGTGTGGGGGACGTCCCTGGTGTCGGCGGTGATGACGGGGCTGCTGTTGGTGCCGGAGGTGCGGGCCGCGCACGTGACGAGCGGTGACGTGCTGGCGTTCGCGCTGATCGGGGCGGTGAGCGCGTTCCTGGCGTGGGTGCGGGCCCGGCGCGACGCGCAGCTGGTGTCGGTGCGGACGGTCGCGGAGGCCGCGCAGTTCGCGGTGCTTCCGCCGCTGCCGCCACGGGTCGGGCGGGTGCGGTGCGGTGCGCTGTACCGGGCCGCGGAGCGCACCGCGCTGGTGGGCGGCGACCTGTACGACGTGCAGAGCGGGCCGTACGGGGTGCGGGCGGTGGTGGCGGACGTGCAGGGGCACGGGTTGTCGGCGGTCGCCACGGTCGCGGCGCTGCTCGGCACCTTCCGCGAGGCGGTGCTGGACGAGCCGGAGCTGTCGGGGGTGGCCGCCCGGCTGGACCGCCGGCTGGTGGTGGACTCGGCGCGGCAGGAGAAGTCGGAGCTGTTCGCGACGGCCGTCCTGGTCGAGCTGCCGGGCGACGGCGGCTGCCCCGGCGGGGACGGGGAGGGCGGGGAGGTCGCGGCGCGGGTGCTGAGCTGCGGCCATCCGCCGCCGCTGCTGGTGACGGAGGGCGGCGTGCGGGAGGTGGCGATGGAGTCGGGCCCGCCGCTCGGCCTGGGCCTGGCCGACTTCCGGGCGCCGGGGACGGCGACGGTACCGCTGGACCCGTCGTGCGTGCTGCTCGCGCACACGGACGGGGTGACGGAGGCGCGGGACGCGGACGGGGTGTTCTACCCGCTGGCGGAACGGATCGTGCCGGACCTCGACCCGGTGGCACTGGTGCGCGCGGTGTGGCGCGACCTGTCGTCGTACACGGGCCGGGTCGCCGACGACGTGGCGCTGCTCGCGCTGCGGGTGACGCGCGGCGAGTGAGGCCCCGTGCGGCCCGCGCCCGGTCGCGGGGCCGGGGGGCCGCGTCCAGAATGGAGGTGCTCGGGGAGACGACGCACGCCGTTCCACGGAGGTACGCACCCTCATGACCACCGCCCGAGACATCATGCACCCCGGGGCCCACTGGATCCCCTCCCACGAGACCCTCGACCGCGCCGCGCAGCTGATGCGCGAGCACGACGTCGGCGCGCTGCCCATCGCGGACGAGAACGAGCGGCTCTGCGGCATCGTCACGGACCGCGACATCGTCCTCAAGTGCGTGGCGGCGGGCCACGACCCGTCGCGTGTCACGTGCGGCGACGTCGCGGAGGGCACGCCGCGCTGGATCGACGCGCGGGCGGACGTGGACGAGGTGCTGCGCGAGATGCAGGGCCACCGGATCAAGCGGCTGCCGGTCATCGAGAACAAGCGGCTCGTCGGCATCATCAGCGAGGCGGACCTCGCCCGGCACCTGCCCGACGACAAGGTCGCGGAGTTCGCCCAGGGCGTGTACGCCCGCGCCTGACCCCGAGCCCGCTCGCCCCGCCCCACCGCCCGCGCTCAGGGCGGTGGGGCGGGGCGGGCGCGCACCCGCAGGGCGGCCGCGGCCGGCCGCGCCGCCTCCTCCGAGGTGCCCCCGCTCGCGCCGCGGCGGTACGGGACGGCTCGGCGGTACGGGACGACGGCTCGGCGGGACGCGACCCTCAGCGGTGCAGGACCGCCGCGGCGACCGCGTCGGGGCGGTCCAGCATCATCAGGTGGCCCGCGTCCCGGACGACGGTGAGGCGGGTGTCCAGGGCGCGGGCGAGGCCGCGCTGACGGGCCGTCCAGCGGTCGTCCGCCCGCGGCGAACCGGGCGCGGCGAGTACCGCGACGGGCAGCGCGGCGGGCAGCGGGCACCGCGCGCGCACCGCCGCCAGTTCGGCGGCGACCGCCGTGTAGTGCGCGTTCTCCAGCAGCGCGCCGCGCAGCACCCGGCGGGTGCGGTAGCAGCGGCGTACCGGCTCGGCGGGTGCCGGGTCCGGCGCGTGGCCGGCGCGGGAGAGGCGGACCGCCGCGCGGCGGGCGGCCGGGCCGAGCGCGGCCGGTACGCCCACGGCGGCCAGGGCCGTACCGGCGGCGAGCGCCGCGGCGGTGCGCAGCGCCGGGGCGCGCGGGGGTCGGGGGGCCTCCTCGACGGACGAGTCGACCAGGACCAGCCCCGCCGTCCGCGCCGGGTGCAGCCGGGCGAACGCCTCGGTGTGGAAGCCGGCGAGGGAGTGGCCGACGACGGTGGCGGGCTCCCCGGCCAGGCCGAGCGCGTCCAGGAGGGCGGCGATCCGCGCGGCCTCGCCGCGAGCGGTGGGGGCCGCCGCGGCGGGGCCGCTCAGCCCGTGCCCCGGCCGGTCGAACCGGACGACCGTGCGGTGCGGGGCGAGCAGCGGCACCACCGGGTCCCAGTCGAACCAGCACAGCGCGAGCCCGGCGCTCAGCACGCACACCGGTCCGCTGCCGGTGACGGTCACGTGGTGGGGCACTCCGCCGACGCGGACGAAGCGGCTCCCCGGCGGGGCTCCGCTCATCCCGCGCGCTCCGCCCGCCGCTCGGGGGGCTCGACCCGCCGCCCTCGCTCCGCCACCTCGTCCCGGTGGGTGGGTCGGGCCCCGCCGGCCCCGTCCGCCTGCCCGGGCCGCTCCCGGTCGCCGGCCCCCTCCGCCCGGCCGGGCCGCTCCCGGTCGGCGGTGGGCCGCCACGGCAGGGCCCGGGCCAGCAGGAGCAGCCAGACGGCGAGCAGCAGCAGCTGCAGCCGCTGGCCGGCGCCCAGCGCCCAGTGGCCCCGCTCGGCCTCGAACGCCGCGACCGCCGCGAGCGTCCAGGCCGTCGCGGCGAGTACGAGGGGGACGAGGAGCGGGCCGGTACGGGCGAGGAGCGGCCACCAGCCGTAGCGGCGGGCCGCGACGGTGAGCGCGACGACCGCCGTGACGGCGCCGGCCATGGCGAGCGTGGAACTCACGGCGTGCGCGGTGTGCGTGGCCGGGACCAGGCCGGCGTCCTCGCGGGCGACGCACGCGGCGTCGACAGTGGGCGCGCAGCTGAGCGGCAGCCGCGAGTCGGCGGCGGTGGCGGCCCCGAACACCGCGAGGGCCGCCCAGCCTGCCACCGCCCAGAAGCGGCGCTCGACCGCCGTCAGGGCCAGCAGCGCGGCGGCGAGCAGCAGCACGCCGGCGACCAGGTCGGTGGTGCGGAAGACGGTGCCCAGGGGCTGGTCGGTGGCGGCGAGTTCGCTGACGTACGACTGCACCGGGTCCAGGCCCGTGTGCAGCGGAAGTTCGGCGAGCCAGGCGCTGTAGGTCAGGGCCCCGAGGACGAGGAGGACGGCCACGCACCGGAGCCGGGCGGTCCGGCGGGGGCGCGGCGGCGTCATGGATCCATGATCGGCGCGGCCCGCACGCCCCGCAAGGGGGGTGCCCGCCGGGTTCGAGGGAGGGGGTCCGCCGCCGTCCCCGCGCCGGGAGCCGCCGCCGTCCGCCGGCCGGGGGCCACCGCCGTCCCCGGGCCGGGGGCGCTCCGCCGCTCCCCGCGTGCCGCGCTCCCCACGCCCGGGCGTCAGAAGGTGACCCGGGCGGCGATGGGCAGGTGGTCGCTGTCCGTGCGGGGCAGGGACCAGGAGGCGACCGGTTCGACGCCGCGGACGAGGATCTGGTCGATGCGGGCCATCGGGAACGCCGCCGGCCAGCTGAAGCCCATGCCGTCGCCGGCCGCCCCCTGGGTGGAGCGCAGCTGCGAGGTGACCGCGTTGAGCGAGCGGTCGTTCATGGTGCCGTTGAGGTCGCCGAGGAGGATGACGCGGCGCTCGGGCTCCTGGGCGATGGCCTGGCCGAGCTGGTCGGCGCTGCGGTCGCGCTGGTTGGCGGTGAAGCCGGCCTTCAGCTTGACCCGCACGGACGGCAGGTGGGCGACGTACACGGCGACCGGTCCGTCCGGGGCGGCGACGGTGGTGCGCATCGCGCGGGTCCAGCCCATGCGGATGTCGACCGGCCGGCTGTCGCCCAGGGGGTACCGGCTCCACACACCGACCGTGCCGCGCACGGAGTGGTGCGGGTAGGCGTCGGCGAGCGCCGCCTCGTACACCGGGACCATGCCGGGCTTGAGCTCCACCAGGGCCAGCACGTCCGCCCCGGACCCGGCGACGGCGCGGGCCGTGCCCTCGGGGTCGGGGTTGTCGGCGTTGACATTGTGGGTGACGACCGTGAGGTCCCCGCCGGGGCCGTTCTTGTCGGTGACGAGGCCGCCGAAGAGGTTCGCCCACACGATCGCCGGGACGAGGACCGCGATGAGGGCGGTGGCGGAGCGGCGCAGCAGGGCCAGGCCCGCGAGGACCGGGACGAAGAGGCCGAACCAGGGCAGGAACGTCTCGATGAGGCTGCCCGTGTTGCCGATGTCGTTGGGGATGTGGCGGTGCAGCACCATCAGGAGCGCGAGCAGCAGCGCCGACACCGAGACCACCGTGCCGCGCCGCCAGATCCCCGGGTCGCGCCGCCAGCGGTCGACCACCGAGCGGACCCGGGATCCGGCGCGCCGCTCTTCCGCGGTGCCGTTCCCCGTCTCCGTCATGTCGTCCGCCTGCGCCATTCCCTCGTCCTCACGTGCTGCTGGTTCCGCCGTACCGGACCACGACCCTAGGCGATCACGGAACGGCCGTACTGAGTCAGGGACGAACCCGCCACCGTGTGGGGTTCCTGGGGTTGCGGTCGATGCGCCGGTTGTGACGAAACGCGCACACTTCCGACCCGGGGCCGGTGCGGGCCGGCCGGGGGTACGGGGCGGTACGCGCGGGTCCGCGGGTGGTGCCACCGGCCGGCGGGGTGGTCCTCACGGGCCCGTGGCGGGCGGGTCCGCCGCCGCGCCGGCGAGGACGGCGTCGACGACCCGGGCGGGCAGGTCCTCGTCGAGCGGGGTGTCCGGGGCGACGAAGGCGCGGAGCAGGACGGGGCCCACGAACAGGTCGCCGAGCAGCTCGACGTCCGCGTCGGGGCGGATCTCGCCGGTCCCGACGCCCCGCCGCAGTACGTCGAGAGTGGCGCGGCGGTGCGGTTGGAGCACGGCCCGGCGATAGGCGTCCCAGAGCCGGGGGTAGCCGCGGAGCTGGGCGAAGACGGTGTGCAGGACGGCGGAGGAGCGTTTGGCGGCGCCGCGCCGGCGCACCGCTTCCAGGAGCGCGACGAGGTCGTCGCGCACGGAGGTCCCGGGCAGCTCGGGCTGCGTGGGCTCGGCGGACCGGATGAGGTCGACGAGCAGTTCCTCCTTGCCCGGCCAGCGGCGGTAGACGGTGGCCTTGCCGACGCCGGCGGTGCGGGCGATCCGCTCCATGGACAGCTCGGCGAGCGGGACGCCGTCCTCCAGCAGCCGTACGGCGGCGTCGAGGATGGCCCGCGCCGCCGCCTCGCTCCGCGGCCGCCCCCGCCGGACGGGCGGGGCGGCGGACGCCGGGGCGGCCGGCGCCGCCGGAGTGGCGAGTGCGGCGGGGGTGACGGGTGCGGCGGGGGCGGGTGAGGCCGGAGCCGCCGGGGCGGGCGCGTCGACCGGGGCCGGGCCCGGCCCGGTCGGGGCCGGTGGGGCCGGGGCCGGGGCCGGGGCCGGGGCCGCGGTGGGCGCGTCGGCGTCGTGGGGGGCGCGCGGACGCCGGGGTGGTCGCGGGGGCACGGGTGTCGCCTCCAGCCTGGACGGACGTACGGACGGGTCGGGGTGGCGCCGGTGGTCGGGGCGGGCGCCCGCCCCGACCGCCGGGCCGCGTCAGCGGGGGACGGATTCCCGTGCGCCGCCCCCCGTCACGCGCCCGTGGTCGCCGGGCGCCGCGCCCCGGCCGGGCAGGAAGGCGCCCACCACGCAGGCGCCGAGGACGGCGACGGCGGCCGCGCACAGGGAGGTGACGTGCATGGCGTGCAGGAACGCCGTCTGCGCGGGCTCCACGAGCGCCTCCCCCGCCGCGCCGAGCTGCCGGGCGGCGGCCAGGGTCGCCTCGACGGACTCGCCCGCGCCGGCGCGGTCGGCCGCCGGCAGGGGGGCGAGGTGCCCCTCGATGCCGTCCCGGTACACCCCGGACAGCAGCGAGCCCAGCACGGCGACGCCGAGGGCCCCGCCGATCTGCCGGAAGGTGTTGTTGACCGCCGAGCCGGACCCGGCCTTCTCACGGGGCAGGGCCTGCATGACGGCCACCGTCACGGGCGGCATGACGTGCGCCATGCCCGCGCCCTGCGCGAAGAGGACGAGTTCGACGACCCACACCGGCGTACCGGTGTCGAAGCCGGCGAACGCGGCCAGGCAGGCGGCGACGAGCAGCAGCCCGGACGCGCACACCGCACGCGCCCCGAAGCGCCGCACCGCCAGCCGGGAGCGCGGGGCGAACAGCAGCTGCGTCACGGCGAGGGGCAGCAGGAGCAGCCCGGCCTGGAGCGGGCTGAAGCCGCGCACGCTCTGCAGGTAGAAGACGGAGACGAAGGTGACGCCCATCAGGGCGAAGAACACGAGCGCGATCCCGCCGACGGCCGCCGAGAAGACCGGCTGCCGGAAGTACGTCATGTCCAGCGCCGGGTGGGCGGTGCGCCGCTCGTGCGCGACGAACGCGGCGAGGACGAGGGCCCCGCCCGCGACGGGCAGCACCACCGTCCAGTCGGTCAGGTCGGCCAGCTCACCGCCGCGGATGATGCCGAACACCAGCAGCACCAGGCCGACGATCGACAGCACCACCCCGCCGGGGTCCGTCCGGCCGGGCGCGGGGTCGCGCGACTCCGGCACCACGGCGGCGACGGCGATCAGCGAGACGATCACCACGGGCACGTTGACCAGGAAGATCGAGCCCCACCAGAAGTGCTCCAGGAGCAGTCCGCCGGTGACCGGCCCGACGGCGATGGCCACGCCGACCGCGCCGACCCACACGCCGATGGCCTTCGGCTGCTCGTCCCGTTCGAAGACGTTCATGAGGATGGCGAGCGTGGCCGGCATGACGAAGGCCGCGCCGAAGCCCATCACCGCGCGGTAGGCCACCAGCTCGACGGGCGAGTCGGCGAGGGCGGCCAGCGCCGAGGAGACGCCGAAGACGACGGTGCCGAACAGCAGCGTCCGGCGGCGGCCGAGTCGGTCGCCCACGAGGCCCGCGGTGAACAGCAGCCCGGCGAAGACCAGCGCGTAGGCGTTGATCGCCCACTCCAGCTGGCTCTGGGTGGCGCCCAGCCCGGTGGGCGGCGGGCTCGCGATGGTCTTGACGGCGACGTTGAGGATCGAGTTGTCCAGCACGACGAAGAGGAGGCTGAGCATGAGCACCGCGAGGATCACCCAGCGGCGGCGGTGGACGTCCGCCGGGACGGCCGGGTGGAGGGGGCGGGGGTCGCGCGGGGGGCGCGGGGGCCGGTCCATGGATCCACCGTAGGCCGGATTCCGATACGTCGCCGTCTCGTATTACTCCCCCCACTTCCCCCGGTGCGGCACGAAGTGCCACCATGGACGTGGTCCGGGGACGCCGTCAGGGCGCCTCGAGATGACGAAGGAGCCGATCCACATGACGCTTCAGCCTGCCCCGAAACCGTCCGGGGACAGTGGCGGGGACGCCGGGGGCAAGCACCCCAAGGCGCTGTACGGCGGCACGGGCACGCGCCGCGTCACCGTCCACGACATCGCCGCCGCCAAGCAGCGCGGCGAGAAGTGGCCCATGCTCACGGCGTACGACGCGATGACCGCGTCCGTCTTCGACGAGGCCGGCATCCCGGTCCTGCTGGTCGGCGACTCGATGGGCAACTGCCACCTCGGCTACGACACGACCGTGCCGGTCACGCTGGACGAGATGGCCATCCTGTCGGCTGCCGTCGTACGCGGCACACGGCGCGCGCTCATCGTGGGCGACCTGCCGTTCGGCTCGTACCAGGAGGGTCCGGTACAGGCCCTGCGGTCGGCGACGCGGCTGGTCAAGGAGGCCGGCGTGGGCGCGGTGAAGCTGGAGGGCGGCGAACGGTCGCTGCCGCAGACGGAGACGCTGGTGCAGGCCGGCATCCCCGTGATGTCGCACCTGGGCCTGACCCCGCAGTCCGTGAACACCATGGGGTACCGCGTGCAGGGCCGCGCCGACGAGGACGCGCACCGCCTGCTGCGGGACGCCAAGGCCGCCCAGGACGCGGGGGCGTTCGCCGTGGTGCTGGAACTGGTGCCGGCGGAGCTGGCCGCGGAGGTCACGCGGTCGCTGCACGTCCCGACCATCGGCATCGGCGCCGGCGCGGGCACCGACGCGCAGGTGCTGGTCTGGACGGACATGGCCGGACTGACCGGCGGCAAGGTGCCGCGGTTCACCAAGCAGTACGCCGACCTGCGCCGCACGCTGGGCGACGCGGCGCAGGCGTTCGCGGACGACGTCGCCGGCGGGGCGTTCCCCGCCGAGGAGCACAGCTTCCACTAGCGGAACCGTTCCTCCAGGGGAACCGTTCCCCTCCGGCCACCGCGGTACGGACGACAGCCCGCCGACTTCCCCCATCGGCGGGCTGTCGGGCGTCCGGGCCCGGTCCGCCCCGCCGTCGGCGTCCCGCGGGCGGTCCGTTCGGTGGCCCGCCCGGTGGCCCGCCCGGTGGCCCGCCCGGTGGCCCGCGGGTGGCCTCTCGGCGGCCCGCCGGTGGGTCTACCGGGCACCTCTCGGCGGCCCGTCGGTGGGCCTGTCGGTGGCTGCCGGGGGCTGTCGGTGGTCTGTCGGTGATCTGTCGGGGGCCTGTCGGCGCGCCCTGGTCCCCTGGGGGCATGACACGATCCGACACCAACGCCGTCGAGGTACGCGGCCTCGTCAAGCACTACGGCGCGACGAAGGCGCTGGACGGGGTGGACCTCGACGTGCGCGAGGGCACCGTCCTCGGCGTGCTGGGGCCCAACGGCGCCGGCAAGACCACACTCGTCCGCTGCCTGTCCACCCTGGTCGTCCCCGACGCCGGCACCGCGACCGTCGCCGGCTGCGACGTGCTGCGCCAGCCGCGGGCACTGCGCCGCGCCATCGGGCTGACCGGCCAGTACGCCTCCGTGGACGAGAAGCTCTCCGGCTGGGAGAACCTCTACATGATCGGCCGACTGCTCGACCTGTCCCGCCGGGACGCCCGGGCGCGCGCCGACGAGATGCTGGAGCGGTTCTCGCTCACCGAAGCGGCCCGCCGGCCCGCCGCGCAGTACTCGGGCGGCATGCGGCGCCGCCTTGACCTGGCCGCCTCCATGATCGGCCGGCCCGCGGTGCTCTACCTGGACGAGCCGACCACCGGCCTCGACCCGCGCACCCGCAACGAGGTCTGGGACGAGGTGCGGCGCATGGTCGAGGAGGGCAGCACCGTGCTGCTCACCACCCAGTACATGGAGGAGGCCGAGCAGCTGGCGAGCGAGCTGACGGTCGTCGACCGCGGCCGGGTGATCGCCCGGGGCGGCGTGGACGAGCTGAAGGCGAAGGTCGGCGGTCGCACCCTCCAGGTCCGGCCCGTCGACCCGGGCGACCTGCCCGCCATGGCGCGGTCGCTCGCCGAGTCGGGTCTGGCCGGCCCCGCGGGCGCCACGGTCGTCCACGACGAGGGCCGGCTGTACGTGCCCGTCCTCAGCGACGGTCAACTCACCGCCGTGGTCGGGCTGCTGGCCGCGGGCGGCCACGGCATCGCCCACATCGGGACGCACCTGCCCAGCCTGGACGAGGTGTTCCTCGCGATCACCGGCGAACGCGCCACCCCGCAGTCCGACGAGCGCCCCCAGGAGGTGGCCGCATGAGCACCGGCACGAACACCGCGACACCGACACCGTCCACGACGCCCGCGACGCCCGCGCCAGCGGCGACGCAGGCCGCCCCCGCGCCGCCGCGCCGCTCCGCCCCGGCGCGGCCCACCGGCGAGGGCCGCATCGGGGCACGCGCCCACCTGCGGCACATCGGCGCGCTGACCCGCCGCAACGTCCTGCAGATCAAGCAGAACCCGGAGGCGATGTTCGACGTCCTGCTCATGCCGGTCGTCCTCACGCTGCTGTTCGTGCACGTCTTCGGCGGCGCGATCTCCGGCAAGGGCAACCAGCAGGACTACGTGAACTACCTGATCCCCGGCCTGATGGCGATGATGGGCCTCAACATCGCCATGGGCATGGGCACCGGCATCAACGACGACGTCAAGAAGGGCGTCATGGACCGGTTCCGGACCATGCCGATCGCCCGGTCGTCCGTCCTCGTCGCGAGGATCATCGTGGAGGCAGGCCGGATGGTGGTCGCCACCGCGATCCTGCTCGCCATGGGGTTCGTGCTGGGCTTCGAGGTCGCGACCTCGCCGCTGCACCTGCTGGCGGCGGTGGGCCTGTCGGTGCTCTTCGGCACCTCCCTCATGTGGATCTTCATCCTCCTGGGGCTGAGCCTCCAGACCGCCCAGACGGTCCAGGGAGTGGCCATGCTCGTGCTGATGCCGCTGCAGTTCGGGTCGTCGATCTTCGCGCCGCCGGAGTCGATGCCCGACTGGCTGCGCGCCTTCACCGACTACAACCCGCTCTCCGCCCTGGCCGACGCGGCGCGGAACCTCGTGAACGGCGGCCCGGTCGCCGGAGCGGTGTGGATGACCCTCGGCTGGGCGGCGGCCATCACGCTGGTCACGGCCCCGCTGGCGGTCGCGCGGTTCCGCCGGCACACGTGAGCGCGTCACGCCCCTTCGAGCAGGGCGGCGGCCTCGTCGAAGCCGAGGCCGCCGCCCTCGGCGTACGCGGCGTCGAAGGCGGCCCCGCCGAGGACCGCGCGGGCGGCGGCCTCGGCCGCGGCCAGGGCGTCGCGCTCCATCGACGACGCCACGTGGCCCCGCGGCAGCAGACCCGGGTGGGCTCCGAGCAGGACCGCCGCCGTACGGGCGCGGCCGCCGCCCAGGCCCGCGAGCGCCCGCGCGGCGGTGACCAGGTGGCCCGCGGCCATCTGCGGCGCGACCATCATGGTCAGCGGCTCGCGGCTTCTGCGCAGCGCCCGCGCGGCGAGGTCCAGCGCCTCGGCGTGCCGGCCCTCCAGCGTGTCCAGCCAGGCGAGGCAGCCGAGGGTGAAGCCGTCGAAGAGCGAGAGCGTCGGCGTGCCGAACTCCTCGCGCAGGGCGCCGAGCAGCTCGCGCGCCTCGGCCGTGCGGCCGGTGCGGCCGAGGTGCACGGAGAGGTGGAGCCGGGCCGCGGGGCCCGCCTCCCGGCCGGCGCCCCGCCCCGTGGCGAGGACGTCGCGCAGGATGGCCTCCGACTCCTCGGCACGGCCCAGTTCGGGGAGGACGGCGGCGTACCGGGTGCGCAGCAGCAGCACCTGAGCCTGGGCCGCGAGCCGTTCGGCGTGGCCGACGGCGGCCTGGTAGTCGGCGGCGGCGCCCGCGGACTCGCCGCGGTTCTCGCGGGCCTCGCCGCGGGCGGCGAGCGCCTCGGCGGCGCCCCAGGAGTCGCCGAGGCGGAGGAAGATCTCCAGCGCCTCGTCGGCGTCCCGGCACGCCTCGGCCGCCAGGGAGCTGCGGTTGGCGAGGACGTTGGCGCGCCACTGCAGGGCGTGGGCGAGGTCCCAGTCGTAACCGAGGGCGCGGGCGGTGTCGACGGTCGAGTCGAGGAGCGCGTGCAGCCGGGAGCCGTCGCCCGAGAGGAGGACGGCGAGGATCCACAGGAAGCCGGGCATCCGGCACCCCTGGGGCAGCCCCGGTCGGTACGCCCGCGCGGCCCGCTCCAGCAGGGCGCGGCCGGTGGTGGCCCAGGCGCCCTGCTCGTGGTCCATGTTGACCATCTGCACGAGCCGGACCTGCCGGCGCGCCTCCGTGAGGAGTTCGCGGCCCATGGGGGGTGGCGCGTCGGTGCAGCGCTCGGCGATCGGCGGGACGGGGGCGACGGGCGGGGCGAACGGGTCGGGGCCGAGCGCGGCCGCGGCCTCGGACCACTGCCGGGCGTCGGAGCGCAGGTCGCGCATCTGCCAGTACCAGGCGAGGGACAGCACGAGGCAGAGGCTCTCCTGCTCGTCGCGGGCGGCGACGGCGCGGCGCAGGGCGGCGCGGAGGTTGCCGTACTCGCGCTGGAGCCGGGCCAGGGCGGCACGCTGACCCGCGCCGCGCAGCAACGGATCGGTGGTGCGGGCGAGTTCGCGGTAGTGGACGAGGTGGCGGCGTTCGGTGGCGGGGCGCTCGGCGGCCTCGTCGAGGCGCTCGGCGGCGTACTCGGCGACGGTCTCCAGGAGGCGGTAGCGCATCTCGCCGTCGTCGCCCGGCGAGGCGACGACGAGGGACTTGTCGACGAGGGAGCCGAGCAGGTCGAGGGTGTTGGGGGCGGCGCACACCGCCTCGGCGGCGTCGAGGGCACAGCCGCCGGAGAAGACGGCCAGGCGGCGCAGCACGGCGCGCTCGGGTCCGTCCAGCAGGTCCCAGGACCAGTCGACGACGGCCCGCAGCGTCTGCTGGCGGGGCAGGACGGTGCGGCTGCCGCCGGTGAGGAGGCGGAAGCGGTCGTCGAGCCGGTCCGCGATCTGGCGCGGCGTCAGGACGCGGAGGCGGGCGGCGGCCAGTTCGATGGCGAGCGGCAGGCCGTCCAGGCGCCGGCAGATCTCGGCGCACGCCTCGGGGTCGCTCCCGGTGGCGAACCCCGGCCGGGCGGCGGCCCCGCGCTCGCCGAGCAGGCGCAGGGCCGCGGGGGCGGGCAGCGGCTCGACCGGGCGCACGACCTCCCCGCCGACGGCGAGGGGCTCGCGGCTGGTGGCGAGGACGGTCAGGCCGGGGCAGCGCTCCAGCAGGTGGTGCGCGAGGCGGGCGGCGGCGCCGACCACGTGCTCGCAGTTGTCGAGCAGGAGCAGCAGGCGGCGTGAGCCGCAGTGCTCGGCGAGCCGGACGAGGGGGTCGTTGCCTCGGGGTTCGGCGGCGCGCAGTTCCTCCGCCCCCGCGCCGCGCAGCACGGTCTCCCGCGCGCCGAGCGCGGTCAGCACGGCCTCGGGTACGGCGTCGGGGTCGGCGACCGGGGCCAGTTCGGCCACCCACACCCCGTCGGGCCACCGGTCGGCGCCGCGCTCGGCGGCCTCCTGGGACAGCCGGGTCTTGCCGGCTCCGCCGGGCCCGAGCAGCGTCACGAGCCGCGCCCGGTCGAGGTCCCCGAGGAGGGCGCCGATGTCCTCGTCCCGCCCGACGAAGCTGGTCAGCCGCGCCCGCAGGTTCCCGGGCGGGGGCCCGGGAACCGGGCCGCGGCCGGGCTCGGCGCCCGGGTGGTCGCGGGGCTCGGGGTCGGGGGCGTGGCGGGGCTCGGGGCGGGTGGCGACGGGCGCCGCCGCCGGACAGGCGGCGTCCGGGCGGGGCGTCGCCGCACCGGGCGCCGCCGCACCGGGCATGGCCGCGCCTGCCGTCGCCGCACCGGGCGTCGCCGAGGGGGACGCGTCCTCGTCGGCCGTCCCCGCGGGGTGCAGCTCGGCGCCGTACGCTCCCGTGCCGTACGTCCCCGTGCCGGGCGGCCTCGCGCCGGGCGACCGTTCGGTGGTCGGGTCCACGGGGGCCGCCCCCGCGGCGCGCGCAACCGGGCCGTGCGGCGCCGCGCCGGGCGGCCCCTCGGCGGACACGTCGAAGACGTCCGGCCCCGCCGGGGGCGCCGGCGCGTCCGGGCCGGGCACCGGCCGGGCGGCCCCGGGCGCACCGCGCTCGCCCCTCCCGCCGGACGCTCCGGGCGCCGCGCCCGGCCCACCGGGCACACCGTCCTCCTCGGGCGCGCCGCTCAGTCCGGGTACCCCGGCCACACCCGGGGCGGGGGCCGGGCGCGGACCCGCCGCGGGGGTCGGCCCAGGGCCCGACGGGAGGCCCGGGGCCGGGCCACGGGCCGAGGCCCAAGCCGGGGCCGCCGGGCCCGCTGCCATCCCCGGGGCCGAAACCGAGGCCGCCGGGCCTGGCGCCGGGGCCAGGCCCGGGGCCAGGCCTGGGGCCGGGGCCAGGCCTGGGGCCGGGGCCAGGCCTGGGGCCGGGGCCAGCAGTTCCGCGTGGAGGGCGCGCAGCTCCGGGCCCGGGTCGGTGCCCAGGCGGCCGGCCAGGTCACGGCGGACCGCCTCGTACGCGGCGAGGGCCGCGGCCGGACGACCCGTGTCCCGCAGTGTGCGGATGCGCAGCGCGTGCAGGGGCTCGTCGAGCGGGGCGGCGGCGCACAGGGCGGCCAGTTCCGGCAGCGCCTCCTCGGCGCGGCCCAGGGCCGCCAGTGCCGTGAGGCGGCTGCGGACGGCGGTGCCGCGCCGGGCGGCCCAGCGCGCCGTCTCCCCCGCCCGGCCGGGCAGGTCCGCCAGGACCGGGTCCCGCCACAGGCCGAGCGCCTCGTCCAGCGCGTGCAACGCCTCGGCCGGGTCGCCGGCGTCCAGGAAGCGGACGCCGTCCGCGACGAGCCGCTCGAACCGGTGCGCGTCCACGTCGTCCGCGGCGGCGTCCAGCCGGTACCCGCCGGACGCCGACACCACCGCGCCGGCGCCGAGGGCCCGGCGCAGTCGGCCGACCAGCGCCTGCAGGGCGGCCACGGCGTCGGCGGGCTGCTCGTCGCCGTGCCAGACCTCGTCGACGAGCAGCCCGACCGGCACGGCCCGCCCGGGGCGCAGCGCGAGGACGGTGAGCAGCGCGCGCAGCCGTGCCCCGCCGACCGGGACGGGGGTACCGTCCGCGCGGTGGACCTGCGTCGGGCCGAGTACGGAGATCTGCACGGGCCCATTCTGCGCGACGCGGGGTACGGTCGACGCCCCGGCCGAGGAGGGTCCGCATGGCAACCGCCGTCCAGCGCCGCCGCGGTGGCGACCGCGCCGTCAGCCCCGTGTTCCTCGCCGTCGCCGGCGTGACGGCCGCCGCCGGCTGGGTGGTGTGGTCGGAGGCCGGGCCCGCGTCCGGGGGCGTGGGGCGGGGCGTGGCCGTGTTCCTCGCCGTCACCGGCGCGTGGGTGGTCTCCCTCTGCCTCCACGAGTACGCGCACGCCCGGACCGCGCTGCACGCGGGGGACGCGTCCGTCGCGGCCAAGGGCTACCTGACGCTCGACCCGCTGCGGTACGCGCACCCGGTGCTCAGCGTGCTGCTGCCGGTGCTGTTCCTGGTGATGGGCGGCATCGGCCTGCCGGGTGGCGCCGTCTACGTCGAACGCCACCGCATCCCCGGGCGGATCCGGCACAGTCTCGTGTCGGCGGCGGGGCCACTGGCGAACGTCCTGTTCGCGGCCGTGTGCACCGCGCCGTTCTGGCTGGGCGCCCTCGACGGGGTCCCGGGCCCCTTCCGCGCCGCCCTCGCGTTCGTCGCGCTGCTCCAGGTGACGGCGGCGGCCTTGAACCTCCTGCCGGTACCGGGCCTGGACGGGTACGGGGTGCTGGAGCCGTGGCTGTCGGAACGGGCGCGGCGGGCGGTCGAGCCGTTCGCGCCGTACGGGCTGCTCGCGGTGTTCGTGCTGTTGTTCTCGCCGGAGGTGAACCAGGCGTTCTTCGGCCTCGTCCACGGGGTGCTCGGCGCGCTCGGCGTGGGCGCGCAGGAGACGTGGTGCGGGCTGGACCTCTACCGCTTCTGGCAGGAGCCGGGCGCGGTCTGCGGGGCCGTGCCGGGGGTCAGCCGGTGACCTGGCGGGAGCGGCGCCAGTAGTACCAGCTCATGTTGGAGGAGACGCCGGCCAGCAGCACCCACACGATGCCGAGCCAGCTGCCCTGGACGAACGAGACCACGGCGGCCGCGGCGGCGAGGACGCACACGACGAGCGTGTAGAGGGCGAGGCGGGGCATGGGGGTCGGCTCCTGTCCGGTGGGGGGGTGAACGGTGCCCGACCAGTGTCCCCCATCCCCGCCGGTGCCCTCCGCGCGGGCGCACGGACACCCGGCACGCGACCGGACGGCGGCCCGCCGGCCGGCCGGGCGCCGACGCCCGGACGGTCGGCACACGCGGCCGGCACGCGGCGGCCCCACGCGGCCCCGCCGACGAACGCCCGGCCGGCGGCGGTCGACCGGCCGCAGGCCGACCGGGCGCGGAGCGGCGGCCGCGTCCCGCGCCGGCCGCGAGCCGACCGGCGCGAGCCCCACGACGGCGCGGCCCGCGACGGGGCGCCCCGGGCGGCCGTGTCGTGCGTGGCTCAGGCGCCGGGCGCGCCCGCGCCGTCGACGTCGGTGACGCGCAGCCCCGCGTGGGCCTTGTAGCGGCGGTTGACGGAGATCAGGTTCGCGACGAGCGACTCCACCTGGTGGGCGTTGCGCAGCCGGCCGGCGTAGACACCCCGCATGCCGGGGATGCGGGCGGCGAGCGCCTGCACGAGGTCGGTGTCGGCGCGCTTGTCGCCGAGGACCATCACGTCGGTGTCGATCTCCTCGATCGTCTCGTCGCGCAGCAGCACGGCCGACAGGTGTTGGAACGCCGCCGTCACGCGCGACTCCGGCAGCAGCTCCGCGGCCTGCTGGGCGGCGCTGCCCTCCGCGGGTGTGAGGGCGTAGGCGCCCTGCTTGTCGAAGCCGAGCGGGTTGACGCAGTCGACGACGAGCTTGCCGCGCAGCTCCTCGCGCAGCTCGCGCAGGGTCGCCGCGTGGCCGTCCCACGGCACCGCGACGATCACGACGTCGCTGCGGCGGGCGCACTCGGCGTTGTCGGCGCCCTCGACGCCGAGGCCGAGCGCGGCGGCGGCCTCGCGGGCGCGGTCGGCGGCGCGCGAGCCGAGGATCACCTTCTGCCCGGCGCGGGCCAGCCGGTAGGCGAGGCCGCGGCCCTGGTCGCCGGTGCCGCCGAGGACGCCGACGACGAGGCCCGACACGTCGGGCAGCTCCCAGGGGTCGCGGGCCTTCTTGGTCTCCGTCTCAGTCATGGAGGTGACACTACGTGCCACCGCGCCCGTACGGGTGACAGGTCCGCGGTGGCCGCGCGCCGGGCCGTCCGCCGGGGCAGGATGCGGCGCCATGGATGCCGTACGGGTCGCCCTGCTCCGCGAAGTGCTGGCCGGGACCGCGTGGCCGGCCGCGGCGCGCGGGTTCGCCGGGGCGCTGCGGTCGTCGGTCGTGCCGCAGGGCGGCGGACTGCTGCTGGTGGGCACGGCCGCGTACGAGCCGTGGCACCTGGCCGCGCACCTGGTGGACGAGGCGATGTGGTCGGGACGCCCGGAGCTGGCGCCCACCCTCGTGCGGCACCGGGTGGGCCCGGCCGACCCGGCGCACCTGTCGGTCGGGCCGGGGCGGCTGGAGGCGGCGGGCCGGGGGGCGACGCTGCTGCTCGTGGCGCCGGACCGGCCGGACGACGCCCTGCTGGAGCGGGTCCACGACGCGCGGCGGGCGGGCGCGACCGTGCTGTCCCTGGACGGCGGGGTCCCGGAGGTGCAGGGTCTGGCGCACGAGTGCCTCACGGTCGACCCGGAGCGCTCGGGCGGGGTGGACCTGGACACGGTGCAGCACCTGGTGAGCGCGGCGGCCGGCGAGAACGGCCTGCCCGCGCCCCGGGGCCGGCGCACCCGGTTCCGCGACCGGCTCTCCCGCCTCGCCGACCACCTGACGTCCCCGCCGCCCGAGCGCTGGTGAAAACAGCTTGCAGGCGGCAGTGAGCGGGGCGCAGCATGGCGCCCCGTGACCTCGAAGCTGTCCGCCGTGCTGCCCGACCTGTCCCCGTGGCGCTCCTCCCGGGACTTCCGCCTCCTGTGGGTGCAGGGCCTCGTCGCGTACTTCGGCAGCTTCACCGCGATGGTCGCGCTGCCGTTGCAGATCAAGGACCTCACGGACTCGCCGCTGGCGGTCGGCGCGATGGGCGCGGTCGAGCTGGTTCCGCTGGTGGTGTGCGGTCTGTACGGAGGCGCGCTGGCGGACGCGGTGGACCGGCGCCGGGTGATCCTGGCGACCGAGGCGGTCCTCGGTCTGCTGGCCCTGGTGCTGCTGCTCAACGCGCTCGCGCCCCGGCCGATGCTGTGTCCGCTGTACGTGGTCGCGGCGGGCGTCTCCGCCATGGCCGGGCTGCAGCGGCCCGCGCTGGACTCGCTCATCGCGAGGATCGTGCCGCACGACCAGCTCCCCGCGTCCGCCGCGCTGAACGCGCTGCGCTGGCAGCTCGGCGCCATCGCCGGCCCGGCCCTCGCCGGGCTCGTCGTGGCGTACGCGGGTCACGGGGCGGCGTACGCCACGACCGTGTGCTGCTTCGCCGTCTCGGTGCTGCTGTGCCTGCGCCTGTCGCCCGCCCCGCCCGCGCGGGGCTCGGCGAAGCCGTCCCTGCGGGGGATCGCGGAGGGGGCGCGGTACGCCTGGTCGCGGCCGGTGCTGCTCGGCACGTACGCCGTCGACCTGGCCGCGATGCTGCTCGCCTTCCCGCACACGCTGTTCCCGTTCCTCGCGGACGAGCTGGACGCGGAGTGGTCGCTGGGGCTGATGTACGCGGCGGGGTCGGTCGGGTCGGTGCTGCTCAGCCTGACGAGCGGGTGGACGTCGCGGGTGCGGCGGCACGGGCTGATGGTGGTGGTGGGCGCCGGCGGGTGGGGGCTGGCCGTGGCCGCCGCGGGGTGGCTGGAGAACGTGTGGCTGGTCCTGCTGGCGCTGGCGTTCGCGGGCGCGGGCGACATGCTGAGCGGTCTGGGTCGGTCGACGATCTGGAACCAGACGATCCCGGACGAGCTGCGGGGGCGGCTGGCGGGCATCGAGGTGCTGTCGTACAGCGTGGGCCCGCAGCTGGGCCAGGTCCGGGCGGGGGCGATGGCCGGGTGGACCGGGACGCGGCCCGCCGTCTGGGGCGGCGGCGTGGCGTGCGTGGCGGCGGTGGCGCTGCTGGCGGCGGCGCTGCCGAAGCTGGTCACGTACGACGCGACGACCGACGAGGACGCCCGCCGCCGCCGCGAGGCCGCCGCGTAGTCGGCCCGTCTCCCCCGCCGGGCGGCCCCGCGCCGGGTCCCGCCGACGGGCGGCTGACGGACGCGCCACGGCGGACGGGCGCGCCACGGCGGACGGCCGGGCCTTCCGTGCGGCGCGCCGGACGGTCAGCCCTCCCGGTCCGGGGTGGACGCCCCCGTACCGCCGTCGTGCCAGCGGGGGTCGTTCTCCCACTGGAGGTTGCGCTCACGGGCGGTCTCCATCGCGTGGTCGGCCTCCTGCCGGCTCGGGTACGGACCGAACCGGTCCTTCGCCGGGCACTCGGGGCCCTCCTCGACCTTGCCGTGCTGGAGGCAGTAGTACCACTCGCCCGGCTTGCCCGCCGTGCGCTTCTTGAACAGGGCCATGTCCCGCTCCTTCCTCTGTCGCCATGGTGCCCCCGCGGGCCCTGGTTAGACTCGCTGGCATGTCTGGCCAGTCGCTGCTCGCCCCAGGGGAGCTCTCCCCCATCCGTTCCGTCCCCGGATCCATCCGCCGCCCCGAGTACGTCGGGAAGCCGGCGCCGGCGCCGTACGACGGTCCCGAGGTCCAGGACTCCGACACCATCGAGCGGATGCGCCTCGCCGGCTCCCTCGCCGCGCGCGCGATGGAGGAGGCCGCGAAGCACATCGCGCCGGGCGTCACCACCGACGAGCTCGACCGCGTCGCGCACGAGTACATGTGCGACCACGGCGCCTACCCGTCGACCCTCGGCTACCGGGGCTTCCCCAAGTCCCTGTGCGCCTCGATCAACGAGGTCATCTGCCACGGCATCCCCGACTCGACCGTCCTGCGCGACGGCGACATCGTGAACCTCGACGTCACCGCGTACATCCACGGCGTCCACGGCGACAACAACGCCACCTACCTCTGCGGGGACGTCGACGAGGAGTCGCGGCTGCTCGTCGAGCGGACCCGCGAGTCGCTGAACCGCGCGATCAAGGCGGTCCGGCCGGGCCGGCAGATCAACGTCATCGGCCGGGTCATCGAGTCGTACGCCAAGCGCTTCGGCTACGGCGTCGTGCGGGACTTCACCGGGCACGGCATCAGCACCTCGTTCCACTCCGGCCTCATCGTCCCGCACTACGACTCGCCGCACGCGACGACCGTGATGCAGCCGGGCATGACCTTCACGATCGAGCCGATGCTCACCCTCGGCACCCACGAGTACGACATGTGGGACGACGGCTGGACCGTCGTGACGAAGGACCGCAAGCGGACCGCGCAGTTCGAGCACACGCTCGTGGTGACGGACACCGGGGCCGACATCCTCACGTTGCCCTGACGCCGTAGAGGGGTACCGTTTTACCGACAGGACGTCGGAAAGCGTTGACTCGGGTAAGCCCTGAGCAGGAGGATCGGGGCGGTGGCGGCGGGCCGCGCGCACGGCGCGCGTCCGGTGGTCGCCACCCCGCTCGTCCGTCACGCCGACGCACCCCTCGGTCCCGGAGGCCCGCCTTGGACGCCAGCGCCACCGCACCCGCCACCCCGTTCTCGACCCTGATCCGCACCGCGTCCCACGCGGCGCACACGGAGGCGGAGACCTCCTCCTTCATGGGCGACATGCTCGGCGGCCGCCTGGGGGTGGACGCCTTCGCCCGCTACACCGAGCAGCTCTGGTTCGTGTACCGGGCGCTGGAGGAGGGCGCGGACCGCCTCGCGGACGACCCGGTCGCCGGCCCGTTCGTACGGCGCGAGCTGTTCCGGGCGCCGGCGCTGGAGCGGGACCTCGCCCACCTCCTCGGCCCCGGCTGGCGGGACCGCGTCTCGGCCCTGCCGGCCACCGCCGCGTACGCCGCCCGCGTCGAGGAGTGCGCCCGCACCTGGCCCGCGGGGTACGTCGCCCACCACTACACGCGCTACCTGGGGGACCTCTCCGGCGGGCAGGTCATCCGCGACCGGGCGGAGCGCGCCTGGGGCTTCGCGCGCAAGGGCGACGGCGTCCGCTTCTATGTCTTCGAGGGCATCGGCAACCCCGCGGCCTTCAAGCGCGACTACCGCGACCTGCTGGACCGGGTGAACGCCGACGACCTGGAGCGCCAGCGGATCGTGGACGAGTGCAAGCGGGCCTTCGCCCACAACACCGCCGTCTTCCGCGAGCTGGCCGGGGAGTTCCCGCTCAGCGCGTGAGCGCGGTGCTCACGCGCCGATCCGGCGGACCCGGCCGCCCAGTTCGACCACGCCGTCGGGGCCCGGGGCGGTCAGGATCTGCGAGCCCGCGCCCTGGACGATGTTGAGGGCGCGGCCGAGCAGGGCGGTGAGGCGCAGCGCCCCCGCGCCCGTCGCCCCGTCCTCGCCCGCGCCCTCGCCGCGCCCGGGGAAGGCGCGGGCGCGCACGCGGCCCGCGGCCTCCTCCTCCCACGCCCAGGCGTAGACCGTCTCCCCGGGCCCGCCCGGGAGGACTCCGGCGCCCCCGGGCGCCCCCGGCGGCGGCACGTCGAGCGCGTCGACCTCCGCCGCCGACGCGTACCGGACGAGCGCGCAGGGCGGCGCCCACTCGGGACGGGCCTCGATCCAGGTGAACTCCCCGTCGTGGCGGGCCCACACCTCGCCGACGGGCAGGTCGAGCACCTCCAGGTCCAGCAGCCAGGCGGCGCCGAGGACCGGATGGGCGTCGAAGGGCAGCCGGGCGCCGGGCGCGTGGATGTCGAGGACGCCCCGCTCCGGGTCGTCGACGAAGACCGTGCCGGGGTGGCCCAGTTCCTTGGCGAGGGCCTGCCGGGACCCCGCGTCGGGGTGGTCGCGGCCCTCCCGTACGACGCCGAGCCGGTTGCCGTGCCGCCCGTCGGGGCCGCAGAAGACCGCCAGGACGTCGTGTGCCGTGTTCACCGGGGCATTCAAACACGGCACCCGGGCTCCCGGCCGGTACCCGGGACGCCGGCCCCGGGACCCCGCCGGGCGGCGGGGCGGCGGCCGCTCGCTACCGTGTGCGGACGGACCGCCGCCCGCTCCGGCACACCGCCCGCATCGCGAACCACCGCGCGGGGGCGTGCGGGTGACGGGTGTTCGGCCCGTACGCCATCCGGGACGCGCGCGGGCTCCGGCCGGCGGCCGATGACCGGGCGGTCGGGCGGTCGGCCGCCCCGCCTGCCGGGCAGCACGACGCCCGACCGCCCGACGGCCCCGCCGACCGCCCGACCGCCGGATCGCGTGACCACGGTGACCGGCCGACGGCTGCCCACCGACCGACGACCGCCCGACCGACGACCACCCCGACCGCCCCACCGACGACCACCGGACCGCGTGACCGCGGTGGCCGGCCGACGACCCGAAAGGCGCCTCCTGTGCTCGGCTCCCATCTGGCAGGGCTGCGCGGCGGCTTGGAGACCGCCCTCCTCCTCGGCCTGCTCGCCGTCTGGCTCGTACGCGACGGGCGGGGCGACCGGTCGCGGGCGCTGTGGCGCGGGGCGGTCGCCGGGGCGGGCGCGGTCCTGGCCTTGGGCGCCGTGCTGGAGTTCGGTCCGCGGGAGTTGACGCCCACGGCGTGGCGGGTCCTCGGCGGCGTCCCGTCCGTCGCGGCCGCCGTGTGCGTCGCCCTGGCGGTGCTGCGGCCGAGTGGGGTGCGCCCCGGGTTCGCGGCGGCCACGGCCTTCCTCGTGGTGGCGCGGGAGGGCCTGGCGACGGCCGTGTTCGTGTGGGCGACGGTGTCGGCCGCCCGTGACGGAGCCGGGTCGGCGGGCCCGCTGGGGATGGTGCTGCTGGGCCTCGCGGTCGCGGCACTGCTGGGCTGGGCGGTCCACGCCGGCGTACGGCGCCTGTCGCCGCGCCGTTCGGCCGCCTGGGCGGGCGGTGCGCTGCTGGTGGTGGCGGCCGGGGTACTGGCGCAGGGCGTGCGGGAGTGGGAGGACGTGGTGGCGCCGGGCGGCGGCTGGGCGGGCCGGGCGTTCGACCTGGGCGGCGCCGTGTCGCCGGAGCGCTGGCCGGGGGCGCTGTTGGAGGGTGCGTTCGGGGTGCGGCCGGACCCGTCCGTGCTCCAGGTCGCGGTGTGGGTGCTCTTCCTGGTCCCGGCGTTCGTCCTCGCACCGGCCCCGGTAGGGTTCGGTCGGTCGTTGCCGGTCGGGGTCGAGGAGCAGAAGAGAACCGATGCGAGGGCTGGTGGAGGGGCTGGGCCGGGCGCGGGGCCGCAGGCGGCTCGCCGCGGTGGCGGCGGTGGCGGCGCTGACCCTGGCGGCGAGCGGGTGCGTGACGGTGCACGGCGAGCGGGCGGTGGTACCGACGGCCACGACGGATGAGGCGGAACGGGCGCTCGCGGAGTTCACCACCGCGTACAACGCCGCGGACTGGGCGTACGACCCGTCCCTCGACGCGCACCGGGTGACCGGCTCGCTCGGGGCGATAAACCAGGCCGGACTGAAGGCCCGTTCGGTGACGCACCCGGACGGCAACCCGGACCACAGGCCGCTGGAGCTGTCCGACGTCCGGTGGGCCATCCCGAAGAAGGCCGGCTGGCCGCGCTGGTTCGTCGCGGACGCGGACTCCAACCTGGACACCGACCGGGGCGCCGGCGACAACCGCTGGGTGCTGCTGTTCGTGCGCGAGGGCTCCGACCGGATGTGGGAGGCGGCGCACCTGGCCGTCCTCGCCCCCGGCGACGTCCCCGCCTTCCGCCGGGACGCGGACGGCTGGGCCGAGGCCGCGCCGGCCGACGGCGCCTCCCTCGCGGCGGCCCCCGCCGACCTGAGCCGGGAGTACGCGGCGTACCTGAAGACCGGGGAGCCGAAGGTGTTCGCCGCGGGCCCGCACACGTCCGGGCTGCGGGAGAACCGGACGAGGATCGCCAACCGGCCGGGGCTGGCGCTGCAGTTCGCCGACCAGGCCCTGGACTCGGGCCCGTTCGCGCCGGTGGGCCTCGTCACCGAGGACGGCGGGGCCCTGGTCTTCTTCTCGTCCCGCTTCTTCGAGCGGCGCACGGCCGCGCAGGGGTACCGGCCGAAGGTGACCCCGGCGGAGAAGCCGCTGCTCAGCGGGGACGTGCGCAACACCCTGACCAAGGAGTGGGTGGCGGGCCTCACGGCGCGGGTCGCGCCGGCCGGGGCCGAGGGCGACCGAGTACGGGTGGTCAACCGCATGCAGGGCGTCACGGCCCTGAAGGGTTCCTGACCCCGCCCCGCACCCGCCCGGCCCCGCGCACCACCGGCCGGGGCGAACCTCGCCGGACCGGCGGACCGCCGGGCCGCCGGGCCGCCGGGCCGCCGGGGTGCCAGGGCGCCGCCTGGGCGGATCAGCCCGCCGCGGTCTCGGCGGTCAGCGGAGCAGTCGGTCGCGCGCCCCTCGGCAGGGGCCGGCGGGCGGCGGGCCGGTGGGTGACGGCCCCAGCGGGTCAGCGGGTCAGCGGCCAGGCCACCGCGTGGTGCTCGCTGTGTTCGTCGTACCGGTCGGCGTGGCGGGCGCAGGCGTCGGTGAGCGCCTCCAGCAGCGTCAGCGGGTCCGGCAGCGGGTGCTCGGGCCCGCGGACCCACTGCACGGCACGGTCACCGGGCAGCCGGGCCGGCGGGACGAGGACGTAGCTGCCGCGGCAGTGCCAGCGCAGGCCGGGGTGCTCGTCCATGGTCTCGGGGTGGCAGTCCAGCTCGCACGGCCACCACTCGTCCTCGTCCTCGGGCGTGCCGCGCGTGGCCGTGAAGAAGAGCGCCCGGCCGCCGCCCAGCGCGTCCCCGGACTCCGCCACGGGGCCCACCTCGACGCCCTCCGCGAGGAGCCGCTCCAACGCGGCGCGACCGGCCTCCAGCGGAACGTCGAGGACGTCGTGGACCATGCCGGTCGCGGTGATGAAGTTGGCCTGCGGCTGGCCCTCCGCCCACCGTTCGATCTGCGCGGGGTCGGTGGTCGACTGCGTCTGCCAGGCGAAGGAGAGGGGATGGCGGGCGGGCGTCGGACAGCCGATGCGCTCACAGGAACAGCGGTAGCCGACCGGATGCGCGGCGGGGGCGAGCGGCAGTCCGGCGGCCGCCGAGGCCTGGAGGAGTTCCTCCCGGCTCGGGACGTCGGCAGCGGGCTTCCTCGGGCGGCGGCGCAGCCACTGCGCGATTTTGCTCTCCGTGCCGCGGTAGCGGCCGATACCGTCGCCCATCTATCCCCTCACACCTGATACGAGCCCCTGTGGTCCCTGCCATGGTCCCACCATCGCGCGCCGCAGGTGACAGGTCCTCCCAACCTGGGGCGGGCACCGTGGGCGGAAGGACCGCCGGACCATTCGGGTTGCCGGGTTTTGTCGGGGTATGCCCGCCGTTCGTCCGGCGTTCACCGTGAGGAGGTCCACGCGTCGGGTGGGGGCGCTCAGGGGCGTGCGGCGATGCCGTGGAGGGCGTAACCGACGAGCTCGTCGGCGTAGGCGTGGGTGAGGGGCCGGGTGCGCAGCAGCCAGCGGTGGGTCAGCGGGCCGACGAAGAGCTCCAGGGCGACGCGCGGGTCCACGTCGGGGCGCACGTCCCCGGCGTCCTGGGCGGCGCGCAGCCGCCGCGCGTACAGCTCCAGCTGCGGTTCGAGCAGCCGCTCGACGAACCGGGCGCCGAGGACCGGGTCGACGACGCCCTCGGCGGTGAGGGCGCGGGTCGGGGCTTCGTAGCGGGGGTCGTTCAGCTCGTCGACCGTGGCGCGCAGGACCGTGCGGAGGTCCGCCGCGAGGTCGCCGGTGTCCGGCAGGGCGGCCTCGCCGTCCTCGGCCGCCCCGGCCGCCAGGTCCAGGTAGGCGTCGAGCAGGACGGCGGCCTTGGAGGGCCACCAGCGGTAGATGGTCTGCTTGCCGACCCCGGCGCGGGCGGCGATGCCCTCGACGGTCGTCCGGGCGAAACCCACCTCGCCGACGAGGGCGAGGGCCGCGTCGAAGATGGCGCGGCGGGAGCGCTCGCTGCGGCGCGTGGAGTCGGGCGTCCTCCCGGACGCCGCCGTGGTCTCGGCCATGGCAGGAATGTACCAACGGCGCGGAGCGGCCCGGTCCGTCCCGCGGGACGGAGGCTTTTCCGGGCAACCACCCGTACGGTCCGATGCGCGGGAGGCTCCGGACGGCGCACCATGGCGGTGCGCGCACACCGCGTGCGCCGGCCGTTCGTGAGGAGCCTTCTTTGCCTCGTGACGCATCACCTCGCCGTTACCTCATGTGCCCACCCGCGCACTTCAAGGTGACGTACTCCATCAACCCGTGGATGGACCCGGCGAAACCGGTCGACCTGCCGCTCGCCCTGGCCCAGTGGGAGGACCTGCGGGACCGCTACCGCGCCCTCGGTCACACCGTCGACCTGCTGGAGCCGCGCCCGGACCTGCCCGACATGGTGTTCGCCGCGAACGGCGCCACCGTCGTCGACGGGCGGGTGCTGGGGGCGCGCTTCCTCTACCCCGAGCGGACGGCCGAGGCGCAGGCCCACCGTGACTGGTTCCGCGCCCACGGCTTCACGGACGTCCACGAGCCCGAGCACGTCAACGAGGGCGAGGGGGACTTCGCGGTCACGGCCTCGTACCTGCTGGCCGGGCGGGGCTTCCGCTCGACCTCCCTCGCGGGTGACGAGGCGCAGGAGTTCTTCGGCCGGCCGGTGATCGGCCTGGACCTGGTGGACCCGCGCTACTACCACCTGGACACGGCCCTGTGCGTCCTGGACGACGCGGCCGACGAGATCATGTACTACCCGGGCGCCTTCTCCCCCGGCAGCCGCGCGGTCCTGGCGCGGCTCTTCCCCGACGCGCTGATCGCCGAGGAGGCGGACGCGGCGGCGCTGGGGCTGAACGCCGTGAGCGACGGCCGGCACGTGGTGCTGCCGCAGGCGGCCGTGGGGCTCTTCGAGCAGCTGCGGCGGCGCGGTTTCGAGCCGGTCGGGATGGACCTGGGCGAACTGCTGAAGGGCGGCGGCAGCGTGAAGTGCTGCACGCAGGAGCTGCGGGGGACGCCGCCCGGCGCCGCCTGACCCGCCGGACGGCGCGCCGCGGACCGCCGTCCGCGCGTCGCGGGGCGCGGGACGCGGATCGCGGCCGGTCCCGGGGCGGTGCGCCACCACCGCCCCGGGACCGCCCGAGGCGTCCGGGTGTCCGGGGCGTCCGGGCGTCCGGGCGTCCAGACATCGGGGGCCCGAGACGTCCGGGGGCCCTGGACAACCGGGGTGCCCGGGGTGTCCGGGGTGCCCGGGGTGTCCGGGCCTCTCAGTCGTCGAGGACGATGCGGAACGTGGCGATGTCACCGTGCAGGACGACGGTGGCCTCGCCCTCCGCGTCCGCGTAGGCGCCGGTGCCGCCGGTGACGGCCGCGGGCGCGGAGTGCGGGCCCTTGCCGTAGCGGTCCATCGTCTCGGTGAGGCTGAGGTGCCCGGCGTCCGTGCGCAGCACGCGCGAGCACTGTGTGACGTGGCCGCGCTGGTTCACCAGGATCGCGGCGCAGTGGGCGGTGGTGTCGCCGATCTTCTTGCCGGGCCGGCCGTCGCGGGCCTTCAGGTGGAGGTGGGCGTAGGTGGTCCAGTCGGCGCCCTCGCGCACCCTCGCGGGCTTGGTGTGGCTCTTGAGGACGGCGACCCATTCGATGGTCCGGGTCGCCTCCTTCGGCGCGGGCGCGGTGGCGTGGGCGGTGGCGGGGGCGGTCAGGAGGGCGGCTGCCACGAGCGGCGCCGCCAGTCCGCGTCCAACGAGGCGTGTCATGTTCCCCACCCCAGCCTCCCGGGGCGGACCGGGACAGCGGGCGCGCCGCCCGACCCACCCGGTCGGCAGGTGCCCGTCACCCGTCAGGCGGGTGGCCAGGCGTCGCCCCACTCCACGTCCCTGGCCTCCTTGTACCGCGTGCCGTGCCGCTTGGTCACGGTGTCGCGGCGCAGCCCCTCGTCGGTGGTGCACAGGTCGAGCAGGACCTGCCCCTTGCGGATCTGCGGCCTGCGGACCACACGGGCGGCCACCGGCTCGGCCGGGAACCGCGTCGCCGCCACGTAGGCGAACTTCTCGTCCTCGTACGCCAGGGAGCCGCCCTTCACCTGGCGGTGCAGCGACGAGCGGCTGACGCGGGCGGAGAAGTGGCACCAGTCGCTGCCCGGCTCGATCGGGCAGGCCCCGCTGTGGGGGCAGGGCGCCGCCACCCGCAGCCCGGCGGCGACGAGCCGGTCGCGGGCGGCGATGATCCGCTCGTACCCGTCGGGCGTCCCCGGCTCGACGACCACCACGGCGCTGGCGGTCCTGGCGGCCTCGTCGACGAGGGCGTCGCGGTCGGCGGGGGTGAGCTCCTTGAGCACGTACGAGACGGTGACGAGGTCCGCGGCGTCCAGCCGCAGGGCCGAACCGATCCTCGCCCGGCGCCATTCTGCGGCGCGCAGCGCGGGCAGCCCGGACGCGTCGGCCAGTTCGCGGCCGAGCCCGAGGGCGGGCTCCGCCCAGTCGAGCACCGTGGTGCGCGGGGCGCGGTCGTCGCCCGTCTCCTCCCACGCCTCGGCGACGGCCCAGGCGGCCGCGCCGGTACCGCCACCGACGTCGGTGTGCGTGGCGGGCGTCCAGTCGGGGGCGGCGTCGCGCAGCGCGGCGAGCGCGGAGCGGACGGCCTCGAACGTGGCGGGCATCCGGTACGCGGCGTACGCGGCGACATCCGCGCGGTCCCGCAGGACGGGCGCGTCGGTGGGGGTCGTGCCGCGGTAGTTGGCGATGAGCCGGTCGACGGCCTGGGCCGCCTTGGTCGGCGGCAGCCCGTCGAGCAGCCCGGCGAGGGCGGCGCGCAGGGCGTCCGGGGTGCGGGGGGAGGCGTTCACCGACCCATCGTAGGCGCGCCGGGCGGGACGGTCCGGCCCGGTGCGGCCACCGGCCACCGCCACGGGCGGACTGCCACCGGCCACCGGCCACCCGGCCAGTCCAGGTCGCCGGTCACCGGCCGCCGGCCACGGGTCAGCGGTCAGCGGTCAGCGGTCAGCGGTTGTGAACACCTCACCGGTCGCCCGCCAGGAGCAAGCCCGTCGTGGAGCTGCGGGCCACCGGTCATGGGCTGCCGCGCCCGTGACCGGCCACGACACCCGCCGGTCCACGGACCATGGTCACCGGTCGCGGGGCGCGGCCCCCGGGGGGCATGCCCGGCGCGGAGTCCGTACCCGGTGCCCGGGGCGCACCCGGGGCCGTGGCCGTACCCGGGTGGGGCGACCGGGCCCGGCGCGACGCCGTATCCGGTGCTCACGCCGGACCCAGTGGTCACGCCCAGGCCGTGGCGTACCCGGTGCCCGGGGCGCACCCGGGGCCGTGGCCGTACCCGGGTGGGGCGACCGGGCCCGGCGCGGTGGGCACGCCGTATCCGGTGGTCACCAGGACCCGGAGGTCGCACGCCGGGCCCGGCCGCCCGGCCCCGGCCGGGTGCGGTACGGGTCATCGGGTGCGGGCGGTCTGCCACGGGCGGCACAGCCCGAGGAAGCAGGCGAGCGCGCCGAGCGCGCACACCAGCTGCACCACGGCCATCGGGACGGCCGTGTGCTCGCCCGCGATGCCGACGAGCGGCGACGCGACCGCGCCGATGAGGAACGAGCACGTCCCCAGCAGCGCCGACGCCGAGCCGGCGGCGTGCGGGGTGCGCATCAGCGCCTGGGCGTTGGTGTTCGGCATCGCCAGGCCCATCGCGGACATGAGCACGAAGAGGCCCGCCGCGATCGGCACCAGCCCGGGCCTGCCGAAGACGCCACTGGTCATCAGCAGCAGGGCGAGGGCGGCGAGGGTGATCACGGCGAGGCCGGCGCCGAGCGCCTTGTCGAGACTGACCCGGCCGACGAGCAGCTTGCCGTTGATCTGGCCGACGGCGACCAGGCCGATCGAGTTGAGGCCGAAGAGGAGGCTGAACGTCTGGGGCGACGCGCCGTAGATCTCCTGCACGACGAACGGCGAGGCGGAGATGTACGCGAAGAGCGCGGCGAAGGCGAGACCGCCGGAGAGCATGTAGCCGGTGAAGACCCGGTCGGCGAGGAGCCCGCGCATGGTGCGCAGCGCGGAGCCGACGCCGCCACCGTGCCGCCGCTCGGGCGGCAGCGTCTCGTGCAGCCACCGCCACACGACGAGGGTGAGCAGCAGGCCGACGACGGTCAGCACGTGGAAGACGCCGCGCCAGTCGGTGATCCGCAGGATCTGGCCGCCGATGAGCGGGGCGATGACCGGGGCGACGCCGGAGATCAGCATGAGCGTGGAGAAGAAGCGGGCCATCTCCACGCCGTCGTACAGGTCGCGGACCACGGCGCGGGCGATGACGATGCCGGCCGCGCCGGCGAGCCCCTGGGCGAGGCGGAAGGAGACGAGCAGGGCGACGTTCGGCGCGAGGGCGCAGGCGGCGGTGGCGAGGACGTACACCACCATGCCGACCAGGAGCGGCCGGCGGCGCCCCCACCGGTCGCTCATCGGCCCGACGACCAGCTGGCCCAGCGCCATGCCGGCGAGACAGGCGGTGAGGGTGAGCTGGACGGTGGCGGCGGGCGACCTCAGGGATCCGGTGACCTGCGGCAGGGCCGGGAGGTACATGTCCATGGACAGCGGCGGCAGCGCGGTCAGCCCGCCGAGTACGAGGGTGACGAGGAGTCCCACGCGGCGGGCCGCGGTGCCGGCGGGAGCGGCCTGGGCTCCGGCCGGGGGCTTCTCGGCGCCGGCCGGGGTCCTCCCCGTGCCGGTCGGGGTCTCCGCTCCGGCGCCGGTCAGGGCCTCGGTGCCGGTGGGGTGGGTGGTCGGTATGTGTCCTCGGGTGCTCGGGCCGGGCTCCGGCATCTCATCTCCTGTCCTGGGGGGCGCCCCCTATGCTCTCAGCTCGATCACAGTGGTTTAAACCTCAATCGAGATGGGGGCCGGGAGTGCCGCGAGCGTCGGGGAAAGTGCGCTGGGGTGTGCTGGCGACGGGCGGGATCGCGGCGAGGTTCACCCGCGACCTGCTGGAGATGGGCGACGAGGCGGAGGTCGTCGCCGTGGCGTCCCGGTCGACCGCCTCGGCGGACGCCTTCGCCGAGCGGTTCGGGATACCCCGTGCCCACGGGTCGTGGGCGGCGCTCGCGGCGGACGAGGACGTCGACGTCGTGTACGTGGCGACACCGCACGCCGCGCACCGGGCAGCGGCGGGGCTGTGCCTGGAGGCGGGCCGGGCGGTGCTCTGCGAGAAGCCGTTCACGCTGAACGCCCGCGAGGGCGCCGAGCTGGTGGCCCTCGCGCGGCGGCGCCGGGTGTTCCTGATGGAGGCCATGTGGACGTACTACAACCCCCTCGTGCGGCGGCTGGTGGAGCTGGTGCGGGACGGGGCGATCGGCGAGGTGCGCACGGTCCACGCGGACTTCGGCCTGGTCGGCCCCGACGACCCGGGGCACCGGTTGCGCGACCCGGCCGCGGGCGGCGGGGCGCTGCTGGACCTGGGCGTCTACCCGGTGGCCTTCGCGCAGCTGCTGCTCGGCGAGCCGGACCGGGTGGCGGCGCAGGCGCTGCTCTCCCCGGAGGGCGTCGACCTGAACACGGGCGTGCTGCTGGGCTGGGACTCCGGGGCGACGGCGCTGCTGTCGTGCTCCGTCGTGGCGGACACTCCGCAGACGGCGTCGGTGACGGGGACGGCGGGCCGGATCGAGTTCCCGCGCGGCTTCTTCCACCCGGAGGCGTTCACGCTGCTGCGCGACGGCCGGGAGCCGGAGGAGTTCCGGGCGGCGGGGCGGCGGGACTCGATGCGTCACCAGGCGGCGGAGGTGATGCGCTGCCTGCGGGCCGGCGCGACCGAGTCGCCGCTGGTGCCGCTGGACGGCACGCTCGCGGTGATGCGGACGCTCGACGCGGTACGGGAACGCGTCGGCGTCCGCTACCCCGGCGAGTAGCCGCGCGGCACGGAGCACGGGGCGGGTGGCCGCCCGCCCGTCCGGTGCGCCCGCCCGGGACGCCCGTACCGCCCGCGCGCGACGCCGTACCGCCCGCGCGCGACGCCGTACCGCCCGCGCGGGACGCCCGTACCGCCCGCGCGCAACGCCCGTACCGCCCGCGCGCGACGCCCGCACCGCACCGCTGCCCTACGCGGGCCGCAGGCCGGGCGCGCCCGCCTCCGTCACGAACGACGCGGCCGTCGTGACGGGCGCGCCGGGTGTGGTGACGGCGCTCACCGTCCGGAAGTCGGCGCGGGCCAGCCGCTCGTCGAAGGTGACGCGCAGATAGCCGCGCCGGCCGTCGTAGAACCGCAGGTGCGGGTTGGCCGCCGTGAGGTCGCCCCAGTTCGCGGGACGCGCGGTGCCGTCCCGGCCGCTCGTGATCGAGGTGGCGACCAGTTCGGTGCCGACGGTGCGCGAGGAGGGGTCGTCGAAGTCGGCCTTCAGGTCCAGGGCGTACCCGACGTGGACGTCCCCGGTGAGGACGACGAGGTTGTCGGCGCCGGCCGTGCGCGCGCCGTCGAGGAAGCGGCGGCGGGCCGCCGGGTAGCCGTCCCAGGCGTCCATGGAGAGCTTGTATCCGGGGCCCGGCACGTTCCGCCGCCGCGCCAGGACGACCTGCTGCGGCACCACGTTCCACAGGGCGTCCGAGGTCCGCCACCCGTCGAGCAGCCAGCGCTCCTGCTCGGCCCCGAGCATGGTGCGCGAGGGGTCCTCCGACTCGGGCCCCGGGACGCGCCAGCCGTCGCCGTACGCCTGGTCGGAGCGGTACTGCCGGGTGTCGAGCACGTCGAACTGCGCCAGCCGCCCGAAGCGCAGCCTGCGGTGCAGGCGCATGCCCGGGCCGGACGGCCGCTGGGGCCGGCGCAGCGGCTGGTTCTCCCAGTACGCGCGGTACGCGGCGGCGCGGCGCAGCAGGAACTCCTCGGGCGGCACGTCGTTCTCGGGGCGGTCGCCGGCGTAGTTGTTCTCCGTCTCGTGGTCGTCCCACGTGACGACGAAGGGGTGCGCGGCGTGCGCGGCCCGCAGGTCCGGGTCGGTCTTGTACAGGGCGTAGCGCAGCCGGTAGTCCTCCAGGGTGACCGTCTCGCGGGCGAAGTGGGCCGGCAGGCGGCGGTCGGTGTAGGCGCGGGCGCCGCCGGTGGCGTCGACCGCGTACTCGTAGAGGTAGTCGCCGAGGTGGACGACGGCGGCCAGGTCCGGCTCGTCGGCGAGGTGGCGGTACGCGGTGAAGTACCCGTCGTGGTACGCCTGGCAGGAGACGGCGGCGACGCGCAGCGAGGCGGGCCGGGCGCCGGGGTGGGGGGCGGTGCGGGTGCGGCCGGGCGGGCTGGTCCAGCCGCCGGCGCGGAAGCGGTAGTGGTAGGCGCGGCCCGGTTCGAGGTGCGGCACCTCGACGTGGACGGTGTGGTTCAGCTCGGGGTGGGCGGTGGCGAGGCCGCGCCGGACGACGCGGGTGAAGCGCTCGTCGTGGGCGAGCTCCCACCGGACGGCCACCCGCGCGGCGGGCAGCCCGCCGCCGGGCTCGTACGGGCGGGGCGCGAGGCGGGTCCACAGCAGGGCGGCGTCCGGCAGCGGGTCACCCGAGGCGACGCCGAGCGTGAACGGGTCCTCGGTGATCTTCCGGGCGTCGAGTTCGGCGGCCTGGGCGGCGCCGGCGGCGGGGAGGCCGACGGCGAAGGCGAGCGCGGCGGCGGCGCCCGTGCCGGTGAGGAAGCCCCGCCGACCGAGGTGTCGGGCGGCCGCGCGGAACAGGGTGTCGTCGGACGTCATCGCCCCAGTGCACCCCCTCCGATTGTCCGGGACACAACATCCACATGGCGGTCATATGAGGTCCGGGTGCCGGACACTGCCGTACGCTGCGCCCCCATGGACGCTGAGCGGAGGATCGCGGTGGTGACCGGGGCCGGCTCGGGCATCGGCCGGAGCGTGGCGGTGGCCCTGGCGCAGGACGGCTGGTCGCTCGCCCTGGCCGGGCGGCGGCCCGGGCCCCTGGCGGAGACGGCGGAGCTGGCGGGCGGCGGGGCCCTGTGCGTGCCCACGGACGTCACGTCACCGGACGGGGTGGCGGCGCTGTTCGCGGCGGTGCGCGAGCGGTTCGGCCGGGTCGACCTGCTGTTCAACAACGCCGGTACGTTCGCCGGGGGTGGCACGCCCGTCGAGGAGCTGGACGCGGCGACCTGGCGGCAGGTGGTGGACGTGAACCTCACCGGCGCGTTCCTGTGCGCCCAGGCGGCATACCGGCAGATGCGGGAGCAGTCCCCGCAGGGCGGCCGCATCATCAACAACGGCTCCGTCTCGGCGCACGTGCCGCGCCCGCACTCGGTGGCGTACACGGCGACGAAGCACGCCGTCACGGGGCTGACGAGGTCGCTGGCGCTGGACGGCCGCCCGTACCGGATCGCGTGCGGGCAGATCGACATCGGTAACGCCGCGACCGACATGACCCGCCGTATGGAGGCGGGCATCCTCCAGGCCGACGGCACGACGGCCGCCGAGCCCGTGATGGACGCGGCGGACGTGGCGCGGACCGTGGTCCACATGGCGTCGCTGCCGCTCGAGGCGAACATCCCGTTCGTGACGGTCATGGCGACCGCGATGCCGTACCTCGGCCGGGGCTGACCCGCCACCGCCGCCGGACCGGGCGGGGACGGCGGGCCGGTACGCAGGCGCCCCGGCGGCGGGCCGGTACGGGAACAACGAGCGGGCGTACGCCGGTTGGTACCGGCATGACGACCAGCGAAGGCACGACACCCACGGCATCCCCGGCATCCTCGGCATCCCCCGAGGTCCTGCACTACACCGCGTTCTCCGCCGACCCCGGGGGCGGCAACCCCGCCGGGGTCGTCCTGGACGCCTCGGGGCTCGACGACGCCGCGATGCTCGCCGTGGCCGCCCGGCTCGGGTACAGCGAGAGCGCCTTCCTCACCCCGCCCCCCGAGGGGCTGCCCGGCGAGCCGGGACGGGCGTTCACCATCCGCTACTTCAGCCCGCGCGCCGAGGTGCCGTTCTGCGGGCACGCCACCGTGGCGGCGGCCGTCGCGCTGGGCGAGCGGATCGGGCCGGGCGCCCTGGTGTTCGCCACGCCGGTCGGGCCGGTGCCCGTCACGGTGACCGAGCGGGACGGCGCGCTGCGCGCCACCCTCACCAGTGTGGAACCGCGCGTCGAGGACGTGGCCGCCGAGGACGTCACGGAGGCGCTGGCGGCGCTGGACTGGCCGGCCGGGGACCTGGACCCCGCCCTGCCGCCGCGCGTCGCCTTCGCGGGCGCCCGGCACCTGGTCCTGGCGGCGGCCACCCGCGAGCGGCTGGCGCGCCTGGCGTACGACTTCGACCGGCTCGCCGCGCTGATGCTGCGGCTGGACCTGACGACCGTGCAGTTGGTGTGGCGGGAGTCGCCGACGGTGTTCCACGTGCGCGACCCGTTCCCGGTGGGCGGCGTCGTCGAGGACCCGGCGACGGGCGCGGCGGCGGCCGCCTTCGGCGCGTACGCCCGCGAGCTGGGCCTCGTACCGGAGGCGGCGGTCCTCACCCTGCACCAGGGCGAGGACCTGGGCAGGCCGGGCGAGTTGACGGTCGAGCTGCGCGCCGGCGACCGCCGGGTACGGGTCTCGGGCACGGGCACCCGCATCTGACCCCGGGCCCGCGGCCGGAGCCCGCACGTGAGCCGAGCCCCGAGCACGGGCCGGACCCCGCACGTGGGCGGGGCCCCGAGCACGGGTGAGGCCCCGTACGTGGGCGGCCCGGGCACGGGCTGGTCCCCGGCTCCGCTCCCCCGCCTCCCCGCCCCGCCTCCCGGTACGGCCGACGGTCACGCCTGGCCGGTCTCGAACCGGGCGACCTTCCCGTCCTCGACGACGAAGTGCCACTGGGTGCGCATCTCACCCCAGGTGTCGTTGCGGTAGCGGGCGACCAGGTCCCGCCCGCCACCCTTCTGCGCCTCGACGTCCAGGTGCCCGCGCGTGGCGAAGATCTCCCGGTCCGTCCACTCCTCCAGGTCCCGGTCCGCCCCGTCGTCGGCCATCGTGGCGTCCGCGGTGAGCGCGGCGCGGAAGGCCGCCCGGTCATGGGAGTTGAGCGCGGTGACGAAGGCGCGGACGGCCGGGTCGGTGAGCTTGTCGACGGGGATGGGCACGGGACCTCCGGTGGGACGAAAACGGATGTGCGCCCCACCGGATACACCCCGGCCGCCGCATTCCGCCGGGTGCCACGGGGGAGCCTCACCCCCATGGGCGACACGGGGAAGGCGGTCGAGGCCTCGAGGGCGCGACGCACACCGGGGAGGACACCCCGGCGGAACCGCCGGGAGGGAGCGGCCTGTCGGAGGCGTCAGGACAGGGCGAGGTAGTCCTCCGTGGACCGCTCGGGGACGACCGCCTGCAGATCACCGTCTGCGACAGCCCGCCGATTGAGCTCTCCGGGGTGCAGCTGATGTTCGTCCCGGTCACCCTCAGCCAGACCTGGGTTTGTTGGGATGTCCCTCCCACTGGCGGCCGGAACTCGTACCCTGTCCGACGATACGCGGTCGTCTATCCCTGTTCAGGGGTTCTGACCGACGACGAGCGCCGCCGAGCGCCGAAGGCCCTGACCGCGCTGCTCGGCTCCGGCCGGGCCGAATTACTCACCCTGCTCGACACCCCGAAGACCACCACCCAGCTGGTGGCGCTCACTGGTTTGCCTCTGGGTTCGGTGGGCCGGCATCTGCGAATCCTCCGGGAAGCCCACCTGGCCCAGCGGCGGCGCGCAGGCCGCTCGGTCCTCTACTTCCGCACTGGAGCGGGCCAGGTCCTCGTGGCGGCACAGTACTCGGAGGCCGGTGGTCTCGCCCCGGATTCGACCCCGAGGTCGTGTCTGGCTTCGCAGCATGGCCGCTGACCGCGGAAACAGGGAGGGGCGGACGAGTCGGGCGGTACGCCGGGAAGCCGGCCGGGCGGGGTTCACGAACGTGACGGCCGAAGTCATCGCACCGCCGGCCGGCAAGCGCACGGGGACGCTCCTTGTGCGAGGCGCCGGGTGACGGTCGCATCGCGTGCGACCCAGCGGCGTACCACGCACGTGTGGGGCCTACGGTTTCGCCGCGAACCTCACGGAGGCGCTGACCTGCGTCTTCGCTGAGCAGGAAACCAAAGGGGCAGACGAGTCGGGCTGTACGCCGGGTTCTGTTCCCCGGGACCTCGCGGTCGTCGGGGTGACGGCCATCCATCTAGGGCCGGCGTTGCCGCCGGCCTCGTGCGGTCTACCCGCGGACTCGGGCGGGCAGCCCTCGAACGTCCGCGCAGGGACACCGGGGTGTCCCCTCTTGACCTTGCTCCGGGTGGGGTTTACCGAGCTGCCCAGGTCACCCTGGGCACTGGTGGTCTCTTACACCACCGTTTCACCCTTACCGAGGGCCGAGGCCCCCGGCGGTCTGCTTTCTGTGGCACTGTCCCGCGGGTCACCCCGGGTGGGCGTTACCCACCACCCTGCCCTGTGGAGCCCGGACGTTCCTCGGGGGGATCCTTCGATCCCCACGCGGCCGCCCGCCCGGCTCGTCTGCCGTGCCGACCATGGTACCCGCCGCGGCGGTGTCGCTTGACCTTGTCGCGGCGTCAACGTCTGTACTGGGCGCATGAGGATCGGAGAGATCGCCGGGCTCGTCGGCGTGAGCACGCGGGCCGTGCGCCACTACCACCGGATCGGGCTGCTGCCCGAGCCGCCGCGGCGGGCCAACGGGTACCGCGCGTACACGCTGCGGGACGCCGTGCTGCTGGCGCGGGTGCGGCGGCTGGCGGAGCTGGGGCTGTCCCTGGACGAGGTGCGCGACGTGCTCGCCGACGACTCGGGGCGGGAGCTGGCCGAGGTACTGGAGGAGCTCGACGCGGACCTGGCTCGGCAGGAGGCGGAGGTGCGGGAGCGTCGGGGGCGGCTGGCCGTCCTGCTGGCGCAGGCCCGCGAGGGGCGGCTGCCCGCCGAGGGGCCGGTGTCGCCCGAGCTGGCCGCGCTCTTCGCCGACATGGCCCGGACCAGCGCGGGGCTGCCGGGGCCGGAGCCGCGGATGGCCCGCGTGGACCGGGAGCTGTTCACGCTGATGGACACCATGGCCACCGGTGAGGAGGGGGCGCGGTTGATGGCAGCCATGCGGGAGGCGGTGGCGGAGCCGGAGGCGATGCGGCGGGCGTACGAGCTGTACGCGCGGCTGGACGAGCTGGCCGGTGCGGGGGCCGGGGACCCGCGGGTGCCCGCGGTCGCGCGGCTCCTCACCGAGCTGCTGCCGGACGAGGTGGCGGCGGCGGTCGGCGACCTGGGTCCGGAGGCGGGGGCGGGGGTCTTCGAGGGGGCGCTGTTCGCGGAGTTCTCGCCGGCCCAGGTCGAGGTGGTCCGCCGGGCGATGCGCCTCGCGGTGGAGCGGGCGACCGGGGGCGAGCGGTGCGGGGGCGAGCGGTGAGACGGCTGGTGCGGGGCCTGGGCTGGGCGGTGCTCCCCGGTGAGCTGGTGCTCGTCTGCTGTCTGGCGGCCGGGGTGCGAGTACCGGCGGTCGTGCTGCACGCCGTGGAGGTGCTCGCGGTCGTGGCGCTGCTGCTGGGCGCGGTGTTGTACCGGCGGGCCCGGCGCCGGGGGCTGGCCGCGCGTGCGGCGCTGTACGAGGTCGTCCCGGAGCCGGCCGTCCGGCTGATCGGGCACGAGCTGGGGCTGCTGGCCTCCCTCGTGCGGTGGGTGCGGCGCGGGCGCCACGGGGTGCGGGCGGGGGTCGAGGGGTTCGGGCACGCGCGGGACCAGGCACCGCTGATGTACGGGTTCGCGTTCGTCTGCGTCGTCGAGACGGTCGGCATGTCCTGGCTGCTGCGGGACGTACCCGTGGTGCACGAGGTGTTCTTGGTGCTGGACGTGTACACGGTGCTCTTCGTACTGGGTCTCCACGCGGCGGCGGTCACCCGGCCGCACCTGCTGGACGGTCGGGTGCTGCGGCTGCGGCAGGGGTGCCACGTGGACCTCGCGGTGCCGCTCGACACGGTGGCCTCGGTCCGGTACGAGCCGGTGTTCACGCACCCGCGTGCCGACGGGGAGCTGGACCTCGTCGTCGGGGGGCAGACGTCGCTCACGCTGGAGCTGTCCTCGCCCGTGACGGCCGTCGGCCTGCTGGGCCGGCGGCGGGAGGTACGGGTGGTGCGGTGCCACGCCGACGAGCCGCGCGCCCTGCTGGCGGCGCTCACGCGGGCACGAACAGCGCCTTCTCCCGCCCCGGGTACGCCCGCGTGAGGCGGACCTCGATCCGCTCCCCCAGCGGCAGCGGCGCGTCCGGGCTCTCCAGGCGGGCCACGACCGCCGGCGCGCCCAGGTGGACGGTGCCCGTCCTCGGGTCGCCGTCGCGGACGTCGACGACCGTCCCGGTGAACACCTCGCCCACCCGGTCCATGAGGAGGGCGGCCTCGACCACGTCCACGGACTCCCGCTCGACCCGGTTGGCGAGGCGGGCGCCCTCCGCCATCCGGTCCGGGAGCGCCGGCAGCGCGGCCCGCACCCACTCGGGCGGCTCCCGGCCCGCGACCGCCGCGACGCACAGCTCCCCGGCGTACCGGTCGACGAGGCGGCGCAGCGGGGCGGTGCAGTGGGTGTACTCGTCGGCGACGGCGGCGTGCACCGCCGGCGACGGCACCCGCCCGTCGGTGAAGACGGTGTACGCGGCGCCGCGCAGCAGGGTGGTGCAGTCCTGGAGGAACGCGGCGTTCCGGGGCTCGGCCGGGTCCAGGCCGCGGACGAGCGCGGCGTACGACACGTGGTGCGGCCAGGGGACGCCGAGGGCCTCGGCGGAGCGGCGCAGCCGGGCCACCGCCCCGTCGGTGGAGGGCGCGGGCAGGGTGCGCAGGACGCCGGTGCCCGCCGCGGTCATCAGGTCGGCGGCGGCCATACCGGTGAGGAGGGAGATCTGGGCGTTCCAGGCGTCGGCGGGGCGCGGGGGGCGGTACTCCAGGAGGTATCCGCCGTCGCTCTCGCTGACCTCCTGTTCGGGGACGGGCAGGGAGACGCCGCCGCGTGCCACCTCCTGCTCCTCCCGGAGGCGGCCGACCTCGCGCAGCAGCGCGAGGGGCTCCTCGGCGGTGCCGGTGTCGATCAGCCGCTGGACCGTCGCGTAGTCGAGGCGGGCGCGGCTGCGGACGAGGGCGCGGCGCACGTCGGTGGCGACGTTCCGGCCGTGCGCGTCCAGGTCGATGCGCCACAGCAGCGCGGGCACCGTCCGGTCGGGCAGGAGGCTGGCGGCGCCTTCGGAGAGGACGGGCGGGTGCAGGGGGACGCGGCCGTCGGGGAAGTACAGGGTCTGCACGCGGCGGTGCGCCTCCGCGTCGACGGCCCCGCCCGGGGTGACGAACGCGGCGACGTCGGCGATGGCGTAGTGGACGCGGTAGCCGCCGCCGGGCCGGCGCTCCAGGTGCATGGCCTGGTCCAGGTCGGTGGAGCCCGGCGGGTCGACGGTGAACAGCGGCAGGCCGGTGGCGTCGGCGCGGCCGTCCGGCGGGCGTCCCGGCGGGTGCGGGGAGCGGGCGGCGGCCTCCGCCTCGGCGAGGACGTCCGGCGGGAAACCGCTCGGGACGCCGAGGGCGGTGCGCAGCGCGCCGAGGGCCGCCCGCAGGGGCGCGGCCTCGGCGGTGCCGGTCACGTGCACCTGGCGGCGGGGCATACGCCGAGCGTAGGGCGCCCGGCCGGGTGCGGCACTTTGTACGCTGGGCGGCCGGGGCCGCACCCCCGGTCCACCCGTACGTGAGGAGAACCACCGTGCTCGTGCTGTTGCCGCCGTCGGAGGGCAAGGCCGCCTCGGGGCGCGGCGCGCCGCTGCGGCCGGAGTCGCTGTCGCTGCCGGGGCTGGCCGGAGCGCGGGCGGCCGTGCTCGCGGAGCTGGTCGAGCTGTGCGCGGCGGACGAGGAGAAGGCGCGTGAGGTGCTGGGGCTGAGCGAGGGGCTGCGGGGCGAGGTCGTCAAGAACGCCGGGCTGCTCCAGGCCGGTGCCCGTCCGGCGGGCGAGGTCTACACGGGCGTCCTGTACGACGCGCTGGGCCTCGCGACGCTGGACGCGGCCGCGCGGAAGCGGGCCCGGTCGTCGCTGCTCGTCTTCTCGGGCCTGTGGGGCGCGGTACGGGTCGACGACCGGATCCCGTCGTACCGCTGCTCCATGGGTGTGCGCCTGCCGGGACTCGGCGCGCTGGGTGCGTACTGGCGCGGCCCGATGGCGGCGGTCATGCCGGCGGCGGCCGGGGACGGGCTGGTGCTGGACCTGCGGTCGGCGGCGTACGCGGCGGCGTGGCGGCCGAAGGGCGAGGTCGCGGGGCGCACGGCGACGGTGCGGGTGCTGCACGCGCCGACCCGGAAGGTGGTCAGCCACTTCAACAAGGCGACCAAGGGCCGGATCGTGCGGAGCCTGCTGGAGGCGGGCGCCGCGCCGGCGGGGCCGGCCGAGCTGCTGGAGGCGCTGCGCGACCTCGGGTACGTCGTGGAGTGCGCCGCGCCGGAGAGGGCCGGGAAGGCGTGGTCGCTGGACGTGCTGGTGGACGAGGTGCACTGAGCCGCGCCCCCGGCGGCTGCGCTGCTGCCGGCCGCCTGCGCCGCCTGTGCCGCTGTGCTGGCCGTGCCGCCCGTGGTGCTGTGCCGGTCGTGCCGCTCGTGGTGCTGTGCTGGCCGTGCCGCTCGTGGTGCTGTGCCGGTCGTGCCGCTCGTGGTGCTGTGCCGGTCGTGGCGCCCGTGGTGCTGTGCCGGTCGTGCCGCCCGTGGTGCTGTGCCGGTCGTGGCGCCCGTGATGCTGTGCCGGTCGTGCCGCTCGTGCCGCCTGTTGCACGGCGTGCAACGTTCGTTGCGGGGTGGGGCGGGCGCGGGCAGGATGCCGGGCGTGATGACGCCGGAACTGCTGCCCGCGCTGGGCGGGCCCGTGCTGCCCGTGGTGGTCGTCGAGGACGCCGCCGGGGCGGTCCCCCTGGCACGCGCCCTGGTGGCGGGTGGTCTGCCGGCGGTCGAGGTGACCCTGCGGACGCCCGCGGCGCTCGACGCGATCCGGGCGATCACCGCCGAGGTGCCGGGGGCACTGGTCGGCGCGGGCACGGTGGTGTCGCCACGCGCCGTCGAGGAGGCGGTCGCCGCGGGCGCGCGGTTCCTCGTGAGCCCCGGCTGGACGGGCGGGCTGCTCGCCGCGATGGAGGCGTCGGGGGTGCCGTACCTGCCGGGGGTCTCGACCGTCTCGGAGGTCGTGGCCCTGCTGGAGCGCGGCGTGCGCGACATGAAGTTCTTCCCTGCCGAGGCGGCGGGCGGCAGCGCGTACCTGGCCGCGCTGGCCGGACCGCTGCCGACGGCGCGGTTCTGCCCGACGGGAGGGATCACGGCGGGGTCGGCGCGCGGCTACCTGGCGCTGCCGAACGTTCCCTGCGTGGGCGGTACCTGGGTGGCACCACCCGCCGCGCTCGCGGCCGGGGACTGGGCGCGGGTCGAGTCCCTGGCACGCGGGGCGGCGGCCCTCGCGGCGGGGCCGGGCGCGGCGCCCGGCGGCGCGACCCGGTAGGGCGGGGGCGGTGAGACGCCGCGCCCGGGGGCGCGGGCGGGTCGCTGCTCCCGGGGCGTGGCCCGATGGCGCGGGGCGAACGCCGGATGCGGTTCTCCGGGTGGGTCAGCGCAGGTGGGACGTGTCGTTGAGCAGTCGGACCGAGGCGTTGCCGTCGCGGTAGTAGGCGACGGCCGAGACGGACGCGGCGGACAGCTCCATCCGGAACAGCGCCTCGGGCGGGGCGCCCAGGGCGAGGCGGACGAGGGTCTTGATCGGCGTCACGTGCGTGACGAGCAGGAGCGTGCGCCCCGCGTGGCGCTCCGTCAGCCGGTCGCGGGTGGCGGCGACCCGGCGCGCGACCGCCGCGAACGACTCGCCACCGCCCGTGGGCGCGGCCTTCGGCGAGGCCAGCCAGGCGTCGAGGTCGTCCGGGTACCGCTCGCGCACCTCGGCGAACGTCAGGCCCTCCCACGCCCCGAAGTCCGTCTCGCGCAAGCCGTCGTCGACGCGCACGTCGAGCCCGAGGCTCTCCGCGACGGTCGCGGCGGTCTGGCGGCAGCGCAGCAGCGGCGACGAGACGATCTCCTGGACGGTGCCGCGCGCGGCGAGCGCCGCGGCGACGGCCCGCGCCTGGTGCAGCCCGGCCGGGGACAGTTCCGGGTCGGTGCCGCCGCTGCCGGAGAACCGCTTCTGCGGGGTGAGCGCCGTCTCGCCGTGCCGCAGCAGGACGAAGGTGGCGGGCGCCCCGAGGTCGGCGGGCGCGGCCCAGCCGACGGGCGGCGTCGCGGGCGACGCCCCGGCGGCGGGCACGGGCTCGGCCGTGGCGGGCGCGGGCTCCGCCCCGGCGGGGGCCGCCGGGGCGGCCGAGACCGCGGAGCCCGCCGGAGCCACGGGACCGGCCGGGGCCGTGGCGCCCCCCGGGGCCGTAGGGGCGGACGAGGCCGCGGGGCCGGACAAGGCCCCCGTACCGGAGGGGCCGGTGCCCGGGCCGGTCACGGGGCCGCCCACCGGTGGTGCCGTGGCGTGCGCGAGCGCCGCGCGGGCCTTCGCCGCGCCCGCCGTCGCGTCGCCGACCACGCGTGCCGCGCCGGCGTCCAGCGCGGCGCGCGACGCGGACGGCTGCCACTGCCGTCCCGCGCGGCCCGCGTCCATGGCCTCGTTGGCGAGCCGGTCGGCGTGCTTGTTGCGCTCGCGCGGGATCCACTCGTACGTGACCTGCCCGGGCGGGTAGATCCGCGCGGCCTCCGCGGCGAGCGGCTTCATGTCCGGGTGCTTGATCCTCCAGCGGCCGGACATCTGCTCGACGACCAGCTTGGAGTCCATCCGCACCCGGACCGACGCGTCCGGCGCGAGCTCGCGCGCGGCGCGCAACCCGGCCAGCAGGCCCTTGTACTCGGCGACGTTGTTCGTGGCCACGCCGATGAACTCCGCCGCCTCGGCGAGCGCCTCCCCCGACACCGGGTCGAGGACGACCGCGCCGTACCCGGCCGGGCCGGGGTTGCCCCGGGAGCCGCCGTCGGCCTCGACGATCAGCTCGGACAGCCGCTCCCCACCGCTCATTACAGCCCGGACTCCGAGGTGCGGATCAGGATGCGTCGGCAGTTCTCGCACCGCAGGACCGAGTCGGCCGCGGCGGCGCGGACCTCGTTCACCTCGGTGATGTTCAGCTCGATGTGGCAGCCCTCGCAGCGGCGCTGGTACAGGCGGGCCGCGCCGACACCGCCCTGCTGCCCGCGGATCTTCTCGTACAGCTTCATCAGGTCCGCCGGCACCGAGCCGGCGACCAGCTCGCGCTCCTTGGTGACGGAGGCGGTCTCGGCGTCCAGCTCCTGCTGGGCGCGGTCACGGCGGCCGGTGGCGTCGTCGACCTTGGTCTGGACGGCGGCGGCGCGCGCGGTCAGCTCCTCGACACGCGCCTGCGCGGACTCGCGGCGCTCCATGACCTCCAGGACCACGTCCTCCAGGTCGCCCTGGCGCTTGGCGAGGGAGACGATCTCCCGCTGGAGGCTCTCCAGGTCCTTCGGGGAGGAGACGGCGCCCGAGTCGAGGCGCTGCTGGTCGCGGGCGGAGCGCTGGCGGACCTGGTCCACGTCCTGCTCGGCCTTCGTCTGCTCGCGCGCGCAGTCGCCCTCCTCCGTCTGCGCGGCGACGAGCAGGTCGCGCAGCTGGGTGAGGTCCTTGGTCAGCGCCTCGATCTCGGCGTGCTCGGGCAGGGTCCTGCGCTTGTGGGCGAGCTGCGACAGGCGCGTGTCGAGGGCCTGGACGTCGAGGAGGCGGATCTGGTCGGCGGGCGCGGCGTTCAGTTGGGGGCTCCTGGGGAGGTGTGATGAGCGACGGGGGACGTGTGGTGGGCGGCCCACGGGTCGGTGACCGTCTTGGAGACGTGCACCCGCAGGTTCCAGCCGCGGCGGTCGGAGATCTCGTCGAGCTGGGCGGCGGCCAGTTCGCACCAGGGCCACTCGGTGGCCCAGTGGGCCGCGTCGACGAGGCCGAGCGGGGTGTGCTGGGTGGCCTCCGACGCCGGGTGGTGGCGCAGGTCGGCGGTGAGGAAGGCGTCGACGCCCGCCGCGCGCACGGCGTCGAACAGGCTGTCGCCGGAGCCGCCGCTGACGGCGACCCGGCGCACGGGCGCGTCGAGGTCGCCCGCGACGCGGATGCCCTGCGCGGTGGCGGGCAGCCGCCTGGCGGCGCGGGCCGCGAACGCGCGCAGGGTCTCCGGGGGGTCGAGCTCGCAGATCCGGCCGAGGCCGTTCTCCGGTACGAGGGGGCCGACGACCCGCAGGTCGAGGGCGCCGGCGAGGGCGTCGGAGACGCCGGGGTCGGCGGTGTCGGCGTTGGTGTGCGCCACGTGCAGGGCGACGTCGTGCTTGATGAGGGTGTGCACGACGCGGCCCTTGAAGTGGGAGGCCGCGACGGTCGTGGTGCCGCGCAGGTAGAGCGGGTGGTGGGTGACCAGGAGCTGCGCGCCGAGGGCGATGGCCTCGTCGGCGACCTCCTGGACGGGGTCCACGGCGAAGAGGACGCGGTCGACCTCGGCGTCCGGGTCGCCGCAGACGGTGCCGACGGCGTCCCACTGTTCGGCCCGCTCGGGGGGCCAGAGGGCGTCGAGCTCGGCGAGGACTTCGGTGAGACGTGGCACGAGGCAAGGCTACCCGCAAGGCCAGGAGGGACGGATCCCCTCCCCACACGGGCCCCGCGGGCACCGCCCCGGCCACCCCGGCCGGCCCAGCGCGACCGGCGGAGGCACCGCCCCGGCCGCCCCCGCCGGCCCGCGCGACGCCCCGGGCACGGTCCTGGCCGCCCCCACCGGCCCGCCGCGGCCCCGGGGTACGGCTACGGCCGTTCGGGTGAGGGTCCGGTGCCGTTCGCACGGGGCGCCCCGTGCTCCCCGGGGCCCGGGTGGCGCCCCTGGACCGGACTTGCCCGTTCCGCTCGGTACCGCCGCGCCGCCCACCAGCGGCGACGGTGAGCACATCGGCGCCCTCCCGCTCAGGCGAACCCCTCGACTGCCACCCTTATGTGTGAAGCGGGCGGGTTCGCACGGTTCGGCAGGGAGTACGAAAACTAGCTTCGGGGCCGGAGGTGACGAGCCATGACTGCCTGTGCCATCGAAACCGCCGCGCAGGACGGCGCCGCGGCCGGCGGGACCCGGTTCGCGGTCGCGGCGGACGGCTCCTACGCGGCCCGGCTCGCCGGCCGGGGCGAGGCGCTGTTCCCCGAGCGCTGGACCCTCGACGGACCGGAGCCGTACGCCGTCCCCCTGCCCCTCGGCCAACCCGAGGACCCCGACGCCCAACTTCTGCCGCTCGTGGACGGCCGGGTGCTCATCGCGCGCCGCGTCGCCGGACGGCACACCTTCTCACTCCTCTACCCCACGGGCCCGGCGACGGGCGAGCTCCCGCTCGGCGAGGTCGAGGCGGAGTCGGTGCGGCTGCTGCCGCCCGCCCCCGACGGGACGGGCGCGTACGCCCTGGCGGTCGGCGCGCGCTCGACGGCCGTCTGGCGGGTGGCGGGCGGCTCGGGCGGCCCCGAGCACGTCGCGGAGGTCCGGGGGCGCTGCTCGGGCGGGGTGTGGCTGGACCGGCAGGGCCGGCTGCTGGCGCTGGACCGGGAGGCGGACGGCGGGCCGGTCAAGACCGTCGCCGTCGACCTGGCGCGCCGCGGCGAGGTCACCCCGCTGCTCCAGATCGCGCAGGACAGCCGCGACCGGCTGCTCCTCGCCGACCTGGACAGCGGACTGCTGCTGATCGGTTCGGACGCCCCGTCACCGGGCCGTGAGCGGCTGGGGTGGGGGGTGCTGGGCAGTGCGCGGCCGGTGCGCTTCCCCGAGTGCCTGCGGTCGGCGGACGGCGCACTGACCCCGTTCGCGGTGCAGCCGGGGCAGGTGCTCACGCCGGAGACCTGCGCGGTGGCGTTCCGGGTCGACGCGGCGGCGGGCAGCTGGGTGGGGGTGTGGCGGCCGGCGGCACGTCGGCTGCTGCACCTGCCGGCGCCCGACGGCTGGCTGGCCGGGGCGGGGCTGTGGACGCGGGACGGGGTGCTGCTGCTGCCGTACGCGCACGCGTCGGCGCCGTGCGGCCTGGCCCGCGTCGAGGGCGCGGCGGAGGCGCTCGTACCGGTTGCCGACACGCCCCCCGCACAAGCGGAACCCGCAGGTGGGGAACCGTCCGGCCGCTCCGGGACTCCTGTGGTGTGCAGGCCGGTGCCGCTGCAGCAGGCACCTCTCTCCGGGCGCGCGGAGCCCGGTTAGACTCACGGGCCGCATGTCAACAGCGATCATTACGGGGTGACTTCACCACATGTCTGAAGCCAGCACCGACACGACCCACGCGCTGCGACCGCACGGGGACGCCGGCGGCTCCGGAAAGCACCGCGGGGGCCCCGCGCCGTCGGAGGACACGACGGCGCAGCCGCACGGCCGCCACCGCAGGGAGTCCGGCCGCGGAGCCACCGCGGCCTAGGTTCGTGTCTTGGTGGCCGGCGGAATGTCGTCGGCCGCACATGTGGGGCCGTCCCGGGTGTCCGGGGCGGCCCTCGTCACGTCGTGGCCGGTCCGTCCGGCTCCCCCACCGTGCCGGACAGGACGGGCGCGTCGCCGCGCTCGGCGACGGTCACGGCGACCCGGATCCCGGCCCCGGTGCCGGTGCCGGTGCCGGTGCGGTCCGGGCGGTCGGTGGCGGCGCGGTCCGGGCGGTCGGTGGCGTCCCAGATCCGGACGCGCAGGGTCTCCCCGGGGTACACGACGCCGGTGAAGCGGGCGTGGTAGGCGCGGACGCGGGTGACGTCCCCGCCGAGCACCGTGTCGACGACCGCCTTCAGCGTCATGCCGTAGGTGCACAACCCGTGCAGGACGGGCCGGTCGAAGCCGGCGCGCCGGGCGAACTCCGGGTCGGCGTGCAGCGGGTTGCGGTCGCCGGAGAGCCGGTACAGGAGCGCCTGGTCCTCCCGTACGGGCCGCTCCACGGTCCGGTCGGGCGCGCGGTCCGGTGCCGCGGTCGGGCGGGCGGGGCCGCGTTCACCGCCGAACCCGCCCTCGCCGCGGACGTACACCTCCGCCTCGCTCGTCCACAGCGGCCCGTCGCCGTCGGCGGTCTCGGACCGCAGGACGACCAGGGCGGCCCGGCCCTTGTCATACACGGCGGTCACCCGGGACGTGGTGACGGCGCGGCCGCTCACCGGGACGGGCCGGTGCAGGTCGAGGCGCTGCCCGCCGTGGAGGACGGCGGCGAGGTCGACGTCGACACCCGGCGCGGAGAGCGCGGAGATGACGCCCGACCGCGCCCCGGCGACGGTGGCGAAGGCGGGCAGCGCGTGCAGCCGGGATTCGAGGGTGTAGCGCAGTTCGGCGGGGTCGGTGGCGGGGACGCCGGCGCCGATGCCGAGGTGGTAGAGCTGGACGTCCGTGGCGTCCCAGGTGACGGCGGCCGAGCGGGGCGCGGCGGTGAGGGCCCGCCGGACGTCGATGGGCATGCGGGGCGCTCCGTTCCCGGTGACACGACTGTGCGGCGGCTCTGCGGTGGGACGGTCGCCCGGCGGTCCGGCGGTGGCGGGATCGCCCGGCGGCACGGCGGTACGGCGGTGGCGCCGCCGCCGGGTACGGCGGTCGCCCGGTACGGCGGTCGCGGGGCCGGCGGTCGCGGGGTGCGGCGGCCCGACGATCCGGCGGCCGGATGGCGGTCTCCTGTATAGCGTCCGGCGCCCCCCGTGGGAAGGAGGCCGCGCGGCCCCGGGCCGGAGGGCCCCGCGCGGGGTGCGCGCGGGGCCTCCCGGCGGTGGGTCAGTCCTCCAGGGCGAGGTAGAGGCGGGTGCCCCGGGGGCGGAAGCCCAGGCGCTCGTACACGCGCCGGGAGCCCTCGCCCCCGTACTCCAGCCACACCGAGGCGGCGCCCCGCTCGAACAGCGCCCCGGTGACGCCGGCGGTGACCGCGCCGGCGTGGCCGCGGCCGCGGAACGCGGGGCGGGTGCCCACGCCGGCCGCCTCGGCGGTGCCCTCGGCCGGGGCCGAGCAGGTGGCGGCGGCCGCGCAACCGCCGTCGGGCGCGCGGACGAAGCGGACGGCGCCGCCCCGCTCCTGGATGCGGCGCAGCCGGGCCGCGCCCTCCGGAGAGGCGGGGAAGGCGTGGTCGTACGCCTCGCAGAGCGCCGCGTCGACCGCCGCGTACTCCTCGTCCGTGGCCGGAGTCTCCACCGGGACGGCGGAGACGGGCGGGGCGAAGGTGTCCGGTGTGCAGACGAGGTAGGTGTGCGACGCCTCGGTGGTGAACCCCGCGGCGCGCAGGGCCGGTTCCACCTCGGGGGCGGCGTCGGGCGCGAACTCCAGGCGGGGCTTGAGCCCCCGCTCGCAAAACGCCCCGATCAGCGCGGCGACGTCCTCGGCGGTCGGCCGCGAGCCGGGCAGGGGCGTGGCGTAGTTGAGGTACGGGCTGGTGCTGGTGGGATCGACGCCGATGACGAAGCCCCCGGTCTCGACGACCACGGGCCGGCGGCGGAGGTTGGCTACGGCGAAGCTCTGGACGTGGTTGTCCACGGTGGTGTGACCTCACGTTGGGTGTCTCGGGAAGCACGCCGCCCGGGGTCCGTGCGCCGTCACCGGACGGCACGCGGGCGGGGGCGGGCGCGCGGGAGCGAGCGGTGCGCGCCGCCGGGGCGCGGGCACCGCGGACGTGGGGCCGCCGTGTCGAACGGTCAGCGCCGACGGCGGCCGCTGGTGGACGCCGCAATCATGGGCTTCAATCCCTCGGGGTGGGAGTCGGGTCGGCCCCCGTGCGGGGCCGCGGCACCGAGCCTCGCACGGCCGGCGGGCGGTCCGCAACGCCGTTTTCGACCGGGCCGGCCGAGCCGTCGCGAGGTCAGCCCGACGGCCCCGGCCGGGACCGTCACCGGGTCCGCTTCGCGCCCCTGGCCCGGGTCGGCGGCTGCGCCTGGACCGGGACGGGGGCCGGGCCGGGGGCCTGGACGGCGGCCGGGGTGCGGCTCTGCGTGGGGAGGGGAACCGCGGGGCGCGGGAGCCACAGGAGCATCAGGGCGGCGGCCACGAGGAGGATCCCGGCTCCGGTGCGGAAGGCGAGGGCGTAGCCGGCGGTGAGGGCCTCCGGGGTGGCTGACCCGGCGGCGCCGGCGGCGGCGACCGTGGACAGGACGGCGAGGCCGACCGCGCCGCCCATCGTGCGGGAGGTGTTCACCAGGCCCGAGACGAGCCCGGCGTCGCCGGGGGCGGCACCGGAGGTGGCCATCGCGGCCAGCGGGGTGAGGACGAGCCCCACGCCGACCATCATCGTCACGCCCGGCCCCATGATGGTCGTCAGGTACGGCCCGTCGACGTCCAGCAGCGACTGCCAGGCGAAGCCCGCCGCCGTGGTCAGCGCGCCGCCCACGGCGAGCCGGCGCGCGCCGAACAGCGGCATGAGACGGGGCGCCACCTTCGAGCCGAGGACCACACCGAGGGAACTGGGCATGAGCGCGAGGCCCGCGTGGAGGGGGTCGTAGCCGAGGACGTTCTGGGCGTAGACCGTCATGAAGAACCAGGACGAGAACGTCGCGGAGCCGACCACGAACAGCGCGGCGTTCGCCGCCGACACCGCCCTCACCCGGAACACCCCCAGCGGGACGAGCGGTTCCGCCGTCCGGTCCTCCACCACCAGGAACGCGCCGAGCAGCGCCAGGCCGCCGAGCAGCGGCAGCAGCGTCCGCGGCGTGGTCCAGCCGGCCTGCTCGGTCTGCACGACGCCGTACGCGAAGGCCGCGAGCCCGCCGGTGGCGAGGAGCGCGCCCGGCAGGTCCAGGCGGCGCCCCGCGCCTGTACGGGCCTCCCGGATCCACACGGCGCCCGCGACGAGGACGAGGGCGCCGACGGGCACGTTGATCAGCAGGACCCAGCGCCAGTCGAGCAGGTCGGTGAGGAGCCCGCCGACGAGACCGCCGGCCGCGCCGCCGCCCGCGCCGACCGCCGCCCAGGTGCCGATGGCCCGCGTCCGCGCCGGGCCCTCCGGCACGGCGCTCGTCACGATGGTCAGCGTCGCCGGCGACAGCACCGCCGCGCCCAGCCCCTGGGCCGCCCGCGCGGCGAGCAGCTGCCAGCCCTCCTGCGCGAGGCCGCCCGCCACCGACGCGATCGTGAACACGCCCAGGCCCAACAGGAACATACGCTTCCGCCCGAACAGGTCGGAGGCCCGCCCACCGAGCAGCATGAAGCCGGAGAAGGCGATGGCGTAGGCGTTCACCACCCACTGCAGGGCGGGCGCCGACAGGCCGAGGTCCGCGCGCATCGAGGGCAGGGCGACGTTGACGACGGACACGTCGAGGACGACGAGGAACGTCCCGGCGCAGGCGGCGAGGATCACCGCCCAGGGGCGGGCGGGGAGCGGGGCGGGATCGGCGGCGGTGGAGGTGGCGTCGGTGTCCGTGCGGGGCTGGGCCATGGGTGTCATGGTCGCAGCTGGGCAGCGCCCCGTACATCCCGACTTCGGGGTACGGGCCCGGGGACCCGGCACGTGATCCGCCGCCTGTCCGCCTCCGGTCCCGTCCGGGCCCGGCACCGGAGGCGGTTCAGGAGGTCGTCAGGTTGATCATCCTGTGGTCGGACAGTCCGCCGTCGACGACACGGCAGGCGTACGAGGCACCCTGGGGGCCGAACAGATAGTCGATCTTGCTGCCGCCGGCCGTGGCCTCACCGGCGCGCGGTGAGGTCGGAGTCGGCTGCCCGCACTCCTGCCGCCCGGTGTAGAGGCTGCTGAGGTGGACGACGTCCCGCGTGGTGGTGTTGAGGTCGCCGCCGTGGTAGACGGCGTAACCGCCGGCGGTGAACGCGTCGACGTTCTCACGCATCGTCGCTGCCTGCAGGGGACGGAAGGGGTGCTCGGGATCGATGTCGTCACCCTGCGGGTCGCCGTTGGAGTCGATGTGGCGACCGGTGCTGAAGTGGGCGTTGCAGTAAGCGGAACCCTCGGCCGGAACGACGGCGCAGAGCATGGGGCGCTGCTCCGTGCCGGTCGGTGACGGCAGGACGGTGCCCTGGTACCAGGTGTTGCCTTCGGGCACGGCGAGGGCGATGCCGAAGGCCCCCCGGTCGGCGGAGTCGGTGCCGTCCGAGCAGTTCTTCTGCGCCTGGACGACCGTGCCGTCGGTCGCGGTGGCCACCTGGTAGTACGTCGGCATGAACCGGACGTGCAGGGGGCCGGCCCAGCCCTCGAGCTTCAGCTCCAGGGGTTCGGCGGACTTCTCGCAGATCTCCTGGAAGAAGACGGCGTCAGGCCGCCTGCTGCCCATGGCGGCGTGGAGAGCGGCCGAGACCCGGTCCGCGACGATCGCGGGCCGGGCGTACCTGAGAGCGCATTCGAGGCTGGGGTTGCTGTTGGCGCAGATGTTCCACGAGACGACGTCGCGCGCCTTGGGGGCTCGGGTGGTGGGCGCGGGCATGTTCGCGCTGTGGGCGCCCTGCGGGCCGACCTTCTCCAGGGTGAAGCGTTCCCAGGAACCGAGTTCGTCGGGGTGGGAGACGGACGTACGCGCGCGCAGCAGCCCGTGGTCGGGGTAGCTGCCGAGTTCCGCCGCCACGTACCGGTCGTTGTGGGCCAACAGGCCGAAGGTGCCTCCGGCCAGGGGCTTCAGCCTGAAGCGCTCCCAGGAACCGGTGGTCGTCCCGCGGGCGCGCAGCGCGGATCCGCCGGCAGCGCTCTCCGTCGTGACGTAGCCGCCCGTGGCCTCGGAGCGGAAGCTGACCGTGGTCCCGTACTTCTTCACGTCCTCGACGTAGTCGGTGTGCAGGGTGAACAGCTCCCACCCCCTGGCCGTGGTGGCCCGCGGATTGGCCCTGAGCTTCGTGTCACCGTCCGGCCCGGCGGACACGGTCACGTAGTGACCGTTGACCTTCAGCGCCCACCTCTGCCCGGCGGACGACGCCGGCACCGCCGTGTCGGCGGCCGACGACGCCGGCACCGCCGTGTCGGCGGCCGACGACGCGGCAGGCGCCACGACGGCGCCGGCGGCGGCGAGCAGCGCCGCCATGGCGAGCCGTATTCGCTTCAGCATGCTTGCTCCTCCGTCGATGTCCTCACCCGCGGGCGCATGGGGCGCGGGTGAGCAGTCAAGCATGATCCGGACAGCGCGCCGTTCCCCTGCCGCGCGCCCCCGCCGTGGCCCGGGGCGGCGTCGGGGCGCCGCCGGGCGTGGGGCACGATGGGCCCCGTCCGTACGCACCACCTGAAAGGCCCCGCCCATGAGCGTCGCTCCCACCCCGCGGCCCACGCCGCGCACGCTCGCCGCGTTCGAGGCCGCGAAGGGGTTCATGCCCGTCCGCGAGGGCCTCGCCCTGTACGCGGCGGCCGTCGAGGCCGGCCGGCTGGGGCTGCCGCTGCTGGAGGTCGGCACCTACTGCGGGCGCTCGACCCTGCTGCTGGCCGAGGCGGCCCGCGGGGCCGGGACCGTCGCCGTCACCGTCGACCACCACCGGGGCAGCGAGGAGCAGCAGCCCGGGTGGGAGTACCACGACCCGACCGTCGTGGACCCCGAGGTCGGGCTGATGGACACGCTGCCGACCTTCCGGCGGACGCTGCACGCGGCGGGCCTGGAGGAGCACGTGGTGGCCGTCGTGGGACGGTCGCCGCAGGTCGCCCGGGTGTGGGCCGGGGAGGTCGGGCTGGTATTCGTCGACGGCGGCCACACCGACGAGCACGCGACCGCCGACTACGAGGGGTGGGCGCCGAAGGTCGCCGAGGGCGGGCTGCTCGTCATCCACGACGTGTTCCCCGACCCGGCGGACGGCGGCCAGGCCCCGTACCGGATCTACCTGCGGGCGCTGGAGTCCGGCCGCTTCACCGAGGTGTCGGTGACGGACTCGCTGCGGGTACTGCGCCGAACGGCCGCAGGGGACCGGGCCGGAACTGCCGCCACCGCTTAGGCTCGCCCGCGTGTACGACGATGACACGCGCAAGCGCCGCCGCCTGACCAAGGCCGTCCTCCTGGCCGCCGTCCCCCTCGCCGCGGCCGCCGCGCTCGCCGGGCCGCTCACCGGGATGTTCTCCGGCGGCCCGGCGGACGGCGGGCCGGGTGGCGGCCGGGGCCGGGGCGCCTCGCCCGCCCCCGCCGCGCCGGGGACGCCCGCCGCGACCGGACCGGGGCCGTCCACGTCGGCCCGGTCCGGCGCGGCGCCGCTCGCCGGCAAGGTCGTGGTGATCGACCCAGGTCACAATCCGGGGAATTTTCAGCACACCGCAGAGATCAATGAAACGGTGGATGTCGGGACCCACCGCAAGGAATGCGACACCACCGGCACCTCCACCAACGCCGGTTACACCGAGGCCGCATTCACCCTCGATGTCTCACGTCGTCTGCGCGTCGTCCTCCAAGGGAAGGGCGCCACCGTCGAATTCACCCACGACGCCGACCGGCCCTTCGGGCCGTGCGTCGACGAGCGCGCCCGGATCGGCAACGCGGCGGGCGGCGGCGAGGGGGCCGACGCCGTCGTCTCCGTGCACGCCGACGGTTCGGCGGCCGGCAACCGCGGCCACCACGTGATCCTCCCCGCCCTGGTCAAGGCGGGTGCGGCCGACACGGCGCCGATCGTCGGCCCGTCGCGTACGCTCGGCGAGCGCATCCAGGCCGCGTTCGCCCGGGCGACCGGATCCGCCCCGGCCAACTACCTCGGCGGGGGCACGGGATTGGACGTCCGCGACGACCTCGGCGGACTGAATCTGTCAACCGTGCCCAAGGTGTTCGTCGAATGCGGCAACATGCGTGACCCGGACGACGCCGCATTGCTCGCCGATGCGACGTGGCGGCAGAAAGCCGCCCAGGGAATCGCGGACGGCATCAGCACCTACCTGCTCGGGTAGGTCGGGCGGACGATACATTCGTCCGTACGATGGGGCCGCCCCCGCGTGCTTCGCGCCACCCCTGACGACGACACGAACCGACGAAGGACTTCTCACGTGAACATCCGCTCCCTCACTCGAGGCGATGGCGTGGTGATCGGAGCAGCGGTGGTGCTGTTCATCGCCTCGTTCCTCAACCTGGCCAGCATCGACTGTCCTACCGGAGTCGACTGCGGGCGCTACGAGACCAACGCCTGGGACACGCTCGGCCTGCTGATGAGCATGTTCCTCGCCGGCGTCATCGCCGCGGCCCTGATCGTCGTCGCGCGGGCCCTGCCGGGCCGCAAGGTGGCCGGTCTGGACCTCGGGCAGTTCGGTGTCGCCCTGGCCGTCTTCGCGCTGTGGACGGCGTTCTGGACCATCATCGACATGAGCTCCGCGGGCGCCGGGATGATCCTGGGCCTGCTGGCGACGATCGTGCTCGCCGCCGGCGCCGTGGCCTCGCCGCTCGTCGGCGTGCTCAAGGCGCCGCTGATGGGCGCCCCGCGGCCGCAGGCCCCGCAGCCGTACGGCGCCCAGCCGGGCGTGACGGGCGGCGCCGGCTACGGCTACCCGGGCGCCGGCCAGCCGTACGGCGCGCCGCAGGGCGGCACCGGTGGCTACGGCTACCCGGGCGCTGCCCCGCAGCCGGGCCAGCCCGGCCAGCCGGACGCCCCGCACCAGCCGGACCAGCAGTCCGCCGCGCCCGCCGCCGCGCAGCAGGCCGCGCCGGCCGGGGACTTCGCCCCGTTCTGGTTCGCCGTGCCCGTCGCGCGTCCGCTGTACGCCGAGGACGGCTCCCCGACGCCGATCGCCGAACTGGCGCCGGGCACCTGGTACCTGGCGGTCGAGCAGCGCGGCGCCGCCCTGGTGGCGCAGACGCAGGACGGCCGCCGTGGCGTCCTGCAGGACACCACGGGCATCCAGCGCGGCTGACCCCCGCCCCGTACGACGCCAGGGCCCGTCCCCGCACCGAGGTGCCGGGGACGGGCCCTCGTCACGTCCGGGGCCGGCCGCCGGTGCGCCGGAGGCGGGGCGGCCCCCGTCGTCACGTCCGGGGCCGGCCCGGGTTCAGCAGCAGTCGGGGGCCAGGCCGCGCGGCAGCCGCTCGCCGCCGAACACCGCCGTCGTGGCCTCGTCGCCGCCGAGCGCCGCCACGGCCAGCAGCAGCGACCCGGCCGTCCAGGTCGTCAGCTCCTCGGGCCAGAACGCCCGCTCGCCCTCGAAGACGTACCCGGTCCAGTACATGCCGCCCTCGGCGCGCAGGTGGCCGATGGAGCGGAGCACGTCCACGGCCCGGTCGGACTCGCCGATCGCCCACAGCGCCAGGGCCAGTTCGCAGCTCTCGCCGCCCGTCACCCACGGGTTGGGGACGACGCACCGCACGCCGAGGCCCGGCACGACGAAGTCGTCCCAGCGGGCGTCGATGCGCTCCCGGGCCGCGGCGCCGGTCACGGCCCCGCCGAGCACCGGGTAGTACCAGTCCATCGAGTAGCGGCCCTTGTCGAGGAAGCGCTCGGGGTGGTGGGCCACGGCGTGCGCCAGGGCGCCCGTCGCCAGCTCCCAGTCCGGTTGCGGCTCCTCGCGCGTCTCGGCGATGGCGAGCGCGCAGCGCAGCGCCTGGTGGATGGAGGAGCTGCCCGTGAGCAGGGCGTCCGTCACCGGGGTGCCGTCGGCCTCCCGCTTCCAGCCGATCTGCCCGCCCGGCTGCTGGAGCCGCAGGACGAACTCGACGGCGGCGTACACGGCGGGCCACATGCGGTCGAGGAACGCCTCGTCGCCGGTGCTCAGGTAGTGGTGCCAGACGCCGACGGCGATGTAGGCGCAGAAGTTGGTCTCGCGGGCCGGGTCCGTCGGCCGGTCCGCCTCGCCGTCGTGGTAGGCCGCGTACCAGGAGCCGTCGGCGTTCTGGTGGCGGGCCAGCCACGCGTAGGCGCGGGCGGCGGCGTCGTGCTCGCCGGCGGCGTCCAGGGCCATGGCGGCCTCGGTGTGGTCCCACGGGTCGAGGTGGTGGCCCCGGAACCAGGGGATGGCGCCGCTGTCGCGCTGCGCGGCGAGGATGCCCGCGACGGTCTCGGCGGCCTGTTCGGCCGTCAGCACCCCGGGCAGGGTGAGGAGTTCGGTCCGCTCGGGCGACGTCACAGCGCGGTGCCCGCCGGGAGGTGGGGCTTCGTCGCGTACACCACGAAGCTCTTGCCGAGGACGGGGTTGAGTGCCCGCTCGGCGAGCCGCGTGGCCAGGGGCTTCTTCATGATGTCCCAGACCAGCAGCTTGTGGTACGCGCGGACGGGCAGCGCCTTGTCGTTGTCGACGCCGAACGCGCACTTCAGCCACCAGTACGGGGAGTGCAGGGCGTGCGCGTGGTGGCTGCCGTAGGGGCGCAGGCCGGCCTCGCGGATCCGGCCGAGGAGCTCGTCGGCCTTGTAGATCCGGATGTGGCCGCCCTCGACCTCGTGGTACGCGTCGGACAGCGCCCAGCAGACCTTCTCGGGGCCGTAGCGGGGCACGGTGACGGCGATGCGGCCGCCCGGCTTGAGGACGCGGACCATCTCGGCGAGGACGCCCTTGTCGTCGGGGATGTGCTCCATCACCTCGGAGATGATGACGACGTCGAACGACGCGTCGGGGAAGGGCAGGTTGAGGGCGTCGCCCTCCATGGCGGTGGCCGTCGCCCCGGCCGGGGCCTCGCCGGCCTCCTCCATGGCGGCGAACCACTTGGCGACCTCGCGGATCTCCTCGGCGTTCCGGTCGAGGGCGACGACCCGGGCCCCGCGCCGGTAGCACTCGAAGGCGTGCCGTCCCGCGCCGCAGCCCAGGTCGAGCACGCGGTCGCCGGGGGCGAGCGGGAAGCGGGTGAAGTCGACGGTCAGCACGTGCGGGGCCTGCTTTCACGGTCCGTGAGGGGGGACGGGGGTGCGAGGGGGGTGGTCGTCATCGGCGCGCTCCGTGCGCGGCGACGGCCTCGCGGTAGCGCTCCACCGTGCCCTGGGCGGCGCGGGCCCAGGTGAAGCGGTCCAGGACCCGGGCGCGGCCGGCCGCCCCGAGACGGGCGCGCAATGCGGCGCCGCCGGGTCCGAGCAGGCGGCCGAGGGCCGCGGCGAGGGCGCCGGCGTCGCCGGGCGGGACGGCCAGGCAGGTCTCGCCGTCCGGGCCCGCGACCTCCGGGATGGCGCCGCCGGTCGTGGCGACGAGCGGTGTGCCGGTGGCCATGGCCTCGGCGGCGGGCAGGGAGAACCCCTCGTAGAGGGAGGGAACGCAGGCGACCTGGGCGCTGCGCACGAGGTCGACGAGCTCGGTGTCGCTGACGCCCTTGACGAAGCGGACGGCGCCGTCCAGTCCGTACCGCTCGATGGCCCGGGCGACCGGGCCGTCCTCTGCGCGGCGGCCGACGACGACGAGGTGCGCTTCGGGGACCTCGGTGCGCAGCTTGGCGAGCGCCTCGACGAGGTGCACGAGCCCCTTGAGCGGCACGTCGGCGCTGGAGGTGGTGACGATCCTGCCGGGCACCTCGGCGACCGACGGGTCGGGGGACCACAGGGAGGTGTCGGCGCCGATGTGGACGACGTGGATCCGCTCGGGGCGCACGCCGAGGTCGTCGACGATCTCCCGGCGGGAGGAGCCGGAGACGGTGAGGACGGACGGCAGCCGCCGGGCGACGCGCTTCTGCATGCGGGTGAAGGCGTACCAGCGGCGCACGGACAGACGGCGCTTGGCGTTCGGGGCGGCGGCCAGCTCCAGGCGCCGGTCGACGGTGATCGGGTGGTGGATCGTCGTGACGAGCGGGGCGCCTAGCGGGGCCAGGAGGCCGTAGCCGAGGGTCTGGTTGTCGTGGACGACGTCGAAGTCGCCGCGGCGGGCGGCGAGCAGGCGGCGGGCGCGCAGGGAGAACGTGAGCGGCTCGGGGAAGCCGCCCGTCCACATGGTGGCGACCTCCAGCGCGTCGATCCAGTCGCGGAACTCCCCGCGCGCGGGCGTGCGGAAGGGGTCCGGCTGGCGGTAGAGGTCGAGGCTCGGCAGCTCGGTGAGGGTGACGCCCTCGCCGACGGCGTCGAGGACCGGGTAGGGCTGGGAGCCGATCACCTCGACGCGGTGGCCCAGCCGGGCGAGCTCGCGCGAGAGGTGGCGGACGTAGACGCCCTGGCCGCCGCAGAACGGGTTCCCCTTGTACGTGAGGAGGGCGATGCGCAGCGGGTGGTCTCCGTCGGCGGCTGCGCCCGCACGCGGGCCTGACGCTATGGCCTCAGCGGTCACTCGCGGCCCCTTCCATCCCTGCGTTTCGGCGGAGCGTAACCGGTCGCGCTAATCTAGAACAAGTTTCAGAGTCGGGCGTTCCAGATCGCTCGGAGGAGCATCGAATCTACCGGCAGGTAGCGGCACTGTGAGGGCCGGAACAGGTGATTCGCGCCACCACCGGGGCCCGGCCATACTGGCGCGCACCACCGCACGGAACACGACGGCGCGGACACGTCCGACGGCACGGCACGGCACGGAGCGACGGGGACCCATGACAGCGGAAGGCAGGCAGGCACCGCCACACCTGACCGCGCGGCAGGAGGCGCGCCGCCGCCGCATCCTCCAGGCCAGCGCGCGACTGGCGGGCCGGGGCGGCTTCGACGCGGTGCAGATGCGGGAGGTCGCGGAGGCGGCGGAGGTCGCGCTGGGCACGCTGTACCGGTACTTCCCGTCCAAGGTCCACCTCCTGGTGGCGACGATGCAGGACCAGCTCGACGGCCTGCACTCGACGCTCCGCCGGCGCCCACCGGCCGGGGACACCGCGGCCGAGCGCGTGGCGGAGACGCTGATGCGGGCGTTCCGCTCCCTCCAGCGCGAGCCGCAGCTCGCCGACGCCATGGTGCGGGCGCTGATCTTCGCCGACCGGGGGGTGAGCGCGGAGGTCGAGGCCGTCTCCCGGCAGACCACGGCGATCATCCTGGACGCCATGGGGCAGGAGCGTCCGACGCCGGAGCAGCTGGCGGCCGTGCGCGTCATCGAACACACCTGGCACTCGGCCCTGATCACCTGGCTCTCCGGACGGGCGTCGATCGCCCAGGTCCGGACGGACATCGAAACGGCCTGCCGCCTGATCGCCTGACCGCCCGGTCGCCAGACCGCCTGACCGCCTGACCACCGCTCACCTGACGGCCCGGTCACCCGACCGCTTGACCGCCCGGTCGCCTGGCCGCCGGTCACGGGGCCGGGTCGCTTGGCCGCCTGACCGTCCGGTCGCCCCGCCGGGATACCCCGCCCAGCCGGGGCAGCCGCCACCCCTGCCGTGGGCACGCGTCCCGCCAGGGGCGGGACGGGTGGGCACGGCGCAGCGGGACGGCGCCCGACCGCAGGGCCCGCGCGCCCGGGACGCGACGGCGCGGCAGCGGCGGATCCGGCGGGTGACGGGTACGACGGAGCGGGGCGGTCGGGCGCGCCGGGTACGGCGGGCCCCGGCCATGACGGACACCACGGACAGGGCGGACACGGCCCGGGGCGCCGCGGCACCGGGTGGGCCCGGGGGCGCCAGGTGACCCACGGGTAAAGTGTGGCCGTCGCTTCATGCCCGTACGGGGGGAAGCCGGTGCAATTCCGGCGACGTCCCTCCTCCGTGCTCCCGGCTCCGCCGAACGGGGGGCCCGCACGGCGAGCCGCTCCGCCGAGCCGGCTCGGTACCGGGTCGTGACCGGCTCGCGTCCCGGGACCCGCCCGGTGACCGGCACCGTCGAGGAAGTACGGAGCCGAGCCCGGTGCCCGAGTGCCCCGGCGCCCGGCCCCCGGAGGAGAGGCACCCCGCCATGACCACCGTTCGCCGCGGCGCCACGGCGCTCGCCGCCACCGCCGTCCTGCTGGCGGGTGGCGCCGGAGCGGTCGCCCCCGCCGCGCACGCCGCGCCGTCGCCCGCGCCGTCCCCCTCGACCCCCGCCGTCCCGGCCGGCCTGTACGGCGCCAAGGACCCCACGTACGACGGCGTGTGGCGGCAGTCGCTGGCCTTCATGGCCCAGCAGGCGACCGGTGTCGAGCCCGCCGAACAGGCCGTCGCCTGGCTGCTCGGACAGCAGTGCGACAACGGCGGTTTCCCCTCCTTCCGCGCCGACACCGCCGGGGACTGCCCGGCCGGGAAGCCCCTGGACACCAACGCCACCGCCGTCGCCCTCCAGGCGCTGAAGGGTGTCGACAGCCACGAGGACCGGACGCGGCGGGCCCGCGAGGACGCCACGGCGTGGCTGAAGCTCGTGCAGAACCACGACGGCGGCTGGGGCTACAACCCCGGCTCCCCCAGCGACGCCAACTCCACCGCGCTCGTCGTCAGCGCGCTCGCCGCCGTGGGCGAGAAGCCCGGCTCGGTGCGGGCGGCCGGCGGGAAGAGCCCGTACGACGCGCTGCTCACCTTCGCGCTGCCCTGCTCGGCGAAGCCCGGCGGCGGCGCCTTCGCCTACCAGCCCGAGAAGGACGGCACGCTCCGCGCCAACGACGACGCGACCGCCGCCGCGGTCCTCGCCGGCCTCGGCAAGCACGCCCTCGTGCGGGGCGTCACCCCGGACCAGGAGCCCACCTGCGTGGACGCCGCGAAGCCGACCGCCGAGCGGGCCGCCCGCAACGGCGCCGCGCACCTGGCCGCCGCCGTCGCGAAGAGCGGCCACCTCGACCTGCCGCCGATGCCCGGCGCCACCACGACCGCCGCCCAGCCCGACGTGGGCAACACCGCCGACGCCGCCCTCTCCCTGGCCGCCGCGGGCCACCGCGAGGCGGCCACGCGCGCCGTCACGTGGCTGGAGGGGAACTCCGCCGCCTGGGCGAAGGAGGGCGGACCGGCCGCGTACGCGCAGCTCGTCCTGGCCGCGCACACGGCGGGCGCCGACCCGCGCGCCTTCGGCGGCGCCGACCTCGTCGCGCAGCTCAACGCCACCGGGCCGAAGCCCGCGTCGACGCCCGACACCCGCGAGCGGGGCGAGGCCGAGAAGGAGGAGACGGCGAAGAGGGAAGAGGAGTCCGGCTTCCCCTTCTGGCTGCTCGTCGCGGTCTTCCTCGTCGCCGGCATCGGCGTCGGCTTCCTGCTCAGCGGCCGCGGCGGGAAGCGCAAGCCGTGACCCGTACGCTCCCGGGCCGCGCGCGCCGACCGCTCGCCGCGTCCGCCGCCGCCGCGCTCCTCGCCGTGCCGGCGGTGCTCGGCGCGGCCGGCACGGCCCAGGCCGCGGGGTACCGCTACTGGTCGTTCTGGGAGGGCGGCACGGGCGGCTCGTGGGCGTACGCCACCCAGGGGCCGGCCACCACCCGCCCGGCCGACGGCGCCGTCCAGGGGTACCGCTTCGCCGTGAGCACCGACAGCCAGGACGCCGACCGGCCCCGTCGCGCGCCCGACTTCGCGACGGTCTGCGCGGGCACGCCCGCCGCCGAGGGCAGCAAGCGCGTCGCGGTCGTCGTCGACTTCGGCACCGCCGCCGACGCGCCGCGCGGCGAGTCCCCGCCAGCGGCACGCACCGCGTGCGCGCGGGTACGGCCCGACGCGACCGGCGCGGAGGCCCTCGCGGCCGTCGCGGCGCCGCTGCGCTACAACGGGCAGGCACTGCTGTGCGCCATCGCCGGCTACCCGCGGCAGGGCTGCGGCGAGCAGGTGGCGCAGCCCGCGACGCCCGCGCCGTCCCGGGCACCGGGCACCACCGCCCCCTCCCCCGCCGGGCGGACCGCCGCCGAGGGGGAGGACGGGAACGGGCGCGGGGGCCCGTCGGTGGGCCTCCTCGCCGGGGCGGCCGCCGTCGTCGCGCTCGGCACGGCCGCCCTCGTACGCGCCCGTCGCCGCGGGCGCCCATGAGGCTGCGCGCTCCCGAGGCGCACCGCTCCAACGCCGTCCACGCGGGCGCCTGGTGGCTGTGGGCGCTCGGCCTCGCCACCGCCGCGTCCCGCACCACCAACCCGTTGCTGCTGGGGCTGCTCGTGGCGGTCGCCGGGTACGTGGTGGCCGCGCGCCGCACGGACGCGCCCTGGGCCCGCTCCTACGGCGCCTTCCTCAAGCTGGGGTTGGCGGTGATCGTCATCCGCGTCGTGTTCTCCGTGGCGCTCGGCTCCCCCATCCCCGGCACGCACGTGCTGCTCACGCTGCCCGAGGTGCCGTTGCCGCGGTGGGCGCAGGGCGTGCGGATCGGCGGCCGCGTCACCGCCGAGCAGCTGGTGTTCGCCGTGTACGACGGGGCGAAGCTGGCCGCGATGCTGGTGTGCGTGGGCGCCGCGAACGCCCTCGCCAGCCCCGCGCGGCTGCTCAAGTCGCTGCCGGGCGCGCTGTACGAGGCCGGGGTGGCCGTGGTCGTCGCCATGACGTTCGCGCCGAACCTGGTGGCCGACGTGGCGCGGCTGCGGACCGCCCGGCGCCTGCGGGGCCGGCCGGCCGGCGGGGTCCGGGCGGTGCTGGCGATCGGGCTGCCCGTGCTGGAGGGCGCGCTGGAGCGGTCGGTGGCGGTGGCGGCGTCGATGGACGCGCGGGGGTACGGGCGCACGGCGGCGGTCCCGGCGGCGGTGCGGCACACGACGACCGTGCTGACGCTGGGCGGACTGCTCGGGGTGTGCGCCGGCACGTACGGGCTGCTCGCGGTGGAGGGCGCCGGGTACGGCGTGCCGCTGCTGGCGGCCGGTGCGGCAGCCGCGCTGGCGGGGCTGTGGCTGGGCGGGCGGCGCACGCCCCGCACCCGGTACCGGCCCGACCGGTGGGGCGTGCGGACGTGGCTGGTGGCCGCGTCGGGCGCCGCGGTGGCCGTGCTCGTGGCGGTGGCGGCGGCCGGGCCGGACGCGGAGGCGCTGCGGCCGGGGGTCACGCCGCTGGTGGCGCCCGGACTGCCGCTGTGGCCCGCGCTGTCCGTGCTGGTGGGCCTGCTGCCCGCGTTCGTCGCGCCCGTCCCGAAAGACCGCTGAGGAGTCCTGGTGATCCGCTTCGAGAACGTCACGGTGACCTACGAGGACGCCGCCGCGCCCGCCGTGCGCGACGTGGACCTGACGGTCCCCGAGGGCGAGCTGGTGCTGCTGGTCGGCCCGTCGGGGACCGGCAAGTCGACCCTGCTGGGCGCCGTGTCGGGGCTCGTGCCGCACTTCACGGGCGGCACGCTGCGCGGGCGGGTCACGGTCGACGGGCGGGACACGCGCACGCACCGGCCGCGCGAACTGGCCGACGTGGTGGGCACGGTCGGGCAGGACCCGTCGGCGCACTTCGTCACGGACGTGGTCGAGGACGAGCTCGCGTACGGCATGGAGTCGCTGGGCCTGCCGCCGGAGGTGATGCGGCGCCGGGTCGAGGAGACGCTCGACCTGTTGGGCCTGGCGGACCTGCGGGACCGGCCGATCGCGTCCCTGTCGGGCGGGCAGCGGCAGCGCGTCGCCATCGGCTCCGTCCTCACCACGCACCCGAAGGTCCTCGTCCTGGACGAGCCGACGTCGGCGCTCGACCCGGCCGCCGCGGAGGAGGTCCTCGCGGTGCTCCAGCGCCTGGTGCACGACCTGGGGACGACGGTCCTGATGGCGGAGCACCGGCTGGAGCGGGTGGTGCAGTACGCGGACCGGGTGGCGCTGCTGCGCGGGCCCGGCACCCCCGTCCTGGTCGGCCCGCCGGCCGAGGTGATGCGGGTCTCCCCCGTGCACCCGCCGGTGGTCGGCCTGTCGCGGCTGGCGGGCTGGAACCCGCCGGCCCTCACCGTGCGCGACGCGCGCCGGCGGGCGGCTCCGCTGCGGGCACGCCTGGCGGGCGCCACGCCCGCGCCCGTCCCCCCGTCCGTGGCCGCGCCCGCCCCCTCCTCCGTGGCCGGGCCCGTGTCGGCGCCCGTGTCCGCGCCCGGCGTGGCCGCGTCCGCCGCCGCCGTACCGGTACCGGAGGGGTGGCGTTCGCGCCGGCCGTTCCGGCGCCGGGGCGCGGGCCGCGGGCCGGCCGTCGGGACGGCCGCGGCGGTGCAGGCCCCCGGGGCGGGGACCGCCGGGTCGGGGACCACCGCGGTCTCGGCGGGGGCCGTCGGTGGCGACGCCTCCGTCGCCGTGGTCGACGTGCGGGGGCTCGCCGTGCGCCGGGGGCGGGTGGAGGCCCTGCGGGGCGTGGACCTCCAGGTGCGGCCGGGCGAGACCGTGGCGCTCATGGGCCGCAACGGCGCGGGGAAGTCGACGCTGCTGGGCGCTCTGGTGGGGATGGTGGCGCCCGCGTCCGGCCGGGTCGTCGTGGGCGGCCTGGTCCCGGGCCGTACCGCGCCGGGCGAGCTGGTGCGGGAGGTCGGCCTGGTCCCGCAGGAGCCGCGCGACCTGCTGTACGCGGACACGGTGGCCGCCGAGTGCGCGGCCGCGGACACCGACGCGGGGGCCGCTCCCGGCGCCTGCCGGGAGTTGGTGGCCGCGCTGCTGCCCGGCGTGCCGGACGGCACGCACCCCCGGGACCTCTCCGAGGGGCAGCGGCTGGCCCTGGCGCTGGCGGTGGTGCTGACCGGCCGGCCCCGGGTGCTGCTGCTCGACGAGCCGACCCGGGGCCTGGACTACGCCGCGAAGGCCCGCCTGGTGGAGGTGCTGCGCGGACTGGCGGCGCGGGGCCACGCGATCGTGCTGGCCACGCACGACGTGGAGCTGGCGGCCGAGCTGGCGCACCGGGTGGTGATCCTCGCCGACGGGGAGGTCGTCGCGGACGGGCCGACGCACGAGGTCGTCGTGTCGTCGCCGGCGTTCGCCCCGCAGGTCGCGAAGGTGCTGGCGCCGCTGCCGTGGCTGACCGTCGCCCAGGTGGAGGCGGCGCTGTGACGGCCCGGCCCGTGCGGCTCGGTCCGCGCTCGGTGGCCGCGCTGGTGCTGGTCAGCGCGGTCGGGGTGGCCGCGTTCGGCTGGCCGCTGCTGGCGGACGACGCGTCGGGCCTGGCGGCGGCGCACGCCGGGGTCGCGCCGTGGCTGTTCGCGGTGCTGCTGCCGCTGCTCGTCGGGGTGGTCGTGGCGACGATCGCCGACTCGGGCATGGACGCCAAGGCGGTGGCCATGCTCGGCGTGCTGGCGGCGGTGGGAGCGGCGCTGCGGCCGCTGGGCGCGGGCACGGCGGGCCTGGAACCGATGTTCTTCCTGATGGTCCTGAGCGGCCGAGTGCTGGGGCCGGGGTTCGGCTTCGTGCTGGGCGCGGTGACGATGTTCGCGTCGGCGCTGCTCACCGGCGGGGTCGGGCCCTGGATGCCGTACCAGATGCTGTCGATGGCGTGGTTCACCATGGGCGCCGGGCTGCTGCCGGGGCGCGACGGGCTGCGCGGGCGCGGGGAGCTGGGGCTGCTGGCGGCGTACGGCGCGACGGCCGCCTTCGCGTACGGGACGGCCATGAACCTCCAGGGGTGGGTGCTGGCCCTGCCGGCCGGTTCCAGCGGGATCGCCTTCCACCCCGGTGAGCCGCTGCAGGTGAACCTGGTGCGGTTCGGGGCGTACTGCCTGGCGACGTCGATGGGGTGGGATTTGGGGCGCGCGGCGCTGACCGTGGTCCTGACGGTGACCATCGGTTCCACGGTCCTGAAGGCGCTCCGGCGTGCGACTCGACGGGCCGCTTTCGAGGCCCAGGTCACATTCGAAGGTGACGAAAAGCCCCATCCGGGGTCGTTCCGGGTGAGGCCACCCACAGGACCCACGTCACATACGACCCCCCTTAGTGGGCTCGGGGAGGGGTCGGCGGAGGGCCGGTCTTCCCGCGGCGACCTGCACTGATCGCCCCGGCGCCGGCCGGGGGCGCGGGGGCCGTCTCCGGCCCCGCCTCGTACACGGGGGGCGTTGCCAGGCCCCTCCCGGCCTGCTTTCGTGGATGACGTCGCCGGGCACCGACGGCAGCGCGACCGCCTCGCGGTCCTGCCGAAGTGCCTCATGGCGAGCCTCCCCGAGACCCCGGGCGCACCGGGACCTTGGTTCCGGCATGCCTGCGACAGTCCCGTCCCCGACGTGAGGTCATCCACGTGTTCCGCTCCATCTCCAGCCGTGCCACCGCCCGCAGCAAGTCCGCCGTCGCCACCGCAGCCGTGCTGCTGGGCGCGTCGGGCGCCGTGATGGCGGTGACGGCCCCGGCGTCGGCCGCGCCGAACTCCGCGCAGACGATCGCCAAGAAGATGGTCCCGGCCGGCCAGTACCAGTGCTTCAGCAAGATCGTCCAGCACGAGTCCGGCTGGGACCACACCGCCACCAACGCCTCGTCCGGCGCCTACGGCCTGGTCCAGGCCCTGCCCGCGTCGAAGATGTCGTCGGCCGGCTCGGACTGGAAGACCAACCCGGCCACCCAGATCGAGTGGGGCCTGGACTACATGAACGACCGCTACGGCAGCCCCTGTGGCGCGTGGAAGTTCTGGCAGGACAACCACTGGTACTGATCGGCGGCCGCTCCGGCGGCGCCCCACCGGCACCCGCTTGACGCAGGCCCCCGGCGACTCCGTTCGCCGGGGGCCTGCGGCGCGCGCGGGCTCCTGGCGTGCGCGGGGGCTCGCGGCGTGCGCGGGCTCGCGGCGTGCGCGGCGTGCGGGCGCGGTCCGGAAGCGGGAGGCGGGCCGCCGCCCCGGCGGCGGCGGTCGTCGGTTAGTTTCCTGACCATGACTCAGGAACCGCACGACCAGGACCGCTGGAACGCCGTCGACGCGTACGTCACCGACCTGCTCTGCCCCGCCGACGAGGCCCTGACCGCCGCCCTCGCCGCGAGCGACGAGGCCGGCCTGCCGCAGATCGCCGTGGCGGCCAACCAGGGCAAGCTGCTGCACCTCCTCGCCCGGATCCAGGGCGCCCGGACGATCCTCGAGATCGGCACCCTCGGCGGGTACAGCTCCATCTGGCTGGCCCGGGCGCTGCCCGAGGGCGGCCGGCTCGTCACGCTGGAGTACTCCCCCGCGCACGCCGAGGTCGCCCGGCGCAACCTGGCCCGCGCGGGTCTCGACGCGGTGGCGGAGGTCCGCACGGGCGCGGCCCTCGACACCCTGCCGGAGCTGGAGGCGGAGGGGGCGGGCCCCTTCGACCTGGTCTTCGTCGACGCGGACAAGAAGAACAACCCGCACTACGTGGAGTGGGCGCTGCGGCTGACCCGGCCGGGCAGCGTGATCGTCGTCGACAACGTGGTGCGCGGCGGCACCGTCCTCGACACCGGCACGGCCGACGAGGCCACGCGCGGCACGCGCGACATGTTCGACCTGGTCGCGCGCGACCCGCGGCTGGACGCCACGGCCTTCCAGACCGTCGGCACCAAGGGGTACGACGGCATGCTCGTCGCCCGGGTGGTGTCCTGAGGCCGTGACGACGACCCGCACCGACCGCGGCGTCGACCGCGGCGCCGGCTGGGAGATACGCCCCGAGCACCACGCCACGCCCGACGCCGAGGCGCTGCGCCGCGACTACTACGACGAGGTCGCCAGCCGGTACTGGCGGCGCCCCGCCACCGCCGCGGAGGTGGACGAGGGACTGGCCGGCGACGGCGTGGAGGCCCTGGCAGCACCGACCGGAGCGTTCCTGGTGGGCCGGTACGGGGGGAAGCCGGCGGCCTGCGGCGGCGTGCTGATGCTGGACGCCGAGCGGGCGGAGCTGACCCGCGTCTTCGTGCGCCCCGCCTTCCGCGGCACCGGCGGCGCCGGACTGCTGCTGGCGGCGCTGGAGGCGGCGGCCCTGGACCTCGGCGCCCGGCGCATGGTCCTGAACACCCGCCTGGACCTGGTGGAGGCCCGCGCCCTGTACGCCCGGCACGGCTACGCGGAGATACCCGCCTACTGCGAGGGCCCGTACATGGACGTCTGGTACGGCAAGGAGCTGGAGCGGCCCTGACGCCCCGCCGCCCCTACAGGCGGTGGTCGGGTGGCGGCTCGCCCCTGGGGTGCTCCCGGGTCGAGCCGTTCAGTTCGGCGGTCAGCTCCTCCACCAGCTTGATCAGGTCGGTCGGCCGGTCGGGCCCCCACCAGTCGCCGAGCAGCTCGGCGAGGGACTCCTCACGGGCGTGCGCGAGCCGGGTCGCCACCTCCAGGCCCCGCTCGGTGAGGAACAGCTGCAGGCCCTCGCGCCGGGCCAGCCCCCGCTCCTCCACCTGCCGGGACGCCTCCGTGATGATCCGGATGGGCACGGGGGTGACCTCGGCGAGCCGCGCGGGCTCGACCGTCCCGTGGCGCCGGATGCGCAGCAGCAGCCAGCTGGCGGCGGGCAGCAGGTCGAGCCCCGCCCGCTCGGTGATCCGGACGTAGACGGCCCTGCGGCCCTCGCGGGAGCCGAGCACGGACAGGGCGCGGGCGCACTCGTCGTACGAGGAGCGGTGGACCGGGTTCGAGGCGAGCGTCTCGCTGGGGTCGGGCGCGGTGACCGAGCCGCGCAGCCGGTCCTCGCGCAGGAACCAGGCGATCACGAAGGCCAGCAGGACGACGGGCGACGCGTAGAGGAAGACGTCCGTGATGGAGGTCGCGTACGCGTCGAGCGCGGCCGGGCGCAGGGCGGGCGGCAGCTCGGCGATGGCGCGCGGGTCCGCGGAGATGGCCCGCGCGTCGACGCCCGGCGGGACGTCCTGCCCGGCGAGGGCGTCGGTGAGCTTGCCGGTGAGGCGGCTCGTGAAGATCGTGCCGAAGACGGCGACACCGAAGGACGCGCCGATGGAGCGGAAGAAGGTGGCGCCGGAGGTGGCGACGCCGAGGTCCTCGTAACCGACGGAGTTCTGCGCGACGAGGACCAGGACCTGCATGACCAGGCCGAGGCCGGCGCCGAAGACGAAGAAGTACAGGCTCATCTCCCACACGGGGCTCGTCTGCTCCATCCGGTGCAGCAGCAGCAGGCCCACGGTCGTCAGGGCGGTTCCCACGACCGGGAAGACCTTCCAGCGGCCCGTGCGGCTGACGAGCTGGCCGGACGCGGTGGAGGTGAGGAGCATGCCGAGCACCATGGGCAGCATGTGCACGCCGGACATGGTGGGGCTGACGCGCTGGACGACCTGGAGGAACGTCGGCAGGTACGTCATGGCGCCGAACATCGCGAAGCCGATGACGAAGCTGATGACGGAGACGAGGGTGAAGGTGCGGATGCGGAACAGCTTCAGCGGCAGCACCGGCTCGGCCGCGCGCCGCTCGGCGAACACGAACGCCACGAGCAGGACGACGCCCAGCACCGCGAGGCCGATGACGCGGGCGGAGCCCCAGGGCCAGGTGGTGCCGCCGAGGGAGGCGACGAGCACGAGGCAGGTGGCGACGGAGGCGATGAGGAAGGTGCCGAGGTAGTCGATGGTGTGGGGGGTGCGGCGGGCCGGGATGTGCAGGGCCGCCGCGATCACGAAGAGCGCGACGACGCCGACGGGCACGTTGATGTAGAAGACCCAGCGCCAGGAGAGGTGCTCGGTGAAGACACCGCCGAGGAGCGGGCCGAGGACGCTGGTCGTGCCGAAGACGGCGCCGAAGACCCCCTGGTACCTGCCGCGGTCGCGAGGGGCGACGAGGTCGCCGACGATCGCCATGGACAGCACCATCAGACCGCCGCCGCCCAGGCCCTGCACGGCGCGGTAGGCGATGAGCTGCGGCATGTCCTGCGCGATGCCGCAGAGCACCGAGCCCAGCAGGAAGATCACGATCGCGGTCTGGAAGAGCCGCTTGCGGCCGTACTGGTCGCCCAGCTTGCCCCACAGGGGGGTGGCCGCGGTGGCCGCGAGCATGTAGGCGGTGACGACCCAGGAGAGGTGGTCCATGCCGCCGAGCTCGCTGACGATCGTCGGCAGGGCCGTCGACACGATGGTCTGGTCGAGCGCGGCGAGCAGCATGCCGAGGAGCAGGGCCCCGATGGGCACCAGGACCGTCCGCCGGTCGTAGCCCGCGCCGGGGGCCGGGCTGGTGGCCGGGGTGCCGACTGGCCGCGTCATGGGCGCCTCCCTCGCTGTCTCCCCATCCATCGTGGGCGGTCTGGCCGGTTATGGCCTGCCGAGCGGGACGCGGACTGTTGGGAACGTCACGTCGTACCTGCATAATCGCTGCGTTCACGGGGGTCGTGTTTCAGCCAGCAGCACCGTCAGGGGAGGAACCCGCAGTGGCCGGAGAGGTCTGTCCTGGGTGCGGTGCGCCCGCGGCGGCGCGGACGGCGGGCTGCGCCTGCGCCACCGCCCACGGCCCGGGCCCCGCGCCGGGCGCGTTCGAACCGCTGCGGATACGGCCGTACGTGCAGCTCCGCCCCTCCCCCGCGCCCGGCCCGGACGCGGACGCGGACGCGGACGCGGTTGCGGGTGCCGGTGCCGGTGCGGGTGCGGACGTCGGGTCCGCCGCGGGTACGGGCCCGGGCCCGGGCGGCCCCGGGTCCGGACCGGGCCCGGGCGTGGGCGGCGGTACGGCTCCGTGGGGCGCGGGCCGCGACACCGGGTACGTGGACCACGGCGGGCCCACGGGGCCGATCGGGTACGACGGACACGGCGGGTACGGGGAGCACCCGGACGCCGGGCCCCACCCCGGGTCCCACCCCGGGCCCCTCCCCCAGGCGCAGGCCCAGACCCACCCCGGGCCCCTCCCCCAGGCCCAGGGCCACGCCGACGCCACCGCTCACACCCCCGCCACCGCTCCGCACGCCGCCCTCCCGGACGGTGCCGGGGCCGTGCACGACGCCGGGCTCGTCGACGTCACCCCGCCGCACGTGGCCGGCCCGACCGGCCCGGGGCGGGCGCGGCGGCGCGCGGAGGCGCGCGGACGGCGGGGCTCCCGTACGCCGGGACCGGTCGCCGGGGTGCTGGCGGCCGTCGTCGCGGTGGTGGGGGTGGCGGCCTTCGCGGGCGGCCTGTTCGACGGGGACGGTTCGGCCGACCGGGTGGCGCCCGACCCGCGGCCCAGCGTGCCGCCGTGGCCCGAGGCCGTCACCGGGACGCCGACGCCGGAGGCGAGCGGCGCGCCGTCAGGGAGCGCGCGGCCGTCGACGTCCGAGCCGTCGGCGCCCCCGCCGTCGGCGCCGGGGCGCCCGTCCGGCTCCGGCGCCCCGGGGGGCTCCGGAGAGGCGACGGCGCCGGACGCGACCGCCGCCCCCGCCGCGGCCGCCGCGTCCCCGGGGCACTCGGCGCCGGTGGACGAGCGGCCACCGCCCTCGCCCGGCGCCTCCGCGTCCCAGGCGACCGGCGGGCCCGTCCTCAGCCGCGGCGACCGTGGCCGGGCCGTCTCCGACCTCCAGCACCGGCTGCGCCAGGTGGGCCTGTACGACGGCCCCCCGCACGGCCGCTACGACAAGGACGTCGAGCGCGCGGTCGCCGCCTACCAGTCCGGTCGCGGCATCACGACCGACCCGAGCGGCGTCTACGGCGCGGACACGCGCACCGCCCTGGAAGCCGAGACCTCGGGACACTGACCGGGCCACCCCGCCCGTTCGGGCAGCCCGCCCGCCTCGCCGCACACCGCCGCACCGTCGCCCCACCGCACCGTCGCCCCGTCGCCCCTGGCGCGCGACCCGCCGCCGGCCGCCGCCCCGCGCCCCGATCCCGCGCCCCCCTTCGCCCGGCACCCCGGCCCCCTTCCCGCACCCCCGCACGAGTGCGGGAAGGGGGCCGGGGTGGCGCCGGACGCCCCTCGTTTTGTATGGTGCAGGAACAAAGTGGTCCCGCCCGTACTCCCTGACCGGCGGGCGGGCCCACTGCGTACACCCTCGCGCCCTGGAGACCCCCCCCCATGACGGCCACCCCCACGACCGACGTCCTCACCGCCCGGGCCCTGCTGCTCGACATGGACGGCACGCTCGTCAACTCCGACGCGGTGGTGGAGCGCGTCTGGCGACGCTGGGCGCTCCGGCACGGGCTGGACCCGCAGGAGGCGCTGAAGGTCGTGCACGGCCGCCAGGGGTACGCCACGATGGCCGTCCTGCTGCCCGACCGGCCCATGGACCTCAACCACGCGGAGAACCGCGAACTGCTCGCCGAGGAGACGGCCGACCTCGACGGCGTCGCCCCGATACCCGGCGCCCCGGACTTCCTCGCGTCGATCGCCGCCCTCCCGCACGCCCTGGTCACCTCCGCCGACGCCCCGTTGGCGCGGGCGCGGATGGGCGCGGCCGGGCTGCGCATGCCGGAAGTGCGGGTGACCGCCGAGTGCGTCAGCGCCAGCAAGCCCGACCCGGAGGGCTTCCTGAAGGGCGCGGCGGAGCTGGGCTTCGCCCCGGCGGAGTGCGTGGTGTTCGAGGACTCGGAGGCGGGTGTCGCCGCCGGCCGGGCGGCGGGCATGCGCGTCGTGGGCGTCGGCCCGCGCGCCGCGGCGTTCGCACCGGACGTGCACGTGGCGGACCTGACGCGGCTGCGCGTGGAGGCGGGCGCCGACGGCGTGCTCCACCTCCACGTCACCGCCCCGGCGGCCTGACGCCCCGGGGGGCACCGGCCGCCGGGCCGCGTCAGCCGACCAGCGCCTCGTAGAAGCTGAAGCCCGCGAGCGCCAGCATCAGACCGGCGGCCACCTTGGTGATCAGCCGCAGCGGAACGTACTTCATGAGGGTCCGGCCGCCCAGGATGCCCAGGGCGGCGACCGCCCACAGGGCGAGGACCGCGCCGAGGCCGACGGAGAGCGGGTCGTCGTAGCGGGCGGCGAGGTTCGCGGTCATGATCTGCGTCAGGTCGCCGAACTCGGCGACGAGGATCAACATGAAGCCCGCGCCGGAGACCTTCCAGAAGGACTGGTCGGCGGGGGCCTTGAGCTCCTCCTCCTCGTCGTCGCCCTTCTTCAGCAGCAGCACCGCCGCGCCCGCCAGGAACAGCACGCCGACGAACGCCTGCACCAGCCGGTGCGGGAGGAGCGTGAGGACGCTGCCCGCGGCGACGGCGAGGGCCACGTGGACGGCGAAGGCGGCGGCGACGCCCGCGAAGACGTAGGACGCGCGGTAGCGGGTGCCGAGCATCAGACCGGCGAGCGCGGTCTTGTCGGGGAGTTCGGCGAGGAAGACGACACCGAAGGTGATCGTCATGATCGTCAGGCTGAGCACGGGCTGGGTTCCTCAATCGGTCGGGCTCCGCCGTACCGAGAGACCGTCGCTGGCGCGATTTCGGGCTCGCTTCGGCACGACGGGGCCATGGATACATGACTCCGCTGGTGCCGAAGGTCTCGCTGGCGGCGCCTCTCGCGAGGTCCGCCTCCGGGCGCCGGCCGGGCACGAGGCCCAGCAGTATGTCGACGGTCCGGCGAAGAGCTACTCCCCTTCTGCTCCGTCCAGGGTACGCGACCCGGATCGGCGCCCCCAGCCGCCCAGGCCCCGCCCGCCCGCACCGGGCCAGCCCCCGGCCACCCGACTCCCCCAGCCGCCCGTGCGCCCGCGCCCGCCCCGCCTCGCCCGCCACCTCGGCCGGCCGGCCCCGCGGCCACCCCGCCCCTCGCCCGTCGACCTCTCCCGCGGACACCCCGCCCCTCCGACCCGTCGGCCCCTCCCGCGAACGCCCTTCCCCCTCGACCGTCGACCTCCCCCGCGGACGCCCCTCCCTCAACCGGCGGTGGTCTCCTCCGCCCGGTGCAGTCGGCCGCGCGCCACGAGTTCCAGCACCACGGCCACCGCCACGGCCTGCACCGCCATCAGCGCGACCAGCACGAACAGCTGGACCGCGCCCGCCTGGAGGGGTGACGCCCCGCTCAGCAGCATGCCGACGAAGGCGCCCGGCAGCGTGACGAGCCCCACCGTCCGGGTCTGGTCCAGCCCCGGCAGCAGCGCGTCGGCGGCGCCCGCCCGCGCGACCTCCAGCCGGGCGTCGCGGGGCGCCAGGCCGAGCGCGAGCCCCGCCTCCACCTCGCCGTGGCGGGCGGCCAGGTCGTCCAGGGCGCGCCGCCCGCCGAGGACGGTCGCGGTGAGCGCCCCGCCGACGAGGATCCCGGTGACGGGGACCAGCGTGATCCCCCTGACCGGCACCAGTCCGGTGAGGACCAGCGCCGCCACGACCGGCGCCACCCCGGCGGCGATGGGCAGGGCGGCCCAGCGCCACGTGCGGTTGGCGGTGAGGCGCCGGCCGGCGGTCCGTACGGCGACCCCGTACATGACGAGGAGGAAGAGCAGGAGGAGCGGTACGGCGCGGACCACCCAGCCGATGACCAGCGACACGGCGGCCAGCTGCACGGCGGCGCGCACCCCCGCGACGGCGACCTCCCGGGGCGGGCGCAGACGGGCGACGGCGACGACGGTCACCGCGACGCCGAGCAGGACGGCGAGGACGGCGCCGAAAGCGAGGTCGACGGTCAGCAGCACACCCCAACCCTAGGGCGCGCACCCCCGCCTGGCGGGTTGTCATCAAGTCGACAAGGACCTTGTCGTGACGTGTGCATGTCGTCACGCTGTTACCTGGCGCCCACCCCCGCGACACCCGGCGCCACCACGATGGCCGAGCCGCCCTCCCGGGCGGCCCGGTCGAGCCCTCACCCCCGCTGGGAGTACGCATGTCCCGTGTCTACGCGCGTCAACCCCTCCGCCGCGCCGCCGTCGCCACGCTCGCCGCCGCCCTGGCCGCCACCGGCCTGCTGGTCACCGCGCCCACCGCCCAGGCGGCCCCGCCCACCCCGGTCAGCGCCTCCACCGCCCGCACGTACCTGGGCCAGCTCGCGGTCCGGGCGGAAGGTTCCTCCTCCGGCTACAGCCGGGAGGCCTTCCCGCACTGGATCACCCAGTACGGCACCTGCAACACCCGCGAGGTCGTCCTCCACCGCGACGGCACCGGTGTCGAGCAGGACGCCGGCTGCGCGGCCGTCGCCGGGCGCTGGTACTCGGAGTACGACGGCGCCACCTGGACCGTCGCCTCCGACCTGGACATCGACCACGTCGTCCCGCTCGCCGAGGCGTGGCGCTCGGGTGCGAACGCGTGGACCACGTCCGACCGCCGGGCCTTCGCCAACGACCTGACGCGCCCCCAGCTCATCGCCGTCACGGACAACGTCAACCAGGCCAAGGGCGACCAGGACCCCGCCGAGTGGATGCCCTCGCGCACGACGTACCGCTGCACGTACGCCCGCATGTGGGTGCACGTGAAGCACCACTGGGGCCTGTCGGTGGACACGGCGGAGAAGACCGCCCTGCAGTCCACCCTCAACGCCTGCTGACCACGCGACCCCGGCCCTCGGCCCGCCCCCTGCTGCCGTCATGCGCCCCGCACCGGTACGGCTCCCGCCCCGGCCGGGGTGCCGTACCGGTACGGCGGGTGACCCGCCGGGCGGGGCGCTCGCCGCGCCGGGCGTGTCACGGGCCAGCCGTCGGCGATCCCGCGGCCCCGGGGGCCGGCAACCACCCGGGATGGGAACCCGCCCCCACCACAGAGCGAGTCACGGGCCCCGCGCTGTCCGGTCCGGGGTCCTATGTGGTGGGGGCGGCGATCAGGGGCCGGGGGCAGCCGGGACCGGCGAGGCGCCGGGAGGCGCTGGCGGAACGTCACCGGCGAACGCGGCGCGCGTGCGGCCGCCCGGCTCCCGACGGGGCTCGCCCCGGTCGTCGCGCAGGCCGCTCCGCGCGGGGCGGCGCTACCTCCGCGCGCCTTCCCCCGAGCACGGCAGGGGGCACGGGGGCCCGCCGGTTCGGTGGGGTGCGGGCTCGGGCGCCGTCCCGGCCGACTCGTCGGCGGACAGCCGGACCGGCCAGGCCGACAGGATGTACGCGCAGTCCACATCCGGGACCTCGACGGACAGCGGATGCCCGTTCTTGATGTGCTCGCGCGCCGCGCGCTGCCGGTCAGGGGCGGTGGCCCACGCCCGGAGTCGCGCGGGGCAATCCGGCACGGGCACGCTCACCACGCGCACGGCAGGGCGCACCCAAGCCGAGCGGTACGGGTCGGGGTCGAGCCGGTCCGCGATGCGCAGGGCCTCACCGCGGAGCCATCGCAGCGCCAGGACCGGGGAAATGGTGCGGAAGGCGCCGAGGACGTACCGCACCACCCGGCCCGTGCCGTACACGGGCCCCTCGGCGAGCACTTCGGACCGGTAGCCCGCCGGGACGGTCCCGCCGTTCACGGCCGCCCCTCACGCAGCAGCACCCACGGGCGTTCGATCACTTCGAGGAACGTGGTGTGGCCGGGGTGGTCGCGCAGATGTGAGAACGTCCACGGCTGAGCGTCGCCGGCGTTCCCGAACGCGGCCGACTCCGCGCCGCACTTCGTACCGTCGCCGTCGAGCGCCGTGCAGCGGAACCGGTGGGTGAGCGGTGGGGCGCCCTCGTCCCGGTGCGGCGCGAGCCGGTGGCGCACGAGCCGGTACGTCCGCGTCACAGCCGCTCACCCCGGCTCCGGGCGTTCCACCGTTCGAGTTCCGCGTGCAGCCGCTCCGCGCGGGTCGCCCGACGGACGGCCCCGGGCTCGGCCTCCCACTCGGGCCCGCCCCCGACCGGACGCAGCGACCAGTACGGGCCGGCGACCCCCCGGAACTCGCCCAGCCGGTCGGCCCGGCCGGTGTCCACCACGAGCGTGCCGGGGGTCGGGGCGTATGGCGCTTCGCGGCCCTCCGCGGTCACGCCACCTTCGGAACCTTCGGACACTGCCACTCCTCTCCGTAGTCGTTCCACTACCAGGGCGGCTCAGCGTGACCTAGGATCAGGGACTCTTCAACGTGTCACGCCAGAAGGGAGAGTTGTGGTCAACCGCAAGCAACTGCACCCGGAAAGCAGCCCAGGAGCGGCATACGGCGCCCGTGTGCGCAGCTCGCGCGAGGACCGGGTATGGAGCCAAGAGGACTTAGCCGCACGAACGGCATATTCCAGTAAGCATATTTCTGCAGTGGAAACTGCACGCAAGCCGCCAACTCTGCCGTTCTCGCGGGCCTTGGACCTGGCCTTCGGCACCACCGGTACCGCCGATTCGTTCGAACGTGAGTGGCGTGAACTGCGGCACGGGGCGCTGCTGGAGGGGTTCCCGGAGTACTTGGGCCACGAGGCCCGAGCGGTGGAGATCCGGCTCTACGAAGTAGGCGTCATACCTGGCTTGCTCCAGACTCCGGACTACGCGGCGACTCTGGAAGCGGACGCCGTCCGACGCGCGGCGATCACGCAAGACCAGGCGGATGAACGCGTTGCGCTGGTGGCGCAGCGACAGGCCAGCCTCAACCGCACGCCCGCACCCTTGATCTTCACTGTCCTGGACGAGAGTTGCCTCCATCGACCGATGGGCCCACCGTCCGTGATGGATGCCCAGTGCGCCCGCCTTCTCCAATTCGCCGAGCTCCCGAACACAGTGCTTCAGGTCGCCCCGTTCACGATGGGGGAACGGCGGCCGTTCAGTCTGCCCATCACCGTGTTGACCATGGCGGACAGATCACTCATGTCGTACGCGGAGTCCTCGCAGCGAGGTCACTTGGAGCGGGAAAGCACTGGGGTGCTGCCCATGCTCACCGCCTACCATCAGCTACAGGCCGAAGCACTCTCACAAGCGGACTCAGTGGCCATGATCCGTGAGGTACGAAAGGGCATTCCGTGACGACGACCGAACCCCCTCGTTGGTACAAGTCCTCCTACAGCGGCAACGGCGGCCAGTGCGTCGAGGTCGCCGCCAACCTCGCCCGCTCGCGCGGCGTCGTCCCCGTCCGTGACTCCAAGGACCCGAGCGGACCGGTCCTGGACGTCTCCACCGGTGCGTTCGCCTCGTTCGTGGCGGGCGTCAAGAGCGGGCACCTCGACGCCGCCTGACACGGCGCGACACAGCGAAAGGGCACCCCGTGACGACCGAGCACCCGCAGTGGTTCACGTCCTCGTACAGCAACAACGGCGGCAACTGCATAGAGGTCGCCGCCAACCTCGCCCGCTCGCGCGGCGTCGTTCCCGTCCGTGACTCCAAGGACCCGAGCGGACCGGTCCTGGACGTCTCGACCGGTGCGTTCGCCTCGTTCGTGGCGGGCGTCAAGAGCGGACACCTCGACGCCGCCTGACACGGCGCGACGCCCCCAACCCCCGCCCCCACCACCGCGGATGGCCCGCCGCGCCCCGGGCCCGTACCGTACGGGTCCCGTACCGTACGGGCGGGGTGACGGAGGGGGGCCGGGCCATGGGGGCCGGACTGCGGCTGGGACCGCTGCTGAGGTACGTGGAGTGGCCGGACGGCGCCGGTGCGGCCGACGGGGAGCCGTACGCGCCGACCGCGACGATCTGGATCGAGGCGGACCGGCCTCGCACCGCCGAGGTGCGCTGCGCGGACGGCGCGGGCGGCCGCGCCCGCACCTTCCAGGTCGCCGGCCACCACTACGCGCTCGTCCCGGTCACCGGCCTGGCGCCCGGCACGACCACGGCGTACGAGGTGCTGCTCGACGGCCACCGCGTCTGGCCGCACCCCGGCTCGCCCCTCCCGCCGAGCACCCTCTCCGTCCCCGGCACCCCGGGCGCCGACGCCGGGCCGGGCATCGCCCACCAGCCGCTGCGCGTCACCTTCGGCTCGTGCCGCTGGGCGGCGACGGGGGCGGCCGGCAGACGGCCCGCCGGGCCCGACGCCCTCGGGGCGCTCGCCGCGCGGCTCACCGCCGACCCCGCGGCGGACCGCCCCGACGTGCTGCTCCTGCTGGGCGACCAGGTGTACGCGGACCGGCCGTCGCAGGACACCCGGCGGTGGCTGGCGGCCCGCCGCGACCTCTCCGAGCCCCCGGGGGCGCAGGTCGCCGACTACGAGGAGTACACCCGCCTCTACCGGGAGTCCTGGCTCGACCCGCAGGTGCGCTGGCTGCTGTCCACCGTGCCCAGCATGATGATCTTCGATGACCACGACGTGATCGACGACTGGAACACCAGCGCCTCCTGGCTGTCGGAGATGCGCCGCACCCCGTGGTGGCGGGAGCGCCTGACGAGCGGTCTGATGGCGTACTGGGTCCACCAGCACCTGGGCAACCTCTCCCCCGCGGAGCTGGCCGACGACCGGCTCTACGCGCAGGTGTGCGCGGCCGGTGACGGGACGGCGGCGCTGCGCCGCTTCGCCGAGGAGGCGGACGTCGACCCGGCCCGGATCCGCTGGAGCTACCGGCGCGACCTGGGGCGCACGCGGGTGGTGATGGTGGACACGCGCGCGGGCCGGGTGCTGGACGAGCAGAAGCGGGCCATCCTCGGCGAGGAGGACGCCCGTTGGGTCCACGAGCAGGTGCTGGCCGGCCGGGAGGACCGCGACCACGTACTGGTCGGCAGCGCGCTGCCGTGGCTGCTGCCGCCGCTCGTGCACGACGCCGAGCGGTGGAACGCCGCGCTGTGCCGGGGCGAGCGCGGCGAACGCTGGGCGCGCGTGGGCGAGTCGGCGCGCCGCCACTCGGATCTGGAGCACTGGGCGGCGTTCCCCGCGTCGTTCGCGTGGCTGTCGCGGCTGCTCGCGGACGCGGCGCTGGGCCCGGACGCCCCGGCGACGGTGGCCGTGCTCTCGGGGGACGTGCACCACGCGTACGTGGCGGAGCCCGAGCGGGAGCCGGCCGCGGGTGACGGCGCGCGGGTGCTGCAACTGACCTGTTCGCCGGTCCACCAGCGCATCCCGTACGTCCTGCGGCTCGGATTCCGCTTCGGTTGGAGCCGGGCGGGCCGGTGGCTGGGGCGGGCGCTGGCCCGGCACGGCCGGGTGGGCGCGGCGGAGACCGGCTGGGCCAGGACGGGCGGGCCGTGGTTCGGCAACCAGCTGATGACGCTGACCCTGCACGGGCGGAGCGCGCGGTTGCGCCTGGAACGCGCCCGTCGTGGCGGCGGCCTGACGACCGTGCACGAGCGGGCGTGGGTGGACGAACGGCCCGGTGAACGGGTCGCGTCCGCACGGATTCACGGAAGGTAACGTTCACCCCGGAGGTTCGGGCGGGGTCGCCGGAGGTGCATGATGGCCCGCACGATCCGCTTCCCGCCCCACCCTCCGGGAGTCTTCGTCTTGTCCTCCGTCCCCCCTGCCATAGCCCTCGTCGGTGCCGGTCCCCGCGGCACGTCGGTCCTGGAGAGGCTCTGCGCCTCCGTTCCGGAACTGGCCCCGGGGGCCGCTCCGGTCGTCCACGTCGTCGACCCCTCACCCGCCGGCCCGGGCCGCGTGTGGCGGACCGACCAGGCGGGCGCGTTGCTGATGAACACGGTCGCCTGCCAGGTGACGGTCTTCACCGACGACAGCGTCAGCTGCGAGGGCCCGGTACGCCCCGGCCCGAGCCTCCACGCGTGGGCGGTCGCCCACGGCCACCCCCTGGGCCCCGACGACTACCCGCCCCGGGCGCTGTACGGCCGGTACCTGGCGTGGGCCTTCGCCCGGACCCTGCGCGGGGCGCCGCCGGGGACGACCGTCCACGTCCACCGGGCCCGCGCGGTCCGCCTGGAGGACGAGGCGCCCGCTCCCGGCGCGGGCGGGGAGGACGCCCCGCGGCAGCGGCTGACCCTCGACGACGGCACCGTGCTGACCGGCCTGGGCGCCGTGGTCCTCGCCCAGGGGCACCTGCCGGAGACCCCCGACGCGGAGCGGACCCGGCTCGCCGCGCACGCCGCCCGGCACGGCCTGCGCCACCTCCCGCCCGCCAACCCGGCCGACCTCGACCTCTCCCCCCTCGCGCCCGGCGAACCGGTCCTCCTGCGCGGCCTCGGCCTCACCTTCTTCGACCACATGGCGCTGCTCACCGAGGGACGCGGCGGCCGGTTCGTCCGCGACGGCGCGGGGACCCTGGCGTACCGCCCCTCCGGCCGCGAGCCGCGCCTGTACGCCGGGTCCCGGCGCGGCGTGCCGTACCAGGCGCGCGGGGACAACGAGAAGGGCGCCTCCCGGCGGCACCGGCCGCTCCTGCTCACCCCGGACGTCGTCGAGGCGTTCCGCAAGCGCGCCGAGGGCGGCGATCCACCGGACTTCGACGGCGAGATCCGGCCACTGGTCGAGCTGGAGGTGGAGACCGTCTACTACGAGGCCCTGCTGCGCCGGCGGGGCGAGCGGGACACGTCCCGCTTCCGCTCCCGTTTCCTCGCCTTCCGCGACGGCGCCGCCCGCGACGCCGTCCTGGACGCGTACGGCGTCGACCCCGCCGACCGCTGGTGCTGGGAGCGGGTCGCGGACCCGGCGGCGGGAGAAACGTTCCGCTCCCCGGCCGCCCACCGGGCCTGGCTGCTGGAGCGGCTGCGCGCGGACGCGGCGGAAGCGGCGCTCGGCAACGTCTCGGGTCCCGTGAAGGCCGCGCTGGACGTGCTGCGCGACATCCGCAACGAGGTACGGGCGGTCGTGGACCACGCCGGGCTGTCGGGCGGGTCCCGCCGCGACCACCTGGACCGCCGGTACACGCCGCTGAACGCGTTCCTCTCGATCGGCCCTCCCCGGCGCCGCGTCGAGGAGATGGCCGCGCTGGTCGAGGCGGGCGTCCTGGACGTGGTGGGCCCGGGCATGGAGGTCCGCGCCGAGCCGGGCGCCTTCGTCGGGGTGTCGCCCCGGGTGCCGGGCTCGGCGGTCGCGGCGACGACGCTGATCGAGGCGCGGCTGCCCCACCCCGACCTGCGGCGCGCGGACGACGCGCTCCTCGCGCACCTGCTGGCGAGCGGCGGCTGCCGCACCCACGTCGTCGACGGCTACGACACCGGCGGGCTGGACGTGACCGGGCGCCCGTACCACCTGGTCGACGCCCGGGGCGTCCCGCACCCGCGGCGGTTCGCGCTGGGGGTGCCGACGGAGGGCGTGCACTGGGTGACGGCCGCGGGCGCCCGGCCGGGCGTGGACTCGGTGACCCTGTCGGACGCGGACGCGGTGGCCCGTGGTGCCCTGCGCGCGGCGACCCGGACGGCGCCCGCGCTCCCGCCCCGGTCCCGGAGACGACCGAATGTTGAACTTGCAAGTACTGCTTAGGCGCGCCTAACGTGGTGGCTCGTCGGTCACGTCCCCCGCCGAAGGAGCCCCCCATGTCCGGAATCACCAGCCGCCTCCAGCAGTCCCAGCCGTACGCGCTCGGACTGTTCCGGATCGTCGTCGGCCTGCTCTTCCTGTGCCACGGCGCCGCCAAGCTCTTCGGCGTCCTCGGCGGGGCGAACGGCAGCGGCGCCACGGTCCCGTCCGGCACCTGGCCGTTCTGGTACGCGGCCGTCATCGAGCTGGTCGGCGGCGCGCTGATCCTGGTGGGCCTGGGCACCCGCACCGCCGCCTTCGTCTCCTCCGGCGCGATGGCCTACGCGTACTTCAAGATGCACCAGCCGTCGGCGCTGTTCCCGCTGCAGAACGGCGGCGAGACGGCGGCCCTGTTCTGCTGGGCGCTGCTGCTGCTGGTCTTCACCGGCCCCGGCGCCCTGGCGCTGGACGCCCTGTTCCGCTCCCGCGAGCAGGAGGCCGGGCGGACCCGCGCGACGGTCGCCGCCTGACGCGCGTCCGGACACCCGCCCCCACCCGGGCGGCGGCGCAGGGCACGGGGCCACCACCCCGTGCCCTCCGGTGCGTCAGGGGGAGCCGTGAGGCGTACGCTGTTCCGGTTCTCAGGGGTGAAGCGGGGAGAAAAGGTGCTGGAGAGCGTGGGGTGGCTGGCGGCGAGCCCGTGGATCTATGCCGCGGTGGCCGCCTCGGTGCTGCTGGACGTGTTCGTCCCGCTCCTGCCCAGCGGCGTCCTGGTGATCACGGCGGCGACCGCGGCGACCGCGGCCACGGCGACGGCAGCGCCCGGGGGCGTCTCGCTCGTCGCCCTCGCCCTGTGCGCGGCCACCGCCTCCGTCCTCGGCGACCTGGCCGCGTACCGCCTCGCCTGGCGCGGCGGCCCCCGCCTGGACCGGGCCATCGCCCGCTCCCGTCGGCTGACGACCGCGCAGGAACGTCTCGGCACGGCCCTCGGCCGCGGCGGCGGCGCCCTCGTCGTCATCGCCCGGTTCGCCCCCGCGGGACGGTCGGTGGTGTCGCTCGGCGCGGGCGCGGCCCGGCGCAGGGCGCGCGAGTTCGTGCCGTGGTCGATCCTGGCCGGGGTGGCCTGGGCCTCGTACAGCGTCGGCCTCGGTTACTTCGGCGGCCAGTGGCTGGGCGCGACGTGGTTCAGCGCGGCGGTCTCCGTCGTCGCGCTGTTCCTGGCGGGCAGCCTCGCCGCGTACGTCATGCGCCGCCCGACGCCTGTGCCGGCTCCGGCTCCGGCTTCCTAGGGGCGGCGCCCCGGACCTCCAGGTCGTCGAGCAGCCGCCGCGTCGCCCCGGCCACCTCGGCGACGGCCCGGTCGAACACCTCCCGGTTGTGCGCGGCGGGCGCGCGGAACCCGGAGACCTTGCGCACGTACTGGAGCGCGGCGGCGTGGATGTCGTCCTCCGTGGCCTCCTCGGGCAGCACGGGCGGGCGGAGGGTCTTGATGCTGCGGCACATACCGGTCCTCGGTCCTCGGAGCGGGCGGGCGGTGAGTGGGCGGGCGGTGCGGGCGGGCGGTCGAGCCGCCGGGCCGTCGGGCCGTCGGGCTGCGGGGCCGTCGGCGGTCAGGCGGTCGGACTGCGGGACGGTCGGGCGGCCAGGCGGCCGGAAGGGGTCCCGACTCCAGGATGCACCCGTCCGGCATGTGATCAGATGAACTCCATGATCACGACGAGGACCCTCTACCTGTTCTGCTCCGCCGCCCTGCCCGTGTTCGACGTGGCGGGCGTGATCGAGGACGCCCAGGCGCGCGGCTGGGACGTCTGCCTCGGACTGACCCCCACCGCCGCGGACTGGCTGGAGCCGAGCCTGGACGGCCTGGCCGCGCTCACCGGCCACCCGGTGCGCGCCGCGTACCCCCGACCCGGCGAACCGGGGGTCTGGCCCGCGGCGGACGCGCTGCTCTTCGCCCCGGCGACCTTCCACAGCGTCAACGCCTGGGCGCTCGGCCTGACCGGCACGCTCGCGGTCGGCGTGGCCGCCGAGTGCGCCGGCCGGGGCCTGCCGACCGTGGCCGTACCGTGCGTGAGCGCCGCGCACGCACGGCACCCCCGCTTCGACAGAGCGCTGGAGACGCTGCGGTCGGCGGGGGTGGTGGTCCTCCACGGCGAGGGCGGCCCCACGACGGACGTGCCCGGCCCCGAGTGGCCGGACCGGTGTGCGTGGGGTCCGGCCCTGGACGCGGTGGAGGCCGCACGCCCGGCGGTCTGACGCCGCCGGGCGGAGCCGCTCAGGTGTTGGGACGCTTGCCGTGGTTGGCCTTCTTGCCCTTGCGGGCGCGCCGCTTGTTGCCTCGCTTCGACATCGCGTACCTCCCTCCCGCCCCACAAAGGGGCGTAACCGGGTGTTCCGGGCACCCGTCAGTCTAGGTTCGCGGGCTCGCCCCCGCACCAGCGCGCCGCTCCCGGCCCTCCGCGGCGGACGGCCCGGCGGCGGGGCGGGCGGCCTGGCGGGCGGCCTGCCCCTCGGCCGGGTGGGCGGTCCGCACGGCGGCCGCTCCGGTGGCGGGCTGGGCGGACGGCTCGACACGCGGCCTGACGACCTGCCCGGAGTCCCGCGCCGCGGCCTGCCCGACGCCCGGCCGCACCGCCCGCTCGGTGGCCTGCCCGACACCCGGCCGCACCGCCCGCTCAGTAGCCTGCCGCAGCCGGTCCATGGCGTACGTCGCCCAGTCCGCCCGGTGCAGATGGCACCGGGCGGCCCCGATCATCGCCAGCCGCCGGCAGCGCCACCCCTGCTTGGTGACGGCCCCGCACCTGTCCTGTGTCCGCGCCATGCCGTACCGCCTCTCCTCGTCCCCCCTCGTACCCGCCAGCAGGGTCCGCCCGTTGCGACGGGCCGGGGAAGGCGCACCGGGCGTGACCTGGTGCGCTCCGGAGCGACGGTGATCACGGGGGCGGGCCCCAGGTCCGGTGCCGGGCGCACGGCACGGCGCGGCGGCGCACCGCGCGCCGCCTTGCCGGGGCACGGGCGTATCCCCCGACCCGGCACGCCCGCGCCGGTCATTCCGCCCCGCCGCTCCTCCCCCACGGGCCAGTCGCGCCAGAGGGCGGTACGGCGGTGGTGAGCCGGACGGACCTCCACCGTCTCCGCGGCGTGCGGGTCCGGGCGGGCGCGCCGACCGTCCGCCGTGCCACCGGGCGCGGTGCGTCGCGGAGGCGCCGGCGGGCGGCGCCCTCTCAGGCGGCACCCACCGGGCGACGACCGGGTCGCGGGTGAACCGGGGCCGGCAGCGCACGGTCACCCACCGCACCACCCGCCGCGGCCTGTCCCTTCGCCCCTCGCGCGCCGCCCCGGCGAGGGCGGCGTCGCCGTACCGCAGGCCCTGACACACCACCGAGGAGAAGGCCCCGCTCGGCGGTTCTCCCCGTCCGCGTCCCGCCGGCCGCGCGCGTGCGCGCTGGGCTGTGCGGTGCGGTGCGTGCCACGGGATCCGTCCGTCACGACCGCCGGGCACCCTCCCGGCGCGCCCGGCGGGCCGCCGAAAGCCCGCGGGCCACCGTGCGCCCTGCGGCATGTCCCCGCGGGGCGCCGACCGTGCTGGGCGGGTGCGGGTGCGGGTACGCGCACGAGACCGCGCTGGTCCCGCTGAACCACGGCCCGCCCCTCGCCCCGGAGTACCGCCGCGCCACCTCGGCGGGCCCGTCGCACCACCCCGGCGGGCCCGTCGCACCACCGGGGCCGGGCCGCCGCACCACCCCCGGCCGGACGCCGAACCACCCCCCGGCCGGGGGCCGCGCCACGCACCGGTGATCCGCCGCGCCCGCCATCGGGTGAATGCCCGTACCCCGCACCGGTGATCAGCCGCGCCGCCCACCGGTGAACAGTCGTTCCCCCCGCGCCGTACTCCTCCGTGGCAATTCCTCGCCGGGCCGCGTGACGACCGCCCATGCAGGGCAACTCACAGTCAGGCGCCCGCTGCAAGGGCCCCGCCCCCCGCCACGAGCACCACCGCACGCCCCAAGGAGGAACGGATGGCCTGGTATCCAGGGGCTACGCGTATGGAACTACAGCCCGAGTCGGACGGACAACCCGCCATCCGGCCGACCCAGTTCATCCTCCACAGCGTCGCGGCCCCGTGGACGGCCCGCCGCATGTACGAGTACTGGCGCGACTCGACGAACCTCGAGTCGCACTTCGGGCTCGGCTACGAGGGCGATCTGGCCCAGTACATCGGCACCGAGACCCGCGCCGACTCCAACTACGCCGCGAACCGCCGCCCGGACGGCACGGGCGCGGTCTCCATCGAGACGGCGTCGAACCTGAAGCACACCGACCCGTGGACGGACCGGCAGATCGAACAGCTGATCCGGCTCGGGGTGTGGCTGCACCAGCGGCACGGCGTGCCCCTGCGGATCTGCCGCTCCCACAGCGACCCCGGCTACGGCTACCACCGGCTGCACTCCGCGTGGTCGTCGGGCGGGACGTCCTGCCCGGGCGACGCCCGCGTGAACCAGTTCCGCAAGGTCGTCTTCCCCGGGATCGTCAACCGCGCCAACGGCCAGTCGCCTTCACCCTTACCGCCCGAGGAGGATCCCGTGCCGGAGATGCTGCACGAGTCGAACGCCACCGACATGGAGCTCACGTCCGGGAACTGGACCGGGCTCTCCTTCCGCACCGCCGTCCTGCTCGTCGGCCCGGTCCGGCAGCACACCGTCGTGCACCTCGTCCTCGACGACGCCACGGCGCCCGACACGGTCGTGGAGGGCTGCTTCTACACGACCGACAAGAACGGCGGCGACCGCTCCTTGCACCTGCCGGTCCGCGGATACGGTCCGGGCGGGCACCAGTTCGCGTGCACGGCGGACGTCGGGGCCGGCCGCCACCTGCGCTTCATGGTCCGCGCGAGGACCCGCGACAGCCGCCCCGTACGGCTGCTGCACCGCGCGGTGTCGGGGCCGTTCTGGAAGCTGTGAACCCGCGGCGGTCCGCGGCCGCCGCGGGCCGGTAAACCCGTTGCGGGGCGGGCGCACCCGCCGCGAGGCTGCGGCCATGTCCGCGCATACGACCTCGTCGCTCAGCGTGTCCGCCCTCTTCGACGGATCGGGCCGCCTCACCGCCATCCCCCGCCGGCCGGCCCGCCGCGAACAACTGCTCGCCCACCTCACCGAAACCCTCTTCGAGGAGGGCCGCCCGTACAGCGAGCCGGAGGTGAACGAGGCGCTGCGCACGGTCCACGACGACTGCTCGGCGCTCCGCCGCTACCTCGTCGTCGCGGGTCACCTGTCCCGCACGCGCGACGGCCGCACGTACCACCGCGCGGCGGCCACCGCCCTCCCGCCGACGGCCTGAGCCCACGCGCGTACGTCGGGGCCGTACCGCTCCGGACGGGCGGCGGCTCCGGGCGCCACGCCTTCGCCCCGCGCGGCTCCTGCCACGTGCGCGGGGCCACGGAAGCGGACCAGTGCCGGACCCCCGGCCGTCGGTGTCGTACGGCCGGGGGTCCGTGGTGTGCCCGGCGGGGACCCGGGGGTCAGCCCGCGATGCGGAGGGTCCAGCGGCGGGAAGGGTGGTCGTCACAACTGAACTGCACCAGCCGGACGTTGTTGTCGGTCGACGTGCCGCCGGCGACGGTGGCGCACTTGCGGGTGCCCGCGTTCACGACCTGGTAGGAGCTGCCGTTCCAGTTGACGACGCGCCAGCGTCGGGAGGGGTGGGTGTCGCAGGTGAACTGCACGAGCTGGACGTTGTTCTCGGTCGACGTGCCGCCGGCGACGGTGGCGCACTTGCGCGTCTGCACGTCGATCATCTGGACGGCGCCGCTCCCCGCGAGCCGTGCGGCGCTGTCCGGGGCCGGCTGCGCGACCACGGGGGCGGGGAGGACGAGGACGCCCGCGACCGCGAGACCCATGGGAACGGTCAGGAGGCGGCGGGCCCGGGTGTACATGCGCATGAGAGTGCTCCTCTCGGATCCTGCTGGGGTGCCGACAGGGCGCTGACGCGGCCGTCGTTCCCGTCCGTGGGGACGGCGACACCGGCGGTACCGCCCTACGGCGGATGTGGAGCGGTGGAGTGGCGAAGCGGCACCGCCGCCCCGGCTCCGCCGATCGGCGAAGTGGCTCCTCGCCCAGGACTCCTGTCGCTGTGGCCGACCGTCCGGCAGCCGGGTCCACACCCCGGCGCCGCACGAACGGCCCGCCGAGGAGCCGCGTATGAGGGCGCGGCCGCCTTCCCACTATCAGCGCCCGCCCATACCCCCGCAACCGCGACGACGACCAAGACCGGCGTCCCACGACCCGCGTCCCGCGTCCCGCGAGGGCCCCTCGTCACTCCCCGCCCCGGGCTCAGACGTCCAGGGGTTCCGCGCCGTGAGCCCGGGCGACCGCGTCGATCCGCGCGGCGAGGTCGAAGTCGGCCGCGGTGAGCCGGTGCCCGGCGTCGTGGGTGGTGATCCCGAACCGGACGCGCCCCCACCGCAGGTCGATGTCGGCGTGGTGCCCGACCGCCCGCTCGACGTCCGCCACGTGCACGATCATCGCCACACCGCCGTGGTACCGAACGGCGTACGACCGGCTGATCTCGTGGCCCACCCGCCGCCACCCCGGCACCTCCCGCAGCGCGGCGTCGACCTCGGCGCCCGTCAACGGCACCGGCACATCCCCCACGCCAACTCCCCTCCCACGTATGCCCCCTGACCCCCGCATACCAGGCATCGTGCCACGACTGCACCCCCGCGTGCGGCTCGACCACGGGCCGCGGCAGCCTGCCCACCCACCCGGCTCCTCACCGAGGGCCCACCCCCACGGCACAGACCGACCACCCCGCCCACCCCCGGGGAAGGCTCCTCGATACCCCCCGGGACGAGAGGGCCAGACCGCGCGGAGCCTGCCGAGCAGGACGCTGCCGGTCGATCCAGACACCGTCCACCTCCAAGGAGTCGAACGACCCGACGGCCTGCCGGTCGGCCCCCCGGGCGCCCGACCGCCGTCTGGGTCCGTACTGATCGGAGCGTCGCCCCGGCACGAGACGAGCGGTCCCCGTCGGTCGTCCTCGGGCCGCCGAGCGGCCGCTTCGCCATGCCGACCGGCATGACGAAGGCCCCCGGCCGTCATCGGCCGGGGGCCTTCGTGGTGGTGGGCGCGGACGGTTTCGAACCGCCGACATCTGCTTTGTAAGAGCAGCCTCTCGACTTGGAGGGTTGCAGGTAAGACGCGTGAGTGTGCCCTGACCTGCGATGCAGGCTAACCGCTCACGCCTCTTCAGGTCGATTCACGCTTACCCAGGACCGCCCGCTGCGCGGGACTGACTCCCACTTCGCTCCCGCTGGACCCTCCTGTAAGTGCAGGTCACGGGCAATGTAGCGCCCCCAGGGTTGAACCCTGGGGGCGCCTGTGCCGGGGCCAGCGAGGGGGGCTAGCCGCTCCGACCCCCGGCACGTCTGATGGTGGGGCTGCCCGCATGCCCGCGCTCAGCGCCGGCACCCCGGGGCTCACCCCTTCGAGTGAACATCCGTTCGACCTGTGGACAGTACAGGCAACTGTCTGGCATATGCCAGACCCTCTCTGTAGCCACCGGCCCACTCCCCTCATTATGTGACCGTTTGGGTACTGACACATGATCGACACGGCCACAGCGTCAATCGAGTGCCAACCCGACGCCACCCCTACCCCGAATGGGCCCTCGCCCGCCGCGCTCTACTGGGCCGCCGGATCGCCGCCCTCCGCCGCGCCTCCGGCATGTCGCAGGACACCCTCGCCGCAGCCGCCTACGTCGACCGGCGCAGCATCATGAGGTGGGAGTCCGGCACCCGAGACCCCCGGTACCTCGACCTCGTCCTGCTCGCTCACGCCCTCGGTGTCGACGTGAGCGACCTCGTCACCGTTGAAGATCCGCAGGCCGGGTGAGCCCCGGCCGGGGCCCGCGGGGGGAGGCTCCGGCCGGGGCGGTCTCAGCGCCGGTACCGGGCCCGCGCGGGCGCCCACCAGCTGTCCCGGGAGTAGCAGCCCGGGTGGAAATGCAGCGCCGGCTGGACACCGGTCGGAGCGTCCGGGACGAACACGTCCGCAGGCCCGTCGATGATCCGGTGGCAGTGCGCGCAGATCCGCGGCTCAGGCCCGGTCACCAGCCCTCGCCCCGCACTCGGCCGGGCTCGCCCCGGTGGCAGCAGCAGGTGCACGTGAGGGTGAGCACCGGGCCGTACCGCGGCCGTCCGGGCAGCTGCACGTACACGTCCTGCGGGTGGCAGAACTCGTGCCCGCCCTCCCGGCAGTACGAGGACTGGCCTTCGTCGCGGTCCATTCACTCCTCCTTGTCCAGCTCGGCCCACACGGTGGCGCCGTCGGCGGTGCGGATGTGGCCGTACCTGTCGCACTCGGCGAGGGCCAAGAGGACGGCCTGCCGCTGGGCGGCGCCGAGGTCGTCCGGGAGGGGTGCCTCGATGCGGATGCAGTCCGGTGTGCGGTCGACGGTGGGCTCGGTGCCGGTGGCGGCGGTGAGCATGCCGACGATGGCGGCCGTCTGCGTCTCGGTGGTGGGCACAGCTCTCCCCTGTGTGCGCCAGGTTACAGCTCGTGATGCTGAGTATTCAGCTTCGACCTGATGCATTAGCTTGTCAATGTCGGCGAACGACCCCCGGAGCTGCGCATATGCCACGCGAAACGACCTACCTCCAGGTGGCCGACGCCCTGCGCGCCCGCATCACCAGCGGCGAATGGTCCGTAGGTGACAAGCTCCCGTCCCGCGCCCGGCTCGCCGCCGAGTACGGCGTCGGCGTGAACGTCGCCCAGCGCGCCATGGAGCGCCTCATCATCGAGGGCCTCCTCGAAGGCCGCGCCGGATCCGGCACCTACGTCCGCCGGCCGCGCGAGCGCCTCCGCATGGTCCGCTCCCGACACCGCGAACGCCGCGGCGGCAGCCCGTTCCGCGCCGACATGCGCGAGCAGGGCCGCGCCGGCACGTGGGAGTCGCACAGCACCGCCCGCGTCCCGGCGCCCGACCACATCGCCGACCGGCTCGCCATCCAGCCCGGCGACCCCTGCGTGCACACCCGGTACGAGTTCCTCGCCGACGGGCAGCCCGTCCAGCTCTCCGAGTCCTGGGAGCCGATGGCCATCACGGACGGCACGCCGATCGTCCTGCCCGAGATGGGCCCGCACGCCGGGGCCGGCGTCGTCGAGCGCATGCGGTCCATCGGCGTCATCATCGAGACCGCGGTCGAGGTGCCGCGCCCGGCCCGCGCGACACACGACGTGGCGATGCTACTGGGCATCAGCGTCGGTGACCTGGTGACGCACATCGAGCGGACGTACTACGACATCGACGGGCGGCCCGTCGAGACTGCGGACATCACCGTCGCCGACGTGCGGTGGGAGATCGCCTACGAGATCGGCATACGGCACGACTGACCGGCTCGGCATCGGGCGCGGGCCCGGTGGGTAGCCATCACCCCGGCCGAGAGGGAGGGGGCACTATGACCTGTCAGCGATGCGGGGCGGCCGCGTTACAGCAGGGCTCGGGCTGGGTGTGCAGCCAGCTGTGCGGATGGCAATCCACAGCACCGCCGCCCGCCGGGCTACGCTCGACACATGACGAGTAGCGGGCCCGTGCTGCCGACACCCGAGATCACGACGACGCCGTGCCGCCGCTGCGGAACGCAGGTGGCCGGGCTGAACGGCCGGTACGCGTGCGGGGTGTGCAACTGGGTGAACCACTGGGCGGAGGGCAGCAGCACGCTGCCGACCGCCGAGGAAGACCCGGACTGGCCCGGCCCGGACGCCGACTGAACCCGGACACGACGAAGCCGCCCCCTTTCCTCCCCGGTATGGGGAGGAAAGGGGGCTTCGTTCACGTGCGGCGGCGCTCGGTCAACACCACCGGCGGGGTGCTGCCGGAGTCGTCGGGTGGCGGTGCCCCGTCGCGGCGGCAGATCAGGGCATCAGGGTCACCTCCGGGCGGCTGGAGAGAGTAGCCGTCGGGACAGGTCTGCCCGTCCTCGCCCGCCGGCCCCGACGGCCCCGGCTCACCACGAGGGCCAGCGGGGCCAGGCTCGCCCTGCGGCCCCGGCTCACCCTGGGGGCCGGCCGGCCCCGGCCGGCCCTCGGCTCCGGGCGCGCCAGGCAGGCCGATCCCATCCGTGCCGGCGGCGCCCACCGGCCCCCGGTCGCCCGACGGCCCCGGCGCCCCGGTCGGTCCCGGACGCCCGGCCTGGCCCGCAGGCCCGGTTGGCCCCGGATCACCGCGAGGGCCCGGCGGCCCCGACGGGCCGATGTCCCCGCGGGACCCAGGCGCGCCGGCCACCGGCGTCCCGCCGAGATCCTGCACCTGACGCGCGAGGGCGTCCCGCGCCCCATTCGCGGCCCGCAGCTCGTGGCTGAGGGTGACCACCTGCACAGCCAGCCAGACCAGGAAGGCCACGGCGGCCAGCGCGGTGACGCCTGCGAGCCACTCCGCCCTCGGCAGCCGCAGCGCGCGCCGCCTGGCCCGAGACCCGGTCATGACACCACCGCCCATATCGCGACTGCCGTGGACATCAAAGCCAGCAGCATTGGAACGATCAGCTGGTAGAGCCTGGCTTGCCGCTCCCGCTCGCGACGGTCGCGCTCGTCTCGCTGGTATTGCTCGAAGCCGGCATCCAGCGCGTCATGCGCGTCCCTGGCCTTCTGTAGCTCCTGGGACAGTGCGGTGATGCGCTGGTCGGTGTACGCAGACTGGAGGCTGTAGACCTCGGTCGACACCACCCGGTCGAGTCGCGAGTTGATGCCTTGGCCCAGGGCCTGTATCTCGTGGCGCAGGGCCTCCACGGTCCGCCCGAGCTCGCCCACGCTCGGCTCGTCGGGCATGCGGGGCTCCTCCGTTGCTACTGGGTGGTGTGCCCGCGCGGGGTGTGGCGCGCCGCCCAGCCGCCGACGAACGTGAGCGTGGCCGGGACGAGCGCGAGGACGAACGGCTCCAGGGCGTCCGGCAGCCAGCCCACCAGGCCGGGGTTGTCCTGGACGGCGGTCAGCGCGGCCAGCAGGCCGGTGCTGGCGACGTACGCCCCGGCGGTGGCGGCGGTGACCTTCTTCTCGATGGGTGCAGCCATGATGGTCTCCTTCTACTCGGCGAGGCGCGCGGCGAGCTTCTCCGCGACCAGCTCGGCGATTCGATTGGCGAGGGACGGCGAACTGGCCACCTTGTCGGCCAGCGCCGCGACGTGGGCGTCCGTCAGCGCCGGCGCGCCGACCTCGGCGATGCGGGCCTTCAGCTCCTGCACCCCGGCGACCGCCGCGGCGGCCCCGGTCGCGGCGTCCCGCAGCACCTGCCACGCGTCACCGCGCTCCAGCTGCCCGGCGTACTGCCACGGCGCGACCTTCCGGTCCCGGTGCAGCTCGGCGAGCATGCGGGCCTGCTCAGGGGTCATGTCGTCCTCCTCGGCGGGGGTCGCGCCGGCGCGGCGCTCGATCTCGGGGAACAGCTCCGTGCGGAACTGCCGGATGCGCGCGGCGCCGGGGCAGGCGGTGCCGCCCACCGACCACGCCGCGTGCAGGGAGTGGTAGCCGAACCCGGGGTCAGCCGCGGTCCGGCAGACCCTGAGCGGGATCCCGTGCCGCTGGTGCAGCCACACACCGAGCCGGACCAGCTGCTCCATCTGCCGATCCGTCCACGGGTCGGTGTGCTTGAGGTTCGACGCCGTCTCGATGGACACCGCCCCGGTGCCGTCCGGCCGCCGGTTGGCCTGGTAGTTCGCGTCGGCGCGGGTCTCGGTGCCGATGTACTGCGCGAGGTCACCCTCGAAACCCAGCCCGAAATGACTCTCCAAGCTGGAACTGTCCCGCCAGAACTCATACGTCCGCCGAGCCGTCCACGGCGCGGCGATGCTGTGCAGGATGAACTGCGTCGGCCGGATCGCCGGCTGCGCGTCCGACTCCGGCTGCAACTCCATCCGGGACGCGCCCGGGTACCAAGCCATGCGGGCCTCCGATCAGGGGTTCTTCACGATGTAGTTCGGGTGGCCGTCGATGACCGCCTGGACGTCCGCCGGCACCGAGTGCGCGCCGATCGCGTAGCTCTCGGGCGGGCACCATGCGGCGTAGCAGCGGGCCGCCGCCCGGGCCATGTCCGTCGCGGTCGCCGTATAGGTCCCGGCGTCGTACCGCACCGCCCCGGCGACCGTGGTGATCTGCGAGCGGCGCACCAGCCACCGGGCGTCAGTGACATGTCCGGCGAGGCGCAGGTTCCGCAGGGCGGTCCCCAGCGCTGCGTGGGTGGCGTCCGGGTCCGTCCAGTGCGTCGTCCAGTGCCCGGCGCCCGGGTACTGCGCCTCGTAGGCGAGGATCAGCCGCTCGGCGTCGGCGACCGTCAGGGCCGGGCCGCGCTCCGCGACCCGCAGGTGGACCCGGTCCCGGGGTACGCCGAGCTGCCGCGCCGCCTGGAGCAGCTCCCGGTCGCGCGCCTCGGCGAACTGCTGCTCGGACAGGGGCGCCGGTATGCCCTCCCGCTCCGGGTAGTGGTACGACAGCCACCACCCGTTGTCCGCCTCACCGTTCAGCGCGTGGCGCATCCGGGACGTCGCCCCGTCCGAGCCGAGCACCAGGTGCACCTGCCTGCCGGCAAGGACATGGTGCGCGATGACGATCCCGCCCCACAACGTCTCGTCGTCCTGGTGCGGGGTGTACACGATCATCGGGCGGCCCGTCGCGGTCAGCGGTACGGGGTCGGACACAGAGCCTCCAGGGCATGAGAAACGCCCCGGCCGGACGGTACGGGGCGGAGAGGTGGGGGCGGGTCAGGAGACGATCGCAGTCCATCCGCAGGTGACGTTCGACCAGGTGGCCGTGGCGCCCGCAGCACCGGACTGGAAGAATGGGGTGAACCCGGTCGTGGTGGGGTTCGCTCCGCGGGCCTGCCAGCGGGACGTTGCGCCCGAGGTGGTCGGGATGGTGACCGTCACGATCGGTGTCGTCGAGAACGCGGCCCCGGAGAAGGTCACTGCCGGGGCGGTGTACGAGTCGACGCCGGTGAAGCTGACCGTGATATGCCCGGTCTTCGTCTCCCGGCCGATCAGCACGTTCATCTGGTCGCGGATCTCCGCGTTCATCATCGCGGCGGACACGGTCTCACCGACCACCCACGTCCGCGGGGTAGCGAGATTCGCCATGGGCTACGCCTCCTCGGGCTCAGGCTCGGCAGGCGGGGGCGGGGCCGTGGGGTCGTCCGGGTGCCACCAGTTCTGCTCCACCGGCAAGGCCTCGGCGAGGGACTCCTCGACCACGGCCACCTCGTCCGGGAAGACGAGGGGCACCCAGCCGTAGCCGCACTCCGTGCACGCGATACGCGGGTCGTCAGGAGAGACGACCTGCGCCGAGCCGCAGGACAGACAGTCGGCGATCCAGCGGCCGTGGTTGATCCGCGCGTAACCGCGGACGCCGAGGATGACGCCCTCCGGCGGGACGACGCGGCGGGACAGCCGCATCTCCACCCACGCGAACACCCGCTCCGCCGGCGGCCGGGACGCCCAGGCGTCCGGCGCCAGCGGGTGGGCGGGGGCGTAGAACTCCTCAGCCCTGAGGATCGGCATCGGCTGCTCCTGTCAGTAGGCGAGGCGGGTCGTCGAGCCGAGCACGCTGTATGTGGCGTCACCGAGGACCCATACCGAGTCGGTGTCGCTGCGGCTGACGTGGAACTGGATGCGGTGGCTGTTGTGCCGGATGATCTCGGTGTAGCCCTCGACGGTGACCCGCATCGTCGCCGCGTAGCTCTGGTCCGGCATGCCGGTCACCGAGAAGGTGTCGGAGATGTCCGCACTGAGGATGGCCGTGTAGTTCGGCAGGGTGTACGCCTCGATGGGCACCTCGCGCAGCTCCGGCGGCGGGTCGGCGTACCGGGACACGAGCCACTGCGCCGCGTCGATGACGCTGCCGTCCGAGGTTTTCAGCAGGGTCAGATCCTGCTGGTACACCCCGTAGGCCGCGCGGGAGGCCGCGTTGAGGACGCGCTGCGTCGCCCCGCCCGGACGGGACGCGATGACGGTGTTGACCATCTTCTGGTCGTCGTCGCGGATCTCCACGTCCGGCGTCTCGGTGTCCGCGTACGCCACGGTGAACGCCTCGCTGGACGGCGCCGGGTTGTACCGGACGTCACGCGACTGGTAGACGAGCCCGAACGTGTCACGCGCCGCGAAGAGCCGTCCCGACTCGGTCTGCTCGACCTCCTTCATCCGCGCAAGCGCCGTTGCCCCAGCCGGGCCCTGCCCGGCCATGGAGTCGTGCGTGACACCCTCCACCGTGACCGACGCCAGGTCGGCGTACCGGGCGAGCCGCTTGATCCGCAGATCCGCCGCCTCACCCGCGAACGCGGTCATGCCCGCGGTGTAGTGCGGCGACAGGGTCGTGCCGTAGGTACCCGCGCCGACCGTGTACAGGGCGAGGTGGGCGATGCTGCCCGACCACAGGCGCGTGCCGGCGTAGCCGCCCACGCGCAGGGTGCGCAGCCGCCACATGGTCGACACGGTGCCGGATGTCGCCACCGCCCCGTCCACGTAGATCTTCTTGTCGTGCTCGTCGTAGACCAGGTGGTGCCAGGCGCCGTCCGCGAGATTGCCGGTGGTGACCGCGGCGGTGGCAAGCGCCGCGCCCGTGCTCGTCGATTCGACCTGGAGGGTGCCGGTCCCGGACAGGGCGAACACGATGATGTTCTGCCCGTCCGTCGAGGACAGCGCGAAGAGGACGCGGCCCGCAGTCGATGTCTGGAACCACGCCTCCATGTGGTTGTAGCGGTTCGTCGATCGCGCCTCGTAGTCCGGGCCCAGGTTCGCCTGGAGAAATTTTCCCTGGCTGGTGCCGACCGGGGTCAGCTGCACCATCGATTCCCCTGTGGCCGCCGGGCCCTCCGTCGCCCCGAACGCCACCGTGCCGCCGGTGCTCACCTGCTGCACCGCCAGCGCCCCCGCCCCGGTGCCGGACAGGTCGCCCGCGGACACCGACCCGGACGGCTCCGTCAGCGGGTAGTACACCGACGGGTTGAGGAGCAGGATCTCCTCGCCGAGACACGAGCGCAGCTCCGGCTGTCGACCGAGGGTGCGCAGGATGTCCGTGCAGGTGATGTACGCCCGCGCGTACAGGCCGCGCCACCTGGTGGGCCACTCGTTGACCGTGCCGTAGAACCGCGTGTGCAGGACGATCCCGCCGGTGAGGACCCGCACCCGGATGGGGGTGCCCTTCCGCACGTACGGGTAGTACGGGCTGGACGCCAGCCCGGGGCTGAACCTCCCGTCTTGGTTGTTCAGCAGGAGCGTGCAGGTGCTGGGCTGGATGTCGGCGACCTCGTCCGACGAGCCGCGCGTGATCGACACGCCGGACTCGGCCACGTCCACGTAGCTGGTGATGTCCGTCCAGGTGATGCTGCCCTCCGGGGTGGAGACCGTCGACCCCCACCCCACCTCCACCACCAGATGCGTCATCACGCCACCCCCAAATCGATGTGCACCCCCTGCGTGCGCTTCAGCGTCAGCAGGACCCGCTGCACCTCCCGGCCGACCGCGACCGGGTCCATCGCCCCATGGATGTGGATCTCCGCACGGATCTCCCGCGCGCCGCCACCCGCGGCGACCGCCGGCCGGCCGAGGACCGGCTGCGTCGCCGACACCCGCCCGGCCACCTGCGCGACCGCCCGGTCCAGCACCGGGATCTGCTCCCGCATGCCGAGGGCGAGACCCTCCGTGGAGTACCGGCCCAGCTCCGCCATCACCCGCGACGGCGAGCGAATGCCGAGCGCCTTCTTGATGGCGGCCTGCATCCCCTTCGCGATGCTCAGCATCAGGTTCTCGATGTCCTTCTGCTGCGCGGCCAGCCCGGTGAGGAACCCCCGCCCGGCCTGCCGCCCCGCGTCGTACATCGCGTCGGCGCCCGTGAGCGCCATTCCGCTGGCCGCCTTGTCGATCTGCGACTGCGCCACCTGGATCTGCGACCACGTCGCGGCGTCCGCCGAGGCGAGCGCGGTGGCGTACTCGTACCCTGCCTCCGGGCCCATGTCGAGGATCTGCCGCAGCAGTCCCTTGTGCAGGCCGCGGCGGCCCAACTCGGCCACGCGCTTGGCGAACTTCTGGATCCGGTCGAGCTTCGCGATGAGCCCCACGCGGATGCCCTCCGCGCTCACCTCCCCCTCGTCCATGCCGAGCTGCTGAAGCCCCGCCCCGGCGCGCGCCGAGTCGGCGAGCCGGTTGGCGTACTCCTTCGCCTCGGCGATCTTCTTGACGATGGCGATCCGCTGGTCGGACAGGGTCTGAAGGCGCGTGGTGTTCTTGGCGACCATGGCCAGCAGCCGGTCATCGACCTTCGACCGCGACCCGGCCCACGCGGCAGTGATCGCCGCGCTGAGCCGCTTGGCCATGGCTGCGATCTTCTCCCGCGACCCGGTCATGCCGACGATCAGGCCGTTGCCGATCTCCCGCGCGAGGGCCTGCATCTTCTTCGACGGGGACGCGATCTGTAGCTCCGCCCGCACGCCAGCCTCGACCGCGGCCGCCATGTGCCGGGCCGACGAGAACACGCCCGCCGAGGACCCGGCCAGCCCCGCAGCCAGGCCGCGCCCGGCGTCCACGCCCGCCCCGGTGAGGCCCGCGCCGAATCCCAGAGCGTTCCGTCCCTGGTTGAGTGCGTCGAGCGTGCTGACGCCGAGGCGGTTCACCGCGGCGGCCCGGATCACGTACTCGCCGTTGCTCAGCATCATGGGGACGCTGTCCGACGTGCCCGTGCCCGGCCCGCGGACGATGCCACCTGTGGCCAGCCCTCCAGGTGTCCGGCCCCGTCGCTTCCGGGCCTCGCCGGTCGACTTGGTGACGATGTGGTTGGTGTAGATGTACGTGTGCGCCGTCATCCCGTCGATGCCGACGATGTACCCGCGGGCCTGCGCGATGGCCGCCTGGAGCTGCCCGATCCGGGCCCGGATCTCCGCCCGCCTGCTGTCCGGGACACGGGCCAGCTGGTTCTTCGCGTGCGTGAGCTTGGCCTGGAGATCACTCATATCGCCCTTGAGCAGGGCGGTCTTGTTCGGGGTCCGCAGGATCTGCGCCGCGAGCGCGGCCGCGTGACCCTTGGTGGTCTCCATCTGCGCGCCGGTCTTCAGCAGCGCCGCCCGGCCACGCTCGTAGATCCCGTTGACGGTCGACCAGCTCGCGCCGTTGGCCCGTGCCGACTCCGCGGCACGCATCGTGGTGGAGACGATCGCGTCCAGCGCCGCGTTGTTCTCACGGCCGGCCTCGGTGTTCTCGCTCAGGGTGCGCCCGTTGCGCTTGACCGCCTCGGACGCCGCGTCGATGGCGGCCTCCATCGCGCGCACGTCGCCGCGCGCCTGGAGGTAAGTGTCGTTCAGGGCGTGCAGGGACTGCCGCAAACCGTCCGCGCTGGCCTTCTGCGCGTCCAACTGTGCCTTCACCGTCTGCGCCTGCTGCCCGAACAGGCCCATCGACTGAGCGGCGATCTGCTGCTCGAACGCCTGCGCCTTCAGCGCGGTCGTGTACCCGTCCAGCTGCCCCTTCAGCTCGCCCGTCGTCAGGCCCTGCGACCGGGCCCGCGCCGCCAGCAGGTCGAACGTCGCCGCGGCCGTCTGGCCGTGGCCGCTGGAGACCATGTTGGCGAGCGCCTTGTCGACGTCCTCCAGCGTGCCCTTCCACTCGCGGACGGGCGCGCTGTCCATGCCGACGATCTCGTTGAGGCCCTGACGGAACTGGTCCCACTGGTCCGGACGGGCCAGCCCCCGCAGCGCCTCGTCGAACGCTGCGAAGTCGCGGCCCAGCACGCGGGCCGCCTCGCCCGTAAGCCGGCCGGAGTCGGCGAACTCCGCCAGGCTGACGGTCATCTTGTCGATGTCCGCCGGGGTCCGCTGCCCCATCTGCGACAGCTCGCTCATCAGGATCAGCAGCAGCCCGATACCCGTCCCCGCCACCGCGAGCTTCGCGCCCCGGGACATGGTGGCCATCGCCGCCGTGAACGCGGCCATCCCGCCGGTCGCCCCGGCTGCGGCGCCCTGCATCGCCAGCGTCGCCGCGGCCACGCCCCCGAGCGCGCCGCGGACCGCCGCCAGCCCGGCCGCCGCCAGCTTGACCGCCTTGATGGCGATGGCGATCTGGAGGATCACCGCGATAGCCCCCGGAGGCACGGCGGACACGATCGACGCGAGGACGTTGACGACCTGGAGCAGTCCGACGCCGACCTCGCTGCCGGCCTGAAGGAGATTCCCCAGCGCCTCGACGACGCCGCGCAGCGCAGCCCCCACCGTGGGGCCCTGCGCGCGGGCGTAGTCCATGAACTGGGCCAGCGACCCGTTGTCGTACTCGCCCGACTCCAGACGCATCATGAACGTGACCAGCGCGTCGTTCGCCCGCCGAATCGTCCCGGTGGAGAACTCGCCGAACCGGTTCATCATCCGGTCGAACCCCGGCGTGCTGACCGCCCCGCCGGCCAGGGTGACCACGCGGTCCAGCTCAGCGCCCACACCGCGCACGGCCGGCGTGAGCTTCGGCAGCGCGGCCCCGAGGACCGCGAACCCCTTGGTGATCGGGGTGACAGTGTCCTCGGCCGACGCGTCCGACCACGCCTTGTACTCGTCCTTGAACTGCGACAGCGCGACGGACGCCTTCTGCGTCGCAGGCGGCATCTTGGCGAGCTGCCGGGTGTACGCGACCTGCGCCTCGACAGCCTCCGCCGACGTGGCGCCCGACTCGGCGACCGCGTCCCGGTACGCCTGCTGCGCCTCGGCGGCCTCGCCCATCGCGGCGACCTGCGGGCCCAGCGCCACCGCGTAAGCCGCAGCCGCCGCACCCGCCGCCGCGGTCTGCGCCACCACCGGCGCCAGCGCGCCGACCACCCCGGCCGCCGCAGGGATCGCCGCCGGCGCCAGCGACATCAGCGCGCCCTGCACCGCCTCCATGCTGCGGGAGATGGCACCCTCGGCCCGGGTGAACCGGCCCTGCATGTCGCGCAGGCGCCCATCGGCGTCGCGCGAAAGGCGGTTCAGGGAGTCCGAGCCGCCCGACTGGGCGTCGGCCAGGCGCCGCTGGAGCCGCTGCGCGGCGTCGCCCGCACTGTTCAGGACCCGCGACAGCTGGTCGCGGCCGGTCAGCAGGAAGTTCAGCCGGGAGTCCGCCATGGTCAGTCACCTCCGGCTGCCTGTTGCTGGGCCTGGTAGTGGTCGAGCCACAGGACGAGCGCCTCGAAGTCGTCGACCAGTTGCCGGTCTACGACGTCGGGCGGCATGCTCAGGACGTGGGCGAAGAGCCCGAGGTACTCGGCTCGGACTCGGACGAGGTCGGGGTCAGGCTCTCGTCCGGGCTCGACTCGGCCACCGCCCCTTTTGGGCGGCCCTCCTCGAACTCGGCGACGGCTCGGGCCACCTGCTCGTCGGCGTGCTCACGGTCGAGCGCCGTCGGGGGGATGTGGTTGAGGATCTGGGCGAGCGTCTCCGCCGTGAGGTCCGGCTCCGCCGCCGCGATCTGCGCGGACGTCTCCACCCACCGGGTGACCTCGTCCCGGTCGAGGCGGACGACCATCTCCTCCACGCCCGGGTCGAACTCCCCGTACCGCAGACTCGGCGTGCTGCGCTTCTTGATGACCCAGACGATGGAGCGCATCGCCTCCAGATCCTCGTTCTCCAGCCCCGCCCGCAACTCGCCCCACTTCATGTCGGCGGTCCGGGACGCGATGGACGCCTCCGACACCCGCAGCGACCGGACGTCGTAGTGCTCCGGCTCGCCGCTCTCCGGCGTGTACACGATGATCAACGTGGGCTCCTAGGTGATCTGGTTGCGGACGTCGTCGACGATGCGGGCGACTTCGGCGGTCATGCGGGGCATGTGCGTGCGGACCGTCCGGTCCCACCACAGCGGCGACGCGGTCTGCGTCACCCACCGCCGCCGGTTGCCGAACACCGGGTGCCGGATCCGGCCCGAGTTGATGACGGTGGGCATGTTCCGCAGGTCGGGCGGCAGCGCGCCCTTGTCGACCCACACCCGCGCGCCCGGGTTCCCACCGGTCCGGACGGAGATCCGGATGGCGTCCGCGATCGTCGCCCGCAGCGGACGCGACGTCGGGGAGGACCCGCCCCGGCTCCCGGCCCGCCGCGGCGGCGCCTGGATCGGCAGCGTCCGGATGGTCTGCTGGAGGTCCGCGCGCAGCGGTTCGGCGGCCCGTCGAATGCGACGGGTCATGTTCGCCCGGAGGCGCGGCCCGCCCGCGGCCCTCAGACGCCGGGACAGCTCCAGGAGCTGCCCGGTCCCGGTGATACGGACGGACTGCGCCACGGGGTCACCTCACAGGCTGCTGTCGGTGGACATGTACGTGATAGCCGGGAGGTTCGTCCCGTCATACAGGCCGGTGAAATTGAACGTGGGCCGCACGACCTCGAACCCCTCGACCTGCGGGGGAGCGTCGTCCACCTTGATCGCGGGGAGGGCGATCCGGAACGTCTCGGCGTGGGCGCCCTCGATGACCGGGCCGACGAACTCCCAGACGAGGCTGGTCGCCCCGTCGCTGGTGTGCAGGTCGTCGATCGTCGTGGCGACGTAGTCCATCTCCAGCGACCCGGTGATCTTCACCAGGTCGTTCGAGATGGGCTCCGCCTTGAGGGCGGACTGGTTCGCGTAGAACCTGTCGACCGCTTGCGGGCGCTCGATCTTCACCGTGACCTTGCGGACCCCGTCGAGCGCCGTCTCCGCGCCGTACGCGCCGGTCTTCAGCGCCATCTGCCCGAAGTGGAAGGGGGACATGGACGGGTACGACGCGGTCGCCAGCGTCTGCGCCTCGCTGCAGTCCCGCCCGTCGAACTCGAAGGACGACGTGAGCATCCCGCCGCCCTCGCACGAGAACTCGGCGCTGGTCACCTTGCAGCCGACCAGCGACTTGTCCGTGACGACCCCGGTGGTCAGCGGCACGCCCTTCTGGATCGACAGGCTCTTGCCCGCCGTGTCCGCGAGGGTGTGAGTCTGGAGGTATGCCGTCGTTGCCTCCTGCTGGACCGGTGTCACCGTCGTGCCCATCAGGGCCTGGAGCAGAAGCCCCATCCCGCGGTTCGTGACCTCCAGGTTCAGCGACCCGGACACCTGCCGCTGCGTCACCACCCGCCGCGACGACAGCGCCAGCAGCCGGCCCGCCGCGATGCCGCTGGACTGGGCGGTCGTCTTGGACAGGACGAGGGACTCGCTCGTGAACTCCAAGAACTGCGTGGGCGCCACGAACGTGCCGTACGTCGACTCCGCCGCGACGCCGAGCTGGGCACCAAGGCCCGATCCGATCGCCATCAGACCTCACGCTCCTTCGCGGCCCGCGCCGCCACGGCCTTCCGCACCAGCGGCTCCGGCTCCCTCGGCTCGTCCACCGGCTCCCAGGTGGACGACTGGCAGACGTAGCCGTCGTACCGGTGATCCGGTACCTCGACGACCTCGTCCGGCTGAACACTGCGGCCCCCAAGCTCCGGCACGGTGACCGGCTCCGGGCCGATGAAGCGCACACGCGCCATCGCTGAACTCCTTCGTAGGTGGGGTGGGTCAGATGCGGGCGCGGCAGGCGACGCTGAACGCGACGCCGACCCTCACGCCCTGGTCGGTGTTGACCTGTCGCAGGGTCCCTGCGGTGAGGTGGGCCCACAGCACGGCGCCGCCCAGCGTCGGCGCCTCCGGGGCCGCGTCGGACGCGCGCAGCGCGTCCTCCACCACGGCCAGCAACTCGAACGCCCGGGTCCGCCGGGACGCCACGTCACTGTCGCCGGTCCAGGACTCCAACCAGCAGGAGATGACGAACTCCTCGTCCCTCCTCCTGGCGCCCGCATACGCGAACTCCTGCACCAGCGAGACGGCGTCCTCGCCATCCGGCTGCCAGCCGACCGCCACGATGTCCGCCGCCGACATGTCGCCCGTCGGCGGCCCGTCGATGATGTCTACGTCGGCGAGCGCCGGCGCCGCACGCAGGATGGCCAGCAGCGCGTCGATCGCGGCCGGGACCGCGGAGGTGGCCATCACGCCACCCCCGGCGGGAGCTGGTGCGGGCTGAGCAGTTGCGCGGCCCGGTGGGGGATCGCGTAGCCCAGGCCCGGGATCGGCTCGGTGACGTCGAAGTCCCCGGTCCCGACCTGCGGCCGCGCCGGGCCCTGCTGGGTGCGCCACAGGTGCTGGAGGATGATGAGCGCCGCAGAGCGGACGGACGGCGGCACGATGCGCCGCCCGGCCGTGTACGTGATGCGCAGCGGGCCCGCCAGTGTCCCGCCGCTCGACAGCTGCACCACGCCGCTCGCCCCGTCCAGGGCGAGGTCGGCCGGCAGGTACGACGTGCCGCCTGACAGGACCGGCGCCAGCGTTGTCACCTCCAGCACGGGTGTCTGGCGCAGCACCAGCATGGACGAGCGCCGGAACGTGTGGTCCTCGACGACCGTGCGGGGGATGACCGGGCCGACGAACCATTCGACCGCCTCGGTGGCCGTGGCCACCCAGGTCCGCACCTCGTCGTCCTGTCGCGTGCTGGTCAGGTTCAGGTGGCGTTTCGCTTCGGCCAGGGAGAACAGGCCCTCCGCCGCCGCAGGGGCCACATCGAACGCGTCGGTGTAGGCGTGCGCCGGGCCGGTGAACACCCAGCGCACCGTGTGCCGCCCGGCCTGGGCCGTGGGGTAGTCGGCGCTGTACGTGCCCGTGCCGGTCGGGCTGGCGGCCGGGGTGGCCGTCGACCCGTCCGGCAGGGTCACGGTGACGGTGGCCGTCGTAGCGGTGGCGAGGGCGCCGTCCGGGTCCCGGCACTCTGCGGTCAGGCGCACGGTCGCGCCGAGATCGAACGGCACCCCAGCTCACCCCTTCCGTGTGGTGCGGCGGGTCCGCGGCCGGGCCGCCGTCTCGGCGCCGGCCGCCCGCTCCGGGGTCTCCATCGGCTCGTCGCGGATCAGCACGGCGCGCACGCCGTCGGCCCACTTCGCGGCCTCGGCGCCCGGCAGGTCGACGACCTGGCCGGGCTGCCACGAGAACCCCGCGCCCGCCACGCTGACGAGCATGCGGATCCGGGCCATCAGTCACCCAGGCCCTGGTGCCGCTCGTTCACCTCGCGCTCGGCGCGGGCCTCGGCTGTCTCGACGGCCTTGTCCTGCGCCTCCTTCAGCGCCTTGATCTCGGCGTCCGGCTCCGACCCGCCGGTGCCGTCCTCGGCCGGGCCCGCGGTCACCCCGCGCGCTGCGATGTCCACCGCGGACGCGGCCTGCACCGCGAGTTGCTCGCGGGCCGCCTGGACGGCGGTCTCCTTGTCGCCGATGAACTCCGGGTTGAGCTGGTCCGGCGTGCCGTCCGGGCGGCGCGAGGCCATGACGATCCGGTCGTGGTCGCCGTGCTCGGCCGCCTGGGGGGTCGGCGTCTCCTGGAGCACCCCGGTGTCCGGGGCGCTGTCCTTCCTGGGCGTAGGCGTGTTCGCCATGGTGATGCTCTCCCTCGGCTCGATCAGGTGGCGGAGTTGCGGTACGCCTTGTAGGCGGCGGTGTCCTGCGGGGTCCCGTCGGCGCGGCTGAAGGCCAGGAAGCCAACCTGGAGGTAGTCCGCGTAGCGCTCGGACAGTCGCAGCAGCTGCACGTCGCGGACATCGCGGATCAGGTAGCCGGCGAAGAAGTCACCGAACAGGATGCTCTTGGCGTTGGCCGCCATGACGGGCATGTCCTGGTTGACGGTGTAGCTGTAGCCGAGGATCCCGTCCGGAACGCCGACCTGGATGGACGGCTCCCACAGCGGCCGGCCCTGGCTGTCCTTGAGCTTGCGGACCGCCGCCAGGGTGGCGTCGTTGAACATGAACCGCTGCCGACCGCTGTTGCGGTAGGCGGGGTCAATGCTGTGGATCAGGTCGATCAGGTCGTCGTACGTGACGCTGGTCGTCTGGCCGGTGGTGCCGGTCTTGCCGACGGTGGCGTTGGTCTGCACGCCCTCCGGCTGGCTGGTGCCGGTGCCGGTGGTGAAGTGGGTGTTCTGGATACGGCCGATCCGCTCGCCCAGCTTCCGGGCCAGCCACGACTCCAGGTCGAACGCGTTGTCCTGGAGCAGCTGGAGCGAGACGCGCACGAGCTTGGACGTGTAGGTGTAGGCGCCGATGTCGGCCTGCCCGATCGTCACGTCCTGCTCGGTGACCTGCGTGTTCTCCGACAGGATCGCGCCGACGTTCGCCGTGTCGTCGGCGGTCGGCCACGGCAGCGTCGCGCCGGTCTCCGTGGTGATGACCTCCGCCACATCGCGCATCGCCCCGTAGAACTTCTGCGCCTCGACGAGCCGAGCTCGGAACGCCGGCGGGACGAGGTAGCCGCCGGCCGCGCCGGTCGCGACGCCCTGGGCGCGCAGCTCGCGGCCGTCGACCCAGCCGGTGCGCAGCACGCTGCGCTCCTCGCTGGTCAGGTCGCTGGTGCCCTCGCGCAGCCACGACCGGTACGCGCTCTCGTACGCCTTGACGCCGTCCTCGCCGCCGTGGCGGGCGCGGGCCTCCTCGGCGTCCTCGGTGTCGGCGGACGCCGTGACGACCTGGGAGTAGTCGACGGCGGAGAGGCGGACGTGCCGCTCCTCGCGCTCGATGTCCGCGGACAGTCGCTCGACGTCGGCGAGCGCCGCGTCCCACGCGGACCGGTCCTCGGCGGGCATGTCCGCCTCGGTGGCGGCGCGGTTCTGAAACTCCTGCGCCTTGGCCCACGCGCTCGCGCGCTGGTCCAGCAGGGTCTGAAGGGTGGGCATGTGTGCCTCCAGCACAACGAGCCCCGGCACCGGGTGCGGCGCGGGGCTGGGGGATGGGTGAGAGCTGCTACCGCGCCAGGCGGTAGCGGGCGGCGAGCGCCTTCATACGCATCGCCTGACGGCCCCCAGTGGTCTCTCCCGGCTGGGTCACGTCGGTACCGCGAGTGGCCGTGGCCGGCTCGCGGCGGAAGTTCAAGAGTTCGGGCCGGTACTGGGCCCGGCGGTCGAACGCGGCCGCGTCTCCGCGGGCGGCCAGGGCCACCCCGACGGAACGTAGGCCGGCGTCGGTGTCCTCGTACGCGGGGAACGTCACCGCGGACACCTCGTAGAGCTGGACCTCGCGGATGATGCGCAGCTCCGCCTCGGCCGTGTCGCCGTCCACGGTCTCGATCTCGACGGGCTCCCAGTCGTCCTTGATGACGCGGAAGCCGAACGACATGCCGGTGATGTTGCCGTTGCGGAGGTTGGTCACCAGGTCCCGGACGTACGACAGCTCCGGGTCCAGGTCGGCGTCGACGGCGAGCCCGACCTGATCCTGCGCGAGGCGGAGCGTCCCGGCCGAGACCCGCGACACCACCATGCGGGTGTCGTGGTCCACCAGCATCCGGGCGTCGCCCTCGGCGATGGTCTTCGTGAACGCGCCGACCGCGATCTCCTCGTAGAATCCCCAGGTCAGGGGGTTGCCGATCGCGGTCCGGGAGTTGAACACGGCGGCGTGGCCGGCGAACCCGGGCGTCGCCCCCTCGCCTGCGCGGACCTGTAGCCCGGCCGTGGCCAGGGTGAGGTCGCGCCGCTCCTCAGTCCTCATCCTCATCGCCTCCAGGGCTCGGGTCGTCGGTGTCGAGCGGATCGGACCCCAGCGGGGCCATGAACGTCGGCTGCAAGTAGCCGTTGCCCTCGTCGCCCGGGATCGGCGGCAGGTCTTCCAGCGCGCGGATGTCGTTCGCGGAGAACGCGCCGATGTCGCGCATCGCCCGGTAGAACGTCGCCCGCCCCGAGCTGTCCCCGCGCAGCAGGCCCTGCACCGCGTACTTCGCGTATCGGTCGGCGGGCAGCAGCTCCTTGGTGATGCGCTGCTCGGTGGGCGCCAGCCACGTCGGGGCGAGGTCGAACGTCACCCAGCCCTGCGCCTGCTGCTCCAGACCCGTGCCCCAGCTGGTCGACTTCTCCGTGGACATGAGGAGGAACGGCGGCACGCCGAACATCCGGGCCACCTCGACGACCTGGAACTGTCGCGACTCCAGGAACTGGGCGTCGGTGTTCGGCATCGTCACCGGCTTGTACTGCGCGCCGGAGTCCAGCACCGCCACCTGCTGCGCGTTCGCCAAGCCGCCGACCTTCGCCTGCCACGCGGCCTTCAGCTGCTCCGCCTGCGTCGCGTTGAGCCGCTGCTCGGTCTGGAGCACCCCGCCCATGAGGTTGCCGCGGCCGAACAGCGCCCCCGCGGTCGCCTCGGCGGCCTGCGCCAGGCCGATGCCCTGCGCGGCCAGCCGCACCGGGGAGACGCCCGTCAGACCGTCGTACCCCAGCCCGGGGATGTGCAGGATGTCCCGCGTCGTCAGCGTGTGACGGGCGCCCCAGTCGTCCGCGACCTGGAAGACCTTCCCCGTCGGTAGGTCAGCTGTGGGCCGCACCCTGCCGACCTGCACCCGGTCCGGCGTGATGGGCCACAGCTGCACGATCTGCCCGCCGCCGTTGCGGATCTTCTGCACGTACGCGTTGCCCCACAGCACCCGGTGCACGAACGCCAACCGCCACAGCTCCAGCGGCGTCATCTCCGGATGGGGGTCGTCCAGCAGCGCCTCGTCTGCCCGGTCCTTCGTGCCGCGCCGGTACGTGTGCAGCGGCAGCGCCGCCGACACCCCGGCGATCAGCGCCACCGACCGCCACACCGCCGGCATGTGCAGGCTCGACGCCTCCGACACGGTGACACCCGAGTCCGACGCAGTACCGCCCATCCAGTCCAGCAGAGACGCGCTGGTCAGAGGCACCGCCGGATTCTCCGGGGAGGACCGACGCTCGAACAGCCCGAACAGGCTCATCGCGTCGCCCCCTTCCGGCCCGCCTGCGCCCGCTCCACCGCGAGCACGCCCAGCACCCCGCCCAGCACCAGCGCCGCCGGCACCGACCACATGCCCACCCCGGCGAGCACCGCCGCCACGAACAGCAGCTCCAGCACAAACAACGCCGCGTTCACCACAGGTTCGGCGCCCCTTCCGGCTCCACGTGCGCCCGCTCGGCGTGCCCCCACGCTGCGAACGTCGCACCCACCAGAGGGCTGATGTCGACGCTGACGCCCCGCCGCGCCCACGCCCATCCGTCACCCACCGGCCGCTTGTCCGCGCCCGCCAGCGCGGTCGTCAGCGGCGCCTGATCCAGGTGCACGATCCCGTGCTCGGCCACCCCGTCGTAGAACTGGCCGCACGCCTGCGCGACCTGCCTGACCTTTGGGATGAGCAGCAGCTCGTCCAGCTCGTCGTCCGGCAGGCCCTCGATGTTCTGCTCCGGGTCGCCGGCCGCGAGCGCCTTGCGGATCGCGGGGATCAGCGACCCGGCCGGGCCGCCCTCGTCGATGACGAGCGCGCACGGACGCCACCGCGACACCAGCTCGACGACCCGGCCCGCCACCCACCCGGTCCCGGGCCGGTGGTCGACGACCTCCACATGCGTGGCCTCCCCTGACCGGCCGGCCGCGCAGATGGCGCTGTGCGACCGCTCAGGGGTCGTATCGACGGCGAACGCCACCGGGTCCGCCATCGTGCTCTTACCGTCCGCGACGGCCCGCCACGCGTCCTCACCGATCACCCTCCAGTTGTCGCCCTCATCGCTCGGGTAGTCGCCCACACCGAGCCGCTCCCGCGCGAAGATCTCCGGCGACATGGTCAGCCGCTCACGCTCGGTGTGCTCCAGCGTCAGCCGGTACCCCAGCGCCGGGTTGGCCTTGGCCACTGAGAGCGGCGACAGCGGGTCATCGTGTGCGGTGCAGTTCGGCGAGCACTCGGTCAGGTGAGGGTCGATGGACCACTCCAGGTACGCCAGTGACGGGTCAGGTTCGCCCGACTCCATCGCTGCCAGTGCCCGGCGCCGCAGCCGGGCGAGCTGCACAGAAGGGGCACCGATCCCGGCGCTCCCCAGGTACCAGACCTGGGGGTCCTTGACGGCCGCCATGGTCGGCATGAGTGCGCCCATGGCGTCATCGCCGAGGATCATGTCCTCGTCGAGGATGTTGCAGTTGCCGGTGAAGCCCCGGCCGCTGCCGCCACTGCGGGCCAGGAACCGTAGCCGTTGCCCGGTGAGCAGTTCGACAGCTTCCTCGCCGGTCGTCTGCCGTACGGCCTTGACCCGCTTGCGCAGGCTGTCCGTGTTCGTGATCAGCGAGACGATCCGGAGGAACGCCTCTTTCGCCGTCTTGAACTCGTGCGCGCTGTGCAGGATGAGCCGCTCACCCAGCAGGAACAGGCCGGCCAGCTCGCGGGCCTCGATGATGCCGCCCTTGCCGTTCTGCCGGGCCACGTTGACCGCGACCTCGAACGCCGACCATGAGCCGGTCTCCGTCTCGCCCAAGCCGACGTGCAGAGCGAACTGCTGCCACTCGTCCAGCATGAGCCCGGCCACGGCCGCCAGCTCGACGGCTTCCTGGCCGGAGCTGGAGACGTACGGAGGGGCGGTGAAGACCCGGGGGCGCTGGACGCCCCGGGCGTCAGGGATGTGCTCAGGCGCCGCGTCGGTCCGCTCTGCGGGAAGCAAGCTCATCGAGGGCATCCCCCTTCACAGCGGGCGGGGCCAGCTTCCGCAGCTCGGACATGGTGGCGCGCAGCTCCCGCGCGGCGACGGCCACGGCGCTCGGGCCGTCGGCCGCGTCGATGGCGGAGGCGAGCGCGAGCGCGAGGGCGACGAGCCCGGGAGCGACGGACTTGACAGCGAGCTGTTCGATCTCCTCGCGGATGGCGTCCTCGGTCAAGATCACCACCCCCATCACAGTGAGTGACGTGACTCTGTGTGACGCCCGCTAATTCACTCGGTCCTTGATCAACTGAATTAGCGGTCGCGCAAAAAACAGGGCGACAAGGGCGTTTGGGTCGCCCGTCTGCCCGCTGAACTTTTGACCCGCTCTCCCCGGTCAAGCTGCACTCGCGTGACGCTGAGCCGCTGTTCAGCCGCCGTCATCACGCCGCGTGTCGCTGCGTCACCATGCCCGGGACGCCTGGGCGGTGACTGCCCGAGAGCCGCCCTTGCGGTAGTCGCGGTACCAGCGGGTGACGACGGCCTCCATCTCCGGCTGCCGCATGTCCCTCACTCTGCGTCGCACGATCTGTTCGCCGGGGTCGACGGTCACTATCCGTGCGCCGAGCCGCTTGTATCTGGCTCGCGCCTTGGGGCTCGGCATGGTGTGGATGAGGTAGACGTCGGTGTGGTCGAGGTGTCTCTCCGCCTCGTGGATGGCGGCCTGCCGGGCGCGGTGCACGATGCGCAGGAGGATCGGGTCGTGTGCGTGGTGGTCGGCGCCTGGTCCGGCCATGGCCAGAGCCATGAGGTCCAGGTCGATGACCACATCGGAGGGCTTGGCGTGGGCCTTGATGTAGCTGCTCTTGCCTGCTGCTGGCGGTCCGGTGACGACGATAAGCACCGTGTCACCACCTCCGTGAAGCTCGCTGCTGCGCCGGGGCTGACCGGTTGCCGCGGGCGCTGTTGCACCGGCGGTGCGCGCTGCGGGCGTTGGCCGGGTCGAGGAGGCTGCCGCCCTTGGACAGGGGGATGAGGTGTTCCAGCGTGAACGAGAGCGGGTGGCGCGGGTCGAGGGTGGGGTCGATGTCGTGGCCGCAGTAGCAGCACGGTGCGCCCATGGCTTTGATCTGGGCGACGAGCCGTCGGTAGGGGCGCCCGTTGCGGGGGTTGCCGGCCACGTGGGCGCCTCCCGTCAGTCGAGGATGCTGCCGTTCAGCTCGCCGTCGTCGTGGTAGTCGAGGCGGTCCTGGCTCTCCTGGGGCATGTCCTTGACCGCACTCTCGACGACCCAGTCGAGGAGGAGTCGGTCGTAGTCCTGCTGGCTGAGGTCCGCGCAGGCTTCGGGTCGGTTGGTCTTGGTGGATCCCTTGGTGAGTGCGGCGCGGCAGTCGGCGCGCTGCTCGGCGACGGACTTGCCGCACGCGGTGAGCGTGGCGAGCAGGAGGGCCGCGGCGACGGCCGCGGCGGCGGTGGTGCGGGTGCGCATGGGTGTCCCCCCGGGGGTGGGTGCTGGTGTGGCGCCCATGGTGCCGTAGGGGGTGTGGGTGTGTCTGGGGAACGACAAAGCCCCGACCGGTGGATGGTCGGGGCCTTCGTGGTGTCTGTGTCTGGGCACGCCGGAGACGCCTCCGACTGTAGGACGGTCCGTCTCGTCTCGTCAAGCGCGGGCCCGGGCGGCAGCAGAGCGGCCCCGCCGCGTCGGGGGACGCGCGGCGGAGCCGGTCTCGGTGTGGCAGGCGGTCAGCTCTTCTTCGGCGTGCCGGGGACGGGCTTGTCCTTCGGGCGGAGCCATCCGCCGCGGCTGCCGTGGTAGTCGGTGGCGTGCTGCTCGCGCTTCTCGGGCGCCAGGCGGTCGCGCAGCTCGGACGTGGGGATGGTCTTGCGGAGTGCCATGATGGTCGTCCTGTCTCTTCTCGGGATGGGGTGTGGGGCGGTCGGTCAGCTGGCGAGCGGGCGACCGCCCCGACGCATGTTCAGCGGCGGATGGCGTGGTGTCGGGTGGCGTCGGCGGGGTGGCGGACGATGAGGTGTCCGGTGTCTCCGATGGGCTCTACACGTATCCCCTCTCGGGGGTCGCTCTCCGGCGCGTTGTTGGCGTTGGCGTTGGCTTCTGACCTGCACGAACAACGCCCCTCCTGGGCGCCCTCGTCGGCGGGGAGAGCGGGCGGGATGTCGTCCCGGTGTACGCCGGGGCCACTGCCGTGGGGGGTGCGCACACCCGCCCGGGTGGGGATGGACGCCTCGTCCAGGAGAGCCTTGACGGTCTTGGTGTCGGTCGCGTCGAGGTAGTCGCGGAGCCGGGTGAGGAGCACGCCGCTGCCGCCCTCTTTGGCGAGTTCGCGGAGCGCGCCCGCGACGTCCGGGCCGGGTACGTCGGTGGTCTGCTCGGCGGCCTGCGGCGCCTCGTCGGCGGCCTCACGGCGGGCGGCGCGCCATGCTTGGCAGCGCTGGCAGCCGATGGTGAGCCCGGCGCCGACGATGACGTACGCGACCCACGGGAACGCGACGACGAGCCCCCACGCGGCCAGCGCGCCGACGCCGAGCAGGATGTAGCGGGCGGTGCGCTCGCTCATCCCGCCGGACTCCCCCGGCCCCTCCGCCTCCACCGGTGTCTCGACAGCGACTTCGGCGCTCATCCGAACATCCCGGTGAACGCGGCGCCGGCCATGTTGACGCCGGAGCCGAGCGGTACGGCGGCGATCCCGGCGACGGTGCCGGACAGGGCGACGAGGATCCCGGCGAGCGCGCCGAACAGCAGCTTCCCCTTGTGCTGCTGCGGGCCCCACCAGAGCAGGGCGAACAGGGCGACGGTGAACAGGGCGACGATGGCGTATCCGCCGGGGGTAAGGGCGATCTGCTGGGCGCGGGTGACGTCGGGGGCGGTGCCGCCGATTCCCCAGACGAGGCCGGTGTATCCGGCGACGTTGCCGGCCCAGAGGGCGACCCAGGTGGTGGCGCCGAGGACCGACCAGGAGCCGAGGGCGGCGAGGGCGGCGAGCATGCCGTACAGCAGGGACAGGACGAAGGGGACGAGGGCCGCCAGGCGGCGCTTCTCCTTCATGATCCAGCGCATGACGAAGGCGAGGACGATGGCGACGCCGAGGGTGACGCCGCCGAGATTGATGGCCATGTAGGGCATGGGGTGCCTCAGTGGAAGAGGGCCGCGCCGAGCACGGCGAGGACGACGAGGACGGTGGGGAGGAGCGCGGGCGCGGCGGGCCGGGTGCGACAGGCGTAGAGGCCGAGTGCGGCGGCGACCGCGCAGAGGGGGAAGAGCGCGGCGCCCATCAGGCGGTCCCCCGCCGGGCTTCGCGCAGGTACCGCTTCGCGGTGGCGGGGCTCACGCTCAGCGCTTCGGCGATCTGGCCGGAGGTGAGCCCGGGGTCCTGAGCCAGGAGCTCAGCCACGCGCTCGACGCTGGCGGCGCGCTGAGCCGACTGGGGGTTGAGCTGGGCGCTGAACCCGAAGGGGTGAGCGGGCTGAGCCTGGGGCTCAGGCGGGCTGACCTGTGAGGAGAGCCGGTGTGCGGGCTCAGGCTCGGCGAGGTGAGCCACGGGCTCGGCCGGGCGGTGAGCCGGGGGCTCAGCGGGCTCAAGGGGCTGAGCCGGGGCGGTCCAGGGTGAGCCGGTGGTGAGCGCGAGGGGTGAGCGGCGCTCGATCTGGGCGCGCTTCTCCAGGCGTTCGAGGGCGACCTCGAAGTCGGCGTCGTCGCGGGCGAGGGTGATGCGGGCTTCGGCGCGGATGCGGGCGATCTCGGCGTCGGCGGTGCGGTCGATCCGGTCCCGCTCGGCCTGGTTGAGCCGGGCGGTGAACTCCGAGTCGCGCATCACCTCGTGGATGGCGGCTTCCTGGTCGGCGGTGAGCGCGGCCGGGTCGCGCAGGGACGCGAGGGCGATCATCCACACGACCTTGCCGACGAGGACGATGAACGGCCCGGCGAACGTCTGGCCCGAGCTGTCCTCCTCGGCGCCGTGGAGGGCGAGGAGTACGGCGACGCCGAAGGCGATGGCCCAACCGGCGGCGGGGGCGGCCCAGGTGCGTCCGGCGATGGTGATGCGTCGGTACTCGGCCCAGAGGATGGTGAGCCAGCCGATGTCTCCGGCGATGGCGACGGAGAGGCCGAACCGGCCGGCGTGCATGAGGTCGGTGATGGCGTAGGCGGACCAGATGAGGGAGAGCGCGGCGAGGAGGCTGGCGCCGATGAGGATGGGCGGGATGGACGGGACGCGGGGGCGCGTCTTGGCCATGGTGCTGCTCCGGGGTGTGGGGCCGGGCCCGCTGGCGTGGTGGGTGCGGGCCCGGCCGGTCGGCGGGGTCAGCGGCGGGTGTTGGCGCCGGCGGACTCCTGCGCGTGGCTGATGGCGAGGGCGTGCTGGTCGCGGGCGGCGGCCTGGGTGGCGGGCGACTGGGCGGCCTGGTAGTCGGCGGCGGCCTGCGCCTGGAGGTCGCGGACGCGCTGGAGGGCTTCGTCCGGCTGGGAGGCGTGGCTACGCTGGGGCATGGTCAGCTCCTGGTGTCGTCAGGTGTCTGGCTGGCCCCGGTCGGTGTGTGAGAGCCCGACCGGGGCTTCTGCGTTGGCAGCGTGGATCGCTTGTCGCCACTGTATGGGCGCCCATACAGTGATGGCAAGCGGCTCACCCGAACAGGTAGGGACGGGATGGCCGAGGACACGACTCCAGAGGAGGTGCGGCGCGTGAAGGCAGCCCTGGACGGCATCGCGGAGATGCCGGATCCGGTCGCGAGAGCACGGGCCATCGGGCTCGTGCTGAAGGAGCAGACGGCCCGGAGCAAGCAGTTCTACGAAATGCGCCGCCAGACGGTGTTGGACCTGCGGGCGCAGAAGGTGCCGTACAGGAAGATCGCCGCCGAGCTGGGGGTGTCGCTGGGGACGGTGCAGGACATCGAGCGGGGCTCTGGGCGCTGGACCGACCGGCCGCCGAAGAAGGGTGGCGAGGAGTGACCGTGGGCCTGATCGAATTCCTGCGCGCCCGCCTCGACGAGGACCGTGCGGTCGCTGAGGCTGCGCCTGCCGGGCCATGGAAGGCGGCTCCCGGGGACGACGAGGGGACGTGGCGGGTGCTGGGCGGGTTCAGCACGCACGAGCGGTTCAACTCGGCGACCGACACGCGGGAGATCACGACCCGTCGCGAGGAGGTCGCGGGTCCTGGCCTCGGTGCGGGAGGGGTGCGGAGCGAGGGCGCGGCTGTCCATATGGCCCGTCACGACCCGGAGCGTGTCCTCGCCGCGGTAGACGCCCAGCGGCGCATCCTCGACGAGTTCGTGACGTCCCTGACCCAGAGAGACAAGGAAAACGATGAGACGTTCGGGCTGACGGACTGGAATTTCGAACCCACAGCCCTCCCGCTCCTCCGCCTGCTGGCCCTGCCGTACGCCGACCACCCGGACTACCAGGACGAGTGGCGGCCGTAGCCCCGCGCAACAACAGGCCCCCACCCAGACGGGTGGGGGCCTCGTGCTGTCCGGGTGCGGCCGGGCGGGCCCGGGGTGAGGCTGGGGGGATGGAGCACCCTCCCGTGGTCGTCCACCCGCCATCCCCGTCCGGCGGGCGCCGGGTACGAGCGGACGGGGAAATCCTCGGCCTCGCGTACGGGCTGGGCGACCTGGTGGAGTTCCTGCGCCGGGCCGGCCTGGACATGGATCCCGAGGACGCCGCAGTGTCGCCGCTGATCGAGTGGCGCGGCGGGGACGCGACCGTGTGGGGCCCGTCCCCGCCGCCCTGACCTACGCGGCCGCGTGCTCGGGGGCGTGCCAGGTGGCGCCGCACCCGCGGCAGCGGGCGAGGGGGCGGGCGCCGGCTCCGCCGTGGACGATGATCTGCCCGCCGCACGTGGTGCAGGGCCGGGTGAGGGCCGCGGTCGCGTCGTGGAGGTCGAGGGCGGTCTCGATCCGCCGGGCGGCCTCGGCGGCGATGCGGTGGATCCAGGCCCGCTGGGCGGCGTCCAGGGGCGTCCAGGGCCCGGGGCGGCCCTCCACCACCGCGAGGAGCCACAGCGCGGCGTGGGGGGCCGTGCGGCGCCGTCCCGGGGCGCCCCACCGGCGGGGGTCCGCCGCGTCCTCGGCGGCGAGCCGGTTGCGGCGCTCGCGCTCGGCGATCGGCCACGTCTCCGGGGCTCGGCTCATCGGCGGCCGCTGAAGCGCCGCGGCCGCCTGGTCGGCCAGCTCGACGAGCGCGGCCTCCACGGCGCGCATCGTGTCGAGAATCGGGATGGACAGCGGGGCCGCGGTGTGGCCGATCTGGCCCGGGTCGCGCTCCAGCGCCCGCAGCTGCCCGGCCGTCGTGTCGTGCAGCTCCAGCGCGGTGAGGTAGTCGCGGAGGCCGGTGGGGGGCCAGGTGGTGGGGGTGGTGGCGAGCGCGGCGCGGAGGTCGGCCCAGCCGGTGGCGATGGTGCGGAGGTGCTGCGCGGTGGTGGCGGTGGTGGTCACTGCGGGGCTCCCTTGCGGTGGTGCGGTGGCGCGGTGCGGGGCCGGGGCGCTGGTGGGGGCGGCGCCGCGGCGGGGGTCAGGACTGCGGGTCGGGCTGGCCGGGGCAGATCCACGGGTACGGCAGGCGGTCCAGGTCACAGGCGGGACAGTCCTCGGCGTTGCCGCTGCCGCCGATGTGCACGGCCGGCTCCGGGCCGGGGGCGGGCCGGGCGGGCCCGTCGATGGCGTCGAGGACGTAGCGGCGGACGTCGTCCGGGCAGAGGTGGTCGTGGTCGGGGTGGGGCTCGTCGCACAGATCGGTCACGGTGGCGCGCACGCGGTCGAGGGCGGCCTCCAGCTCGGCGGCGCGGGCCTCGGCGCGGTCGCCGCGTTCCTGCCACGCGTATCGCTCGGCGGCCATCTCCTGTCGGGATTCGAGGAGGCGGCGGCTCACGTCCCACTCGGCCGTCAGGTCGGTGGCGAGGCGGTCGGCGCGCTCGAAGGCGGCGTCCAGCCGGGCGTACAGGGCGTCGAGCATGTCGTCGGTCATCTCGTCCAGCCGGGGGCGGGGGGGCGGCTCGGTGGCGGTCACAGGGTCTCCAGGACGTATCCGGTGCGGCGCGGCTGGCCGGTGCGGGTGACGGCGGTCTGGTGCAGGGAGCTGACGAGGATCCAGCGACCGCGCGTGCCGGTCTGCGCGTCGACGACCCACGCGTGGGCGTGGCCGGGCGTGTAACGGTCGATGCGGATGCGTCGGCCCTCGGCCAGGGGCTCTACGGCGCGGTAGGTCTGCCCGGGGCAGATGGTCATCAGGTCGGGAACGACGTCGTGCACGGGGCGGGTGAAGGGGCTCACGGTCGGTGTCTCCAGTCGTGGATGCGGCGGAGGGCGGTGTAGGCGCCGGCGGTGGCGGCCGAGAGGGCCAGCCAGCCGCCGACGAAGTGCAGGACGTCGGTCACTGCGGGGGCTCGTAGTTGGCGAGTTCAAGGAGCACGTCCGCGTGGCACGGCTGGTCGAGCGGGCACCAGCAGAGGAGGTCCCGGCCTGCCAGCTCGCGGCGTGCGGCCGCGACCAGGTCGGGCTGCTGCTCGATCCAGCGGCGGTACAGCTCGACGATCTGCTCCGGTGTGGCGTCCTGGACCAGGTGCCACGTCACGCTGCCGTCCGGGTGCTTGTAGGCGTGGCGCTGACCGGACGCCTTACCGCTGCGCCCCTCCTGCTGCCACTCACTGCCGTCGGTGCCGGGGATGCGGACCTGGGTGTTCTTGAGGATGTAGGCGTTACCCCAGCGGCTGCCGCGGCCGACGTACACGGCGCCTGCGGGGGCGCGCCAGCCCTTGGTGCGGCGGCGCTGGATGCGGGCGGCCATCAGTGGGCGTCCTCGGCGGACCGGGCGACGGCCGGGGTGGGGCGGAGGTCCGGGCGGACGACGCGGCCGAACCCGGCGGTCCACTGCTCGCAGTCGCAGAACACCGAGCGGTTCGGGTGGAGGGGGCAGCCGTGGCGGTATCGGTCGACCGCAGCGACGAGCGTCGGGTGCGCAGGCCGGACGAGACCGACGCTGCCCGAGACGCCCGGGTGGCCGTTCCAGGTACCGGTGGACTCGAAACCACGGCGGTACAGCTCCTTGACGAGGGCGGGCAGTTCGCCGGGCTCCAGCGGGTTGGCGGGCGTCTGCTGGGTGTTGGGGCCGTTGTCGACCCACTCGACGTTGATGACGTCCACGGAGACGACGGGGCGGTGCTGCGCGCCGGACGGGCAGAAGCCGTACCAGCGGTTCGCCTCCGGCAGGTGCAGTTGGATGCCGTGGTGCTGCTGGTGGGCGTCGTCGGGCTGCACGGTGTCGTAGAGCCAGCCGAGGCCGGTGTCGAGGATGCGGGCGAGGTCGGTCACGGGGTGTCTCCTCGGGGTGGTGTGGTGGGATGGGTGCCGGGCCGCCCCGATAGCCGCGGGGCGGCCCTTCACGTGCGTCATGCGGCCAGGGCGGCGCCCGAAGGGCGAGCGGCGTACCGGTCGATGTCCTCGCCGGTGATGGCCTCGACGAGCGCGCACACGAGGACCTCGGCGGCGTTCGGGGTGACGGCGTTGCCGTACTGGCGGACCTTGTCCCGCTTGGAGCCCAGCACCACGTAGTCGTCCGAGAAGGACATGGCCCGGCCGATCTCGTGGGGCTCCAACATGCGGAACAGCACGTCGTCGATGTCGACCTCTCCGCGCACCAGGGCGTACCGGTCGCGGGTGGTGAGCGCGCCGATCGGGTCGGCCACGGACCGCGGGGCGCCGTTGCCGTAGTACGGGACCAGCATGTGCTCCCAGGTCAGGAGCGACTGGTGGCCGGCGGTCGTCATCGTCCGGAACGGCTCCGTCGGCGAGGTGCAGTGCTCGCCCCCGTCGCCCCTCGACCCGTTGTTCCGCATCACCATCGCGGGCATGACGAGCCCGTGGTGGTTGCCGGACGCGGTGACGGTCGCCAGGGACTCAGACACCGGCCGGGCCACCGACCCGCCGCCGCGGAGCTCGGCGATGAACGGCAGCCACGCCAGACCGGTCTCGTTGCGGGTCGTCATGGCGCGCAGCGGGGCGTGCGCGGGCGCGGCGCTCTTGCCGTCCCGGCCCTCGACGGGGACCAGCAGCGGCGGCACGGCCAGCGCCTTCGTCATGGTCGTGGTCTGCGCGGTCAGCGGCGCGTCCACCGGCCACGTCCGGACACCCGGACGCCGCTCGAAGGTGTGCCCCGCAGCCTCCAGCGTGATCGGCCGGGCGAACTTCTCCAGCCCGGCCTGGATCCGGGCGAGGGTCTTCGCCGCCAGGGGCTTGGCCCGGTCGCCGATGCGCTGGCCGGGGATGGACCAGTCGATCGCCGCGGCGGCCGGGAGCGCCTCCGGCTCGACGACCTGGTTGCGGCACGTGGTGCTCGGGCAGCGGTAGACGTACTGCTGCCGGTAGCGGCCCATGTCCCGGCGCGGGTCCTTGAACACCTGCACCGCCTGCACGAAGGCGTCGCAGCCCGAACACCAGGCGCGCGGCCGCAGCCACTTGTCCCAGTCCGGGGTGCGGCCCAGGCTCTCGTGCCAGTAACCGACGTACAGCCGGTCGCGCGACTGCGGCGCAGCGTGCAGGCTGCGCGGGTTGGCGTGCATCGAGTTCAGGGCGATCACCCTGGTGCGGTAGCCGAGCTTGTGGATCTCGCCCAGCCACCGGTCCCACTGATCCCAGGCCCGCACGTCGGTGACGTTCTCGACGATGCCAGCCTTGACCAGGCCGCCGCGCTCCTGCACCCCGCGCAGGTACAGCGGCACCTCCTCCATCAGCGCGCGGGACTCCTCCTCGGCTGACGGCTCGTCGTCCTCGTCGACCGCGGCCAGGAGGTCGAGCAGGCTGCCCTGCATGGCGCTGACGAAGTCCCGCTTCCGGCCCTTGGCCACGGACCAGTTCGTGCACTCGGGGCTGGCCCAGAAGATGTCGGTGACGGGCCAGTCCCACACGGGGGCCTTGCGGATGTCGCCCTGGTAGTGGCTGGTGGTGGGGAAGTTCGCGGCGTGCGACTCGATGGCGAGCTTCCAGTGGTTCGCGGCCCGCTCGACCGTCACGTCGGGGACGGCGTGGACGCCCTGGCTGCTGCCGCCGGCCCCGCAGAACCAGTCCATGACGGTCAGCGCGTCGGTGTCGTGTCGGTACATCGGTTGGTGCTCCTTCGTGCGCGCGCGGCGCTGTGGAACCGGATGCGGTCAGGCGGCGGGCCGGTGGCGGTGCTGGGTGGGCTGGGGGGTGATGGCGTAGCCGCTGGAGCGGAGGTATTCGGCGATGCGGTGGGCGGCGCCGTCGGGGGTCTGCTGGGTGGGTGGTGTGGTGAGGCGGTAGTCGTCGAGGGCGGCGGTGATGACGGCCATCGCCGCGGGCGGGGTGGGGTTCATGCGGCAGTCCTCCCCTCGGCACGGGCCTCGGCCTCGGCGACGATCTCGGCGAGCTTCCTGCGGATCGGCGAGTCGTTCGTCCGGCCGCCCCACTCCTCGGGCGCCAGGTAGCCGTTCCACTCGCCCGGGCCGAGGAGGTCGTGGAGCCGCTCGGTGAGGTCGGGGTGGCGCAGGACGGCGGCGCGGCGGGCGGCGCAGCGGGCGGCGGCCTGGCGGCCGGTGTCCTTGATGAACCGGGCGAGGTCCTTCTGCTGGCGCATGGCGGACACGTCAGCCTGCGACACCGCGGGGGCGATGGCGCGGGCCGAGGTCGGCATGCGGCGGCCGGTCGCGACGGCGCGGCGTTCGGCGCGCAGCGCGGCCACGTACGCGTCACCCGTGGGGTCGTCGGGGTTGATCTCGGGGTGGTCGGTCGGTTCGAAGGTGCCGGTGTGCCGGCCGATGATGTCGGCCTTGAAGGTGTGCCAGGGGCGGGAGATGTCGGACGGCTGGATGCGGTAGGGGCTGCTGGCGATGTGGTGGCGGACGGCTTGGGCGGCGTCCCAGTTGTGGCCGTCGGGGTGGGGGGCGGTGGCGGGGACGTCGGCGAGGAGGTCGCACCACTGGTCGAGGCGTTCGTCGGCGGCGTCCTCGTCGGTGATGGCGAGGCGGGGGTCGAGGCGTACGGCGTAGGCGAGGAGGGCTGCGGTCTGTTCGGGGGTCATCGGGACTCCTGTCGTGCGGCGCGCCGGGCGAGGGCGTCGGCGAGGAGGGTGGCGGTCTGGTTGGCGCGGCCGCCGGGGACGGCGCGGAGCGGCGGGCGGGTGGCGCGCTCGGACGCGAACTTTGCGGAGCGGCGGATCCACTTCTGCCACTCGGCGGCCCAGTTGTTGCGGCGGGCGCCGTTGGCGCGGAAGTGGTCGAGGAACTGGTCGGTCTCGTAGTCGACGTTCAGGTGGGGGCCGAAGGTCTGGAGGGCCCAGCGGCGCATCGAGTCGGTGAGGGCGAAGCCGTCCGTGTCGATGGGGGCGAGAAGCGCCTGCTCCTGGGAGGGGTAGCTATCCCCACCTACCTCAGCCACAGGTGTTGCTGGTGGTTGTTCTGACGGTTGATTGGTGGTTAGGGCGGCGTTGAGTGCGTGACGTGCGGACGCAGAGTGCGTGACGTCACGCACTTTGAGTGCGTGACTCACGTCGTTGGAGTGCGTGACATCGGCCTGTGTCACGTCGTCTGAGTGCGTGACCGTCACGGACGCAGAGTCCGTGACACGCTTCGCTCGGGACCGACGCTGACGCTCCGCCGCTGCCCGCCGCTCTTCCTCCTCGCCGCGCTCCAGGTCCGACCAGTCCGAGGCCGGCCGCTTCAGGTGCAGGCTCAGCCGCCACACCGTGCGGCCGTTCACCTGCCCACTGGCGGTGATCAGCCCGCCGGCCTCCAGCCGCTTCAGCGCGCGCTGGACGGTCCGCCGGTCGAACCCGGTGCGGTACTGGATGCGCAGCACGGAGGGGTGGGCGCCGCCGCCGTCCTTGTGGGCGTGCTCGCCGAGGACCTGGAGGACGTTCCGTGCGGTGGTGTCCGGCTTGCCCTTGTCGGTGAGCAGCATGGGCGCGTCGTCCATGGCCCAGGTGACTGCTTCCGTGCTCACGCGGCCTTCTCTCCGGTCGTTCGGTCGGTGCGGGGTGGGGCCCGGGGCGCGCGGCCCCGGGCCGGGCGGTCAGCCCGCCGGTCGCGGCCGGGGGGCGTGGTGGTCGCAACGGGGGCCGCACGGGTACGGCCGGACCCGTCCGTCGTGGCGGGGCTGGGGTACGTCGCACACCAGCGGCGGGTGGGGCCGGGGCAGGGCCGGGAGGTCCGCGGCGAGCTGTCCGGGAACCTGCGGGGGCGGCGGCTCGTCGAGGAGCCGGCGGGCCCGGTCCAGGGCGCTCACGACGTCCTCCTCCGCCGGTGACGGAGGATGGAGCGCCGCTGCGCTTCCGTCATGCCGCCCCACACTCCGTGCTCCTGCCGGGTGGCCAGGGCCCACTGCCCACAGATCTGGACGACCGGGCAGTGGCGCCGACAGATGGCGGCGGCCTCCTGCTCCTGCGCGACGGCCGGGCCGCTCGTGCCGACCGGGAAGAACAGCTCCGGGTCCTCGTCGCGGCAGGCGGCCGACTCCCGCCAGTCCGCCGGGCGGCGGGCGCTGTCGGGGGCGTAGTTCCAGTGGGTGGCCCAGTGCAGGCTCATGCCGCCACCGCCCCGAAGCCGGGCCAGTCCTGCCCCGCCTCCAGCCCGCGGACCACGAGGGCGATCCGCCCACCCTTGACCTTGCAGCCGAGCCGCATGTCGGGCCCGATGACCCGGGTGTGGTCGTCGTCGTCCAGGAGGCCAGCGTCGACCAGCCCGTCGACCGCGGCCTTGAAGGACGGGTACCAGTTCGCCGGGTCACAGCGACCCGAGGTCGCGGGGTGGTAGATGCCGAAGATGTGGGCGCGCTGGAAGAGGGGGCCGGGCTTGGCTGCGGCGAGGGCGGCCATGAGGGCCTCGTTCTCGCTGACGGCCACCATGGCGGCTTCTCGGATCGCGCGGGTGCGGCGGCCCTTGGGGGCGTGGTGGAGTCGCTGGTTGCTGTTGAGGAGTTCGAGGCCGGCCTTGAGGGTGATGGTGTAGGTGGCCCCGGCCGCGGCCGGGCGGGTGGTCAGCCCGGCCGCGGGGGTCTGGGTGGTGGTGGTGGTCACGCGGCCCACCGCCGGTCGTACTCGGTGCGGGCGGTCGCCTCGGCCGCGGCCTGGAGGGTGAGGATCTGCGCGTCGAGGCTGGCGCGGGCCCGCTCCGACAGGCGCAGGCGGCGGCGGAGGTCGGTGGTGAGCGCGTCGTCCGTCCGGCTGGCACGCAGGTCGGCGGCCTCGGCCGCGTACTGGCGGGCGCGGTCCTGGGTTTCGTCGAGCTGGGTCTCCAGCTCACGAATGCGGGCGGCCTGCGCGGTGATGATGTCGCGGGCGCGGCTGAGGCGGCGGGCGAGGAGACGCATCACGCCTCACCCCCGGCCGGGCCCGTGCCGGTGATCTCGTCGGCGGTCACCCGCGGGGCGGGGAACTCGTCGTCGACGCTGACCTCGCCCTGCTGCACCGACCGGTAGATGACCTGGAGCTGGGCCACGTCGTGCTCGGTCCACTTCCCCGTCGGCCGGCCCAGCTTGGTCTCGATCCGGTCGGCCGTGACGCCCATCCCCTCGAACGCCTTCACCGCGTCCGCGATGCGGATGTTGAGCGGCTTGCCGCCCCCGTCCCGCATGGTGCGGGCGCACAGTTCCTTGGCCTCCTCGACGAACCAGGGCGGGAGGATCGCGAAGATCGCCTCACGGACGCGGCGGGCGCCGTTGTTGGCGTTGTTCTCGTAGATGTCCCGCATGTCCGTCAGCTGCTTCGGGCCGCCCTTCTGGTCCCGCTTGTGCGGCACGATGAAGGTCGACGAGGTGCGGGAGTTCTTCTGCACGTCCCACGCGAACGCCTGCATCTCCGACTCGCCGTACTCGTCGTCGCGGCGCAGCTCGGCCAGGCCGTACTGGACGTTGCCCCAGCAGCGGGCCAACTCCCGGGCCAGGTGGACGGACGGGCCGGACACGGTCTGCCCGGCGCGGGGGAAGCGGAAGAACGCCCGCTCCGCGAGGTACGGCTGGGCGCACGACTGGCGCATCTCGGCGATGGCGGCGCTGATGTCGCGGGGGCACTGCTGGGCCACGACGATGGCGGCCTGGACCTCGGCGACCGCGCGGGACTGCTCGACGGCAGTCCCCTGGCCGAGGCGCGCCGGCGCGGGGGCCGGGGTGATGCGCTCGATGTCCTGGTAGGTCACAGGTACTCCTCGGTGTCGCGGATCTGGGCCCACGGGGGCAGGGAGAGGTAGAGGGGGGTGGAGTCGTCGGCGTAGCCGGGCCACTGCCCGGTCTCGACGCAGCGGGCGTACCGCTCCAGGGCCCGCCGGTTCTTCGCGGCGCCGATCCGCAGCGAGATCGCGTCCAGCTCGACGACCGTCACGACGTACGGCGGCGTCTTCTCCTGCACGACCAGCAGCCACGCCGGCGCCTCGTCCAGCTCCAGCGCACGGACCCCGTCGAGGTACCAGGCGGCCTGCTGGTGGTAGCCGTGCTCTGCGACCGCGCGGGCGATGCCCTCAGGCGAGCCGTCCCGGGCGGTCTTGTAGTCCGGGATGACGAGCCGGCCGCCGCTGGGGTGCCGCAGCCAGTCCAGCCGGGCCCGCCGCATCACCCCGGTCGGGGCGTCCTGCCAGAAGAGGGACACCTCGGGGCGGCCGGTGCCCGGCGCGAAGCACGCGGCGGCGAGCCGGTGCTGGCGCAGGGCGTCCGCCATGGCGTGGACCTGGTCGTACTCGGCGGGCAGCAGCGGCACCCCACCGGCGGCGTACACGGCGTCCCGCTCCTCACGGGCCGCCTTGGTCCGCCAGTCGTCCGCGTCGATGCAGACCAGCTCCGGGCCGTCGCCGAGGACCAGCCGGTGAGCGGCCGTCCCGAAGTCGAACGCCTGCTTCCTGGGCTGGGGGTGGGTCTGCTCGTACCGGAACACGGCCGGGCAGCTGCTCAGGATGCGGCGGGCGCCGGTCGAGGACAGGCTGCGGGGGTCGGCGTGGTACGCCTCGGCCGGCATGTCCGGGTAGATGCCCGGCGCGAAACCGGCCGGCTGCTGGTCGGTCAGAACGGCGGCGTCCACTCGGGACCCTCCTTCGGTTCGGCGTCGGTGTCGCGCCACTGGATGCCGCTCGCCGTCTCGTGCCAGCCCCGCCAGTCGTGCGGGCCGAGCACGCAGCGCCGCAGGGTGTCGGTGCTGGGGCTGTACAGGGCCGCCGGACACTGAGGCCCGGCAGGCTCGGTCCTCGTCACGCGGCACCTCCGGTACGGGCGCGGCCGCAGGCGCGGAACACCCGCCGGTCGCTGTTGCTGTCGTCGAGGGCGAGGAGCCCCTCGCGGGCGAGGTCGCGGCGCGCGGTCGCCCGGAACGGGGCGTCGATGCCGCAGGCCCGGTACAGGCGCTGCACGTCGTGCGTGGTCCACTCGCCGGCCTCGGCACGGACGGCCGTACGGAGCACGGCGAGCCGGGCGGCACTCACGACGCCCTCCGGTTCTGCTGCGTCGGCAGCGGCCGGGCGGCGAAGTGCCGGCGGGTCGCGGCGTGCGTGGGGTGGAGGATCGCGGCCCGCATCCGCGGGTAACCGTCCTCCGCCGCGACCGCGTCCGGGATGTCCGCCGCCTCGGCGGGGATCAGCCCGTGGATCGCACACGCCGGGTCGTGGACCACGCCCTCGTCATGGGTGCAGTCGCACCGCGAGTCATACATCGGATGCACCGCCCTCGGGGAACGCCTCGTCGAGGGCCTTGCGGATCTCCGCCGCGTCTCGGGCGGTCAGCTCGCAGCGCAGCAGGCGCTGGCTGGAGCCGTTGTACTTGGGGCCGGCGAGCCGGTAGCCCCAGCCGTGGCCGTCCTGGTCGAGCTGGGAGATGTTGAGCTGGAGCCGCTTGGTCCAGCCGTCGCGGTCGACGTCGATCACGACGCGGGTGGGGTCGGTCATCGGGTGCTCCTGGTGGAGTCGAGGAGGAGGGCCAGCCACACGAGGGCCAGGCCGAGGGCGGAGGTGAGGGCGCACAGCCAGGGCCACGTCACGCGGACACCCCCGGGGCGGCGTGGTTGCGGCAGCGCAGCTCGACGAACTCGCCGTCGCGCCCCTGGTAGCGGATCCAGCCGGTGCCGTCCCCGTCGCGGTCCGTGCGGCACTGGCACACCGGCCCGGACTGGTCGCCGACCGGCGGCGTGGACCGCTCCGCGAGGGCCTCGGCAGCGGCCATGCGGCTCCGGAACTCGCACTGGGAGCAGGGCTGTCCGTACTCGTAGCCCGCACCGCAGACCGGGCAGTCCTGGAACCGGGCGGGCTTCAACGCCTCCAGCTCGGCGATCCGGTCGCGGTTCGCCCGCAGCGCCTCGGCCGCGTCGGACAGGGCCTCGTTCGTCGAGTGCCGCTCCGTCTCCAGCTCGGCGACCCGCGCCCGCAGGGCGTCCCGCTCCACCTGCGTCTCCAGCAGTGCGCCGAGGGTGTCCCGCAGCGCGGCCGCGGTCTCCCGCTGCTCCGCCGCGGTCTCCGGCGACTGGAGCAGACACGCCGCCTCCAGCGCCGCGGCGATCCCCGCCGCCGTCTGCCGGGACTGCATCGCCGCGTGCACCACGCCGGCCGCCGCCGTCACGCGCCGGGCGTTCACGCGGCACGCTCCGGGGCCGTCGCCAGCGTCTCCAGCAGCGCCACCGCGTCGTCCGCCGACCGGCCCGGGGCGTCGCCCCAGTCCTCGACGTGCCGCTCCAGCGAGAAGATGTCGCCCCACGCGGGGCCGCCGTCGATGGACAAGGCCACGAAGCCGATCGCCATGTCCGCGAGCTGGGACTCGCCGTGCGGGCTGCCGGTCGCCGCGCACTTCAGCGCCGCCACGACCGACATCGGCCGCCGCGTGTGCGGCACCTCGTCGGCGCTGATCTCCCGGTCGAACGGGTCCGGCACGTAGTCCCCGTGCCACAGGCCGTTCGCCTGGATGACCCGCGCGGCGGCCAGCAGCACGCCGGGCACCGTCGAGGGCCGGGGCGGGGTGAACGCGACGCGCGTCGGGCGCCGGTCCCCGCTGGGGAAGTTGGTGGGTAGGGTGATGCTCACGGTGGTTACCTCGATTCGAGTGGTGGAGGTACTGCCGGAGGGGTCGCACGGACCAGGCCCGGTCCTGCGGCCCCGCTTTCGTGGATCAGGCGGCGTTCTTGTGCGTCTGCCGCTCACGGCGGCGCGGCCGGTGCGGGGCGCCGGCGACGATGTCGCGGATGTTCTGGGCGCTCCAGCGCGGGAACCGACCGACGTAGGTGTTCTGGATGCGGTCGGCGGCGGCCGCGCGCTTCAGCCAGTTCGCGGAGACGTTGGTGTAGAGCGACGTCTCCTCGGCCGTGTACAGGTAGTCGTCCCGCAGCGGGGGCAGGTCGATCGTCTGCCTGATGTCGGCGACGGCGGTCGTCACAGGTCCTCCCTAGTTATGGCTTCGGGCGGTACGTCGAGAACGTGGGCGATGAGGAGCACCGTGTCCGGCGATGCGCCGCGCTCTCCGCGTTCGAGTCGAGAGAGGTAGCCCCTGCTGAGGCCCGTCTTCTCTTCCAGTTCGCGCAGGCCACAGCGGTTGGCCGTTCTCAGAGCCCGGATCGCAACTCCGTTGGGCTTCATCCCGACTCACGTTAGACATTCGATTGACATTCCGCAAGCACCTCTTGGCCGCGAGCTGCTTTCAATCGACTTGCGCTTGACTTGGCGGGCGCGAAACGGCGCGAAACGGCGCGACGGGCAACCATGCGGATGCGGCGCGCAACCTTAAACGCAGGTGAAAGGCTTGAACCTGACGCGCAGGGTTGCCTAACTGTGCGGCATGATGTTGCCCATGAATCGGGACTGGGCGCGGCTCGGGCGCGCCATCAAGGCGAGGCGAGAACAGCTGGGCATGACCACCCAGCAAGCCCTCGCCGACGCCGCAGGCGTCACCAGGCAGACGGTGCAGGCACTTGAGGCCGGCAGGGTCCGCTCGCGCATGCCGGCCGCGATGGCAGCCATCGAGAGGGCTCTGCAATGGGAGCCCGGCGAGGCATCGCGCATCCTGACCGGAGCCGACGAGGCTGCGGAGCGGTACGCCGAAGGGATGCCGTCGAGGGTGCGGCGCGAGCTGTCGGACGGCGAGGTCGTCGACACCGAAGTGGTGGACCTGGGCGTCCCTGGCTCCGGCTCTCGGCTCGTCGTGGTGTTCAAGCGGGACTCCCCTGCTGCCGACATGGACCCGGCAGAGCTTCAGCGGCAAGTTGAGGAGTGGACCCGCATCCAGCGCGCCATGCGGGACATCGCCGCGCCTCCCGAGGGCAACTCGCGCTGATTCCCGATAGTTGAAGGCTGTCCGAAGTCTTTCGCGACCGTGCCGCTATGTGACAGAGTGATCACTCACCTGCGAGGGGGGCTAACCGCGTAGGGGTTGAGGGGGCCGCATGCTGGTCCGCGTCATCAGAGTGCCCGGCCTGCCTGGCGGGGCATCCGCGATTTTCGATGTCCAAGCAGGTGGTACGCCTGTGCTGTGGCTGCAAGAGGGGGTCCCTCCTGACAGCGCCCGGGCACTGCAAAGCGAACTCGAAGCGCTGCTCGGAGACGAGCCGCCGCACCAGCCCCGCACCTGATCGCAGGAGGTGCCATGGCATACGCAGAGAAGCGCGGCACGGGCAAGAACCCGTGGCGAGCCCGCTACAAGAAGCCTGACGGCAGCCTCGGCAGCGAGCCGGGCTTCCGTACGAAGAGGGCAGCTGAGGAGTGGGGCGAGGACCAGGAGGCCGCCATCCGGGCCGGCCGCTGGCGCGACCCCGACAAGGCCCGTACCCTGCTCAAGGACTTCGTGCCGATCTTCATGGAGGCGCAGAAGGTTGCGCCGTCCACGGTGATCAAGCGCAAACGTCTGCTCACCCGGCATCTGCTGCCCGCCTTCGGTGACACCCCCCTGTGCGAGATCAACGTGTTCACCGCACGCGCCTGGGGCAACAAACAGACCTGCTCACCAGTGACCGTAGGCCATGCCCTCACCCTGCTGAGCATGATCCTCACCGCTGCGGCAGATGCGGAGTACCTCCTCGCGAACCCGATGTACGGTCGGCGGCGCCAGTCGGCGGACCGCGCCGTGCATGACGCGACGCAGCGGCAGGGACAGGTCCAGCACGACGACGAGGATGAGGAAGCCTGGGCGCAGCCGGACCAGGCATACCGCCTGTACAAGCGGCTCGGCGGCGTGCAGGGGTTGATGGTCCTGTCGGACTGCTACCTGGGCCTGCGCTGGGGTGAGCTGGCAGGGCTGCATCGGAAGCTCGCACTCATCCCGAAGACGGAACTCCTCGACGGCGAACCGTGGGAACGGTGGTGCCTGCGCATCGACCCCAGGGTGGGCGCCCTGCACGAGGTGGAGTTCGAGCTGTCCCCCGAGGAACTGGCCGAGTGGCACCGCGCCGAGGACGCCCGGCTGGAAGCGTGCCGGGAGAAGGGCTGGAAGGCCAACCGGCGCAAGGAGCCCAAGCACCAGGTGCGGTTGTACCTCGGGCCGCCGAAGAACCGCACCAGCGCCCGCGACGTTGACCTGCCGCGGTTCCTCGTCGAGTTGTGGCGGGCCCACCTGGAGACGTGGCCGCACCCCTACCCGTTCTCCACGCCGAGCGGGGAGTGGTGGCGGCGGGGGAACTTCGGCAAGGGGCTGCGGGCCGCGGCGGACGGGCGGGACGCGATCCCGCGTAAGCGGGGCTTCGCCGGCCGGGAGGAGTGGAAGCCGATCCTGCCTGGGTTCACCATGCGAGGCGCCCGGCACACGCACGACACGTGGATGAAGGAGGACCGCGTCGACCGCGCCTTGAGGTTCGAGACTATGGGCTGGGCTGTGCGGGGAGACATTGAGGGCACGTACGAGCACGTGACGCCTGCGATGCGGAAGCACCGCCTGGACGCGTTGGAAGCGCGGTGGCGGCGCGGGATCGAACTCGCGGCGCGGGTGGAGGAACCCCCTTCGGGAAGTTGATCTCCCGTTTCGCTCCCATTCAACGCTGAAGGCCCCCCGGCTGGGGGGCCTTTTCGCTGGTGGGCGCGGACGGTTTCGAACCGCCGACATCTGCTTTGTAAGAGCAGCGCTCTACCCCTGAGCTACGCACCCGTGGAGTGAGGCAACAGCGTACATGGCGCACCGGTGGGGTTCGCAAACCGTTGCGGGGGCTGGCCCCACCCCCGGGCGGTGGGTTGCAGGATCGTGGGCGGGTGGGGGCCGGTCGTACCGTGAGGGCGTTGTCGGTGTTCGTTTCCGGGGGAGTCGTCGTGGTCGCACATCGTGTTCGTCGTCGTACCGTCCACGCGTTGCTGGTGGGGTGTCTCGCGGTCGGGGTCGCCGGGTGCGGGGGTGTGGACGTGGCGGGGGCGCCGGTGGAGCGGCAGGTGTTCCCGTTCGACGGGTCGACGCTGACCGTGGACGCCGGGGACTCCGACGTGGAGCTGGTGCCGGCCGACGTGGCGGACGTCGAGGTGGCGCGGCAGGTCGACGGGTGGGTCGTGGCCGGGAACGGGCCCGACGCGACCTGGCGCATGGAGGACGGGACGCTCACCCTGCGCGTCCGGTGCGAGGCGCTCGTCGAGAACTGCGGGGCCCGTCACGAGGTGAAGGTGCCGCGCGGCGTGGCCGTGACGCTCCGGGGGGACAACGGAACCGTCACCGCCGACGGCTTCACCGCGGCGCTCACCCTGCGCACCGACAACGGCGACCTGGCCGTACGGGACGCCCGAGGGCCGCTCGATCTGCACACCGACAACGGCACCCTCCGCGTCGAGGGCGCCGCGTCGAAGGCCGTCACCGCACGCAGCGAGAACGGCGACGTCCACCTCGGTCTGCGCGCCGTGCCGGACCGGGTCGAGGGGCGCAGCGAGAACGGTGAGGTCGTCGTCGAGCTGCCGGCGGGCTCCGGGGCGTACGCCGTGGACGCCGGCAGCGGCAACGGTGACGTCCGCGCCGACGTGCCCCGGGACCCGGCGAGCCCCCGCGCCGTCACCGCGCTCAGCGAGAACGGCGACGTGACGGTCCGCACGGCGAACTGATCCGCTCTCCCGTTCGTCGTACCTGGTGGGAGAATGAACCGGGTCGGTTCGGACACGCGCGGTACGGGGAGCGAATGTGACGGGGACAGGCACGCGGCGGTACGCGAACGATGTGCTCGCCCTCGTGTTGCTGCCCCTGTCGCTGCTGGTCGCCACCTCGGCGGCGAGCTTCGCCGGGGGTGGCGGGGGCGGCGCGGGCGGCACGCGGCGCTGGTTCGGCGGTGGGCGCGCCGAGAGCCAGCGGGCCGACGCGCAGGCCGCGAAGGACGACGCGGCGGCCGCGTTCTACGAGCTGGACACCGCGCAGCGGGGCCTGCGGATCTCCGTCGAGACGATCGCCGCGGTGGACGCCTCGCCCGCCGCGCGCCGGGTCGCCGACGAGTTCGCCGCGCTCGGGCGGCGCATCGACGAGGTGAGCCACGCGTACATCCAGGCCGTCGACGGCTATGACCTGGACCGGGTCGACCTGGAGGGTTCCGTCGCCGTGCGGGCCCGCGCCGACCTGACGCGGGCCAAGGAGGAGCTGGTCCGGGTCAAGGGCGAGCTGGAGCGGTTCGAGCAGGGGCTCGCGCCGCTCCTCGACACGGCCGAGACGCAGCTGGCGCGGCTGGCCCCGGCGGTCGAGCGGGCGCGTGCCGCGCTGCGCGCCGCCGGTGACGCCCTTGACGGCGTACGCGGCCGGGGTCTGCGCGCCGACGACGCGGCGGCCCGGCTCGCCGCCCTCGCGCCCGAGCTGACCCGGCTCAACGAGGGCGCCGGCAGGCACGGCGTCGCGGAGACCCTGGAGCGCGCCGACCGGGTGCTGCGCGAGGCGGAGGCGGTACGGGCGGAGGTCGAGCGGCTGCCGGAGCGGGCCGCCGAGACGGACCGGCGCCTGGTGTCGCTGCGGACGCGGGCGGAGGCCCTGGCGCACCGGGCCACCTCGGTGGAGCCGGTACTGAGCGAGCTGCGCCGCCGTTACAGCGCGGCGTGCTGGCAGGACCTCCAGACGGTGCCCGCGCAGGCCGCCGAGAGCGCGGGGCGGGCGCAGGCGAAGCTCGCCGAGGCGGCGCGGGCGCGGGAGGAGCAGCGCTGGCCCGACGCGACGGCCCTGCTCGGTACGGTGCGGGCCCTGCTCAACGCCACCGACGAGGCCGTGTCCGCCGCCGGCGACCGGCTGCGGCGGCTCGACGCCGTGTCGAAGGACCCGCAGCGGGAGATCGAGCGCACCCGGTTCGCGATCCGCGACGCGCAGCGGCTCGCGATGGAGGGGCGCCACACGCCGGATCCCCGGCACGCCGGGCCGCTCGACGACGCGGTCGCCCGTCTGGAGCGGGCCGTCGAGGGGTTGGAGGAGCGGCACCCCGACTACTGGCACTTCCTGATCGAGACGGACGCGGTACGGGCGGCGGCCGGGCGGGTCGTGGAACGGATCCGCGAGGAGCGGGGCGGGGGCGCGGGCGGCGCCTGACCGGGGCCGGACCGGGGCCGACCGGGGCCGGGCCGGGGCCCACTCGAGCCTGACCCGATGCCCGACCGAGACCGGCCCGGGTCCGACCCGATGCCCGACCCGATGCGGGACCGGGGCCTGACCCGGGCCCGACCGCAGCCTGGTCTGCCTCCCGGCTCGGCTCCGGCCGCGCGGTCCGGCCGGCCGGGTCCCGCTGCCCCGGCTGCCGGCCACCGGCTGCGGCTGCCCGGCCCGGATGCCCCCGCCTGCCCGGCCCGGCTGCCGGGTCCCGGTGGCCAGGTCCGGCTGCTCGGGGCCGTTACCGCCCGTGGCTACCCCGCGTCCCGGGCGGCAGGCGGCGGAGCCGTACCGGGTCGCCGCGCGGCCGTGCCAGGGAGCGGGGCCCGGCCGATAACCTGTGCGCATGCCTCGCTATGAGTACCGCTGCCGCACCTGCGGCGACACCTTCGAACTGAGCCGCCCCATGGCGGAGTCCTCCGCCCCCGCCGACTGCCCCGCCGGGCACGACGACACGGTCAAGCTGCTGTCGACGGTCGCGGTCGGCGGTACGGCGGCGTCCGCACCCGCCCGCCCCGCAGGCGGCGGCGGTGGCGGGTGTTGCGGAGGCGGCTGCTGCGGCTGACCGGCCACCGGTTCCGGCGGGGCTCCCGCCGGAACCGACCGCCCTACGCCGTGGCGCGGGCCCCGCGCCACGCCGTGACCACCGGCCCCACGCCGCAGCGCCGGCCCTCACACCGTGGTACCGGCCCGGGACGGTGATGGCGCTGGGGCCGGCCTCGTCAGGCCGCCGCGCGGACCGGGCGGGCCGCCGCCAGGAACCGGCGCAGGATCTCCTCCCCCGCCACGACGCCCCGGTCGGCGAGAACCTCGACGTTCCCGGCGCGCCAGCCGGTGTCCGCCAGCTCGCCGTGGCTCGGCCGCCACGCGCGGTCGGCGGCGAGAAGCAGGTCCGCGTCGAGGAGCGAGTCGCCCGCAGCGAGGACCGTGGCGGCCCCGGTACGGCGGGCCACCTCCCGTACCGCCGCGCTCTTCGTCAGCGGCTTCGGCACCGCGTACACCTTCCGGCCCTGCAGGGAGACCGTCCAGCCGCGGCCCTCCGCCCACGCGGCCAGCTCCGCGAGCCAGCCGTCCGGCAGCAGGGCGCGCTCCACGACGAGGTACGCGAAGAGGTCCTCCGCGACCCGCTCCTTGAGCAACCAGGCGGGGTCGGCGACGGCGAGCAGGTGCGCCCGCACCTCCGCCAGGGAGGCGCACTCGTCGGCGAGGCGGGCCGCGACGGTCGCCCGCCAGTCCGGGTCGGACTCGCCGTCGACGAGCAGGTGGCCGCCGTTCGCGCAGATCGCGTACCGAGGGGCCGGGCAGGGCAGCCGGATGCGCCGGTACTGCTCGCGGGTGCGGGTGGTCACCGGCATGAAGGTGGCGGAGCGGGCGAGTTCGCCCAGCAGCTCGGCGGCCGTCTCGGTGACGTACGACAGCGGCTTGCCCTGGTACACCTCGACGCAGAGCAGGCGGGGGGCCTCCGCGTCCGGGGCGGTGAGGGCGAGCGCCGCCGTCGAGTAGATCAGCGTGCGGTCGAGGTCGCTGGCGACCAGCGTGGGCCGGGCGGTGGTCACGGCGTGGTCACCGCCGCCCGGCCGTCGGCGCCGGTCGCGCCCCGCGTGTACTGCGGGTGGATCAGCCCGACGCAGGTGTACGGCAGGCCGTCCACCTCCTCCACTGGTACGCCGCGCTGCTCGGCGAGCAGCCGTACGTGGTCCAGGTCGGGGCCGGCGCCGCGCCGGGCGAGGACCTTCCACGGGACGCGGCGCAGCAGGACCCGGGTGGTCTCGCCGACGCCGGGCTTGACGAGGTTGACGTCGTGGATGCCGTACTCCTCGCTGATCCGCTCGACGGCCGCCCATCCCTCCCAGGTGGGGGTGCGGTCGGCGGCGAGGAGCCGGGCGGCGTCCGCGGCGACGGCCCCGGCGACCTCGTCGAAGCGGTCCGCGACCGCGTCGAGGAACGCGACGGAGACGTCCGTGCCCGCCAGCTCCCGGTAGTACTTCGCCCCGTGGTAGTCGTGCGGGCCGACGAGGTCGGCGCGCAGGACGGTGCGCGAGACGAGGCCGGAGACGGTGGAGTTGAGGCAGGCGGAGGGGATCAGGAAGTCCTCGCGGGTGCCGTAGGTGCGGACGCACGAGCCGGGGTCGGCCAGGACGGCGATCTCCGGGTCGAAGTCCGGGAAGTCGGCGAGGGCCGCCGCCAGCTCGCGGGTGATCGCCCCCTTGCCGGTCCAGCCGTCGACGAAGACGACGTCCCGCGGGTCGTGGTGGGCGCGCAGCCAGCGCAGCGCGTTGGTGTCGATGCCGCGGCCCCGGACGATGGACACGGCGTAGTGCGGCACGTCCAGCCCGTGGCGGTGGTGCGCCCAGCGGCGCATCAGCACGCCGACGGGGGTGCCGGCCCGGGCGAGGGAGACGAGCACGGGGCGCGGGGACCGTTCGGCGAGCACGGTCTCGGTGACCACGCCCACCGCGTGGGCGATCCGGGCGGCGGAGCCGTCGAGGGCGGTGTGGAACAGCTTCTGGTACCGGTCGCTGGGCTGGTACTCGACGGGCAGGGACTCCGCGTAGTGGGCGCCGCCGCTCTGGATGGCCTCCTCGCGCTCCTCGGTCGGCGCCTCCAGCTCGACGTCCGACAGATCCTGGAGGAGCCAGCCCACCTCCTCGGGGGCGTAGGAGGAGAACGCGGGTCCGCGCAGGGGGTCGGGCAGCATGCCCGCTCCTTCCGGTACGTAGGAGGGGACGGCGGCGAGCACGACGCGCGGAACGTGCGCGGCGAGCTGCGCCGGCAGGCCGTCCGGGGCGTGGAGCGGCGGGGTGTCGCCGGTCGAGTCGACGACGAGGGCGACGGCGTCGAACCCGGCGCCCGCGACGTTGTAGGCGTAGCGGTCGCCCGGCCCGTCGGCGGGGTCGTCGTGGGCGGGGAAGACCAGGCGGGTGCGGATGGCGTAGCCGGGGTCGTCCACCGCGAGGACCGGCGAGCGGGTGGTCGTCGAGAACCGCACGTCGGCGTGGGGGGCGAGTTCTTCCAGCGCGGCGGCCAGGGCGAGGGGGGCGTACATGAGCTCCTCGCTGCCCAGGACGAGGACGCGGGGGCGGCGTCCCCCGGACCGCGCGGGAGCGACCGACCCGGGCGCCGGGGCGTCGGTACGGCTCGCGGATGGGGGCGCGTCCGCACCGGACACCGACCGGAGCGCCTCCGCGCCGGGTACGGATACGGGCGCCGGCGCCGTGGGCAGGTCGAGGGCCGCGGCCAGGCGGGCCGCCATCGCCGGGAGCGCCGCGTCGAGACGGGCGCGGTGCGCGGGGGTGAAGCCGTGGCGGCCGCCGTCGGGGAGCCCGGCCGGCCAGCCGAGGTCCACCCGCCGTACGGCGCCCGTGTCGCCGGAGACGACGGGCGCGGGCACCGTGTGGGCGGCCACGAGGGCGCGGCCCTTCTCCAGGACGCCGTCGGGCAGCCGTACCGTTCCCGCGGCGAGCGCGACCAGGTCGACGCGGGCGCCGATCTCCTCGGCGAACTCCGCCAGCCGGCCCTGGTCCTCGTCCGACCGCATGTCGACGAGCGCCACGATGACGTACCGGTCACGCGGGTACCGCTCGTGCAGCGCCCGCACGGTGTTGAGCACGGTGTTGCCGGTCGAGAACTCGTCGTCCACCAGCACCAGCGGCCCCGCCCCGGCGAGCAGCTCGGGGTCCTCGGGGAGGAGGAGGTGCGAGGTGTGGTGGGAGTGCGACTCCTCGAAGCCGGCCGCCCGGACCACCCCCGGCACGGGGCGGCGCGTGGAGTGCAGGTACGGGGCGTGCGCCAGCCCGTCGGCGACACAGTGGCCGAGGCCGGTCGCGGTCTCCGCGTACCCGACGACGACCGCCCGCCGCGCCTCCGCGTCGCCCAGCAGCGCGCGGACGCGGCGCCCCAGCTCGTGGCCGGTGCCCCGGACCACCGCCGGGCTCTGCGGCACGTGCTTGCCGAGGACCGAGGAGACGAGGAGGTGCGCCCGCTTGGGGTTGTCCCGCAGGGCGAGCCCCAGCAGGCCGCGCAGTTCCCCGTCATCGCCCCGCCGTGCGGAGAGCTCGACCCCGAGCCTCTCGGCGACCCATGTCCCGGTCCACACCGCGCTGTGAATGACGTGCCTCTTCTCTGTCGGGTACCGGTGGCCGATGGCCGGTTCGGGGGCGCTGGCCGGTTCGGGGCCGCTGGTCGGTTCGGGGGCGCTGGTCGGCCGGGGCGGCGCGCCGCTCACGGTACCGCCAGGCCCGCGGCGAGCAGTTCGACGAACCCCACGTCCGCCTTCGCCACGCCGAACACCTCGGCGCGCCGGAGGGTCCGCTCCGCCCAGGCGCGGTGCGGCTTCACCTCGTTCATCTTGTTCGTGTACGCGGAACGCATCACCCCGCCGCCGGTGCGCTCCGGGCGCAGAATGTCCCGGGCATCGCTGTACTCCTCGTGGCTCACCACGGACAGGGCGTGCACCGGCTGCACGTGGGAGGGGTGGATGCAGGTCTTGCCGAGCAGACCGTTGGCCCGGTCGAGCTCGATCTCCCGCAGCAGACCGTCCAGGTCGTGCTCGATGAGCTCCGTGCGCAGGGCGTCGGCGCGGCCCTCGGTGAAGGGGCTGCGCCGCAGCATCGGTTTGAACATCCGCTCCTGGAGCCGGAAGTACTCCCAGACCGGTCCGGTGATGGTGAAGCCGGAGCCGTCCGCGCGGCCCAGGACGTTGACGACGTCAGCGATGACGTGCGCGACGACCTGCACGTCGTACGCGGTCATGTCGGGGGTGCGGCGCAGCCCGTACGCGGAGCAGAAGTCGGTCACGCCGAGCCGGAGCGCGAGGACGCGGTCCCGGTAGGCGGTGACCGAGCGGGCTATCCCGGCGAGGGTGTCGGCACGGGTCTCCAGGTGGAGGAGGTCCGGGGACTCCAGGACCGGCATCGCGTACAGGGGGCGGCCGCCGAGGGCGTCCGCCGTGCCGGGCTCCTTCTCGGTCGCCGCGATGGCCTCCAGGAAGGGCGTGCCGCGCTTCTCGGTGAACTTCGGCAGTACGAATCCGGACAGCAGCCGTACCGCCGGTCCGAGCCGGCGGGCGAGGTCCGGTATCTGCTCGGGCTCGCGGACGCGGACGAAGAGCAGCGGCGGCTCGCCGGGCCTCGCGGCCAGGTCGGTGAACTGGCGGACGAGGTTCTCCTCGGCTCGCTTGACGTCGGCGTCGGCGATGGAGTCCTCCAGACAGACCACCATCGACACGACACCCCGTCCGACCTGCTTCTTCACGTCGTCGGCGAGCGTGGGTCGGGTGGCGGGGCTGTAGAGGGTGGCGCCGAGGGCGGCCGCCAGGACACGGGCGGGCGACCCGCTGTCGAAGGCGCAGGGCTCCCGGTGGAACAGCCCGGCCCGAGCAGCAGGCGAGATGTGCCCGAAATGACGCATGCGGTTTCCCCGTACTGCCGTGGTGTTGTGCGTGGAGTTCTGCCGTGGTGTTCTGCCCCGCGGCGCCGATGACATGTGGCCGGTAATAGTACGTAAGGACAAGTGTCGCCGGTTCCCTGTCGATGTGAACGCCGGGTGACGTCGCGGTGCCCTCCGGGTGCCGCTCCCTGCCGCGGCCCGGTGCGTGCCCGTGCCGCGGCGGACCGGGTTCCTCCGTGCCGTGGCGCGGGGCGCGCCATGCCGGGGACGGCCCCCGCGTTGTCCCCCGGGCGGGTGGCCAGGCAGGATGACGGGCATGACGCACGAGATGCCGAAGGGCTCGAACGTCCCGCTCGACGCCGCGGCCGTACGGGCCGTACTGTGCTGGACCCCTGGCCAGGGGGTCCCCGACGTGGACGCCTCCGCCCTGCTGCTCGGCCCGGACGGGCGGGTGCGTTCCGACGAGGACTTCGTCTTCTACAACCAGCCGCGGCACCCGTCGGGGCTGGTCCGGCGCCTGCCGAAGAAGCGGGTGGAGGACGGGCTCACCGACACGGTCGAGGCGGACCTGGCGACGCTCGACCCGTCGGTGGACCAGGTGGTGATCGCGGCGTCCTCGGACGGCGCCTCGTTCGAGCACGTCCCCGACCTGCGGATCCTCCTCTTCGACGCGGCCGCGGGCGAAGGCGCCGAGGCGCTGGCGTCGTTCCGCGTGCGGCCGGAGACGGGCGAGGAGACGGCCATCATCTGCGGCGAGGTGTATCGCCGCGGCGAGGGGTGGAAGTTCCGCGCGGTCGGACAGGGCTACCCGACGGGCCTGATCGGGCTGGCCACGGCGTTCGGCATCTCCGTCGAGGAGGAGGAAGGCGACGGAGCGGACGCGGACGCGGCAGAGGGTGCCGGGGGCCCGTCGGACGGGCCGTCGCCCGACCTGCCGTCGGACCCGACCGGCCCGGCGTCGGACGCGACCGGCCCGGCGTCGGACGCCTCGGATCTCCCGCCGGCGCCGCGCGCGAACCCCGACGACGCCACCCAGGCCATGCCGGCCCAGCCGCGGCCCTCCGGTACCCCCGGGTCCGCCGCGCCGGCCCCGGGCGGTGCGGTGCCCGGGTTCCCCGGTGCCACGGGGGCGCCCGCGCTGGGCGTCGTCCCGCCGCCGCCCCCCGTGCCGCCCGCGTACGGCTACCCGCAGCCGTCCTACGGGTACCCGCGGCCCGACGCGGCCCAGCCGTCGTACGGGTACCCGCAGCCCGGCGGCGCGGGGCAGCCGGCGTACGGCTATCCGCACCCGGCGGGCGCGGCGGCCCACCCTGGCGCGGGGGCCGCGCCGCCCGTCCCTGACCCCGAATTCCGGCTGCCGCCCATGGGGCCGCAGTTCCAGCGCCCCTGACGGCCGGGGCGCCCCGGCCGGTCGGGCGGGGGCGTCACGCCTTGCCCGCCTTGAAACCGCGGCCCCACTGCATGCCCCAGCCGTACATCCTGTCCAGCTCGCCCTGGAAGCCGTAGACGAACTTGACCTCCCGGCGCACCACGAGCTCGCCCTTGACGTTCTCCAACAGGAAGACGGCGCAGGAGCGGGCCTCGGGGGCGCGCTCGTCGAGCTCGATCTCGATCCTCGGGCCGTTGCTCGGGTAGAGCGTCATGGTGGCGTGCGTGCGGTCGAAGGCGGGGGTCTGGTCGTAGATGTAGACGAAGAACAGCAGGCGCTTGATGTCGTCGCGGTGATCGAGGTTGACGAAGATCGTCTCGCCGGACGGTGAACCGAACCGGTCGTCGCCGCTCAGCTTCACGTACGGCGGGTCGTTGAGGTCGCCGAAGAAGCCGCCGAGGGGCTGGACGACGCCCCTGGCGCCGTTGCTCAGCTCGTACAGGCACCCGATGTCGAGGTCGACGGTGGCCACGCCCTGCGTGTGGGCCTGGACGGGCTCGGGCTGGAAGAACCGCAGCGGGTGCCGCAGCAGCCGGCCGCTCCGCCGGGACCGGCCGTCGAGATCGGACGTCCGCATCTTCCAGGAGAGGTTGACGCGGAGGTTGCCGGTAGCGGCGCCCTGTTTGGTGAGCGAGACCGACGGGCGGCGCCGCGTGAGGTCGATCGCGTTGGTGACGGCGCTGCCCGAGTCGAACTGCGCCGTCCTGTTCGGTACCAGGTTGTCCCAGAAGGCCATGCCCCACCCCCACGGTGTTCGGATGCGCGCGCGGGGCGACCGGGAGCACCCGGCCGCCCCGCTGAGAAGCGTTCCGCATCACCGGGGTGGTCACACCCCGGTCTCATGCAGTGGTCGTCACACTCCGGACGGGACCCCGGGCTTCTCCCCGGACCCCTCCGCGTCCGTGAGCCGCTTGTTGCGGCGGACGGAGGAGAGGAAGGAGGCGGCGATGAGGAAGATGCCGATGAAGCCCGTGATGAGCTCGTGGATCTCGTGCTGGATGGTGATCAGCAGGATCACGGCGAGGGCACCGATGGCGTAGTGCGCGCCGTGCTCCAGGTAGACGTAGTCGTCCAGCGTGCCCTGGCGGACCAGGTAGACGGTGAGCGACCGGACGTACATGGCGCCGATGCCGAGGCCGAGCGCCATCCAGAAGATGTGGTTCGTGATGGCGAAGGCGCCGATGACACCGTCGAAGGAGAACGACGCGTCGAGGACCTCCAGGTACAGGAAGAGGAAGAAGGCCGCCTTGCCGGCGAGACCGACCGCGGACACCGGCTTGCCGGCACGCTTGGCCTGCTCCTCCTCCTCGTGCTCGCGCTCCTCCTCTTCCTCCAGCTTGTCCTCGAAGTAGCCGGAGAGGCCGCCGACGACCAGGTACGTGATCAGACCGGCGACACCGGAGAGCAGCACCGTGGCCGACTTGTCGACGTGCCCGGTGCTGGTGTGGGCCTCGGTGGCGAAAGTGATGGCGGTGAGCAGAAGGACGATCAGCGCGATGCAGACGGACAGCATGTCGACCTTGCCGAGCTTGGCGAGCGGGCGCTCCAGCCACGCCAGCCACTTGTGCTCGCGCTCCTCGAAGATGAAGTCGAGGAAGATCATCAGCAGGAACATGCCGCCGAAGGCGGCGATGGCCGCGTGGGCGTCGGTGACGAGGGCTTCATACTGCTTCGGCTGGTCGAGTGCCAGCTGAACGGCCTCGATCGGGCCGACCTTGGCGCTGATCGCGACGATGACGACCGGGAAGACCAGCCGCATGCCGAACACCGCGATCAGGATGCCGATCGTCAGGAAGATCTTCTGCCAGAAGGCGTTCATCTTCTTGAGGATTCCGGCGTTGACGACCGCGTTGTCGAAGGACAGCGAGATCTCGAGGATGGACAGGATCAGTACGATCCCGAACGCCTCCCACCCCCACTGCCAGGCGGCGAAAGCGAGGCCGAGCGCCGTGACGGCGAACGACCAGCCGAAGGTTTTCAGAACCACTGACTACCCAATCGTGTTGGGGGTCCCCCCGGGCGAACCCTGCGGGAGGGGCTCCTCCACACCGAATGCGCCGGGTCGTGAACGAACCCTGAGACGAGCTTTAGGAAACATTGACCCCGAAGTCTAGAGCGATGCCCCGGAGGCCGGACGCATACCCCTGACCCACGGCCCGGAACTTCCATTCCCCGCCGTAGCGGTAGAGCTCGCCGAAGATCATCGCGGTCTCCGTGGAGGCGTCCTCGCTGAGGTCGTAGCGCGCGAGCTCCTGGCCGTCCGCCTGATTGACAACCCGGATGAAGGCATTGCTGACCTGTCCGAACGTCTGGCCGCGGTTGTCCGCCTCGTGGATCGAGACCGGAAAGACGATCTTGTCGCAGTGGAGCGGTACCTGGCTGAGGTCGACGATGAGGGACTCGTCGTCTCCGTCGCCCTCACCGGTGAGGTTGTCGCCGGTGTGCTGTACGGATCCCTCGGGGCTGACGAGGTTGTTGTAGAAGATGAACCACTCGTCGCCGAGGACCCTGCCGGACTGACAGAGCAGCGCGCTGGCGTCGAGGTCGAAGGGCGCTCCCGTGGTGGAGCGCGCGTCCCAGCCGAGTCCGACCAGCACCTGCGTCAGATTGGGTGCGGCCTTGGAGAGGGAGACGTTGCCTCCCTTGGCGAGCGTGACGCCCATGACGATGATCCTCCCCGGTGACGTACTGCGTGTGGTGCGTCGTGTGCCGCGCGGTGCCCGTGTGCCGTGCGGTGTGTGCAGGGGCAGGTCCGGCGCCGCACCCGGTGGTGCGGCGCCGGACGGAGCTCCGGTACGGCTCAGACGTTCACGCCGAAGTCCTGCGCGATGCCGCGCAGACCCGAGGCGTAGCCCTGGCCGATGGCGCGGAACTTCCACTCCGCGCCGTGGCGGTACAGCTCGCCGAAGACCATGGCGGTCTCCGTCGAGGCGTCCTCGCTCAGGTCGTAACGGGCCAGCTCGTCGTTGTTCGCCTGGTTCACCACGCGGATGAAGGCGTTGCGCACCTGACCGAAGGACTGCTGGCGGTTCTCGGCGTCGTAGATCGAGACCGGGAAGACGATCTTGTCCACGTCGGCGGGCACCGACGCGAGGTTGACCTTGATCTGCTCGTCGTCGCCCTCGCCCTCGCCCGTGAGGTTGTCGCCGGTGTGCTCGACGGAGCCGTCCGGGCTCTTCAGGTTGTTGAAGAAGACGAAGTTGCCGTCGGTGCCGACCTTGCCCTGGTCGTTCAGCAGCAGAGCGCTCGCGTCCAGGTCGAAGTCCGTACCGGTGGTGGTGCGGACGTCCCAGCCGAGGCCGACCGTGACCGCGGTCAGGTTGGGCGCGGCCTTGGTCAGCGAGACGTTCCCGCCCTTGCTGAGGCTGACTCCCACGAGTCCCTCCATTGGTTTCCAGGGGCAGCGCCCCCGTCGTGCGTTGGCATCGGATCAACGAGTGGATCCTAGTGACCGGTTCCCGCCGTGAGCAGGCCTTTGGACCGACGAATCGGCGGTGGTGGGCGCGCCCACGGACGATCATGCGGCCGCGGGGGCCCCGGCCGACACGGTGGTCACCCGGTGCCCCTCGGGCCTCATCGACCTCAGAGCTCGCCGAGGGCCTTGACGTAGTCGTCGATGTCCCGCGCGTCCGGCAGGCCGTTGACGACGGTCCAGCGCACGACGCCGTCCTTGTCGATGATGAAGGTGCCGCGGACCGCGCAGCCCTTCTCCTCGTCGAAGACGCCGTACGCCCGGGAGACCTCGCCGTGCGGCCAGAAGTCCGACAGCAGCGGGTACTCCAGGCCCTCCTGCTCGGCGAAGACGCGCAGGGTGTGGATGGAGTCGTTGGAGACGGCCAGCAGCTGGGTGTCCTCGTTGACGAAGCGCGGCAGCTGGTCACGGAGCGCGCACAGTTCCCCCGTGCAGACCCCGGTGAAGGCGAACGGGTAGAAGAGGAGCACGACGTTCTTCTCGCCGCGGAAGTCGCCGAGACGCACGGTGCGCCCGTGGTTGTCCTTCAGTTCGAAGTCCGGGGCCTTCGTGCCGACCTCGATTGCCATGTGAACGCATCCCTTCGGTGGGCGGATCGCTGGGGACCCACCCTACGCAACAAGGCCCCCACCGATCGCTCGGCGGGGGCCCCTCGGCTGTGGGAGCCGGCGGTCAGCGCTTCGACTTCGCCGCCTTCGGGCTGACCAGGCGAGTGCCGACCCAGTCCTTGCCCGCGTTGATGCTCCGGGTCTGCGACAGGCCCGCGGTCTGCGCGGCCTCGTTGATGTCGCTGGGCTCGATGTAGCCGTCACGACCGGTCTTGGGCGTCATCAGCCAGATCTGACCGCCCTCCTCGATCAGGCCGATGGCGTCGACCAGCGCGTCCGTGAGGTCGCCGTCGTCGTCGCGGAACCACAGCACCACGGCGTCTGCGACGTCGTCGTAGTCCTCGTCGACGAGTTCCTGGCCGATGACAGCCTCGATGTCCTCACGGAGCTCCTGCTCGACATCGTCGTCGTAGCCGATCTCCTGGACCACCTGTCCGGGCTCGAACCCCAGCCTTGCGGCTGGGTTGGTCCGCTCCTCCGCGTGGTCCGCGGTCGCGCTCACGGCTTGCCTCCTGATCATGGGTGAGAAAGTACTCGGGCCGCGCGCGTGCGCGTGGCATTGGGCGTAGTCCACACGTGCTGGACGGATCGCGCAAGTACCCGGCGACCTAGACCGCCGAAACGGTGACTTTTGGGGCCGTCTTGCCGCAACTCCGGGTACCCACCCTCTCCGCCTTCTGACACACACCACACCTCTTGACCCACTTTAGGGGGTTGTATGACGCGGGTGCCCCTCGGGGGCGCGCACCGGGACCGGCGCCGGCACCCGGCTGCGCGCGCGGGCGGCCGGAGGGCGCGGGTTACCCCAGGGTAGAGATGACGCGCGCGCCCACGGGGTACACGATGGTGGCGACGCCGACCGCAGAGCCGACATCCCGACCGCAATCCAGTCCTCACGGCACCTCCCGTGACCACCTCGAACAGCGAAGGAACAGCGTGGCTTCCGGATCCGATCGCAACCCGATCATCATTGGCGGCCTTCCCAGCCAGGTCCCGGACTTCGATCCGGAAGAGACCCAGGAATGGCTCGACTCCCTCGACGCCGCCGTCGACGAGCGGGGGCGCGAGCGGGCTCGCTACCTCATGCTCCGCCTCATCGAGCGCGCCCGCGAGAAGCGCGTGGCCGTGCCCGAGATGCGCAGCTCGGACTACGTCAACACGATCGCCACCAAGGACGAGCCGTTCTTCCCCGGCAACGAGGAGATCGAACGCCGGATCCTCAACGCCACGCGCTGGAACGCGGCCGTCATGGTCTCCCGCGCGCAGCGCCCCGGCATCGGTGTCGGCGGGCACATCGCCACCTTCGCCTCGTCGGCCTCCCTGTACGACGTGGGCTTCAACCACTTCTTCCGGGGCAAGGACGAGGGCGACGGCGGCGACCAGATCTTCTTCCAGGGGCACGCCTCGCCCGGCATCTACGCCCGGGCGTTCCTGCTGGACCGGTTGAGCGAGCCGCAGCTGGACGGCTTCCGCCAGGAGCGGTCGAAGTACCCGAACGGCCTGTCGTCGTATCCGCACCCCCGGCTGATGCCGGACTTCTGGGAGTTCCCGACCGTCTCGATGGGCCTCGGCCCGCTGGGCGCGATCTACCAGGCGCGGATGAACCGCTACATGGAGGCGCGCGGTATCGCCGACACGTCGCGGTCGCACGTGTGGGCGTTCCTCGGCGACGGCGAGATGGACGAGCCGGAGTCGCTGGGCCAGCTCACCATCGCCGCCCGCGAGGGGCTGGACAACCTCACCTTCGTCGTCAACTGCAACCTGCAGCGCCTGGACGGCCCGGTCCGCGGCAACGGGAAGATCATCCAGGAGCTGGAGTCGGTCTTCCGCGGCGCCGGATGGAACGTGATCAAGCTGATCTGGGACCGCTCCTGGGACCCGCTGCTGGCGCAGGACCGGGACGGGACCCTGGTCAACAAGATGAACACGACGCCCGACGGGCAGTTCCAGACGTACGCCACCGAGACCGGCGGCTACATCCGGGAGCACTTCTTCGGCGACGACCACCGGCTGCGCGCGATGGTCGAGGGGATGAGCGACCAGCAGCTGCTGCACCTGGGGCGCGGCGGCCACGACCACCGGAAGATCTACGCGGCGTACGCGGCGGCCAAGGCCCACAAGGGCCAGCCGACGGTGATCCTGGCGCAGACGGTCAAGGGCTGGACCCTCGGCCCCAACTTCGAGGGCCGCAACGCCACCCACCAGATGAAGAAACTGACGGTGGACGACCTCAAGCGCTTCCGCGACCGGCTGCACCTGCCGATCCCGGACAGTCGGCTGGACTCCGGCCTCCCACCGTACTTCCACCCGGGGCGCGACTCGGAGGAGATCCAGTACATGCACGACCGCCGCAAGGCGCTGGGCGGGTACGTCCCGACCCGTGTCGTGCGGTCGCGGCCGTTGGCGCTGCCGGACGACAAGACGTACGCGGCGGTGAAGAAGGGGTCCGGTCAGCAGTCCATCGCCACGACGATGGCGTTCGTACGGCTGCTGAAGGACCTGATGCGGGACAAGGAGATCGGCAAGCGGTTCGTGCTGATCGCGCCGGACGAGTACCGCACCTTCGGCATGGACTCGTTCTTCCCGAGCGCCAAGATCTACAACCCGCTGGGCCAGCAGTACGAGGCGGTCGACCGGGAGCTGCTGCTCGCGTACAAGGAGTCGCCGACCGGTCAGATGCTGCACGACGGCATCTCCGAGGCGGGGTGCACCGCCTCGCTGATCGCCGCCGGCTCCGCCTACGCGACGCACGGCGAGCCGCTCATCCCGGTCTACGTCTTCTACTCGATGTTCGGTTTCCAGCGGACCGGTGACCAGTTCTGGCAGATGGCCGACCAGCTGGCGCGCGGTTTCGTCCTCGGTGCGACCGCCGGCCGCACGACGCTGACCGGTGAGGGCCTGCAGCACGCGGACGGTCACTCCCAGCTCCTGGCCTCGACGAACCCGGCGTGCGTCGCGTACGACCCGGCGTTCGGCTTCGAGATCGCCCACATCGTCCGGGACGGTCTGCGGCGGATGTACGGCTCGTCGAAGGAGCACCCGCACGGCGAGGACGTCTTCTACTACCTGACCGTGTACAACGAGCCGATTCAGCACCCGGCGGAGCCGGCCGACGTGGACGTGGAGGGCATCCTCAAGGGCATCCACCGGTTCCGCGCCGGGGAGTCCGGGGACGTCCCGGCGCAGATCATGGCGTCCGGCGTGGCGGTGCCGTGGGCCGTGGAGGCGCAGCGCATCCTCGCCGAGGAGTGGAACGTCCGGGCGGACGTGTGGTCGGCGACGTCGTGGAACGAGCTGCGCCGCGACGCGGTGGAGGCGGAGGAGTACAACCTCCTGCACCCGGAGGAGGAGGCCCGCGTCCCGTTCGTGACGCGGAAGCTCTCGGGCGCCGAGGGGCCGTTCGTGGCCGTCTCGGACTGGATGCGGTCGGTCCCCGACCAGATCTCCCGGTGGGTGCCCGGCCCGTACAACTCGCTCGGGGCGGACGGCTTCGGGTTCGCCGACACCCGTGGCGCGGCCCGCCGCTACTTCCACATCGACGCGCAGTCGATCGTGCTGGCGGTGCTCACGGAGCTGGCGCGGCAGGGCAAGGTGGACCGCTCGGCGCTGAAGCAGGCGGTGGACCGCTACCAGCTGCTCGACGTGTCGGCGGCCGACCCGGGCCCGGAGGGCGGCGACGCCTAGCAGGCGGTACGGACGGTACGGCGGCCGGTGGGCCGGGCGCGACGACGCCGGGGCCGCCGGCCGCCGCCTACTATGCGCGGCATGAAGGAAGCGACGGCGCAGGTCCGGTGGGAGCAGCGCACACAGGGACCCCTGCTCGCCCTGGCGGTGGCCTTCGGTGTCGCGTACGCGGTGTCGATCGTCGCCACGGACGCGGGGCCGTGGGTCAACGCGGTGTGCATGGGCGTGGAGTGGGTGGTGTGGGCGGCGTTCGCCGTCGACTACGTCGTGCGGCTCCGGCTCGCTCGGTCGCGTTGGCTCTTCGTGCGCAATCACTGGCTGGACCTCCTGGCGGTGGCGCTTCCGCTGCTCCAGCCGCTGCGGCTGCTGCGGCTGGTCTCGACGCTCCTGCTGGTGGGCCGGCGGGCCCGGATGTCCTCGCAGGTCACGCTGACGACGTACGTGGCGGGCTCCGTCGCCGGATTGCTGATGTTCGGCTCTCTCGCGGTGCTCCAGGTCGAGCGGGACGCGCCGGGTGGGAACATCCGGACGTTGGGCGACGCGGTGTGGTGGTCGTTCACCACGATGACGACCGTGGGCTACGGCGACCTCGCCCCGACCACCGGGCTCGGCCGGCTGCTGGCGGTGGGGCTGATGCTGTCGGGCATCGCGCTGCTGGGTGTGGTCACGGCGAACATCGCCGCCTGGTTCATCTCGCGCTTCGATCGGGACGACGCCGAGGAGCGCCGCAGGAACGCCCTCCTGGAGGTGCTGGCCCTGGAGGTGCGCGAGCTCCGCGCCGAGGTCGCCCGCCTCTCGACCGGTGTGCCCGCTTCACCGTCCGGCGGGCCGGACGGTGACGGTCCGGGCCCCGCCCCGACCCCATGCGGCCCGGGTCCCATGCCGGAGCCGGTCCCGGACGCCGGAGTCGGGACCGCCCCGGACGCCGAAGTCAGTTCTCCCAGATCTTGAAGGCCCGCACCTGGTAGGGCGACCGCGGCACCCACGTACCGCTGCCGGGATAGGTCTCGAATTCGCCCGTCTCCGCGCAGGTGGCCGACTGGTACGTCGTGACGGGCCGCCCCGTGCGGTTGGCCAGCGCCCCGGCGGAAGTGCCCGCCGGCAGCGCGACGCAGCTCTCGACGTCGGTCGAGGCCAGCTCGTGCGTCTGCCGCGCGCCCTTGAACTGCTCCTTGGGCCACAGGCACAGCTGCCCGCTGTCGCAGGGCCCGAGGGCGGGAGGCGCGGCGTCCGCCGGCGGCGCGCACGTGGTGAGCGCGGCGATGGTCACCGCGCTCACCCCGAGTGCCGCGACGGTGAAGAAGGGTCGAGAGGACTGCCGAGAGGACATACGCATGTGGATCTACCCCCATACGAGTAACGCTCCGTGTTCGGTCTCGCCATAGCTTGACTCTGCGTGACGGCGGTAGGGAAGGGCTGACGGTCGGATTCACCCGGACGGGGGATCGCGCCGTCCCCACCGCTTGGGCGATGTCGGTGAGGAAGGAGACGGAACGGCCGAAGGTGCACGCGGTGGGCCCCGGCACGGATGTGCCGGGGCCCAGGACGCCTCACCGCCGTCACGTATCGCTTTGCCGCCCGACGACGCGAGGGGCGTGCGCGGCGGTGTCGCCTCAGATGTGGACGCCGCCCCCGCCGGCGTCCGCGTTGACGCCGCGCTTGGTCAACGTCGCGACGAACGCCGCGACGAACGCCACGACCCCGGCGACGGTGAAGGCCAGCCCCATGCCGGACATGAACGTGTCCTGGATGACCTTGGTGATCGCGGCCAGCACGTCCGGGGTCATCCCCGGCGCCTTGGCGAGCTCGGCCGGGACGGTGCCGAACTCCGCGGCCTGCTCAAGCTGCGGCGCGGGCGGGACCGGGATGCCGGCCTCCTTCCAGTTCTCCCCGAACTCGGCGTTGACCTTGGAGGACATCACGGCGCCGAGCACCGCCGTGCCGAGGGCACCGCCGACCTGCATGGCGGCCTGCTGGAGGCCGCCGGCCACACCGGAGAGCTCCATCGGGGCGTTGCCCACGATGACCTCCGTCGCGCCCACCATGACCGGGGCGAGGCCGAGGCCGAGCAGGGCGAACCACAGGGACGTGGACAGGGTGCCCGTGTCCGGGGTGAGCGTGAGCATGCCGAACATGGAGGCCGCGGTGAAGACCATGCCCCCGACCAGCGGGATGCGCGGCCCGAACTTGGTGATGAGGGCGCCCGCCAGCGGCGAGGAAACGATCATCATCGCCGTGAGCGGCAGCAGGCGCAGGCCGCTGTCGACCGGGCTGAGGCCCTTGACGCCCTGGAGGTAGAACGTCACGAAGAACAGGCCGCCCATGAAGGCGAAGGCCATGAGGACCATGAGGACGACGCCCGCGGAGAGCGGGACGGAGCGGAACATGCCGAGGGGAACGAGCGGCTCGCGCACCTTCTGCTGCCAGAGGGCGAAGAGCCCGAAGAGGACCACCGCGCCGAGCAGGAAGCCCCACGTCTTGCCGCTGCCCCAGCCCCAGCTCTCACCGGCCTTGATGATGCCCCAGATCAGGGCGGCCATGGCGGCGGAGAGCAGCACGATGCCCACGACGTCGAAGGAGCGCGGGGCGTTCGCCGCCCGGTGGTCCTTCAAAATCACGAAGCCGAGGACGAGTGCGACCACACCGACCGGCACGTTGATGAAGAAGACCGACTGCCAGCTGACGTGCTCGACGAGGAGACCGCCGACGATCGGGCCGCCCGCCGTGGAGGCTCCGATGACCATGCCCCAGATGCCGATGGCCATGTTGAGCTTCTCGGCCGGGAAGGTGGCGCGGAGCAGACCGAGGGCGGCGGGCATCAGCAGGGCGCCGAAGAGGCCCTGGAGCACGCGGAAGCCGATGACCAGGGCGATCGAGTCCGAGAGGCCGATCGCGGCGGACGACGCCGCGAAACCGGCGATGCCTATGAGGAAGGTCTGGCGGTGGCCGAAGCGGTCGCCGAGCTTGCCGGCCGTGATCAGGGCCACGGCGAGGGCGAGCAGATAGCCGTTGGTGATCCACTGGACGTCGGCGAGCGTCGCGCCGAGGTCCCGCTGGATCGCCGGATTGGCGATGGCCACGATGGTGCCGTCGAGCGCGACCATCATCACACCGACGGCGACACTGAACAGCGTGAGCCACGGGTGGCCCCGCAGGCCCCTGGCCGGTTCGGGCACGGGTTCCGGGTTCTGCGGAGACTTCTGGATGGTGGTCTGACCAGTCATACCGCGAGGCTAATGTCAGTCGCTGACAATTGACAAAGCAATTGGCGCGACGGTAACTGTCACGTCGCTCACAGATAGGCTGAGCTGCGAGAGAGGCGAAACGAGGACCATGAAGTGACGGTTGAGCAGCCGACCGGGACGGGCTCCGCCACGGGGTTGCGCGAGCGGAAGAAGCAGCGCACCCACGCCGCCCTGCTGCGCACCGCACTGGAACTCTTCACCACCCAGGGGTACGAGCAGACGACCGTCGACGAGATCGCCGACGCCGTCGAGGTCTCGCAGCGGACCTTCTTCCGGTACTTCGCCAGCAAGGAGGACGCCGCCTTCGCCGTCCAGCAGATGGTGGAGCGGCACTTCGTCGCGGCACTGCGCGACCGCCCGGCGACGGAGGGCCCGTTCGACGCCCTGCGCAACTCCGTCCTCGAGGCGTGGGACACCATCGGCGAGGCGATCACGGAGGTCGTCCCGGTCGAGGTGTACCTGCGCATGCTCCAGGTGATCGAGTCGACGCCGCCGCTGCTCGCCGTCCACCTGCGGCGCTCCTTCGAGATGGAGGAGTACATCGCCCGGCTCATCGCGGAGCGGGAGGGGCTGGACGTCGACACCGACCCCCGTCCGCGCGTCGCCGTCGCCGCCTTCAGCGGCGTCATGCGCGTGACGGGACAGCTGTGGGTGCAAGGCCGGGAGACCACCTTGGAGGCGATGCGCGCCCTGACCGCGGACTACCTCGACCACATCGGTCCGGCGCTCGCCGGAGACTGGCGTGAAACCGCCGCACAGGCGGCGCGCACCGGCACGGAGGGGACGGACGCCGGGTGACCGCGCCGGAGCGGCCGACCCCCGCCGCGTGACGCGGACCAGCAACAGGACGAGCCCTTCCCCGAAACGCCGCTTCGAACCATGATCTGCGTCACTCGGGTTCCGAGCCCCACTGCTCGTCTCCTAGGGTGTCTCGTAGTGACTCCTCCTCTCGCCTTCCACCGACTCACCGGCTGGCGCACCGTCCTCGCCCTCTCGGTGGTCTTCGTCCTCCTCACGACGACCGGCTGGACCAGCGGCAAGCGCCCGCGCGGCGCGCCCCGAGACACCTGGGCCGCCGCGACGGCAGCGTGGCGCACCGACCGGCTCGACGGTCGGGCCCTGCCGGAGCCGACCGCCCCGCCGGCGGCGGTCGCGGCGTTCTTCGCCGCACTGCGCCCCGCGCAGCGGACGCGACTCGCCGACGCCCACCCGCTCATCGTGGGGAACCTCGACGGAGCGCCGGTGGCCCTGCGCTATCGGGCCAACCGGATCACGCTCCACCACGCCCTCGCCACCGAGCGCGTCCGCGTCGGTGACCGGGGCCTCTCGACCGAAGGGCACCTCGAGGCCGTCCGCAGGGCACACCGGTTCGAGGCGCTGCTGTCCCGGGACAGGCAGGTCCTCGCGTTCGACCCGTCGGGACAGGGCCGGGTCGCGGAGGTCTTCGGCGACCTCGTGCGCGCGCAGCGGATCTCCGTCGTCGTCCCGGGCGTGGACACCAATCTGCTGACGTATCAGAGGACGGCCCGCAGGTACACGGCTCCGTACGGCATGGCCGAGTCGCTCCACGCCGCCGAACGCGAGGCGGCGCCCGGCGTCCGCACCGCCGTCATCGCGTGGGCCGACTACACCGCCCCCAGCGGTGTCGGCGTGGACGCGGCGACCGGCCGACTCGCGGCGAGCGGCGCCCTGCGGCTCGTGGCGCTCGCCGAGGCCCTGCCCGGCTCGTCGCGGGTCTCGCTGTTCTGCCACAGCTACGGCTCGGTGGTGTGCGGCCTCGCCGCGCGCCGGCTGCCCGGCCGGGTGACCGACATCGCGGTCGCCGGCAGCCCGGGCATGCGGGCCGAGACCGCCGCCGCGCTCGACACCGGGGCCCGGGTGTGGGCCATGCGGGACGCCGACGACTGGATCGCCGACGTGCCTTACCTGGACGTCGGCGGGCTGGGGCACGGCACCGACCCGGTGGCCCCCGAGTTCGGCGCGAGGCTGCTGTCCGCCACCGGTGCCGCGGGACACGGCGGGTACTTCCTGCCCGGTACGGAGAGCCTGCGCAACTTCGCGCGGATCGGGGTCGGCGCGTACGAAAGCGTCAGCTGCGCCGGCGCGGACGACGCCTGCCGCAGTGAATCCTCCGGCGCCGCCTGACTCCCACCCGCGTAGAAGTCGGACACGGTAGTCCGTTTCCGCTTCTCTTCCAGGGGCGACGCGCGGGCGCACGCCGCATACGATGAGGCGCATGGGTGATGTGCTGGCCGGAAATCATGCCACCTGGGAGTTCGAACCCGACGCCGTGCTCATCCGCTTCGAACGGGGGATCCGCGCGCCGAAGCTCTTCCAGACGCTGCGCGAAAGACGCATCCCGCACGAGGCGCTGGCGTCGGTGACGCTCGCCCCGGGCAGGCGGGGCACGGTCATGCTCCACGCCGTGCCGCGCGTGGGCGCCGATCCGTTGATGGAAGTGGCCGGTGGCCAGCTCAAAGAGGGCTGCGACCCCTATCGGTTGGTGTTGCCCGCCGACCGCGAGACGCTCGCCGAGTACTACGCGCACGAGCTGCGCGCCCGTCTCGGCCGCGAGCGGGACGAGCCGGCCGAGCGGTTCCTGGTGACCGTCCCCGAGCCGCCCCTGCACTTCAAGGCGTACGACGGCAAGGCGTCCTTCGATGGCCGGAACGTGTCGTTCCGATGGTTCTGGACGGGCGCCTCGACCGCCAAGTGGAAAGCGGGCGACCAGACGTTCGCCGTCAGCGACCTCAGCGGTGTGGAGTGGCGGTCGCCGGACGGGCTCGACGGCTGCCTGCGGCTCGTCCGGCGCGGTGACGAGCCGCGCCCCGCGCAGGCCGACCAAGACCCGGCAGCGGTCGTCTTCGGCCTCGGGTATGGGCTGGTGCACGAGTCGCTGCCGTTCGCCGCCGCCGTCCTCCAGGCCGTGCGGACCACGAACGGCGCGGTACCGGTGCCGGTCCGTGTGGGCGGGCGGCGCGACCCGGCGGACATCGCGGACCGCATCAGACACCTCGGCGAGCTGCATCAGGCAGGCCTCGTGACGGACGAGGAGTTCTCGGCGAAGAAGGCCGAACTGCTGGCGGAGCTGTAGCCGGAGGGCGGGTGGATCGGCGGTGATGTCATACCGGGGTATGAGGTCGTGAACTGGCTCCCTGGTATGACGCCCCGCCGAACGGCCCCTGCCTAGGCTGGCAGGACCATGAGCGCCTCCACCCCACCCCCCTCGCCGCCGCAGGGCCCGCGGCCCGCCCACGTCGGGCGCGCGGCCGGGCCGCCGTCCGGCGGCCCCGTATCGGCCCTGGTCCGCGCGCGGGACTTCTCACGGGAAGTGTCACGGGCGCTCGGCGCCGCCCTGGCGACGCCCACGGAGCCGGGGGCGCCGCTGCTTGGGCAGGCCTCGTCGCGTTGGGTGCGGCTCGTCCCGTACGTCGTCGCCCTCGCCTTCGTCGCGGCGCTGCTGCCTGTGACGGTCGTCGTCCTCATCAACGACTACGACGTGAACGGCGGCATCGCCGGCCTGCTGGCCACCGCGCAGACGGCGCCGCTGCTCATGGCGGTCTCCCGCCCCCTCCAGGCGTGGTGGATCGTCTTCGCCGCCGACGTGGTGGCCGCCGTCGCGACGCTCCACGCGGAGCTCCCGCCGAACCGCCCGTGGCCGTGGACACCGATGGTCGTCGTCGGCTATCTCGCGCTGATGCTCGCCGTGGGCCTGCGCGAACAGCGGCGGACCCTGGTCGGGGTGTGGCTCGTGACGGGTGCGGTCGGCTTCGGCTTCGCCCTGTTCACCGAGAACCGCGGTGACGTCATCCACCTGATCATGTTCGTCCTCAGCGGCGCCGTCCTGCTCATCACCGGCATGCTTCGCGAGCACGGGGTGGCGCAGCGGCGGCTCGAGGAGCAGGAGACCATCAGTGAGGCGGAGCGTTCCCGCAGGACGCTGCTGGAGGAGCGGACGCGCATCGCCCGGGAACTGCACGACGTCGTGGCCCACCACATGTCCGTGATCACCGTGCAGGCGGACTCCGCGCCCTACCGGATCCAGGGGCTGCCGGACGCGGCGCGGGAGGAGTTCTCCTCGATCGCGGCGTCCGCACGGGAGTCCCTGACCGAGATGCGGCGGCTGCTGGCGGTGCTGCGCAGCGAGAACGCCGAGGGCGAGCGGGCTCCGCAGCCGGGCATCGACCGGGTGCAGCAGCTGATCGAGGCGACGATACGCACCGGGCTGCCCGTGGAGCTGACGCTGGCCGCGGATGTGGGACCCGTCCCGCAGGCCGTGGACCTGTCGGCGTACCGGATAGTGCAGGAGGCGCTGGCGAACGTGGTGCGGCACGCGCCGGGTGCGCGGACCCGAGTGTCGATCTCCCGGTCCCCGAACCTGGAATGGTTGATCGTGCTGGTGGTCAACGGCCCGCCCACGGAGCCGGTTTCCCCCCTCGAGACGTCCGGCACGGGGCACGGCCTGGTCGGCATGCGGGAGCGCGTACGGTTGACCGGCGGGCGGCTCGACACCGGGCCGCTGCCGGACGGCGGATTCCGGGTGGCGGCACGGCTGCCGCTCGTCGCACCGCTGCCCTGAACGGCCAGAAGGGACCTCCGTGACCATCCGCGTGATCATCGTCGACGACCAGGCCATGGTGCGGGCGGGGTTCGCCGCGCTGCTGTCGGCGCAGCCCGACATCGACGTGGTGGGCGAGGCGCCCGACGGTCGGGCCGGTGTCGCGGTGGGCCGCTCCACACACCCGGACGTGGTGCTCATGGACGTGCGGATGCCGGAGATGGACGGACTCGCCGCGGCGCGCGAACTGCTCAACCCGCCGCCCGGGGTGACGCACCGGCCGAAGGTCCTCATGCTGACCACCTTCGACGTGGACGACTACGTGTACGAGGCGCTGCGCGCCGGCGCCTCCGGCTTCCTGCTGAAGGACGCGCCGCCGGCGGACCTGATCTCCGCGGTACGGGTCGTGGCAGCCGGTGAGGCGCTGCTGGCCCCGTCGGTGACCCGGCGGCTGATCGAGGACTTCGCCGCCCAGCGTCCCGCTCCGCGCAAGGAGCGGTCGGTCAGGCTGAACGGGCTGACGCCGCGGGAGACGGAAGTCCTCGAACTCGTCGCGCGCGGCCTGTCGAACCAGGAGATCGCGGCGCATCTGGTCCTCGCGGAGCAGACGGTGAAGACACACATCGGCCGGGTCCTGGCCAAGCTCGGGCTGCGCGACCGCGCCCAGGCCGTCGTGTTCGCGTACGAGTCGGCGCTCGTCACTCCCGGGGACGCGGCCTAGCGCAGTCGCCCACCGGGGCGCCTCGTCGGGTTCCGACGGGGCGTCCCCTCCTCGCGCCGCCACGTCGGCGACGGCGCCGTACGTCCGACGACGCCGGTCCCACGCGCCGAGGCATGCACGGTTCGCCGCCCCGGCACGCCACGCGCCGGTGGGGCGGGCGCGTCGTAGGACACCCCCTACCCCGGTATGACCGCGCAGTTGGCTCCGCGGAGTGACGATCGACCGGGTGCCGTCTTCCTACCTTCCTCACGTCACACCGACGAGCAGAGGACGAGGGGGCGGCATGCGTCGTTACAAGAGGACCCTGGTGGCCGCGGCACTGGCGACGACCGTCGTCGCCGGGACCGCGGGATGGGCGTCCGGGTCGGCGCAGCAGCCCATGACCGGTCCGCCGCCCGGCATTTCGGCATGGCGGGCCGACACCTCGCTCGGGCGCCCGCTCCCCGATCCGGTGCAGGCCGCGCCGGCGGAGGTGGCCGCGTTCTTCCACGGCCTCGGTGAGGAGGAACGGCAGCGTTTGGTACGACGCCACCCGGGTGTGGTGGGCAATCTCGACGGCGTCCCGCCGACCCTGCGGTACGAGGCCAACGCCCTCTCGGTGAGCCGTGACGCGCGCTACGCGCACCTGGCGGACCGGCGGATACTCTCCTTCGACCCCCGTGGCCGGGGCCTGGTCGCCGAAGTCTTCGGAGACCTGGAGCGCAGCAGCCGCGTCGCGGTCGTGGTCCCCGGCTCCGACATCGACGCCGGGTCCTACGACTGGGCCCACGACCCCTACGGCACCCCCGCCGGGATGGCCCGCCAGCTGCGCGCCGCGACGGGTGGCCGGACGGCTGTCATCGCCTGGGCCGGTTACACCACACCGGTCGGTGTCGGCCTCGACGCCGCGACGGGCGCCCTCGCCGAGGCGGGCGCCGAGCGGCTGACACGCCTCACCGACGGGCTGGCCGCCACGGGGACCGCCGCGCCTTCCCTGTTCTGCCACAGCTACGGCTCCGTCGTGTGCGGGCTGGCCGCACCGCGGCTGAAGGCGAAGGACCTGGTGGCGTTCGGTTCGCCCGGGATGCGCGCCGCCAACGTCCGGGACCTGCGCACGTCGGCGCGGGTGTGGGTCGCCAAGGACCCCACCGACTGGATCTCCAAGGTGCCGCACGTCGAGTTCCTGGGCCTGGGCCACGGTGACGACCCGGCCTCGGAGCCGTTCGGCGCCCGACGGATACCCGCCGAGGACGCCCGGGGACACAGCGGCTACTTCGCACCCGGCACCAGCTCGCTCCGTGCGTTCGCCACCATCGCCCAGGGGGAGGCGTCATGAAGCTCGTCGACCGCATCGAGCTCCGCACGCCCGCCCACCGCGACCGCGCCGTGGACGGCCTGCGGGCCCTGGCCCTGCTCGCCGTGCCGACCGGGCACTGGCTGCTCGGCGGTTTCACCCTCGACGGCGACGGGGGGATCCACAACGCCAGCCCCCTGTCGACGTTCGGCTTCCTCGCACCCGCCAGTTGGGTCCTGCAGATGCTCGGCATCTTCTTCCTCGTCGGTGGCTACGCGTCCGTGCTCTCCTACCGTCGTCGCCCGGGCGGCACCGGCGCGTGGCTGCGCGGCAGGATCGCCCGGCTCGGGCGGCCCGTGCTGGGGGTCACCGCGGTCTGGGCGGCGCTGATAGCGGCCGGTTCGGCCCTGGGCGTGCCCGGTGACACCCTGCGCACCGGGGCCACGCTGGTGATCCAGCCGCTGTGGTTCGTGGGCGTGTACACGGCCGTCACGGCACTCACGCCCTGTTGCGTGTGGGCCGCCCGCCGCATGGGTCCGTGGGCCGCCGCGCCGCTGCTCGCCTCGGTGGCCGTGGTGGACCTCCTCCGGTACGGCCCGTACGGGGACGCCGTGCCCTCGTGGCTGAGCCTGGTCAACCTCCTGCCGGGCTGGCTGTTCGCCTACCAGCTCGGGGTGTCCTGGGCGGAGCACCGGATCGGCCGGCGGGAGGCGTGGGTGCTGCTCTTGGGCGGAGTTGCGCTGTTCGCGACCCTGATCGCCGTCTTCCACTATCCGGCGTCGATGGTCGGCGTCCCCGGGCAGGACCGCACCAACTCCCACCCGCCCTCGCTCCTCGTCGTGGCCCTGGCGGCGGCCCAGAGCGGCGCCGCGATCCTCCTGAAGGACCGCCTGGGGGCGCTGCTGCGCCGGCCGGCGCTGTGGGCGCCGGTGGTGGTGGTCAACCTGTCGGCGATGACCATCCTTTGCTGGCACCAGACGGCGATGCTGGCCGCGGCCGTGCCCGCCTCGCTGACCGCCGGGGCGGTGCCCGGTCTGACGACCGCGCCGGACACCGTCGGTTGGATGTTCGCGCGGCTGGCGTGGATGCCGCTGTTCGCCGTGTTGCTGGTCCTCATAGCCCGTTACGCGCGGGTCTTCGAATCCCCCTGGACCCGGGCCACCCGCGCCGGACGGGCGGCGGCGGGCGTCCTGGCGGCCGGCTTCACGGCCTTCGCCCTCGGCCTGACGTGAGCCGCCCCACGGGGTGGCGGCCAAAGCCGGTGCCGGGCCCGCCGCCGTCGGCGACGACGTCAGCGACCGGACCCCACCCAGCCCCCGCCGGGCCGGGCCCGCCCTGGCGGGCGGCGGTGGGCCCGGCGCGGGGCCGGCCTGGCGGGCCCGCCGCGGGCGAACCCGGCCCGGCGGGACGGGTGTCGCCCACCCGCCTCGGGCGGCGCGGCATGGCCCGACAGTCCCCAGGGCACGGGGCGGTTCGGTCGAGTGCCGTGTGTGGCGGGTCCGGCCGGTGGGGCACGGGGCGGTTCGGTCGGGTGATGGTGCCGTGTGCCGTGGGTCCGGCCGGTGGGGCGACAAGGTGGTGCGGCCGGTGGGGCGGGGGTCGGCCTCCGGTGGGGCGGGGGCCGGTCGGCGGGTTACTTCTCGCGGGCGGCTGAGGTGCTGGACATGTCCGCGTAGCGGCTGCCGGCGACCTGGTCGGCGATGGGCTCCAGCAGGTCGAGTTCCGAGTCCGTGAGGACGAGGTGGGTGGCGGCGGTGTTCTCCAGCAGGCGGCTGCGCTTGCGGGTGCCGGGGATGGGGATGACGGCCAGGCCGTGTACGGCCGCCCGCTGGTGGACCCACGCCAGGGCCACCTGGGCGGGGGTGGCTCCGTGGGCGGCTGCGATGGAGCGGATGGGTTCGAGGAGGGTGGCGTTGCGGCGGGCGTTGTCGCCGGAGAAGCGGGGGTGTGCGTAGCGGTAGTCGGTTTCGGAGAGTTCCTTGGAGGCGTCGGTGAAGGCACCGGTGAGGAAGCCGCGGCCGAGCGGCGAGTAGGGGACGAGGGCGACGCCGAGTTCGGCGGCGGCGGGGACGGCGCTCTGCTCGACGTCGCGGGAGAACAGCGACCACTCGGACTGCAGGGCGGCGATCGGGTGCACGGCGTGGGCCTCGCGCAGTTCCTCACCGGTCACCTCGCTGAGGCCCAGGTGCTTCACCTTGCCCTCCCGCACGAGGTCGGCCATGGCACCGATGGACTCGGCGAGGGGCACGGAGGGGTCTCGGCGGTGCATGTAGTAGAGGTCGATGACGTCGACGCCGAGGCGGCGCAGGCTGCCCTCGACGGCGGACCTGATGTACGCGGGGTCGTTGCGCAGGCCGCGGTGGGCGGGGTCGTCCGTGCGGACGACGGCGAACTTGGTGGCGAGGGTGATCTCGTCGCGGTGGGCGGCGACGAAGGGGGCGAGGAACTCCTCGTTGGCGCCGCGACCGTAGATGTCGGCGGTGTCGATGAGGGTGACGCCGGCTTCGAGGGCCGCGTCGAGGGTGTCGCGGGCGGCGGCCTCGTCGGTGTCGCCGTAGAACTCGCTCATGCCCATGGCCCCGAGGCCCTGGACGCCGACCACCGGCCCCGTCGCTCCGAGCCGTACCTGGGGGATCGTCTGTCCTGAGGTCATCGTGCTGCCCTTTCCGGCGCCGGTCGGGCGCCCGCATAGATGTCGATCTTCATGTCGAGTACGGCGAGGGTCTCCTGGAGTTCCGCGATGCGGGTCAGCACGTCGCGGCGGGTAGCCTCCAGCAGGGCGCGCCGCTCGTCGAAGGTGTGCTGGCCGGCGCGGACCAGTTCCGCGTAGCGCACCATCGCCGCAACGGACATGCCTGTCAGCCGCAGCTTGCCGACCAGGACGAGCCAGTCCAGGTCCCGGTTGGTGAAGCGGCGCTGGCCGGTGGCCGACCGGTCGACGTGGGGCATCAGCCCGATGCGCTCGTACCAGCGCAGGGTGTGCGCGCTGAGGCCGGTCCACGCCGCGACCTCGCTGATGGTGTAGCGGTCCTGACCGTCGGGGCGGGGATGCGCGGGTGGTGGGGCGGTGCAGACGTCGCTGGTGGTGGGGGTGGCCGGCGGAGTGCTCTCGATCACCGTCATGCCCCCACGCTAGGACCTTGGAGTGCACTCGAAGCAAGTGCCGCGGCGAGCAAGTAATCTCGTCCGCATGCAGAGCCTGGCGATGATCGAGAACTGGCCCGTGCCGAACGCGGCCGCCGCAGTCGTCCGTGCCGACGGCACCGTGGTGGGGGCGCACGGCCCCACGGCGCACCGGTTTCCGCTCGCCTCGGTGACCAAGCCGCTGGCGGCGTACGCGGTGCTCGTCGCCTACGAGGAGGGGGCGGTCGAGCTGGACGAGGCCGCCGGGCCCGACGGCTCGACGATCCGGCACCTGCTGGCGCACACCTCCGGTCTCGCCTTCGACGAGGACCGGGTCATGGCCGCCCCGGGCACGCGCCGGATCTACTCCAACACCGGTTTCGAGGTGCTGGCGGACCATGTGGCGAAGGCGACCGACATCCCGTTCGGGGAGTACCTGCGCCAGGCGGTGCTGGAGCCGCTCGGGATGGCGGCGACGACCCTGGACGGGTCGGCCGCGAAGGACGGCGTGTCGATCGTGGACGACCTCGTGCGGTTCGCGGCGGAACTACAGGCGCCGCGGCTGTTGGACCCTCGCACGGTGCTGGAGGCCATGACGGTCGTACACCCGGGCCTGACCGGCATCCTTCCCGGTTACGGCCATCAGCGGCCCAACGACTGGGGGCTCGGCTTCGAGATCCGGGACGGCAAGACGCCGCACTGGACGGGTGGTTCGTCGTCGCCGCGGACGTTCGGGCACTTCGGGCAGTCCGGGACGTTCCTGTGGGTGGACCCGGACGCCGGGGCGGCGTGCGTGGCGCTCACCGACCGCGACTTCGGACCGTGGGCGGTCGAGGCGTGGCCGCCGTTCACCGACGCGGTCCTCGCCGAGCTGCGCTCCGGTGGCACCACCCGCGCCTGAGCACCCCGCGCCTCCGGGTCTCCCCGGACCACAGCCCGGCCCCCCGAGCCCCGGCCTCCCGGACCCCATGGGCCTCCCGGGTCTCCCGGGAGGTCTCCCCGGCCTCCCGGACCCCATGAACCTCCCAGGTCTCCCGGGTGGTCTCCCGGACCTCCCGGACCCCATGAACCTCCCAGGTCTCCCGCGTCTCATCCCGCCCTGCCTCGGCGACCCCGGGGCCCGGACCTCCCTGGCGCCGGGCCCACGAAGCGCCGGGGCCCACGAGGAACCGGGCGTCCGCGTGGCGCCGGGCCCAGGAGGTTCCGGCGCCGGACGGCCCGGCCGGCCCTCGGCTCTCCAGCCGCCAGCGGCCTGAACGCCCCGCCCCGGCCGACTCCCAGCCCTGGGTGGCCCGGCCGGTCCGATCCGCACGATCCACCTCATCAGCCGGCAGCCATCAACCCCAGCAACCCCATCAGCCATCAGCCCTCGGCCTGGCCGGCCCGGCCCGCCTCGTCAGCGCGCCGGGTAGGGCGTCTCCCGCATCTCCCACACCAGCACCTCGGCCGCCGTCGCCCCCGTGGCCCCGGGCACCCCCGTCAGCTCCACGCCACGCGCCCCGGTGATGCGGACCGCGTCACCCGCGCCCAGCTCCTCGGCCGCGCCGTCGCCGGCCACCCGGACCCGGCCGCGCACCACGTGCACGTACACGAGGTCGCCGTCCGGGACGGCGGTGCGCTCCCCCGCGGCGGGGCGGCGCACGTGGAGCACCGCGCCCGCGGCCGGCAGGGCGTACGGGGTGGCGTCGGCGAGGCGCCGCACGATGCCGTACGACGGTTCGCCGCCGGGCTCCAGCGGTGCCAGCCACATCTGCACGAAGGTCAGCGGTGCGGCGCCGTCGTTGCGCTCGACGTGCCGGACGCCGGCCGCGGCGCTCAGGTGCTGGACGTCGCCGGGCCGTACGACGGTGGCGTGCCCGGCGGAGTCGCGGTGCGTCAGCTCGCCCTCGACGACCCAGGTGACGATCTCGGTGTGGCTGTGCGGGTGCTCGTCGAAACCCGCGCCCGGCGCGAGGCGCTCCTCGTTGCAGGCGATGAGCGCCCCGAAGCGCAGGTTGTCCGGGTCGTAGTGCGGGCCGAACGAGAAGGCGTGCCGGGTCTCGATCCCGGCGGCGGCGTCGCCTCCGGGGTACCGGTCGGCGGCCCTGTGTATGGACATCACGGGACCAACGGTAGACCGGCTGGACGGGCCGCCGTCCCGATAAGGCAGTCTTGTCCCGTGCCCCAACCAGCAGCGAACGACGCCCACCCGCACCCAGCGACCCTGAAACGCCTCGAACAGTCCTCCGGACGGCTCGCCGCCAACGCCATCGCCCGTATGGACGAGGCGCTGCCCTGGTACCGGGCGATGCCCCCGGAGAACCGCTCCTGGATCGGCCTCGTCGCGCAGGCCGGCATCGCGGCGTTCACCGAGTGGTTCCGGCACCCCGAGACCCCGCAGGCGATCTCCACCGACGTGTTCGGCACGGCTCCCCGCGAGCTGACCCGGGCGATCACGCTCCGCCAGACCGTCGAGATGGTGCGGACCACGATCGAGGTGATGGAGTCGGCGATCGAGGAGGTCGCCGCCCCTGGTGACGAGTCGGTGCTGCGCGAGGCACTGCTGGTCTACGCCCGGGAGATCGCCTTCGCGACGGCGCAGGTCTACGCGCAGGCCGCCGAGGCGCGCGGCGCGTGGGACGCGCGCCTGGAGTCCCTCGTCGTCAACGCGGTGCTGTCCGGCGAGGCGGACGAGGGCGCGGTCAGCAGGGCCGCCGCGCTCGGCTGGAACTCCCCGGAGCACGTGTGCGTGATCCTGGGCACCGCGCCGGACGGGGACAGCGAGCTGACGGTGGAGGCGATCCGCCGCGCGGCCCGCCACGCCAAGCTGCAGGTGCTGACCGGTGTGCTCGGCGATCGACTGGTGGTCATCGCGGGTGGCAGCGACAACCCGCTGGCCGTCGCGAAGGCGCTGATCGGCCCGTACGCGGCGGGGCCCGTCGTGGCCGGGCCCGTGGTGCCGGACCTGCTGGCGGCGACGCGGTCGGCGCAGGCGGCGGCCGCGGGGCTGAAGGCGTGCTCGGCGTGGCCGGACGCGCCGCGTCCGGTCCTCGCCGACGACCTCCTGCCGGAGCGGGCCATCGCCTCGGACCCGGCCGCCCGGGAGCAGCTGGTGGAGGAGATCTACAGGCCGCTGGAGGAGGCCGGCTCGGCGCTCCTGGAGACCCTGAGCGTCTACCTGGAGCAGGCGAGCAGCCTGGAGGGGGCGGCCCGGATGCTCTTCGTCCATCCGAATACCGTGCGCTACCGGCTCCGTCGTGTGACCGATGTCACCGGGTGGTCACCGTCCGATGTACGGTCGGCGTTCACGCTGCGGATCGCGCTGATCCTGGGGCGTCTGGCGGACAGCGAGACCCAGTCCTAAGGCTTTTGTGGGGGACCAACAATTCACCCGACGGTTCTTCGTCCTAGTCCCCACGGGCGTAGAGGACCGTCCACAAGAGAGAGTGTGAGGGTGCTCGTACTCGTCGCTCCCGGCCAAGGCGCTCAGACGCCCGGCTTCCTGACTCCCTGGCTCGATCTTCCGGGCGCCGCCGACCGTGTCGGCGCGTGGTCGGAGGCCATCGGACTGGACCTGGCCCACTACGGCACGAAGGCCGACGCGGAGGCGATCCGCGACACGGCGGTCGCCCAGCCGCTGCTGGTGGCCGCCGGACTGCTGTCCGCCGCCGCGCTCGGCGAGGTCGTGCCGGGCGCCGTCGCGGGCCACAGCGTCGGTGAGATCACCGCCGCCGCGTTCGCGGGTGTCCTCGAGGACACGGCGGCGCTGCGGCTCGTCCGGTCCCGCGGTGTGGCGATGGCCGAGGCCGCCGCCGTCACCCGGACCGGTATGTCGGCCCTGCTCGGCGGCGACCCGGAGGTCACCGTCCCGCACCTGGAGAAGCTCGGTCTGACCCCGGCGAACGTGAACGGCGCCGGCCAGATCGTCGCCGCCGGCACCATGGAGCAGCTGGCCGCGCTGGAGGCGGACAAGCCCGAGGGCGTCCGCCGCGTGGTCCCGCTCCAGGTCGCCGGCGCGTTCCACACGCACCACATGGCGCCCGCCGTGGCGAAGCTGGAGGAGGCCGCCCGCGGCCTGTCCCCGGCGGACCCGAAGGTCGCCTACGTCTCCAACAAGGACGGGCGGACCGTCGCCTCGGGTGCCGACGTCGTCACCCGTCTCGTGGGTCAGGTCGCGAACCCGGTCCGCTGGGACCTCTGCATGGAAACGTTCCAGCGGCTGGGTGCGACGGCGCTGGTCGAGGTGTGCCCGGGCGGCACGCTGACCGGTATCGCCAAGCGCGCCCTCCCCGGTGTCAAGACGCTCGCGCTCAAGACCCCCGACGACCTCGACGCGGCACGCGCGCTCATCGCCGAGCACGCCGGCGCCGCCTCCTGAACCGGAGCAAGGAGCCGTAGAGCATGGCGAAGATCAAGCCCAGCAAGGGCGCCCCGTACGCGCGCATCATGGGTGTCGGCGGTTACCGGCCCACCCGTGTCGTGCCGAACGAGGTGATCCTCGAGAAGATCGACTCGTCGGACGAGTGGATCCGCTCGCGCTCCGGCATCGCGACCCGCCACTGGGCCTCGCCCGAGGAGACCGTGACCGCGATGTCGGTCGAGGCCGCGGGCAAGGCCATCGCGGAGGCCGGGATCAGCCCCGAACAGATCGGTGGGGTCATCGTCTCCACCGTCTCGCACTTCAAGCAGACCCCGGCGGTCGCCACCGAGATCGCGGACCGGATCACGTCGAGCAAGCCGGCCGCGTTCGACATCTCGGCGGGCTGCGCCGGCTTCGGCTACGGCCTGACGCTCGCGAAGGGCATGGTGGTCGAGGGTTCCGCCGAGTACGTCCTCGTCATCGGCGTGGAGCGGCTGAGCGACCTGACCGACCTGGAGGACCGCGCGACGGCCTTCCTGTTCGGTGACGGCGCGGGCGCCGTCGTCGTCGGCCCGGCGCAGCAGCCGGAGATCGGCCCCACCGTCTGGGGTTCCGAGGGCGACAAGTCCGAGACCATCAAGCAGACGGTGCCGTGGACGGACTACCGTGACGGCACGGTCGAGAAGTTCCCGGCGATCACGCAGGAGGGCCAGGCGGTGTTCCGCTGGGCCGTCTTCGAGATGGCCAAGGTCGCCCAGCAGGCGCTGGACGCCGCCGGGATCTCCGCGGCCGACCTGGACGTCTTCATCCCGCACCAGGCCAACATGCGGATCATCGACTCGATGGTGAAGACGCTGAAACTGCCGGAGCACGTCACGGTCGCCCGCGACGTGGAGACCACCGGCAACACCTCGGCCGCCTCGATCCCGCTCGCGATGGAGCGGCTCCTGGCGACCGGGCAGGCGAAGAGCGGGGACACCGCGCTCGTCATCGGCTTCGGGGCGGGGCTCGTCTACGCCGCGACGGTCGTTACCCTCCCCTAGGCACACGTTCCGGTCCTCCGACCGGTACGGACGCCGTCACATCCTCTGAGAAGCACAGAGCTACACACCGAAGGAGCGCCAACATGGCCGCCACCCTGGAAGAGATCGTCGAGGGTCTCGCCGAGATCGTCAACGAGATCGCCGGCATCCCCACCGAGGACGTCGAGCTGGACAAGTCCTTCACGGACGACCTGGACGTGGACTCGCTGTCCATGGTCGAGGTCGTCGTCGCCGCCGAGGAGCGCTTCGACGTGAAGATCCCGGACGACGACGTCAAGGGCCTCAAGACGGTCCGCGACGCTGCCGACTACATCCTCAAGCACCAGGCCTGATCGGATCGCCACCCGGCGGTGGCGCCGCATTCACGCATACCTCATACACGTGGAGAAAGAATTCCTGTGAGCCCGACCAATCGCACCGTGGTCGTCACCGGTATCGGCGCAACCACACCGCTGGGTGGCGACTCCGCCTCGACCTGGGAGGGTCTGGTCGCCGGGCGTTCCGGCGTCCGGCCCCTCGAAGGCGAGCGCTTCGCCGAACTGCCCGTGCAGATCGCGGCCCGCGTGGCCGTGGACCCGCTGGACGTCCTGCCGCGGCCGCTGGCCCGCAAGCTGGACCGCTCGGCCCAGTTCGCCGTCATCGCGGCGCGCGAGGCGTGGGCGGACGCCGGTTTCTCCGGCCCCGCCGGTGAGGACGAGAAGGTCAGTCCGGAGCGCCTCGGTTCCGTCATCGCCTCCGGCATCGGCGGCGTGACGACCCTGCTCGACCAGTACGACGTGCTGAAGGAGAAGGGCTCCCGTCGGGTCTCCCCGCACACGGTGCCCATGCTCATGCCGAACAGCCCCGCCGCGAACGTGGGCCTGGAGGTGAACGCCCAGGCGGGCGTCCACACCCCGGTGTCGGCGTGCGCGTCGGGCGCCGAGGCCATCGGTTACGCCATCGAGATGATCCGCACCGGCCGCGCCGACGTGGTCGTCGCCGGTGGCACCGAGGCGGCCATCCACCCGCTGCCCATCGCGGCGTTCGCCAACATGATGGCGATGTCCAAGAACAACGACGAGCCCGAGAAGGCCTCCCGCCCGTACGACAAGGGCCGTGACGGCTTCGTGCTGGGCGAGGGCGCGGGCGTGGTCGTCCTGGAGTCGGCCGAGCACGCCGCGGCGCGCGGCGCCCGCGTGTACTGCGAGGCGCTGGGCCAGGGCCTGTCCGCCGACAGCCACCACATCGCGCAGCCGGAGCCCACCGGCCGCGGCATCGCCGCCGCGCTGCAGAACCTGCTGGACTCGACGGACCTGAAGCCGTCGGAGATCGTGCACCTGAACGCCCACGCCACGTCGACGCCGCAGGGCGACGTCGCCGAGGTGAAGGCGCTGCGCAAGATCCTCGGTGACGACCTGGAGCACGTCGCGATCTCCGCGACGAAGTCCATGACGGGTCATCTGCTGGGCGGTGCCGGCGGCATCGAGACCGTCGCGACGGTCCTGGCGCTGCACCACCGCACGGCCCCGCCGACCATCAACGTCGAGGACCTGGACGAGGAGGTCGACGCGGACATCGTGCGCGGCGAGCCCCGTCCGCTGCCCGAGGGCACGATCGCGGCGATCAACAACTCGTTCGGCTTCGGCGGCCACAACGTGGTCCTCGCCTTCCGGACGGTCTGAAGTCCGCGCCCGGGACACCCCGGCCCGTACGTGAGGAAGGCCCCCGCCCTGCTGGGCGGGGGCCTTCCTCCGTGCCGTGCGCCGACGGCCCGTGAGGCACGCGCGCGGTGACGGGCGCCGGCGATGGTGGGCGCCCGGCGGGCGGTCAGACGACCTGGTGCAGCCAGCGGACGGGGGCACCCTCACCGGCGTACCGGAAGGGCTCCAGCTCGTCGTCCCACGGCTTGCCGAGAAGCTTGGCGATCTCCGCCTCCAGGAGCGTCTCGCCCTGGGCGGAGCGGGCGAGGGCGGCGCGCAGCCGGTCCTCGGGGATCATGATGTCGCCGTGGATGCCGATGACGGCGTGGAAGATGCCCAGGACGGGCGTGGCGCTGTAGCGCTCGCCCTCGGCGGTGGGGCAGGGTTCGGCTGTCACCTCGAAGCGGAGCATCTGCCAGCCGCGGAGCGCGGAGGCGAGTTTGGAGGCGGTGCCCGGTTCACCACGCCAGGAGAACTCGGATCTCCAGGTGCCCGGTGAGGCCGGCTGCCGGATCCAGTCGAGCTGGACCCTCGCGCCGAGCACTCCCGCGACCGCCCATTCGACGTGCGGACAGAGCGCGCGCGGCGCGGAGTGGACGTACAGGACTCCACGTGTCGTCACCGGGACCTCCAGGGTGGGACGAGGTTCGCCTTTTCCCAGCGGCCTCAGTAAACAGCATCGGGAGCGAAACTCCACAAAAGGGACAGCTTGTGACGTGATGTAATTTACCGGAGCCGGTCGGCCAGGCGCGTCTGGTTCGACGGGGAAAAGCTACCGTGCGCCGGGTCTCTTGGGATGACGTACGGTCGGTCCCGTGGCCCCTCGACACGAAGCTTTCACTCGCCAGGACCGCGCCCGCGTACGCCCGTCCGGGGGGTGCCGAGCCGCCGCCGTCGTGGCCGCGGCGGCGCTGTTCTGCGGTGCGGCGCTGTCCGGGTGTGTCGCCTCCCCGGACCGTGGCGGGGCGGACGGGGCGCGGCAGCGGGCCACCGCGGCGCGGCCGAGCCCCTCCCCCACGCCGCCCCTGTGGAACACCCGGCCGGCGTCGGTCGCCGCGGTCGGCGACTCCATCACGCGCGGTTTCGACGCGTGCGGCGTGCTGGCGGACTGCCCGGAGGTGTCGTGGGCCACCGGCTCCGACGCCGGCGTCGACAGCCTCGCGCTGCGGCTGCTGGGCGCGTCCGCCCTGCCCTCGCGCAGCTGGAACCTGGCCCGGTCGGGCGCCCGCGTCGCGGAGCTGCCCGCGCAGATGGCGCTGGCCGCGGCACGGAAGCCGGGCCTGGTCGCGGTCATGGTCGGGGCGAACGACGCCTGCCGCCCGTCCGTGGACCTGATGACGCCCGTGGCCGACTTCCGGGCGTCGTTCGAGTCGGCGGTGGCGGCGCTGCGGCGGACGGCGCCCGAGGCGCAGTTGTACGTGGCGAGCGTGCCGGACCTGCACCGGCTGTGGTCGACGGGCCGTGACCACCCGGTGGGCCGGCAGGTGTGGCCGATGGGCGTGTGCGGGTCGATGCTCGCCGACGCGAACGACCTCGGCGCGGCGGCCACGGCGCGGCGCGCGGCCGTGCGCGAGCGGGTGGTGGCGTACAACGGCGTGCTGCGTGACGTGTGCGCCCGTGACGCGCGCTGCCGCCACGACGGCGGCGCCGTCTTCGACTACCGTTTCGGCAGCGGTCAGTTGAGCCCGTGGGACGTCTTCCACCCCAGCCGGGACGGGCAGGGACGGCTGGCGAAGATCGCCTACCGCGCCGTCACGGCCGCGGAGCCGCCCGCGTAGGCTCGGCCGACGTGATCACACAGGTCGAGGAGTGGGGCCGGCTCTCCGACGGCGCGGCGGTGCACCGTTGGACGCTGGAGCGGGCCGGGACGCGCGCGCGGGTCCTGACGTACGGCGGGATCGTGCAGTCGGTGGAGCGGCCGGACCGGGACGGGACCGTCGCGGACGTGGTGCTGGGCTTCGACGGCGTCGCCGGGTACGAGGAGCGGCCGGAGCCTTACTTCGGCGCTCTCGTGGGGCGGTACGCCAACCGCATCCGGGACGGCGTCTTCCGTCTGGACGGGCGGACCCACCGGCTCGCGCGCAACGGCGGCCCGCACAGTCTGCACGGCGGCGAGCGGGGCTTCGACAAGCACGTGTGGGAGGCGGCGGAGGTCGACTGCGGGGTGCGGCTGTCCCGGGTGAGTCCGGACGGCGAGGAGGGCTTCCCCGGCCGGCTGGAGGTCTCGGCGACGTACACCCTGGACGGCGACGGCGCCCTGTGCGTCGCGTACCGGGCGGTGACCGACGCCCCGACGGTGGTCAACCTCACCAACCACACGTACTGGAACCTCGGCGGGGCGCACGAGCTGTGGGTCGCCGCCGCGCACCACACGCCGTCGGACGCGACGGGCGTGCCGACCGGGGAGCTGGCCCCGGTGGCGGGGACCCGGCTGGACTTCCGCACGCCGCGGCCCGTGGGCACCGGTCTCGACGACAACTTCGCCTTGGACCGGGCCGTGGGCACGGCGGGGAGCGTGGCCGTGGGCGGAGTCCTGGGCGGAGCTGCGGGCGGACCTGCGGGCGGGGCCGTGGGCGGGGCCGTCGCCGCCGGCCCGGGCGAGCCGGACGGGCCGGTGGCCGAGCTGTACGCGCCCGCCACGGGGCGGGTGGTGACGGTGTGGACGACGGAGCCCGGGCTCCAGGTGTACGCCCCGGACCACCTGGACGGGGTCGCCCTGGAGACGCAGGCCTTCCCGGACTCGCCGAACCGGCCGGAGTTCCCGAGCACGGTGCTGCGGCCGGGCGAGGTGTACGCGTCTCGGACGCGGTACGGCTTCGGGGTGCGCTGAGCCCGGCGGCCGGGGCTCAGTCGAGTTCCAGGCAGACGCTCAGGCGCACGTCGGTGAGGGAGCGGCCCGCGCGGATCTCGTACCGGCCCGGTACGGCGGTCCACGCGCGCGTCTCCTCGTCCCACACGTCGAAGAGGCGGGGCGCCAGCCGGATCTCCGCCTCCGCGGCGGCGCCTGGAGCGGCCTCGACCGTCGCGAAGCCGATCAGCCAGCGCTCGGGGCGCTCGACGCGGTCGGCGCGGGGGGCGACGTACAGCTGGACGACCTCGCGGCCGGGGCGTGAGCCGGTGTTGCGGACGCGGACCCGGGCGGTGGTGGGGGTGACGTCCAGGGACTCGTACTCCCAGGTGGTGTAGCCGAGGCCGTGGCCGAAGGGGTAGGCGGGCGCGGGCCCGCCCGCCCGGTCCCAGGCCCGGTACCCGATGTACGGGCCCTCGGTGTAGCGCAGTTCGCCGTCGACGGGGGTGACGTCGGTGACGGGCGCGTCGGCGAGCGCGGCCGGCCACGTGGTCGGGAGGCGGCCGCCCGGCTCCTGCGCGCCGAGGAGGACGTCGGCGAGGGCGGCGCCGCCCTCCTGGCCGGGGAACCACGTGAGGAGCACGGCCGCCACCTCCTCCCGCCAGGGCGTTTCCACGGGCGCGCCGGCGTTGACCACGACGACGGTGCGGGGGTTGGCGGCGGCGACGGCCCGGACCAGGTCGTCTTGCCGGCCCGGCAGCCGCAGGTCGGCGCGGTCGAACCCCTCGGACTCGACGCGTTCGGTGGTGGCGACGACCACGACGGCGGTGTCGGCGGCGCGGGCGGCCTCGACGGCCTCGGCGATCAGCGCGTCGGGGTCGCGCCGCGGCGGGCGGTGCAGCAGCGCGAAGACGACGGCGGGCAGCGGCGACCCGGGGCCGCCGCCCGTGGTGTGGCGCAGGGACACCTCGACGGGGACGCCCTCGGTGAGGGTGACCGTGCCGCGTTCGGCGGGCGTGCCGGCGAACGCCTCGAACGGGTCGCTCTCGTCGCCCGCCGCCTGCACCCCGTCGTAGAGGGTCCGTCCGGCCACGGTCAGCGCGAGGCCGCCGAGGCCGCGGGTGCCGAAGCCGTGGGCGCCGCTCTCGCGGGGGGTGAACGTGCCGGTGATCTCGACGCTGTGGAGCGTCTCGTGGGTGACCCCGGCGGGCAGGTCGGTGGCGATCCACTGGATCTGGCCGGAGGGCAGCGGCGTCTCGGCGAGCACCGCCCCGGAGGCGTCGCGGCAGACGGCGCGCAGGGTGAAGCCGGTCCCGGCGGGGGCGGGTTCGTCGGCGGGGTCGGCGCCGACGGCGTACGTGAGCCCGACGCCCTCGGGCAGGGCCGCCGCGAGGCCGTCGAGCGGCGAGACGGTCCGGGCGGGGAAGACGTGCGCGGAGCCGCCGCCGAGGACGCGGGCGTCGCGGGCGGCGGCCCCGACGAGCGCGATCCGGCGGGTGCGCGCCGGGTCGAGGGGCAGGGCGCCGCCGGCGTTGCGCAGCAGGACGAACGAGCGGTGGGCGATCTCGCGGGCGAGCGCCTCGCCGTCGACGTGCCGCGGGGGTGCGGCGACGGCCGGTGGGGCGCCCTCCAGCGCGCCGACGCGGGCGGCGAGGCGGAGCACGCGGCGCACCGCCCGGTCCACCAGCTCCTCGTCGACCTCCCCGGACCGGACGGCGGCGGCGAGGGCCTCGCCGTAGACGGTGTGGGGGCCGGGCATGGCGACGTCGAGGCCGCCGCGCAGGGCGCCGGTCGTGGAGCGGGCGGCCAGCCAGTCGGAGACGGTGACGCCGTCGAAGCCCCACTCGTCGCGCAGCACGTCGATCTGGAGGTGCCGGTGCTCGGTCATGGTGACGCCGTTGACGGCGTTGTACGCGGCCATCACCGCCCAGGGGCGGGGGCCGCGGACGATCGCCTCGAAGGGAGCGAGGTACAGCTCGCGCAGCGCCCGGGGCGGGACGGTGTTGTCGACGGTGAAGCGGTCGGTCTCGGCGTCGTTGGCGACGAAGTGCTTGACGGTGGCGGCGACCCCGCCGTCCTGGACGCCGCGCACGTAGGCCGTGCCGATCTCGCCGGTGAGGTACGGGTCCTCGCTGTACGCCTCGAAGTGGCGGCCGCCGAGCGGGGAGCGGTGGAGGTTCACCGTCGGGGCGAGCAGGACGTGGACGCCCTTGCGGCGGGCCTCCTGGGCGAGCAGACGCCCGGCGCGGCGGGCGAGCCGGGGGTCCCACGTGGCGGCGAGCGCGGTGGGGGACGGCAGGGTGACGGACGGGTCGTCGGCGGTCCACCGCACGCCGCGGACGCCGACGGGGCCGTCGGACATGACCAACGACGCCAGGCCGACGGACGGGACGGCCGGGAGGCTCCACATGTCCCGGCCCGCCAGGAGGCGCGCCTTCATGTCCAGGTCGAGCGCCCCGAGCGCCGCCTCCACCGCTTCGTCCGCCGTCATGGTGGCCCCTTCCGGTCCGTCCGTCCCGCGTCGCCGGCACCCATGGTGACCCGGCCACCTGACGGGCAGTAGGTGTCGTTACCCCTTCGTGATACCAGCGTGGCCGGTTACCGTACCGTCCTGCTGCGGGACCGACGGGAGGAGCGCGGACATGACGGCTGCCAGGCCCAGGAGCGAGGAGCGTCGCGAGGCCATCCTGCGCGCGGCCTTCGAGGTCATCGCCGAACGCGGCTACCGGGGGGCGTCGCTGGCCGCCGTCGCGGAACGGGCGGGGCTCACGCAGCAGGGGCTGCTCCACCACTTCCCCGGCAAGGAGGCGCTGCTGGTCGCGGTGTTGGAGGAGCGCGACCGTTGGGACACCGGCGGCGGCGGCGCGAGCGGCCGGTCCGGGTGGCGGCTGGACCTGCTGGCGACCCTCGTCGAGTACAACGCGATGCGGCCGGGCATGGTGCAGACCTTCTCCGCGCTGCTCGGGGAGAGCGTGACGGACAGTCATCCGGCGCGAGCCTTCTTCGTCCGGCGGTACACCGCGGTGCGGGCGGACATGGCGGAGTTGCTGCGGACCGAGTTCGGTGAGCGGCTGCCCTGCGGTCTCACCCCGGAGCGGGCCGCGCCCCTGCTCACGGCGGTACTGGACGGACTGCAGTACCAGTGGCTGCTCGACCCGGAGTCGGTGGACATGGCGGCGGCGTTCCGGGACTTCATGGTGCTGGTGGGGTGGGAGGAGGTGAAGTAGACGCGTGGTGGCGCCCGGTGCGGGCGGCGGCGATACTGCGGCCACCCGACGGAAGGACTCCCGTGTCACGGATACGCACCACCGCCCTCGGTCTCGCCCTCACGGCCGCCGCCTCCGCCCTCACCCTCGGCGCCGCGCCCGCCTCCGCCTCCCCCTTCGTCTCATCCTCCGCCTCGGTCCCCGTACCCGCCTCCGGGGGCGGGGGCGCGGGCGGGATCGCGGGCGGCGACGTCGAGGGGCGTGCGGACGGGGCCCCGGCCGGGCCCACCGTCGAGGAGGCACGACTGGACCGGCCCGTGCCGCGGGAGATCCTGCGGCGCTCCGGGTTCGACACCGCGGCGCCCCGGTTCGCCGACGCGCTGCGCGGCGCGCGGACGTACGCGCAGGCCGAGCGGATCGCCGTACGGCACGGGACGGAGCTGTGGCGGCGGGCCGTCGACCGGGCGCAGGGGCGCGGACCGGTGGGCGGCGACCTCGCCCGGGACGACGACCGGCCGCTGTACTGGGCACGGTTGGGCATGACCCGCGCCCTGCGCGCCTGGGAGCCCGCCACGGCCCTGCCGGCCGGGGCGCGCGAACGGCTCGTCGACCGGCTGGAGTCGGCCTCACGGGGCCAGGACGCCGTCCGCTTCCCGGCCGGCCGGGGCGTCAAGCGGGTGCTGATGACCGGTTTCGACCCGTTCACGCTCGACCGGGACATCCGGATCGGCAACCCGTCGGGCGCCGCCGCCCTCTCCCTCGACGGGACGCTGGTGCGCACGGCGGACGGCGGGTGGGCACGCGTCGAGACGATGGTCTTCCCGGTGCGCTGGCGGGACTTCGCGGACGGCACCGTGGAACGGGCGCTGCGCCCGCACCTGCCGCGCGTGGACCTGTTCACCACCGTCAGCCAGGGCCGCGTGGGCCGCTTCGACGTCGAGCGGTACAACGGGGCGTGGCGCGGCGGCTTCGCGGACAACGAGAACGCCTCGCAGACCGGCCCGGTCCCGGTCGACGACCCGGCCACGCGGCCCCAGTGGACGGTGACCAGCCTGCCGTACGCCGCGATCACGGCCGCCGCCGCGGGCCCGTTCCCGATGTACGACAACACGGCGGTGACGGAGGTGCCCGCCGGAGCGGCCCAGCCGGTGGTCCGCCCCGACGGGCCCACGCCCGGCTCGGCGGCCCGCGCGGGCGGCGGGGGCGACTACCTCTCCAACGAGATCGCCTACCGCGCCACGCTGCTGCGCGACCGGCTGGGGCTGCCCGGCCTGCCGGGCGGGCACCTGCACACGCCGGTGCTGCAGTTCGGCGCGGACAACGCGGACGCGGTGGAGGACCCCACGTACCTGCGGAACCGGGCGGCCATCACGGCGCAGGTCCGCTCGGTCATCGCCGTGGCGGCGGGCACGGGCGGCGGCTCGGAGGGCGCGGGCGGCGGCTCGGAGGGCGCGGGCGGTCCGGGCGGCGTGCGGCGGTGACGGTCCGTCGGCCCCCCGGGCCGCGCGGACGGGGACGGCATACTGTCGGACATGATCGTCGCAGCGGCCCAGTTCAGCGCGGTACCCGGGGACGTCGGGGCCAACGTCCGCACCATGGCGGGGATGCTCCGCGGGGCGGCCGGGGCGCGGGTGGTGGTCTTCCCCGAGCTCGCCCTCACCGGCTACGAGCCGGAGCTCGTCGACCGGGACCGCCGGCTGTGGACGGACGCCGACGATCCGCGGCTCGACCCGCTGCGGGACGCGTGCCGCGCGGTGGGCGCCGCCGCCGTCGTCAACGGCGCGGCACCGGGTGAGGCACCGGGCGAGCGGCGGCCGTACCTGACGTCGTTCGTGTTCGGGCCGGACGGGTCGCTGCTCACCCGCTACGACAAGCGGCACCTGTACGAGGCGGAGGGCGAGGTCTTCGCGGCGGGCACCCGCGACGGCCGCTTCACGCTGGACGGACAGCGGTTCGCGCTGGCCACCTGCTTCGACAACCACTTCCCGGAGGTCGGCGAGCGGGCGGCGGCGGACGGCTGCCGGGTGTACCTGGCCAGTTCCCTGTACGGGACGGGGGACGGCGTGCGGCAGCGGGCGACGGTCTATCCGGCCGTCGCCCGCGACCACGGCATGTACGTGGTCCTCGCCAACCACGTCGGCCCCGCCGGCCCGTGGACCGGCTGCGGGCGCAGCGCGGTGTGGGGTCCGGACGGCGGTCTGCTGGCCGAGGCGGACGCGACCGCGCCGGGGCTGGTCCGGGCGGAGGTCCGTACCGGGGCCGGCGGGGTGGTCGGCGCGCAGGCCGGTCACGTGGGGGCAGAGGCGCCCGGTGCGGCCGGTGTGCCCGGTGGGCCGGCCCCCCGGTAGGCGGGGACCGGCGGGCGAAGGGCCGGCGGGCGAAGGGCCGGCGGCCGCGGGTGGCCGCGGCGGGCGGACGCGGGTCAGTCCTTGTGGAGGCCGTACGCCCCGGGCTGCGCGGAGGGGGCGGGCTCCTGGTCCGGCCGGTGGGTGTCCGGCGCCAGCTCGCGCGCCATCAGCGTGGCCCCGGCGACGGCGCCGGGCATCAGGAAGACCGCGACGAACGGGACCAGGTACGCGAGGGTCAGCGGCACCCCGAAGCCGATGACCATCATGCGGCGGCCGCGCAGCAGCGCCAGGCGCTCCTTCAGCTCGATGCGGCGGCGCTGGAAGGCGACCGCCGTGAGCTCCTCGGTGAGGAAGTAGCCGGAGACGCAGAAGCCGAGCACGGGGACGACGGTCTGGCCGATGACCGGGACGAAGCCGAGGGCGAAGAGCAGCACGCCGTAGCAGGCCACACGCGCCACGATGCGGAGGCTGTCGCGGGCGGAGATCCACAGCTCGCGGCCGAGGGACAGCCCGGACTCGGCGACGTGCCCGCCCTCCGAGCGGTCGACCTCCTCGGAGAGCGACTCGTAGAAGGGCTGGCCCACCAGGAGGGTCACCGCGGTGAAGGTGATCACGGCGAGGAAGAGCCCGAGCGCGAAGACCAGGGCGGTGAGGAACCCGCGGAACAGCCCCTGCCAGGGCGAGGACCAGTCGTCGGCGAAGGGGGTGGCCCACGCCGTCAGGTCGTCGGCGCCGAAGGCCAGACCGACCAACGCGCCGGCGTAGAGGACGAGGGTGACGAGGCCGGGGAGCAGCCCGAAGCCCAACCAGCGGCCGTGCCGGCCGACCCACCGCTGTCCCTGCAGGAGAAAGCCGAAACCCTTGGCAAGATCACGCATGGGGGTCACCCTATCGGGGCCACGCCGCCGGTTTCCGGTCACGGTCGCCACGGGGGCGGACGGCATGCGCCGGACGCCGGGCCGATGACGGCGGAGAGCGGCTGACGGACCGGGGGCACGGGGCGGAAGGCGGACGGGGGCGGGAGACGGGGGCGGGGAGGACGGACGGCGGACGGGGGCGGGAGACGGGGGCGGGGAGGACGGACGGCGGAGGGCCGCGCCCCCGGTGGTCCCGGGGACGCGGCCCTCGCCCGTGCGCGGCGTACGCCCGTCCGTCAGACGGCGAGCTCGACCGTGATGTTCCCGCGGGTCGCCTTGGAGTACGGGCAGACCTGGTGGGCCTTCTCGAGCAGCTCCTTGGCGGTGGCGGGGTCGACGTTCGGGATGGTCGCGGAGATCTTGACGATGATCCCGAAACCGTCGTCGTTCTTGCCTATGCCCACCTCGGCGGTGACCTCGGAGCCGGACACGTCGGCCTTCTCCTGGCGGGCGACGACGGCCAGCGCGCCCTGGAAGCACGCGCTGTAGCCGGCGGCGAACAGCTGCTCCGGGTTGGTGCCCGCGCCGGAGCCGCCCATCGCCTTGGGCGGGTTGACGACCACGTCGAGCACGCCGTCGTCCGTGGCCACACGGCCGTCCCGGCCGTTCTCGGCGGTGGCTACGGCGGTGTAGAGGACGTCGGACTGCTGGATGGACATATAGGGGTTCCTCCCTGTGTCGCGCCGCGACTCGCGCCCACGATCGCGACGGCCTGGGGGGAGCCTAGCGGGTGAGAGAAACGATCATCTTGCCGGTGTTGGCACCGCGCAGCATGCCGAGGAAGGCGTCGACGCCGTTCTCCATGCCCTCGACGACCGTCTCGTCGTACTTCAGGTCGCCCGAGCGCAGCCAGCCGGAGACCTCCTCCACGAAGCGCGGCTGGAGGGCGGCGTGGTCGCCGACGAGCACGCCCTGCAGGCGCAGGCGCTTGCCGATGACCAGGGCGAGGTTACGCGGGGCCGGGGTCGCCTCGGTGTCGTTGTACTGGGCGATCATGCCGCAGATGGTGGCGCGGCCGTGGACGTTGAGCGAGGAGATCGCGGCCTCCAGGTGCTCGCCGCCGACGTTGTCGAAGTAGACGTCGATGCCGTCGGGGGCGGCGGCCCGCAGCTGCTCGCCGACCGGGCCGTTCTTGTAGTTGAAGGCGGCGTCGAAGCCGTACTCCTCCACCAGCCGCTTGACCTTCTCGTCGGAACCGGCCGAGCCGATCACCCGCGAGGCGCCCTTCAGCCGGGCCATCTGCCCGACCTGGCTGCCGACCGCGCCGGCCGCGCCGGAGACGAACACGGCGTCGCCCTCCTTGAAGGAGGCCGTCTCGAAGAGGCCCGCGTACGCCGTGAGGCCCGTCATGCCGAGCACGCCCAGGTAGGCGGTGAGCGGCGCGAGGAAGGCGTCGACCTTGGCGGCGCGCCCGGCCTCGACCTCGGCGTACTCCCGCCAGCCCAGGCCGTGCAGGACGTGGTCGCCGACCTCGAAGCCCTCGGCGGCGGAGGCGACGACCTCGCCGACCGCGCCTCCCTCCATCGGGTGGTCCAGCCGGAAGGGCGGGACGTACGACTTCACGTCGTTCATCCGGCCCCGCATGTACGGGTCCACCGAGAAGTGGAGGTTGCGGACGAGTATGCGGCCCTCGCCCGGGGCGGTGACGGGGGCCTCGCGGAGCGCGAAGTCCTCCGGGACGGGCCAGCCGTGCGGGCGGGCGACGAGGTGCCATTCACGGCCGGACGTCGGGAGTGCGGACATGCTGCGTACCTCCAGAAGATGTTTCACTAGCTGAAACAACCATGCGCCTCGATATTTCAGGTTGTCAAGTAAACGGGTAGGCTGGCGGGCATGGCCAGTACACGCACAGACCCGGTCACCGTCGAGGTCGTGGAACTCATCGGCACCGTCGTGGCGCGCTACCACGAGGAGTACGAGCACGCCGCGGCGCAGCACTCGCTGACCGGTGCGCAGGCGCGCGTGCTGAGCCTGCTCGCCCTGGAGCCGCTGCCCATGCGGCGCATCGCCGTGTCCCTGCGGTGCGAGCCGTCGAACGTGACGGGCATCGTCGACCGCCTGGAGGCCCGCGGCCTCGTCGAGCGGCGCCCGGACCCGGCGGACCGCCGGGTGAAGCTGGCCGCGCCGACGGAGGAGGGCCGCGCGACCGCGCGCCGTCTGCGGGACGCCCTGGACTTCGCCCGGGAGCCGCTGGCGGGCCTCTCGGTGGCGGAGCGCGCCCTGCTGCGCGACCTGCTGCGCCGCATGCTCGACGAGCCCCGGGCTGATGGTCTTGACGGCGGGCCCCGGGCCTGACCCTCGGCGGCAGCCGGCTTGACCCTCGCGAGCCTCCGGACTGACGCTCGGCGGCCCGCGGCTTGACCCTGGGGTGTTTCCGGACTGACGCTCGGCGGCCCGCGGCTTGATGCTCGGCGGGATCCCGGCCCTCAGGCGATGGCAGCGCGCCCCCGGCCGGGCATCCGGTGCCCGCCTGCGGCGGGATCCCCGGAAGGCGGTCCGGGACGCGCTGCCGTCGCCCGAGGGCCGGGCCCGTCAGCGGCGGCGTCGGACCGGAAGGCTAGAAGCACCACCACAGCCACGGCGTGCAGCTCTTCGTCGGCGAGGGTGCGGGCGACGGCGAGGACGGCGGCTCGGGCGCCGGGTCGTCGGTCGGCGGGGTGGGCGTCGGGTCCGGGTCCGGGTCGCCCTCGACCGGCTCCGAGGGGGCGTCCCGCGGAGGCTCCGAGGCGTCCGTGTCCGGGGAGGCGCCCGGCCGGGTCGGGTTCTTCAGCTCTCCCTTGCCCTGCCCCTGCCCGGCTCCCCCGTCCGCGCCGGTCCCGTCGCCCTCACCGGGCGCGGGGGCGGTGCCGTCGGGACCACCGGTCGCGTCGACCGCGCCCTCGCCGTCCGCCGACGCGGACGGGTCGACGGTGGGGTGCGGCGCCGACGGCGACTCCCGGACCTCGTCGGGGCCCTCCGGCCGCCCGGCACTCGGCGTCGGGACGGGCAGGGGCTCCGGCTGCGCCGCGTCCTCCTGCCGCACGGCGGTGGCCGCGCCGCCGTCGGCCGGGTGCTCCATCGCCAGTTCGGCCAGACTCAGGGCGCCCGCCGCCAGGACCAGGCCCGTGACCCCCAGCAGGACGTTGCGGCCGCGCCGCTGCCGGGCGCGTCGGCCGCCGGCCCGCGCGGCGCGCCGGGACCCGGACGGGTCCCCACCGGACCGGGCCTTACCGGACCCGGAGCGGGCCTGCCGCGCCTGGGCACGCCCGGTCACCGCGCGCGGCGCCTGCTCGTCCCGAGCGAGCTCGAAGACGTGGTCCGCCGCGGATGGCTGGGGGTCGTCGTGCCGGAGCTCCTCGACGGGGGTTCCGCACCCGGCACAGGCCAGGGCTCCGTTGAGGTGCCGCTGACACTGGTGGCAGTAATCCATGGCGCCCGCAGATTATGCGCCCGACGGGCGTCACGGACGGGAGAGTTTGTGAGGATCCTGTGTGGAAGGACGCCTTCCGTCACCGGATCACCCGACGTTTCGGGCGTGGGCGCGCCGCCCTCTCAGACCGCGATCGGCACCTCGTGGACCTCGTCGGCCCGGTGCCCCGCCTTCTCGTGCACCCGCTGCACCGCCTCCTTGGAGGGCGCCGACGACAGGCAGTACACCGTGCCGGACTCCGGGTCGGCCCAGGCCCGCTCGAAGTGCACGCCTTCCTCCTTCTCGTGGGCGAGGTCCGCCTGGTGCGCCTGGCGCAGCTGGTCGGCGGTGATGCCTTCGAACCCGTGGTGAACGTCCATGTACGTGGCCATGGCAGCCGTACCTCCGTCCGGTGGCCGTCCCCCTCCCTCCATGGTGCGCCCGCGCCACCCGCCCGTCGCGCGGGGGCCCTCGGGGGCGGCGGGGCGGCGGGGCGGCCCCTTCCGGGCGGCGGGGTCGCGGGCGGTGGGACCGGGGCGGCCTGGGCCACCCGGCTGACCCCCCGTCAGCTCCGTCCCCCCACCGGCGCAGCCCAGCGCGCGCCCCGGCCCGGGCGGCCGGACGATGCAGACACACACCGCTCTCGGGAGGATCCGCCGTGACCGTCAGTCTTGAGCAGTTGCGCCGCTGCCACGTCGCCGTCGACCTCGGGGCCGCCAGGACCCGGGTCTTCGTCAAGGGCGCCGGGCTCGTCGTGGACGAGCCGAGCGTGGCCGCCGTGAACACGCGCACCGGCGCGCTGATCGCGGTCGGCGAGTTCGCGGAGAAGATGACCGGGCGCACGCCCCACTACATCCGGGTCGTCCGCCCCGTCTCCGGCGGCAGCGTCGTCGACATCGAGATGGCGCAGCGGATGCTCCGCAGCCTCCTCGGCGAGAAGCTCCGCCGCCAGCTGCGCCGCAAGCCGATGCTGCGCGCGGCCGCCTGCACCCCGCACGACAGCGACCCGCTCGCCCAGCGCGCCACCGTCGAGACGATGGTCGGGCTGGGTGCCCGCCGCGTCGAGCTGGTGGACACCCTGATCGCGGCGGCCGTCGGCTGCGGCCTGCCCGTGGCCCAGCCGACCGCGACCATGATCCTCGTGTGCGGGGCGGCGACGACGCAGGTCGCGGTGCTCTCGCTCGGCTCGATCGTCACCGCTGAGCGCATCCCCGTGGGCGGCAACGCCATCGACCACGCCGTCATCCAGTACCTGCGCCACCAGCACGAGCTGATGCTGCCGACGCAGTCCGTGCGCCCGCTGCAGCTCGCCCTGCACGGCAACGGGCTGACCGCCGAGGGCCCGGCGTCGACCGAGATCCACGGCCGCGACGTCGCCACCGGACTGGCGCGTTCCGTCCTCGTGGACACGGCCGCGGTCCGCCAGGCCATCCACACCCCGCTCACGGCCGTGCTCGACGGCATCGGCAAGGTGCTCCGCGACTGCCCGCCCGACCTCGTCGCCGACCTCGCCGAGCGCGGCATCACCATGGTCGGCGGCAGCGCCCGGCTGCCCGGTCTCGACCAGATGCTGCGCGACTGGACGGGCATGCCGGTGCGGATCGCCGAGCGTCCGGACGTCTGCGCGGTCCTCGGGCTGGGCGAGATGCTGGAGGGCCGGATCGAGCCGCTCACCCTCAACCCCCTGGCCGACGCGGAGTAGCCCGGACGGCCGCCGGCCAGAGGCACGGCTGCACGGGCCTACGGCGGCACGCGGCGGGCCCGACGGCCCGGCTGGGCGGAGGTACGGCGGTACGCGCGGGCCCGGCGCTGCGCGGGCGCGGGCGCGGGCCGGCGCGGGCCGGCCGGGGTCGGTGGCCGGGCGGGCCGGCGCCGGTGGCCGGGCGGCCCAGGGCCGGTGGCCGGGTGGGTCGGGGTCGGGCGGGCGGCGCCTGGGAGCATGGCGGGACACCCCGTGCAGCGATGCGAGGAGGACGGCCCCGTGAGTTCCCTCTTTCCGGCCCTGACCGCCGGCGGCCCGGACGACGACGACCGGCCCGCCCTGCGGTTCGGCGACCGCGCCCTCACCTACGGCGGGCTCCGCTCAGCGGCCGCCGCCGTGGTCCCCCGCCTGGCCGGCGCCGGGCGGGTCGCGGTGTGGGCCACGCCCTCCCCGGAGACCTGCGTCGCGGTGGTCGCGGCGCTGCTCGCCGGCGTCCCGGCCGTACCGCTCAACCCCCGCACCGGCGAGCGCGAGCTGACGCACATCGTCGGCGACAGCGCACCGGCCCTGGTGCTGGCCGCCCCGGGCGACGAGCTCCCGGCGCCGCTCGCCGGCCTGCCGCGCGTCGACGTCACGGCCGACGCGCCCGACGGCGCCGCGGCCGGCGGCCCGCTGCCCGCCGAGCCGGACCCCGGGGCGCCGGCGCTGGTCGTGTACACATCCGGCACGACCGGCCCGCCCAAGGGCGCCGTCCTCCCCCGCCGCGCCCTGGCGACGACCCTCGACGCGCTGGCCGACGCCTGGGCGTGGACGGCCGACGACGTCCTGGTGCACGCGCTGCCCCTGTTCCACGTGCACGGCCTCGTCCTGGGCGTCCTCGGCCCCCTCCGCCGCGGCGGCGCCGTCCGGCACCTCGGGCGGTTCACCACCGACGGGGTGGCGCGCGCCCTGGCCGACGGCGGGACGATGCTGTTCGGCGTGCCGACGATGTACCACCGGATCGCCGAGGCCCTGGCCCCGAGCGGCTCCCCCACCGCGAACGGGTCCCCCGGCGGTGGGGACGCGCCTTCCGGCGGTACGGACGCGGCCCCCGGCACCGGCTCGGACCCGCGCGGTACCGACGCGGCCCCCGGCGCCGGCGGCGCCACGCTCGCCCGGGCGCTGGCGGGTGCCCGGCTGCTCGTGTCGGGCTCGGCCGCGCTGCCGCTGCCCGACCACGAACGCATCACCGCCGCGACGGGACGACGGGTGGTCGAGCGGTACGGCATGACCGAGACGCTGATGAACACGAGCGTCCGTCCGGGCGCCGAGCCGGAGCGCCCCGGCTCCGTCGGCACGCCGCTGCCCGGCGTGGAGCTGCGGCTCGTCCTCGACGACGGGACGCCGGTCACCGCGTACGACGGCGAGACGATCGGGGAGGTGCAGGTGCGCGGCCCGCACCTGTTCACGGAGTACCTGAACCGGCCCGACGCGACCGCCGCCGCGTTCGACGGCGACTGGTTCCGCACCGGCGACATGGCGGTGCGGGACGCGGACGGATCGGTACGGCTCGTGGGGCGCAGGGCCACCGACCTGATCAAGAGCGGCGGCTTCAAGATCGGCGCCGGGGAGATCGAGAACGCCCTCCTCGCCCACCCGGCGGTGCGGGAGGCGGCCGTCACCGGCGAGCCCGACCCAGACCTGGGCGAACGCGTCGTGGCGTGGGTGGTGGCCACCGACCCGGGAGCGCCACCGCCGGCGGCCGAGCTGGCGGACCACGTCGCCGCGCAGCTCGCCCCGCACAAGCGGCCCCGCGCCGTCCGCTACCTCGACGCACTGCCCCGCAACGACATGGGCAAGGTGCTCAAGCGGGCCCTCCATGGCTGAGGCGGCGGCGCGGCTGACCGCCCGCGCGGCGATAGCGCTGGTCGCGGAGGGGTTCACGGAGCGCACGCCGCCCCCACCGCCCTCCGGCCCCGGCCCGGCCGACGGGCCGCTGGGGTGGGACGGGTACGGGGAGGCACGAGCCCGCGCGCGGGAGCGGACGGGCGAGGCGGAGTCCGCCGTGTACGGGGAGGCCGAGGTGGCGGGCGTGCGGTGCGTCGTCCTCGCCTTCGAGTTCGGCTTCCTCGGCGGGTCGCTGGGCGAGCGCACCGGCGACCGGATCACCGCCGCGTACCGGCTCGCGCGCGAGCGGCGGGTCCCGCTGGTGTCGCTGGTGGCGACGGGCGGCAGCCGGATGCAGGAGGGCATGGTCGCGCTGGCGCAGTTGCAGCGGGTGGCCCGCGAGACGGTGCTGCTGCGCGCGGCGGGGGTGCCGCACGTCGCCGTGTTGCGGGACCCGGCGACCGGGGGCGGCTGGGCGACGATCGGCGCGGGCGCGGACGTGTTGCTGGCGCTGCCCGGCGCGCAGATCGGCTTCGCCGGGGCGCGGGTGCGGCCCGCGGACGCCGACCCGGCGGCGTACACGGCGGAGGGCCAGCTCGCGGCGGGCCAGATCGACGCGGTGGTGCCGGCCGGGGAGCTGCGCGCGACGCTGGGGCGGTGGCTGACCGCCCTGACCCGGCCGGCGCCGGGCCCGGTGCCCCCGCCGCCGGCGCTGGGCGGGGCGGCCGGCCCGCCGGCGACCGGCTGGGACGCGGTGCGCCGGGCGCGCGCCCCTCAGCGGCCCCGTGCGGAGGCGTACCTGGACGTGTACTTCCAGGAGCGGCTGCCGCTCGTCGGCGACCGGTGTGGCGGCACGGACCCGGGGATGCTGTGCGGCGTGGGGCTGCGCGACGGGTACGGGGTCGTGTACGCGGCCCAGTGCGGTACGGCGACGCTCCCGGCCGGGTACCGCACGGCGGCGCGGGTGGTCCGCCTCGCCGACCGGCTGGGCCTGCCGGTGCTGACGCTGGTGGACACGCCGGGCGCCGCGAACGACGCGGAGGCCGAGCGGGCGGGCGCGGGCGCGTCGATCGCGGAGGCGTTCGCCGCGGTGGCCGGGGCGCGGGTGCCGGTGACGACGCTGGTGGTCGGCGAGGGCGGGTCGGGCGGCGCGCTGGCGCTCGCGGCGCCGGGCCGCACGTGGGTGACGCCGGACAGCTACTTCTCGGTGATCGCCCCGGAGCCGGCGGCGGCGATCCTCAAGCGCCCGGCCGAGGAGGCCGCGCGCACGGCGGAGCAGCTGCGGCTGCGCCCGCAGGACCTGGTGGAGCTGGGGGTCGTGCGCGGCATCGTCTGACGGCGCCGTACGCACGCCCGGCACCACGCCCACGCCTGCCCGGCCCGGCACGCCCACGCCTGCCCGGCCCGGCACGCCCACGCCTGCCCGGGCACCACGCCCACCCGGGCACCACGCCCACGCCCACCCGGGCCCCGCGCCCGGCCGGGCCACCGCACGGCCGGCCACCGCACGCCGGGCCACCGCACGGCCGGCCGGCGCCGCCCCGCGCCGTCGCGGCGGGGCACCCGCGCGGGGGCCCACGGCGCTCAGCGCCGTCCGCCGACCGCCTCCTCGTCGTCCATGGTCCGCGCCGCGGCGTCCAGGACGGCGGCGAGGTCGGTGAGCCGGGCGCGCAGCGCGCGCATCTCGTCGAGGGACATGCCCGTCACCTCGGCCATCCGGCGCGGGACCCCGGCGGCGCGCTCGCGCAGGGCGGCGCCGGCGGGCGTGGGCCGGACGGTGACGGAGCGCTCGTCCTCGGCGCTGCGGCGCCGCTCCACGTACCCGGCCGCGTCCAGCCGCTTGAGGAGCGGCGAGAGGGTGCCGGAGTCGAGGCGCAGGTGCTCGCCGATCCGCTTCACGGGCAGTTCGCCGTGTTCCCACAGCACCAGCATCACCAGGTACTGGGGGTAGGTCAGCCCCAGGTCCTTGAGGGCGACACGGTAGACGCCGTTGAAGGCGCGGGTCGCCGCGTGCAGCGAGAAGCAGATCTGGTGGTCGAGGCGGAGGAAGTCCTCGTCCTCCCGGGCGTCGCCGTGCGTGTCGGTGTGGTGCATCCCACTAGGCTACTCCCCCCAATTTAGTTGTGCGCAATTTAGTTGCCTGCTAGAAATGATCTCGACGCCACTCCACGACCGAGAGGACCGGGACTCCCCATGGACGCCCTGTACACCGCTGTCGCCACCGCCAACGGCCGCGAGGGCCGCGCCGTCAGCTCCGACGGCCGGATAGACCTGCCGCTCGCCTTCCCCCAGGCCCTGGGTGGTAACGGCGCGGGCACCAACCCCGAGCAGCTCTTCGCCGCCGGGTACGCCGCGTGCTTCGCCAGTGCCATGGGCGCGATCGGCCGACAGGAGAAGATCGACGTCAAGGACGCCTCCGTCACCGCCGAGGTGAGCATCGGCAAGGACACCGACGGCGGCTTCGGCCTCTCCGTCGTCATGCGCGTCGAGCTCCCGGACCACCTCCAGGGCGAGGCCGGGCGCGACCTGCTGGAGAAGACCCACGCGTACTGCCCCTACTCCAAGGCGACGCGCGGCAACATCGACGTGAAGATCGAGGTCGAGTGACCCCGTCGACCTCATGGCCCCCGTCGACCCCATAGGCCGCACCGTCCCCGCTGACGCGCTGACGCGCTGACGCGCACCGCGGAGCCGACGACACGCCGGGCCGACGACGCGCCGGCCGACGGCGGGCCGAGCCGCCGACGTACGCGCGGGAGCCCCGGACCCGACAGGTCCGGAGCTCCCGCGCGTCCCGCTCCGCACCCGGGGCCGGAGCCGGGGCCCGGCGGCCTCAGACGCCCTGGCCCGGCCAGCCGGCCACCGCCGCGGCCTCCAGGCCGCGGGTGCGGTAGCTCTCCCCCTCCAGCGCGACGACCTCGGCGTGGTGGGCGAGCCGGTCCGCGGTCGCGGAGGCGACACCGCCGTCGCCGAAGACCTCGGCCCACCGCGCGAAGGGCCGGTCGGTGGTGACGAGGAGCGAGGCGCGCTCGTAGCGGTGCGCGACCAGCTGGAAGAAGAGGTTGGCCGACTCGCCGTCGAACGGCACGTACCCGAGCTCGTCGACGACCAGCAGCGGATAGGCGTCCAGCGCCGCCAGCTCCTCGTCGAGCCGGCCCGCGGCCTTGGCGCGGCGCAGCCGGGCACCCCACTCCTGCGCCGTCGCGAAGAGCACCCGCTGCCCCGCCTCGCAGGCGCGCACGCCGAGCGCGACGGCGAGGTGGGTCTTGCCGGTGCCGGGGCCGCCGAGGAAGACGACGTTCTCGCCGCGCGCGACGAAGTCGAGCCGGCCCAGCCGGTCCAGGACCAGCGGGTCGGGCGCCCGCAGGTGACCGGTGTCGAAGGTCTCCAGCTCCTTGCGGGCCGGGAAGCCCGCCGCCGCCACCCGCTCCTCCGCCCCGACGGCGTACCGTCCGGCGCCCGCCTGCCGCGGGATGGGCCGGAGGGCGGCGCCCGCCTTCGCCCCGCCCGCGGCCGTGCCGCCCGCCAGGGCGTCCCACGCGACCGGCCCGACGGGAGCGCCGGGGGCGCCGGGTGCGCCGGGTGCGCCGGCGGCGTGCGCGGTACCGGCCACGTCGGCGGTGCCGGCCGTACGGGGGTGGACGGGGCCGTGCTCCGCCGCGTGGTCGGAGCGGGGGCCGTGCTCGTGGGCGGTCATCGGCCCGGACATGTACGCCAGGATGAGGGCCGAGACGATGAACGCCATGTGGATGACCGTGCCCCACAGCAGGTCGTGCCGCGGGGTGTGGTGGACGTCGACGAACATCTGGAGCAGGTGCACCGACGAGATGCCGACGATCGCCGTCGCCAACTTCACCTTCAGCACGTTGGAGTTGACGTGGGAAAGCCACTCCGGCTGGTCCCGGTGGCCCTGCAGGCCGATGCGGGAGACGAAGGTCTCGTACCCGCCGACGATGACCATGATGAGCAGGTTGGCGATCATGACGACGTCCACGAGTTTCAGCACCGCGAGCATGACGTGCGTCTCGTCGGCGGATCCGCTCAGGACGTGCTCGATCAGTTTCCAGAGCTCGTTGAAGAACTTGTAGACGTACACGCCCTGGGCGGCCACGAGGCCGAAGTACAGGGGCGCCTGGAGCCAGCGGGTGGCGAACAGCGCGTAGCCGAGGGTCGTCATGTGCGACGTGGCGGCCGGGGCGGGGGCGGCGGCGGGGGACGAGTCGAGGCGGGACACCGGCATCTCCTGCGACGGGGCGGGGAGCGCCATTCTCGTGGGCCGCAGGAGAAAATCTGAATTCCTGCCACTCGTAGGGATTAATAGGCATTCAGTCGGACGGCAGCGCGGCGCGTCTCTCTCCGTGGATCACCCTGGCGCCGCCAGGGCAGTTGTGCGAATGTCGCTGCTGGTGCGCTCGATGCGTCGTCGGTGGCTCGGCGAGGTTGGAGCACCGACGAGGGGAGCGACACGAGATGGCGCTGCTTTCCGACGGCGGCCCGGAGTTCCGGCTGCTGGGGCCGCTGGAGGTCCGCGTGGCCGGCCGCCGGCTCCCGCTCACGGCCCCCCGGCTGCGGTACGCCCTCGGAACGCTGCTGCTCCACGCCGACCGCACGGTCTCCGTGGACCAGTTGGCCGACGGCGTGTGGGAGGACCGGCTCCCCGCGGACCCCGCCAACCAGGTCGCCGTCTGCGTGTCGCTGCTGCGCCGCCGCTTCGCGCGGGCGGGCGCGCCGGACGGCCTCATCGTCACCACCCCGCCGGGCTACCTCCTCACCACCCGCGGCGCTGAGCTCGACACCGCCCTGGTCCGCCGCCTCGCCGCCGAGGCGCACGTCCGCGCCGGAGCGGGCGAGCGGGAGGAGGCCGCCGGACTGCTGCGCCGCGCGCTGTCGCTGTGGCGGGGGCCGCTCCTGGAGGGGACGAGCCGGCGGGCCTGGGCGCCGGAGGTCCGCGCCTGGGAGGAGGAGCGCGTGGCCCTCCACGCGCGGTGGGCGGAGCTGGAGTTGGCGCTCGGCCGGTACGAGGGGCTCACCGCGGAGCTGAGCGCCTTCGTCCAGGAGCGCCCGTTCCTGGAGCGTCCCCGCGCCCAGCTGATGACCGCGCTGTACCGCTCGGGCCGGCAGGCCGACGCGCTGCGGCTGTACCGGGACGGGGCGCGGCTCTTCGACGAGGAGCTCGGCGTCGCCCCCGGGCCGGAGCTGCGCCGGCTCCACGAGGAGATCCTGCGCGGCACCCTGCCCCCGCACCCGGCGCCACCACCGCGACCGCCCGCGCCGCCGCGTCCCCCCGCCCCGACGGCCGCGCGCCCGGCCCCCTGCCCCCCGGCCACCTCGGACGCCGCCACGGCCACCCCGCCCCCATCCCCGTCCCCGCCTGCGCCCCCGACCCTGCCCCCGCCGCCGGTCGGGCCCTGTCTGCTGCCCGGCGGCGTGCCCGAGTTCGTCGGGCGGGAGCACGAGGCGGCGGTCCTGGCGGAGGTCCTGGCTCAGGCGCACACGCCCGGGGAGCGCCGCGCCGACCCGGCCGGCACGGCGCCCGCCAGGGCCGGGCACGTCCCGGTCGCCGAGGTCGTGGGCGCGGGCGGCACCGGCAAGACCGCGCTCGCCCTCCACGTCGCCCACGGGTGCCGCCCGGCGTTCCCCGACGGCCAGCTCTACATCAACCTCCGCGGCCTGCACACCGATCCGGTACCGCCCGAGGAGGCCCTGGCCCGGTTCCTGCGCGAACTGGGCACCCCGGGGCCCGCGATCCCCGACGGCCTGGAGGAGCGCGCCGAGACGTACCGGGCCCTGCTCGCCGACAGACGTGTGCTGATCATCCTCGACGACGCGGCGTCCGCCGCACAGATCCGGCCGCTCATGCCCGGCACGGGCAGCTGCGCCGTGGTGGTGACGAGCCGCTCCCGGGTGGCGACGTCCTTCGCGGCGCGCGTGGTCGAACCGGGCCTGTTCAGCCCGGAGCAGGCGCTGGAACTGCTGGCGCGGATCACCGGTCCCGACCGGCCCGCCGCGGAGCCGGACGCCGCCCGCCAGCTCCTGGAGCACTGCGGCCGGCTCCCGCTCGCCGTGAGCATCGTCGGGGCCAAGCTCGCGGCCAAGCCCCACTGGACGCTCGACCGGGCCGCCACCCGCCTCGCCGACGAGCAACGGCGCCTGGACGAGCTGGAGTACGACAGCCTCGCCGTCCGGACCAGCGTCGCCCTCTCCTACCGCGGCATCGGCCCGGCCGCGCGGTTGCTGCTGCGCCGGCTGGCCGTGCTGGCCCCGCCGGACTTCGCCGACTGGATCGCCCCTCCCCTGCTCGACGCCGCGCCCGACGAGGCGGAGGCGGCGGTGGAGGAGCTGGTGGACTCCCGTCTGGTCGACGTGGTCGGCACCGACCGGGCGGGGCAGCTGCGCTACCGCGTGCACGAGCTCGTGCGGCTCTTCGCCGCCGAGCAGGCGGCCGACTCGGAGACGGAGGAGTCCCGCCGGGCCGCCGTCGCCCGGACGGCCGCGGCGGCCGTCACGTACGCCGAGACGGCCCACCACCTGGTGTGCGGCGGCGAGTTCACAGCCGTGCGCAGCCGCTCGGACCGGCCGTCCGCCGGAGCGCCGGACGCTGCGGGCGCACCGCCCGCGGACCCGCTGCGCTGGTACGAGGCGGAGCGGCTGACGCTCACCGCGCTGGTCCGCCAGGCGGCGGGCCACGGGCTGGACGGTCACGCCTGGGACCTCGCGGCCGTCTGCCGCTGCCTGTTCCGCACCCGCGGTCACCACGACGACTGGGCGTCGACCCACCGGCACGCCCTGCGCGCCGTGCGCGGGGCGGGCAACCGCCGGGGCACGGCGGCGATGCTCCTCGGGCTCGGCGAGCTGCACCTCGCCCGACGCCGGCACGCCGAGGCCGTACCGCTGCTGGAGGACGCGCACCGCGCGTTCGAGGAGGCGGCCGACGCGTACGGCGCGGCGCTCGCGCTGCGCGAGGTGGCACGCGCGGACCGGTACCAGGGCCGGTACGAGCGGGCGCTGGAGCGCTGGGCGCGCTGCCTGCCGGCCCTGCGTGCCGCCGGTGACGAGGAGGCGCGGGCGCAGGTGCTGCGGTGGACCGGGCAGACCCTGCTGGAGCTGCGCGACGTGGACGGCGCCGAACCGTACCTGCGGCGGGCGGAGGAGATCACGCGCCGGCTGCACGGGCGGGCCGCGGACCGCTCGCGGCTGGCGCCCGCGGCCCTGCTGCGCGGCCGGGGGCGCCTGGTGGAGGCGGAGGCGCAGTACCGGCGCGGGCTGGAGTCGGCGCGGGCCTTCGGGGACGTCGTCGCGGTCGGCCACGCCTACTTCGGGCTGGGCGGGATCGCCCTGGAGCGGGGCGACTGGGCCGGGGCGGAGTACCTGCTCGACCGGTGCGTGGAGCAGGCGCGCACCGTGCGGGACCCGCTGCTGGAGGCGGGCGGGCTGTTCTGCCTGGCCGCCGCCCGCGGGCACACCGGAGACCCCGACGCCGCGTACGTGCTGCTGAAGCGCTCGGCGGCGCTCAGCCTCGCGCTGGGCGCGCCGGTGCGGTACGCGCGTTGCCGGTACGCGCACGCGGCGGTCCTGGTGGTCCGGGGCGGTGATCGCGCCACGGCGGAGGCGCTGCGCGCCGAGGCGGACGCGGCGGTGGCGGGCACGGGTTCCGCGCTGGCCGCGGCGGCCTTCCCCGGCGACGGCGTCGCGCATTACCCCCTCGTTCCCTGACCGCCGCGGCGCACTCGGCGCCCCGTCGCCGCCCGTTCACCGGTACCGGGAAATGCGGCCGAAAAGCGGGTCTGTCGATTCGGTTCCACTTCGATGTCAGCTCCGTCGCCGCTGGTCGGACCGGGTTTGGCGAAAATTGGCACATGCATCTTGAACGTGCTTGCCGCCCGTTTTCCGAACTGCTCATGATGGATCTCGAATCCGCGGGTCCGAAAAGGGACCGCGGAAAGGGAGCGTTCGCGCGTCCGGAATGCGACGGGGATTTCCCCGACCGGGGCGCGGCGCGCGGAGAGCCTCGGGGAAGGGGCGGTCGTGGGGCGGGACGGCGAGGACGGCGGGGACGACCAGGGCGGCCGGGAAGGCCGGGACGGCGGGGCTCGCGCGGCCGGCGGGGATGGTGCGGCCGGCGGGGATGGTGCGGCCGGCGGGCGCCGCCGCGGATCGGGGGCCGCGGCCGCCGTGAGCGTGGCGCTGATCACCGTGCTCACCTCCCTGCCCCTGTTCCTCGTGGGGGCGACGAGCACGCTGGTCAACCGCGAGCTGGGGTGGGACGCCGGGGACACCGGGCTGCTCCTCGCGGCGTACTGGCTGTCGTCGCTCTCCGGCGCCTATCTGAGCCGGCGGGTCGACACGCCGGTGTCGGCGGAGACGACGGTCGGTTCGGCCGCGCTCGTCACCGCCGTCGGCCTGTCGGTGGCGGCCTGGTGCGGCGGCTGGGGGCTCGCGCTGGGCACCGCGCTCGGCGGACTGGTCTACGGCTACACCCAGCCGCACACCAACTCCCTGCTCATGCAGCGCTGTCCGCCGTCCGCGCAGGGGTTCGCCTTCGGTCTGAAGCAGGCGGCGATCCCGGCGTCGACGCTGGTCGGCAGCCTGGCCGTGCCCGCGCTCGCCGTGCCGTACGGCTGGCGGGCCGTCTTCACCGCCTCGGCGGTCGTGTGCGTGGCCTACGCGCTCCCCGGCCTCGTCGTGCGCCACCGCGGGGCCGGCGGACGGCGCGGGCCCGCGGCCCCGGCGCCGCCGCTGCGGCTGAACGCCCACCTGATCGGACTGGCCGTCGCCGGGCTGTGCGGCGCGATGGTGGGCAACGCCCTCGGCGGCTTCCTCATCGCCTCCGGTGTCCACGAGGGCATGGCGCTGACCTGGGCGAGCCTCCTCGCCGCCGCCGGCTCGACGACCAACATCGCGGTGCGCCTCGTCGCCGGGATCGTCGTGGACCGGGGGCGGTACGCGCCGCGCGCCCTGCTGTGGCAGCTGTACCTGGCGGGCGCCGTCGGCACGCTGCTGCTGGCCCTCGGCGGCGGCCCGTGGGTGATGACGGTGGGCGGACTGCTCGCGTTCGGCGGCGGCTGGGGGTGGGCGGGGCTCCTCCACTACGTCGCGGGGGCCGCCTTCCCCGGGCGCGCGGCGCGGGCGACGGCGGTGACGCAGATGGGCGTCTCGCTGGGCGGCGCCACCGGACCGATGCTCTTCGGACTGCTCGTCGACCACGCCGGCTGGGGCGCCGCCTGGCTGATGCTCACCGCCGTCGGCACCGTCGCCGCGGTCGTCGTCCGCCTGCTGCGCGAGCCGCCCGACACGGCGGCCCCGGCCACGGCGGCGGCGCCCCCCTCGACCACGCACACCAGGAAGTGAGGCACCGTCATGACCTCTACCGCCCCCGAGACCTCCGCCCCCGCGCCCACCCGCTTCGTGACGAGCCGGCGCGAGCGGTCGCTGCGCGACCTCACCGCCGAGCAGCGCAGGAGCCAGATATCCGACGGCCACCGGCTGATCCGCGCGGTCCGCGCCCGGCCCTTCCAGCTGTACACCGCCCGGCGGCACGCCACCCGCGCGGTGACCCTGGACGCCGAGGAGTGGATGGCGGGCGTCCTCCCGGCGATGCGCGCGGCCGTCAGCCGCACCGCGTCGGCGCGGCTCGACACCGCCCTGGCGCGGGCCCGCAAGCGGATGTCCGAGTACGGGGTGAAGCGCGTCGGCTCGGCGGAGGCGGTGGCCGAGGCGCTCTCCGACAACAAGTGGTTCCGCACCCAGCGTGAGCACGTGGGGCGCGCTGAGCTGCGCGACCGGGTGCGGGACGCCCTGGCGCACGGCGAGCCGGTGGAGCTGGTCTTCCCCCTCTTCTCCCGCAAGCCGTTCTCCCCGGTCAAGAACCGCGGCGTCGCCCCCGACACCGCGGAGCTGCACTCGCTGGCGCGGTGCGCGGCGCTCGCCCACACCGTCGCGGCCCTCTCCCCCACGGGCTGCCGCTTCACCGTCGTGGCGGACGGCCACAAGTACAACCGCGCCTGCCGCACGCCCGACGCGGTGGTGGACGCGTACCAGGACACCCTGCGCCGGTGGGTGCGCGAGCTCGACGCCGAGGACGTCCTGCGCGTGGTGGACTACGAGGAGTGGGTCGCCGGCGGCCTCGGCGCCGCCGACCTGCGCGAGCGCGAGGAGTACTACCTCCGCCAGGCGGCCGCCCTGCACGAGCGGCACGGACGGCGCTTCTCCCCGGCCGCCCCGCGCGACAGCCTGGCGCGGCTGGCCGACGGGGGCGGCACCGGGCAGCAACTGGCGCACACCTTCTGGTCGATCGCCACGTCCGTGCACTACACGGCGCTCGACACCGGCCACGCCGGCCTCCCGGACGGCCCCTGCTACTCCGACGCGTACCAGGAGGCGTACGCGCAGTACGTCGCGCACCTGGGGCGGCCGTTGACGGGGACGGGCCCGGTGACGGGCCCGGACGGGCAGCGGCCCGCCGCGCCGTACGGGCGCACCGCCGCCGATCCGGCGCTGCACCACGCCCTGCGGGAGGAGGCATGGCGGGCCGCCTGCCGTTACGTGGCGATCTCGCTCACCGACCGGGACCTGAACCTGGTGCGGGAGACGGCGCCCCGCGCGGTGAAGCTCACCATCCACGGGAAGCCGGGTGAGCTGCACTTCACGACGGCGGCATCGCGCGACGCGAACATGACGGCGCAGCACTCGACGGGCGGTTACGCTCTGCTGGACGGTCGAGCCAGGCCCACCTTCCGCTACCGCATCGAGCGGGAGGCCGCCGGGGAGACGCCGGTTCTGCTCCACGGCGCGGCCGACCGCGCCGAGCGCGAGCCGCACTTCCTGCCGCTGGCCCGGCTGGAGCGCACACAGCAGCCCGTCGCCTACGTGGACGACCCGGCGCCGCTGCTCGACAGTACCTTTCCGCATCTCCTGGAGGCCCTGGAACTATGACGACCACCGCGACCTCTTCCCCCCGGCCCGGCCGGATAGTCAGCGGCAGCGGACTGCCCGCGCTGCTCAGGGAGAGCCCCGACGCCGTCCCCTTCGTCCCGCGGACCCCGGCCCCCTGCTGCGTGCTGACGGTCGCTCAGCTGCGTGGGGAGCTGCTGCCGCGCTGGCGCGAGGGGGTGGAGCGGCAGGCCAAGGCGATGGTCCGGCGTTCCCGGAGCACCCTGGAGGTGCTGACCGGGGAGACCCTGTACGACCGGCTGGACGACCCGGCGCACCGGCGGGCCGCCCTGGTCGCCGAGCTGTTCCGCAACCACCAGATCAGCGCCAACGCGGGCCGCCTGGACTCCCGGGCGCTGCAGCGCCGCGTGGTGGAGGCGCTCGCGGAGTCGGAGCCGCTGCGCTTCGAACTCGCCTGGGGGCAGGCCAAGCGCACGGTCGGCGGGCTGAAGACGCACGGGCAGTGGGCCGACCTCGCCGAGGTGTACGCGGTGGGCCGGGTGCTCGCGCTCGTGCTGGCCGCCCGCGAGCTGGCCGAGGACGACCGGATCGGCATGACGGTGTACTCCGGCGGCAACCGGTTCGCCAAGGCCCTGTACGCCCGTCCGCAGGCGTTCGCGGAGTACGACGCGCAGCGGCAGCGCATCGCCGCGGCCCTGGTGGGCCCGGGCGTGGCGGAGTTCCTGGACTACGCGGCGGTGATGCGGTCGGACGCGGCGGAGGACGAGCGGCACGAGGAGCGGGTGGCCCGCCACCTGGCGGCGCTCACCGACGAGGACGTCGCCGGGCAGATGCCGGTGATGCTGTTCAACGTCGACTGGCCGCAGGTGCTGCCGCTGGCCGCCGGCGGTGAGGCGCCGCACGGCGTGCCCATGGCGCCGCACGTCGCCGAGTGGCTGCGGGAGGCGCCCGAGGAGCGGGTACCGCTGCTGGTGCGGGCCGCGGTGACCTGCGCGGTCTCGCCCGCCGCCCAGGCCCGCTGGCTGGAGGTGTTCGGTGACCGGCCGGAGGTCCTGGAGGACGCCATCGCGTTCGTCCTCGCGGTGGGGCGGGCAGCGGCCGCCCGGTACACGGCCATCGCGCGGGCCGACCGGGACGCGCCCGGCCGGACCGCCGGTCCGCACACGGTGCGGCTGACCGTGCACGAGAAGACGGACCGGCCGGAGGTGCCGGCGGTGCTGACCCTCGGTGTCCGCGGCGGCGCCCAGCTCTCCCAGCACGTGGTCGCCCGGGTGTCCCCGGACGCGCCCGTGGCGTTCGCCTCGGTGGCGGAGACGCAGGTGCGGTCGCCCGAGGCCGCCCCGGTCCTCCTCACCGAAGCCGCCCCGGGCACCGCCGCCGACGGCACCGCCACGCCCGCCACCACCGCCGCCGGGGCCGACGCGGCCGCCGCGGACCTCTTCGACTGGCTCGTCCGCGAGGACCTGCCGCTGTGCTACGCCTCCGGGCCCGAGCAGGGCGTCCTCCGGGCGCTGGCCCAGGTCCTCGACCCCGACCACGGATGAGCGCCATGACTCTGAGCACCACCAGCCCCGCCCGCCTCGCCGAGTTGCGGGAGGAGACCCGGGCCGCGTACGACGCCCTCGTGGCCCGCGGGCTCGCCCTCGACCTGACCCGGGGCAAGCCGTCCCCGGCCCAGCTGGACCTCTCGACCCCGATGCTCGACCTGGGCGGGGCCGAACTGGGCCCGGCCGGCGCCGGCGCCGACCACCGCAACTACGGCGGCCTGGCGGGGCTCGTGGAGCTGCGCCGGATCTTCGCCGGCGTCCTGCGCGTCCCCGTCGAGCAGCTCCTCGCCCTCGGCAACTCCAGCCTGGCGCTGATGCACGACACGCTGGCGCACGCGGCGCTCTTCGGCGTCCCCGGCTCCGAGCGGCCCTGGTCGGCGGGGCGGACGGCGGTGCTCTGCCCGGTCCCGGGGTACGACCGCCACTTCGCGCTCTGCGAGAAGCTCGGGTTCGAGATGATCCCCGTCGCGATGCGTGACGACGGACCGGACATGGACGCGGTGGAGCGGATCGCCGCCGCCGATCCGGAGGTGCGCGCCATCTGGTGCGTGCCCACCTACGCCAATCCGACGGGCGCGGTCTACGGCGAGGAGACCGTGCGCCGGCTGGCGGCGCTCGACGCGGCGGCTCCGGACTTCCGGATCCTGTGGGACGACGCGTACGCGGTGCACCACCTCACCGACGAGCCCGCGCAGGCGCCCGACGTCCTCGCCCGGTGCGCGGAGCACGGCCACCCGGACCGGCCGCTGGTCTACGGCTCCACCTCGAAGATCACCTTCGCGGGCGCGGGCGTGGCGTTCTTCGGGGCGTCCCGCACGAACGTGGAGTGGCTGACCGGCCACCTCGCCCTGCGGACCATCGGCCCGGACAAGCTCAACCAGCTGCGGCACGCGCTGTTCCTGCGCGACGCCGACGGACTGCGCGCGCACATGGACGCCCACCGCGCCCTGCTGCGCCCCCGCTTCGACCTGGTGGGGCGGGTGCTGCGTGAGCGGCTCGGCGGTCTGGGCGTGGCCACCTGGTCGGAGCCCCGGGGCGGGTACTTCGTCAGCCTCGACGTGCCGGACGGCTGTGCGCGGCGCACGGTCGAGCTGGCCGCCGGGGCGGGCATCCGGCTGACGCCGGCGGGCGCGACCTTCCCGTACGGCACCGACCCCCGCGACCGGAACATCCGGATCGCGCCGACCTATCCCGCCCTGGACGACCTGGAGCAGGCGATGGAGGGCCTCGCCGTCTGCGTCCTGCTGGCCGCGCTCGAACGGAACGCGGCGGCGCCGTCCAGGATCGTCCACGAAGACGAGCACGTCCCGCCCCCGGCGTGATGCTGGGGACCGGCCCAGACGACCGACAAAGGAGAGCCGACATGCTGATGGAACGTCAGGAATTTCGCGACCAGCTCGAGAAGACGCTGCACGAGAAGCTCACCCTGAACCACCCGATGTTCGACATCCTCTTCGACGCCGAGAAGAGCGAGCTGCACACGCTGCAGAAGGTGGCGCTCCAGGGCTACCAGCTGACGAAGCACTTCCTGGACTACATAGAGACGCTCTTCTACTTCTGCCCGAAGGAGGGCCGCCACAAGCGCCGCCTGCTCTTCAACCTCTACGAGGAGGAGACGGGCCGCATCTCGAAGACGAAGAACCACGTCGAGCTGATGCAGGACTTCATCCGCGCCATCGGCATCGACGACGAGACCCGTGACGCCGAGACGGCCCTGCCGAACACGCAGGAGCTGATCGACTACCGCATGAAGGCGTGCAAGAACCCGGAGACGTACCACATCGGTGCGGCCGCGGTGATGATCGCCAGCGAGGGCCAGAACCTGGAGACGCGCGGCGCCGAGGCCCGCGACAGCATCTTCAAGCGGGTGTACGGCCTGAAGGACGAGGACCTGCTGTTCTTCTCCGTGCACCAGGCGGAGGACGTCCACCACGTCCGCCACGGCCTGGACCTGGTCTCCGACATCTGCACCACGGAGAAGATGCAGGAGGAGGCGCTGTACGCCGTCTCCCACACCTGTGACCTCTTCTACAACATGTACGAGGGCGTCTACCAGGAGTACAAGGCCGGCCGGCTCTGACCGCGGACGACGGAGGAGCAGGGATGCCCGTGAAACAGCCGCCCGGGTCGTACTCCCTCGCCACGCACGCCGTGCGCGCGGGCCAGTACCAGGACCTGTCGGATCTCCACAGCGAGGGGCTCGCCCTCACGGCGAGCTACGTGTTCGCGGACGCCGAGGACGCCGCCGAGAAGTTCGCCGGCCGTCGGCCCGGGAACGTCTACATCCGGTTCAGCAACCCGACCACGGCCGCCTTCGAGGAGCGGATCGCGGCCATGGAGGGTGCCGACGCCGCGGTCGCGGTCGGCTCGGGGATGGCGGCGTACACGGCCGTGGCGCTCGGGCTGCTCTCGGCCGGGGACCACGTGGTCCTCGGCGACGGGATGTTCGGCACGACGCCCCGGTTCTTCCGCACGTACATGGAGAAGTTCGGGGTGTCCGTGTCCGTCGCGGACGTCCGGGACCTCGACCAGTGGCGGGACGCGGTCCGGGAGAACACCGCGATGTTCGTGCTGGAGACCCCGACCAACCCGATGATGCACGTCGCCGACCTGCGCGCGCTCTCCGCCCTGGCGGCCGAGCGGGACATCGTGCTGGTCGTCGACAACACCCTGTGCACGCCGGTCCTGCAGAATCCGCTGGCGCTCGGCGCCGACCTCGTCATCCACTCCGCCGCGAAGTACATCGACGGCCAGGGGCGGTGCGGGGGCGGCGTCGTCGCCGGGCGGGCGGACCTGCTCAAGCCGGTGTCGGAGGTGCTGCGCACCGCCGGCCCCAGCCCCAGCGCCTTCAACTCGTGGGTCTTCCTGAAGTCGCTGGAGACGCTCCCGATCCGGATGCGGGAGCACTCGCGCAACGCGACGCTCCTGGCGGAGTGGCTGGAGCAGCACCCGGCGGTGGAGGAGGTCTTCTACACCGGCCTGGAGAAGCACCCGCAGCGCGAGCTGGTCGACGCGCAGCAGTCCGGCCACGGGGGGCTGGTCAGCTTCACCGTGCGCGGGGACCAGGGGGACGCGTGGAACGTGGTCGACAGGCTGTCGCTCATCTCCCTCACCACGAACATCGGCGACACCAAGTCGATGGTCACCCACCCCGCGTCGACGACGCACGGCCGGATGTCGCTCTTCGAGAAGGAGCGCGCCGGCATCGCCCCCAACCTGCTGCGGATCTCGGTCGGCCTGGAGGACGTCTCCGACCTGATGGCCGACCTGGACCAGGCGCTGCGCGCCGTCGACGCCCGGTCGTCGTGACATGAACGTGAAGCCGAACGGGGGCACCATGACCGACACACCCGACGTGACCGGCGGATTACTGCGCATCGGGATCGTCGACCTCTTCTCACCCGCCCCGGAGAGCTGGGCGCGGTACATGTTCGCCACCGCCGTGGAGAGCGCGGCCGGCCGGCTCGGCCTGCCCGTGGAGGTCACGGCGTACGGGGCGGACATGACCCGCCCGACGGCGGACTGCGGGATCGCCTGGGAGGACCTGCCGTCGCTGGACGGGCTGATCGTCACGGGCGGCGAGCCGCGCTACCGCGCGGTGGAGGCCGAACCGGCCCTCGCGGTGGTCGACCGGATCCTGGCCGAGACGGCGGGGAGGGTCGCGTCGACGGTGTACTCCTGCCAGTCGGCGCACGCGGCGCTGCACCTGCTGCACGGGCTGAGCCGCAGCCGCCTGCCGCACAAGCGGCAGGGCGTCTACACCCACCGCGTGCGCGCCCGCGGCCCGCTCACGGCCGGTCTGCCGGACACCGTGCGCGTGCCGCACTCGCGGTGGAACACCATGCCGACCGAGGAGCTGCGGCGCGTGGGCGTCACCGTCGCGCTGGAGACCGAGGACGGCGCCTGGTCCCTGGCGACCGGTGACGACGGGCTGCGGCACGTCTTCTGCCAGGGCCACCCCGAGTACCTGCGGGAGACGCTGCTCAGCGAGTACCGGCGCGACCTGCGCCGGTACGCCGGGGGCGAGGCCGACCACGTGCCGGACCTGCCGCGGGACTACCTGACGGCGGACGCCGAGGACACGCTCCTCGCGTACGCCGAGAAGCTCCGGGAGCAGCGCGACCCCGAGCTGCTCAAGAGCTTCCCCGACCGGGCCGCCGCCGAGGGGATCGAGGACGGCTGGCTGGCGGACTCACGGGCCTTCTTCACCGACTGGGTGCGGGCCCTGAACGATTCGAGAGAGCGGAGTGGGCACCAGCGTGTTGACATGGCACTGGCCCGTCGACGTACGGGCGCATGAGAAGGACCTCGCCAGGATGCTCGCGGCGAGCGCCGCGGACGACGGGATCCTCGGTTACGCCGAGACCCCCTCGGAGGCCCAGCAGGCGGGGTTCGTCGACGGGGTCGAGCAGCTCGTCTCCGGCGGCGGCGGTCACCTCCTGATCGGCGAGGACGGGGAGGGGGTGGCGGCGATGTGCGTGATGAAGACCAACGGCATGCCCAACTGCCGCCACCTGGCCGAGGTGATGAAGGCGTACCTGGAGCCCCGGGTGCGCGGCACGTCGGCCGTCTACCAGCTGGTCGAGCAGGTCTGCGCCAAGGCGACGGAGGTGGGCGTCGAGACGCTCACCATCGACGTCCGGGAGGACTCCAAGGCGCACCGGGTGTGGTCGCGCTTCGGCTTCACCTCCTACGGCGTCCTCGACGACTACGCGCGCGTGGACGGGACGTCGTACCGCGGCCACTACATGCGCCACGGCGTCCGTGAACTGGCGGCCTCCGTGGCCGAGCGGACCCGGGCGCGGTCCGGCGGGGCGGCCGGGAGCTGACTTTGCGTCAGTTCACCCGTCCACCGGCCGGAACGGACGGGGCGCGCGGCATCTGACCGCGTACATTCACAACCCAACCCACCGCACCACGGGCCCGGGACGCCGGCCACGACACAGGCAGGGAGAGACATGCCGCCCTTCGAGGAAGAGACCAGTACGCGCACGCCCGAACCGCCCCCGCCCGGCGGGTCCTCGGCGGCCGGGGCGTCCCGGCACGGGCGGACCCTGCTGTTCGTCGCCGTGGCCCTGGGCTTCGTCATCGCGCTGCTGTCCTCGTCGATCAAGAACACGCTCACGGCGTTCTACGTCTCCATGACGGAGGACTTCGACGTGTCGCGCGGCACGTTCGCGATCGCCCCGTCCGCGTTCATGCTGACGTACGCGGTGGCGTCGCCGGTGATGGGCTTCGTCGCCGACCGGTTCGGCGCGCGCAAGTCCCTCGCCGGCGGCCTCGTCCTCGGCGGCGTGCTCTTCCTGGCGGGCGGCTTCACCCAGTCGTTCGCCGTCTTCACGGTGGTCTACGGGGTGGGCCTGGCGATCTCGTACACGGCGATCTCGTACGTGCCGCTGGGCGTCCTCGTCGACGAGCTGTTCCCCCCGCACCGCCGGGGCGTCACCTACGCGATCCTCATGAACGGCACCGCCGTCGGCTTCGTGGCGCTGCTGCCCCTGTGGATCCAGCTGGACGAGGGGACGGTCTGGCGGTCGGTCTTCCGCTGGCTGGGCGTGGTCCTGCTGGTCGTCACCGTCGTCGCGCTGCTCGTCCTGCCCAAGGAGGGCGGCTCGGCCGGCGTCCCGGCGCAGGAGGGCGCGGCCCCGCAGCGCAAGTCCAGCCAGGGCATGCTCTCCGAGGTGCTCGGCTCGCGGGTCTTCTGGACGATCAGCCTCGCCTTCTTCGGCTGCGGCGTGACGATGGCCTTCGTCGACGTCCACCTGGTGGCCCACCTGGACCACATCGGCCTGGGCGCGAACGTCGCGAGCACCACGGTGGCGCTGCTCGGCGCCGCCGAGATCGTGGGCGCGCTCATCGCCGGCTACTACTGCGACCGCGGCCACGGCGTCAAGGTGCTCGTCCTCAGCTACCTGGTGCGCGCGCTGTCCCTGGTCATCCTCATGGCGGCGCCCACGGCGCTCGCCGCCAACGTCTTCGGGCTGCTCTTCGGCATCACCTACCTGGGCACCGTGGTGGCCAGCTCGATGTACCTGATCAACTCCCTGGACGCCCGCGCCAAGGGCCTCGCGCTCGGCCTCATGTGGTTCATCCACCAGATCGGCGCGTTCATCGCGAGCGAGGGCGGCGGCATCAGCTACGACACGCTCCGGTCGTACGACCCGGTGGTCGTCTTCTCGGCGGCCATCGCGCTCGTCTCCACCGTCATCATCGCGGTGTGGCTGCCGCGCGTCCTGCGCGCCGCCGCCGCCCCGGCCCCCGACGGGAAGACCGCGGACGCGCAAGCCGCCGAAGGGAAGACCGCCGACGGCAAGGCGGTCGACGCGGGAGCCGCCGAGCGCTGACCGGCGCCGGTCACATCCCGTGGCCGTGCCCGTCCAGCTCCCTGCGCTCCCCCTGCTCGACCCCGGTCTCCGCCCCGGCGGGGCGGAGACCGGGCGCCACCACCCCGGCCAGCACGCCGACGTAATACGCCCAGAAGAACAACAGCACGAGCAGCGCGACGAAGCCGAACAACTGCCGCGGCGGAGCCCACCGGGAACTCGCCATCTCTCTCCCCCTCGAAGTCCCGCAGCCGGGAAAAGGTCTCGGTAACGCGATACTAGGCGGGCCGCCGTCGCCCGGGGAACAGCGCCCGGCCCATTCCCGGCCCCCGCGCCGAGACCCGCCCGACCCCGCTCCCGGCCGTATACAAAGCCTCCGGAAAATTCATCGGACCGCGGGAACCGGAGCCCACCCCCAGCCGACCAACATCCCGTCGACCTACGGTCGGTGGACCGCCCGATCCCCTTCTCACCATGCGGATCACGGTTGACGCCGGCGGCGACGGGTACGGTACGGTGACGCGCAGTCGCGCATCAATCACCGGCCTTGACACTTCGGGGGAGGGAGCGGGCCGCGTGTCACAGACGTCGGAACTCGACGGAATTCGGACGCTTGACGAGTTCGTCATCCAGCTGCGTGCGCTGAAGATGAGAGTCGGCAATCCGTCCATCACCGAGATAACACGCCGCGTTCACCGCGACTGGCGGCGGGCGGGGCGACCGAGAAGCGAGTGGCCGGCCCGCTCGACCGTCGGGAACTGTTTCCAGACGGGCCGCCGTCGGCCGAATTCCGACCTCCTGCTGGCGGTGGTGCGGGCGCTGACGATGGACGACCAGGACCTGCTCGCCGCGTGGAGCCGCGCGCTGCACGCGGCCCTCGGCGAGGCGGCCTCCGGCCCCGGTGTGCGGGTCACCGACAAGATCCCGCCGCCGCCCGACGGCACCCTCGTGCGCGGCCCCCTCCTGGACGAGGCGCTGCGCCTCATGGAACTCCCCGGCAACGGCCGCACCGTGGTCCTGGAGGGCCCGGTGGGCGCGGGCAAGAGCACCCTCGCGCACGAGCTCGGCCGCCACCTCGTCACCACGCGCCACGCCCGGGGCCCCGTCCTCGTCGCCGACCTCCACGGCACCCACCCGGCGGCGCCCCCGGCCACGCCCTTCACCGTCCTCGGCCACCTGCTGCGCGTCCTCGGCACGCCCATGGCGGACGTACCGGCCTCCACCGAGCGCCGCACCGTCCTGCTGCGCCGCCTTTTGGCGGGCACCGGGGCGCTGCTGATCCTGGACGACGCCTACGACGCCGATCAGGTACGGCCGTTGCTGCCCGGGCCCCGCGCGGGCCACACCGTGATCACCACGCGGCGCCCGCTCGGCGGTCCGGGGGTCGGCGGACGCGTGCGGGTCCCGCCGTGCGAGACGGCCGACTCGCTGCGGATCCTGCGCGGCGCCGCGGGCGCGGGGCGCATCGACGCGGACCCGGTCGCCGCGACCCTGATCAGCGAGGCCGTGGGTCACCTCCCGCAGGCGCTGGTGATCGTCGGGCGGCACGTCGCCGCCCACCCCGACTGGCCGCTCGCCGACTACCACGAGCACGTCGTCGCCTCGCTCGCGCTGCGCGGCGGCATGGGCCGCGCCTTCGCCGCCTCCGAGCAGCGGGTGTCACGGGACGCGCGCCGCCTGCTGCGGCTGCTGACGCTGCTGCCGGCCGCCTACACCGACGTGCGCACCGCGGCCCGCCTCGCCGGCACGAGCCCGCAGGACGCCGCGGACCGGCTCACCGAGCTCGTCGCGGCCGGACTGCTCGAACACCTCGGGCCGGCTCTGTACGGGCTGGGCAGGCTCGTCCACTCCTACGCCCGGGCCCGACTGCGGCTCGACGAGCCGGTGAGCCGGGTGCAGGAGGCCCTCGCCCGGCTGCACCGGCACTCCGCCCGCAGCGCGGAGGCCGTGGGCCGCTGAGCACCCGGACCCCGGGCCCGTCGGCGGGTCGGGGCGGGGCCGGGCGGGACCGAGGGGGCCCGACGGCCGGGCGCCCCGGCCGTCGACCTCGCACCTGTGAGGTACCGCGGCGTCCGGCCCTCCGGTGACGTGGTCCCCACAGCGGCACACCGCGGACGACCACGCCGCTGCCGGAACCCGTCGAGGGGGAACGACCATGTTCGAGAAGATCGCGCGCGGCGCCGCCGCACTGGTGCTGACGACACGGCGTCATCGCCGCCGGCTCCGCCCACCGCCCAGGCCGGCGGGCAGGGGGCGCGGCGGCGGGACGACGGGGGCTGCGAGGTCGGCGGCGCGGGCGTGCACCAGAGCCAGGCCGACCGGCAGGCCCAGCCACCGGTGGTACACCTACGGGGCCCACGGCAACCGGGTCGGCACGAAGATCGTCTTCGACCGACACCCGGGCGCCAAGACGCAGATGCGCTTGCACCACAGCGGCGCCGACCGAACGGGCCACATCGTCCACAGCCGGAGCCACCAGGCGATCGACATCACGCCGGTGAACAGTCCGCCTCTTCGCGTGACGCGTCCGACGGGGTGACGTTCGCGCGGCACGCGGCACGCCACCGGCCGCCCGACCCCGCTCCGTGGCTACAGTGAGGGCCTCCACGCGATCCGTGGAGGCCCTCACTCCTGCCCGTACGCGCGGCGATAGGTTTCTGCCCGCGTGGCCGACGGTGGGGCGGGTGGGACTCGAACCCACGGCCGACGGATTATGAGTCCGCTGCTCTAACCGGCTGAGCTACCGCCCCGTGCGGCGCGTCGCGCACATTTGTGCGCGCCGTCTGCCGCAGCATAGCCGCTCATACGATCTCCTGCTCCGGATGGTCGGCAACGCACGTCCTCAAGGACTGCCGGGGCCCGCCGATGGTTCCCGACGCGCCGGAAGAAAAAGAGAGAGGGCCCCGTAGGACCCTCTCTCGTCACCGCTCCCCCGGCTGGACTCGAACCAGCAACCCTCCGGTTAACAGCCGAATGCTCTGCCAATTGAGCTACAGGGGACCGCGCTCCCCCGACTGGACTCGAACCAGTAACCTGCCGGTTAACAGCCGGCTGCTCTGCCAATTGAGCTACAGGGGATTGCTGCGTTGCACCGAACGTACCCACCGGGGGCCTCCCGGGCGGCGCTCGCTCGCTGCGACACATACATTAGCGCAAGCTGGGGGGTGCTCCGCCAATCGGTTCCGCCCCGGCCTGCCGGGTGTGACCCCCGCCCCTGCGGGCAGGCGGCCGGCAGCGACGCCTACGGAGAAGGGTGGCAGCCATGCGGTACAAGATCACGTTCGCCGTCGGAGCGGCGGTGGGGTACGTCCTGGGCACCAGGGCCGGCCGGGAACAGTACGAGAAGCTGCGCGCCTCGGCACGCCGGCTCTCGGCGAACCCCGCCGTGCGCAACGTCGCCGAGTCGGCCACGCAGACCGGCCGGCAGGTGGCGGGCCGGGCGTACCACACGGTGAGCGTGCGGGTGGGCGACCGGATGCCGGAGGCGGTCTCCGAGCGGGTCAGGTCGCTGCGGGGCCGCGGCCAGGGCGCCGAGGACGAGTGGGGCACGAGCAACACCTGACCCGGCTGGGCGCGGACGTTCCCGACGGGCCGGTTCCGGGTCGGAGTACGGCAGAATCTCCTTCATGGGGATAGTCGCCGGGTTGGACAGTTCGTCGGGTTCCACGCGCATCGTCGTCTGCGACGCGGACACGGGCGCCGTCCTGCGCCAGGGGTACGCCGCGCACCCCCTCGAACCGAAGGCGACCGAGGTCGACCCGCAGGCGTGGCTGCTCTCGCTCGGCGAGGCCGCGGCGGGCGGGCTGCTCGAAGGAGTGCAGGCCATCGGTGTCGCCGCGCAGCAGCACGGCCTCGTCCCCCTGGACCACCAGGGCGCCCCCGTGCGGGCCGCGCTCGTCGGCAACGACAAGCGGGCGCAGGTCGCGGCGGCGGACCTGGTCGAGTCGCTGGGCGGACGGCAGGCGTGGGCGGAGGCCGTGGGCTGCGTCCCGGGCTCGGCGCACCCGGTGGCGAAGCTCCGGTGGCTCGCCCGCACCGAACCGGAGGCCACGCGGCGGATCGCCGCGGTCCTCCAGCCGCAGGACTGGCTGGTGTGGCAGCTGCTGGGCCGGCCCGCCCGGCGGACCACCGACCGGGGCGGCGCGTCCGGCACCGGCTACTGGTCGGCGGCGTCCGGGTCGTACCGGCCGGACCTGGTCGAGCTCGCGCTGGGCCACCGGGCGGCGCTGCCCGAGGTGCTGGGACCGGCGGAGGCGGCGGGCGTGACGCCCGAGGGGCTGCTCATCTCCGCGGGCACCGGAGAGACCATGGCCGCCGCCCTGGGGCTGGGGCTCGGCCTCGGGGACGCCGTGGTGTCGCTCGGGGCGTCCGGCTCGGTGATGGCGGTCCACCACACGGCGCTCACCGACGGCCAGGGCATGATCACGGCGTTCGCCGACGCGGCGGGGACCCACCTGCCGGTGGTCTACACGTCGAACGCGGTGCGGGCGCTGCGCGGCACGGCGGAGATGCTGGGCGTCGAGGGGCTGGAGGAGCTGTCGGCGCTGGCGCTGAAGTCGACGCCGGGCGCCTCCGGACTGGTGCTCCTTCCCTACCTGGAGGGTGAGCGCACGCCACCGCTGCCGCACACGGCCGGCACCCTGAGCGGGCTGCGCCGCGAGTCGATGAAGCCCGAGCACCTGGCCCGGGCGGCGTTCGAGGGCATGCTCTGCTCCCTCGCCGACGCGATGGACGTGCTGCGCCGGCGCGGCGCCGAGGTACGGCGGGTGTTCCTGCTCGGTGCCGCGGCGGAACTGCCGGCCGTGCAGGCGGCGGCGCCCGCGATCTTCGGCGCGCAGGTCGTCGTGCCGCAGCCCGCCGACTACACGGCGCTGGGCGCCGCCCGCCAGGCCGCCTGGGCGCTCGGCGCGGCGCACGGCACGCTCACCGCGCAGGCGCCGCCGGCCTGGCGGGGCGCCGCGGCGCAGGTCTTCGAGCCGGGCGAGGAACTGGCGGTGGGCCAGGCGGTGCGCCAGCAGTACGGCGCGACCCGCGACCAGCTGCACCCGGGGGCGTTCGGCGCGTAGGGGCGCCGGGAGCGGAGGGGCGCTCGGCGCGTAGGGGTGCTCGGCGCGGAGCGGCAGCGGGCGTCCTGGCGAGCCGATCGGCGGGACGCCCCGGTGGACCCGGCGAAAACCCGGTCGTAACGCGGTGGGCCCGCGGGCGATAGTTGAATCCGTGCTCAGACAACTACTCCGCAACCACCTGGCGCCGTACCGGCGGCCCATAGCCTTCCTGGTGGCGCTCCAACTGCTGCAGACGGGCGCCACCCTCTACCTGCCGACGCTCAACGCCGACATCATCGACAAGGGTGTCGTGGTGGGCGACACCGGCTACGTCCTGACCTACGGCGCGGTGATGATCGCGGTGTCCGTGGTGCAGGTCGCGGGCAACATCGGTGCCGTCTACTACGGCGCCAGGACCGCCGCCGCGCTCGGCCGGGACGTGCGGGCGGCGGTCTTCGACCGGGTGCAGTCCTTCTCGGCGCGGGAGCTCGGCCACTTCGGGGCGCCGTCGCTGATCACCCGGACCACCAACGACGTCCAGCAGGTGCAGATGCTGGTCCTGATGGCGTTCACGCTGATGGTGTCCGCGCCCATCATGTGCGTCGGCGGGATCGTCCTGGCGCTCGGTCAGGACGTGCCGCTGTCGGCCGTGTTGGTGGCCGTGGTGCCGGTGCTGGGCGTGTCCGTCGGGCTCGTCGTGGCCCGGATGCGGCCGCTGTTCCGCACCATGCAGGAGCGGCTGGACACGGTGAACCGGGTACTGCGCGAGCAGATCACCGGCAACCGCGTCATCCGCGCCTTCGTCCGCGACGCGTACGAGCGCGAGCGGTTCCGGGGCGCGAACCGCGAGCTGACCGACGTGTCGGTCTCCGCGGGGCGGCTGATGGCGCTGATGTTCCCGACCGTGATGACGGTCATCAACTTCTCCAGCGTCGCCGTGGTGTGGTTCGGCGCCCACCGGATCGACGACGGCGGGATGGAGATCGGCGCGCTGACCGCCTTCCTCGCCTACCTGATGCAGATCGTGATGGCCGTGATGATGGCCACCTTCATGTTCATGATGGTGCCGAGGGCCGAGGTGTGCGCCGAGCGCATCGAGGAGGTGCTGCGCACCGAGACGAGCGTCCGCCCGCCCGTCACGCCGCTGCCCACGCCGTCCGCCGTGCGCGGTCGGCTGGAGATCCGGGGCGCCGACTTCCGCTACCCGGGCGCGGAGGAGCCCGTGCTGCGGGGGATCGACCTGGTGGCCGGGCCGGGCGAGACCACCGCGGTCATCGGCTCGACGGGCAGCGGCAAGTCGACGCTGCTGGGTCTGGTGCCGCGGCTGTTCGACGTGACGGGCGGCCGGGTGCTGGTCGACGGCGTCGACGTGCGGGAGCTGGACCCCGCGGTCATCGCCCGCACGGTGGGGCTCGTCCCGCAGCGGCCGTACCTGTTCTCCGGGACGGTCGCGACGAACCTGCGCTACGGGCGGCCCGACGCCACCGACGACGAGCTGTGGCAGGCGCTGGAGACCGCCCAGGCCGCCGACTTCGTCCGCGGACTCGAGGGCGGGCTCAACGCGCCGATCACCCAGGGCGGCACGAACGTGTCCGGCGGGCAGCGGCAGCGGCTGGCCATCGCCCGGACGCTGGTGCAGCGGCCGGAGATCTACCTCTTCGACGACTCCTTCTCGGCGCTCGACTACCGGACCGACGCTCTGCTGCGGGCGGCGCTCGCCCGGGACACCGCCGGGGCGACGGTGGTGATCGTCGCGCAGCGCGTGTCGACGATTAGGGACGCCGACCGGATCGTGGTCCTGGACGAGGGCCGGGTCGTGGGGACGGGACGGCACGCCGAACTCATGGCGGACAACGAGACGTACCGGGAGATCGTGCTCTCCCAGCTGACCGAGGCGGAGGCGGCCTGATGGCTCCTGGCGGACCGAGTGCGGGGGGCCCGGGCGACCGGTCCACCGACTTCAAGGGCTCCTTCAAGCGGCTGCTGGCGCGGCTGCGGCAGGAGAGGACGGCGCTGTGGACGATGGTCGCGGCGGGCGTGCTGAGCGTGGCGGCGGCGGTGGTCGGGCCGAAGATCCTCGGCCGGGCGACGGACCTGGTGTTCGCCGGGGTCGTGGGCCGCGGCATGCCGGAGGGCGGTACCAAGGAGGAGGCCGTCGCCGCGGTGCGGGAGCGCGGTGACGACGGGCTCGCGGACATGCTGTCCGGGGTGGGCTTCACCCCGGGCCGGGGCATCGACTTCGGGGCCGTCGGCGACGTACTGCTGCTGGCACTGGCGGTGTACACCGTCGCCGGGCTGCTCATGCTGGTGTCGACCCGGATGTCGATCAGGGTCATCAACAGCACGGTGTACCGGCTGCGGGAGGACGTGCAGGCGAAGCTGGAGCGGCTGCCACTGAGTTACGTCGACCGGGCGCGGCGCGGCGAGGTGCTGAGCCGGGCGACGAACGACATCGACAACATCGGCCAGACGCTCCAGCAGACCATGGGCCAGCTGATCAACTCGGCGCTGACGGTCCTGGGCGTGCTGGTGATGATGTTCTGGATCTCGCCGCTTCTCGCGCTGGTGGCGCTGGTGACCGTGCCGTTGTCGGTGGTCGTGGCGGCGCGGGTCGGCAAGCGGTCGCAGCCGCAGTTCGTCCGCCAGTGGAAGGCGACCGGCCGGCTCAACGCCCACGTCGAGGAGATGTACTCGGGGCACGCGCTGGTGAAGGTCTTCGGCCGGCAGGAGGAGGCGGCGCGGGACTTCCGCGAGCAGAACGACGAACTGTACGAGGCCGGGTTCCGGGCCCAGTTCACCAGCGGGCTCATGCAGCCGCTGATGTTCTTCGTGTCGAACGTCAACTACGTGCTGGTCGCCGTGGTCGGCGGGTTGCGCGTGGCGTCCGGGACGCTGTCGATCGGCGACGTGCAGGCGTTCATCCAGTACTCCCGGCAGTTCTCCATGCCGCTGACGCAGCTCGCCTCCATGGCGAACCTGCTCCAGTCCGGCGTGGCGTCGGCCGAGCGGGTCTTCGAGCTGCTGGACGCGGAGGAGCAGCCCGAGTCGCCGGCGCTGGAGCGGCCGGGCCGGCTGGGCGGGGCGGTGGCGCTGGAGTCGGTGTCGTTCCGGTACGAGCCGGACAAGCCCCTCATCGAGGACCTGTCGCTGACGGTGGAGCCGGGTCAGACGGTCGCCATCGTCGGTCCGACGGGTGCGGGCAAGACCACCCTCGTCAACCTGCTGATGCGGTTCTACGAGGTCACGTCCGGCCGGATCCTGCTGGACGGCGTGGACGCGGCGCGCATGTCCCGGGAGGAGCTGCGCTCCTCGATCGGCATGGTGCTCCAGGACGCCTGGCTGTTCGGCGGGACCATCGCGGAGAACATCGCGTACGGCGCGGCCGCCGGTCGCGAGGTGACGCGCGCGGAGATCGAGGAGGCGGCGCGGGCCGCGCACGCCGACCGCTTCGTCCGCACGCTGCCGGACGGCTACGACACCGTCCTCGACGACGAGGGGGCGGGGGTCAGCGCCGGCGAGAAGCAGTTGATCACCATCGCCCGGGCGTTCCTGTCGGACCCGGTGATCCTCGTCCTGGACGAGGCGACGAGTTCGGTGGACACGCGCACGGAGGTGCTGATCCAGAAGGCGATGGCGCGGCTCGCCCACGGGCGGACCAGCTTCGTCATCGCCCACCGCCTGTCGACGATCCGCGACGCCGACGTGATCTTGGTGATGGAGAATGGCTCCATCGTCGAACAGGGCACGCACGACGAGCTGCTGGCCGCGGAGGGTGCCTACGCCCGTCTGTACGCCGCGCAGTTCGCCGAGGCCGTGGCCGAGGTCGACTGACCGCACGTGGCAACGAGGGGGAACGACATGACGACGGGCTCGGGACCGGAGCACCGCACACCGGAGGACGGGACGCCGGAGGACGGGACGCCGGAGGACACACCCGCCCGGACACCGGACGGGGGCCCCGACGGGGTGTCCGACGGCGGGCCGGAGGGGTCCGGGGACACGGTCAAGGCCGGGGAAGCCGGCAAGGCCGGGGACGCGGGGAAGGGCGGCAGCGGGCTCGGCCTCGCGGTCGGCCTGCCCCTGGGCATCGCGGGGGGCCTGGTGTACGGGGTGGTCACCGACGACCTGGCGATGGGCGTCGCCTTCGGCGTGCCGATCGGCATGGTCCTCGGGGTGGCGTTCGGCGGCTCCGCCCGCCGCGACGGCGGGGAGGCCGACGGGTAGCCGCCCGTGCGGCGCCCGTGCCGACCGGGTGCGGGCGGTCAGTCCAGGTAGCCGCGCAGTTGTTCGGCGAAGGCGTGGTCCCGCAGCTTGCCGAGGGTCTTCGACTCGATCTGGCGGATGCGCTCGCGCGTCACGCCGAAGAGGCGTCCGATCTCCTCCAGGGTGCGGGGCCGCCCGTCGACCAACCCGTACCGCAGCTGGACGACCTCCCGCTCGCGCTCGCCGAGCGTGGACAGTACGGCCTCCAGGTGCTCCCGGAGCAGCAGGAACGCGGCGGACTCCACGGGGGACGCCGCGTCGCCGTCCTCGATGAGGTCGCCGAGGGCCACGTCGTCCTCCTCGCCGACCGGCGCGTGGAGGGAGACCGGCTCCTGGGCGAGCCGCAGCACCTCGCCGATGCGCTCGGGCGGCAGGTCGAGGTGGGCGGCGACCTCGACGGCCGTGGGCTCCTGCCCGTGCTCCTGCAGCATCCGCCGCTGCACGCGCACCACCCGGTTGATCAGCTCCACGACGTGGACGGGGACGCGGATGGTCCGTGCCTGGTCGGCGAGGGCCCGGGACATCGCCTGGCGGATCCACCAGGTGGCGTAGGTGGAGAACTTGTAGCCGCGGGCGTAGTCGAACTTCTCGACGGCCCGGATCAGTCCGAGGTTGCCCTCCTGGACGAGGTCCAGCATGGTCAGGCCGCGGCCGACGTACCGTTTGGCGACGGAGACGACGAGCCGCAGGTTCGCCTCGATGAGGCGGCGCTTGGCCATGCGGCCCATGACGACGAGCGTGTCGAGGTCGTGGGCGAGGCGGGAGTCCGGGTCGGGGGTGCGGGCGAGCTTCTCCTCCGCGAAGAGGCCCGCCTCGACCCGGCGGGCCAGCTCGACCTCCTCGGCGGCGGTGAGCAGCGGGATGCGCCCGATCTCCCGCAGGTACTGCCGGAACAGGTCGGACGACGGCCCGGCGGCCCGGTCCGCGGCGGAGCGCGCCGGGAGGTCCGGCACGACCGCCTCCGGCACGACCCCGTCCGGGACCGCCGTGTCCGGGACGACCGCCTCCGGGAGCGCGGCGTCCGGGAGCGCGGGGTCCCGGACGGCGTCCGTCAGCGCTTCGGGGTGGTCCTGCGGCCGGCCCACCAGGGGGATGACGTCGGCGACATCGGTCAGGGTCCGGGTCTGCACGGGGGCGACCTCCAGGTGATCGCTGCCGGTTCGGGGGCGTACGGCGGCGGGACGGCGCGGGCCCGCCGCGCGGTGCACCGTGCCGGTCCGAGGCTGCGCCCCCAGTGTGGGGTACGACACAGGACCGCCACGAGGGTCGTGCGCCCACTTTTTGCGACCGGTGCGTGACGGCGCGACCACGGGTGGGTACGGCCCCGGACGGGGGCGCGGGGCCGTCAGAGGGCTTCGGCGCCCCGGTTGCGCAGCGACTGCGCGTACTGCTGGAGGACCCACAGCTCGTTCTGGACGGCCGCGAACCGCTCCGGGTCGCCCTGCCCGCCGAGACGGGTGAGGGAGCCCTGGACGTCGCGGATGCGGCGGTCGACGGCGCGGAGGCGGACCTGGACGAGGTGGTCGCCCGCGTACGTCTCGTCGACGGTGCGCCCGTGGATGACCTCCACGGCCAGCTCCGTGACGAGGGCGCGCACCGTGTCGTCGGGCGCGGCGTCCCGGACCCGCGCCACGTACCCGGCGGCGTCGTGGACGCCCTGTTCCGCGCCGCCCGCCTCGGCGATGGTCCGGCGGACCGCGGCGTACGGCGGGGCGGTGAACTCGTCGGCGCCGTACGCGTCGAAGGCGGGCGAGACGAGGGCCGGGTACTGGAGGGCGAGCTTGAGCAACTCCCGCTCGGTGCGGTGGGCCGGGCTGCGCAGGTTGAGCGCGGGGCCGGACAGGGCCACCGGCGCCGCGGCGGACTCGCCTGAGGGTGCGTGGCGCGCGGGCGCCGGGCCGCGGCCGCCGCGGTCCCTGGCCCAGCGGGCGAGCTGGGCGACGCGCTTGACGACGAACTGGGTGTCGAGGATGCCGAGCATGCCGGCGAGCTGCACGGCGACCTCGTGCTGCGAGGCGACGTTCTTGATGCGGGCGACGACCGGCGCGGCCTCGTCGAGGGCGGCGGCGCGGCCGGCCGGGGTCTCCAGGTCGTACCGGCCCACGATCTGGCGCAGCGCGAACTCGAAGAGCGGGGTGCGGGGCTCGACGAGGTCGGCGACCGCCTCGTCGCCCTTGGCGAGGCGCAGCTCGCACGGGTCCATGCCGTCGGGGGCGATGGCGATGTACGTCTCGGCGGCGAACTTCTGGTCGTCCTCGAAGGCCCGCAGGGCGGCCTTCTGGCCGGCCGCGTCACCGTCGAAGGTGAAGATGACGCGGGCCGAGCCGTTGTCCATCAGCAGCCGGCGGAGGATCTTGATGTGGTCGCCGCCGAAGGCGGTGCCGCAGGTGGCGATGGCGGTGGTGATCCCGGCGAGGTGGCAGGCCATGACGTCGGTGTAACCCTCGACGACGACGGCCCGACTGGACTTGGCGATGTCCTTCTTGGCGAGGTCGATGCCGTACAGCACCTGGGACTTCTTGTAGATCGGCGTCTCGGGCGTGTTGAGGTACTTGGGCCCGTTGTCGTCGTCGCGGAGCTTGCGCGCGCCGAAGCCGACGACGTCGCCGCCGACGTCCCGGATGGGCCACATCAGTCGGCCGCGGAACCGGTCGATGGGGTTGCGGCGGCTCTCCTGGGCGAGCCCCGAGACGAGCAGCTCCTTGTCGGTGAAGCCCTTGCCGCGCAGGTAGCGGGTGAGGTGGTCCCAGCCGGCGGGGCTGTAGCCGACGCCGAAGTGCCGGGCGGCTGCCTGGTCGAAACCGCGCTCGGCGAGGAAGGCCCGGCCGATCTCCGCCTCGGCGCCGTCGAGTTGTTCGACGTAGAACTGGGCGGCGGCCTTGTGGGCCTCGATCAGCCGGATCCGCTCGCCGCGCTGGTGGCCGGGGTTGTACCCGCCCTCCTCGTACCGCAGGGTGATGCCCGCCTTGGCGGCGAGGCGCTCGACCGTCTCCGAGAAGGAGAGGTGGTCGATCTTCATCACGAAGGCGATGGTGTCCCCGCCCTCCTGGCAGCCGAAGCAGTGGAAGAGACCCTTGCCGGGGCTGACCTGGAAGGAGGGGGACTTCTCGTCGTGGAACGGGCACAGGCCCTTGAGGTTGCCGCCGCCCGCGCTGCGCAGCTGGAGGTACTCGGACACGACGGCGTCGATCGGGACCGCGTCCCGTACCGCCTTCACGTCGTCATCGTTGATCCTGCCTGCCACGCAGAGATTCTACGGGGGTCCGGGGGGTCGGCCCGCGCCTACGCGGGTGGGAGCAGGGACTCCAGGGGGGCCGACGGGTCCGCCAGGGCCTCGGGGTCCACGGTGGTGCCCGCCGCGCCCGCCCGGACCAGGGCCTGGACCGGGGCTGTGACGTCCCACACGTTCACGTTCATCCCGGCCAGGACCCGGCGGTCCTTCAGCCAGAACGCGAGGAACCGGCGCCGGCCGGCGTCGCCCCGCAGCACGACCTGGTCGTACGAGCCCGGCGGCGCCCAGCCGGAGTACTCCAGGCCCAGGTCGTACTGGTCGGAGAAGAAGTACGGCACCCGGTCGTAGGAAACGCTCCGGCCCAGCATGGCGCGGGCGGCGGCGGGGCCGCCGTTGAGGGCGTTCGCCCAGTGCTCGACGCGCAGCCGGAGGCCGAGGAGCGGATGGTGGACGGCGGCGACGTCGCCCGCGGCGTGGATGTCGGGGTCGGAGGTGCGCAGCGCGGCGTCGACGGCGACGCCCCCGCCGTGGGCCCGGTCGACGAGGGCGAGCCCGGCGGACTCGGCGAGCGCGGTGCGCGGGGTGGCGCCGACCGCGACGAGCACGGCATGCGCCGGGTGCTCCTCGCCGTCCTCGGTCCGCGCGGCGAGCACCATGCCGTCCTGGCCGACGATCTCGGACAGACGGGTGCCGAACGCGAAGCGGACCCCGTGCCCGGCGTGCAGGTCGGTGAAGAACTGGCCGAGCTCGGGGCCGAGCGCGTGGTGGAGCGGGGTGGGGGCCGGTTCGACGACGGTGACCTCGGCGCCGTAGCCGCGCGCGGTCGCCGCGACCTCCAGGCCGAGCCACCCCGCGCCCGCGACGACGAGGTGGCCGTTGTCGCGGCCGAGGGCGGCGAGGACGCCCTGGAGCCGGTCGGCGTCGGCGAGGCCGCGCAGGTGGTGGACGCCGACGAGGCCGGTGCCGGGCACGTCGAGGCGGCGCGGCTCGGCGCCGGTGGCGAGGAGCAGCTTGTCGTAGTGGATCGTGGTGCCGTCGCCGAGCCGGACCGCCCGGTGCTCGCGGTCGACGGCGGTGACGGACTGCCCGAGGTGCAGCTCGACGTCCGCCCGGGCGTACCAGGCGGGCTCGTGGACGAAGACGCCGTCGCGCGGGTCCTTGCCGGCGAGGTAGCCCTTGGAGAGCGGGGGCCGCTCGTAGGGGTGGTCGCGCTCGTCACCGACGAGGATCACCCGCCCGGAGAACCCCTCGGCGCGGAGCGTCTCCGCCGCCTTGGCACCGGCCAGTCCCCCGCCCACGATGACGAAGGTCTCATCTGCGTCGACCACTTGTCGCCTCCCACCGGAATGCACCGTACGTCCCTGTCCACGCTACGCCCCGGCCTCGTGCGGGGGCCGCGGCGCCCTAGGGAGGGTCCCGCACGGCGGGTCGGTGCGTGAAGAGGACCTACCGGCTGCCGGGCGCCGCGAGGCGGGCGTGCAGGGCACGGGCGGAGGCGTCGGTGAAGGAGGCGATCTGGTCGACGACGACCCGCTTGCGGGCGCGGTCGTCGGGGGCGGCCTCGAACAGGGCGCGGAACTGGGGGTCGAGGTCGTCGGGGGCGCGGTGGACGAGTGCCTCGGCGAGCTCGGCGATCACGACGCGCTGGTCGGCGCGGAGGGCCTCCTGCTCGGCGCGCTGCATCACGTACCGGTCGGCGACGGCCTTGAGGACCGCGCACTCGTTGCGGGTCTCGCGGGGGACGACGAGGCGGGCGCCGTACCGGGTGAGCCGGCCCGATCCGTACGCCTGGCGGGTCGCGGCCTCGGCGGCGAGGCAGAAACGGCCGATGAGCTGACTGGTGGCGTCCTTGAGCCGGGCCTGGGCGAGGGCGGTGCCGTCGTAGCCGTGGGGCCACCACTCCTGTCCGAGGAGCCGGTCGAGTGCCTCGGACAGCTCCTCGGGGTCGGTGTCCCCCGGGACGTAGCGGCCGGCGGCGACGCGCCAGACGTCGGCGCGTTCGGGGGCGGAGAGGAGGAGGCCCGGGTCGATGTGGCCGGCGTGGAGGCCGTCCTCGAAGTCGTGGACGGAGTAGGCGACGTCGTCGGACCAGTCCATGACCTGCGCCTCGAAGCAGGTGCGGCCCTCGGGGGCGCCGAGGCGGACCCAGTCGAAGACGGGCAGGTCGTCCTCGTAGACGCCGAACTTCGGCGAGTGCGGGTCGGTGGGGTGGGCGCCGCGCGGCCAGGGGTACTTGGTGGCGGCGTCGAGGGCGGCGCGGGTGAGGTTGAGGCCGACGCTGACGGGCTCGCCGCCGGGGCCGCCGGGGACGAACCGCTTGGGTTCGATGCGGGTGAGCAGCCGCAGCGACTGGGCGTTGCCCTCGAAGCCGCCGCAGTCCTTGGCGAACTCGTTGAGCGCCTGCTCGCCGTTGTGCCCGAAGGGCGGGTGGCCCATGTCGTGGGAGAGGCAGGCGGCCTCGACGAGGTCGGGGTCGCAGCCGAGGGCGGCGCCGAGCTCACGACCGACCTGGGCGCACTCCAGGGAGTGGGTGAGCCGGGTGCGGGGGCTGGCGTCCCATTCGGCGAGGGTGCCGGGGGTGACGACCTGGGTCTTGCCGGCGAGCCGGCGCAGGGCGGCGGAGTGCAGGACGCGGGCCCGGTCGCGCTGGAAGGCGGTGCGGCCGGGGCGCTTGTCGGGTTCGGCGGCCCAGCGTTCGGTGGCGGTCTCGTCGTACGGGCCGGATGCGGGGGCGGGCCCGGCCGGAGCGGAGGGCCCGACGGGATGGTTCGGGGGGTTCGTCCGGGTCGGGTCGGTCGTCTGGTGCGCGTCGGTCGCCTGGGTCGTGCCTTCCATGCCGTTCATGCAGTGAAGGTAACCGCAGGGGGTGACGGTGAAGCACGCGGTGCGTCAGACGGAGGCGTACGCGGGGGGAGCGGACTCCGCGCGGCGGGCGAGCGCCCGGTCGTAGCGGTGCAGGACGAGGCGGGCGAGCGCGGGGTGCGGGCCGAGGGGGGCGGAGGCGAGCCAGGGCGCCGCGGCGGCGCTGCGGGTGGCGAAGAGGCCGGGCGCGGTGAAGCAGGAGGCCACGGCGATCCGGGTGCGGCCGCGGGCGGTGAGGGCCCGGACCGCCTCGGGGACGGTCGGCGCGGCGGCGGAGGCGTAGGCGGCCACGACGGGTACGCCGCCGAGGCGTTCGCCGAGGAGCGCGGCGAGGGCCGGGATGCCGCCGGTGGGGCCGGGGCCGCCGGGGAGGTGCGCGGCGCCGTAGTCGGGGTCGCGGGAGCCGGCCGCGGCGAGGACGACCCCGGCGTGGCGGCGGGTGGCCGGGCCGTCGCGCCAGCCGGCCTCGACGAGCCGGTCGTGCAGCGCCTCGGCGAGCAGCGGGTGCGGGCCGAGCGGGTCGGCGACCCGGACGCGGGTGCGGGGGGCGGCGGCCGCGGCGGCGCGGGGCAGGTCGTGCTTGACGTGGTGGCCGCGGCCGAAGAGGAGGGGGACGAGGACGGCGTCGCCGCCCGCGGGCAGGGCGTCCAGGGTGTCGGGGAGCAGCGGGGCGTTCAGTTCGATGTGGCCGAGCCGGACCGGCAGGCCGGGGCGCAGCGCGCGGACCCGGTCGAGCAGGGCGGTCACGGTGGGCAGGGCCCGCGGGTCTCGGCTGCCGTGGGCGACGGCGATCAGGGTGGGGGGCCGGTGGGGTGAGCTCATGGGCGGCGCCTGCGCGTTCCGTCGGGGGTGGGGACCGTACGTCGATCCTGACGGGCGCAGGTTGCCGGGGTGTTGCGCGGCGGTCACGGGTGGTTTGGCGCCCGCTCACCGGTGGGGTGGAGCGCCCGTCAGTCGTCGGCGAGCCAGATCCGCAGCGGTCCGGCGTCGGTGAAGCCGTACCGGAGGGCCGTCGCGAGGTCGTCGCCGTGTTCGTACCCGACGACGGGGAGGCCGGGGTGCCGCGCGGCCGCGGCGGCGAGGCAGCCGGGCCACGCCTCGGCGGCGGGGCCGAAGAGGTTGGACACGCCGACGACGCCGGTGCCGGTGTCCTCGGCGGTGCCGGTACCGGCGCGGGTGGCCTGAGCGGTGCCCGTGCCGGTACCCGGGCCGGCGCCGGCGCCGCTGCCGCTGCCGGTCCCGTGGCTGAGGACGGCGCCGGAGGTGATCCGGCCGTCGGGTGCGCGCCCGGCGAGGACGGTGACGCCGGGGTCGGCGAGAAGGGCGGGGCGGAAGGGGCCGGGGGTGCTGCCGCCGCTCCAGGCGCGTTCCCATGCGGCGAGCGCTCCGGCGGTGCGGACCGGCTCCCACGGGGTCGGCGGGGCGGTCGGCGGCGGGCCGGCGGCGCGGTGGATCCAGCGGGCCTCGAAGAGGACGCGGAAGCCGTGGGGCGCCAGGTCGAGCGCGGCGAAGCCGTCCTTGACCGAGCAGCCGGGGCTGGTGCGGTCGACCCCGCCGAGGACGTCCTCGGGGGTCGCGTCGGCGCGGAGGGTGACGGCGTCCGGGTAGAGCGGCGGGGTGCGCCGGGCGGAGGTCCAGGCGCGGTCCCCGAAGGTGCCGGGCGGCAGGTCGTGGGCGCGGCACACGGCGGCGCACCACCGGGCGTTGTCGAGGGCGGCGGTCTGCACCCGGGCATCGTGCCAGGCGGTGGAGGGAGGGGCATGCCCTTGTTCACCTCCCCCTTCACCGGATTCCGCTCAGTGGAATATATTTTCCGTTATCGAGCCCGGGGTGGGCCGCGGAGGGGGACGGTGACGGTCATGGGAGGGGCGGTGGCACTGCGCCGGCGTGTGCTCGCCGAGCTGGTCGGGACGGGGGCGCTCGTCGCCGCCGTCGTCGGGTCGGGCATCCAGGCCGCCGGGCTCAGCGACGACGTCGGCGTACGGCTGCTGGCGAACTCGCTCGCGTCGGCGATCGGGCTCGGCCTGCTCGTCGCGCTGCTCGGCCCAGTCTCCGGAGGGCACCTCAACCCCGTGGTCACCCTGTGCGCGTGGTGGTACCGCCGCCGCGGCGGGGCGCCCGTCCCCGCGCGCGAGGTGGGGCTCTACCTCGCCGCGCAGCTGGTGGGCGCGGCGGCCGGGGCGCTGCTCGCCGAGGCGATGTTCGGGCGGACTCCGGGCGGGAGCGGCTGGTCCTGGGCGACGCAGGTGCGCTCGGAGGGGCACCTGCTGCTCGGCGAGACGGTCGCCACCGCCGGGCTCGTCCTGCTGGTCGTCGGCCTGGAGCGGCTGGACCGGACGGAGCTCGCCCCGGTGGCGGTCGCCGCGTACGTGGCGGCCGCGATCTGGTTCACCTCGTCCGGGTCGTTCGCGAATCCGGCCGCCACCATGGGCCGTTCGCTCACCGACTCGTTCACCGGGATCGCGCCCGGCTCCCTGCCCGGCTTCGTCGCCGCCCAGCTCGCCGGCGCGGTCCTGGGCGGCGTCCTCGCCGCAGTGGTGTACGGGGGCGGCCCCACCCCGCCGCCGGTTCCCCGCCCGCGGGGGCCCGGCACTCCGGCCTGACCTCCGCCGGCCCCGTCCGCCGGGGCCGCCCAGCCGGCCTCCCCCGCCGCCCTCGGTCCACCGCCCTCACCTCGGCGCCCTCGGTCCACCGCCCTCACCCCGGCACCCTCGGTCCGCCGCCCTCGGTCCGAAGGCCCATGGCGGGAGGGGCGCCGCCCGGCGACACTGGCCCCATGGACACCCTGTCGCCCGCGCGCACCGACGCCTACCTGCGCCGCATCGGCGCCGACCGGCCCGACCGCCCCACCGAGGCCGCCCTGCGCGACCTCCAGCTGCGCCACCTGATGGTGGTGCCCTTCGAGAACCTCTCGATCCACCTGGGCGAGGACGTCGTGCTGGCGGAGGAGGCGCTCGTCGCCAAGATCGTGGACGGGCGGCGCGGCGGCTTCTGCTACGAGTTGAACGGGGCGTTCGCGGCGCTGCTGCGCACGCTCGGCTACGAGGTGGAGCTGCTCCAGGCCCGGGTGTTCGGCGAGGACGGCCGTCCGGGCATCCCGTACGACCACCTCGCCCTGCGGGTCCGGGCGGCGGACGGCGACGGCCGGGCCTGGCTGGCCGACGTGGGTTTCGGCGACCACAGCCACTTCCCGCTGCGGCTCGACGACCCGGGCGACCAGCGGGACCCGGCGGGGGTGTTCCGCCTCGTCCCGAGCGCGGAGCCCGACGCGGCCGGCGACCTCGACGTGGTGCGGGACGGCACGCCCCGGTACCGGCTGGAGCAACGGCCGCGCGTCCTGCGCGACTTCGCGGCCGGCGCGTGGTGGCACCGCACCTCGCCCGAGTCGCCGTTCACGCGCGCGCCGCTCTGCTCGCTGCCGACCGGGCGCGGCCGGGTCACGCTCAGCGGCCGCAGGCTCGTCACCACCGACGGCGGGGCACGGGAGGAACACGAGCTGGAGGGGGACGGCGAGCTCCTCGCCGCCTACCGTGAGCACTTCGGGGTGCGGCTGGACCGGGTGCCCGTGCCGCTGCACCCCCGGCCGTGAGCCGTGAGCCGCGGGCCGGGGGCGGGGCGGCCGGGGGGTCGGGGCGGCCGGGGGTCGGGGCGGCCGGGGCGGCGGGTGGGATCCTGGGGGTGCGGTGGACGTCCCCGAGCCGAGGAGTGCGAGCGTGACCGAGGTGCTGACCGTACTGACCACCACCGACTCCGCGGCGAAGGCCGGGGAGCTGGCGCGGAGCGCGGTCGAGGCGCGGGTCGCCGCCTGCGCGCAGGTCTCCGGGCCGGTGACGTCGGTGTACCGCTGGGAGGGCGCCGTGGAGAACGCCCAGGAGTGGCAGGTGCTGTTCAAGACGGCCCGCGCCCGCTACGAGGCGCTGGAGGCCCACCTCCGCGCCCACCACGACTACGACACCCCGGAGATCATCGCCACGCCGGTGGTCCGGGGCGACGCCGGCTACCTGGCGTGGGTCGAGCGGGAGACGGCCGGGTGAGCGCCGGGGAGCTGCCGTTCTTCGTGTACGGGACGCTCCGGCCCGGCGAGGTCAACCACGGCCTGTTCCTGGCGGGCCGCACCGCCGCCGTGGAGCCGGCCCGGCTGCCCGGCGCCGCCCTGCACGACGGTCCCGGCTACCCGTACGCGGTGCCCGGCGGCCACGGAGAGGTGGCCGGCGACCTGGTGCACGCCGCGCCCGGCGCGTACGGGGAGCTGCTGTCGGAGCTGGATCGGTTGGAGGAGTACCTCGGGCCCGGCCACCCGCTGAACCTCTACGAGCGGCGTCCCTGCGACACCGTGCGGCTGCGGGACGGGGCCGTGGTCCGGGCCTGGGTGTACGTCCCGGCGCCGCGCACCACGCCCGGGGCGCCGATCCCGGGCGGCGACTGGCTCAGTCGCCGGCCGGTTCCAGGCGCACCGCGCACACCTTGAACTCGGGCATGCGGGACGTCGGGTCGAGCGCCGGGTTGGTGAGGGTGTTGGCGCGGCCCTCGCCCGGCCAGTGGAAGGGCATGAAGACCGTGTCGGGCCGGATCGACGTGGTGACGCGGGCCGGGGCGACCGCCCGCCCGCGCCGCGACACGACCGCCACCCGCTCGCCGTCGGCGACCCCGACCCGCTCGGCGAGCCGCGGGTGCAGCTCGACGAACGGCCCGGGCGCGGCGGCGTTCAGCTCGGCGACCCGCCGGGTCTGGGCGCCCGACTGGTACTGGGCGACGACCCGGCCCGTCGTGAGCACCACGGGGTACTCGTCGTCCGTCTCCTCGGCGGCCGGGCGGTGGGTGACCGGGACGAACCTGGCCCGGCCGTCGGGGGTCGAAAACCGGTCGAGGAAGAGCCGGGGTGTCCCCGGGTGGTCGGGGTCGGGGCAGGGCCAGAAGACGCCGTCCTCCTCCACGATGCGCCGGTAGCTGATGCCCGCGTAGTCGGCGGCGCCGCCCGCGGAGGCGCGGCGCAGCTCGTCGAAGACCTCCTCCGGGTCGGTCGGGAAGCCCTTCTCCCAGCCGAGCAGGGCGGCGATCCCGTTCAGGACCTCCAGGTCGGTGCGCACGCCGTCGGGCGGGGTCAACGCCCGGCGGCGCAGCAGGACCCGGCCCTCCAGGTTGGTGGTGGTGCCGGTCTCCTCGGCCCACTGCGTGACGGGCAGCACCACGTCGGCGAGGGCGGCCGTCTCCGACAGCACCACGTCGGCGACGGCGAGGAAGTCGAGTGACCGCAGCCGCTCCTCGACGTGCGCGGCGCGCGGCGCGGAGACGACCGGGTTGGAGCCCATCAGCAGCAGCGCGCGCACGTCCGTGCCGAGCGCGTCGAGCAGTTCGTACGCGCTGCGGCCGGGGCCGGGCAGGGTGTCGGGGTCGACGCCCCACACGGCGGCGACGTGGGCGCGCGCCTCCGGGTCGTCGAGCTTGCGGTAGCCGGGCAGCTGGTCGGCCTTCTGGCCGTGCTCGCGCCCGCCCTGGCCGTTGCCCTGCCCGGTCAGGCAGCCGTACCCGGACAGGGGGCGGCCGGCACGGCCGGTGGCCAGGCAGAGGTTGATCCAGGCGCCGACGGTGTCGGTGCCCTTCGACTGCTGCTCGGGGCCGCGGGCGGTGAGCACCATGCCGCTCTCCGCGTTGCAGAACATCCGTACCGTCTCGCGCAGCGCGGTCACCGGCACGCCGGTGATGCGCTCGACCAGCGCCGGCCAGTGGGCCATCGCGGCGGCGCGGGCCCCGGCCCAGCCCGTGGTGCGGCTCTCGACGAACTCCTCGTCCACGCGCCCCTCGGCGACGACGAGGTGGAGCAGCCCGAGGGCGAGGGCGAGGTCGGTTCCGGGGCGGGGCGCGAGGTGGAGGTCGGCCTGTTCGGCGGTGCGGGTGCGGCGCGGGTCGACGACGACGAGCTTGCCGCCGTTCTCCCGCAGTTCGGTCAGGTACCGCAGGGCGGGCGGCATGGTCTCCGCGAGGTTCGAGCCGACCAGGATGACGCAGCCGGTACGGGGCAGGTCCTCCAGTGGGAAGGGCAGCCCCCGGTCCAGGCCGAACGCCCTGGTGTGCGCGGCCGCCGCGGACGACATGCAGAAGCGGCCGTTGTAGTCGATCTGCGAGGTGCCGAGGACCAGCCGGGCGAACTTGCCGAGACCGTACGCCTTCTCGTTGGTGAGCCCGCCGCCGCCGAACACGCCGACGGCGTCGGGGCCGTGCGCGGCGCGGGTGCGCCGCAGCCCGTCGGCGACGGCGCGCAGCGCCTCCTCCCAGGTGGCCGGTTCGAGTCCGCCCGTGGCGGGGCTCCGGACGAGCGGCCCGGTCAGCCTGACCCGGGAGGAGAGCACGGCGGGTGCGGTACGTCCCTTGCCGCACAGCGCTCCCCGGTTGACGGGGAAGTCCGTACGCTCCACGACGTCGACGCCGCCGCCCTCGGTGGGGCGGAGGTCCATCCCGCACTGGAGGGCGCAGTACGGGCAGTGCGTGGAGGTGGTGGCGAGCATGCCGTCGAGCCTGCGGGGCGCGTGTTACGGCCAGGGTGCCCGTGTATTACGCAGGCGGTACGTCGCGCTCCGGCGGCGGGCGCGCGGGCGGTGAGCGCCCCTCGCCCGGCACGGGCACGGGGCGGGGGCACGGGGCGGGGCCCGGTGGCACGGGCCCGGGGCCCGGGGCCCGGTGGCACGGGGCGGGGCCCGACGGCGGGAGTCCGCGGGGGCGGCGCGGTGACGGGAGACGGCGATGGGTGGCGGGTCAGTCGGCCGCTGGTCGGTCGGCCGCGGCGAGCGCCTGCGCCACGCCCGGCTCCCGGTGGCCGAGGAACGTCGGGTCGGGCCGCAGCACCACGTCCGCGGCGGCCTTCCCCGCGGCGGCCAGCTCGCGGACCTGGCCCTGGTACCAGACGGCGTCGCGCGGTTCGCCGACGCCGACGCCGTACGAGTCGACGCCCGCCGCCCGGCACAGGGCGACGGCGCGGCGGATGTGGAAGTCCTGGGTGACGAGGACCGCCCGGTCGACGCCGAAGATCCGCTTCGCGCGGACGCACGAGTCCCAGGTGTCGAAGCCCGCGTGGTCGCTGACGACACGGGTCGTCGGCACCCCCTGCTCGACGAGGTAGGCGCGCATGGCGTCGGGCTCGTCGTACTCGACGCGGCCGTTGTCGCCGGTGACGAGGACGACCTTCACCTTGCCGGTGCGGTACAGCTCGGCGGCGGCGTCCAGGCGGTGGGCGAGGTAGGGGGTGGGGCGACCCTTCCACAGTCCGGCGCCGAAGACCACGGCGACGTCGCGGGCGGGTACGTCGGCGGTGGTGCGGAGGCTGCCGGCGGTGCTGGTGTGCAGCCAGGTCGCCGGTGCGAGCGCCAGGACGCAGGCCAGTACCGCGCCCCGCACCAGCCGCCGCCGGCCGCGGCGGGTGCCGTCCGGCGTCCTCCGTGTCGTGCGCCGCATCTGGACCCCTCCCGTCGTCGGCGGTGCGCGCACCGCGCCCGCCCTGTCCGACGCGCCGCCCGCCTCCCCGGTTCACCGAAGAGGCGGGCGGCGGGTGTGACCTGTGTCGCTCCGGTCCGCGGGGCGCCCCGGATCACGTGGTCGCCGCCGCGAACTGCGCGGCGTGGAGCCGGGCGTACGCGCCGTCGGCCGCCAGCAGCTCGTCGTGGCCGCCGTGCTCCACGATGCGGCCCGCCTCCATCACGAGGATCACGTCCGCGTCCCGGACGGTGGAGAGGCGGTGGGCGATGACGAAGGAGGTGCGGCCCTCGCGCAGCGCGGCCATGGCGCGCTGGATCAGCACCTCGGTGCGGGTGTCGACGGCGCTGGTCGCCTCGTCCAGGATGAGGACGGACGGCTCGGTGAGGAAGGCCCGGGCGAGGGTGAGGAGTTGCCGCTCGCCCGCGCTGAGCCCGACGCCGTCCTCGTCGAGGACCGTGTCGTAGCCGTCGGGCAGGGTGCGCACGAAGCGGTCGGCGTGGGCGGCCGCGGCGGCCGCGACGATCCGCTCGCGCGGGACGTCACCGGGGACGCCGTAGGCGATGTTCTCGGCGATCGTGCCACCGAACAGCCAGGTGTCCTGGAGGACCATGCCCATGCCGGCGCGCAGCTCCCCGCGCGGTACGGCGGTGATGTCCGTGCCGTCGAGGAGGATGCGGCCGCCGGTCGTCTCGTAGAAGCGCATGAGCAGGTTGACCAGGGTCGTCTTGCCCGCGCCGGTGGGGCCGACGATGGCGACGGTGCGGCCGGGTTCCACGGTGAGGGAGAGGTCCTCTATGAGGGGCCGGGCGGGGTCGTAGCGGAAGGAGACCCGGTCGAAGACGACGTGGCCCTTCCCCCGGGGCGCCCGGGATTCGCCGGGCCGCGCGGTCGGGGCGGGGTCGGGGGTCTCCTCCTCGGCGTCGAGATGCTCGAAGACGCGCTCGGCGGAGGCGACGGCGGACTGGAGGAGGTTCGCCATGGCGGCGATCTGGTTGACCGGGCCGTTGAACTCGTAGGAGTACTGGACGAACGCCTGCACGTCGCCGATGGAGAGCGTCCCGGACGCCACGCGCAGCCCGCCGACGACGGCGATCAGGACGTAGTTGAGGTTGCCGACGAAGGTCATCGCGGGCTGGATCAGGCCGGAGACGAACTGGGCGCGGAAGCCCGCCCGGTACAGCTCCTCGCCGAGGGCGTCGAACGTCTCCACCGCCTCCCGGCCGCGGCCGAAGACCCGCACCTCGGCGTGGCCGGAGTACATCTCCTCGATGTGGCCGTTGAGCCGGCCGGTGACGGCCCACTGGCGGACGAACTGCGGCTGGGCGCGGCGGCCGATCCGCGCGGCGACGAGGACGGACACGGGCACCGTGCCGAGGGCGACCAGGGCGAGGAGCGGGGAGATCCACACCATCATCACCAGGACGCCGACGACGGTGAGCAGGGCGCGGGTCATCGGGATGAACGCCTGCTGCATGGTCTGGACGACGTTGTCGATGTCGTTGGTGGTCCGGCTGAGCACCTCCCCCCGGGGCTGGCGGTCCAGGTGCGCGAGGGGCAGCCGGGACAGCTTGGCCTGCGCCCGCGCCCGCAGCCGGTGCCCGGCCCGGTGGACGGCGGCCATGACGAGCCTGGCCTGTACCCAGGCGAACCCGGCGGAGGCGGCGGCCACGGCCAGGACGGTGCCGAGGAGCCGGGCGACGGCTTGGAAGTCGACCCCGCCGGGCGTGCCGGCCCCCGAGACGACGAGGTCGGTGGCGTCGCCGAGGAGCTTCGGGATCAGGACGGCCAGGGCGACGTACACGGTGGCGGCGGCGAGCGAGCCGAGCAGCAGGGCGCGTTCCGGCGCGAAGGTGCGCAGCAGGCGCAGCCCGGAGCGGCGGAAGTCGAGCGACCGCTCCAGGGCGGGGGCGGCGGGCGAGCCGGGGCCCCGCTGCTGCGCCACGCCCGCCGGGCCGCGTCGCTCGGGGGACGTGCGCGGCGGCGCGGGGGCGGTGGGCCGCCCGGACGTGGCGCGCTGCTCGGGGACGGCGCGCCGCTCGGGTGTGGCGCGGGGTGCGGGGCGGCTCATGCGGCGTCCTCCTCGGTGAGCTGGGAGAGGACGATCTCCCGGTAGGTGGGGTCGTCCCGCAGCAGCTCCTCGTGGGTGCCGGTGCCGACGACGCGGCCCTCGTCGAGGACGACGATCCGGTCGGCGCCGCGGACGGTGGCGACGCGCTGGGCGACGATGACGACGGTGGCGTCGGCGGTCTCCTTTGCCAGCGCGGCGCGCAGGAGGGCGTCGGTGCGGTTGTCGAGCGCCGAGAAGGAGTCGTCGAAGAGGTAGACCGCGGGCCGGGCGACCAGGGTGCGGGCGATGGCGAGGCGCTGGCGCTGGCCACCGGACAGGTTGGTGCCGCCCTGGTCGACGGGGGCGTCGAGGCCGTCGGGGAGCGCCTCGACGAACTCCCGTGCCTGGGCGACTGCGAGGGCGTGCCACAGCTCCTCGTCGGTGGCGTCCGGCCGGCCGTAGCGGAGGTTGGAGGCGACGGTGCCGGAGAACAGGTAGGGCTTCTGCGGGACGAGGCCGACGGTGCGGGCGCGCAGGTCCGGGTCGAGTGCCCGGACGTCGACGCCACCGATCAGGACCTCGCCCGCGGTCGGGTCGAACAGCCGCGGCACCAGGCTGAGCAGGGTGCTCTTGCCGCTGCCGGTGGAGCCGATGACGGCGGTGGTGCGGCCGGGGCGGGCGGTGAGCGAGACACCGCGCAGGACGGGCTCCTGCGCGCCCGGGTAGCTGAAGTGGACGTCGCGGACCTCCAGGTGGCCCGGGTCGCGCAGGCGGCGCACCGGGGCGGCGGGCGGCGCGACGGACGGTTCGGTGTCGAGGACCTCGCGGATGCGCCCGGCGCTGACCTCGGCCCGCGGCAGCTGCATCAGCAGGAACATCGTCATCATCACGGCCATGAAGATCTGCAGCAGGTAGCCCAGGAAGGCGATGAGGGCGCCGGCCTGCAGGGTGCCGTCCTCCAGCCGGTGGCCGCCGGCCCACAGGACGGCCACCGTGGCGAGCTCCCACACGACGATGACGAGCGGGTACATGAGCGCCGTCAGCCGGCCCACCCGCAAGGACACGGCCGTCAGCGCGTCGTTGGCGGCGCCGAACCGGCGCTGCTCGTGGTGGTCCCGGACGAAGGCGCGGACGACCCGGGCGCCGCCGATCTGCTCGCGCAGGACCTGGTTGACCCGGTCGACGCGCTCCTGGGTGGTGCGGAAGAGCGGCGGCATGCGGCGGACGACGAGCAGGACGGTACCGGCCAGCACGGGCACGAACAGCAGCAGGAGCAGGGCGAGGGGCACGTCCTGGGCGAGGGCCAGGGCGGTGCCGCCGAAGCACATCAGCGGCGCCGCGACCAGGGTGGTCAGGGCGAGCACCGTCAGGGTCTGGACCTGCTGGACGTCGTTGGTGGTGCGGGTGATGAGGGAGGCGGGGCCGAAGCGGCCCACCTCCCGTACGGAGAACCCCTGGACGCGGCGGAAGACCTCGGACCGCAGGTCGCGGCCGACGCCCATGGCGACGCGGGCCGCGGCGAACACGGCGGCGCCGGCCGCGGTGACCTGGAGCAGGGTCACGGCGAGCATGGCGCCGCCGGTGCCGAGGACGTGCCCGGTGTCGCCGCGCAGGACGCCGCCGTTGACGAGGTCGGCGTTGAGGGTGGGCAGCAGGAGGCCGGCGAGGGACTGGACGAGTTGGAGGACGACGACGAGGGCGAGTAACCGCCGGTAGGGGCGGATGCGGGTGCGGAGCAGGGGCAGCAGCACGGCCGTCGTCCCTCAGGCCGCGTACGGACGGGTGGTGCGGGCGGTGCGCAGGGTGCCGGCCCACCAGGCGAGCTGGTCGAGCAGCTTCTTCGCGGCGGCGTCGGGGCCGGAGGGGTCCCGCAGTGTGCCGTCCGCGTCGAACAGGGCGCCCGCGTTGTGGAGGGAGACCGTGTCGCGGACGGTGACCGCGTGCAGTTCGGCGAAGACCTGGCGCAGGTGCTCGACGGCGCGCAGGCCGCCGGAGACGCCGCCGTACGAGACGAAGCCGACGGGCTTGGCCTGCCACTCGGCGAAGTGCCAGTCGACCAGGGCCTTGAGGGACGCCGGGTAGGAGTGGTTGTACTCGGGGGTGACGACGACGAAGGCGTCGGCGGCGGCGAGCCGGGGACCGACCTCGGCGAGCGCGGCGCGCACGGCGGGGCCGGGGGCGTGGGAGAGGGCGGTCGGCAGGTCCGCGTCGGCGACGTCGACGAGGTCGACGGTGAAGTCGGCGTGCTCGCGGGCGCGGGCGAGGAACCAGTCGGCGACGACGGGGGCGAAGCGGCCCTCGCGGTTGCTGCCGAGGAGGACGGCCAGGTTCAGGGGCGTGTCAGGCGTGGTGGTCTGCATGCGGACGAGCCTCACACCTCAACCAAACTTCAGGTCAAGCGCCGTCGGCGTCACCCGTTCGGAACACCGTCCCCACCGTCCCCGCGCACCCGCCGTGACCTGCGCCGACGTCCGACCCGGCCGCCCGTGCGGCGCACTGCCTGACGGCGCATCAGCAGGCGGGGACGGTCACCGCGGCCTTACCTCGGAGACAGGACGCCCGACCGAAGCGCTGCCCGGAGGCCCGCCATGCGCACCACTGCCCGCTCGTTGACCGGTACCGCGTTGGCGGCCGTCTGCCTCGGCGCCCTGGCCGCCCCGGCGGCGTACGCCGGCGACTTCGAGAGGCTGGACGTGTCCCCGGCCGTGGCGAACCCCGGCACGACCGTCACCGTGAGCACCCGGGCATGCGGGGACGGCCACGGCATCGGGGACGCGCAGGCGCTCGGCGCGGCCGAGTTCAAGCTGCGGCCCGAGGGCCCCAAGGGGGTGGCCACGGGCCGCTTCCGCGTCCCCGAGCACACCAAGCCGGGCACCTACGGCATCGGCGTGGCCTGCGACAACGGCAGGACGGCCACGGGTGACCTGGTCGTCAAGCAGGGCGGCGGAGCGACCCACCACCCGACCCACCACCCGACCCACCACCCCACGCACCACCCCACGCACCACCCGACGCACCACCCCACCCACCAGGGCCCGCACGGCCACGTGAAGACCGGTGTCGGCGGCAGCGTCGGCCCCGACGCCGCCCGCATCGCGACGGGCGTCGCCGTCCTGGCCGGCACGGCCGTGGCCGGCGTGTGGCTGCTGCGCCGCCGGGCGAGCGGTGGCCACGGCGGCTGACCGACCGAGACCCCCTCCCCGCGGGCGGCCGCCGGTCCCCCACCCGGCGGCCGCCCGCCCCTCGGGGCGTCCTGCCGACCGGCGGGCACCCCCCGAACTCCCCGCCCCCGCCGCGCGGCCCCCGAGACCGCGGCGGGGGCGGGGGGACCCTCCCGGGCCGGGCGGGCGGTCCCGCCCCCGCGGAGGCGTCCGGCCCCTGGAGGCACCCCCAGCGGAGGACCCATGAGCAGCCCCACCGAGACCCCGGCCCGCGCCAGGGGCTGGGGCATAGCCGTCGCGGCGTGCGTCGGACTGTGGCTGGTGCAGAGCGGCTCGGGGGACGTCCGCCCCCCGGTCCCGTCGGCCGCCGAGGCGTTCGCCGCCGGACCCGGCTGGCACACGCCCGCCGCGGCCGACCCGCTGCCGCCCGCGGCCCCCGTCCGCGTCCGCATCCCCCGCATGCGCGTCGACGCCCCCGTCATGGGTCTGGGCCTGACCCGCGACGGCAGCCTCGACGTGCCGCCCCCCGGCGACCGCAACCTCGCGGGCTGGTACCGGGACGGCACCCGGCCCGGCGCCCGGGGCACGGCCATCATGGCCGGGCACGTCGACAACGCCGAGGGCCCCGCCGTCTTCTACGCGCTGGGCGCGCTGCGCAAGGGCGACCGGGTGGAGGTGGCCCGCGCCGACGGGCGCACGGCGGTGTTCACCGTCGACGCGGTCGAGGTGTACGACAACGACGCCTTCCCCGACGACAAGGTCTACGGCCCCTCCGACCGCGCCGAGCTGCGCCTCATCACCTGCGGCGGCGGCTTCTCGCCGAAGACCGGCTACCAGGGCAACGTCGTCGCGTACGCCCACCTCATCGGCGCCCGCTGACCGGCCGCGCGGCCCGCCACCCGGTCGTCACGCCCACCGGCCCACCGGGGCGGCGGCCGTCCCCGCCGGCCGCCGCCCACGCCGGCCATCGCCCCCCCCCGCCGCCGCCCGGCCGATCGTCACGCCCACTGGTCGAACGCCAACTTGGCGACCAGGGAGAACACCACCACCAGCAGCACCCCGCGGACGAACCCGGCGCCCTTGCGCAGCGCCATCCGCGCGCCGAGCATGCCGCCCACGAGGTTGAAGACCGCCATCAGCGCCGCCAGCCGCCACAGCACGTTGCCCTGGTGGGCGAACATCGCCAGCGCGCCGGCGTTGGTGCAGACGTTGACGACCTTCGCCGTGGCCGACGCCGTGACGAGGTCGAGGTGGAGCACCGCCGTGAGGGCCAGCACCAGGAACGTGCCGGTGCCGGGCCCGAACAGCCCGTCGTAGAAGCCGATTCCGCCGCCCACGAGGACGACCGCGGCGACGATCCGGGCCCGCCGCACCGGCCCCTCGGGCGCGGGGCCCGTGCCGAAGGACGGCCGCAGCAGCACGAACGCCGCGACGCCCAGCAACACCACGAGGATCACCGGACGCAGTACCTCGCTGCTGAGGCCCGCCGCGAAGAACGCCCCGCCCATCGACCCGGCGAGCGCGGCGAGCCCGATCCGCACGGCGAGCCCGACCCGTACCGGGGCGCGCCGGACGTAGGTCACCGCGGCGCCGGTCGTACCGACGATGGCCACCGCCTTGTTGGTCCCCAGGCACTGGGCGGCGGGCACGTGCGGCGCGCCCAGCAGCAGCGCGGGCAGGAGCAGCAGCCCGCCGCCGCCGACCACGGCGTCGATCCAGCCCGCCAGCAGCGCGGCCAGGCAGAGGAGGGCGAGGACGGTCAGGGAGAGGTCAGGCATGAGCATGACCCTATGCGCGGCCCCGCGGCCCCACGCCCCGCGCCCCCGGCCACCCGGCCACCCCGCCACCCCGCCACCCCGCCACCCCGCCACCGTGGCCGCACCGGTCGCCGCCGCACCGCGCCCGGGCCCACCGCCCCGGCCGAGCACCGCCCCGGCCCACCGCCCCGCCCGGCGAGCGCCGCCGTCCCGGCCCCGGGCCCACCGACCCGGCCGAGCACCTGCACACCACACCCCAACCCACCGCCCCGGTCACGGCCCGTGCCGCCGTCCCTCACCGGCGGCCACCCGCGCCGCTGAGGGCGGCTTTCCCCGCGCGAAACACACGGGGTCCCGCCGGGTAACACCGCCGACGCACGCTGGCGGACATGAGTTCACGGATCGTGGTGGTCGGCGGCGGTACGGCGGGGGCCCGCCTCGCCGAACGGCTGCCCGTCACCCTGCTCGGCGAGGAGCCGCACGCCCCGTACAACCGGGTGCTGCTCGCGGACGTCCTGGCCGGCCGGTACGGGCCCGAGGTGATCGCCCTGCCGCGGCCGGCGGGCGAGCCGGCGCGGCGTGGGGTGCGGGTGACCGGCATCGACCGGGCCGCCCGCGTCGTGCACTGCGGGGACGGCAGCACGGTCGCGTACGACCGGCTGGTCCTGGCGACCGGCTCCAACCCGGTGCTGCCACCGCTGCGCGGTCTGGGCCACGGCCGACTGCCGGCCGGTGTCCACGCCTTCCGGACGCTCGACGACTGTCTGGCGCTGGACGGGCTGGTGCGCCCGGGGGTCCGCGCGGTGGTGATCGGCGGCGGCCTGCTGGGCGTCTCGGCGGCCCGCGCGCTGGCCACCAGGGGCGCCGAGGTGGTGCTGGCCCAGCAGGGCGAGCACCTCATGGAGCGCCAGCTCGACCCGGAGGCCGCGGAACTGCTGCGCCGCCACCTGGTGTCGCTGGGGGTGGAGGTCCACACCGAGTGCCGCGTGCGCGGACTGAAGGTCGCGTCCGGGGCGGTGGCGGCCGTCGAACTCGCCGACGGGTTCGTGCTGGACGCGGACGTCGTGGTGCTGGCCTGCGGGGTCCGGCCCCGCACCGGCCTCGCCGTGGAGGCGGGCCTGGACGTGCGGCGCGGGATCGTCGTGGACGACCGGCTGCGCACCTCCGACCCGTACGTCCACGCCGTCGGCGACTGCGCCGAGCACGACGGCCGGCTCTACGGCCTGGCCGGCGCCGCCCTGGAACAGGCCGACGTCCTCGCGGACGTCCTCACCGGCGGCACCGCCGCGTACCGCGGCACCCGCGCGCTGACCCGGCTCAGCATGGACGCGCTCGAACTGGCGGCGTTCGGCGAGGCGGTCCCGCGGCCCGGCGACGACACCGTGCGGCTGACCGACGCCACCCGCAGCGCCTACCGGAAGGTCGTCGTCCGCGGTGACCGGCTGGTGGGCGGCGTGCTCGTCGGCGACCTCGGCCCGGTCGGCACGCTCGCCCGGGCGTGGGAGGGCGACGAAGCCCTCCCGGACGCGCCCCTGCTCCACCTGCTCACCCATGACGGAGGCTCCTGACATGCCGAACACGCCCGGGGCTGCGATCCCGCCCGCGCACCCGCACACCATCGTCCTCGTCGGCCACGGCATGGTCGGCCAGCGCTTCCTGGAGGCGCTCGCCGAGCGCGGTGCGACCGAGCGGGCGCGCGTGGTCGTGCTCTGCGAGGAGCCGCGCCCCGCGTACGACCGGGTCCAGCTGACCTCGTACTTCTCGGGCCGCACCCCCGACGACCTGTCGATGGTGCCCGAGGGGTTCATGGCGGAGCACGGCATCGAGCTGCACACCGACGACCCGGCGGTCTCCGTCGACCGGGCGGCCCGCACGGTCACCGCCCGGTCCGGGATGACCGTCACGTACGACACGCTGGTGCTGGCCACCGGCTCCTACCCGTTCGTGCCGCCGGTCCCGAACAAGGACGCCACCGGCTGCTTCGTCTACCGCACGATCGAGGACCTGCTCGCGATCGAGGAGTACGCGAAGACGGCCCGCTCCGGCGCGGTCGTCGGCGGCGGTCTGCTCGGGCTGGAGGCGGCCGGCGCGCTCAAGGGGCTCGGCCTGGACACCCACGTCGTGGAGTTCGCGCCCCGGCTGATGCCGGTGCAGGTGGACGAGGGCGGCGGCGCGGCGCTGCTGCGCACCATCGAGGGCATGGGCCTGGCCGTCCACACCGGTGTGGGCACGCAGGAGGTCGTCGTCGGCGACGACGGCGCGGTCACCGGGATGAGGCTGTCGGACGGCTCCGAGCTCGCCACCGACCTGGTGGTGTTCTCGGCGGGCGTCCGCCCCCGTGACCAGCTGGCCCGGGACTGCGGACTGGCGGTCGGCGAGCGCGGCGGCATCGCCGTCGACGAGCGGTGCCGAACCTCCGACCCGGCGGTGTACGCCATCGGCGAGTGCGCGCTCGCGGCGGACGGCCGGGTGTACGGACTGGTCGCGCCGGGCTACGAGATGGCGCTGACGGCCGCCGACGCGATCGTCGAGCGGGAGTCGGCGTTCACCGGCGCGGACCTGTCGACGAAGCTGAAGCTGCTGGGCGTGGACGTGGCGTCGTTCGGTGACGCGCACGGCACGGCCGACGGCTGCCTGGACGTCGTCTACTCCGACTCGCGGTCCGGGGTCTACAAGAAGCTGGTGGTCTCGCCCGACGGCGTGCTGCTGGGCGGCGTCCTCGTCGGCGACGCCGACTCGTACGGCATGCTCCGCCCGCTGACCGGGTCGGTACCGCCGGTCTCCCCCGAGCAGCTGGTCCTGCCGGCCGGCGCCTGCGCGCCCGTCGCCCTGGGCCCGGAGTCGCTGCCGGACGACGCGGTGATCTGCTCCTGCCACAACGTCACCAAGGGCGCGATCTGCGAACACACCACGCTGCCCGAGGTGAAGAAGTGCACCAAGGCCGGCACCGGCTGCGGCAGCTGCGTGAAGGTGCTCCAGCAGCTCCTGCCGAAGACCGGCGACGGCGGCCTGTGCGGTTGCTTCGCCAAGACGCGCCAGGAGCTGTACGAGATCGTGCAGGTCCTGCGGATCACCTCGTACGCCGAACTCCTCGACCGCTACGGACGCGAGGGGGCCCGCGGCGGCGAGGGGTGCGAGGTGTGCAAGCCGACCGTCGCCTCGATCCTGGCGTCGCTGTCGCACGGGTACGTCCTCGACGGCGAGCAGGCGGCGCTCCAGGACACCAACGACCACTTCCTCGCCAACATGCAGCGCAACGGCTCGTACTCGATCGTGCCGCGCATCCCGGGCGGCGAGATCACCCCGGAGAAGCTGATCGTCATCGGCGAGGTGGCGCGTGACTTCGGGCTCTACACGAAGATCACCGGCGGGCAGCGCATCGACCTGTTCGGGGCGCGCGTCGAGCAGCTGCCGGCGATCTGGGCGCGCCTGGTGGACGCGGGCTTCGAGTCGGGGCACGCGTACGGCAAGGCCCTGCGGACGGTGAAGTCCTGCGTGGGGCAGACCTGGTGCCGGTACGGCGTGCAGGACTCGGTGCGGATGGCGATCGACCTGGAGCTGCGCTACCGGGGCCTGCGGGCGCCGCACAAGCTGAAGTCGGCGGTCTCCGGCTGCCAGCGCGAGTGCGCGGAGGCGCAGTCGAAGGACTTCGGCGTGATCGCCACGGCGAACGGCTGGAACCTCTACGTCGGCGGCAACGGCGGCGCGTCCCCGCGCCACGCGGACCTGCTGGCCAAGGACCTGTCGGACGCTGAGCTGATCCGGCTGATCGACCGGTTCCTCATGTACTACGTCCGCACCGCCGAGCGGCTGGAGCGCACCGCGCCGTGGGTGGAGCGGGTGGGCCTGGACCACGTGCGGGAGGTCGTGGTCGAGGACTCGCTCGGCATCGGGGAGGAGCTGGACGCGCTGATGGCGCGGCACGTGGACGCCTACCGCGACGAGTGGTCCGAGACGCTGCACGACCCGGAGCGGCTGGCCCGGTTCGTCTCCTTCGTCAACGCGCCCGAGGCCCCGGACCCGTCGGTGCGGTTCGTGCCGGAGCGCGGCCAGATCAAGCCCGACCTGACCGTCCTGACCCTGGAAGGGGTGTCCGCCCGATGAGGCTGGAACTCTCGCACGCCGACGACTGGCTGCCGATCTGCGACACCGCCGCGCTGACGCCGGGGCGCGGCATGGCGGCCCTGCTGCCGGACGGCCGGCAGGCGGCGCTCTTCCGGGACCGCTCCGGCCGGCTGTACGCGATCGACAACCGGGACCCGTTCACGGGCGCCCAGGTGCTCTCGCGGGGCCTGGTCGGCTCGGCGGAGGGCCGGACGTTCGTGGCGTCGCCGCTGCTCAAGCAGCGCTTCGACCTGGAGACGGGCCGCTGCCTGGACGACGACGAGGTGTCGGTGGCGGTGTACCCGGTCCGGGCGGCCTGAGACCGGCCCGCGCGGCCGGCCGGTCGCACGTACCACCCCGGCGGCGCCGGGACCGCGGTGGTCGCGGTCCCGGCGCCGCCGGGCGCGGGCGGGTCAGCCCTGGGCGGCCCGCATCGCCTCGAGGTCCATCCACACGACCTCCCAGATGTGGTGGTCGGGGTCCTGGAAGGAACGGCTGTACATCGCGTCGCCCATCTCCTGCGGGTCGTTGGCGGGGGACCCGCCGGCCGCCAGGGCCTTGTCGACGAGCTCGTCGACCCGGGCCCGGCTGTCGGCGCTGAGCGCGATGATGGTCTCCGTCGTGGTGGAGGCGTCGGCGACCTCCTTCTTCGTGAAGTTCTTGAAGAAGGGCTCGGTCAGCAGCATCGCGAAGATCGTGTCGCTGATGACCAGGCAGGCGGCGTTCTCGTCGGTGAACTCCGGGTTGAAGGAGAAGCCGAGCTCCGTCCAGAACGCCTTGGCCGTCTCCAGGTCCTTGACCGGCAGGTTCACGAAGATCATCTGTGCCATGGCGGGCTCTCCCTCTGCTGCGGCCGGTGTGGCCGGCGTGCTGTCGTGTGTCGCGTGCTGCTTACGGAGGGGTAGACCGGGCCGCCGCGTGGAACTCATCGCCGACCGCCGAAAATTCTTTCCGCACCCCTGCCGCACCCCCGCCCCGGGCCCCGGGCGGCGCACCCGGGCCCCGCGAGGCCCCGCCCCGCACCCGGCCCGCCGCCGGCCGGGCCCACCCCGGAGGGACCCGTTCGGGAAGGGCTCCGCGGAGACGACCGCGCGACTCTTCTTCCCCTTCACCGCTTGTTGCTGCACCGTCAATCTGGGACTCCTAGGTTCCGGCAGCGCGCGACTCCGCCGCCGACCGGTGCGGCGGGGCGGTCACAAGCCCCTGGAGTGATGAAGTGGAACGACGTGGTTTCCTGCGCGGAGCGGTCGCGGGCGGCGCGGCCGCGGCCTTCGGCTACACGCTGATGCGCGGCGCGGCCTACGCGGCGCCCGCCCAGCCCGGCCCCGGGCCGTACGGAGCGCTCGGCGCCGCCGACGCCAACGGCATACAGCTCCCGGCCGGCTTCACCAGCCGGGTGATCGCCCGGTCCGGCCAGAAGGTCGGCGCCACCTCGTACACCTGGCACAACGCCCCCGACGGCGGCGCCTGCTTCGCGGACGGGTCCGGCTGGATCTACGTCTCCAACTCGGAGATCAACCCGGGCGGCGGCGCGAGCGCGGTCCGGTTCTCCTCCACGGGCCAGATCACCGGCGCGTACCGCATCCTGTCCGGCACCCGCACCAACTGCGCGGGTGGCAGGACCCCGTGGAACACCTGGCTGTCCTGCGAGGAGGTCAGCCTCGGGTACGTCTACGAGACCGACCCGTACGGCGTGAACGCCGCCGTACGCCGGGACGCGATGGGCCGCTTCAAGCACGAGGCGGCGGCCGCCGACCCCGTGCGCAAGGTGATCTACCTGACCGAGGACGAGTCCAACGGCTGCCTGTACCGCTTCGTCCCCACCACCTGGGGCGACCTGTCCTCCGGCACCCTCCAGGTGCTGAAGGCCGGCACCGCCACCTCCGGCAGCTTCACCTGGGTGACCGTGCCGGACCCGGACGGCTCCCCCACGTACACCCGCGACCAGGTCTCGGGCGCCAAGCGGTTCAGCGGCGGCGAGGGCTGCCACTACGCCAACGACACCCTCTGGTTCACCACCAAGGGCGACAACCGCCTGTGGCAGCTCAACCTCGCGAACAACACCTACGAGCTCGCCTACGACGACTCCCTGGTGAGCGGCGGCGCCCCGCTGACCGGCGTCGACAACGTCACCGGCACGTCCTCCGGCGACCTGTACGTCGCCGAGGACGGCGGCAACATGGAGATCTGCGTCATCACGCCGGACGACGTGGTCGCGCCGTTCCTGCGGATCAACGGCCAGTCCGGCTCCGAGATCTGCGGCCCGGCCTTCTCCCCCGACGGAAGGCGGCTGTACTTCTCCAGCCAGCGCGGCACGACGGGCAGTTCGTCGGGCGGCATCACCTACGAGGTGACGGGGCCCTTCCGGGCGTAGCGGCGGCGCCGCTCCCGGACCGGCCGGGCGCCGCCGTGCAGCAGGGCGGCGCCCAGTGGCGTCAGGGTGTGCAGTACGGAGCTGCCCTGGCGCAGGGTGACGACCAGCCCGGCGTCGCGCAGGACGCCGGCGTGCTGGCTCGCGGAGGCGAGGGACACGCCGGCCCTGCGGGCCAGCTCGCTGGTCGTGCCGCCGTGCCCGATGGCCTTGAGGACGGCGGACCGGGTGTGGCCCACGAGCCGCCCGAGCGGGGCGTCACCGGGCTCGCAGCCGGTCGCCGGGGCCTCGGTGTGCGTCACGGGGTAGACGAGGACCGGCGGCAGCCGCGGGTCGCGGTAGGTGACGGCGGTCCCGCGGCAGAAGTACGACGGCTGGAGCAGCAGCCCGCGTCCGTCGAGCCGGACGTCCCGGTCGACCGGGTAGTCCGCCTCCAGGACCGGGGCGCGCCAGCGGAGCATCGGCGGGAGCGAGGCGAGCAGTTCCTCGGAGCCGCCGTCGAGGAGCGCCCGCCCCCGGACGGCGCGGTCCGCCTCGACCCGCGCCTGTATGTAGGTCCAGTACGGCTCGACGGCGGCCCGGTGATAGCCGCGCAGCGCCCCCAGGAGGCGGCTGAAGGGCTCCGGACGGCCCTCGGCGAGCGAGGCCGCCCAGGAGGGCAGGGGAGCCGCCGCGGGGCGCTCCCCGGCGAGGAGGCCGAGCTCCGCGTGGAGCCGCGCCGGCGGGGTGGCGCGCAGGGCCTCCAGGGCCGTGTCGAGGCCGTCCAGCCCCTCGGGCGGGGTCAGGAAGTCCGGGAAATAGCCGCGCGCCGGGACGAGCGCCCCGAGGAGCCGCGTTTCACCGTTCAACCGCGTCCGGGTTTCGGAGCGCCATTCCCCGTAGACCAGGGCGCCGCGCCGGTCGCGCAAACGGTGAAAGCTGAGAATCGTTTCCCACAGCGCGTCCGGCCGGGCCGCCATCCGGACCCCGGCGAGATCCGCACCGGTGAAATGTATACGAAGCACTGAACCCCCACCTGTTGCATCCGCAATCACCCCCCACCGATGAGTATGCATGCCATCACAGGTTGTTACCACGGCATTTCAGCCACAGTTGAAACGCATCGCGGCCGGTGGCCCCGAACCGAAAAGCTGTACGCCGTCGGACGGGAAACCTTCAGGACCCGAGGTGGCGTGTCGGAAGACCGTGGGGGGCTTCTCACGCCCGGCGGCGGGCCTGAAAGGTTGCGGCTCTCCTGTCTGGCAGGGGTAATGGGGCGCGGTCGGCGGGTGGGGATCCGGTGGCCGCGCTCCGCCCGTTCCTTTCCCGGGCGGAGCCCGGAAATTGACGCGATGTCAATCCGCCGTAAATAGTCCGGCCTTCAACTGGCACGGAATTCAACAGACCGCTTTCCCGGGGAACCGGTAATTCCCCACGGGACGAAACAGTACGGGGCGGACACCTCCGCACAAGGTGTCCGCCCCGTTCCTTGCAGTCCGGAGCCGCCGCCGATCGGTGAGGGTCGGGTGACAGACGGCGGCTCCGGGGCCGTGGGGGTCCCGCCGCGGGGGCGCCGCGGCGGGACCGGGTGGGTCAGCGGCTGTCGCTGTCGCTGGACCGGGCGGCGGCGCGACCGGCCTCCAGCCGTGCCACCGGGATGCGGAAGGGCGAGCAGGAGACGTAGTCCAGGCCCACCTCGTGGAAGAAGTGCACCGACTCCGGGTCGCCGCCGTGCTCGCCGCAGACGCCGAGCTTGATGTCGGGGCGGGTGGCCCGGCCCGCCTCCACCGCGCTGCGCACCAGGGCGCCGACGCCGTCCTTGTCGATCGTCTCGAACGGCGACACCCCGAAGATGCCCTTCTCCAGGTAGGCGGTGAAGAAGCTGGCCTCCACGTCGTCCCGGGAGAAGCCCCAGACGGTCTGGGTGAGGTCGTTGGTGCCGAAGGAGAAGAACTCGGCGCACTCGGCGATCTGGCCGGCGGTGACCGCGGCGCGCGGCAGCTCGATCATCGTGCCGAGCGCGAGCTTCAGCTCGACGCCGGTCTCCGCCTGGACCTCGGCGATGACCTGCTCGGCCTCGTCGCGGACGAGCTCCAGCTCCTGGACGGTGCCGACGAGCGGGATCATGATCTCGGCGCGCGGGTCGCCCTTGGCCTCGACGCGCTGGGCCGCGGCCTCGGCGATGGCCCGCACCTGCATGGTGAACAGGCCGGGGATGACCAGGCCGAGGCGGACGCCGCGCAGGCCCAGCATCGGGTTCTGCTCGTGCAGCCGGTGCACGGCCTGCAGCAGGCGCAGCTCGTTCTCGTGCGGCTCCTTGCGCGCCTCGGCGAGGGCGACGCGCACCGACAGCTCGGTGATGTCCGGGAGGAACTCGTGCAGCGGCGGGTCGAGGAGGCGGACGGTGACCGGCAGCCCGTCCATCGACTCGAACAGCTCGACGAAGTCCTGCTTCTGCAGCGGCAGCAGGGCCTTGAGGGCCTCGTCGCGCTCCGCGTCCGTGTCGGCGAGGATGAGCCGCTCGACGTACTGGCGGCGGTCGCCGAGGAACATGTGCTCCGTGCGGCACAGGCCGATGCCCTGGGCGCCGAACCGCCGGGCGCGCGAGGCGTCCTCGGCGTTGTCGGCGTTGGCCCGCACGCGCAGCCGGCGGACGCGGTCCGCGTACGCCATGATCCGGTGGACCGCCTGGACGAGCTCGTCGGCGTCGTCGGCGCCGGCGTGCATGCGGCCCTCGAAGTACTCGACGACCGGCGACGGTACGACGGGTACCTCGCCCAGGTACACCTTGCCGGTGGAGCCGTCGATGGAGACCACGTCGCCCTCCTCGACGACGTGCCCGCCGGGCACGGTCATCCGGCGGCGCTTGGTGTCGACCTCCAGCTCCTCCGCGCCGCAGACACAGGTCTTGCCCATGCCGCGGGCGACCACGGCGGCGTGCGAGGTCTTGCCGCCGCGCGAGGTGAGGATGCCCTCGGCGGCGATCATGCCGTCCAGGTCGTCGGGGTTGGTCTCACGGCGGATGAGGATGACCTTCTCGCCGGACCGGGACCACTTGACGGCGGTGTACGAGTCGAAGACGGCCTTGCCGACGGCGGCGCCGGGCGAGGCGGCGATGCCACGGGCGACCTTCTCCACCTGCGCGGCCTCGGTGAAGCGCGGGAACATCAGCTGCGCCAGCTGGGCGCCGTTGACGCGCTGGAGCGCCTCGGCCTCGTCGATGAGCCCCTGGTCGACGAGCTGGGTGGCGATCCGGAAGGCCGCGGCGGCGGTGCGCTTGCCGACCCGGGTCTGGAGCATCCACAGCTGGCCGCGCTCGATGGTGAACTCGATGTCGCAGAGGTCCTTGTAGTGGTTCTCCAGCGTCTCCATGATGCCCATGAGCTGGTCGTACGACGCCTTGTCGATCGACTCCAGGTCGGCGAGCGGCACGGTGTTGCGGATACCGGCGACGACGTCCTCGCCCTGCGCGTTCTGCAGGTAGTCGCCGTAGACGCCCTGGTGGCCGGTGGCGGGGTCGCGGGTGAAGGCGACGCCGGTGCCGGAGTCGGGGCCGAGGTTGCCGAAGACCATCGAGCAGACGTTGACGGCGGTGCCGAGGTCGTGCGGAATGCGCTCCTGGCGGCGGTACAGCTTGGCGCGGTCGCCGTTCCAGGAGTCGAAGACGGCCTTGATCGCGAGGTCCATCTGCTCGCGGGGGTCCTGCGGGAAGGCGCGGCCGGCCTCGGACGCGACGATCCCCTTGAACCGCTCCACGAGCTCCTTGAGGTCGGCGGCCTCCAGGTCGGTGTCGATCGTGACCCCCTTGGCGTCCTTCGCCTCCTCCAGGGCCTCCTCGAAGAGTTCGCCGTCGACGCCGAGGACGGTCTTGCCGAACATCTGGATGAGGCGCCGGTAGGAGTCCCAGGCGAACCGCTCGTCGCCGGACTGCCGGGAGAGGCCCTCGACCGACGAGTCGGAGAGGCCGATGTTGAGGACCGTGTCCATCATGCCGGGCATGGAGAACTTCGCACCGGAGCGGACGGAGACGAGCAGCGGGTCGTCGGCCTGGCCGAGCTTCTTGCCCATCTTCCGCTCGAGGGCGTCGAGGTGGGAGCTGACCTCGTCGCGGAGGGCGGCCGGCTCGGCGCCGCTCTCGAGGTAGACCTTGCACGCTTCGGTGGTGATCGTGAAGCCCGGAGGCACCGGGAGACCCAGGTTGGTCATCTCGGCGAGGTTGGCACCCTTGCCGCCGAGAAGGTCCTTGAGGTCCCTGTTGCCCTCGGTGAAGTCGTACACGAACTTCTGATCTTTGTTTTCCGACACGGGTCTCGACTCCTCGAGGACGACGTGGCTGCCCTGACGGCGAGGAACATACCCAGATCGAAGGCTTCTGGGGAGGTACGCCTGCGCGTCATGCGGCCTTAACCACCCGTCCGCCAGCAGATCGAAAGTAACGCGCCGGTTTCCGCGGAGACGCGAAGGGTTCACCCCTTGAACCGTCATGGTCAAGAAGTCCTCAAAGACCGCTCATCCGAGCACCCTCCCCGCCCACTTGTCTTCACTTCTTGAACGCTCAAAGGGTGGCACTGAGTGCCGCCCTTTGAGAAGTACAGCCACCCCTTTCGCGCTCATCTGAGCGACAGCCCGATCAGGGGTGGCGAGAATCACGCCGCCGACGGCCCTTGACGTCCACGATCCGGACGTCGGGAACCACCCGCCGATCAGCCCCCGGAGGTGTCCAGCTCGGCATCCGCGCTGATGGCGGCGCAGTCGTACGGGTCCTTCAACCAGCCGTCGGGCAGGACGACCCGGTTGTTTCCGGACGTCCGGCCGCGAGGGCCGTCGGCACCCTCGGGCCAGGGCTGGTCCAGGTCGAGTTCGCTCAACTGAGCGCGCAGCTCGTCCAGGGACGAGGTGACCGCCAGCCGCTTGCGCATCTCCGACCCGACCGCGAAGCCCTTCAGGTACCAGGCCACGTGCTTGCGGAAGTCGATGACACCGCGCGACTCGTCGCCGATCCACTCCCCCAGCAGCCGGGCGTGCCGCACCATGACGTCCGCGACCTCCCGCAGGCCGGGCGCCGCCACCGCGCCGCCGCCCTCGAAGGCCGCGACCAGGTCGCCGAAGAGCCACGGCCGGCCCAGGCAGCCGCGCCCCACGACCACGCCGTCGCAGCCGGTCACGCGCATCATCCGCAGGGCGTCCTCGGCGCACCAGATGTCACCGTTGCCGAGCACCGGGATCTCCGGGACGTGCTCCTTCAGACGGGCGATGGCGTCCCAGTCGGCCGTGCCCCCGTAGTGCTGGGCGGCCGTGCGGCCGTGCAGGGCGATGGCGGTGACACCCTCCTCGACGGCGATGCGCCCGGCGTCGAGGTAGGTGATGTGGTCGTCGTCGATGCCCTTGCGCATCTTCATCGTGACCGGGAGATCACCGGCGTTGGTGACCGCCTCGTGCAGGATCGCCCGCAGCAGCGGCCGCTTGTACGGGAGCGCCGAGCCGCCGCCCTTGCGGGTCACCTTGGGAACGGGGCAGCCGAAGTTCAGGTCGATGTGGTCGGCGAGGTCCTCGTCCACGATCATGCGGACCGCCTTGCCGACGGTGACCGGGTCCACTCCGTACAGCTGGATCGAGCGCGGGGTCTCGGACGCGTCGAAGTGGACGAGCTGCATGGTCTTCTCGTTGCGTTCGACCAACGCCCGGGTGGTGATCATCTCGCTCACGAACAGGCCCTTGCCGCCGGAGAACTCACGGCACAGGGTGCGGAACGGGGCGTTGGTGATACCGGCCATCGGGGCGAGCACCACCGGCGGCTGCACGGTGTGCGGGCCGATGGAGAGGGGGGTGAACGCGGTCATGCCCCCCATTGTCCCGTACCGCGCGCGCTCCCCGGCCGCCCCTCTTCGGGCACCGCCGCTAGGGGCCCGCCCGACGGCCGCCGCTCCTCGGCTCCCGCCACTGGGCGGGCACCGCCCGACGGCCGCGGATCAACGGGCCCGGCGCTCGGGCACCGCCCGGCGGCAGCCGCTCCTCGGGCTGCGGGCTGCCCCTCCGTGGACGCCGCTCGACGGGAGCCGCACCACGGGCGTGGGCCCGGTCGCCCCACCAGGCGACCGGGCCCACGGCGTCACGGCAGGGGGGCGCTCGGCCCTCCCGCCGCTCCCGCTCCTACTTCTACTTCTGCGTCTCCTGCTGCTCCTGCTCCGGCGCGTCACCGACGCGCTCGCGCATCTTGCGCAGCAGCTCCTGCTTCGCCTCGGCCGCCGCCGTGCGGCGCTCGGCGGCGTCGGGCGACGGCGCGGATCCCTGTCGGTCTCCGCGGGACAGCTTTCCGCGCTGTCCGCCGACACCGAGCAGATTGTTGCGGCTCTTGGCCATGGGGGTCTCCCTGATGGTGAGAAATCGTCCGGGTGTGACTGGTCGGGGCGCCGCGGGCCGGGACGGCCCGGCGCCCTCTCACTCGTAGAACGGGAGGTGGAAGAACATGGGGAAGACCGTAGCGCCCGCGGGGGCGTGCGGCATCCGGTTTTCTCCGCCGCCTCCGGCGGACACGGCGGAGCCCCCGGTCCCGAGGTTCCGGGGGCTCCGCCGCTGGTGTGCGTCGCGGTGGTGCGTCAGCAGCCGATCAGACGGGAGGCGAGGTAGCCCTGGATCTGGTCGAGGGAGACACGCTCCTGCTGCATCGAGTCGCGCTCGCGGACCGTCACGGCGTTGTCCTCGAGGGTGTCGAAGTCGACGGTGACGCAGTACGGCGTGCCGATCTCGTCCTGGCGGCGGTAGCGGCGGCCGATCGCGCCCGCGTCGTCGAACTCGATGTTCCAGTTCTGGCGCAGGTCGGCGGCGAGGCCCTTGGCCTTCGGCGACAGCTCGGGGTTGCGGGAGAGCGGCAGGACCGCGACCTTGACCGGGGCGAGGCGGTGGTCGAGCCGCAGCGAGGTGCGCTTCTCCATCTTGCCCTTGGCGTTGGGCGCCTCGTCCTCGACGTACGCGTCGAGCAGGAAGGCCAGCATGGCGCGGCCGACACCGGCGGCCGGCTCGATCACGTAGGGGGTCCAGCGCTCGCCGGCCTCCTGGTCGAAGTACGACAGGTCGGTGCCGGACGCCTTGGCGTGGGCGGACAGGTCGTAGTCGGTGCGGTTGGCGACGCCCTCCAGCTCGCCCCACTCGCTGCCGCCGAAGCGGAAGCGGTACTCGATGTCGGCGGTGCGCTTCGAGTAGTGGGAGAGCTTCTCCTGCGGGTGCTCGTACCAGCGCATGTTCTCCTCACGGAGACCCAGGCCCGTGTACCAGTTCCAGCGCTGCTCCATCCAGTACTCCTGCCAGGTCTCGTCCTCCCCCGGCTTGACGAAGAACTCCATCTCCATCTGCTCGAACTCGCGGGTCCGGAAGATGAAGTTGCCCGGAGTGATCTCGTTCCGGAAGGACTTGCCCACCTGCGCGATGCCGAACGGCGGCTTCTTGCGCGAAGTCTGGTGCACCTGGGCGAAGTTGGTGAAGATGCCCTGCGCGGTCTCGGGGCGCAGGTAGGCGATGGAGCCGGAGTCCTGCGTGGGACCGAGGTGGGTGGAGAGCAGGCCGGAGAACTGCTTGGGCTCCGTGAACTGGCCCTTGTTGCCGCAGTTGGGGCAGTTCAGGTCGGCGAGGCCGTTCGCGGGCAGGCGACCGTGCTTCTCCTCGTACGCCTCCTCCAGGTGGTCGGCGCGGTAGCGCTTGTGGCAGGAGGTGCACTCGGTGAGGGGGTCCGAGAAGGTCGCCACGTGGCCGGAGGCTTCCCACACCTCGGAGGCGAGGATGACCGACGAGTCGAGACCGACGACGTCCTCACGGGAGGTGACCATGTAGCGCCACCACTGACGCTTGATGTTCTCCTTCAGCTCCACACCGAGCGGCCCGTAGTCCCAGGCGGCCTTCTGGCCGCCGTAGATCTCGCTGCAGGGGTAGACGAAGCCACGGCGCTTGCTCAGGCTGACGATGGTGTCGATCTTGTCGGCGGCCACGGTGCTCTCTTCATAACGACGACGACGAACGGCGAATGCCTCAGATTAGCGGCGCGCGCACCCTCGGGATCAAATCGGTGGGTGGCGGGGGCCACTTGGTCGCTTTGTTGACAATCGTTTCCAGGAAAGTTGAAAATGAGTGTCATGAACGTACGACGCCCCATATCCACCACCGCCGCGGCCGGTGCCGCCCTCCTCGGCCTGGTCACCCTCTCCGCCTGCTCCGGCTCCTCCGGAGGCGCGGAGGGGAACAAGGACGGCAAACTGGACGTCGTGGCGTCGTTCTACCCGATGCAGTACCTGGCCGAGCGGATCGGCGGCGACGAGGTCTCGGTGACCACCCTCACCAAGCCCGGGGTCGAGCCGCACGACCTGGAGCTCAAGACGCGCCAGATCGCCGATCTGGGCAAGGCCGACTACATCCTCTACCTCAAGGGCCTCCAGCCCGCCGTCGACGACGCGGTCAAGCAGGCGGGCGTGGCGAACACCGTCGACGCCGCCACCCTCACCACCCTGGAGTCGCACGGCACCACCGTCGACGGCCACGACCACGGCGCCCACGAGGGCGAGGCGCACGCCGAGGAGTCCCACGCGGAGGAGTCCCCCGCGGAGGAGTCCCACGACCACGCCCACGAGAGCGAGGCCGGGGGCGACCCGCACGTCTGGCTGGACCCGGTGAAGTACGCGGAGGTCGCCAAGGGCGTCGGCGACTCCCTCGCCAAGGCCGACCCGGAGAACGCCGCCACGTACCGCAAGAACGCCGACGAGCTCGTGAAGGAGCTCGGCGGCCTGGACACCGCCTTCCGGCAGGGCCTGAAGAACACCACCACCCGCACCTTCATCTCCACGCACTCCGCCTTCGGCTACCTCGCCGAGCGGTACGGCCTGGACCAGGAGAGCATCTCCGGCCTCGACCCCGAGTCCGAGCCGAGCCCCGCCCGGGTCAAGGAGCTCCAGGCCATCGCGAAGCAGGACAAGGTCACCACGGTCTTCTTCGAGACCCTCGCCAGCGACCGGACCGCGAAGACCCTCGCCGCCGACACCGGACTCAAGACGGACGTCCTCGACCCGCTGGAGGGAATCACCGACCGGTCCCGGGGCGCTGACTACCTCGAGGTCATGCGGGCCAACCTGGCGGCCCTCCAGAAGGCCCTCGGCGCCAAGTGACCCGACCCTCCCCTTCCGGCACACCCCATGGAGGCACGGTGAGCATCGAGCCCGTCATCTCGGTCCGGGCGGCCACGGCCGCGCTCGGCGCACGCCCCGTGCTGCGCGGTGTCGACTTCGCCGTCCACCGCGGCGAGGTCGTCGCCCTGCTCGGCGCGAACGGCTCGGGCAAGTCCACCGCCGTGCGCTCCGTGATCGGTCAGGTGCCGCTCACCGGCGGCGCGATATCCCTCTTCGGCACCGAGCTGCGCCGCTTCCGCGACTGGGCGCGCGTCGGCTACGTACCGCAGCGCACCACCGCGGCCAGCGGCGTGCCCGCCACCGTCCGCGAGGTCGTCTCCTCGGGCCGCCTCTCCCGCACCGGGTTGCTGCGCTGGCCCTCCAGGGCCGACCGGACGGCCGTGGACCGGGCCATCGAGCTCGTCGGCCTGGGCGACCGGGCCGCGGACTCGGTGTGGGCGCTCTCCGGCGGCCAGCACCAGCGCGTGCTCATCGCCCGCGCGCTCGCCTCCGAACCCGAGCTGCTGATCATGGACGAGCCGATGGCGGGCGTCGACCTGGCGAGCCAGGAGGTGCTCGCCGCGACCCTGCGCGAGCAGGTCGGCGGCGGGACCACCGTGCTGCTGGTCCTGCACGAGCTGGGAGCGCTGGAGCCGCTGATCGACCGCGCGGTCGTCCTGCGCGACGGGTGCGTCGTCCACGACGGCCCGCCGCCGGAAGCCGTCGGCCAGCACGCGCTGCCCGGCCACGACCACGTACATCCGCACGCGGCCGACGAGCCGCTCCGCACGGGACTGCTCACCTGACCATGGAAATCCTCGACCACGCGTTCATGCAGCGGGCGCTCCTCGCCGCCCTCCTGGTGGGCATCACGGCGCCCGCCGTCGGCATCCACCTCGTGCAGCGGCGGCAGGCCCTCATGGGCGACGGGATCGGCCACGTCGCCATGACCGGCGTCGGCCTCGGCTTCCTGATGTCCGCCAACCCCGTGTGGGTCGCCGGCCTCGTCTCGATCGCCGGTGCCGTCCTGATGGAGCTCATCCGCATGTACGGGCGCACGCGCGGCGACATCGCGCTCGCCCTGCTCTTCTACGGCGGCATGGCCGGCGGCGTGATGCTGACCAGCCTCTCGCCCGAGGGCTCCAACGCCAACCTCATGAGCTACCTCTTCGGCTCCCTCGCGACGGTCTCCGCCGAGGACGTGACCGCGATCTGCGTGCTCGCCGGGTTCGTCCTGGCGGTCTCGCTGGGGCTGCGCCGCCAGCTCTTCGCGATCAGCCAGGACGAGGAGTTCGCCCGCGTGACGGGCCTGCCGGTGCGGGCGCTGAACCTGCTCGTGGCCGTGACGGCCGCCGTCACCGTGACGGTCGCCATGCGGGTCGTGGGGCTGCTCCTGGTCAGCGCGCTGATGGTGGTGCCGGTCGCGGCCGCCCAGCAGCTGACCCGCAGCTTCCGGTCGACCTTCGCGGTGGCGGTCCTCATCGGCACGGCGGTGTCCCTGGCCGGCACCGTCACGACGTACTACCAGGACGTCCCGCCGGGCGCCACGATCGTGCTGCTGGCCATCGCCGTGTTCGTCCTGTTCGCCGCGCTGGCCGCGCCGCTGGCCCGGCGGCGCGCCCGGGCCGCCCGGGAGGCCGGGGCGGCGCACGGACACGACGCGCGGCCGTCCGCGGGCGCCGCCGACGACGTCAAGGTCTGATCCGATCAGGCCGTGCCCGCCGATCACGGCGGCCGGGCCCCGCCGCGGGGCCTGGCAGAATGGCCGGACGGAAGGCGGACGTAGACACACGACGTACGCGTGAGCGGGCCGAGGGCAAGGAGACACCTGTGGCGACGGCAGGATCCGGCGTACGCGGCCGGTCGACCCGGCAGCGCGCCGCCGTTGCGGCGGCGCTGAGAGAGGTGGACGAGTTCCGCAGCGCGCAGGAGCTGCACGACATGCTCAAGCACCGCGGGGACTCCGTGGGCCTGACGACCGTCTACCGCACGCTGCAGTCCCTCGCGGACGCGGGCGAGGTCGACGTGCTGCGCACCAGCGAGGGCGAGGCCGTCTACCGCCGCTGCTCGACCGGCGAGCACCACCACCACCTGGTGTGCCGCGGCTGCGGCAAGGCCGTCGAGGTCGAGGGGCCGGCCGTCGAGGAGTGGGCCGAGTCCGTCGCGGCGGAGCACGGCTTCGTGAACGTGGCGCACACGGTGGAGATCTTCGGCACCTGCGCGGAGTGCGCGGCGGCCGAGGGCTGAACCGGGCGCCGCGTCTCGGGTACGACCGGCCCCGGGACGCGGCAGCGACGTACGGAGGGCGCGGCCCCCTCGGGGGTGGCCGCGCCCTCCACGTCCGCCCGGGCGCCGTGGCGCCGCCCTACGCGGCCGCAGGCCGGTCAGGCCTCGGCGCCGGCCGTCCCGTCGCCCCGCATCGCGCTCTCCATCGCGAGGAGCTGCTCGTTGGGCACCGCACCGCCGAAGCGGCGGTCGCGCTGGGCGTACTCCAGGCAGGCCCGCCACAGGTCGCGGCGGTCGAAGTCCGGCCACAGCACGTCCTGGAAGACCATCTCGGCGTACGCGCTCTGCCACAGCAGGTAGTTGGACGTGCGCTGCTCGCCGCTCGGCCGCAGGAACAGGTCGACGTCCGGCATGTCCGGGTAGTACAGGTACTTGGCGAAGGTCTTCTCCGTGACCTTCGACGGGTCGAGCCGCCCCGCCTTCACGTCGGCCGCCAGGGCCTGCGCCGCGTCCGCGATCTCGGCGCGGCCGCCGTAGTTCATGCAGAAGTAGAGGGTGAGCCGGTCGTTGTCCTTGGTCTGCTCCTGGGCGATCTGGAGCTCCTGGGCGACGGACTTCCACAGCTTGGGCATCCGGCCGACCCAGCGGACCCGGATGCCGAGCTCGTCGAGCTGGTCGCGGGTCTTGCGGATGAAGTCCCGGTTGAAGTTCATCAGGAAGCGCACCTCGTCCGGGGAGCGCCGCCAGTTCTCGGTGGAGAAGGCGTACAGGGAGATGCTGCCGACGCCCGCCTCGATCGCGCCCTGGAGGACGTCCAGCACCCGCTCGGCGCCGACCTTGTGCCCCTCGGTGCGGGGCAGGCCGCGGTCCTTGGCCCAGCGGCCGTTGCCGTCCATGACGATCGCGACGTGCCCGGGGACGAGCTCGCCGGGGAGCCCCGGCGGGCGCGCGCCGGACGGGTGCGGCTCGGGGTCCTTGTACTGGCGCTTGGAGCGCCCGAGGATTCCGCGTCGTGCCATGGCCATGCGGCTCACATCTCCTAGTTCTCTACTTCTCCACGTAGCGGAGCGAACGCAGTCCGCGCTCCAGGTGCCAGTGCAGGTAGGCGGACACCAGCCCGCTGCCCTCCCGGACGTGGCGCGCCTCGCACGCGTCCGCCGTGACCCAGTCGCCGCTCAGCAGCGCGCTGAGCAGACCGACGGCCTCCGCCGAGGGTACGACGCTGCCCGGCACCCGGCAGTCGCCGCAGACGACGCCGCCCGCCGCCACCGAGAAGAACCGGTTCGGCCCGTGGATGCCGCAGCGGGCGCAGTCCACGAAGGAGGGGGCGTAGCCGTTCACGGCGAGCGAGCGCAGCAGGAAGGCGTCGAGGACGAGGCGCGGGGCGTGCTCGCCGCGGGCGAGGGTGCGCAGGGCGCCGACGAGCAGCAGGTACTGCTGGACGGCGGGCTCCCCCTCGTGGTCGGTGAAGCGCTCGGCGGTCTCCAGCATCGCGGTGCCGGCGGTGTACCGGGCGTAGTCGGTGACGATGCCGCCGCCGTACGCGGCGATGGTCTCGGTCTGTGTGCACAGCGGCAGGCCGCGCCCGACGAGCTCGCTGCCGCGGGCGAAGAACTGGACGTCCACGTGCGAGAAGGGTTCGAGCCTGGCGCCGAACTTCGACTTGGTCCGGCGTACCCCGCGCGCCACGGCGCGCACGCGCCCGTGGCCGCGGGTGAGGAACGTGATGATCCGGTCGGCCTCGCCCAGCTTCTGGGTGCGCAGCACGACGCCGTCGTCACGGAACAGGCTCATGGGCCCATTCTCCCGTACGGACGGAGGTGCCCGGTGCCGCTCCCGGTGGGTGGCCGGGCGTCGACCCCCCGGGCCGGGGCACCGCCACGGGCCCCATAGGGTGGTGATCTCGGTCCGACCGGACCGTGATGCCCCAACCGTCACTTCGATACCCCATAAGCGAGCCTTATGTGGTCATAGACCAGAACCGGGTACCGCTCCACCCCCGCGCTTGTGAGGCTGGCGGACGAGAAGTGCTGACCGTCGAAGGGAACCTGCCATGCCCCGCCCCCTGCGGGTCGCGATCGTCGGTGCCGGCCCGGCCGGCATCTACGCCGCCGACGCCCTGCTGAAGTCCGAGGCCGCCACCGACCCGGGCGTCTCCATCGACCTCTTCGAGCGCATGCCGGCGCCCTTCGGCCTGATCCGGTACGGCGTCGCCCCGGACCACCCCCGCATCAAGGGCATCGTCACGGCGCTCCACCAGGTGCTGGACAAGCCGCAGATCCGCCTCTTCGGCAATGTCGACTACCCGTCCGACATCACCCTGGACGACCTGCGCGCCTTCTACGACGCGGTCGTCTTCTCGACGGGTGCCGACGCCGACCGGGAACTGCGGATCCCGGGCGTGGAGCTCGACGGCTCCCACGGCGCGGCCGACTTCGTCTCCTGGTACGACGGCCACCCCGACGCGCCGCGCACCTGGCCGCTGGAGGCCGAGAAGGTCGCCGTGCTGGGCGTCGGCAACGTGGCCCTGGACGTGGCGCGCGTCCTCGCCAAGACCGCCGACGAGCTGCTGTCGACGGAGATACCCCCGAACGTCCACGAGGGGCTGAAGGCCAACCGGGCCCGCGAGATCCACGTGTTCGGGCGGCGTGGCCCGGCCCAGGCGAAGTTCAGCCCCATGGAGCTGCGCGAGCTGGACCACTCCCCCAGCATCGAGGTCGTCGTCAACCCCGAGGACATCGACTACGACCAGGGCTCCATCGACGCCCGGCGCTCCAACAAGCAGGTCGACATGGTCGCCAAGACCCTGGAGAACTGGGCGATCCGGGACGTCGGCGACCGTCCGCACAAGCTGTTCCTGCACTTCTTCGAGTCGCCGTCCGAGATCCTCGGCGAGGACGGCCGGGTCGTCGGCCTGCGCACCGAGCGCACCGAGCTGGACGGCACGGGCAACGTCAAGGGCACCGGGGAGTTCACCACCTGGGACGTCCAGGCCGTCTACCGCGCGGTCGGCTACCTCTCGGAGGAGCTGCCGAAGCTGCCGTGGGACCCGGCGTCCGGCACCGTCCCGGACGAGGGCGGCCGGGTGGTCGAGGGCGGCGAGCACGTCCGCTCCACGTACGTCACGGGGTGGATCCGCCGCGGCCCGATCGGGCTGATCGGCCACACCAAGGGTGACGCGAACGAGACCGTCGCGAACCTGCTGGAGGACCACCGCGAGGGCCGCCTGCTGAGCCCCGAGGCGCCGGACGAGGAGGCCGTGGTGCGGTTCCTGGAGGGTCGGGGCGTCGCCTACACCACCTGGGAGGGCTGGTACCGGCTGGACGCGGCCGAGCGGGCGCGCGGCGAGGCGGAGGGCCGGGAGCGCGTGAAGATCGTGGAGCGCGAGGAGATGCTGCGGGCGAGCGGCGTCGAGGTCTGACACCTGTTGCCGGCCGCCCCGCCGCGGGCGGCCGGCGGCTTCTCGGCGCGTACGCCGTCGTGGGCCCCCGAGCGGGGCTCAGAGCGGGGTGCGCGCCGCTTCCATGAGGCGGGTGGTGTCGTCGGGCCGCAGCAGCAGGGCGTTGCCCACGGTGGCGAGGACCTCCCGCTCGGCGGGGCTGTAGGCGCCGTCGGCGAGGGCGATCCGGGCCCCCTGCAGCAGGATCGACTCGCGGCCGGCCGCGGCGAGGTGCGGGGCGAGCGGTTCCAGCGCCTCGTGCAGCTCGATGGCGAGGGCCGCGCCGCACGGCCCGTCCACGTCGCCGAGGTACCGGCCGGTGTCGGCGGCGAGGGCGTCGATGAGGCCGGTGAGGCTGTCGTCGGTGCAGTCCTCGTACCCGGCGGCCCGGACGGCGTGGACCGCGGTCCGCACGGCCGTGGCGGAGGAGGTGCCGCCCGCGGCCAGGACCGCGAGGGCCACGGTGTGCACGGCGTCGCGGAGCATCGCCGAGAACCGGGCCGTGGTGGGGTGGTCCAGGACGTCGGTGCCGAACCGGTCGTGGCAGGCGGCGCACTCGACGACGGGGCCGGTGACCCCGCGCGCCAGCAGCGGGACGCCCAGGAGGGTGAGGCGGCGCCGGCCGGTACGGCGCCGGTAGTTGCGGTCACCGCCGCAGCCGGGGCAGAAGAACTCACCGTCGCCGACGGTGTGCCACGAGGTGTGGACGGAACAAATGCGGAGCTTCCGGCCACGTGATCTCCGCGATCCCCGTGTTGTCTGCACGTCGCACCTCCTGACGCCTCGGCCACCTTGCCGACGTGCACGTGATGTTAGCCACATCCGTGATGCGCCGTCAGTACCTCGTCCGGAGAACGCCAACGACATGGCCGAACCCCGTCCTCGACCGGGGGACGGGGTTCGGCGGCGCGGCTTGGGGAACTCAGCGCGCGGAGCGGTTGACCGCCGAGATGACGGCCTTCAGCGAGGCGCGGGTGGTGTTGGCGTCGATGCCGATGCCCCACAGGACCTTGCCGTCGATGGCGCATTCGATGTACGAGGCGGCCTGCGCGGAGGCGCCCTCGCTCATCGTGTGCTCCTGGTAGTCCAGCAGCCGCACGTCGATGCCGATGGACTGCAGCGCGTCGAAGAACGCCGAGATCGGGCCGTTCCCGGAACCGCTCAGCACGGTGTCGACGCCGTCCACGACGGCCTCGGCGGTCAGCGTGTCCGTACCGTCCTTGTCCGTGGTGGTCTGCCCGGACCGCAGCTGGACGCGCCCCCAGGGGTTGTCCGGGTTCGGCAGGTACTCGTCCTGGAAGACGGCCCAGATGTCCTTCGGCGTGACCTCGCCGCCCTCGGCGTCGGTCTTCGCCTGGATGATCCGCGAGAACTCGATCTGCATCCGGCGCGGCAGCTCCAGCTTGTGGTCGTTCTTCAGGACGTAGGCGATGCCGCCCTTGCCGGACTGGGAGTTGACCCGGATGACCGCCTCGTAGGAGCGGCCGACGTCCTTGGGGTCGATCGGCAGGTACGGGACGGCCCACTCGATCTCGTCGACGGTCTTCCCGGCGGCGGCCGCGTCGGCCTCCATCGCGTCGAAGCCCTTCTTGATGGCGTCCTGGTGGGAGCCGGAGAAGGCGGTGTAGACCAGGTCGCCCGCGTAGGGGTGGCGCGGGTGGACCTCCATCTGGTTGCAGTACTCGGAGGTGCGGCGGATCTCGTCGATCTGCGAGAAGTCGATCTGCGGGTCGACGCCCTGCGAGAACAGGTTCATGCCCAGCGTGACCAGGTCGACGTTGCCGGTCCGCTCGCCCTGCCCGAACAGGCAGCCCTCGACGCGGTCGGCGCCGGCCATGACGGCCAGCTCGGCCGCCGCGACGGCGGTGCCGCGGTCGTTGTGCGGGTGGACGGAGAGGCAGACGTGCGCGCGCCGGGACAGGTGGCGCGACATCCACTCGAACCGGTCCGCGTGCGTGGAGGGCGTCGAGCGCTCCACCGTCGCGGGCAGGTTGAGGATGATCTCACGGCCCTCCTCGGGCTGCCAGACGTCCATGACGCCCTCGCAGACCTCCAGGGCGAAGTCCAGCTCGGTGTCGGTGAAGATCTCCGGGCTGTACTGGTAGCCGAAGACCGTCTCGTCGCCCAGCAGCTTGTCGGCGTACTCCATCACCAGGCGCGTGCCGTCGACGGCGATCTGCCGGACCTGGTCCTTGGAGCCGCGGAAGACGACGCGGCGGAAGACGGGCGCGGTGGCGTTGTACAGGTGCACGGTGGCCCGGTGGGCGCCGCGCAGCGACTCGACGGTCCGCTCGATCAGCTCCTCGCGGGCCTGCGTCAGGACGGAGATCGTCACGTCCTCGGGGATCGCGCCGTCCTCGATGATGGAGCGCACGAACTGGAAGTCGGTCTCGCCGGAGGAGGGGAAACCGACCTCGATCTCCTTGAAGCCCATGCGTACCAGCAGGTCGAACATCTCGCGCTTGCGGGCGGGCGACATGGGGTCGATCAGCGCCTGGTTGCCGTCCCGCAGGTCGGTGGAGAGCCAGCGGGGCGCCTTGGTGATGCGCCGGTCCGGCCACGTGCGGTCGGGGATGTCGACGGCCTCGTACGGGCCGTACTTGTGGATCGGCATCCCGGACGGCTTCTGGGCGTGCGTGGCGTTGGTGACGGGCGTGGGGCGACCAACGGGCTGGGACATGGCGTAGGGCTCCTCGGGTGTCCTGCACGGGACGGCCGACTGGGTCGAAGCAGCACCAGACTCCGCGGGGAGGGGGTCGGCCTACGACTACAGGCCCTCGCCGCGGCGGCTAAGGAGAAGCAGCCCGAAACGCATGATGCGCAGCAGCGTAGCCCAGGGTCGACGGGGGCGGAGGTGCCGTTCCAGTATGCGGGACGCCGCGCCGCCAATCCCCAAAGGGTGAGCAATCACTCCTTTTCGTCAATCACCGTCGCAACCGGTGACTTTGTGGTGACGGGCTGCCACATTGCGAGGTATGACCGCGTTCCCTCGCCCTTCCCGGGTGTTCTGCACGATCGTCCCCCCGCACCTCCTCGACCGGCTGGCCCGCTCCGGCGACACGGCGGCCGCCGCGGCCGCCCGCCGCACCCTCGCCGCCGACGAGGCCAACCGCGCCGCCCGCCGCCTGGCCACCGTCACGGGCACCCGCACGGCCGCCCGCGACGCGGCCACCGGTGAGCCCCGCCGCACGGTCCACGACGCCGAGCACGGCACCCGGCTGCCCGGGAGGAAGGTCCGCGCCGAGGGCCAGGAGCCCGGGGGCGACGCGACCGTCAACCGCGCGTACGCCGGGCTCGGCGCCACGTTCACGCTCTTCCTCGAAGCCTTCCGGCGGGACTCGATCGACGGTGCGGGCCTGCCCCTCGACGCGACCGTCCACTACGGCCGGGAGTACGCCAACGCCTTCTGGAACGGCGAGCAGATGGTGTTCGGCGACGGCGACGGCGAGGTCTTCGAGGACTTCACCCTGGCCGTCGACGTGATCGGCCACGAGCTGGCGCACGGCGTCACCCAGTACACGGCGAACCTCGCCTACTTCAGCCAGCCCGGCGCCCTGAACGAGTCCATGTCGGACGTCTTCGGGTCGCTGGTGAAGCAGTACGCCCTGGGCCAGACCGCCGAGCAGGCCGACTGGCTGATCGGCGCGGGCCTCCTGTCGGACCGCGTGCAGGGCGAGGCGCTGCGCTCGATGAAGGCCCCCGGCACGGCGTACGACGACGACGTCCTCGGCAAGGACCCGCAGCCGGCGCGGATGGCGGACTACGTCGACATGGCCGCGGACAACGGCGGGGTCCACATCAACAGCGGCATCCCCAACCACGCCTTCTACCTGACGGCGACGGCGCTGGGCGGGCACGCCTGGGAGCGGGCCGGGCGGATCTGGTACGACGTGCTGACCGGCGGCAAGCTCAAGGAGACGGCGGACTTCGCCGCGTTCGCCCGGCTGACCGCGGCGGCGGCGCGCGAGCGGTACGGTGCCTCGGGCGCGGAGACCGAGGCGGTGCTGAAGGCGTGGTCGACGGTGGGAGTACCGACCGGCGGGTAGACGTGGGCCATGCGAATCGAGGTACGGCGCACGGGTGGCTTCGCGGGCATCGAGCGCAGAGCGGGGGTGGACACCTCCGACCTGCCGGACGCCGACGCGTGGCACCGGCTGGTCGGGGCGGCGCTGCCCGGCGCCACGGCCCGGGACGGGGCCGCGGCCGACGGCACGGCGGACGGCGGCACAGGGGGCTGCGGGTCCGCGGACGGCGGCACGGCGGACGGCGGGTCAGGGGGCGGGGCGGCCGGGGACGGGCCCCATGGCGACGGGTCCGCCGGACGGGGGGTGGGGGTGCCCGACGGGTTCCACTACGAGATCACGGTCGACGGCCGGACGGCGCACTGCGCCGAACCGGACCTGACCGACGCGCAGCGGGAACTGGTGTCGCGGGTACTGCGGGAGGGGGCGTGAGCGCCCCCTCCGCCGCCCGGCTCAGAAGCCCAGCTTGCGCAGCTGGCGCGGGTCCCGCTGCCAGTCCTTCGCCACCTTGACGTGGAGGTCGAGGAAGACCGGGGTGCCCAGCAGCGCCTCGATCTGCTTGCGGGACTTGATGCCGACCTCCTTCAGGCGCTTGCCCTGGGGGCCGATGACGATCCCCTTCTGGCTGGGGCGCTCGATGTAGACGTTGGCGTGGATGTCGAGCAGCGGCCGGTCCTCGGGGCGGCCCTCGCGGGGCAGCATCTCCTCCACGACCACGGCGATCGAGTGCGGCAGCTCGTCGCGGACGCCCTCCAGGGCCGCCTCGCGGATCAGCTCGGCGACCATGACCTGCTCGGGCTCGTCGGTGAGGTCGCCCTCGGGGTAGAGCGCCGGCCCCTCGGGCAGCAGCGGGACCAGCAGGTCGGCGACGAGCCGCACCTGCTTGTCCCCCACCGCCGACACGGGGACGATCTCCGCCCACTCGATGCCCAGCTCCTTGCCGAGCCGGTCGATGGCGATGAGCTGCTCGGCGAGGGTCCTGGAGTCGACGAGGTCCGTCTTGGTGACGATGGCGACCTTCGGGGTCTTCCTGACCGCGGCGAGCTCCTTGGCGATGTACCGGTCGCCCGGGCCGACCTTCTGGTCGGCGGGCAGACAGAAGCCGATGACGTCGACCTCGGCCCACGTGGTGCGCACGACGTCGTTGAGCCGCTCGCCCAGCAGCGTGCGCGGCTTGTGCAGGCCCGGCGTGTCCACGAGGACGAGCTGCGCGTCGGGCCGGTGCACGATGCCGCGCACGGTGTGGCGGGTGGTCTGCGGACGGTTGGAGGTGATGGCCACCTTCTGTCCGACCAGGGCGTTCGTGAGGGTGGACTTGCCCGCGTTGGGACGGCCGACGAAGCACGCGAAGCCGGCCCGGTGGGTCGCTTCGGTTTCTGGTTTACGAACGCTCATGGGGGCCATTGTCCCCGATCCGGACACGCGCCACGTACCGCGCGGGTCCGGCGGGCGCCGCCGGGGGCGGCCGGCGCCCGCCGGACCCGCCGGTCAGCCCGCCGTCACGGTGGCGCGCACGACCGCGTCCGGGCCGGCCAGCAGCACCGGGGTGGCCGGCCCGCCCAGGTCGCGGACCGCGGCGAGGTCGGCGTCGTCGAGGGCCGCGGCGTCCGAGACGACGGCCGCCGCCTCCAGTGACCGCGCACCGCTGGCCACGGCCATCGCCACGGCGGTGCGCAGCGCGCTGAGCCGGAGCGACTCCAGGGCGACCGTCCCGGCGACGTACGTGCGGCCGGTCTCGTCCCGTACCGCCGCCCCCTCGGGGACGCCGTTGCGGGCGCGGGCGCTGCGCGCCAGCGTGATGATCTTGCGGTCCTCGGGGTCGAGTTCGGTGCTCTGTGTCATGCCCCGAGCATAAGTCGGCGCCCGGCGCCCTCCCGAGGGCAGTCGGCCCACTCCCCGTCCGGGCGGAGGCGGTCCGCCCGGACGGAGTGCGCCTACGGCCGGTCCAGGCGGAGGCGGTCCGCCCGGGGGAGGCCGGCGACGACGAGGTCGTAGGAGTCCTCGACCAGCTCCCGGACGAGCGGCGCGGGCAGGGCGCCGACGGTGACGGTGTTCCAGTGCCGCTTGTTCATGTGGTACCCGGGGGCGATCAGCCCGGGGTGCTCGGCGCGCAGCCGCAGGGCGTCCTCGGGGTCGCACTTGAGGTTCACGGTGAGGGGCCGCGCGTCGAGCGCGCCGAGGGCGAACATCCGCCCGCCGACCTTGAAGACGGACGTCCCCGGGCCGAACGGGAACTCCTCCACCGCGGCGGTGAAGCCCAGGCACAACGCCCTCAGCCGCTCGGGCGTCACGCGGCCTCGTCCTCCGGCTCCGGCGGCAGCGGCTCGGCGAGGACCGTCACGATCCTGTTGCGGCGGCCGGCCGGGGACTCGGCGGTGAGCCGCAGCGCGCGGCCGTCGGGCAGGTCGACCACGGCCGACGCCCCGGCGATGGGCACGCGGCCCAGGGCCTTGGCGAGGAGTCCGCCGACCGTCTCGACGTCCTCGTCGTCGTAGGCGTCGAGCCCGAAGAGCTCGCCCAGGTCGCCGATGTCGAGCCGGGCCGTCACGCGGTAGCGGCCGTCGCCGAGCTCCTCGACGGGCGGCAGCTCCCGGTCGTACTCGTCGGTGATCTCCCCGACGATCTCCTCCAGGATGTCCTCGATGGTGACGATGCCGGCCGTGCCGCCGTACTCGTCGATGACGACCGCGACGTGGTTGCGCTCCTGCTGCATCTCGCGGAGCAGGTCGCCGGCGTTCTTGGTGTCCGGCACGAAGGCCGCGGCGCGCATGGCGGAGGAGACGAGGTCGGACTCGGCCTCGCGGTTGACGTGGGTCTTGCGGACCAGGTCCTTCAGGTACACGATACCGACGATGTCGTCCTCGTTCTCGCCGGTCACCGGTATCCGGGAGAAGCCGGAGCGCAGGGCGAGGGTGAGGGCCTGGCGGACGGTCTTGTACCGCTCGATGGAGACGAGGTCGGTGCGCGGCACCATCACCTCGCGGACCAGGGTGTCGCCCAGTTCGAAGACGGAGTGCACCATGCGGCGCTCGTCGTCCTCGATGAGCGACTCCTGCTCGGCCAGGTCGACCATGGCCCGCAGCTCCGCCTCGGACGCGAAGGGCCCCTTGCGGAAGCCCCTGCCCGGGGTGAGCGCGTTGCCGATGAGGATCAGCAGCTGCGGGACCGGCCCCATGACGCGGGCCAGCGGCAGCAGGACGTACGCCGCGGCCGTGGCGGTGTTCAGCGGGTGCTGCCGGCCGATCGTGCGCGGCGAGACGCCGACGGCGACGTACGACACGAGGACCATCACGCCGATCGCCACGACCAGCGCGACCCACGTCGTCGCGAACTCCTCCAGGCAGGCGTAGGTGACGAGCGCCCCGGCGGCCATCTCGCAGGCCACCCGGACGAGCAGCGCCACGTTCAGGTACCGGGTCGGGTCCGAGGCGACCTGGGCGAGGCGGGCCGCCCCGCGCCGCCCGGACCGCACGGCCTCGGCGGCGCGGAAGCTGGACACCCGGGCGAGGCCCGCCTCCGCGCACGCCGCGAGCCAGGCGACCACGACGAGCGCGACCGCGCCCAGGACGAGTTGACCGCTCATGACACGGTCGGCGCCGGGGAGGGGCCGGTCAGGCCCTTCTCCGCCCGCCAGCCGTCGACGATCGCCGCCTGGAGGCCGAACATCTCGGCCTTCTCGTCGGGCTCCTCGTGGTCGTAGCCGAGGAGGTGCAGCACGCCGTGGACGGTGAGGAGCTGGAGCTCCTCGTCCATGGAGTGCTGCGTGGGCGCCTCACGGCCCTGCCGCTCGGCGACCTCGGGGCAGAGCACGATGTCCCCGAGCAGCCCCTGCGGCGGCTCGTCGTCGTCCTTCGACGGCGGACGCAGCTCGTCCATCGGGAAGGACATGACATCCGTCGGGCCCGGCAGGTCCATCCACTGGATGTGCAGCTGCTCCATCGCCTCGGCGTCCACGACGATCACCGAGAGCTCGGACAGGGGATGGATGCGCATCCGCGCGAGGGCGTAGCGCGCGACGTCGAGGATCGCCTGCTCGTCGACCTCGGTGCCGGACTCGTTGTTGACGTCGATCGACATGGTGCTGTTTCGGTCTCTCGCTTCGGGTGGTCAACGCCCGTTTCGGGTGTCGTACTTCTCGTACGCGTCGACAATACGGCCGACCAGCTTGTGCCGGACGACGTCGTGGGACGTGAGGCGGGAGAAGTGGACGTCCTGGACGCCGTCCAGGATGTCCTGCACCTGCCGCAGACCGCTCCTGGTGCCGTTCGGCAGGTCGACCTGCGTGACGTCACCGGTGATGACGATCTTCGAGTCGAAGCCGAGCCGGGTGAGGAACATCTTCATCTGCTCGGGGTTCGTGTTCTGCGCCTCGTCGAGGATGATGAAGGCGTCGTTGAGCGTGCGGCCGCGCATGTACGCCAGGGGCGCCACCTCGATCGTGCCCGCCGCCATGAGGCGCGGGATCGAGTCGGGGTCGAGCATGTCGTGCAGCGCGTCGTACAGGGGGCGCAGGTACGGGTCGATCTTCTCGTAGAGCGTGCCCGGCAGGAAGCCGAGCCGCTCCCCCGCCTCGACGGCCGGCCGGGTCAGGATGATCCGGTTGACCTGCTTGGACTGCAGGGCCTGGACCGCCTTGGCCATGGCCAGGTAGGTCTTTCCCGTGCCGGCGGGGCCGATGCCGAAGACGATCGTGTGCTTGTCGATCGCGTCGACGTACCGCTTCTGGTTGAGCGTCTTGGGGCGGATGGTGCGCCCGCGGCTGGAGAGGATGTTCTGGGTGAGGACCTCGGACGGCGTCTCGGCCGCGGCCGCTCCCCCGGTCTCCTCCTTGAGCATGGCGATCGAGCGTTCCACCGCGTCCTCCGTCATGGGCTGCCCCGTGCGCAGCACCAGCATCATCTCGTCGAACAGCCGCTGGATGAGCGCCACCTCGGCGGCGTCGCCCATCGCGCTGATCTCGTTGCCCCGGACGTGGATGTCGGCGCGGGGGAAGGCCCGCTCGATCACGCGGAGCAGGGAGTCACCCGAGCCGAGCACGGTCACCATCGGATGCTTCGCGGGCACGGTGAAGTGGGCCCGTACCTGGTCTGTGGGTGTGTGAGTCATGGGCCGGCCTTCTGGCCTGCGCATACCTCCTGTTGCAGGGTTCTCGCCTGTCGACAACCACTGGACTGTCCAGGGTACGGCGTACCGCACGCATCCCCGAAGGCTTTTCGCAGGCTCGGCGGCGCCGCCCCGGCCTCGGGCGGAGCCGCCCCCGCCTCAGTCGGACCCGCGGAAGCCGATGGTGGGCACCGCCCGGCGCAGCGGCCACCGGCGGCCGGGCGGCGGCACGAGCGCGTCCAGGAAGCCGTACCGGCGCAGCGCCGCGGGTTCCTGGTCGGAGCAGCTCTGCACGTACTGCCACCACGCGGACACCTCGACCCAGCCGGGGGCGGAGAGCGACCCGCCGAACTCCTGCACGGAGAGCGCCGCCGTGAGCCCGGCGAACGCCAGCCGGTCGGCCAGCGGCCACCCGGCGAGGGTGCCGGTGACGAAGCCGGCGACGAAGACGTCCCCGGCGCCCGTGGGGTCGAGCGCCGTGACGGAGATGGCGGGCACCTCGGCGGTCTCGCCGGTGGCGCCGTCCACGGCGTAGGCGCCGTCGGCGCCGAGCGTCACGACGGCGAGCGGCACCCGGTCGGCGAGGGCGCGGGCGGCGGCCCGGGGGCAGTCGGTGCGGGTGTAGCGCATGGCCTCCTCGGCGTTGGGCAGGAACGCCCCGCAGTGCTCCAGCTCCGCCAGCGCCCCCAGATCCCACCGGCCGGTCTCGTCCCAGCCGACGTCCGCGAAGATCCGCGTGCCGTGGCGGGCGGCCCCGGCCACCCACTCCTCGGGGCGGCCGGGCACGAGGGAGGCCACGGCGGCACGCGCCCGCGGCGGGCAGGTGGGGACGGACCCCTCGGGCGGCGGGGCCTCGTGGCCGTGCGAGACCATCGTCCGCTCGCCGTCGTAGGCCATGGAGACCGTCACCGGTGAGTGCCAGCCGGGCACCGTGCGCGAGCGGGACAGGTCGATGCCCTCGCCGTCGGCGAGGGCGTCCCAGCAGTACTCGCCGTAGTGGTCGTCACCGAACGCGGCGGCCAGGGAGGTCCGCAGGCCGAGCCGGGCCAGGGCGGTGGCCATGTTGGCGACGCCGCCCGGGCTGGAGCCCATGCCGCGGGCCCAGGTCTCCGTCCCGCGGACGGGGGCGCTGTCGAGACCGGTGAAGACGATGTCCAGGAACACCGTGCCGGTGAGGAAGACGTCGCACTCGGGGTCCTCGGGCGTGCGGAGCCCTCCGAGCGGGTCGACACCGGCGGTGTGCTGGTGCTGCTGTCCTCCGATGGGCTCGGGTGTGGTCACGGCGGGCTCCCCGGTCGCGCGGTGCGGTTCCGGCCAGTCTGCCCGATCCGTCCCGCGTACGCCCCGGGATCCCCACCGGCACCAGCGCACCGGCCGGCGCCCGGCGCGCGTACCCGGCGCGGGCGGGGACGGGGGCGGGGCGAGCCGGGGGCCGGCGGGGCGGGACCGGGGGGGGCGGGGTCCCTGGCGCCGGGCTCAGTCGAAGGTGTAGGCGTCGACCTCGGCGAGGTAGCGGGCGCGCAGGGCCTCGTCGTCGTCGAGGAAGGCCGCCTCGAAGGAGTTCCGGGCGAGCCGGCGCAGGTCGTCCGGGGTGAGGCCGAGCGCCTCGCGGACGGCGTGGAACGTCTCGCCCACGTAGCCGCCGAAGTACGCCGGGTCGTCGGAGTTGACGGTGACCATGAGGCCGGCGTCCATCATGGCCCGCAGCGGGTGGTCCTCCAGGACGTCCACGGCGCGCAGCCGGACGTTCGACAGCGGGCACAGGGTGAGCGGCACCCGCTCCCGCACCAGCCGCTCGACCAGCTCCGGGTCCTCCATGGCGCGCAGGCCGTGGTCGACCCGCTCCACGCCGAGGACGTCGAGGGCCTCGCGGACGTAGGCGGGCGGGCCCTCCTCGCCGGCGTGGGCGACCTTCCGCAGCCCCATCGCGCCGGCCGCCTCGTACACCTCGCGGAACTTCGCGGGCGGGTGGCCGACCTCGGCGGAGTCCAGGCCGACGCCGGTGATGTGCCGCAGGTACGGCCGGACCGACTCCAGCGTCTCCATCGCGGACTCGGCCGGCAGGTCGCGCAGGAAGCACATGATGAGCCGCGTGGTCACGCCGTGCCGCTCCTCGGCCCGCTCCAGGGCCCGGGCGAGGCCCTCGACGACCGTGCCGACGGGCACGCCGCGGGCGGTGTGGGCCTGCGGGTCGAAGAAGACCTCGGCGTGGCGGACGCCCTGGGCGGCGGCGCGGGCCAGGTAGGCGTCGGCGAGCTCGGTGAAGTCGTCCGCGGTGCGCAGGACGGCCATGAGCGCGTAGTACAGGTCGAGGAAGGACTGCAGGTCGCCGAAGCGGTACGCCTCGCGGAGCTCGTGGGTGTCGGCGAAGGGCAGGTCGACGCCGTTGCGGGCGGCGAGGGCGAAGGCCAGCTCGGGTTCGAGGGTGCCTTCGATGTGCAGGTGCAGTTCGGCCTTGGGGAGGTTCTCGGGGAGGTTCATCGCTCTCTACGGGCGCTTGGGGAGGGGGATGCGGACGAGGTCCTCGGCGATGGTCAGTTCGCCGTCGAACCCGGCGGCGCGGGCCTGCCGCTCGAAGGCGGCGGGGTCGGCGTAGCGCTGCGAGAAGTGGGTGAGGACCAGGTGGCGGACGCCCGCGTCGCGGGCGACGGAGGCGGCCTGCCCGGCGGTCAGGTGGCCGTGCTCGACGGCGAGGTCGGTGTCCTCGTCGAGGAAGGTCGACTCGATGACGAGGAGGTCGCAGCCCTCGGCGAGGGCGTGCGCGCCGTCGCAGAGTCGGGTGTCCATGACGAAGGCGAAGCGCTGGCCGCGCCGCACCTCGCTGACCTCGTCGAGCCGCACCCCGCGCAGGACGCCCTCGCGCTGGAGGATCCCGACGTCGGGGCCCTGGATGCCGTGGGCGGCGAGCCGCGCGGGCAGCATGCGGCGGCCGTCGGGCTCGGTGAGGCGGTACCCGAACGACTCGACGGGGTGCGACAGGCGCCGCGCCTCCAGGGTGTAGCCGGGCGTCTCGGCGACGGGGCCGTCGGCGGCGACCGGCGCCTCGACGATGTCGGCGCGCTCGCGGTAGGCGGTGGCGTACCGCAGCCGTTCGAAGAACCGTTGGCCGGAGGCCGGGTAGTGCGCGGTGACCGGGTGCGGCACCTGGTCGAGGTTGATGCGCTGGATGACCCCGGCGAGGCCCAGGGAGTGGTCGCCGTGGAAGTGGGTGACGCAGATCCGGTCGATGTCGTGGGCGGCGACGCCGGCGCGGAGCATCTGGCGCTGGGTGCCCTCGCCGGGGTCGAAGAGGATGCCCTCGCCGTCCCAGCGGAGCAGGTAGCCGTTGTGGTTGCGGTGGCGCGTGGGTACCTGGCTCGCGGTACCCAGCACGACGAATTCGCGTACGGACACGGTGGCTACCCGGGGGGCCATTCCAGGCCGCGTCCGCCGATGACGTGCGCGTGCGCGTGGAAGACGGTCTGGCCGGCGCCGGTGCCGGTGTTGAGGACGACGCGGTACCCGCTGCCGGCGATCTTCTCCTGCGCGGCGACCTCGCCCGTCTCGCGCAGCACGTCGGCGGCGATCTCCGGCGCGGCGGCGGCGAGCGCGGCGCCGTCGGGGTGGTGCGCCTTGGGGATGACCAGGACGTGGGTGGGGGCCTGGGGGTTGATGTCGCGGAACGCGAGGGTCGTCTCGGTCTCGCGGACGACCTGCGCGGGCACCTCCCCGGCCACGATCTTGCAGAACAGGCAGTCACTCCGCGGCTCTTCGGCCATGCTGGCGGCCCTTCCTCGACTCCGGCGGCGGGTACGGGCGTACCCGACTGATTCGTTCCGTACCCTATCGCCGCGCGGCCCGCCGGACCGGGCGGGCGTCGGGCGCGGGACGTGGGACTTCGGGTGCCGGGGTGTCGCGGGTGCCGGGGTGTCGCGGGTGCCGGGCGCCCGGGGCGAGGGGCCCGGGGCGAGGGGTGCCCCGGGCGGCGGGCGTCAGGACCAGCGGCCGGTGCGTCCCAGCAGCAGTGCCGCCGCCGCCGTGCCGGCCGTGGAGGTGCGCAGCACGCTGCGGCCGAGCCGGTACGGCTTGGCGCCCGCCTCCGCGAAGGCGGCCAGTTCGTCGGGGGCGACGCCCCCCTCGGGACCGACGACCAGCACGATATCGCCGGTCGCCGGCAGCGGCGCGGTGGCCAGCGGTTCGGCGCCCTCCTCGTGGAGCACGGCCGCGAAGTCCGCCTCCGCGAGCAGCCGGGCGACCTGGCGGGTGCTCGCCGCGTCGGCGACCTCCGGGAACCGGAGCCTGCGGGACTGCTTGCCCGCCTCGCGCGCGGTGGCGCGCCACTTCGCCAGGGCCTTCAGACCGCGCTCGCCCTTCCACTGGGTGATGCACCGGGACGCCGCCCACGGCACGACCGCGTCGACGCCGGTCTCGGTCATGGTCTCCACGGCCAGCTCGCCCCGGTCGCCCTTGGGGAGCGCCTGCACCACGGTGATGCGCGGCGCGGGCGCGGGCTCGTCGCGCACCTCGGCGACGGCGACGTCGAGGCGGTCCTTGCCCTCGACGGCGGCGACGGTCCCGTACGCGCCGCGCCCGGTGCCGTCCGTCAGCACGATCTCCTCACCGGTGCGCAGGCGGCGTACCGACACGGCGTGCCGCCCCTCCGGCCCGTCCAGGGCGACGGTCGCGCCGGGGGCGGCGGCCGCCAGGTCCTCGACGACGAAGACGGGGGCGGTCATGACGCTCCTCCCACGGCCAGCGCCGTGAGCGCGGACCGGAGTTCCGAGTGGAGTACTTCGACGAGCTGCCCGGCGGGCAGCTCCCGGGCGAGGCGGTGACCCTGGCCCGCCCACAGGGCCATGGCCTGCGGGTCGCCGGCCGCGGCGGCGGCCTTGCGCACCGGGCTGGTCAGGTGGTGCACCTCGGGGTAGGCGGCCGGGGCGTACGGCCCGTGCTCCCGTACGAACCGGTTGACCAGGCCCCGGGCCGGGCGTCCGGAGAAGGCCCGGGTCAGTTCGGTGCGCGTGAAGAGCGGATCCGTCATGGCCCGCTTGTGCAGGGGGTGCGCGCCGGACTCGGGGCAGACGAGGAAGGCGGTGCCGAGCTGCGCGGCCTCGGCGCCGGCGGCGAGGACCGCGGCGATCTGGGCGCCGCGCATCAGACCGCCGGCCGCGATCATCGGCAGGGACACGGCCTCGCGGACCCGGGTGACCAGCGCGAGGAGGCCGATCCCGGCGGCAGCGCTCTCGGGGTCGTCCCGGTGGGTGCCCTGGTGGCCGCCGGCCTCGACGCCCTGGACGCAGACGGCGTCGGCGCCGGCCAGCTCGGCGGCCCGCGCCTCGTCGGGGCTGGTGACGGTCACGATCGTGCGGGTGCCGACGCGCGCGAGGGCGTGCACGGTGTCGCGGGTGGGGCAGCCGAAGGTGAAGGAGACGACCGGGACGGGGTCGTCGAGGAGGATGGCGAGCTTCGCGTCGTACCCGTCGTCCCGGCCCGCGTCGGGGTCGCCGAGGGGGGTGTCGTACCAGGTGGACTCGCCGGCCAGCTGGTGGCGGTAGACCTCGACGGCGGCGGGGTCGGCCTGGCCGGGCTGCGGCATGAACAGGTTGACGCCGAAGGGGCGCGCGGTCAGCGCGCGGACCTGCTGGACCTCCTGGTACATGCCGTCGGCCGTCTTGTAGCCGGCGGCGAGGAACCCGAGGCCGCCCGCCTCACAGACGGCGGCGACGAGCGGGGGGCAGGAGGCGCCACCGGCCATGGGGGCCTGCACGATCGGGTGGGGGCAGAGATCGGTCAGCGCGGAGGGCATGCACGCATGGTGTCACGCCCCCGCGCAGCCGCCGAATCCCCTGTTCCGCCCGTCAGGGAGCGGCGCGCCGGGCCTGGCGGAGGCCGCCACCCGCAGCGCCCGCGCCTCCGGCGGGCCGCCCGCGCGGGGCACCCGTGGGTCCGGCGGAGGCTCCCCGCGACGCCGCGGGGAGCCGTCACACGCGTGGGCTAGCGCCCGTTGAACGCGTCCTTCAGCCGGGAGAACAGGCCCTGCTGGCCGGGGGCGAACTGGCCGGTGGGCCGCTCCTCCCCGCGCAGCTCCGCCAGCTCCCGCAGCAGGCGCTCCTGCTCGGCGTCGAGCTTGCTCGGCGTCTGCACCTCGACGTGGACGATCAGGTCGCCGCGGCCGCCGCCCCGCAGGTGCGTGACGCCCCGGCCGTGCAGCGGGATCGACTGGCCGGACTGCGTACCCGGCCGGATGTCGACCTCCTCGACCCCGTCGAGCGTCTCCAGCGGCACCTTCGTGCCGAGCGCGCCCGCCGTCATCGGGATGGTGACCGTGCAGTGCAGGTCGTCACCGCGCCGCTGGAACACCGGGTGCGGCAGTTCGTGGATCTCGACGTACAGGTCGCCCGCCGGGCCGCCGCCGGGGCCGACCTCGCCCTCGCCGGCCAGCTGGATGCGCGTGCCGTTGTCGACACCGGCCGGGATCTTGACCGTGAGCGTGCGGCGGGACCGCACCCGGCCGTCGCCCGCGCACTCGGGGCACGGCGTCGGCACGACCGTGCCGAAGCCCTGGCACTGGGGGCAGGGGCGGGACGTCATGACCTGGCCCAGGAAGGACCGCGTCACCTGCGACACCTCACCGCGGCCGCGGCACATGTCGCACGTCTGCGCCGAGGTGCCGGGCGCGGCGCCCTCGCCGGAGCAGGTGGTGCACACGACGGCCGTGTCGACCTGGATGTCCTTCGTCGTGCCGAAGGCCGCCTCGTCGAGCTCGATCTCCAGCCGGATCATCGCGTCCTGGCCGCGCCGGGTCCGTGACCGGGGGCCGCGCTGGGACGCCGTGCCGAAGAAGGCGTCCATGATGTCGGAGAAGTTCCCGAAGCCGCCCGCCCCGAAGCCGCCCGCGCCACCGGCGCCGCCCGCCAGGGGGTCGCCGCCGAGGTCGTAGACCTGCTTCTTCTGCGGGTCCGACAGCACCTCGTAGGCGGCGTTGATCTCCTTGAACCGCTCCTGCGTCTTCGGATCGGGGTTCACGTCCGGATGCAGCTCGCGCGCGAGCCTCCGGAACGCCTTCTTGATCTCGTCCTGGGACGCGTCGCGGCGCACGCCGAGTACGGCGTAGTAGTCCGTGGCCACTTACGACTCCGCCAGGATCTGTCCGACGTAACGTGCCACTGCGCGTACCGCTCCCATCGTTCCGGGGTAGTCCATGCGGGTCGGTCCGACCACGCCGAGTTTGGCGACCGCCTCGCCGCCCGAACCGTAACCGACCGCGACGACGGACGTGGAGTTCAGCCCCTCGTGGGCGTTCTCGTGCCCGATGCGCACGGTCATGGCCGGGTCCGTCGCCTCGCCGAGCAGCTTGAGGAGCACGACCTGCTCCTCCAGCGCCTCCAGCACCGGCCGGATCGTCAGCGGGAAGTCGTGCCCGAAGCGCGTGAGATTGGCGGTCCCGCCGATCACCAGGCGCTCCTCGGTCTCCTCCACCAGCGTCTCCAGCAGCGTGGAGAGCACCGTGGAGACCGTGCCGCGGTCCTCCGCCTCGAAGGACTCCGGCAGATCCTGCACCAGCTGCGGCACGTCCGCGAAGCGCCGTCCGACGACCCGGCTGTTGAGCCGGGCGCGCAGGTCGGCGACGGACGTCTCGCCGATCGGGGCGGGGCAGTCGACCATGCGCTGCTCGACCCGTCCGGTGTCCGTGATCAGGACGAGCATCAGCCGGGCCGGGGCCAGCGACAGCAGCTCGACGTGCCGCACGGTGGACCGGGTCAGCGACGGGTACTGCACGACCGCGACCTGGCGGGTCAGCTGCGCGAGCAGCCGTACCGTCCGGCCCACGACGTCGTCGAGGTCGACCGCGCCCTCCAGGAAGTTCTGGATGGCCCGGCGCTCCGGTGACGACAGCGGCTTGACGCCGGCGAGCTTGTCGACGAAGAGGCGGTAGCCCTTGTCCGTGGGGATGCGGCCGGCGCTGGTGTGGGGCTGGGCGATGAAGCCCTCGTCCTCCAGCACCGCCATGTCGTTGCGCACGGTGGCCGGTGACACGCCGAGGTTGTGCCGTTCGGTGAGCGCCTTGGAGCCGACGGGCTCCTCCGTACCGACGTAGTCCTGGACGATGGCGCGCAGTACCTCGAGTCTGCGTTCACTGAGCACGGCGCACCTCCAGCTGGCTTTCGGTCTGCTGACGTCTGCTGGCACTCTTCGCGTCCGAGTGCCAGTCATCCCCGCGGCCAGTGTACGGCGCCGAGGTCAATGCCTGGCAAGGGCGATGCGTCGTGCCCGGTGGGCGCGGCGGCCGCTCACGGTACCGCGCGCCGGGCGGGGGCGTTGCCGATAGCGTCGAGGCATGGACGTCGCTTGGGAAGAGTTCGGTTGGGAGCGCCTCGCCCCCGGCGTGGGCCGCAGGCGGCTCCCGGGGTGGGACGCCACCGTGGGGCTCGTCGTCGGCGGGGCCGCGGTCCTGCTGTTCGACGCCGGGTCGACGCTGCGCGAGGGCGCCGCGCTCCGCGGTGAGGTGCAGGGGCTGCTGGGCGGCCGCCGCGTGACGCACATCGCACTCAGCCACCCGCACTTCGACCACGTGCTGGGCGCGGCGGCGTTCGCGGGCGCCCAGGTGTTCGGGGCGATGGGGCTCGACGAGGTGCTGGTCCGGGAGCGGGACGCGCTGCGGGCCGACGCCGTGCGGGAGGGCGTGTCCGAGCGGGAGGCGGGCGAGGCGGTGGACGTGCTGGTGCGTCCGCACCACCTGGTGTGCGCCGAGTGGACGCTCGACCTCGGGGACCGCCGGGTGCTGCTGGCGAACGCCGGCCCCGGCCACACCGGCCAGGACCTGGCGCTGCTGGTGCCGGGCGCGGAGGGGGACGCTCCGCCCGGGGTCGTCTTCTGCGGGGACCTCGTCGAGGAGTCGGGCGAGCCGCAGGCGGGGCCGGACGCCCTGCCCTCCCGCTGGCCGGCGGCGCTGGACCGGCTGCTTCGGCTGGGCGGTGAGGACGCCGCGTACGTGCCGGGGCACGGGGCGGTGGTCGACGCCGCGTTCGTACGGGCCCAACGCGATGAGCTGGCCCGGCGGTTCGCGGTGTCGTAGCGTCGGGCGCGTGCGCGCCGCCGCGCCCGGGGGACGTCCCCGGGGCGGGTCGGCGCCCGTCACGCACCCGGAGCCGAGAGAGTCATGCGCCGTTACGACCCCGATCTGACCCCGTCCTGGAAGAAGCCGGCCCCCGTGCCGGAGGTGCCCGCCGAACCGGACCTGGTGGTCGAGGAGGCGGGCAGCGGCTTCTGCGGGGCGGTGGTCCGGTGCGAGGCGGGGACGGTGACCCTGGAGGACCGGTTCGGCAAGCACCGGGTCTTCCCGCTGGTGCCGCGCGGGTTCCTGCTGGAGGGCCGCGTGGTGACGCTGGTCCGGCCGGCCTCCGGCGCTCCGGCGCGGCCGTCGCGCACGGCGTCCGGTTCCCTGGCCGTGCCCGGGGCGCGGGCCCGCGTGGCGCGGGCGGGGCGGATCTACGTCGAGGGGCGCCACGACGCCGAGCTGGTGGAGCGGGTGTGGGGCGACGACCTGCGCATCGAGGGCGTGGTCGTCGAGTACCTGGAGGGCGTCGACGACCTGCCGGCGATCGTGCGCGACTTCCGCCCCGGCCCGGACGCCCGGCTCGGGGTGCTGGTGGACCACCTGGTGCCCGGGTCGAAGGAGTCGCGGATCGCCGCGTCCGTGACCGACCCGCACGTCCTGGTCGTGGGGCACCCGTACGTGGACGTGTGGCAGGCCGTGAAGCCGTCGTCGCTCGGCATCCCCGCCTGGCCGGCGGTGCCGCGCGGCGAGGACTGGAAGACGGGCGTGTGCCGGGCCCTGGGCTGGCCGGAGAACACCGGCGCGGCCTGGCAGCGAATCCTCGGCGCCGTGCGCTCCTACCGCGACCTGGAGCCGGAGCTGCTCGGGGCGGTGGAGCGGCTCATCGACCACGTGACGGTCGGCACGCACGGCGGGTGAGGGCCGGCCCCCGGCCGCCGTCGGGCGGGGCCCGGCCGGGCCGGTGCGGCTGAGGTGGCGCCGGCGCGGGGTGACGGCGAGCCGGGGCTGCGGGCCGGTGCTGGTCGGTGGTGCCGGTGGGGCGGGTGGCGCCGGGACTGCGGGCCGGTGCCGGCGGCGGGGCCGTCGGTGCCGGTGGCGGGGCGGGTCGGTCAGTCGACCAGGTCCCGTACCACCGCGTCGGCGAGGAGCCGCCCGCGCAGGGTGAGGACGGCGCGGCCCTCCGCGTACGGCGCGGGCTCCAGCAGCCCGTCGCCGACCGCGCGCTCGGCTGCGGCCAGCCCGGCGGGCCGCAGCAGCGACAGCGGGCAGCCGTCCAGCAGGCGGAGCTCCAGCAGGACGCGCTCGACGCGCCGGTCCTCGTCGGACAGCAGCTCCCGCCCCGCGCCGGGCGAACGGCCCTCCGCGAGGGCGGCGGCGTAGGCGCCGGGGTGCTTCACGTTCCACCAGCGGACCCCGCCGACGTGGCTGTGCGCGCCGGGGCCCGCCCCCCACCAGTCGGCGCCGCGCCAGTACAGCTCGTTGTGCAGGCAGCGGCCCGCCTCGGAGGTCGCCCAGTTGGAGACCTCGTACCACGCGTACCCGGCGTCGGCGAGGACCGAGTCGGCGATCAGGTAGCGGTCGGCGTGCACGTCGTCGTCCGTCATCGGCACCTCGCCGCGCCGGATCCGGCGGGCGAGCCGGGTGCCCTCCTCGACGATCAGCGCGTACGCCGAGACGTGGTCCGGGCCCGCGCCGACGGCCGCTTCGAGCGAGGCGCGCCAGTCGTCGTCACTCTCCCCGGGGGTGCCGTAGATGAGGTCCAGGTTGACGTGATCGAAGCCGGCGGCGCGGGCCTCGGCGACGCACGCCTCCGGGCGGCCGGGCGTGTGGGTGCGGTCGAGCACCTTCAGGACGTGCTGCCGGGCGCTCTGCATGCCGAAGGAGATCCGGTTGAAGCCGCCCTCGCGCAGGGTCGCCAGGTAGGCCGGGTCGACGGACTCCGGGTTGGCCTCCGTGGTGATCTCCGCGTCGTCGGCGAGCCCGAACTCGTCGCGGATCGCGCCGAGCATGCGCACGAGGTCCCCGGCGGCGAGCAGCGTGGGCGTACCGCCGCCGACGAAGACCGTCCGCACCGGGCGGGGGTCGTCGCCGAGGACCTTGCGGGCGAGCCGTACCTCGTCGGCGAGGGTCTCCGCGTAGTTGTCACGCGAGGCGAGCACGCCGCCGGAGCCGCGCAGCTCGGTGGCGGTGTAGGTGTTGAAGTCGCAGTAGCCGCAGCGGGTGGCGCAGTACGGCACGTGCAGGTAGAACCCGAGCGGCCGGTCCGCGGCCCCGTGCAGGGCGGACGGGGGCAGCGCCCCGTCCTCGGGCATGGGCTCACCATCGGGCAGTACGGAAGGCATGGGGTCCATTGTCCGTCACCGCCGGGCGGGACGGTTCGCGGGCGGTTCGCGGGCGGTTCGCGGGCGGACGGCGGCGGCCCACCGGTCACCCCGCGCGCCCGCCCGTCACCGCCCCGCCCGCCCGTCACCGCCTCGTGCGCCGCCGCTTTCCGGGTGCGGGATCCGTGCGCCCGCGTGGTCCCGCCCGTCCGGCCGGCCCGTGGTGCGCCCGGCCCGTGGAGCCCGCGCGGCCCGTGGAACCCGCCCGACAGCCCGTGGGCCCGTGCGGGCGCGGCGCGGGGCCGGCGCGGGCCCGGGCGCCGGCGCGGGCCCGGGCCAGGCGCGGCGCGGGGCGGCGCGGGCCCGGGCGCCGGCGCGGGCCCGGGCGCCGGCGCGGGCCCGGGCCAGGCGCGGCGCCCGGCCCGCGTCAGGCCTCGCGGGCGCCCTCGTACATCTCCTCGATGAGGTTCTTGTACTCGCGCTCCACCACCGGCCGCTTCAGCTTGAGGCTGGGGTGAGCTCGCCGTGCTCGACGTCGAGGTCACGCGGCAGCAGCCGGAACTTCTTGATCGTCTGCCAGCGCTGCAGGCCCTCGTTCAGCCGGTCGACGTAACCCTGGACCATCTCCTCGACCTGCCGGGTGGCGACCAGCTCGGCGTAGGGCCGGTCGGCGAGTCCGTGGTCCTTCGCCCAGCCCTGCAGCGCGGCCTCGTCGAGGGCGATGAGGGCCGAGCAGAAGTTCCGGTCCGCGCCGAGCACGACGATGTTCGAGACGAACGGGCACAGGGCCTTGAAGTGGCCCTCGACCTCGGTCGGCGCGACGTACTTGCCGCCGGAGGTCTTGAACAGGTCCTTCTTGCGGTCGGTGATCCGCAGGTAGCCGTCGGCGGAGAGCTCGCCGATGTCGCCCGTGTGGAACCAGCCGTCGGGCTCCAGGACCTCGGCCGTCTTCTCGGGGAGGTTGTGGTAGCCCTCCATGATGCCGGGGCCGCGCAGCAGGATCTCGCCGTCGTCGGCGATGCGCACCTCGCAGCCGGGCAGCGGCTTGCCGACGGTGCCGGTGCGGTAGGCCTCGCCCGGGTTCACGAAGGAGGCGGCGGACGACTCCGTCAGGCCGTAGCCCTCCAGGATGTGGATGCCTGCGCCGGAGAAGAAGTACCCGATCTCGGGCGCGAGCGCGACGGAGCCGGACACGGCGGCGCGCAGCCGGCCGCCGAACGCCTCGCGCAGCTTCGAGTAGACCAGCGCGTCGGCCACCTTGTGCTTCGCGGTGAGGCCCAGGGGCGCCTTCGCCTGCCCCGTGCGCCGGAAGCTGTCCTGGGTGACCTTGGCGTACTCGCGGGCGACGCCCGCCGCCCACTGGAAGATCCGGTACTTGGCGGGGCCACCGGCGCGCGCCTTGGCGGCGACGCCGTTGTAGACCTTCTCGAAGATGCGCGGGACGGACGCCATGTAGGTCGGCTGCACGACCGGCAGATTCTCGATGATCTTGTCGATGCGGCCGTCGACGGCGGTCACGTGCCCGACCTCGATCTGCCCGGAGATCAGCACCTTGCCGAAGACGTGGGCGAGGGGCAGCCAGAGGTACTGCACGTCGTCCTCGCGGACCAGGGACGTCGCGCCGATGGCCTTCGCCATGTACGACCAGTTGTCGTGCGGGAGGCGCACGCCCTTGGGGCGGCCGGTGGTGCCGGAGGTGTAGATGAGGGTGGCGAGCTGGTCGGCGGTGATCGCCCCGACGCGCTCCTCGACCGCTGCCGGGTGCTCCTTCAGGTAGGCGCGGCCGCGCTCCTCCAGCTCGTCGAGGGAGAGCACCCACCCCTCGGGGTCGCCTTCGGCGGGCTGCGCGGCGGCGGCGTCGATGACGACCACGTGGTGCAGGTCCGGCAGGTCGGCGCGGCGCTCCCGGGCCTTCGCCAGCTGGGTGCCGTCCTCGGCGATCAGGACGCGGCTCCCGGAGTCCGCGAGGATGTACGCCGACTCCTCGGCGTTGGTCTGCGGGTAGACCGTGGTGGTGGCGGCGCCCGCGCACATGACCCCGAGGTCGGCCAGGATCCACTCGACGCGCGTCGCGGAGGCGAGGGCGACGCGCTCCTCGGGCTGTACGCCGAGGTCGACGAGGCCGGCGGCGACGGCGAACACGCGGTCCGCCGTCTGGGCCCAGCTGAGCGCCTTCCAGTCGTCGGGCCCCTGGCCGGTGGCGGAGGGCACCGGGTAGCGGTAGGCCTCCGCGTCCGGGGTCCTGGCCACACGCTCAAGGAACAGGGCCGCCACGGAGGGCGGCCGGTTCTCGATCTGGGTCTGTGTGTCGCTCACGGCGTCCTCCGGCGGGCCTGGCAGGTGCCGCACGTCGTGCGGGCTGTTCACTGCTGCGGGAAAGCGTGGATCAACGGCTGGTTGTTTAACTCGCGAGTAACCCCCGAGCGGGATCAGGGTAGAGCGCGGCTGTCCCCGGCGTAAGGGGCAGCGGCCTCGGGATTCATACCCGGTTCATAACGACTGCGGAGCGGGGCGAAAAGGAGGAGGCGCCCGTCCGTCATCCGAACGGGCGCCTCCGCGCGGCGGTCGCCGGACCGCCGGCGTGGGCCACGGCGTGGGTCGCCGGGGTCGGCGGCCACGCGTCGCCGGGCTGCCGGCGTGGGTCGCCGGGGCCGGTCGCGGGCCGTTACTTCTTGCCCTTGCCCGCCGACTCGTCGCTGGACAGGACGGCGATGAAGGCCTCCTGCGGGACCTCCACGGAGCCGACCATCTTCATCCGCTTCTTGCCTTCCTTCTGCTTCTCCAGCAGCTTCCGCTTGCGGGAGATGTCGCCGCCGTAGCACTTGGCGAGGACGTCCTTGCGGATGGCGCGGATGGTCTCGCGGGCGATGACCCGGGAGCCGATGGCCGCCTGGATCGGCACCTCGAACGCCTGCCGCGGGATGAGCTCGCGCAGCTTCGCCACGAGCCGCACGCCGTACGCGTACGCCGCGTCCTTGTGCGTGATGGCGGAGAAGGCGTCGACCTTGTCGCCGTGGAGCAGGATGTCCACCTTGACCAGGGAGCTGCTCTGCTCGCCGGTGGGCTCGTAGTCGAGGGACGCGTAGCCGCGGGTCTTGGACTTCAGCTGGTCGAAGAAGTCGAAGACGATCTCGGCGAGCGGGAGCGTGTAGCGGATCTCGACGCGGTCCTCGGAGAGGTAGTCCATCCCGAGGAGGGTGCCGCGGCGGGTCTGGCACAGCTCCATGATCGAGCCGATGAACTCGGAGGGCGCGAGGATCGTCGCGCGGACGACCGGCTCGTACACCTCGCTGATCTTGCCCTCGGGGAACTCGCTCGGGTTGGTGACGGTGTGCTCGGTGCCGTCCTCCATGAGGACCCGGTACACCACGTTCGGCGCCGTGGCGATGAGGTCGAGGCCGAACTCGCGCTCCAGCCGCTCACGGATCACGTCGAGGTGGAGCAGGCCGAGGAAGCCCACGCGGAAGCCGAAGCCGAGGGCCGCGGAGGTCTCCGGCTCGTAGACCAGCGCGGCGTCGTTGAGCTGGAGCTTGTCGAGCGCGTCGCGCAGCTCCGGGTAGTCGGAGCCGTCGAGCGGGTAGAGCCCGGAGAACACCATCGGCTTGGGGTCCTTGTACCCGCCGAGGGCCTCCGTGGCGCCCTTGTGCAGGGTGGTGATGGTGTCACCGACCTTGGACTGCCGGACGTCCTTCACACCCGTGATCAGGTACCCGACCTCGCCGACGCCGAGACCGTCGGCCGGGAGCATCTCGGGCGAGTTCGTCCCGATCTCCAGCAGCTCGTGGGTCGCGCCGGTGGACATCATGCGGATGCGCTCGCGCTTGTTGAGCTGGCCGTCGATGACACGGACGTAGGTGACGACACCGCGGTAGGAGTCGTAGACCGAGTCGAAGATCATCGCGCGGGCGGGGGCGTCGGCGACGCCCACCGGCGCCGGGACCTCCCTGACCACGCGGTCGAGCAGCGCCTCGACGCCGAGACCCGTCTTCGCCGAGACCCGCAGTACGTCGTCCGGGTCGCAGCCGACCAGGTTCGCCAGCTCCTCGGCGAACTTCTCCGGCTGGGCGGCCGGAAGGTCGATCTTGTTGAGGACCGGGACGATGGTGAGGTCGTTCTCCATCGCCAGGTAGAGGTTGGCGAGGGTCTGCGCCTCGATGCCCTGGGCGGCGTCGACGAGGAGGACCGTGCCCTCGCACGCGGCGAGCGAGCGGGACACCTCGTACGTGAAGTCCACGTGGCCCGGGGTGTCGATCATGTTGAGGATGTGGGTCCGGCCCTGCCCCTCACCCTCGGTGGGGGCCCAGGGCAGACGCACGGCCTGGGACTTGATGGTGATGCCGCGCTCGCGCTCGATGTCCATGCGGTCCAGATACTGAGCGCGCATCTGCCGCTGCTCGACCACACCGGTCAGCTGGAGCATCCGGTCGGCAAGGGTCGACTTGCCGTGGTCGATGTGCGCGATGATGCAGAAGTTGCGGATCAGTGCCGGGTCGGTACGGCTCGGCTCGGGCACGTGGATGGGGGTCGCGGGCACGCAGGGTCCTGATTCTCGAGACGCACGGGCGTACGCCGGTGTCTCTGCTCGGGTCGACGTCGGATCGATACGTAGCTTCCATGGTCCCACGGACGGGGACGGGCGCTCGGTTTGGGCCGCCCGAAGCGCTGCTGGTAGCCTGGGCAGCTGTGTCTCGTGGCCCTCTCAGCAGCGTGGCACACATTCGAGGAATCCTTACGAACCTGAAAAGGCTCTTTCGTGGCGAACATCAAGTCCCAGATCAAGCGGAACAAGACGAACGAGAAGGCGCGCCTGCGCAACAAGGCCGTCAAGTCGTCGCTCAAGACCGCGATCCGCAAGGCCCGTGAGGCTGCCGCCGCGGGTGACGTCGAGAAGGCCGCCGTGGCGGTCCGCGAGGCGTCCCGCAAGCTCGACAAGGCCGTCTCCAAGGGTGTCATCCACAAGAACGCCGCCGCCAACAAGAAGTCGGCGCTGGCTGCTCGGGTCGCCACCCTGCAGGGCTGAGCTTCCCCCGTCCCGGGGACACCGTCCCCGGAACCGGCCGGAACCTCCCGGGCACACGCCTCGGAGTGACCGACCCGGAAGACTTGATCGCCGGAAGGGACCCAAGCGGGCCCTCTCAACCACGCTCCCGACCGGCACCCCCGAGCTCGTACGCGGCCTGCGTTCGCCACGCGGGTACGGGCTCACCATCGTGAACCGAAGGCCCCGGCGGCCCGTTCTTCCCCGAACGGCCCCGGGGCCTTCGGCTTACCCGGACGGGCACCACCACGCCCACCGTGCCCGGGCCACCAGGGCCAGGGTCGCGAGGGCCAAGGTCGCGAGGGCCAGGGACGCCGGACCAGGGACGCCGGACCAGGCACAGGGACCCGCGACCAGGACCGGAAGTCAGAACCGGAAAACTCAGGACCGGGCAGTCTGGCCTACCCGGCCGAAGCCCGCCCCCGGACCGGCCGCGCCCACCTACCGGGCCCCGGCCACCTACCGGGCCCCGCCCACCGCGTGGGGCCCGAGCCCGCGTGTGGGCAACGACCCCCGTGGGCTGGCACCGACCCCGTGGGCGGGGGCCTCAGCGGCGGGAGCGGGCGGCGCGGGCGATGGTGACGACCGCCTTCTCCAGGGCGTACACGGGATCGTCCCCGCCTCCCTTGACGCCCGCGTCGGCCTCCGCGACGGCCCGCAGGGCGACGGCCACCCCGTCCGGCGTCCAGCCCCGCATCTGCTGGCGCACCCGGTCGATCTTCCAGGGCGGCATGCCCAGCTCGCGGGCGAGGTCGGCGGGCCGGCCTCCCCGCGCGGACGACAGCTTGCCGATGGCGCGCACGCCCTGCGCCAACGCGCTCGTGATCAGCACGGGAGCCACGCCGGTCGACAGGGACCAGCGCAGGGCCTCCAGCGCCTCGGCGGTACGGCCCTCCACGGCCCGGTCGGCGACGTTGAAACTGGACGCCTCGGCCCGGCCGGTGTAGTAGCGGCCGACGACGGCCTCGTCGACCGTGCCCTCGACATCCGCCGTGAGCTGGGAGACGGCACTGGCCAGCTCGCGCAGGTCGCTGCCGATCGCGTCGACGAGCGCCTGGCACGCCTCCGGCGTGGCCGACCTGCCCCGCGCTCGGAACTCCTGCCGCACGAACGTCAGACGCTCCGCCGGCTTCGTCGTCTTGGGACAGGCGACCTCGCGGGCGCCCGCCTTCCGCGCGGCGTCGAGGAGGCCCTTCCCCTTCGCTCCCCCGGGATGGAGGAGAACGAGCGAGATGTCCTCGACGGGCGAGGCCAGGTACGCCTTGACGTCCTTGACGGTGTCCGCGGCCAGGTCCTGGGCGTTGCGCACGATCAGGACCTTGCGCTCGGCGAAGAGCGAGGGGCTGGTCAGCTCGGCGAGGCCGCCGGGCTGGAGCTGGTCGGCGGTCAGGTCACGGACGTCCGTGTCGGCGTCGGCGGCCCGGGCCGCGGCCACCACCTGCTGGACGGCGCGGTCCAGGAGGAGGTCCTCCTGGCCCACGGCGAGGGTGACGGGGGCGAGCGGGTCGTCGGTCGGGTTCTTGGGAGCCATCACGCCCAGCATCCCACGGCCCGCCGACACCCGGCCGCGCCGTGCCCGCCCCCCACTGCCCGGACACCACCCGACACCCGGGACACCACCCCTCACACCGCGCGTCCCGTCGCCCTCCCAGCCCTCACCCCCGTCTCTCACGAGCCCCGAACCCCGCCTTCGCCGCCCTCCCGGCCTTCTGCCGACCGTCCTCCCGGCCGTCTCCCCGGGCGGCTTCGGCTTCCTACGGCTCCTCGCGCCAGCCGTCCCACTCGGCGGCCAGGTCGTCCAGCTCGGCAGCGGAGAGCCGGCCGTCCGGGTCCTCGACCACCACGAGCCACTGGGCGTCCTCGGCGTCGTCCTCGCCCGCGAGGGCGTCGCGGACGAGGCGCGGCTCCTCGTCCAGTGCGAACCGCTCACCGAGTGTCTCGGCGACCTCCGCGGCGGCGTCCCGGTCGGGCAGGACCAGCACGTGCCGGACATCGTCGGTGCGGTTCTCTTCGTTCACTCCGTTCACGAGACCATTGTTCAACCCCTTTCGGTGCGACCGGCCGCCAGGTCGGCCCTTCCGTTCCGGCAACGCGGGACGCCCGGCCCCGGCGGTACGGAGCGCGCGTGCGGGACCCTGGTCACGGCGGGTCCGGGCCGCGGGGCGGATGTATGGCCACCGCCTTGAGGTCGCGGCCGGAGCCGGTCACCGCGATGGCGCCGTCCCGGTCGGTGCGCAGGACCGCAGCGCCCGCCTCACGCAGGGCGTCCAGGGTGTGCGGCGAGGGGTGGCCGTACGGGTTGTCCCGCCCGGCCGACACCAGGGCGAGTCTGGGTCTCGCCCGGTGGAGCAGGCCGGGGTCCTGGTGGGCCGAGCCGTGGTGGGCGACCTTCAGTACGTCCACCGGAGGCAGCGCCGGGTGCGCCAGCGCCAGGCCGCGCTGGGCGGGCGGCTCCAGGTCGCCGAGGAGCAGCAGCGTCACCCCCGACCGGGTGCGCACGAGCAGCGTGACGCTGGCGTCGTTGGGGCCCTCGGGGACGAACCCCGGCCGGGCCGCCGGCCACAGCACCTGCCAGTCGAGCGGTCCGGTACGGCGGCGCTCGCCGGGTACCGCGCGGACCACAGGCACCCGTGCGACCGCCGCCGTCCGGTGGACGAACGCAGCCTGCCCGGGCGGGTCGTGGAGCCCCGTGGTCTGGATGACACCGACGGACCGTCCGCGCAGCACCCCGGGGAGCCCGGTGACGTGATCGGCGTGGAAGTGGGTGAGCAGCACCAACGGCACGCGACTGACGCCCAGTTCGCGCAGGCACCGGTCCACCGGCTCGGGATCCGGTCCCGTGTCGACGACGACGGCGGTGCCGTCTCCGGCGGCCAGGACGGTCGCGTCCCCCTGACCGACGTCGCACATCGCGAAGACCCAGCCGGGCGGCGGCCAGCCGGTGACGACGCGGGTGAGCGGCGCCGGCCGCACGACCGCCACCAGAAGGAGGAGGACGCAGCCGGCGGCCACCCAGGGCCGGTGCGGCAGCCGCCGTACGGCGAACAGCAGCGCGACCGTCACGGTCGCGAGCAGCAGCCCGCCCCGCCAGCCGCCGGGCCAGGCGGCCTCCGCGCCGGGCAGCGCGGCTCCGGTGCGCGCGACGGTCGCCACCCACCCGGCGGGCCAGGCGGCGCACTCGGCGAGCAGCCGGGCCGCCGGTATGGCCACCGGCGCCACCGCCAGCGCGGCGAACCCGAGCACCGTCGCCGGTGCGACCGCGAGTTCGGCCAGGATGTTGCAGGGAATGGCCACCAGGCTCACGCGACCCGCGAATACCGCCACCACCGGGGCACACACCGCCTGTGCGGCGGCCGCCGCGGCCAGCGCCTCGGCCGGCCGGGGCGGGACACCGCGTGCCTGGAGTGCGGCGCTCCACCGCGGCGCGATGGTGAGGAGGGCGCCGGTGGCGAGGACGGACAGCGCGAACCCGTAGGCGCGGGCCAGCCAGGGTTCGAACAGCACCAGAAGCAGGACGGCGGCGGCGAGGGCGGGGATCAGCGACCGGCGGCGACCCGTGGCGATGGCGAGCAGGGTGACCGCCCCGCACGCCGCCGCCCGCAGCACGCTCGGCTCCGGTCGGCACACCACCACGAACGCCAGCGTGAGGACCCCGCCCAGCAGGGCCGTCGTGCGCAGGGACACGCCCAGCCGGGGTGCGAGCCCGCCCCGCTCAGCGTTCAGGGCTCTTCCCGCAGGTCCGATCAGCAACAGCAGGACGATGGTCAGATTGCTCCCCGACACCGCCAACAGGTGGGTCAGGTCGGTGGCCTGGAACGCGGCCCGCAGGTCCTCCGGGATGCGCGACGTGTCACCGACGACCAGGCCCGGCAGCAACGCCCGCGCGTCCGGCGGCAGGCTGTCCGTCGCCTCCCGCAGCCCGGCGCGCAGCCGGCCCGCGACGCGCTGCGGCCCGTTCGGCGGGCCGGTGACCCGCGGCGGGCCGCTGTCCACGTACAGCACGGCGGCGAAGGGGTCGGCGGACCGGCGTGGTGGCGTCAGCCGGCCTTCCGCTCGGAGTGTGGTGGAGGGCAGCAGCCGCAGCCAGGCGGCCGCGTCGCCCTGGCGCTTGCCCGGCCGGGCGAGGAGGAGGACCGGGGTGCGGACCTGCGCGATGGTCCCGTCGGGTGCCGTCACCCGCGTCACCTCGGCGCTCAGCATGATCGAGGCGGGCATCGCGTGGTTGCCGCGCACGCGCGGGACCACGGCACGCGGGTCGGAGACGACCGACAGCTCGGCCCCGATCCGCCGGTGCTCCGCAGCCAGCCCCGGGAGGGGCCCCCGCCGCAGGTCCGCGCCGTGCAGTCCGGCGGACGCCGCCCCGGCCGCCGCGCACAGCAACACCGCGGCGCACACGGTGGTGTTCCCCCGCCGCGCGACGGCCGCCGGTCTCCGTGCCGTCCGCCCGCGCAGCAGGAGGAGGGCAGCCACCGCCCCGCACGAGGTGACACCGAGGACGGTCCACCAGCCCGGCACGCCCAGGGCCAGCGCGGCCGCTCCCCAGGCCGCCAGGGCGGGTCCGACCAGCCGCAGATCGGCTGGTTCCTCCTGCCGTGGGCGGGCGGCTCCGAGCCGGTGACCGGACGCGCTGTGGACCGGCGGCCGGGAGGACCGCCCCGGCACCTGGCCCGTGCCCGGCCGCCCGGCCGACGGGTGCGAGGGCGGCGTCTGAGGGCGGGTCACGGCCTGACGAGCGTACGGAGGTCGGCGAACCGGCGGGTGCCGATGCCGCGTACCTCCCGCAGCTCCTCCACGGACCGGAAGCCCCCGTGCCGCGTGCGGTGGTCGACGATGTGGCGGGCGAGGACCGGTCCCACGCCGGGCAACGTGTCGAGCTGCTCGACGGTGGCGCTGTTGAGGCTGATCGGCCCGCCCGCGGGGGCGACTCCGGCGGCGCCCTCCGGGGCGGCCGCGGGCATCCCCGGCGGGCCGGCGGTCGCGGGCACCCCGACCAGGATGTGTTCGCCGTCGACCAGGACACGGGCCCTGTTGAGTCCGGTCGTGTCCGTGCCCGGCGGGACGCCCCCGGCCGCCCGCAGCGCGTCGACGACCCGGGCGCCGGTCGGCAGCCTCAGCACACCGGGACGCCGCACCTCGCCGCTCACGTCGACGACGACCACGGACGGCGCCGCCGGTGGCGCGGCGACCTGACGGTCGACGGGTGGTACGGGGTCCGCCGGAGTGGTGGCCGTGGGCTCGGCGCGCACCACCACCTCCGGGGCGTGGACCGTCTCGGGGCGACCTGACCAGAAGAGGCGTCCGGCGAGCACGACGCCCACGACGAGCAGGACGGCGAGCGCGGCCAGCGTGCGGCGTTCGAGCCCGCACCGGAGCTGCACCCACAGGGGTAACCGCTCACGCAGGGCGAGCCACCGCTGCGGCCGCGCGACGGGCGGCGGCACCGGGTAGGGCGGTTCGGGCGCCCCGCCGGTCCGGGGCGGCGGGGACGGGGACGGTCGCCGTCCCGGCGGCGCGCCCGGGGAAGGCGGCGGTTCCGGCCGACCGGCCGGTCGCACCCTCCGGAGCGGGACCGCACGCGGCGGCGGTTGCGCCGGCCCCGCCACGGACGTGCGGGAAGCCGGCGGCTCCGGGGCAGGCCCTCCCCTGGCGGTCACCATGCCCGGCTCACCGCGGCCCGCCTCTCCCGCGAGCGGCTCACCGACGCCCGGCTCCTCCACGCCTGGCTCACCGCCGGCGAGCGGTGCGGGCGCGAGCGGTTCGCTCGCAGGCGGTGCGGGCGCGGACGGTGCGGGCGCGGGTGGTTCGCTCGCAGGCGGGTGCGCACGCGCGGGCCGGGGAGTGCCCGCCATGAGCGCGTCCGCCCTGCGTCGGAGCGCGTACGCGGCCAGCGCGTCCCGTGCCGCGTCGCCGCGGGCGCGGTGTCGTCCGCGCGCCCGGGGCGCGCCTGTCCGGCCGCGCGTCCGGCCGTCCGAGCCCGGAGGCCTGCCGGGTCCGCTCGTGGCCGCGGAGGATCGAGGAAGGGCGGCCGCGTGACCGGTCACGGAGTGTGTTCGTGTCGTCATGGATCACACGGTAGACACAAGCGTGCGAGTCTGGGCGGCCGTATCGATTTCCGTGGATAACACGGCACTTGGGGATAACTCGGCCACTCTTCAGGGTGGGGTCACCGCTGTGCGACGACCACTCCGAGCAACCCCGGCCCGGTGTGCGCGCCGATCACGGCGCCGACTTCGCTGACGTGGAGGTCGGCCAGCCCGGGAACGCGTTCGCGCAGGTGCCCGGCGAGCGTCTCCGCCCGGTCGGCCGCGGCGAGGTGGTGCACGGCGATGTCGACGGGGGCCCTGCCCGCCCGTTCGACGGCGATCTCCTCCAGCCGTGCGATGGCCTTCGACGCGGTGCGGACCTTCTCCCGCGGTTCGATCCGCCCGCCGGTCAGCTCCAGCAGCGGTTTCACGGCCAGGGCGGAGCCGAGCAGGGCACGGGCCGCGCCGATGCGCCCGCCGCGGCGCAGGTAGTCGAGGGTGTCGACGTAGAAGTACGCGGACGTGCCGGCGGCGCGCTTCTCGGCCGCCGCGACGGCCTCGTCCAGGGTGCATCCGGCCTGCGCGGCCTCGGCCGCCGCGAGGGCGCAGAAGCCCAGCGCCATCGCGACCATCCCGGTGTCGACGACCCGGACCGGTACCGGCGCCTCGCGGGCGGCGAGCAGCGCGGCCTCGTACGTGCCGGACAGCTCCGCCGACAGGTGCAGCGAGACGATGCCGGTGGCGCCCGTCTCGGCGACCTCGCGGTAGCGGGCGGCGAACACCTCGGGGCTGGGCCGTGACGTGGTGACGGAGCGCCGCTTCTGCAGGGCCTGCGCGAGGGACCGCGCCGAGATCTCGGTGCCCTCCTCCAGGGCCCGGTCCCCCAGGACCACGGTCAGCGGTACCGCGCTGATACCGTGCCGCTCCATCGTCTGTGGCGGCAGGTAGGCCGTGGAGTCGGTGACGATCGCGACATGGCGGGACATGACCCGGAGGTTACCCGCAGGCGGCCTGCGGAAGCAGCCCCGGCCCCGTCAGGGCCACCGCCCCGGCCGGGCCCGGTGGAAGTGCCGAGGCCCCGGCTCCTGCGGCCGGGAGGCGCCCCGCTCCTGCCGTGCGGTCAGTTGGTGGTCTCGGGCCGCCGGGCCTTCTGCCACGGGTAGCCGGTCTCCAGGCGGGGGTCGCGCGCGGTGATCGCGGGTCGGGCGCCCTCCGCCGCGCCGCCGGTGTCCCGGTCGCCACCCGCGGCGGCACCCCGGGCGGTGGGGTCCGCCGCGGCGTCCCGGTCTCCGTCGGCGTCGGCGGGCCACGTCTGCGTGGGCGTCTGCCCGGCGCCGGCCTCGGGCCACGACGTCCCTGTGCGGTCCTGGGTCTCGGGCCGTGCCGTCCACGGCGGGGCGGGCCTTGCCGCCTGCGTGTCCGAGGTCCCGGGAGACCGCGTACCCGACGCCTCCGGGGGACGCCGGTCCGTCGTCCCGGGGGTCTCGGACGTGGTCCAGTGGCGCAGGGCGCCGGCCTCCATGTCGATCTGCGCGCTGAGCGTGTCCAACTCGTCGTCGGCGAACTTCTGCGCCCGCTCCCGGGCCGCCCACCGCAGCGCGTCCGCCGAGTCGGTGATGCGGCGCGTGCGCTCCCGCAGGTCCTGCAGGTGCGCGGCCACCCGGGTGCGGTCCGGGTCGCGCTCCATCCGCTTGAGGTCCTCGTCGAGTTCGTGCCCGTGGGCGCTCAGCCGCCGGAACAGCTGCAGCGACTCCTGGAGGGAGGCGTCCTCCGCCGCGCCCGCCGCGAGGGCGTCCTGCGTGGCGCGCATCGACGTCCGCAGGGACAGCCGCAGCTGCGCCAGCTCGCCCGCGACGCCGCCCTGCCCCATGCTCTTCGCGCGGAGGGTGGTGTCCTCCACGGTGCGGCGCGCCTGGGTCAGAGTGCGGTCGACGCCGCGCTTGGCGGCCCCGATCGCCTTGACGCTCGCGTACACACCAAGGACGACGAGGGCGACGAAGAGCAGCGCCAGAATCGCGATCGCCTCTGCCATGGGGGTCCCCTCGTTGTCGGTTGTTCTCTCCACGGTAAACGGCGAAGGGCGGGTCGGGGGTTCCGAGAGGCCCCTCGACCCGCCCCCTAGGGGAAAAACCCGGGGCGCCGCTCGGCGCCCCGGTGTTCCGTCACGCCGGGACGATGTTCACGAGCTTCGGCGCCCGCGCGATCACCTTGCGGATGCCGGCGCCACCCAGGGCGGCCACGACCGCCGGGTCCGCCAGCGCCAGCGCCTCCAGCTCCGCGTCCGTGATGGCCGGCGAAACCTCCAGACGCGCCTTGACCTTGCCCTTGATCTGCACGACGCAGGTCACCGACTCGTCCACGACGTACGCCGGGTCGGCGGCCGGGAACTCCTCGTGGACGACCGAGCCGGTGTGGCCCAGCCTGCGCCACAGCTCCTCGGCGATGTGCGGGGCCAACGGCGCGACCAGCAGGACCAGCCGCTCGGCGACCGACCGGGACACCGCGCCACCCGACTTCGTCAGGTGGTTGTTCAGCTCGGTGATCTTGGCGATGGCGGTGTTGAAGCGCATCGCGGCCATGTCCTGGGACACGCCGTCGACGGCCTTGTGCAGGGCGCGCAGCGTGTCCTCGTCCGGCTCCGCGTCGACGACGGTGACCTCGCCGGTCGACTCGTCGACGATGTTGCGCCACAGCCGCTGCAGCAGCCGGTACTGGCCCACCACCGCGCGCGTGTCCCACGGCCGGGACACGTCCAGGGGGCCCATGGCCATCTCGTACAGGCGCAGCGTGTCGGCGCCGTACTCGGCACAGATCTCGTCCGGGGTGACGGCGTTCTTCAGGGACTTGCCCATCTTGCCGAGGACGCGGCTGACCTTCTCGCCCCCGTACCAGAAGGCAGCGTCGCGCTCCTCGACCTCGGCGGCCGGGACGGCGATGCCGCGCGCGTCACGGTAGACGAACGCCTGGATCATGCCCTGGTTGAACAGCCGGTGGAACGGCTCGGCGGACGAGACGTGGCCCAGGTCGAACAGCACCTTGGACCAGAACCGCGCGTACAGCAGGTGCAGGACGGCGTGTTCGGCGCCGCCGACGTACAGGTCGACACCGCCGTGCGGCATGCCGTCCCGCGGGCCCATCCAGTACTGCTCGATCTCCGGGTCGACCAGCTTGTCGCTGTTGTGGGGGTCCAGGTAGCGCAGCTCGTACCAGCAGGAACCGGCCCAGTTGGGCATGGTGTTGGTCTCGCGGCGGTACCGCTTGGGGCCGTCTCCCAGGTCCAGCGTGACGTTCACCCAGTCCGCGTTGCGCGACAGGGGCGTCTCGGGCTGCGTGTCGGCGTCGTCCGGGTCGAAGGTGCGCGGCGCGTAGTCGTCGACCTCCGGCAGCTCCAGGGGCAGCATCGACTCGGGCAGCGGGTGGGCGACGCCGTCCTCGTCGTAGACGATCGGGAAGGGCTCGCCCCAGTACCGCTGGCGGCTGAACAGCCAGTCGCGCAGCCGGTAGTTGACGGTGCCCTCGCCGATGCCGCGGGTCTCCAGCCACTCGGTGACGCGCGCCTTGGCCTCGACGACGCCCAGGCCGTCCAGGGACACGTCGTCGTTGGTGGAGGCCATGATCCGCGCGTCGTACGAGTCGAACGCGTCGTCCCACGCGGCAGGGTCCGTGCCCCGGTCGTCGGCCGGCTCGACGACGCAGCGCATGGGCAGGTCGAAGGCGCGGGCGAAGGCGAAGTCGCGGGTGTCGTGCGCCGGGACGGCCATGATGGCGCCGGTGCCGTACCCCATCAGGACGTAGTCGGCGATGAAGACGGGGACCCGCTCGCCGCTGACGGGATTGACCGCGTAGGCGCCGGTGAAGACACCGGTCTTCTCCTTGGCGTCGGCCTGCCGCTCGACGTCGGACTTGGCGGCGGCCTGCTTGCGGTACGCGTCGACGGCCAGGGCCGGGGTGGCGTGTCCGCCGGTCCACAGCGCCTGCGTGCCGGCCGGCCACGCCTCCGGCACGATCTTCTCGATCAGTTCGTGCTCGGGGGCCAGCACCATGTAGGTGGCGCCGAACAGGGTGTCGGGGCGCGTGGTGAAGACGGTGATGGCGTCGTCGCCGACGGCGAAGTCGACGCGGGCGCCCTCGGAACGGCCGATCCAGTTGCGCTGCTGCAGCTTGATGGCCTCGGGCCAGTCCAGCGCGTCCAGGTCGTCCAGCAGTCGGTCGGCGTAGGCGGTGATGCGCATGTTCCACTGGCGCAGCTTGGCCTTGAAGACCGGGTAGTTGCCGCGCTCGGAGCGGCCGTCGGCGGTGACCTCCTCGTTGGCCAGGACGGTGCCCAGGCCGGGGCACCAGTTGACCGGCGCGTCGGAGGCGTAGGCCAGGCGGTAGTCGCCCAGCACCTCGGCGCGCTCGGCGGCGCTCAGCTCGCTCCACGCGCGCGTGGTGCCCGGTACGGGCCGTTCACCGCTCTCGAAGAGGGCGACCAGCTCGGCGATCGGGCGGGCCTTCCCGGCCTCCTCGTCGTACCAGGAGTCGAAGATCTGCAGGAAGATCCACTGGGTCCACTTGTAGTACTCGGGGTCGATCGTGGCGAACGACCGGCGCTTGTCGTGGCCCAGGCCCAGCCGGCGCAGCTGGGCCTTCATGTTCTCGATGTTCGCCTCGGTCGACACCCGGGGGTGCGTGCCGGTCTGGACGGCGTACTGCTCGGCGGGCAGGCCGAACGCGTCGAAGCCCAGGGTGTGCAGGACGTTGTGGCCGGTCATGCGCTGGTACCGGGCGTACACGTCGGTCGCGATGTAGCCCAGCGGGTGGCCGACGTGGAGGCCGGCGCCGGAGGGGTACGGGAACATGTCCATGATGAACTTCTTGGGCCGGGCGACAGCCTGCGGGTCGCCCGCCAGGTCACCCACGGGGTTGGGCGCCGCATAGGTCCCCTCGGCGTCCCAGAAGTCCTGCCAGCGTGCCTCGATGTCGGCCGCCATGGCCGCCGTATAACGATGCGGGGCCGCCGTCTCGGCAGCCGAATTCGTCTCGGTCATGATCCTCTGAAGCTCCATCGATCGTCTCTGCGTCGCTGCCGCCGCCGCGCCCCGATTTCGGTCGGCACGGCGAAATGAAAAAACCCCTCGCACAGGAGGGGACGCCGCGCCGATTCCGGTCGGATTTCTCATCCGCCGGTACTGATCAGCGCGGCTCGCTAAGCAGGAGGCGTACGGCACGCATGGCGTCAGGGTACCGCAGGGCCCCCGCGGGCCGCATCGCAACCGTCCCACCACGCGGACACGGACAGTCGCGTGACGGTCGCACTACCCCTGCGGGAACGGTTACTCGGCGTATCGGCGCGTTCCCGGGCAACCCCCGAGTCAGTTGTCGGCCAGTCGTCTCCGTAAACCCGCAAACGCCGTACTCGCTGGTATGCGCGGCCATAGCATGCGCCGACGGGACCTCATCCGCACCATTCGGAGTCGCCCATGACCCCTCATCGCAAGATCCGTTCCTCCCCCGCCGAGAAGGCGGGCCTGAGCCGGCCGGTACAGGGCGGCTTGTACGCGGCAGCTCTCGTCCTCCTGCCCCTTCTGGTCATCGGCGGAAGCGACGGTTTCCGCGAGTTCCTGGATTTCGGCACCGGCGTCCTGTCACTCGTCTCCCTGACGGCGTCCGTCGCGTGGGCGTTGGTCGCCACCGACCGGCTGCTGCTCACCCCGCGCCAGCGGCTGCTCGCCCAGGCCGTCCACCGCGGCACGGCCGTCGCGTCGTTGGGCTTCCTCCTGCTGCACGGCACGGTGAAGGTGTCCCTCGGGCACGTGGAACTCATCGGCGCCCTCGTGCCGTTCGGGCTGGGGGTCACGGGCTCGGCGGGCCTCATCGGCTTCGGGTCGCTCGCCGGCCTCCTCATGGTGGTCGTCGCGTCGACCGGCGCCCTGCGCAGCGCCCTGGCCGGCCGCGGGGCGATAGCCGCCCGCTGGCGCCCCCTGCACATGCTCGCCTACCCCGCCTGGTGCGCGGCGCTGATCCACGGCCTGTACGCGGGACGCCCCGCGGCGCCCTGGGTGATGGTCCTGTACGGCACGTCGCTTGCGGCGGTCGCGGCGGCCGTCTCGGTGCGGCTGCTCCCCTCCCACCTGCAGCGCGACCTCACCGAGCGGTTCCTGAACCTCCTGGGGCCCCTCCCCGACCCCGTCGCCGCGGGCCCTGCCGCCGGCTTCGGCCCGGCCCGGCCCGGTTCCCGGCGGGCACGCCGCGACCCCGCGACCCAGCCGCTGCCCGGCACGACCGGCGCGGGGCCCTACGACCCCGGTGAGGCGCCCCGCCCGCACCCGTACGAGCCGGAGGCCCGCTGGGAGCCCCCGCGCCGCGCGCAGGCCGAGCGCCTGCCGGGTGGCGAACGCCTGCCGGGTCCCGTCCCGCCGCAGGCCGGGGGCCGCCGCCCGGGTCGCGCCGGGGCGGGTCTCGCCGCCGGGTACCGCGCCGTCTCCCTGGGGGGCGGTGACGCGGCTGCGGAACCGGCCCCCCAGGAGGTGCCGTTCGCCGAGCGGGTGCCCATGACCGAGGAGCTGCCCGTCATCCCCGGGGAGCAGCCCGTCCGCGCCGGCTACTGGCCCACCCCGTCACCGCCGCCGCCCACCCAGTCCCCCGCCCCGCGCGCGTACGACGCTCCCCCGCCACCGTCCGAGCCCCCGCGCGCGTACGACGCTCCGGCGTCCCCGTCCCCGTCCCCGTCCCCGGCCGCGTACGACGCTCCCGCACCCCCGTCGGAGCCCCCGCTCGCGGCGCCCTCCCCCTCCCGGTACGACCCCGCTCAGCCGCCGTCCCCGTACGGCGGTACCGCCGAGCCGACGCCCGGCCCCTTCCACCGCCCGCCCGCCGGCGAGCCGTGGACAGCACCCGCAGGAGAACGCCCGTGAACACCCCTCTGCCCGACGTCCCCGAGGTCCGTGTCGTCGGCCTCCCCCAGCTCACGCAGGGCTTCGACCTGATCGAGCGGCTGGACCTGGCCATGCACCTGAAGGTGCACGGCCCGCTGGAGCCGGTGGGCGGCGAGCGGCTGGCCCGTCTCGCCGACGACATCTCCCTGCGCGGCCGCGGCGGCGCGGGCTTCCCCTTCGGCCGCAAGCTCCGGGCGGTCGCGGAGGCCGCGATACGCCGCGGGGTGCGGCCGGTGGTCGTCGTCAACGGCAGCGAGGGCGAGCCCGCCTGCCGCAAGGACACGGTCCTGCTGAACCGTGCCCCGCACCTCATCCTGGACGGCGCCCTGCTGGCCGCGGAGGCGCTGGGTGCCCGGACGCTCGTCGTCGCGGTCACCCGCAACTCCACCGAGATCTCGCTGCGGGCGGCGCTCGCCGAGCGGGGCCTGTCGGACCGGCGCGGGCAGCAGCTGCGCGCGCGGGTGGTGCGCACGCCGGAGCGCATGGTGTCGGGTGAGGCCTCCGCCGTGATCCGCGCCATAGGGGGCGGTCCCGCTCTGCCGCCGGGCCGCCGCGAGCGGGCCTCGGAGTCCGGGGTGGGCGGCGCGCCGACGCTGCTGTCGAACGCGGAGACCTTCGCGCAGCTGGCGGTCGCCGCGCGGATCGGTGCGCACCGGTACGCGCACGCCGGACTGGAGCAGGAGCCGGGGACGGTGCTGCTGACGCTGTCGGGCGCCGTGGCCCGCCCGATGGTGGTGGAGGTCCCGACGGGTGTCCCGCTGCGGTACGTCCTCCAGCTGGCGGGTGCCCCGCCGGTCCCGCAGGGCGTGCTCACGGGTGGGTACCACGGCAACTGGATCGACTCGGCCGCCGTGCACGAGGCGGTGGTGTCCCGGGCGTCACTGGCGGCCGTGGGCGGCTCCCTGGGGGCGGGTGCCATCCTCCCGATCGGCCCGGAGACCTGTCCGCTCGGTGAGGCGCAGCGCGTGGCGAACTGGCTGGCCGCGGAGACGGCCGGGCAGTGCGGGCCGTGCCGGCTGGGCCTGCCGGCCGCGGCCGGGGGCCTGTCGGACGTCCTGAACGGCGGCGGCCCGGCGGCGCTGGAGGCGCTGCGGGAGGTCGTGCAGGCCGTGAAGGGGCGCGGCGCGTGCAAGCACCCGGACGGTTCGGCGCGCTTCTTCGCCTCGACGCTGTCCGCGTTCACCGACGATCTCGCCGCGCACGTCCTGGACGGGGGCTGCGGCCGTCCGACGACGGGGGTGTTGCCGCTGCCCGCGCCCGGCTACCAGGACGTGGAGGAGTCCGTTCCGAGCGGTGAGCGGCTGGCCGTGGACTGGACGCTGTGCCAGGGGCACGGGCTGTGTGCGGACATCGTGCCGGAACTGATCCGGATGGGCGCGGACGGCTTCCCGGTGCTGGCGGACGCGTCCGTGCCGACGCACCTGCGCGGGCGGGCGCAGCGCGCCGTGGGCCGCTGCCCCGCGCTGGCGCTGCGCCTGGAGCAGGCGGCCGCGCCCAAGGAGCGCCCGGCCCTGCCCGCCTCGAACCGCAAGGCGCTGGGCAGCGGCAGGAGTTGACCCCGTGAACACGGAAGGCGGGCCATCCGAATCGGATGGCCCGCCTTCTCGTGCTGTGGAGCTAAGGAGAATTGAACTCCTGACCTCTTGCATGCCATGCAAGCGCTCTACCAACTGAGCTATAGCCCCTTGCGGTGTGCCGCCTGTCCGGTCTCCCTTGCGGGCTTCCCTCGCGGGCTTCCCTCGCGGCGACACAGAGAACATTACACGGTCCCCCCGGTGAACCACCAAATCGATTCCCCGGCCCCCCGGTCGCGGCCCCGACGGGGCGGGTAGCGTCGGCCCACGTGACCGCGACCGTGACCATCCGCTCCCGCCTCCGTACGCTGCCGCTGGCAGCCCTGGGGGTCTGCCTCCTGTCGTTCGTGGCCTTCTGGGTCGCGCAGCGCGCCGCCCACGTCACGATGCTGGACCTGTCGGTCTACCGGGCGGAGGGCGAGACCGTCCTGGCCGGCGGCGACCTGTACGCGATGCGCGCCACCTCGGCGAACCTGCCGACGACGTACCCGCCGTTCGCGGCGCTGCTGTTCACGCCGTTGACCCTGGTGGGCGTGGCGGAGATGCGGGTGCTGGCGACGCTGGGGAACCTGCTCCTGATGGTGGCCCTGGCGCACCTGTCGCTGCGCCTGGTGGTGTCGGGCGGGGCGGGACGGCCGCGCCGGGGCGGAGCCTTCTGGGAGCGGCCGGGAGCGGCCCTGTGGGTGGCCGCGGCGCTGGTGTGGTGCGAGCCGGTGTGGCAGACGTTCCGGTACGGGCAGATCAACCTGCTGATGGCGGTCGCGGTGCTGTGGGACCTCACGCGCCGCGGGGACAGCCGGTGGGCGGGGGTCGGGATCGGGCTGGCGACTGCGGTGAAGCTCACACCGGGGTTGTTCGTGGTGCTGCTGTTCGCGGTCGGGGTGGCACGCGCGCGCGGGGGCGGCGCCGACCGGTGGAACGAGTGGCTCCGCCGTGGGGTGCGGGCGACGGTGACGTTCCTGGTGGTGACGGTCGCGTCGGCGGTGCTGCTGCCGTACGACTCGCGACGCTTCTGGACGGAGATGATCTTCGAGACAGGCCGGGTGGGCCGCACCGAGGAGACGGCGAACCAGTCGCTGAGCGGGGTGCTGGCGCGTCTGCTGCACACCACCGACCCGGGGCTGTGGTGGGTGGTGGCGGCGGCCCTCGTGGGCGCGGCGGGCCTCGCCGTGGCGGTACGGGCGGCGCTGGACGGCGACCGGCCGGTGGCCGTCGTGGCGTGTGCCGTGACGGCGCTGCTGGTGAGCCCGATCTCGTGGTCGCACCACTGGGTGTGGTGCGTGCCGGCGCTGGTGCTGCTGGCGAGCCGGGCGCGGCCGCTGTGGGTGGCCGGGGTGGCGTTGGTCTTCGGGTCGTTCTCGCTGTGGTGGGTTCCGCACGCCCCGGCGCCGGTGCGGCTCGAACTGCACCAGAACGGCTGGCAGATGCTGCTGTCCGGGCTCTACACGCTGCTGGGGCTGGCACTGCTGGCGGTGTTCGCCGTCGCCGCCGTGCGGGGCCGCACGGCGGCGCGGCCCGGCGCGGGGTCGGTCGGGGAGCACACGCGGTCGCGGCCCGGCTCGGGGCCGGGCGAGGCCCCTGCGGGGTCGGGCGCGCCCATGGAGGGCGCCCGGTCGGGTCAGGCCGTCGCGAAGGAGTAGAAGCGCTTGAGGGTGCAGTGCTCGTCGAGGAGGCGCCCGTAGATGGGCTCCCCTTCGAGCTCCCGGTAGGTCTCGATGGGGTCGCCTTTTATGATCAGCGCCCGCGCGCACTCCTCGCACCAGTACTGGTAGTCCGGGTTGACCGGATCCATGTCGCGGACGATCGGCGTGCCACTGCCGCACCAGTCGCACTTCCGCCTGTGTGCACCCATCACTCAGCTCCAGCTGTGGCCGCAGGACGTGCAGACGTAGGTCACGCCGCCGTTGTCACCGAGCACCTGCGCGACGTCCGCGGAACCGCACGCGGGGCAGCTGAGGGCGGTGCGCGCCTTCGGGGTGGCGAGCCGGGCGGCGGGTCCCTCGTTACTCCTGGCGGCCATGCGCGCGCACTCCTCCCGTCCGGTCCGTCAGCCCCCTCCGGCCGTCCGATTCTGCCATGGCCCCGCGCGGCCGGGAGTGCGGTCGGGTGACGGGACGGGCGACCGAGCGGGGGCGCCGGGCGGAACCGCCGGGAGGGCCGGTCAGGGAGCCCGTACCAGGTGGCCGCGGGTGGCACCGCGAGGGCAAACAGAAATCCCGCCCCCTGACGGGGACGGGATCCTTGACTGTGGAGCTAAGGAGAATTGAACTCCTGACCTCTTGCATGCCATGCAAGCGCTCTACCAACTGAGCTATAGCCCCTCGTGTTCTTCGCGCTCCGCGCTGCGAACAAGAAGAACTTTAGCCTGTCACCTGCCCGAAAGTGAAATCCGGGTCAGTCGTCGTCGCCGAGGACCGGCTCGGGGAGCGTGCCGGCGTTGTGCTCCATCAGCCGCCAGCCGCGGGCGCCCTCGCCGAGCACGGACCAGCAGCAGTTCGTCAGGCCCCCGAGGCTCTCCCAGCTGTGCGGGTCGAGGCCGAGCAGCCGACCGATGGTGGTGCGGATGGTGCCGCCGTGGCTGACGACCACGAGGGTGCCGTCCTCGGGCACCTTCTCGACGTGCTGCAGCACGAACGGGGCGGCCCGGTCGGCCACCTCGGTCTCCAGCTCCCCACCGCCGCGCCGGACGGGCTCACCGCGCTTCCACGCCCGGTACTCGTCACCGTGCCGGGCGAGGATCTCCTCGTGGGTCAGGCCCTGCCACACGCCCGCGTACGTCTCGCGGAGCGCGGCGTCGTGGGTGACCTGGTGGCCGGTGATCGCGGCGAGCTCGGCCGCCGTGGCCGCCGCGCGCCTGAGGTCGGAGGCGATGATCGCGTCCGGCTTCAGGGCGGCGAGCAGCCGGGCGGCGCGGCGCGCCTGGCCGACGCCCGTCTCGGTCAGCTCGATGTCGGTGCTGCCCTGGAAACGGCGCTCCAGGTTCCAGGAGGTCTGGCCGTGGCGCCAGAGGACGATGCGGCGGCCCGTGCCGCCCTTGGTGGCGCTCAGCGCAGCTCACCGTCCGTACCGGTACCGAGGTCGTCGCCCTCGGAGGCGTCGGCGCCGGTGAGCCGCGCGTGCTCCTCGGCCTTCCCGCGGGTCTTCACGGCGTCCTCGGGCAGCGGCAGCTCGGGGCAGTCCTTCCACAGCCGCTCCAGGGCGTAGAAGACCCGCTCCTCGCTGTGCTGGACGTGGACGACGATGTCCACGTAGTCGAGGAGGACCCAGCGGGCCTCGCGGTCGCCCTCGCGGCGCACGGGCTTGGCGCCCAGCTCCTTGTTGAGCCGCTCCTCGATCTCGTCGACGATCGACTTGACCTGGCGGTCGTTGGGCGCGGAGGCGAGCAGGAAGGCGTCGGTGATCGACAGCACGTCGCTGACGTCGTACGCGATGATGTCGTGCGCGAGCCGGTCGGCGGCCGCCTGGGCGGCGGCGTTGACGAGCTCGATGGAACGGTCCGTGGCGGTCACAAGCAGGCTTTCGTCGGCGGTCAAGGACACCTCAAGGGTCTCACGTGCCGCCGACAGCCCGACCAACCCTTCAGGGGACCTCGTAGTCCTTGCCCAGGACGACGGTGACGTCGGCGTTGGCGGACGCCTTGCCCTGGCGGACCGCCTTGGCCGGCAGGCCCAGGGTCTTGGCGACCTCGTCGGCCTTGGCCTTCTGGGCGGCGTCTCCGTAGACGATCTCGGAGGTGCTCTCCGTACCGTCCGTCCTGCCACCGTCGACGACCGCGTAGCCGCCGTTGACGAGGACGATCCGCGCCGCCTCGGTGGCGTCGGGGTCGCCGCTGGCGTTGCGGACGCCGACGCGCACGACGGAGCCCTGCTCGGGGGCGGAGACGGAGCCGCCGAGGATGTCCTCGACCACGCTGCGCCCGGACTCCTCGGTGAGCCGTCCGTCGCCTTCCACCGGCAGCATCGCCGTCTTGTAGGCGCCCTTCTTGGCGTGCTCGGCGAGCTTGGCGAGGGACGCGCCCAGATCCTTGTCGGGGAGGGACGGGTCGAGGATCTGCGCCAGGGACTGGATCGTCGTGGTGGCGCTCCTGGGGTCGTCCGACATCTTCCGCAGGACCCCGTGGACGACCTGGCCGAACCGCTGGAGCTGCTCGGCCTCGGACTCGGCGTCGCCGCGGTGGGTGGCGTAGGCGACGGCCATGCGACCGTCGAGGGTCTGGTTCTCACCCTTCCTGACGAGCGGGGGCTCCCCCTCCTTGGCGGCGGGCACCTCCGCGTCGGTGGTGACCTCGATGCCGCCGACCAGCTCGACGAGGTTCTCCAGGTACGGGGTGTCGAGCCGCCACGTGCCGGTGATCCTGGTGCCGAGGAGGGAACCGATGGCCTCGCGGGTGCCGGAGGAGCCGTCGTCCTCGACGGACTTGCCGAGGGTGGTGGCCGTCCCGTCGTCGTTGGTGACGGCGAGGGCGTTCGGCAGGAGGACGGTCGTGCCCTGCTTGGTCGTCGCGTTGTCGACCAGGAGGGCGGTGGACGTGGCCTCGTCCTTGGTGTTGTGCAGGTGCAGGACGATGACGTCCCGCTTCTGCGGGCCGGTGGCGGTGGCGCCGCCCTGCTGGGCGTCCTCCTGGGACAGGCCGGGGAGCAGCCCGGCGTACCACAGGTAGCCGACGCCGCCGACGAGTGCCAGGGCGAGGGCGACGACGAGCGCGACCATCCGGTTGCGGCCGCGCCGCTTGGCCTCCTCGCGGCGCTCCGAGCGGCTCTCGGTGAACTTGAGCCAGTCGATGACGTCCTCGGACTCCTCGTCCGACTCGTCGACGAAGGCGAACTGCTCCGTGCTGTAGTCGCCGGCGTCACGGGCGGCACGGGCCCCGCGGGCGTCCCCGTTCTTCGGGCGCTCGCCGTTCTTCGGGCGCTCCCGGGGCCCGGGGGTCTGCCCGGCGGCGCGCTCCCCGGCGGCACGGCGCTCGTCGCGGGGGCCGCGGGCCCTGCGGCCCTGCGCGGTCGGCTCGGGCGCCGCGGGCTGCTCCGGCTCCGGGGCGGGGCGCCGCTGCTCGGGCACCGGCGCGGGGGCGACGGCGTGCCCGGTGGCCGGGGCGGACGCGGCCTGCGGGGTGGTCTGGGGTGTGGCGTGCGCGGCCGGCTGTCCGGGCGCGGACGGGCGCCCCTGGGGCTGCCACTGCTGGGTGCCGTACGGATCGTGGCCATACGGCAGGCCGTCCCGGGGCTGCCCGGGGGCCTGCGCCTGCTGGGGCCGCTGCTGCGCCGCGTGGGCCTGGCCCTGGACCTGGCCCTGGTACGGCTGGTCCTGGGAGTACGCCTGCCCCTGCGAGTAGCCCTGGTCCACGGAGTAGCCCTGGCCCTGGGGGTAGCCCTGGTTCTCGGGGTACTGCTGCTCACCGGAGTAGTGCTGGTCTCCGGAGTACTGCTGGGCCTGGGGGTACTGCTGGGGTTCGGGGTACGGCTGTGCCTGGGCGTACGGGTCGTAGCCGTACCCGTACTCCTGCGGTCCGCCGTCCCCCGCCCGGCCCGTCCCGGGCTGCTGCCGGTCCGAGGCTCCCTGCTGGTACACCGGCTGCCCGTACTCGTCGTAGCCGACGATCCGCGGCTGCGGCGGGTAGTACGGGTCGTGGTGGTCGTTCCGGTCGTTCACCGGTGCCCCTCTCCGTGCCTCATCGGCCCCGGTACAACTGGCGCTTGTCGATGTAGCGCACCACACCGTCCGGTACCAGGTACCAGACCGGGTCGCCCTTGGCGACCCTCGCGCGGCAGTCCGACGAGGAGATGGCGAGCGCGGGCACCTCGACCAGGGAGACACCGCCCTTGGGCAGTCCGTCGTCCGACAGGTCGTGACCGGGGCGGGTCACCCCGATGAAGTGCGCGAGCGAGAAGAGCTCCTCGGCGTTGCGCCAGCCCGGCATGATCTGCGACAGCGCGTCGGCGCCGGTGATGAAGAACAGATCGGTGTCCGGGTTGAGGGAGCGCAGCTCCCTCAGGGTGTCGATCGTGTAGGTGGGGCCGGCGCGGTCGATGTCGATGCGGCTGACCGAGAACTGGGGGTTCGACGCCGTGGCGATGACCGTCATCAGGTAGCGGTCCTCAGCCGGGGAGACCACCTTGTGGGTCTTCTGCCACGGCTGCCCGGTCGGCACGAACACCACCTCGTCGAGGTGGAACAGGGCGGCCACCTCGCTGGCGGCCACCAGGTGTCCGTGGTGGACCGGGTCGAACGTCCCACCCATCACGCCAAGGCGGCGTCTGCCGGGACTTCTCGGCACTTCCTGCTCTCCCATGCGTGCAGAGCCTAACGGCACGTCGCTGCGGCCCGGTCCCGGCGGGTGCCGGCTCAGCGGTCGCGGTTGAAGCGGGTGGTGACCCAGAGCAGGAAGAGCAGCGCGAGGAGCGCGCCGCCGCCGGTGAGGTAGGGGTTGAGGCTCTCGTGGTTGCCGCCGTGCTCGGAGCCGCCTTCGGCGAGCGTGACCAGGTGGGCGGCGGCGGTGTGGAGGCTGCTCATCTTCTGCGGACCAATCCATCGGGGTCGGGGGCGGAGACTTCGCGCACATCGTATGCGGGCGGTGCGGGCACGCTCACGCCGACTCAGGCGTTGTCCTCGCACGGGCCGTTGTCCACAGGCCGTTGTCCACAGCCTCGGCGGTCTCGGAGACCAGCGCCTACGCTGAGGTCTGTCCGGGGGACGAGGCAGATCCCGTACGACATATGGGGGCAACCATGACTGAGAACGGCCACGAGAAGGCGCCGAGCCGTACGCGCCGACGCTTCCCCGGGATCTCCTCCCGCGCCTACGAGCATCCGGCGGACCGTTCGGCGCTCGTCGCGCTGCGCAAGCTCACCGGCTTCGACACCGTGTTCAAGGCGCTGAGCGGGCTACTGCCGGAGCGGAGCCTGCGCCTGCTGTACCTCTCCGACTCCGTGCGCGTGAGCGACGCCCAGTTCGCCCACCTCCACGACATGCTGCGGGACGCCTGCCACATCCTCGACCTGGAGAAGGTCCCGCCGATGTACGTCACGCAGGATCCGAAGCCGAACGCCATGTGCGTCGGTCTGGACGAGCCGATCATCGTGGTGACGACGAGCCTGGTGGAGCTGCTGGACGAGGAGGAGATGCGGGCGGTGGTCGGCCACGAGGTCGGCCACGCCCTGTCCGGCCACGCCGTCTACCGGACGGTGCTGCTGTTCCTGACGAACCTGGCGCTGAAGGTCGCGTGGATCCCGCTGGGCAACGTGGCGATCATGGCGATCGTCACGGCGCTGCGGGAGTGGTTCCGCAAGTCGGAGCTGTCGGCGGACCGGGCCGGCCTCCTGGTCGGCCAGGACGTGCAGGCCTCGATGCGCGGTCTGATGAAGCTGGCGGGCGGCCACCACCTGCACGAGATGAACGTCGACGCCTTCCTGGCACAGGCGGAGGAGTACGAGGCCGCCGGTGACCTGCGCGACTCGGTGCTGAAGATCCTGAACGTGCTGCCGCGCAGCCACCCGTTCACCACGGTGCGGGCGGCCGAGCTGAAGAGGTGGTCCGAGAGCCGCGACTACCAGCGGATCATGGACGGGCACTACACGCGGCGCTCGGAGGACGGGGACACCTCGGTCGCCGACTCCTTCCGCGAGTCCGCCGGCCACTACGCGGACACGGTGCGCGCCAGCAAGGACCCGCTGATGAAGCTGGTCGGTGACATAGCCGGTGGCGCCGGGGACCTCGGCGGGAAGCTCTTCGAGAGGTTCGCCGGAGGCGGGGGCGGCAACCGCCCGGGCACCGGCGCGGGCGGTGACGGTGGCGGGGCGTCCGGCGCCGACGGGGACGGGGACGGTCCCGGCAAGGCGTGAGGGGCGGGGCGCGTCCGACCCGGGCGGGTGATCGTCGGGTGGACGCGTCCCTGGCCGGGCCGGCAGCGGAGCATTGACCCTGGGGCGACTGATGCCTCGGACCCGGCGGGCCGGGCCCGCGCCGGACGAGCCGGGGCGGCCGACGGGTCGGCGCCGCCGAGCCGGAGTCGGGGCCGGGGTGAGCCCGCCCGGCTGATCGGTTCGGACCGGCGCCCGGGTCGGGTGGGCCTGTGGCCCCGGCCGGTGCGGCCGGGCGGTCCGCCGGCCGAACCCCGCGCGTCAGGGCGGCGTGGGCTGCGAGGCGGGAGACAGCGGCGCGCAGTGGCGGGCGGCCGTGGCGGGGGCGGAGGCGTACGGGTCGGCCGCCGGCGGGGCCGTGGCCGTGGCCCGTTCCCCCGCCAACAGGGGGCGCAAGGCTCCGGACAGGTCGGCGGAGCAGTCCGTCGGGCCCGCCTGGAGGTGGCTCGCCACCAGCTCGACGCGGTGTGTCCGCAGGTCGTCGCGGTCGAAGCGGAGGCGCAGTTCGCGGCGGACGGTGAAGAGGGAGGCGTCCGCGGAGTCGCCGCCCGAGGCGGCGGGACGCAGCGCGTAGGTGGTGGTGTGGTCCGTCGTCACCTCCAGGACGCCCGTGGACGCCTCGGCCACCCGGAGGGATCCCCTGATCCGGACGCCGGGGTCGGCCAGTGCCACACGGGCCGGATCGAAGCGGACGAGCCAGCCACCCGTGGCGTGCCGCCCGTCGGCGGCCGGGGAGTCGACGCTCCGGTCGAACTGGGCGAGCTGGTCCGGGTCGAGCAGCGCCCGCACCGGGCGGACGGTGGCGCCGGTGACGACGTCCGGGTCGAGGGACGATCGCAGCAGGTAGTCCCTGGCGATGCTCAGGGCGGCCCTCACCTGCCCCTCGGAGAAGTGGGTGGTGCGGCGCGCGGCAGGCAGGGCGATACCGGCCGCACCGGAACGGTCCGTAGCCGCGGGTCCGCGGGCGAACAGGTCGCGGGGTTCGCCGCCCGTCACCGTGCCCGCGGGGGCGAGGGCGACGAGAGTCACGCGGAGCGGTTCCGCTCGCTGGTCGGGAGGGGGCTGGTAGGGGTAGCGCGAACCGAAGTGGACGGCGGCGGCGAAGACCACCGCGACGAGCAGGACCACCAGCAGGGCACCGGCGCCCGCGCCGCGACCGCGCCGGCGGACCCGGCCGGGGCGGTACGCGTACCGGTCGTCGTCGATCGCGATGTCGCTGTCGCTGTCGTCGTCGGAGGATCCGCCGCGCCGGATGCCGGGGTCTTCGGGGTCGGCAGTGGTGTCATCGGCCATGCGCTCCAGGGCGGAGAGCTCCCTGATGCGGGCAGCGCGGACGAAGGACTCGTCGAAGGCGACGGACCGGTATTCGTCATCTCCGCCGGGGAGGCCCTCCGGCGTCTCGTCGGGTGGGTCGACACTCCCTGCCATACCTTCAGGGTGGGTCCGAGGCGGAGCCGGTAAACGCGGCACGCGGCCCCGAGTGTTCGGGATGGGCGGCGCCGGGGTGGCCGGGCCTGGGGTCCGGCCGCGCCGGCAGGGGGACGGCGTGGTGCCGGGCGGGTGCCGCGGGGGTCAGGGGGTGTGGTGGGTGGCGGGGACGGGCGGGGCGGGGTGGGCGGCGGGGGGTGAGGGGGGCGGGGGCCCGTCCGGGCTCACATCGGTGCTCGCCGGTGTCGGCACCTGCTCCTCGCGCTCACCGGAGGAGCTGCGGTACACGGCGGCGAAGGCGAGGGCGACCATGCCGAGGCCCATCAGCAGGGCGACGATCCAGGCGACGGGGCGATACCAGCCCGATCCCGGCCGGTACGGACGCAGGGCGCCGCCGTAGGGCCCGTAGGGGTCGTAGGACTCGTACGGGTCGTCGTCCCGGTCGTCGTCGTGGAGGCCCGGGCCGTACGGGTCGTCGTCGGGGGGAGCGCCGCGGCCGCGCGCCCTGGCGGCGTCCGCGTCGGCCCGCGCCTCGGCCGCGGCGAGGAGCCGCTCGACGGCGGTCGGCTCGTGGAACGCGGCGGCCCGTACGAAGTCCTCGTCGAACACCACGGAGGCGAAGTCCTCGTCAGCGCCTCCGCGGTCGTCGTCGGGCTCTCGGCCGTCCGGAAACGGCCTGCCCCCCACGTCGTCCGGCACGTGCTCAGAGTAGCCCCGGACGGTCTCCTTCGGCAGGGAGAGCGTGCAAGCTCCCCCTGCCGAAGGACAGGGCGTGGAGGGGCGGCGGTTACCGGATGTGACCGTCGCCGGTGACGATGTACTTGGTCGACGTGAGCTCCGGCAGGCCCATGGGGCCGCGGGCGTGGAGCTTCTGCGTGGAGATGCCGATCTCCGCGCCGTACCCGAACTGGCCACCGTCCGTGAAGCGCGTCGAGGCGTTCACGGCGACCGTCGTGGAGTCCACCAGCTGGGTGAAGCGGCGGGCGGCGGCCTGCGAGGTGGTGACGATCGCCTCGGTGTGACCGGACGTCCACAGGCGGATGTGGGCGACGGCGGAGTCCAGCGAGTCGACGACGGCCGCGGCGATGTCGTGGGAGAGGTACTCGGTCTCCCAGTCCTCCGCGGTGGCCGGGACGACGGTGGCCTTGGAGCCTTCCGCTCGGGCCAGGACCCGCTCGTCGCCGTGGACGGTGACGCCCGCCTCGGCGAGGGCTTCCAGGGCGCGCGGCAGGAACCGGTCGGCGATGTCCTGGTGGACGAGGAGGGTCTCGGCGGCGTTGCACACGCTGACGCGCTGCGCCTTGGAGTTGATCAGGATGTCGACGGCCATGTCCAGGTCGGCCTGGGCGTCGACGTACACGTGGCAGTTGCCGGTGCCCGTCTCGATGACGGGGACGGTGGACTCCTCGACGACCGTGCGGATCAGGGAGGCGCCGCCGCGCGGGATGAGGACGTCGACCAGGCCGCGGGCGCGCATCAGCTCGCGGACGGAGTCGCGCGACTCGCCCGGCACGAGCTGCACGGCGTCGGCGGGCAGGCCGGCGCCGCCGATGGCGTCGCGCAGGACCCGCACCAGGGCGGTGTTGGAGGCGTACGCGGAGGAGGAGCCGCGCAGCAGGACGGCGTTGCCCGCCTTGAGGCAGAGGGCGGCGGCGTCGACGGTGACGTTCGGGCGGGCCTCGTAGATGATGCCGACGACACCGAGCGGGACGCGCACCTGCCGCAGGTCGAGTCCGTTGGGGAGGGTCGAGCCGCGGACGACCTCGCCGACCGGGTCGGGCAGCCCCGCCACGTGCCGGACGTCCGCGGCGATGGCGCGCACCCGCTCGGGGGTGAGGGTCAGGCGGTCGACGATCGACTCGCTGGTGCCGGCCTCGCGGGCCCGGGCCACGTCCTCGGCGTTCGCCCGGACGATGTCGGCGGTGCGGACTTCGAGGGCGTCGGCCATGGCCAGCAGCGCGTCGTCCTTGGCCGCGCGCGGCAGGGGCGCGATGTCGGCGGAGGCGGCGCGGGCCCGGTAGGCGGCCTGCGCCACCGGCGACATGTCGTCGTACGGGTGCATGGACGGGGAGGCGGATCGCGAGGTCATGCCCGCAGGGTAATGCGCCCCGCGCGGACACCCCACATATGTCCGGCTCCGTCCCGCCGTACGAGACACCCGGGGTGACCGTCACGAACGGAGGGTGCCGGTGTGCCCGGGCGATCCGCCGTGCCGCGGCGCCGTGCGGCGGCCCCGTCCGGCCCCGTCCGGCCCAGTGCGGCCCAGTGCGGCCCGGGGCCCGGCGCTGGGTCGGGGCCGCGCCCGGCGCGTCGCGCCCGGTGCGGGCCGTGCCCGGGTACGGCCCGCACCGGGCCGGGTACGGAACCGGGCCGCACCATGCGTCGCACCGCACCGCACCGCACCACACGCCGCACGGCACCGCGCCGGGCGGGTCGCACCACGCACCGGCCCACGGCGGACCCGAACCGGCCGCAGTCCGGGCCGTGGCCGGGGCCGCGGGCCTGTGGTCCGCGACCGTGACCGAAAGCGAGCGCCGGGACCGGGCCCCGCCGGACCGGCGGGGCCCGCTCCGGGTGCCGGTGTCAGTACGGGTGCACGCCGACGGGGGCGGCGGGCGGAGGTCCGTACCCCTCGGCGACGCGCTGGTGGTAGGTCTCGCGGTCGATGACCTCCAGGCCGACGATCTCCCACGGCGGCAGCTTGGCGCTCTGGCGGTGCTCGCCCCACAGGCGCAGGGCCACGGCTGCCGCGTCGTGCAGGTCGCGGGCCTCCTCCCAGTACCGGATCTCGGCGTGGTCGGTGGCGTATCTGCTGGTCAGCAGGAAGGGGTGGTCGTGGGCGAGCTGTTCCAGCGCCCGCCGGACCTCCTCCAGCGGGGCTTCCCGTCCGGACACGGTGAGGGTGATGTGCCACAGCTTGGACACCGGCCGCTCGGGGGTGCCGTCAGCGGCTCCCGTGCCCGTGCCGGTCCCCGTGCCGGTGGTCGTGCCGGTTCCGGGCCGGAAGGCGGCGTCGTCGAAATCGGCCCCGGCCTCGACACTGGTCAAGGCACGTTCGGTCGTCCCACGGGGCAGGGCCCCTGGGCGCGCTCGTCTCACCGGCGGCCTCCTGTTGATGCGTTGTCGTGCTGTCACCCCACTTACCCCCCAGACAAAGTTGACCAGCCCCGAGCGGAGCGTGGGGCGGTTTTGGGGAAGCTCTCCGGAGGTTGACCCGACTTTCAGCCGTTCCAGGGGTGCAGGACGACGAGATCGTCCCTGTGTACGACCTCCCGCTCGTACGCCGGTCCGAGTTCCTTCGCCAGTTCCTTCGTGGAGCGGCCCAGGAGTTGGGGGACCTCCCTGGCGTCGAAGTTGACGAGGCCACGGGCGACCGGCCGGCCGTCGCGGTCGCGCAGCTCGACGGGGTCGCCGGCGGCGAAGTCGCCCTCGACGGCGGCGATCCCGGCCGGGAGCAGGGATTTCCGGCCCTGTACGACGGCGCGGACGGCGCCTTCGTCGAGGGTGAGGGCTCCCTGGGGGGCGGAGGCGTGCGCCAGCCACAGCAGGCGGTCGGCGGAGCGCCGGCCGGTGCGGTGGAAGTACGTTCCGGTGTCGCGGCCGGCGAGGGCGTCAGCGGCCCGGCTGGCCGAGGTCAGCACGACGGGGATGCCGGCGGCGGCGGCGATGCGGGCGGCCTCGACCTTGGTGACCATGCCGCCGGTGCCGACGCCGGCCTTTCCGGTGGAGCCGATCTCGATGCCGGCGAGGTCCGTGGGGCCGCTCACCTCGGCGACGCGGGTGGTGCCGGGGCGGCTCGGGTCGCCGTCGTAGAGGCCGTCCACGTCGGAGAGCAGGACCAGCAGGTCGGCGCGGACGAGGTGGGCGACGAGGGCGGCGAGCCGGTCGTTGTCGCCGAACCTGATCTCGTCCGTGGCGACGGTGTCGTTCTCGTTGACGACGGGCAGGGCGCCCATGGTGAGGAGCTGTTCGAGCGTCCGGTAGGCGTTGCGGTAGTGGGCGCGGCGGCTCATGTCGTCGCTGGTGAGGAGGATCTGCCCGACGCGGACGCCGTAGCGGGCGAAGGAGGCGGTGTAGCGGGCGACGAGGAGGCCCTGGCCGACGCTGGCGGCGGCCTGCTGCCGGGCGAGGTCCTTGGGGCGGCGGTCGAGGCCGAGCGGGGCGAGCCCGGCGGCGATGGCGCCGGACGACACGAGGACGATCTCGCGCCGGGCGTCGCCGCGGACCTTGGCGAGTACGTCGACGAGGGCGTCGACCCGGTCGGCGTCGAGCCCGCCCGAGGCGGTGGTCAGGGAGGACGAGCCGACCTTGACGACGATCCTGCGGGCTTCCGTCACGAACTGCCTTGCCACTGTCACGGGGCGAATCTATGCCAGCCGGGGTGGTCGGTGCGCGTTCATTCCATCGGGTGGACACGTTCGTGGACAGGTCTTCGGAGACGTCTTCGGACCCGTCTCCGGATACGTCTCCGGACGGGCCGGGGCCCGGTGAGTCGCCAGGCCACGGAGGTGGGGCGGCGGGTCGGAGGCAGGCGCTCCGACGCCGTGGGCGCCCGGCCCGCCGTGCCGAGGGGCCAGTCGCGGCGAGGGGCCGTGCCGAGGGCCCGGCACGCGGACGCACACACGCTCGGGCCCCGTGCGACAGCGCCCCGCCCGACGCGGCGACGGCCCGTGCCCACCCCGGGCAGGGGTGGGCACGGGCCGTCGCCGCGGGTGCGGGTCAGCCGACCGAGGTGGTCTCCGCCGCGTCGTCCTCGTCCTCCGCGACGAGGACGCCCAGCGCGCCGCTGCCGGTCCTGCCGGGGGCGCCGGCGACGGGGTGGTCGGCCGGGTCGGTGGGATCGGTCGCGGTGTCGTCGGGGGTGCCGATCGGCGGGGCGTCGTCCTCGCGGTCGACCTCGCCGATGTGCTGTCCGGCGAGCCGCTGGGCGACGCCGGCGTTGCGGGCCTCGGCCTTGGCGGTGAGGGCGCGCAGGGCGGCGTCGAACTGCTCCATGGAGGTGGGCTCGTCGGGGCCGAGCAGGTACTGCTTCAGCTCGCGCCGTTCCCGTGCCGTCCGGTCGGCGGCGGGGTCGGCGACGGCGGCGAGCAGTTCGTCGAGTTCGACGGCGCTGTTGGTGAGGATGACGGCGGCGCGCACGGCGGTGTTCTGGCGGCGGAACTCGTCCGGGCCGAGCTCCGCCGAGTCGGTCACCGCGTACGGCTTGCCGCTGGCGATGAAGTCGGACACGACGCTGGAGATGTCGGAGACCATCGCGTCGGCCTCGTTGAAGCAGTCGTAGAGGCGCGGTTCGGCGCCCGTGACGACGCGGTGCTCCCACCAGCCGGCGGAGCGCCAGTAGGCGTCGTTCCACTCGGCGCGCAGGCGCTTGACCTCGGCGAGGCGGTGCGGGTCGGCGAGGGAGACGCGGGAGGTCTCGGCGGCGTCGCTGCCCTTGCGGCCGGGGCGGGCGAGGGCGGCCAGGCGGGTCTCGATGCGCAGGAGTTCGGCGCGTGCGGCGGCCTGCCCGGCCTGTGAGGCGGCGGCCTCGGCGGCCCAGCGCGGGTCGGTGGCGCGCTGGGCGGCGGCGTCGGTGACGAGCTTGCGGATGCGTTCGTCGACGGCCTTGGCCTTCTTGTCGACGAGACCGGTGAAGGGGTGGGGCTTGTAGATGAGGCGGACGGGCCTGTCGGCGTCCAGGAGGCGTCGGACGATGTTCTCGCCGGCGCGGAGGAGGGAGGTGTTGCCGGGGTTGCCGTCCCAGCCCTCCCAGGTGGGGGCGTACAGGATGGTCGGGACGGGGTTCGCGGGTGCGCCCGTCCAGCGGCGGATGGGCGCGAGCTGCGGGCGGCCGACCTCGACGATGTCCTCGTCGCGGACGCCGACGTCGGCGAGGGCGTACCGGTCGCGGCCGGCGCGGCCGGCGGTCCACACCTCGTCGTACACCTTGGAGAACGGGTTGACGCTGGCGAGCTTGTCGCTGTCGCCGTGGCCGATGAAGACGTGCTTGGAGGTCGGCACGCGCAGCATGTGGATGTTCTTGCCGACGTTGGCCGGGTAGAGCGTGACGCGCACGGTGGACCAGTCGCGGGCCATGACGTGCTGTCCGCCGGGGATGCACAGGATGGGCACCCAGGTGTCGCCGAGCTTCGGGACGAGGCTCGGCTCGCGCATGATGACGATCGGCCGGCCGTCGACCTGTTCCATGGTCTCCAGCCACATGTTGACCTGGTAGGCCGAGTCGTCGGAGCCGGAGAAGTACAGGGCGACGGTGGGCTGGTACTCGCGCAGCCAGATGTCGACGGCCTTGAGGACGGCGCCCGCGCCGGGGACGCGGCGCTTGCGGCGCAGGTACGGGGCGAGGAGCAGGATGTACAGGACGCCGAGGCCGAGGGTGGCGGCGACACCCGCGTAGGCGGGGGTGGCGCGGCCGGTGACGACGGCGGCGACCACGCCGACGACGGCGGGGAGGTCGAGGTGGAGCATCTTCTCGCCGGAGCGGTGCAGCAGGGTGCGCGGCGGGGCGTCGGGGATGCGCACGCCGTGCAGGTCGACGTTGCGGGTGACGACTGGCATGGTGCGGCGGAGCTTGATGAGGGTGGCGAGCGCGCCGTGCGGGGCCTGGAGTCCGTAGAAGAGCAGGAAGCAGGCGACCGTCGCGTAGAACACCGGCTGCTCGGCGAGGTTCTCGCGGGCGAGGAGCAGGATGAGCAGCAGTTGCCGCAGCAGGAAGCGGATGGGCAGCCCGGCCCGGACGCTGTTGAGACGGTTGACCAGGTAGCTGTTCTTCTGGTGCAGGTACCAGTCGGCGGCGTAGGTGACGGCGCCGGCTGCCGCGAACAGCCAGATGTTCGGGATCAGCGCGGCGAGCATGACGGCCGGGTAACCGAGTCCCATGAGGACTGCCGCGGCCAGCTCCGACCGACTGCCCACGCGGGCCAGTCGAATGACGGTCGAAATCACGTAGAACCTGCTCCAGACGGGGATGCCGGTTGTTTCACAAGGCTTTGGTTCCGTGAAGGCGGTACTTCACTGCGCGGGCCCCTGCATTCGCGATTGCTCGCGGTGATGCAGGGGCCCGGGAATTCACATCCTGCGAGTATTACACATCTTCCTGGCGGTCCAGGACGGCCGCGAGGGCCTGCTCGAAGCCGGACGCCTCGCCCGCGGCGCGGGTGGGGTCCTGCTGACGCACGTCGATGACGTGGCCGGTGAGTTCGGAGAGCAGGACGTCGAGGGAGGTGCGGGCGACGGCCTCGGAGGAGAGCAGGGATCCGGCGGGCTCCTGGCCGAACGCCCGGGTGCGCATGGGCGTGGCGGTGCGCTCGGGATTGACGCAATTGACGCGGATTCCGTCGGTGGCCCATTCGTCGGCGAGGGCCTGGGTGAGATTCACCATGGCGGCCTTGGTGGACGAATAGAGGCTGTACTCGGCGCGTCCGCGGGTGTAGCTGGAGGAGGTGTAGAGCAGGAGTTGCCCCCTCGTCTCCACCAGGTACTTGTAGGAAGCACGGGCAATCTGGACGGGTGCCAGGTAATTGACGTTCAGGGCTTCCTGAATGGTGTCGTTGTCGGTTTCCGCGAGCTTGCCGATGCGCAGGACGCCCGCCGTGTTGATGACGTAGTCGACGCGGCCGGTCTCGCGGTACGCGGTGGCCAGCGCGTCCTCGACGTGCTGCGGGTTCTCGACGTGGGTGCCGGTGGTGGAGCGGCCGAGGGCGTAGACCCGCGCGCCGTACCGTTCGGCGAGCGCGGCGATGTCGGCGCCGATGCCGTACGAGCCGCCGAACACGACGAGCGTGCGGCCGGAGAGCAGGGCGCGGTAGGCGTCCTCGTCGGCCTGGGCGGGGGCGGCGGTGGAGGCGAGCTGGAACAGCTTGTCGGCGATGAAGACGTCGACGGGCTGCGTCACCTTCATGTTGTACTCGTCGCCCGGGACGACGTGGATCGGCACGTCGGGGAGGTAGCGCAGGACGACGGAGCAGTCGTCGGTGGCCTGGAAGTTGGGGTCGCCGGCCGCGATCTCGTAGGCCCGGCGGATGGTGGACAGCTTGAACGCCTGCGGGGTCTGGCCGCGGCGCAGCCGCGAGCGGTCCGGGACGTCGGTGATGAACTCGCCGTCCTCGCCGTGCGTGCGCGTCACGATGATCGTGTCGGCGGACGGGATGGCGACGTCCACGGCCTGGTAGCGGTCGAGAGCGGCGACGCAGTCCTCGATCACCCGCTGTGACAGCAGGGGGCGGACGGCATCGTGGAAGAGGACGTTCAGGTCCTCGCCGTCCGCGAGGCCCTCGCCGAGGGCGCGGATGGCGCGCTCGGTGGTCTCGTTGCGCGTGGCGCCGCCCTCGATGATCCGGGTGACCTTGGTCAGGCCGGCCTTGGTGACGATCTTCTCGATGTCGGGGACGAAGCCCGGCGCCATCAGCACGATCACGTCGTCAACGCTGTCCGCCTGCTCGAAGATCGAGAGGGTGTGCTCGATGACGGCCTTGCCCGCGATCTTCAGCAGCTGCTTCGGGATGGCGAGGCCCACCCGCTGGCCCGTGCCCCCGGCGAGGACGACGGCGGTGGTGCGGGTCTTGGCTTCACGAGGCGCGGACGGAGGCGCAGACACAGGGACGACCTACCTTGCTATGGCTCGGGGAACGGGCTGATGGTCGCACCCTCCGTGACCGTCTCGCAAGGCGGGACGGGCGGGGTCGACCCCTGCCGGCAACCGGTGGTTCACCGTGTGGCCAGCTGTGTTGGCGGGGTGGGAAAGCGCCCGGGTGGTGACGGACCGCACATGATCCGGCGGTTCGGGACGGCGTGTGGGCCCTTCGCGATCACGGTGTGTGGGCCCACCACACTCCTGGGGTGCCGGGGGGTGTCCATGGTCCGCCCCTCCCCTCTCCCGGTACGCGGTCACGCGCCGGTGACCGTGAGGTACAGGGCGTTGTGGCCGTCGTAGCGGAGGGTGAGCTCGGTCATGAGCTGGGGCCGGCGGCGTACGCGGCGGACGACGCGGCGCAGCAGGAGCAGCGGACGCCGCCGGTGCCGCCGGACCGGGCGGTACGTGAACACGTCGGCCTTGGCGACGACGTCGTCGAGCAGGCGGGCGACCTTCACCGGCGGCTCGCCGTCGGCGTACCGCAGCCACAGCGCCCAGGTGTCCTGGTCGCGGTGGCGGCGTGCGGCCGGCTCGTCCCACGGGAGGGTCACACGGAAGCGGTGCCCGGACCGCCAGGTGCCGGGGACGGCGAACTCCTCGTGGCTGTCGTAGCGGCGCAGGACGAGTTCGGGCCGCTCGGCGACCCGCCCGACGGGGCCGAGGAGCCGTCCGGTGACGGTGACGTGGTCGTCGGTGAGCGCGACGTCGCCCGCCTCCGCGTGCACGGCCCGCGCCCAGGCGCGCAGCTCCAGCAGGTGGCGGGGGGCGCGGCGGTACGGGACGAGGTGGCGCACCGGGTCACCGGGGGCGAGGCGGTCGGCGGGGCGCAGCGCTCCGCGCTGGTCGACGGCGCGGGCGGTGAGGGGGGCGCGGACGCCGGTCGCCGGGTGTTCGGCGTGGCACACCCAGTTGCCCTCGGCGAGGTCCTCGCCCGCGGGAACCGTGACCGTGCCGTCGGGCGCGAACGCCCAGGAGCGCTCCACGGGCGTACGGCCCTGCAGGACGGCGACCAGACGCAGGTCCTCGTACCGGGCGGCCGCGGCGGGCGGGGCGAGCAGGGTGACGGCGAGGGAACCGTCGGGCCGGACCACGCAGTCGGCGACGGGCTCGAAGCCGTCGGGGGCAGGAGTGGCGGGAGGGGCGGGAGGGGCGGGGCTCGCGGGAGTGGCGGGGCTCGCGGGAGTGGCGGGGCTCGCGGGGGTGGCGGAGGTGTCCGGCGTGGTGTCCGTGGCGGCACCGGAGCCGGCGCCGTTCGGGACGCCGGACGCGACGGCGTCCGTCGTGGCGTTGGAGCCGGCACCGACCCCCTCGCCCGCCGCCCCGGCACCCGGCCCGTCACCGGCCGCGAGGTCCCGCCCGCCGGCCGCCCTGGCGCCGGTCCCCGCGCCGAGTTCGGCGAACAGGTCGGCGTACCGCTCGGCGATGACCGACGGGTCGAAGCGGCGGGCGTTGTGTCGGGCCGCCTCGCCCATGCGCCGGCGCAGCGGCTCGTCGTCGATGAGCCGCAGCAGGGCGGCTGCCACCGCGTCGACGTCCCCGACCGGTACGAGCAGGCCGTCCTCGCCGTCGCGGATGATCTCGCGTGGTCCGTAGTCGCAGTCCGTGCTGACCATCGGGACGCCGCAGCGCATCGACTCGACCAGGGTCATGCCGAACGACTCGTGCCGCGAGGTGGAGACGGCGACCGCGCCCTTGACCCACTCCGGTTCGATGGGCGAGCGCGGCCCCATGAGGAAGACGTGGTTGTGCAGGTCGAGCGCCTGGATGCGGCGCTGAAGCTTCTCCCGCTCGGTGCCCCAGCCGCAGATGCGCAGGGTCCACTCGGGGTGGACGGCGGCGACCTTCGCGAACGCCTCCACGAGCACCTCGTACTGCTTCTCCCGGGAGAGGCGCCCGGCGGCGACGACGGTGGTGCCCGACTGGTCGGAGGGCGCGACCATCGGTTCGGGCACGCTGTTCGGTATGCACAGGACCCGCGTGTCCGGCAGGCTCATCCGCTCCCGCCACACCGCGGCGTCGCCCTCGGAGACGGTCACGAACGCGTCGAGGGCCTGAAGGTGGGGCCGCATCTCGTCGCGCAGCGCCTGCTTGTGGTGGTTGTGCGTCATGTGCTCCTGACCGATGAGCACGGCGCCGCGCGGGGCGAACCGGGCGACGTACGCGACGAGGCCCGGGCGGGTGCCGATCACGACGTCGGCGTCGGAGCAGGCGTAGTGGGCGCGGACCCGCTCGTCGGTGAGCCGGCCGTACTCCTTGTACCGCGCTTCGTTACGGGGGAAGGACGTGGACGGCGCCAGGAGGTCCGGATGCTCCTTCTCGTTCGTCGGCGAGGAGGGGCGGGTGTCGATCAGGGGGACCACGGTGATGCGCGGGTCGATGGTGAAGAGCGGGATGTCGCGGTGCCGGAAGACGGAGACGATCTCGACCTCGTGCCGGTCCGCGAGCTCCTCCGCGAGGTTGAGCGTGGTGCGGATGGTGCCGCCTATCCCGTAGACGGTGTGAATGAGGAAAGAGATCTTCACCGGTGCCCCATGTGTGTACGAAGGGGGCGCTGCGAGGCCGCCCCGAAAGCTAGACGGCGACGGAAACCGAAAGGTTGTGCAGGTCGGGCCCATTTTCCGCCCTCCCCCGCGACGGCGCCCGACGAACCCGCCGTACCCGTCACGCCCGCCCGCCGCCCCGCGCACGACGGCGGGCGGGGCCGCCGTGTGGCGGCCCCGCCCGTCTTCCGTACGTTACGACGACGAACGCCGACTACGAGCCACGAGCCACCACTGCCGCCACCCGCCACGGGCGGCCCTGCGGCTCCGGCGGCGACCCGTGACGCACCTCCGTCACGGGCAGGCCCGCCCCGTCCGTCAGAACGGGTCGAACTCGTCGTACTCGCGCTCGGCCTCGTCGTGCTCCGCCTGGCGGTCCTTGCGGCGCTGGGCGGCGGGGCGCGGGGCCTCCAGGCGGTGGTCCTCGCCGCGGCGGCCGAGCATCTCGGCGCCGGCCATCATGGTCGGCTCCCAGTCGAAGACGACCGCGTTCTCCTCGGGGCCGATGGCGACGCCGTCGCCCGCGCGGGCCCCGGCCTTCATCAGCTGGTCCTCGACACCGAGGCGGTTGAGGCGGTCGGCGAGGTAGCCGACGGCCTCGTCGTTGTTGAAGTCGGTCTGGCGCACCCAGCGCTCCGGCTTCTCGCCGCGGACCCGGTACAGACCGTCCTCCTCGCGGGTGACGGTGAAGCCGCTGTCGTCGACGGCCTTCGGGCGGATGACGATGCGGGTCGCCTCCTCCTTCGGCTTGGCGGCGCGCGCCGTGCCGACGATCTCGGCGAGCGCGAACGACAGCTCCTTGAGGCCCATGTGCGCGACGGCCGACACCTCGAAGACGCGGTAGCCGCGTGCCTCCAGGTCCGGGCGGATCATGTCGGCGAGGTCCTTGCCGTCCGGGATGTCGACCTTGTTGAGGACGACGATGCGCGGCCGGTCGTCGAGACCGCCGTACTGCCGCAGCTCCTCCTCGATGACGTCGAGGTCGGAGACCGGGTCGCGGTCCGACTCCAGCGTCGCCGTGTCGAGGACGTGCACGAGGACGCTGCAGCGCTCGACGTGGCGCAGGAACTCCAGGCCGAGGCCCTTGCCCTGGCTGGCGCCGGGGATGAGGCCGGGCACGTCGGCGATGGTGTAGACGGTGGAGCCGGCGGTGACGACGCCGAGGTTCGGCACCAGGGTGGTGAACGGGTAGTCCGCGATCTTCGGCTTCGCCGCGGAGAGCACGGAGATCAGCGAGGACTTGCCGGCGCTCGGGTAGCCGACGAGTGCGACGTCGGCGACGGTCTTCAGCTCCAGGACGATGTCCTGGAGGTCACCGGGCTCGCCGAGCAGCGCGAAGCCGGGGGCCTTGCGGCGCGCGGAGGCAAGCGCCGCGTTGCCGAGGCCACCGCGGCCGCCCTGGGCGGCGACGAACCGGGTGCCGTGGCCGACCAGGTCCGCGAGGACCTCGCCGTCGCGGTCCAGGACGACCGTGCCGTCGGGTACGGGCAGGACCAGGTCCTGACCGTCCTTGCCGGAGCGGTTGCCGCCCTCGCCGGGCTTGCCGTTGGTCGCCTTGCGGTGGGGCGAGTGGTGGTAGTCGAGCAGCGTGGTCACGGACTGGTCGACGACGAGGATGACGTCGCCGCCCCGCCCGCCGTTGCCGCCGTCGGGGCCGCCGAGCGGCTTGAACTTCTCCCGGTGAACGGAGGCACAGCCGTGGCCTCCGCTACCCGCGGCGACGTGCAGCTCGACGCGGTCCACGAAGGTGGTCATGGTGGGGGTGCCTCCAGCAGTGCGGAAAGAACGTACGTGTGTCTCAGCAGTAACAAGCGAAAGGCGGACCCTCTTCCCGCACGGCCTACACCGTGCGGGAAGAGAGGCCCGCCCTCACGAAGCGTCCGGTCAGGCGACCGGGACGATGTTCACGACCTTGCGGCCACGGAAGGTGCCGAACTGCACCGAACCGGCCTGCAGCGCGAACAGCGTGTCGTCGCCGCCACGGCCGACGCCCGCACCGGGGTGGAAGTGCGTGCCACGCTGGCGGACCAGGATCTCACCGGCGTTGACGACCTGACCGCCGAAGCGCTTCACGCCGAGCCGCTGAGCGTTGGAGTCGCGACCGTTCCGGGTGGACGATGCGCCCTTCTTGTGTGCCATGTCTCCTCAGTCCCTTACTTCGCGGCCGTCGGGATCGCCGTGACCTTGATCGCCGTGTACTGCTGGCGGTGGCCCTGGCGACGGCGGTAGCCGGTCTTGTTCTTGTAGCGCAGGATGTCGATCTTGGCGCCCTTGTGGTGGTCCACGACCTCGGCCTCGACCTTGATGCCGGCCAGGACCCACGGGTCGCTGGTCACGGAGTCGCCGTCGACAACGAGCAGGGTCGAGAGCTCGACCGTGTCGCCAACCTTGGCAGTGGAAATCTTGTCAACCTCAACGATGTCGCCGACAGCAACCTTGTGCTGGCGACCACCGCTGCGCACGATGGCGTACACGGATCTCTCCTCGCTCGTTACGGAAACCCCTGACGCCAGCCGTCCGCACGGGCCGGGGCCCGCGACTGAACCGGATGGTTGGAACGGCCTCTCCCGACCGGAGCAGGGAGGGAAGGTGCTCAGGAGCTGGCGCGCATGGAAACACGCCGACGGTCAAGACTACGATCCGTCCCCGCCCGGGTCAAACCGGCCATGGCGTCCCGGGTCCCGGCCGGCGGTGCCGGACACGGCCTCCCCCGGCGGCCGCGTCCCGGCACGGTCGCGGCCGGCACCTGCCGTGGAGCGGCCCCCATATAGGGGTGCGGGACCCTCACGCGCCCCCGCACCGCCCGCACCCCGGCACCCCCCTGCACCCCGGCACTCCCCTGCGTCCCCCGGCCGCACCGTCGCCCGGCCGCCGCCCCCGTCCTCCGGGCGACGCCGTATGCTTCCTGGATCCGCACGGCCCTCCGACCCGCCGGCGGGGATCCCGAGGTGAAGGTGCAGTGAACATCAACGAGCGGCGGGCTCGGGGCTCCGCGGAATCGGTCCTCGTGATCATCCCGACCTACAACGAGGCCGACAACGTCGAGGCGATCGTCTCCCGCGTACGGTCCGCCGTCCCCGCGGCCCACGTCCTGGTCGCCGACGACAACAGCCCCGACGGCACCGGCAAGATCGCGGACGAACTGGCCGGCTCCGACGAACACGTGCACGTCCTGCACCGCCGGGGCAAGGAGGGGCTGGGCGCCGCCTACCTCGCCGGCTTCGCTTGGGGCATCGAGCGGGGCTACGACGTCCTGGTCGAGATGGACGCCGACGGCTCCCACCAGCCCGAGCAACTGCCCCGGCTGCTGACCGCCCTCGACGGCGCGGACCTCGTGCTCGGCTCGCGCTGGGTGCCGGGCGGCCGGGTCGTGAACTGGCCCAGGTCGCGCGAGGTCCTGTCCCGCGGCGGCAGCCTCTACTCCCGCACCCTGCTCGGCGTGCCGATCAAGGACGTCACCGGCGGCTACCGGGCGTTTCGACGCGAGACGCTGGAGGGACTGGGCATGGAGCAGGTCGCCTCCCAGGGGTACTGCTTCCAGGTCGACCTGGCGTGGCGCACGGTGAAGGCCGGCTTCCGGGTCGTCGAGGTGCCCATCACCTTCGTCGAGCGGGAGCGGGGCGACAGCAAGATGAGCCGCTCCATCGTCGTCGAGGCCCTGTGGCGGGTCACCGCGTGGGGCGTCGGGCACCGCCTGAGCGGGCTCACCCGACGGCGCTGAGCCCCACCGTCCCCGCTCCGGCCCCGCGTTGCCCTCCCTCGCCGTACGGTCGCGCAGGCACCGCCCCGCCGCACGGAGCGCGCGCGGGGCTCCGCGTATGCTCGGCGGTCGAAGAGACTTCCGCCGTCCCCCGAAAGAGACAGCAGAGTGAACTACAGGGTCCAGCCCACCGCCCAGGTCGACGAGACCGCCGAGATCGGGGCCGGGAGCAGCGTCTGGGAACTCGCGCAGATCCGTGAGAACGCCCGGCTCGGGGAAGGCTGCGTGGTCGGCCGCGGCGCGTACGTCGGTACGGGCGTGCGGATCGGTGACAACGTCAAGCTGCAGAACTACGCGCTGGTCTACGAGCCGGCCGAGCTGGGTGACGGGGTGTTCGTCGGCCCCGCCGTGGTGCTGACCAACGACCACAACCCCCGCTCCGTCGACCCCGAGGGCAAGCAGAAGCGGGGCGGCGACTGGGAGGCCGTGGGCGTGAAGGTCGCCGAGGGCGCCTCGCTCGGGGCCCGTTCGGTGTGTGTCGCGCCGGTGCGCGTCGGTCGCTGGGCGATGGTCGCCGCGGGTGCCGTCGTCACGCGCGACGTTCCGGACTTCGGGCTCGTCGTGGGTGTGCCGGCGAAGCGGATCGGGTGGGTCGGCCGGGCCGGTGTGCGGCTGGTCGAGCGGGCCGGTGAAGCGGGCGTCTGGGAGTGCCCGCAGACCGGCGCCGTGTACGTGGAAGAGGACGGCGTCCTCTCCGAGCGCGAGGGCTGACGGCGCCCCGGCCGCGTGCCGGGAGGGGGCACCGCCTTCGGTAGGGTGGTGCCGCCGCGCTGTATCTCCGTATCGAACCCCGTGATGACGCTTCCGCCGCACGGGTGCGCGGCGTGCAGGTGAAAGGGCGAAGGGATCCAGATGAACAGCCACGTGCTCTATCTCGCGCTTGGCACATACCGAGTACGGGCGACCCGCGAGCAGGTGCAGGAGCTCGCGGCCTCGGGGTCCCGGGTCTCCCTGGTGGTGCTGGACGCTCCCGAGTGGCGCGAGGCGCTTCAGGAGCTCGGCCGGGTCGACGGCGTGGACGTGATCCGTGTCGCTCCGGACAAGGACGGCCACGCGTGGACGTCCGCCAAGAAGCTCGCCGCCGCGAAGTCGGGCCCGTTCGCACAGGCCGACGTGGTCGTCGCGGGTGACGCCCAGGCGCTGCCCGTGGCGTGGATCGCCAAGCGCCGCCGGCCGGGTGTCGAGCTGCGGCTGGAGCCGCACGGCGCGGGCCGGGTCGTGGAGCCCGCGGACCTGGCGGTGCTGACGCCGTGGTACCCGTCGCCGAACAACCCGTACGCCGGGTCGTTCGTGCAGGCCGCGACGGCGGCGGTGGCCGGGCAGTTCGCCCGGGTGTCCGTCTTCCACACCGAGGACTGGTCCGGCCGCGCGTCGGCCCCGCTCAACGACGCGATCCGGGTGACCGTCGACCGCCTCCAGGAGCGCCGGGCCCTCGGCCACGTGCTGGACGCCGACGAGGGCACGATCGTCCGGGTCCCGGTGCCGCTCATCCACCGCCGCCTCTACGCGCCCTGGGTCAACGCCCAGGTCAAGGCGTTGCGCAGTGCCCTGCCGACGGGGCAGATCGAGGCGCCCGTCGTCCACGCCCACACCGGCATCTACGGGGGTGTGCTGGCCGCCCGGCTGGCCCGGCCCGACGCCCGCGTCGTGGTGACCGAGCACTCCTCCTTCCTCGACAAGGTCTTCTCCCAGCGCCCGGCCGTGCGGATGTACGAGGAGATGCTGGAGCGCGCCGACGCCGTCCTGTGCGTGAGCTCCGCGCTGCGCGAGCAGGTCGTGGGCCGCTTCCCGGAGTACGCCCACAAGGTCGGCGTGGTGCCGAACGCCATCGCCCTGGACCGCTTCACGCCCGGTGGTGACCGCTCCCCCGAGCTGCTGCGCTGGCTGTACATCGGCCGGCTGGTGCAGCCGAAGGGCGTCGGCGAGCTGCTGGAGGCGTTCGCGCTGGTCGCCGCCGACGAGCCGCGCGCGACGCTCACCATGGTCGGTCACGGCCCCGTCGAGGAGGAGCTGCGCGCCCGCGCCGCCGAACTCGGCCTGGGCGAGCGCTTCCGGATCCTGCCGCCCGTCGCGCCGGAGGCCGTGGGCCCGCTGATGCACGAGTACGACCTGCTGGTGCACGCGAGCAAGCGGGAGACCTTCGGGATGACGGTCGTCGAGGCCATCGCCTCCGGCCTGCCCGTGCTCGCCACCCGCAGCGGGGGCCCCGAGGAGACGCTGGCCGGCATCGAGTCGGCGGCCGGTGCGCTGATGGACGTCAGCGACGACCCGCGGGTCATCGTCGACGCCTACCGGGCGCTCCGCGCGCGCGCCTCCGAGCTCGACCTGCCCGCGGCGCGCACGGCGCTGGAGGGCCGGGTCGGCTGCGAGGCCGTCGGCAAGCAGATCGTGGAGGTGTACGGGGGCGCGCTGCCGCCCGTACCGCCCGCGCCGTCCGCCGAGGCGGAGGAGGGGGCGGCCGCGCTCACCGAGGTCGCGGGGGCGGCAGAGGTGGCCGAGGACGCGGGTGCGGCCGTCGTCCGCCGCGACGGCGAGCCCGTCGGGCGGGCCGTGGTCCTGGCGCTGACGCCCGCGAAGCCGCGGCGCATCGTCGACTTCGCCAACCACCTGGTGGGCAAGGGCGTCGAGGTCACCCTCGTCACGGCCCAGGCGCCCCTGCTGTGGGAGCGGCTGGACCTGGACCCGAGCGTGCCGGTCGTGAGTGTCGGGGACGCCGAGAAGAAGCTGCGGATCCCGCGCGCCGAGCGGTTCCTCGTGTACCGCGCGCCCCGCGCCGTGCTGCGCCGGGCGCGGCGGCTCGCCGCGAAGAACCGTGAGGCGATCGGCCCCGAGCTGGCCGTGGCGACCGTGCAGCGGGCGCACACGAAGGTCGCCAACGCCTTCCACAAGAAGGTCTTCACCCGCGGTTACAAGGAGGTCAGGCCGCAGCTGTTCGCGCGCATCGCCAAGCGGCGGGTGCTGCCGGAGCTGGGCCTCGACCGGGTGGACACGGTGTTCGTCAGCGACATCAACTCCACGGTGACGGGCTGGAAGTGGGCGAAGTCCCACCCGCACCTGAAGGTGACGACGAGCCTGGACCGCACGGCGTACGACCCGGAGTGACACCGCGGGCGGTGACGCCCCGGCGCGAGACGCACGACATGAGGCCCCCGACCGGATTCCGGTCGGGGGCCTCATGTCGTGCGTCTCGCGCGTCGCGCGCCGTCCGCGCCATCTTCCTCATCCGCGGCGCGCTTCTCGCGCGGGGCGCCGGCGGCGCCGCCTTGGGGGCGGGGCCGCCGGCAGGCCGTCAGCCGGCCTCAGCGTTCGACGATCTCCCGCAGGCGCTGCTCGAACGGGGCGAGCGTCGCCTCACGCGTGTAGGTGTCGGCGTGGCGCCGCGCCGCCGCGCGCTGGTCGGGCGTCAGGTCACGGGCGGCCTTGCCCGCGGCGACCATCGACGCGGCCAGCTCCTCGACGTCCAGGCTGTCGGCGTTGAACCACAGCGGGTACCCGTCGAGCACGTCCTGCGCGGCGATGCCGGGCTGGTGGACGGAGACGATCGGGTGCCCGAAGGCCATGTACTCGAAGATCTTGCCGGAGGTGACGTACCTGCCGCCGCCCGCGAGGAAGACGAGGACGTCGGCCTCCTCGTAGACCTTGCCGACCTCGGTCTTGGAGACGGGGCCGCAGTAGCGCAGCCCGGTGTCCTCGACGCCCTCGGGGCGCGGGCCGTCCTGGAGGCCGAGGCGGGCCTTGAGGGCGCCGGGGCTGTTCTTGAAGAAGCCGAGGTGGCCGTGGATCTGCAACTCGGCGTCGGCCAGGTCGGGGTGGCGCCGGGCGATCTTGAACGCCTCGGCCATCTCCTCCACCGGCTGCTTCGCGGTGAGCGTGCCGAGGTACGTGAACTTCAGCGGGGCGCGCCGCTCCTGCGCCGCCTCCGCCCCCGTGACCGCCTCCGCCGCCGCGACCGCCTCGGCGGCCGCCGCGGCGACGCCGTCCCCGCCGGCCGCCGTGTCACCGGCCGCCGTGCCGCCGTCACCGTCACCGGCGGCGGGCAGCTCACCGGCGGCCTTCTCGACGACCTTCGGCAGCACGTCCGCGTCCCAGCCGTTGGGCACGACCATCATGCGGTCGGCGACCTCCGGGTAGCGCTCGGCGTGCCAGCCGCGCAGGGCCTCGTTGACGAAGACGGACGCGGCCGCCTTGCCGATCATGCGCTTCTCCCACGCCCAGGCGATGTGCCCCTCGGGGAAGGCCGGCTCGTCGTGGAAGAGGTCGAGGGTCCAGGAGTCGCGGTAGTCCATGACGTACGGGACGCCCGTGAGCTTGTTGAACAGCCAGGCGGCGCCGAACGAGGCGAACGGGTTGCCGGTGGCGACCACGACGTCGAAGCGGTCCTTGGCGTGCAGCTTCAGCGCCCGCGTGACCGATGCCCACGCCCAGGACGAGTAGCGCTCGGGGAAGAGCTTCGTCTGGCTGAACTCGTAGACGCGCTTGGCCGTCAGCGGGAAGCTGCGCCGCAGCCAGCTGTAGTCGCGCAGGTCCTGCTGCCAGGTGTACTGGTTGAGGGACGGCCGCTCCACGCGGATGCGCGGGTCGACGGTCTTCGACAGCTCCTCGTCCACGGAGCCGATCACGTTGTGGAGGAAGTCCAGCGGGGCCGCGCAGACGGTGACGTCCCAGCCCTTCTCCACGAGGTGGTTGGCGGTGGCGCGGGCGCGGTAGACACCGCTCGCGCGCGACGGGGGGAAGTAGAACGCCAGGTAGAGCACACGGGGGCGCCGTTCGCTACGGTTCTTCATCAGTCTTCCTCGGTTGGGTCAGCGAGCGGCTGAGGTCTGCGGGGCCGTCCGGGCGACGACCGGCGGTACGACGGAATCGACGCTGTAGCACAGGCGCGGGGTTCCCAGGCCCTCGGCGGCCCAGGCGTCCATCATCTCCGCGGCGGTGCGCGTCGACAGGGCGTCGGCGACGACGACGAGGTCGGGGCCGCCCTGCGGGCCGAAGCAGCGGCGGAGGATCATGCGGGCGGCCGCGGTCGGCCAGACCCTGCGGTGCAGCGGCACGAACACGCGGCGGTGCACACGGCCGGCGACCCGCTTCTCGTACGCCGTGAGGGCCTTCCGGGCGCCGGCGCCCAGGGGTCCGCGGCCGACGACGCCGGCGACGCGGCGGGGGCCCTGGTAGAGCACCGCCCGCTCCAGCCGGCGGGGCAGGTGCCTGGCCTCCAGGTCGGCGAGGGTGAGCAGTTCGACTCCGGGGGCGAACACCTCGCTCGCCCAGGGCTGCTTCCGGCCGACCAGGACGACGGCCCGGCCGCCGGCGGCGGCCACCGCGGCGGACTCTTCGACCACGGCCCGCTTGCGCGAGGCGCCGAGGGCCAGGAACAGAACCTGCATGTCACTCCATCACGGGGAGTCGGGGAACCAGAGTCGGTAGTGCGCCTGGGCCACGGCCTCGTAGCCGTAGTCGGCGGCGAGCTTCGCCTGGGCGCGTTCGAGGTCCAGTCCGCCGCCGAGGAAACGGGCGCGCAGGCGCCGGAAGCCCTCGCTGATCGACTCCGCGTTCTCCTCCACGTCGATGAGTTCGCCCGCGGCGTCCTCGATACCGGCGAGGGTCTTCTCGGGGCCGCCGCAGCGGGTGACCAGGAGCGGCATGCCGGCGGCGACGCCCTCGACGATGGTCATGCCGAACGTCTCGTACCGGCTGGGGTGCACCAGCAGGTCGTGGCTCCGCATCAGTCCGAGGGCCTCGTCGTGCGGAATGGAGCCGGGCAGCTTCACCGCGTCGGCGAGCCCGAGTTCGGCGACGCGCTCGGTGAGCGGGCGGCGCAGCTCGCCCTCGCCCACCATCGTGAGCGTGAGCGTCGGGTCCTCGGCGTGGCACTGGGCGAACGCCTCGACGAGCCACCGGCAGCCCTTGCTCTCCAGGATGCCGCCCAGGTAGAGCCAGTTGCGCAGGTCCTTGACCGGCTCGGCGCGCGGGGCGTCGAAGGAGACCGGGTTGGGGATGCGCCCTATCTTGCCGGCGTGCCGGGGGAACTGCCGCGCGACGGCCTCGGTGACGGGGTCGCCGACGACGAGGAAGCCGGCCGCCCGCTCCAGGACCGCGTCGTAGAGCTCGACGGCCTCGGGGTCCTGGAAGACCTTGTCGAGGAACGAGGCGTGCTCGGTCACGAACACCTTGGCGTCGGGGCGGGCGTTCTGCAGCGCCGCCCATCCGCTGGGGAGTCCCACGTGGGCGTGGACGACGGGCGCGTCGATGGGCTTGCCGCCGAGGACCTGGCGCAGGTGCCGCTCGTGGTTGCGGGCCTGCGCGCCGTAGAGCTGGCCGCGCGGTGTCGTGACGGGGAAGTGGACGAGCTCGGCGCCGCCCGCGGTGGGCACGCGGTGCGCGGCGCGGGCCATGAGCTTGGCGTTGGCCTCCTCGACCGCCTTGGTCGTCGCCGCGTCCATCGCGGCGACCCAGGGGTCGCCGTGGTAGACCGTGAGGCTGTCGCAGCCGGGTGCGGTCGCCGCCACCATGTCGTAGACGAAGGAACCCCGGAAAGGCAACTCCCGTGTCGGATACCACGGCGTGACCACGGCTGCATCCCGGGATGCTGCCTGCTTCATGTCGACTTCCTTACGAGATTGCGCGGCGACGCGCCACTTTATCACCGGCCGTGTTCACGGCCGGTGATCCGGACCGGCCCGGACCCGGCCGTGAGGCGGGTCCGGGCGCGGCCTCGCGGGCGGCCGTCAGCCGTCGTTGCGGACGGTGCTCTGCCATTCCTCGAGGATGCGGACGACGTTGTGCGCGGCGCGCCCGTCGCCGTACGGGATGCCCTTGTCGGCGGTGGGGACGGCGCGGGTGACGGTGGCGGCCCACTCGTCGGCGGACATGAGGTGCGGGTCCGGGACGAGGACGTTCCAGCCGGTGTCGACGGTCTCGACCCACTCCGTCTCGGGGCGGATGGTGGTGGTGATGCGCTCCAGCAGGAACGCCTCCTTCTGCAGGCCGCCGGAGTCGGTGACGACGCCGGCCGAGGCCAGGACGGCGGCGACGAGGCCGGCGTACGGCAGCGGGCGGCCGACGTGGACGGAGCCCTTGGCGAGCTCGATGCCGTGCTTCTGCGCGCGGGCGACGAGCCGCGGGTGGGCGAGCAGGGCGACCGGCAGGGGCAGCGCGGCGAGCGCGTCGACGATGGCGGCGAGCCGCTCGGGGTCGTCGGTGTTGTCCGGCCGGTGCAGGGTGGCCAGCAGGAAGGGCTGCGTGGGGTCGATGCCCTCGGGCAGCGCCGGGGCGGCGTGCTCGCCGGCGAGGACGGCGTCGCGGATGCGCAGGCAGATGTCGACCATGACGTCGCCCGCGAGGACCGCGCGGTCCTTCAGGCCCTCGTCGGCGAGGTGGCGCATGGCCTCCTCGGTCGGGGCGAGGAGCACATCGGCGCAGTGGTCGGTGAGGACGCGGTTGTGCTCCTCCGGCATGCGCCGGTTGAAGGAGCGCAGGCCCGCCTCCAGGTGCGCGACGGGCAGGTGCATCTTCACGGCGGAGAGGGCGCCGGCGATGGTGGAGTTGGTGTCGCCGTAGACGAGGACCCAGTCGGGCTTCTCCCGCTCCAGGACCGGGTCGAGCGCGGAGAGCACGGAGCCGGTCTGGACGCCGTGGCTGCCCGAGCCGACGCCGAGGTGGACGTCCGGGTCGGGGATGCCGAGACCCTGGAAGAAGACGTCCGAGAGGTCGGCGTCGTAGTGCTGCCCGGTGTGCACAATGAAGTGCTCGTGCTCCGTCCCTGCGAACGCGGCCGCGATGGGCGCGAGCTTCACCAGTTGGGGACGGGCGCCGACGATGCTGATGACTTTCACTGCGCACTCTTCTTCTGGGTCAGGCCGATGAGGGGCACGGCCATGGTATGCCCGCGGCCGGCGTGCTCGGTGCCCACCCCGTCCGCCGTGACCGGTCCGGCCGGAATGCGAGATGCTAGGGTCGCGCGCGCCTGAGAAGAGGATCACTCACTCGCGGTACGGGTACGCGGTACGGGTACAGGGAAAGGTCGGCGTCAGCCATGGCGGTCTTGTTCGTACGGAAAGCCAGAAAGCGGGCCGGCGAGTCCGCCCCAGCCGAGGAGGCGCCGCAGGCGGTCCTCGACCCGTCGGTGCCGGCGGCCACCGGCTGGCTGGTGCGCGGCAAGGACGGCCGGCTGACGGCGTACGCCCCGGGTGACGGCGGTGTGCTGCGCTGGACGGAGACCCGGCCGGGCGGCCCCCACTGGACGGGGCCCGAGCTGATCCCGGCACCGGGGCTGCTGCCGTACGTGGCGGTCGCCCAGGGCGCCGACGGCTACGTCCACCTGGTGGGCCTGCGGCGGGCGCCGCTGCCGGACGGGCGGACGGGCACCGAGGTCGTGTACGCCCTGCAGTACCAGTCGGGTCGGCCGGTGCGGGACTGGCGGCCGCTCGGGTCCCCCTATCCGGCGGACCCCTCGCTCGCCGCGCAGATGGGCCACCCGTCCGCCGTGGTCGACACCGACGGGTCGCTCAACGTCTTCGTCCGCAACGCCGGCGGCGGGGTCTGCGCCCGCAGCCAGGCGAAGACCGGCGCCTGGAACGCCTGGGTGGACCTCAAGGGCGCGGACGTGCGGGGCACGGTGTCGGCGGCGCTCGCCGGGGACGGCCGGGTGGAGGTCCTGGCGGCGGCGTCGGACCGGCTGCTGCGCTGGGAGCGGGAGAAGCCGGGCGTGCGGTTCGAGCGGGCGCCGGACGTGTCCCTGCGGGCGGCGCCCTCCTCGGCGGCCGCGGCCGTCACGGGCGGGGACGGCGGGCTGAGCCACTTCTGGCACGACGCCGACGACCGTACGGTACGGGCCTGGCGCCCGCCGGCGGAGGCCGTCGCGGGGTCCGAGGGGCCTGAGGACGCGCGGGAGGCGGACCCGGTGGCCGCCGCCGGAGGGGCCGCGCGGCTCGGGGACGGGACGGGCACGGGCCCGGTGGCCGTGCTGCGGACGGTCGTCGACGGCCACGACTGCACGGTGGTGGCGCACCGCGACGAGGCGACGGGACGGTCGGCGCTGGCCGCGTACCCGACGGAGGACGAGGGTGCCGGCGCCAGTTGGACGCTCACCGGCGGTCCCTGCCTGGGGGCGCCCGCGCTGGCGCTGGACGGCGCGGGGCGCGTGGTGATGGCCGTGATCGGTACGGACGGCGCGCTGTGGGTGGCCCGGCAGAAGGACGAGTCGGGGCTCGCGCTCGGCGCCTGGGTCCGCGCCTCGGCCTGAGCCGTTCCGGCACGGCTCTCCGACGGGCGCCGTGCCGGTCCGGTCCGGGGCGCGGCGCCGGGCCGGTCGGCGGGCGGGGCGCCGGGCCGGGCCGACCGGGTCGCGTCCGGTCGGGTCAGGCGTACGTGCCGATCCGGCCCCGGGAAGGCCGGCGGCCGATCAGGCCCCGTCCGGTGCGGACGCCCGATCAGGCCCCGTCCGGGGTGGACGCCCGGTCAGGCCGGGTGGCGCAGGCGCCAGCCCGCCCAGGCCGACGCGACCATCTCGCGCACGCCGTACCGGGCCGTCCACCCCAGCTCCGCGCGGACCAGGTCGGACGAGGCGACGACGCGGGCGGGGTCGCCCGGCCGGCGGGGGGCGACCTCCGGGGTGGCCGGCAGTCCGGTCACCTCCCCGATGACGTCGATCATCTCGGTGACCGAGACGCCCTCGCCACGGCCCACGTTGAGGACGAGCGAGGCCCCCGGGTCGGCGGCGAGCCGCCGCGCGGCGGCGAGGTGGGCGGAGGCGATGTCCTCGATGTGGATGTAGTCGCGCACGCACGTGCCGTCGGGCGTGGCGTAGTCGTCGCCGAAGACCAGCGGCGCCCGGCCGGCGGTGAGCCGCTCGAAGACCATGGGCACGAGGTTGTGCGCGCCGTCGTCGGCGAGTTCGGGGGCGGCGGCGCCGGCCACGTTGAAGTAGCGCAGCGCGGCGGTCGCCATGCCGTGGGTCCGGCCGACCGCGCCGACCATCCACTCCCCCGCGAGCTTGGTCTCGCCGTACGGGTTGATGGGCCGGCAGGGGGTCTCCTCGGTGACGAGGTCGACGTCGGGCGTCCCGTACACGGCGGCCGACGAGGAGAACAGGAACCTGCCGACGCCGGCCGCGACGGCGGCGTCGAGCAGGACGCGCAGGCCCTCGACGTTCTGCCGGTAGTAGAAGAGCGGCCGGGCGACGGACTCGGCGACCTGCTTCTTCGCCGCGACGTGCACGATCCCGGTGACGGCGTGCTCGCGCAGGACCCGGTCGAGGAAGTCCCGGTCGAGGACCGTGCCGGTCTCCAGCGGAACCCCGGCGGGCAGCCGGTCGGCGCGCCCGGAGCTCAGGTCGTCGACGACGACGACGCCTTCGCCGGCCCCGGCCATCGCCCGCACCACGTGCGAGCCGATGAATCCGGCACCTCCGGTGATCATCCAGGTCATCGTGGAACCTCCTACGAGAAACGACCCTGCCCCGCCTGGCGGGGCGGGACAGGGCCTGGCGACCTCGGTCGCCGCGGGACCGGGCCGTCAGCCGCCGATGACGACGCGGCGGACACCCTCCCAGCGGGCCGGGTCGGTGGTGCGCCGGCCGTCGACCAGGACCTTCACGTCCGGCAGGTCGGAGGCGGCCAGCTCGCGGTACTCGGCGTGGTCGGCCTGGAGGATCGCCGCGGTGACCTTCTCCCCCTTGTGGGGGGTCAGGCCGTGGGCGGCGAGCTCCTCGTCCGTGTACATCGGGTCGGAGACGTACGCGACGGCGCCGCGCGCCGTGAGGGCCTCGACGGTCGGGAAGACGCCGGAGAAGGCGGTCTCCTTCACGCCGCCGCGGTAGGCGGCGCCCAGCACGAGCACGGGGACGTCCTTCAGGTCGCCGTAGGCGGCGGCCAGCAGGTCGACGGCGTACTCCGGCATCGCGGCGTTCGCCTCGCGGGCGGAGCGGACGACGGTCGCCTCCGGGTCGTTCCACAGGTACATCCGCGGGTAGATCGGGATGCAGTGGCCGCCGACGGCGATGCCGGGCTGGTGGATGTGGCTGTAGGGCTGGGAGTTGCAGGCCTCGATGACCTTCTTGACGTCGATGTCGTTCTTGTCGGCGAACCGGGCGAACTGGTTCGCCAGGCCGATGTTGACGTCGCGGTAGGTGGTCTCGGCGAGCTTGGCCAGCTCGGACGCCTCGGCGGTGCCGAGGTCCCACACGCCGTTCGGCTGCGGCAGGTCGGCGCGCTCGTCGAAGTCGAGGACCTGCTCGTAGAACTCGACGCCGCGGCGGCCGGACGCCTCGTCGATGCCGCCGACGAGCTTGGGGTAGCGGCGCAGGTCGGCGAAGACGCGGCCGGTGAGGACCCGCTCCGGGGAGAAGACGAGGTGGAAGTCCTCGCCCGCGGTGAGGCCGGAGCCCTCCTCCAGCATCGGCGCCCAGCGGGTGCGGGTGGTGCCGACCGGCAGGGTCGTCTCGTACGAGACGAGGGTGCCCGGCTTGAGGCCCTTGGCGATGGCCTTGGTGGCGGAGTCCATCCAGCCGAAGTCGGGGGTGCCCTCGGCGTCCACGAACAGCGGGACGACCACGACGACGGCCTCGGACTGCGCGACCGCGGCGGCGGTGTCGGTGGTGGCGGTGAGCAGCCCGGCGTCGACGGCCTTCTTCAGCTTGACGTCCAGGTCGTGCTCGCCGGGGAAGGGCTCGGTGCCGGCGTTGACCAGCTCCACGACCTTCTCGTTGACGTCGGCGCCGATGACCTTGTGGCCCTTGTCGGCGAACTGCACGGCGAGCGGCAGACCGATCTTGCCGAGCGCGACTACACAGATGTTCATCGGGTCAGTTTCCTCTTCACACGGGACAGGACGCGGCGCAGTCGCAGGCCGGCGCCGGGCGAGGGCTCCCAGAGCGGAGCCGTGGTGATGACCAGCCGCCCCTTGGCGTTGGCGGTGGCGGAGACGCGGTACGGGACCTTCTCGCGCCAGCGCCGGGCCAGGGGCAGCGGCACCCCCTGGGTCTTCACGGGGATCTCGTACGTCGAGCCTGCCACATCCAGGTAGGCGCGGACGCCGAGCTTGGCGCGGGCCGGCTGGAGGGGGATGCGGGCGAGCAGGTGGGTGCCGGTGCCGTCGGGGGCCGGCTCCTGGCTCGACTCGCCCTTGCGGGCGGGGAGTTCGACGCCGACGGGGACGCGCCGACCGCCGGGCTTGTCGGTGCTCTTCGGCAGGGCCTTGGCGGCCAGGCGGACGGAGGCGGTGTCGGTCTCGCCGGTGACGGGCACCCGGACGGCGAGGGAGACGGCGAGGTCGTCGCCGCTCTGCTCCCAGGCGGCGGAGACCAGGCGGGTGCCGTCGGCGAGCTGCCGGGGCACCGCCTCACCGATCACCTCGAAGAGCCGGTCGGGCAGCCCGAGGGCCGGGTCGCGGAAGCCGGGGTAGCGGACGTAGGCGCGGCCGTCCTCCAGCAGGAGCGGCGGGGCGCCGTGCGCCGCCTCGTCCTCGATGGCGCGGACGAGGTGGTCGAGGGCGCCGCGCTGGGCGAGGGCGATCCGCACCCGCCGCTTGACGTCCATGGAGTCGCGGAGCGCCTCCGTGAAGTACGCGTCGGCCAGTTCGGCGATGCCGGCGCACACCTCGGTGCGCGTGGCCGCGTCGAGGGACGGGAAGTCGTCCTGGATCAGCTTGGCGAGCTCCCAGGTGAAGTGGCGCACGAAGACCGCGTCCCGCTGCGGCCCGGCCTCGATCAGCCCGGCCGCGTGCTCCATGATCCGTGCGGTGCAGCGCAGCCGCGACAGGTGGTCGGCGCGGTAGGTGATGTTGGACGAGTCGCCGCGCTTCACCGCGTAGTAGCAGGTGTAGTCGGCGAGGACGGACACCTTCCGGGCGCGGACGCACGCCTCTATGGTGAACGGCTGGTCGGAGCCGACCGGCAGGTCCTCGGGGAAGCGCAGCTTGTGCTGCTCGACGAGGTCGCGCCGGAACAGCTTGGTATTGGCCAGCGTGAACGGCAGCGCCGAGTCGTACAGGCTGACGTCGGGGTCGTTGCGCTGGAAGAGCGCCTGGTGGACGTAGCGGCCGTTGGTGCCGACCATCTTGCCGACGACGACGTCGGAGTCGTGCCGGTCGGCGTAGTCGACCATGCGTTCCAGGGCCTCGCGGCCGAGGTGGTCGTCGGAACCGATGAAGTAGACGTACCGGCCGGTGGCCACCTCCAGGGCCCGGTTGCTGGGAGCGGCCGGGCCACCGGAGTTGGCCTGGTGGATGACCTTCACGACGCCGGGGTACCGCTCCGCGAAGCGGTCGAGTTCCCGGCCGCTGTCGTCGGTCGAGCCGTCGTCGACGGCCACGACCTCCAGGCGGTCCCTGCCGATGCTCTGCTTGACGAGCGAGTTCAGGCACTCCGTCAGGTAGGGCATGGTGTTGTAGACCGCCACGACGACGGTGACATCAGGTCTGGTCAAGGGAGACTACCCCTACCCCTTTGCGGAGCCGTTGAGACGGACGGTGTCGCCGGTGGCGGCCGACTCCAGGACGGCCGCGGCGACCTCCACGGTACGCAGGCCCTGGCGGAGCGTGCAGATGTCGTCGGACTTGCCGAGGACGGCGTCGCGGAACAGCTCGTGCTCGACGAGGAGCGGCTCGCGCTTCGGGATGGCGTACCGGACCATGTCGCCCTCGGCGACGCCGCGGAAGGCGCGCAGGGCCTCCCACTCGGTGGCGACGGCGGCGTTGGAGTAGAAGGTCAGGTCGGCGGTGAGGGTGTCGGCGATGAAGCAGCCGCGCTCGCCGGTGACCGAGGTGAAGCGCTCCTTGAGCGGGCTCAGCCAGTTGACGAGGTGGTTGACCATCGTGCCGTCGGAGAGCTGGCCGACGGCGGAGACCATGTCCTCGTGCGGGCGGCCCGACTTGGAGACGGTGCGCGCGGCGATCGACGTGTACGTCTGGCCGGTGACCCAGCCGGTGAGGTCGATGTCGTGCGTCGCGAGGTCCTTGACGACGCCGACGTCCGCGATGCGGTGCGGGAAGGGGCCCTGGCGGCGGGTGACGACCTGGAAGACGTCGCCCAGCTCGCCGGCCTCCAGGCGGGCGCGCAGGGAGCGCAGGGCGGGGTTGCACCGCTCGATGTGGCCGACGCCGGCCACCAGGTCGCGCGACTCGAACGCCTCGACGAGGCGGCGGGCGCCGTCGACGGTGTCCGCGACGGGCTTCTCGACGAGCGCGCACACGCCGGCCTCGGCCAGCTTCAGCCCGACCTCCTCGTGGAGGGCGGTCGGGCAGGCGACGACGGCGTAGTCGACGCCGAGCGCGAGCAGTTCCTCGACGGTGGCGAGGACGGGGGCGCCCTGCGCCCAGCCGTTCCTGTCGCCCATCGGGTCGACGACGCCGACGAGCTCCACGCCCTCCAGGCCGGCGAGCACGCGGGCGTGGTGGCGGCCCATGGAGCCGAGGCCGACGAGGCCGGCCCGGAGCGTTCCGGTGGCGGTCACAGCTCCTCCCCCAGGGCGTTGACGGCGGTGACGATCCGCTCGAGGTCGTCCTGGGTGAGGGACGGGTGGACGGGGAGGGAGACGACCTCGGCCGCCGCCTTCTCCGTCTCCGGCAGGTCCCAGTCGCGGCCGGCCTTCTGGTCCGGCTCCCAGTACGGCTTGAGGCGGTGGATCGGCGTCGGGTAGTACACGGCGTTGCCGATGCCCGCCTCGGTCAGCTTCGCCATGGCGGCGTCGCGGTCTCCGCGGACGCGGATCGTGTACTGGTGGAAGATGTGGCGCGCGCCCTCGGCGACCACGGGGGTCACCACGCCGGGCGCGGTGATGTGCTCGGTGAGGTACGCGGCGTTGGCGATGCGCTGCTCGGTCCAGCCGTGCAGCTTGGCCAGCTGGACACGGCCGACCGCGGCGGCGACGTCGGTCATGCGCATGTTGGCGCCGACGATCTCGTTGGCGTACCGCTGCTCCATGCCCTGGTTGCGCAGGAGGCGCAGGGTGCGGGCGACCTCGGCGTCGCCGACCGAGACCATGCCGCCCTCCAGGGAGTGCATGTTCTTGGTCGGGTAGAAGCTGAAGGTGCCACCGGCGCCGAAGGCGCCCACGGGGGTGCCGTGGAGGGCCGCGGCGTGGGCCTGGCAGGCGTCCTCGACGACGGCCAGCTTGTGCTTGTCGGCGACGGCCATGATCTTGTCCATCGCGGCCGGGTGGCCGTACAGGTGCACCGGCATGATCGCGACCGTGCGCGGGGTGATGGCGGCCTCGACGGCGGCCGGGTCGAGGCAGAACGAGTCCGGCTCGATGTCGGCGAAGACGGCGTCGGCCCCGACGAGGCGGACCGCGTTCGCGGACGCGGCGAAGGAGAACGACGGCACGATGACCTCGTCACCCGGGCCGATGTTCAGGGCCATCAGAAGGAGGTGCAGCGCCGAGGTGCCCGAGTTGACGGCGACGCAGTGGCGGCCGTCGACCAGCTCCGCGAAGCTCTCCTCGAAGGCGGCCACCTCTGGGCCCTGCACGACGCGGCCGCTGCGCAGTACGCGTACGGCTGCCTCGATCTCCTCTTCACCGATGACCGGGCGGGCAGCGGGGATGGGCTGCTCGTTGACGCTCGGCATGGACGTCCTCCTTGAACACCGCAAGAGCTCTTCGTGGCAGAGGTCCGGGGTGTGCGTACGTCTCGTCGAGAGCGCGCGCTAGCCCCTCCGGCGCGATGCCGACGCCCTACCGATGACGGCCGGGACGGGTCCGGCCCGGAACCGAGTCCACACCTCCCGCGCGCTCCGGTGGGGACCGGCGGACGGCGTCGACCGGCGTCACATTATCAGGAATGACTCTGCCAATTTCCGGGCGCTTAACGGCCTGAAGCATCGATTCCGAAACGAAAGCGGTGCCCCGCCCCGCACGAATGCGGGGCGGGGCACTGATCATTTCAGCCGGTCTTCACCGGGTGTTCAGTCCTCCGTGACCGCCGTCACGGTGGCCGGGGCCGTCTTCTCGGCGGCCACGGTCTTCTTGGCCGTCTTGGCCGTCTTGGCGGTCTTGGCGGTCTTCGACGCCGACTTGGTGGCCGTGGCCTTCTTGGCGGTCGTCTTCTTGGCGGTCGTCTTCTTCGCCGCCGTCTTCTTGGCGGCGGTCTTCTTCGCCGTCGCCTTCTTGGCGGTCTTCCGCGCCGGGGCCGCGTCGTCCGCTGCCTCGTCCCCACTGCCCTCGGGGGCCTCGGGGGCCTCGGGGGCCTCGGCGGGCGCCTGGGCGGCGGTGGCCGGGGCGGCCACGACGACGATCGCGGCCTCCTGCGCCCCTGCCGGGGAGCCGGCGGGGGACGTCACCTTACGGACCACCCGGCGGCGCGGGCGGGGCGGCGCGGCCTCGGTGGCCGGCTCGCCCGGCGCCGGGGGCTCCTCCGCGGCGGCCGGCGCGGCCGGCGCCTCGGGAGCGGCGGGCTCGGCCGCCACGACCACGGAGACGGCCTCGGCGGCCTTGGGCGCACCGGCCGGAGCCGACGCCCGACGGGTCGCCCGGCGACGGGTACGGCCCTGCGGCGCGGCCTCCTCGACCGGCTCCGCGGCGACCGGCGCCTCGACGGTCTCGACCTGCGGCTCCTCGACCCGCGCGGGCTCGGCCTGCGGCTCCTCGGCCACCGGCTCCGGCACCACGACCGGGTCGGCCACCGGCACCACCGGCGTCTCCACGACGGCCTCGGCCTCGGGGGCCTTCGGCGCACCGGCCGGAGCCGACGCCCGGCGCGAGGCCCGGCGGCGCGAACGGCCACGGGTCGCGGCGGCCTCGGCCTCGGCGGCGCTGGAGTACAGCTCCTCGTCCGGGGCGAAGGCCGGCTCGGGCTCGGCGACCGGGGCGGGCGCGGAGTCCGGGACCTCGTCGACGGTCGTCTCGTCGTAGTCGACCGCCTCGACGTGCTCGTGCGGCTGCTCGGCACCGCCGCGACCGCGCTTGCGGGCGCGCTTGCCGCCGCCACCGCCCCCGCCGCCCGTGCCGGTCGGCTGCTCCATGTGGACGATGACGCCGCGGCCGTTGCAGTGGACGCACGTCTCGGAGAACGACTCCAGCAGGCCCTGACCGACCCGCTTGCGGGTCATCTGGACCAGGCCCAGCGACGTGACCTCGGCCACCTGGTGCTTGGTGCGGTCGCGGCCCAGGCACTCCAGCAGCCGCCGCAGCACGAGGTCGCGGTTGGACTCCAGCACCATGTCGATGAAGTCGATGACGACGATGCCGCCCAGGTCGCGCAGGCGCAGCTGGCGGACGATCTCCTCGGCCGCCTCCAGGTTGTTCCTGGTGACGGTCTCCTCGAGGTTGCCGCCCTGGCCGGTGAACTTCCCGGTGTTGACGTCGACCACGATCATGGCCTCGGTCTTGTCGATCACCAGCGAACCGCCGGACGGCAGCCAGACCTTGCGGTCCAGCGCCTTCATGAGCTGCTCGTCGATCCGGTACGACGCGAAGACGTCGACCTCGGAGGTCCAGCGCTGGAGCCGGTCGGCGAGGTCGGGGGCGACGTGCGAGACGTACCCGTGGATGGTCTCCCACGCGTCGTCGCCGCTGACGATGACCTTCGAGAAGTCCTCGTTGAAGATGTCGCGGACGACCCGGACGGTCATGTCCGGCTCACCGTAGAGGAGGGTCGGGGCGTTGCCGCTCTTCGCCTTCTCCTGGATCTCCTCCCACTGCGCCTGGAGCCGCTCGACGTCGCGGCGCAGCTCGTCCTCGCTGGCGCCCTCGGCCGCGGTGCGGACGATGACGCCGGCGTCCTCGGGGACGATCTTCTTGAGGATGGTCTTCAGCCGGGCGCGCTCGGTGTCGGGCAGCTTGCGGCTGATGCCGGTCATCGAGCCCTCGGGCACGTAGACCAGGTAGCGGCCGGGCAGGGAGACCTGGCTGGTGAGGCGGGCGCCCTTGTGGCCGATGGGGTCCTTCGTCACCTGGACGAGGACGGGCTGGCCGGACTTGAGGGCGGCCTCGATGCGGCGCGGCCCGTTGGCCATGCCGAGCGCCTCGAAGTTGACCTCGCCGGCGTACAGGACGGCGTTGCGGCCCTTGCCGATGTCGACGAACGCGGCCTCCATGGACGGCAGGACGTTCTGGACCTTGCCCAGGTAGACGTTGCCGACGTACGAGGTGGCCTGCTCCTTGTTGACGTAGTGCTCGACGAGCACGTTGTCCTCGAGGACGCCGATCTGCGTGCGGTCGCCGTTCTGGCGGACGACCATGACGCGCTCGACGGCCTCGCGGCGGGCGAGGAACTCGGCCTCCGTGATGATCGGCACGCGGCGGCGGCCCTGCTCGCGGCCCTCGCGGCGGCGCTGCTTCTTCGCCTCCAGGCGCGTGGAGCCCTTGATGGACTGCACCTCGTCCGCGCCCGTGCCGGGCTCGGCCTTCTCGCGGGCGGGGCGCGGCTCGCGGACCTTGACGACCGTGCGGACGCCGTCGTCCTCGGCGGCCGGCTCGGCGTCGCCGGACGGCTCACCGCTGCGGCGGCGCCGGCGGCGCCGGCGGCGCGAGCTGCTGGTGCCGGCGGCGGACGGGGTGGCGTCGCCGGCCTCGTCCTCGTCGTCCTCGGGCTCGTCGTCGGTGTCCGCGTCGTGCTCCGCGTCGGCGGTGCCGCCGTGCGGGGCGTCCGTGTCGTGCTCGTCGGTGTCGTGCTCGTCGGCGTCGGCCGACTCGCCGCGGCGGCGACGGCGGCCACCGCGCCGGCGGCGGCGCGAGGGGCGCTCGTCGAACTCGTCGTGCTCGTCGTGCTCGTCGGCGTCGGCCGGCTCGGCCTCCTCCTCGGCGACGGCCTCGGCGGGCGCGGCGGGCTCCGCGGCGGGGGCCGCGGGCTCGGCCGGGGCGGCCTCAGCCGGACGGGTGGTGGTCTCGGCGGCCTCGGCGCGACGGCGGCGGCGACGGCGGCCACCGGTCTCGGGCCGCTCGGCGGGCGTCTCGACGACCGCCTCGGCGGGCGCGGGGGTCTCGACGGTCTCGTCCGTCTCCTCGTCCACCTCCGTGGCCTGCGCGGCCTCGGCGGCGGCCGCCGCGGCGGCGGTCTCGGGGGTCTGGAACATGGGCTCGGCGAAGACCGGGGCCCGGAACACCGGCACGGCGGGCCGCGCGGCACGGCGGCCACGGGCGGTGTCGGGCTTCTGCGCGGCCTCGGCGGTGAACTGCGGGGAGGTCGCGCGGCGGCGGGTGCGGCCACGGGAGGCGGCCTGCTCGGCGGCGACGACGGCACCGGAGTCGGAGGTGATCTGCGCGACCGTGTCGGCCGGGAGGGTCTCGCCGCTCTCGGCGCCCGCCCCGTTCTCCTGGGCGGCGGCCGGCTCCGGCTGGGGCGCGGGCGCGGTGGCCTTGCGGGTGGCGCGGCGACGGGTACGGGCCGGGGCCGCCTCCTCGGCGGCCGGGACCGGGGCGGCCTGCTCGGCCGGGACCTGCTCGGCGGTGACCTGCTCGGCCTGCGCCTCGGGGGCGGTCTGCGCGCTCCCGGTGGACGCGGGCGCCCCGGCGGGGGCGGTGGCCTTGCGGGTGGCGCGGCGACGCGGACGGGCCGGGGCGGCCTCCTCGACGGCCTGAGCGGTCTCCTCGGCGGCCGGAGCGGCCGGAGTCCCGGGCGCGGCGGCCTCGGCGCTCCGCGGGGCCTCCACGGCCTCGGGAACCTCGACCGGGGCCGGGGCGGTGGCCTTGCGGGTGGCGCGGCGGCGCGGACGGGCCGGAGCGGCCTCCTCGACGGCCGGAGCGGCCGGGGCCTCGACGGCCGGGGCCTCGGCGGAGGGCGCCTCGGGGGTCTCCACGGCCTGGGCGGGAGCCTCGGCGGCGGGCGCGGTGGCCTTGCGGGTGGCACGGCGGCGCGGACGGGCCGGAGCGGCCTCCTCGACGGCCGGCGCGGCCGGAGCCTGGTCGGCCGGGGCCTCGGGCGCGGCGGCCTCGGCGCTCCGCGGGGCCTCCACGACCTCGGGGGCCTCGGCGGCGGGCGCGGTGGCCTTGCGGGTGGCGCGGCGACGCGGACGGGCCGGAGCGGCGTCCGCGGTCGCGTCCGCCGGGGCTGCCTGCCCGGGCGTGTCGGCGGCCTCCGGCGCGGCCGGGGCGGCGGCCGGGGTCTCCGCGGCCGTCCCCCCGCCTGCCGGCGGGCCCGCGGGGCGGGACGCGGCGCGGCGCCGGCGGCGCGGCGGCAGCGTGTCGCCGGGGCCGTTGGTGTCGTTCTCGGTGGTACCGGCGGTGCCGGTCTCGTTCGCTTCGAGCATGCGGGCGGTTCTCCCGTCACGCTCCCGGGCGCCGCGTCTGAGTCCGGTCCGGCCGCGGCACGCGCGATGCGCGGTGGCCGCCGTCCGGGGCGCGGGCGCCGCACGGGAGCTGATGTCTGGCTCGCCGGTTCCGTACGCCTTGTGCGGACGGCCTGGCGAAAGTCTCCTGTGTCTGTACGCGGCCCGACCCAGGTGGCTCCCGAGTGCCAGGGCTGCGCTTCGACGACAGCTCCTACGCGGAACCTGCACCTTCCGGCGCCGTCGCGACGGCGGGTCCGGCGGCCTTGGGTGGGGCGGCCGTGACTGCCTCGCGGTCGGGCGCGAGCGGGTCGGTCACCGTTCCGGACTCCTCGTCGAAGAGCCCCTGCGCCAGCCTGGTCACCGCTGCGGGGACCGGCGGCGCCAGGTCGGCCACAGCTCGGAGACCGGACAGGACGTCGTCGGGTCGGACGGCAGGTGTCACGTGCCGAACAACCAGCCGCAGTATCGCACAGGGGCCGTCCGCCGGCCTATCACCGGCCGCGGGAACGGTCTCGAGTCCCGCCACGGCGGCACGCGCGTCGAAGCTGCGCAGGCCGTTCTTCGTCCTGCGCTGGACCTCGACGGCGTCGGCCGCGAGGAACGCGGCGACGGCCCGTTCGGCGTCCGCGGGCTCGACCCCGTCGAGCCGCAGCTCCCACACGGAGGCGGTGAGCCGGTCGGCGAGGCCGGAGGTGCGGGCCTCGACGGCGTCGATGACGTCGAGCCCGTCGGGCAGCGACGCGTCGAGCAGTTCCCGCAGGGTGGCGGGGTCGCGGGGCGCGGTGAGCGCGATCTCCAGGTACTCGGCCTCGGAGCCGGTACCGGTCGGGGCGGCGTTCGCGTAGGACACCTTGGGGTGGGGCGTGAAGCCGGCCGAGTACGCCATGGGCACCTCGGCGCGGCGCAGGGCGCGCTCGAAGGCGCGCTGGAAGTCACGGTGGCTGGTGAACCGGAGGCGGCCGCGCTTGGTGTAGCGCAGTCGGATGCGCTGCACCGCCGGTGCGGGCGGCGGGCCTTCGGGCTGTCGCTTGCCCAGTGGTTCTTCTCCTCGGTGCGGGGCGGGCGCGGTGGCGCGCCGCCCACGAAATTCGGGCGGCCCCTGGGGGTCCCGCCCGGCTCACCCCCGCTGTCGCGGGGAGATCTCGGGTGCGGGCGCCACGCCAGGTGCGGTCGTTGTCCTACCCAGGGTACGCGCCGTGACTCCCACGAGTTCTCCAGGTCGTGCCGCCGGGGCCCCGCCGGCCCGCCCGCCGCCGCCGTCCGCGGCCCCTCACGGCGACGGCCCGGCCCGGGGGTCCTCCCCCGGGCCGGGCCGTCACGCGGGCATCCCGCGCCGGGGCGTCATGGCGCCACGACGTCAGCCGTCACGGCATCACACGACGTCCCGACGTCACGACGCCGGTCGTCCCGCGGTCACTTCACGACGGACAGCGGCAGCAGCTTCTTGCCGGTGGGGCCGATCTGGATGTGCGTGTCCATCTGCGGGCAGACGCCGCAGTCGAAGCACGGGGTCCAGCGGCAGTCCTCGACCTCGGTCTCGTCGAGGGCGTCCTGCCAGTCCTCCCAGAGCCAGTCCTTGTCGAGACCGGAGTCCAGGTGGTCCCAGGGCAAGACCTCCTCGTACGTGCGCTCACGCGTCGTGTACCAGTCGACGTCCACGCCGTAGGCGGGGAGCGTCTTCTCGGCGCACTGCATCCAGCGGTCGTAGCTGAAGTGCTCGCGCCAGCCGTCGAAGCGGCCGCCGTCCTCGTACACGGCGCGGATGACGGAGCCGATGCGGCGGTCGCCGCGCGAGAGGAGGCCCTCGACGATGCCCGGCTTGCCGTCGTGGTAGCGGAAGCCGATGGAGCGGCCGTACTTCTTGTCGCCGCGGATCTTGTCGCGGAGCTTCTCCAGGCGGGCGTCGGTCTCCTCGGCGGAGAGCTGCGGCGCCCACTGGAAGGGCGTGTGCGGCTTGGGCACGAACCCGCCGATGGAGACCGTGCAGCGGATGTCGTTGGCGCCGGAGACCTCGCGGCCCTTCTGGATGACGTTCATCGCCATGTCGGCGATCTGCAGGACGTCGTCGTCGGTCTCCGTGGGCAGGCCGCACATGAAGTACAGCTTCACCTGGCGCCAGCCGTTGCCGTAGGCGGTGGCGACCGTGCGGATCAGGTCCTCCTCCGAGACCATCTTGTTGATGACCTTGCGCATGCGCTCGGAGCCGCCCTCGGGGGCGAAGGTGAGGCCGGAGCGACGGCCGTTGCGGGTCAGCTCGTTGGCCAGGTCGACGTTGAACGCGTCGACGCGGGTGGAGGGCAGCGACAGGCCGACCTTGTCGTCCTCGTACCGGTCCGCGAGGCCCTTGGCGATGTCACCGATCTCGGAGTGGTCCGCGGAGGACAGCGACAGCAGGCCGACCTCCTCGAAGCCGGTCGCCTTGAGACCCTTCTCGACCATCTCGCCGATGCCGGTGATACTTCGCTCCCGCACGGGGCGCGTGATCATGCCGGCCTGGCAGAAGCGGCAGCCGCGGGTGCAGCCGCGGAAGATCTCCACGGACATCCGCTCGTGGACGGTCTCGGCGAGCGGGACGAGCGGCTGCTTGGGGTAGGGCCACTCGTCGAGGTCCATGACGGTGTGCTTGGACACGCGCCACGGCACGCCGGAGCGGTTGGGGACGACGCGGCCGATGCGGCCGTCCGGCAGGTACTCGACGTCGTAGAACGCCGGGATGTACACGGAGCCGGTCTTCGCCAGCCGGAGGAGGACCTCCTCGCGGCCGCCGGGGCGGCCCTCCGCCTTCCAGGCGCGGATGATGTCGGTCATGTCGAGGACGGCCTGCTCGCCGTCGCCGATGATCGCCGCGTCGATGAAGTCGGCGATCGGCTCGGGGTTGAAGGCGGCGTGGCCGCCCGCGAGCACGATCGGGTCGTCGAGCGTGCGGTCCTTCGCCTCCAGCGGGATCCCCGCGAGGTCGAGCGCCGTGAGCATGTTGGTGTAGCCGAGCTCGGTGGAGAAGCTCAGGCCGAAGACGTCGAAGGAGCCCACCGGCCGGTGGCTGTCCACGGTGAACTGGGGTACGCCGTGCTCGCGCATCAGCGCCTCGAGGTCGGGCCACACGCTGTAGGTGCGCTCGGCGAGGACGCCCTCGCGCTCGTTGAGTACCTCGTAGAGGATCATGACGCCCTGGTTGGGCAGCCCGACCTCGTAGGCGTCCGGGTACATGAGCGCCCACCGCACGTCGCAGCTGTCCCACTCCTTGACGGTGGAGTTCAACTCACCGCCGACGTACTGAATGGGCTTCTGCACGTGCGGGAGCAGAGCTTCGAGCTGGGGGAAGACCGACTCGGACATCAGAGACCTTCATGAGCGGGCAGGGGGGCGACTCTCAAGCGTACCCCGGCCCGCCGGCGGTCAGAGCCGCCGAGGTTTCCCCGCCGTGACCTTCGCCCACACCTCCGGCAGCCGTCGCTCGCAGTCGTCCGCCCGGGCCGCCTCCCGGCCGTGGAGCAGGCCCCAGGTGAAGGCCGTCTCCCCGGACGCGTGGGCCTGGATCGCCAGGTCGCGCAGGGCTTCGCGGGCGACGACGCTGTCCTGGTGCTCGCCGAGGACCTTCTGCACGGCCTTCACGCCCTTGGTGAACCGCTTGCCGCGCTTCCCGAGCACGGGCGCGGCGGCCTCGGCGGCGTACCGGACGCGTTTGGCGGCCTTGCGGGCCTCGTGCAGGGCGACGTCCCGGTCCTGGCCCGGCGGCAGGGCGAGCGCGCGGTCGACGCGGGCGGCCAGCCGGTCGTACTCGCGGAGGACCGCCGCGGGCAGCGCCTCGTCGGCGGCGCCCGCCGCGGCCGGCCGCAGCGGCGGGTCGGCGAGGAGGGCGTCGAGGGCGTCGAGGAGGGCGGTGTACCGCTCGCCGTCGAGGACGGCGAGGGTGCGGGCCCGGACCCGGACGCGACCGGCGGCGGACCAGGCGCGCAGCCGGGCGCGGACCGGTCCGAGGAGCAGCGTGACGGGGAGGGCGTCGACGTGGGAGGTGAGCCGTTCGGTGAGGACCTCCTGGTCGCGGTCGGCGCCGAGTTCACCGGCGAGCCACTTCAGCTCGGCGGCGACCGGGTCGGTCGCGGAGCGGTCCAGGAACTTGCGGTAGGTGCGGAAGGCGCTGCGCAGACGGCGGGTGGCGACGCGCATCTGGTGGACGGAGTCGGGCAGGTCCCGGCGTACCGCGGCGTCGTGGGCGGCGAGCAGGTCGGCCTGTTCGCGCAGGTGGGCGAGGAGGTGGCCGCCGGCGGTGCCGTCGGGCTCCGGGGCGCGGGGCGGTCGCCGTCCGGTGTGGTCGAGTGCCTTGGCGAGCTTGGACGACGCGCGGGAGGGCGCCAGCCCCTTCTTGCGCAGTCGCTTGTCGACGGCGTCGAGGACGGCGGGGTCGGCGCCGTCGGCGAGCTCCACCTCGATCTCGGTCCACTCGACCGTGCCGCCGTCGCCGCCGGTGAGGCGCTCGGCGCGGACGGTGTCGGTGCTCGCCTCTGCGAGCAGGTCGCCCCGGTCGTCGACGAGGTGGCGCACGTCCCGGTGGGAGCGGAGCCGTACGAGCGGGACGAGCGCGGCCCCGCGGGTGCGGGCCCGTACGAGGTCGGCGAGGTCGCGCGGGACGTCGTCCGCCAGCGGGGCGTGCACCTCGTCGCGGACGCCGGGGGCGACCGGCAGCTTCAGGTGCCATCCGGCGTCGGCGCCGCCGGTGCGGCGGCGCAGGGTGACGGAGGCCGCGGCGAGGCGCAGGTCGGGGGTGTCGTAGTAGACGGCGTCCAGCTCGGCGACGCCCCGGTCGAGGACGGCCGCGACCCCCCGCACCGCGGTGAGGTCCGGCAGCCGCGTGCCGGGTTCGGCTTCGTACTTCCGCTCGATCTCGCGCTTCGTATCCGCCACCATGTCCTTCCAGGTGCCCCGGAACGGCCCGGCCATGCGGTCCCGGGCGGCGGCACGGCACGCACCGGGCGGAGGCTCGCCCCGCGCCGGGGCGGCGGCACGGCGCACGCCGGGCGCCGCGGGACCCGACCGGATCGGCGGGACGCCCCCCAGGGCCTGATCCGGAGGACAGGCCCTAGGCGGCCAGTGGTCGCTGCACCCGGATGGACTGGAGCAGCCCGACCGCCACCCAGACGGCGAACATCGACGAGCCGCCGTACGACACGAACGGCAGCGGCAGGCCCGCGACCGGCATGATGCCGAGGGTCATGCCGATGTTCTCGAAGGACTGGAACGCGAACCAGGCGATGATGCCGGCGGCGACGATCGTCCCGTACAGCTCGGTCGTCTCGCGGGCGATGCGGCAGGCCCGCCACAGGACCACGCCGAGCAGGGCGATGATCACGCCGGCGCCGAGGAAGCCGAGCTCCTCGCCGGCGACGGTGAAGATGAAGTCGGTCTGCTGCTCGGGGACGAACTGGCCGGTCGTCTGGTGGCCGTTGAAGAGGCCGGCGCCGTACAGGCCGCCGGAGCCGATGGCGATGCGGGCCTGGTTGGTGTTGTAGCCGACGCCGGCCGGGTCGAGCTCGGGGTTGGCGAACGCGGCGAAGCGGTTGAGCTGGTACTCGTCGAGGACGCCGAGCGCGGCGACGAGCACGGCACCGGCCACCCCGGCACCGATCAGGCCGAGGATCCAGCGGTTGGAGGCGCCGGAGGCGAGGAGCACGCCGAGGACGATCACCACCATCACCATGACGGAGCCGAGGTCCGGCATCAGCATCACGATGGCCATGGGGAGGACGGCGACGAGCAGGGACTTGGCGACGGTGCGGTGGTCGGGGTGGAGCTGGTCCCCGGCGTCGACGCGGGCCGCGAGGAGCATCGCCATGCCGAGGATGATCGTCACCTTGACGAACTCGGAGGGCTGGAGGGAGAAGCCCCCGCCGAGCACGATCCAGGCGTGGGCGCCGTTGATGGTCGCGCCGAGCGGGGTGAGGACGAGCAGCACCAGCACCACGGAGATGCCGTACAGGAACGGGACGGCGCCGCGCAGGGTGCGGTGGCCGAGCCAGACCGTCCCGACCATGAGGGCGAAGCCGATGCTGGTGTTGAGCAGGTGCTTGAAGAGGAACGAGTACGGGTCGCCCTGGTTGAGTTCGGTGCGGTTGCGGGTGGCGGACCACACGAGCAGCGCGCCGATCAGGGACAGGGCGAGCGAGGAGAAGAGCAGCGGCCAGTCGAGCCGGCGCACGAGGGAGTCGCGGGCGGTGAGCCGGGCCCACAGCCCGCCGCGCTCGGGTGCGTAGCGGGGGACGGAGAAGGTGCTGGTTCCGGGCATGGTGGCGCTCAGTCCCTCCAGACCGGTGGGCCGGCGAGGCCCGGTTGTCCGTCGCCCGTGCCCTGGCCGTCCTTGGGCTTCTGCGCTTCGGGGTCGTACGGCTTGACGGTGGGGGCCTCGATGGAGCCGTCCGGCTGGATCTTCGGCAGGGTCTTCTGCGGCGTGGGCAGCAGGGCGCGCTTGAGGTCCTGGTTGCCCGCGTCGTCGAGGCCGTAGAGGGCGTCGTAGATGTTGCGGACGGCGGGGCCGGAGGCGCCGGAGCCGGTACCGCCCTGGGAGATCGTCATGACGATGGTGAACTCGTCGGTGTAGGTGGCGAACCAGGACGTCGTCTGCTTGCCGTAGACCTGGGCGGTGCCGGTCTTCGCCCGCATGGGGATCTTGTCCTGGGGCCAGCCCTCGAACCGCCAGGCGGCGGTGCCGCCGGGCTCGACGACGGAGCGCAGGCCCTTGTCGAGGTCGCTGACGGTCTGGGCGTCGACGGGCAGCCGGCCGCGGCGCTTGGGCGTGATCTCCTCGATCCTCTTGCCGTCGGGGCTGATCACGGCCTTGCCGATGGTGGGTTCGAAGAGGGTGCCGCCGTTGCTGATGGCGGCGTAGGCGGTGGCCATCTGGATGGGGGTGACGAGGACGTCGCCCTGGCCGATGGCGTAGTTGATGCTGTCGAACGCCTTCAGCTGGTTGCCTTCCAGGCAGCTCTCGTAGGCGATCTGCTCGACGTAGCTGCCGCCCTTCTTGCCCTGCCGGCACCAGGCGTCCTTGTTGGCCTGCCAGAACCGCTGCTTCCACTGGCGGTCGGGGATACGGCCGGTGACCTCGTTGGGCAGGTCGATGCCAGTCTCGGCGCCGAGCCCGAAGTCGTGGGCGGTCCGGTAGAACCAGTCGTGGGCGTCCTTCTTCGGCTTCAGGCCGCCGTCCTTCTGCCATTCCTTGTGCCCGAGGGCGTAGAAGACGGTGTTGCAGGAGAACTTGAGGGCGTCGCCGAGGGAGATGGGGCCGTGCCCCTTGGACTCGAAGTTGGCGAAGCTGCGGCCGCCGAGGCTGTAGGAGCTGCTGCAGTTGTAGCGGCCGTCGAAGGGGTAGCCGGCCCGCACGGCGGCGCTCGCCGAGATCACCTTGAAGATCGAGCCGGCCGGTGCCTGGCCCTGGATGGCCCGGTTGAGCAGCGGGTAGTTGGAGTTCTTGCCGGTGAGCTTCGCGTACTCCTTGCCGGAGATGCCCCCGACCCAGGCGTTGGGGTCGTAGTCGGGCTGGGACGCCATGGCGACGACCCGGCCGGTCTTGGACTCCATGACGACGACGGCGCCCGCGTCGGCCTTGTACGGGCGGCCGGTGATGCGGTCGGTCTCCTTGCGGACGGTCTGCATCGCCTGGTGGAGCTCGTACTCGGCGACCGCCTGGACCCGGGCGTCGATGCTCGTGACGACGGTGGAGCCGGGCCGGCCCGGGTCGCTCTCCGCCTCTCCGAGGACCCGGCCGAGGTTGTCGACCTCGTACCGGGTGACACCGGCCTTGCCGCGCAGCGCCTTGTCGTACGTGCGCTCCAGTCCGGAACGGCCCACCTGGTCGGAGCGGAGGAACGGCGAGTCGCTGTCCTTGGCCTCCTCGATCTCCGCGTCGGTGACGGGCGAGAGGTAGCCGAGGACCTGCGAGGTGCGGGCCTTGCCGGGGGCCGGGTAACGGCGTACGGCGGTGGGTTCCGCGGTGATGCCGGGGAAGTCCTCGGCGCGTTCGCGGATCTGGAGGGCCTGCTGGGTGGTGGCCGAGTCGGTGACGGGGATGGGCTGGAAGGGCGAGCCGTTCCAGCACGGCTGGGGGGTCTCGGAGTCGCAGAGGCGGATCTTGTCCATGACCTCCTTGGGCTTCATGCCCAGGACGCCCGCGAGCCGGGTGAGGACGGCCCTGCCGTCGTCCTTCATCTTCATCAGCTCGGTGCGGGACGCGGAGACCACGAGGCGGGTCTCGTTGTCGGCGAGGGGCACGCCGCGGGCGTCGAGGATGGAGCCGCGGACGGCGGGCTGGACGACCTGCTGGACGTGGTTGTTGCGTGCCTCGTCGGTGTACTCCTTGCCCTGCCGGATCTGGAGGTACCAGAGCCGGCCGAGGAGGGTGAGGAGGAGGGAGAAGACGAGGACCTGGATGACGACGAGGCGGATCTGGACGCGCGGGGTGCGGCCCGTCTCCGGGATGTTGCTCATGACTCCCTCCCCTGGGTGTGTCGACGCGCACGGGTCACCGGTGTCGCCCGGACCGCTCCGGTCGGCCTCACAGGCGCTTGACCCCCTTGATGCGGGCCGCGCGGGCCGCCCTGCTGCGGGCGGCCCTGGTCCGCAGTCCGCCGCGCAGTCCGCCGCCGCGCCGGTCGCCGACGCGCAGCCCCGTGCCGGAGGCGATCCAGCCGGAGGTGACGTCACCGGCGGTGGTGGTCGACTCGGCGAGCGGGTCGTTGTCGGCCCGCCGGGCGAGCGCCATGATCCACGGCACGGTGAACGGGGCGAGCAGCAGGTCGTAGACGACGGCCGTGAGGATGAGCGAGACGAGACCGACGTGGCGCGCCCCGGTGTCCCCGACGAGCGCGCCGACGCCCGCGTACAGCAGCGTCGAGCCGACCGCGGCGGCGACGACCATGACCATGGGGCCGGCGGCGGACCGTGGCTGGCCGTTCTCGGGCTTGGTGAGGCCGGCGACGTAGCCGATGACGCAGAGCACGAGGGCGTAGCGGCCGACGGCGTGGTCGGCGGGCGGGGCCAGGTCGGCGAGGAGGCCGGCGCCGAAGCCGATGAGCGCGCCGCTCACGTGCCCGTACACGAGGGACAGGGCGAGGACGGTCAGCAGGACCAGGTCGGGTACGGCGCCGGGCAGCTGGAGGCGGGCGAGGACGGAGACCTGGACGACGAGGGCGACGATGACGAGGGTGGTGGAGAGCAGGATCCGGTTGAAGCGCATGGGACTACTCCTGCTCCTGCTCGTCGGTGCGGGCGGTCACGCCGGGCTGCGCCTCCGTCTGCCCCTCCCGCTCCCCCTGCGGCCGGTCGCCCTCGGCGGCCTCGGCGTTCGGGGACGGGGTGACCGTGACGGTGACGGTCGGGGCGGGCTTCGGCTTGGCGGGCAGGACCGTGTCGCGCGGGTCGGTGCGCGGCGGCTGGACGACGACGCCGACGATGTCGAGGCGGCTGAACGCGGCGTAGGAGCGGACGAACAGCCGGCGGGTCAGGTCGCCGCTGGACGGGTCGACGCGGATGACCTCGCCGACCGGGACGCCGGGGACGAACGGCCGGTCGGCCTGCGAGCCGAAGGTGACGAGCCGGTCGCCGGGCCGCACCTTGGCCTTGCCGTTGAGGAGCTGCACGGAGAGCGGGCGCTCGCCCTGGCCGGTGGCGAAGCCCAGCTCGTTGGTGCGCTCTATGCGGGTGCCGACGGTGAAGTCCGGGTCGTTGGCGAGGAGCACGGTGGCGGTGGAGGGGCCGACGGTGGTGACGCGGCCGACGAGGCCGTCGCCGTTGACGACGGTCATGTCGCGGCGGATGCCGTCGTGGGAGCCGGCGTCGATGGTGACCGTCCAGGAGAAGCCCTGCGCGGCTCCTATGGCGATGACTTCGGCCGCCTTGATGCCGTACTGGCCGGCGCCGGCCGTGCGCAGCAGCTTGTCGAGTTCGCGGACCCGGTTGCGGTTGCGGTCGTCGCTGCCGAGTCTCACCTTCAGCTCGGCGTTCTCCCGCTCCAGTCGTGCGATGCGGCTGTGGCGCTCGCCCGAGTCCCGCACGGCCCCGATGGCGTTGCCGATCGGGTCGACCGCGGAGGCGACGCCGTTCTCGACCGGGCCGAACACGGTGGCGGCGGCCCGCCGGGCTCCGTCGACGGGCGACTCCTCACCGCCGCGGATGTCGACCGTGATCAGCGCGAACGCCACGGCGACCAGCAGCGCCAGGAGCAGCCGGCTCTCTTTCGTGTCCCTCACGTGGGGCGGCCGTACCTTCCTCGTAGGAATGTTCATGCCGTTATACCAACGATCAGCCGTACGGGTCCGACAGCACCCGTACGGCTGACCGCGTCCGCCGTTACCTGCGGGGCTGGGCGTCCAGGACCTGCTGGAGCGCCTCGAACTCCTCCACGCACTTGCCGGAGCCGAGGGCCACGGAGTCGAGCGGGTCCTCGGCGATGTGGATCGGCATGCCCGTCTCGCGGCGCAGTCGCTCGTCGAGGCCGCGCAGCAGGGCGCCGCCGCCGGTGAGGACGATGCCGCGGTCCATGACGTCGCCGGAGAGCTCCGGCGGGCACTTGTCGAGGGTGGTCTTCACGGCGTCGACGATGGCGTTGACGGGTTCCTCGATGGCCTTGCGGACCTCGCCGGCCGAGATGACGACGGTCTTCGGCAGGCCGGAGACGAGGTCACGGCCGCGGATCTCGGTGTGCTCGTCCTCGCCGAGGTCGTACGCCGAACCGATGGTGATCTTGATCTGTTCGGCGGTGCGCTCACCGAGGAGGAGGCTGTACTCCTTCTTGATGTGCTGGATGATGGCGTTGTCCAGCTCGTCGCCGGCGACGCGGATGGACTGTGCCGTGACGATTCCCCCGAGGGAGATCACGGCGACCTCCGTGGTGCCGCCGCCGATGTCGACCACCATGTTGCCGGTGGCCTCGTGGACGGGCAGGCCGGAGCCGATGGCGGCGGCCATGGGCTCCTCGATGATGTGCACCTGGCGGGCACCGGCCTGCGTCGACGCCTCGATCACGGCGCGGCGCTCGACCCCGGTGATACCGGAGGGCACGCAGACGACGACCCGGGGGCGGGCCAGATAACGGCGCTTGTGGATTTTCAGGATGAAGTAGCGGAGCATCCGCTCGGTGATCTCGAAGTCGGCGATCACGCCGTCCTTCAGCGGCCGTACGGCGACGATGTTGCCGGGGGTCCGGCCGATCATCTTCTTCGCTTCCGCGCCGACCGCCAGGATGCCACCGGTGTTGGTGTTGATGGCGACGACCGACGGCTCGTTGAGGACGATGCCGCGACCCCTGACGTACACCAGCGTGTTGGCGGTCCCGAGGTCGACAGCCATGTCACGGCCGATGAACGACATAGAGTTCCCCTTGTTTCCCATGAGGAGCGTCGGGCCTTCCCATAGAGCGTTGACGGCTTCTCAGGACGGCGCGCTGGATCGTGTGGAGTGGAGGATTCCATCGTAGTGCCGCCTACGCGAACACCGCGCGGTGGTCCGCCTCTGTATAGGTGACGAGATGTCGGACCGATGCGTTCCCGATCATCGTCCTCATATGCCGGGGGGCGACCGAAATTCCATCGGTCGCCCCAGGGCGAGAGCGCTGTATGGCTGACAACAGGTCAGGAAAGACCGGGGAAGAAAATCTTCAGTTCCCGAATGGCGGACTCCTCCGAGTCCGAGGCGTGGATCAGGTTCTCGCGGACGATCGTGCCGTAGTCCCCCCGGATGGAGCCGGGCGCCGCGGCGATCGGGTCGGTCGGACCGGCCAGCCGGCGCACGCCCTCGATGACCCGCTCGCCCTCGACGACCAGCGCGACGACGGGGCCGGAGGACATGAAGGCGACGAGCGGCTCGTAGAAGGGCTTGCCCTGGTGCTCGCCGTAGTGCTGCTCCAGCGTCTCCTGGTCCAGCGTGCGCAGCTCCAGCGCGGTGATGCTCCAGCCGGCCTTGCGCTCGATACGGCCGATGATCTCGCCGATCAGGCCACGGCGGACGGCGTCGGGCTTGAGCAGGACGAGCGTGCGCTCGGTCATGGTGTGCGGCTCCTTGCAGGCCGGGGTGTGCGGTTCCGCCCGAGGTTACCCGGTGTGATCGGCGCCCCGGCACCCGGCTCCGGGTACGGCTCGCGACACCCCTCCGGGCGTCCCCCGTCCGGGTCTCGGGGCGGCCGAAACGGGCCGGCCGGGGGCCGCGACAGGGCCACGGGCTAGGGGGCCTCGGCGGTCTCCGCCGCCGCCCAGCGGGCCTTCGCCTCGTCGATCCGGCGGCCGTAGTGGATCGACGCCCACCACAGCCCGGCGAAGACGATGCCGAGGAAGAACATGACCGGCACGACGAAGCCGCTCGCCACCAGGGCGATCTGCAGCGCCCAACCCAGCTGGACGCCGCCCGGTCGGGTGAGCATCCCGCACAGCAGGACGGAGAGCAGCATCGCGACGCCGCACACCGTCCACACCGTGCCCGGGGAGAGGCTGTCGTCCTTCATGGCCACCAGCCCGGCGAAACCGATGACGAAGAACTCGCCGATCAGAGTCGAGGCGCAGAGCGTACGCATCGTGTCAGCCCTTCCGCAGGAGCAGCCGGGCTTCCCCGACCGTGATCACCGAACCCGTCACCAGCACACCCGCGCCCGCGAACTCGCCCTCTTCCTCGGCGAGCGTGATCGCCGCCTCCAGGGCGTCGTCGAGGCGCGGCTCGACGACGACCCGGTCCTCGCCGAAGACCTCCACCGCCACCGCGGCGAGGGCGTCGGGGTCCATGGCGCGGGGGGTGGAGTTCGCCGTGACGACGACCTCCGCGAAGATCGGCTCGAAGGCTTCGAGCACGCCGCGCACGTCCTTGTCCGCGCTCGCGCCGACCACGCCGATCAGCCGCGAGAAGCCGAACGCCTCCTGTACGCCCTCCGCGGCGGCCCGCGCCCCGGCGGGGTTGTGCGCGGCGTCGAGGACGACGGTCGGGCTGCGCCGGACGACCTCCAGGCGGCCCGGCGACGCCACCGAGGCGAACGCCCTGCGGACGGTGTCGAGGTCCAGCGGGCGGGCCTGCTGCGCGCCGATCCCGAAGAACGCCTCGACCGCGGCGAGCGCCACCGCGGCGTTGTGCGCCTGGTGCGCGCCGTACAGCGGCAGGAAGACGCCGTCGTACTCGCCGCCCAAGCCGCGCAGCGTCAGCAGCTGGCCGCCGACGGCGACCTCACGGGCGACGACGCCGAACTCCATGCCCTCGCGGGCGACGGTCGCGTCGACGTCCACGGCCTTCTTGAGCAGCACCTGCGCCGCGTCCACCGGCTGCTGCGCCAGGATGACGGTGGCGCCCTCCTTGATGACGCCGGCCTTCTCGCCGGCGATCTCCGCGGGGGTGCCGCCCAGCCGGTCGGTGTGGTCGAGCGAGATCGGCGTGACGACGGCGACGGAGGCGTCGATGACGTTCGTCGCGTCCCAGGTGCCGCCCATGCCCACCTCGACGACGGCCGCGTCGACCGGGGCGTCGGCGAAGGCGGCGTACGCCATCGCGGTGAGGACCTCGAAGAACGACAGCCGGTACTCCTGGCCGCTGTCGACCAGGTCGAGGTACGGCTGGACGTCCCGGTACGTCTCGACGAAGCGCTCGGCGCTGATCGGGGCGCCGTCGAGGCTGATCCGCTCGGTGATCATCTGGACGTGCGGCGAGGTGTACCGGCCGGTGCGCAGGTCGAACGCGCCGAGCAGCGCCTCGATCATGCGGGCCGTGGACGTCTTGCCGTTGGTGCCGGTGATGTGGACGGAGGGGTAGGCGCGCTGGGGGTCGCCGAGGACGTCCATGAGGGCGGCGATCCGCCGGACGGACGGCTCCAGCTTGGTCTCGCCCCAGCGGGTCGAGAGCTCCTGCTCGACCTCGCGCAGCGCCGCGTCGACCTCGGGGTCGGTGGGGCGCACCGGTACGGGGTCCCCCTGGGGCGGACCGGACTGGGCGCGCAGGGTGCGGCTGCCCGCCTCGATCACCGCCAGGTCGGGGTCTCGTTCGGTCTCCGCGTCCACGATGCCGTCGAAGTCGTCGGAGGCGTCGAAGGCGTCGCCGGTCGGGTGGTCGCTGGGGTCGCTGGACGAGGGCTGCTCACTCACGCCGTCCAGTCTACGGAGCGCCGCGGCCGCGGTCCGGCCGGACCCGCGCACTCGGCGGAGGACCGGCGAGGGCCCCGGAACCGTGCGGCTCCGGGGCCCTCGGCGGGCGGGCGGGTCAGCCCTGCGGCAGGTTCGCCAGCTGGTTGCCGATGCGGGCGATGTCCTCGTCCGCCTGGGCGAGTCGGGTGCGGATCTTCTCGACGACCTGGTCGGGCGCCTTGGCGAGGAACGCCTCGTTGCCCAGCTTCGCCTGGGCCTGGGCCCGCTCCTTCTCGGCCGCCGCCAGGTCCTTCGCCAGGCGCTTGCGCTCCGCGGCGACGTCGATCGTGCCCGACAGGTCGAGCGCGACCGTGGCGCCGGCGACCGGCAGGGAGGCGGTGGCGTGGAAGCCCTCGCCCTCCGGCTGGAGGCGCAGCAGCTGGCGGATGGCCGCCTCGTGCGGGGCGAGGTCCGTGCCGGCGAGGTCCAGGCGGGCCGGGACCTTCTGGCCGGGCTGGAGGCCCTGGTCGGAACGGAAGCGGCGCACCTCGGTGACGACGCGCTGGACGAGCTCGATCTCGCGCTCGGCCGCGTCGTCACGGAAGCCGCTGTCGCGCGGCCAGTCGGCGACGACGAGGGACTCGCCGCCCGTGAGCGTCGTCCACAGGGTGTCGGTGACGAAGGGGACCACCGGGTGCAGCAGGCGCAGCATCACGTCGAGGACCTCGCCGAGGACCCGGCCGGAGACCCGGGCCTGCTCGCCGCCCGCGAAGAACGTCGTCTTCGACAGCTCGACGTACCAGTCGAAGACCTCGTCCCACGCGAAGTGGTAGAGCGCGTCGGAGAGCTTCGCGAACTCGAAGTCCTCGTAGAACGCGTCGACTTCGGCGACCGTCTTGTTCAGGCGGGAGAGGATCCACCGGTCCGTGGCGGACATCCGCGACGGGTCCGGCAGCGGGCCCTCGACCGTCGCGCCGTTCATCAGCGCGAAGCGGGTGGCGTTCCAGATCTTGTTGGCGAAGTTCCGGGAGGCCTGGACCCAGTCCTCGCCGATCGGGACGTCGGTGCCGGGGTTGGCGCCGCGGGCGAGGGTGAAGCGGACGGCGTCGGAGCCGTACGCGTCCATCCAGTCCAGCGGGTCGACGACGTTGCCGAAGGACTTCGACATCTTCTTGCCGCGCTCGTCGCGGACGAGGCCGGTCAGCGCGATGGTCTTGAAGGGGACCTCGCCGTCCATCGCGTACAGGCCGAACATCATCATCCGGGCGACCCAGAAGAAGATGATGTCGTGGCCCGTGAGCAGGACGTCGGTCGCGTAGAACTTCTCCAGGTCCGGGGTGTGCTCAGGCCAGCCGAGCGTGGAGAACGGCCACAGGCCGGAGGAGAACCACGTGTCCAGGACGTCCGTGTCCTGCGTCCAGCCCTCGCCCGCCGGAGCCTCGTCGTCCGGTCCGACGCAGACGACCTCGCCGTTCGGCCCGTACCAGACGGGGATGCGGTGGCCCCACCACAGCTGGCGCGAGATGCACCAGTCGTGCATGTTGTCGACCCAGTCGAAGTACCGCTTCGACATGTCCTCCGGGTGGATCTTCACCCGGCCGTCGCGGACCGCGTCGCCGGCGGCCTGCGCGAGCGGGCCGACCTTGACCCACCACTGCATCGACAGGCGCGGCTCGATGGTGGTCCGGCAGCGGGAGCAGTGGCCCACGGAGTGGACGTACGGCCGCTTCTCGGCGACGATCCGGCCCTGCTCGCGCAGCGCGCCGACCACGGAGGAGCGCGCCTCGAACCGGTCCAGGCCCTGGAAGGGACCGTGGACGGTGATGACGCCGCGCTCGTCCATGATGGTCAGGGACTCCAGGCCGTGGCGCTGGCCGATGGCGAAGTCGTTCGGGTCGTGGGCCGGGGTCACCTTGACGGCGCCGGTGCCGAACTCCGGGTCGACGTGCGCGTCGGCGACGACGGGGATCGTACGGTCCGTCAGCGGCAGCTTGATGCGCTTGCCCACCAGGTGGCGGTACCGCTCGTCGTCCGGGTGGACGGCGACGGCCGTGTCGCCGAGCATCGTCTCGGCGCGGGTGGTGGCGACGACCAGGCTGTCCTCGCCCTCGCCGTACCGGATGGAGACGAGCTCGCCGTCGTCCTCCTGGTACTCCACCTCGATGTCCGAGATCGCCGTCAGGCAGCGCGGGCACCAGTTGATGATGCGCTCGGCGCGGTAGATCAGCTCGTCGTCGTAGAGCTTCTTGAAGATGGTCTGGACGGCCTTCGACAGGCCCTCGTCCATGGTGAACCGCTCACGCGACCAGTCGACGCCGTCACCGAGGCGGCGCATCTGGCCCAGGATCCGGCCGCCGTACTCCTCCTTCCACTGCCAGACCCGCCGGACGAACTCCTCGCGGCCCAGGTCCTGGCGGGACTTGCCCTCCTCGGCGAGCTGCTGCTCGACCTTGTTCTGGGTGGCGATGCCGGCGTGGTCCATGCCGGGCAGCCACAGCGCCTCGTACCCCTGCATGCGCTTGCGGCGCGTGAGGGCGTCCATGAGGGTGTGCTGGAAGGCGTGGCCCAGGTGGAGGCTGCCGGTGACGTTCGGCGGCGGGATGACGATGGTGTAGGCGGGCTTGGAGCTGGTGGCCTCGGCCGTGAAGTAACCGCGCTCCACCCAGCGCTCGTACAGCTTCCCCTCTACCTCGGCCGGCGCGTACTGGGTCGGCAGTTCGGGGACGGATGCGGGCTGCTGCTGAGTGTTCTCGGTCACCGGGCCAGTTTAGAGGTGTCACAGGCGCGTACTGAAACGGGAATGTTCCGTGACGGTGTGCACCCCGGCGGCCTCGGCGGGGCCCGCTTCGGCCACTATGTGGGGAACGAATGAACGTCTGGATGGGGGAACCCTTCGATGAGCTACAACCAGCCGGGCCCGTACGGTGGACCGCCCCAGCAGCCCGGGCCGTACGGTCAGCCGGGCCCCTACGGGCAGCAGCCCGGCCCTTACGGCCAGCCCCCGCAGGCGCCCCAGCCCGGCTACGGCTACCCGCAGCAGGCCCCGCCGCCGCAGCCCGACTACGGGTACCCGCAGCAGCAGCCGAACCCGTACGGCCAGCCCCCGCAGCCGGGCGCGTACGGCCAGCCCCCGCAGCAGCCGCAGTACGGCGGCGCCCCCGGCGGCTACCCGGGTGCCCCGGTGCCGCCGGCGCCGAAGAAGAAGACGGGTCTGATCATCGGGGTGACCGCGGGTGTCGCGGCGCTGGCGGTCGGGGCGTGGTTCGTCTTCGGCGGCGGCCTGGGCGGCGGCCTGGAGGACGACGGCCCGCACAAGCTGACGGCGCCGGAGACGGTCCTCACCGAGTACAAGCGCTCCTCCAAGGGGGGCACGGACAACGCCGACATGGTCAAGGACATGGAGAAGGCCGGCGTCCAGGGCGGCACCTCCGTGACGGGGGCGTACACCACGATCGACCCGAAGAAGATCGACCTGACCAACCCGTCCGCCTCGCCCGAGCTGATGACGGCGAAGTCCGTCTCGTTCAGCGGTGTCTACGGCACGATCGCCGACCCGGGGAAGACCCTCGACGCCTACTTCGCCAGTGTGGACGCGGAGGCGAAGAAGGACACGACCAGCAAGTCGAAGCTCATCGGCTCCCCGGAGGAGATGGAGCCGGACGGCTTCAACGGCCTGATGAAGTGCCAGTCGGTCGAGGGCGAGAACATGATGACGAAGCAGCGCCAGACGAGCTGGTTCTGCGCCTGGTCCGACCACAGCACCTTCGCCGTGGTCTACGCCGGCCAGGCCACGACCGGCCTGGGCAAGGACGCGGCGGCGAAGATCACCGCCGACCTCCGCAAGGAGATCCGCGTCAAGGCGTGAGCCGCACGCACGACGACAGGGCGCCCGGCCGGTTCGGTGAACCGGCCGGGCGCCCTGTCGTCGTGGTGGAGCCGCGCGCTACGCGCTCTTCTCGTGGCGGCCCTGGTCCTTGACGACCCGGGGCACCAGCGTGGGGTTGACGTTGTTGTGGACGACGTCCTCGGTGACGACGACGCGGGCCACGTCCTTGCGGGACGGGACCTCGTACATCACCGACATCAGGACCTCCTCCATGATGGCGCGCAGGCCGCGCGCGCCGGTGCCGCGGAGGATGGCCTGGTCGGCGATGGCCTCCAGGGCCGGCCGGTCGAAGTCCAGCTCCACGCCGTCGAGTTCGAAGAGGCGCTGGTACTGCTTCACCAGGGCGTTGCGCGGCTCGACGAGGATCTTCAGCAGCGCCTCGCGGTCCAGGTTGTGGACGGAGGTGATGACGGGGAGTCGGCCGATGAACTCGGGGATCATCCCGAACTTCACCAGGTCCTCCGGCATGACCTCCTGGAACTGGTCGCTCGCCTCGATCTCGCGCTTGGAGCGGATCGTCGCGCCGAAGCCGATGCCCTTCGCGCCCGCCCGGGACTCGATGATCTTCTCCAGTCCGGCGAAGGCACCGCCCACGATGAACAGGACGTTCGTCGTGTCGATCTGGATGAACTCCTGGTGCGGGTGCTTGCGGCCGCCCTGCGGCGGGACGGAGGCGGTCGTGCCCTCCAGGATCTTCAGCAGCGCCTGCTGCACGCCCTCACCGGAGACGTCCCGTGTGATGGACGGGTTTTCACTCTTACGGGCGACCTTGTCGATCTCGTCGATGTAGATGATGCCCGTCTCGGCCTTCTTGACGTCGTAGTCGGCCGCCTGGATGAGCTTCAGGAGGATGTTCTCGACGTCCTCGCCGACATAGCCGGCCTCCGTCAGCGCCGTCGCGTCGGCGATGGCGAACGGCACGTTCAGCATGCGGGCGAGGGTCTGGGCCAGGAGCGTCTTGCCGGAGCCCGTCGGGCCCAGCAGCAGGATGTTGGACTTGGCCAGTTCGATCGCGTCGTCCCGGCCCTGCGCGCCGCCGTTCTCACCGGCCTGGACGCGCTTGTAGTGGTTGTACACCGCGACCGACAGGGCCTTCTTCGCGGGCTCCTGCCCGACGACGTACCCCTCGAGGAACTCGTAGATCTCGCGGGGCTTGGGGAGTTCCTCCCAGCGCACCTCGCTCGTCTCGGCGAGTTCCTCCTCGATGATTTCGTTGCAGAGGTCGATGCACTCGTCGCAGATGTACACACCGGGGCCTGCGATGAGCTTCTTCACCTGCTTCTGGCTCTTTCCGCAGAACGAGCACTTGAGCAGGTCGCCGCCATCACCGATGCGTGCCACGAGGTGCTTCCCCTTCGCCTGGGAGCGGCTTGTTCGCAGCCGACTCCTGGTGCCTCATATCCGACGGTACCTTGCCGGGCCCCCCGTTCGGGCCCCCCTTGGCACGGTTGGCGCGGACGGGTGTCCGCGGCGGGCCGCGCCAAGGGAAGGTCGAGCGTCAGGCCGCCGCGGCCGCCGTGCTCTTGCGGGTCGAGACGATCTGGTCGATCAGGCCGTACGCCAGGGCGTCCTCGGCCGTGAGGATCTTGTCACGCTCGATGTCGTCACGGATCTTCTCGATCGGGGTGCTGGAGTGCTTGGCCAGCATCTCCTCCAGCTGCGTGCGCATGCGGAGGATCTCGTTGGCCGCGATCTCCAGGTCGGAGAGCTGCTCGCGGCCGGTGCCGCCGGACGGCTGGTGGATCAGCACGCGGGCGTTGGGCAGCGCCATGCGCTTGCCCGGCGTGCCGGCGGCCAGCAGGACGGCCGCGGCGGAGGCCGCCTGGCCCATGCAGACCGTCTGGATGTCCGGCTTCACGAACTGCATCGTGTCGTAGATCGCCGTCAGCGCCGTGAAGGAGCCGCCGGGGCTGTTGATGTAGACCGAGATGTCCCGGTCGGGGTCCATCGACTCCAGGCACAGCAGCTGCGCCATGACGTCGTTGGCGGAGGCGTCGTCGATCTGCACGCCGAGGAAGATCACGCGCTCCTCGAAGAGCTTGGCGTACGGGTCGTACTCGCGCACGCCCTGGGAGGTGCGCTCGACGAAGCGCGGGACGACGTAGCGGCTGTCCACCTGCGGGCCGGTGTAGAGGCCGCTCGCGGAGAAGTTGCTCATGGGGTGTTCACCATCCTGGTGGCGTTCGACGGGCTGGGGCTGGGGGACGGAGGCGGGGCGGCCGCTCAGGCGCCGGTGCCGCCACCGCCCGGAACGCCCGAGGCGGCGGAGATGATCTCGTCGATCAGGCCGTAGTCCTTGGCCTCCTCCGCGGTGAACCAGCGGTCGCGGTCACCGTCGCGGATGATCGTCTCGACGGTCTGGCCCGAGTGCCGCGCGGTGATCTCGGCCATGCGGCGCTTCGTGCGGAGCAGGTACTCGGCCTGGATCTTGATGTCGGAGGCGGTGCCGCCGATGCCGGCGGAGCCCTGGTGCATCAGGATGTCGGTGTTCGGCAGGGCGAAGCGCTTGCCCGTCGCGCCGCCGGTGAGCAGGAACTGCCCCATCGACGCGGCCATGCCCATGCCGATCGTGACCACGTCGTTCGGGATGTACTGCATGGTGTCGTAGATCGCCATGCCGGCCGTGACCGAACCGCCGGGGCTGTTGATGTACAGGTAGACGTCCTTGTCCGGGTCGGCGGCCAGGAGGAGCATCTGGGCGGTGATCTTGTTGGCGATGTCGTCGTCGACCTGCTGGCCGAGGAAGATGATCCGCTCGCCGAGCAGCCGGTTGTAGACATGGTCGCCGAGGCCACCACCGATGGACGGCTCACCCGCGGCGTAAGGCTTCAGATTCGTCACGTATCCACCTGCTCGTCTCCGACGGCCGCGGCGGCCGTCTCAGCGTCTGTCGTACTGGGGGCGGGTACTCCCCTGCCCTCGTCTTCATGGACCCTAACGCGCAGGTGGGCGGGCGCCATCCCGGTTCCCGAACTGTTCGCTGGGAGCGCAAGGTTCCGTGAGTACGGCGGCGGGCCCCGGGCGCGCGAAGCGTCCGGAGCCCGCCGCGGAGCTCAGGGCGAGGCCGCTCAGGCCTCGGTCTTCTCCTCGGTGGTGTCGGCGGCCTCGGCCGCCTCCTCCACCTCGTCCGTGTCGTCGGAGTCGTCGTCCAGGACGACGGGCTCGCCCTCGGTGTCGACGACCTTGGCGGACTCGACGACCAGGGCCAGGGCCTTGCCGCGGGCGACCTCGCCGACGAGCATCGGGACCTGGTTGCCCTCGACGACGGCCTGCGCGAACTGGTCCGGGCTCATGCCGGAGGACGCGGCGCGGCGCATCAGGTGCTCGGTCAGCTCTTCCTGGTTGACGTTGAGCTTCTCGCGGGAGACGAGCTCGTCGAGGATGAACTGGGTCTTGATGCCCTTGACCGCCTGCTCCTTGGTCTCGGCGTCGAACTCCTCGACCGTCTTGCCCTGGAGCTCCAGGTACTTCTCCAGCGTGAGGCCCATCTGGCCGAGCTGGTGGTGCTCCAGGTTGTGCTTGCGGGTGTTGACCTCGTCCTCGAGGAGCTTCTCGGGGATCGGGACCTCGACCAGCTTCAGCAGCTCGTCCAGGACGCGCTCCTGCGCCTGCGTGGCCTGGTCGTACTGCTTCATGTTCTCGAGGCGCTTGCGGCTGTCGGCCTTGAGCTCGTCGAGGGTGTCGAACTCGCTCGCCATCTGGGCGAACTCGTCGTCCAGCTCGGGGAGCTCGCGGGCGGCGACGGTGGTGACCTTGACGGTGACCTGCGCCTCCTTGCCCTCGGCGGAGCCGCCCTTCAGCGTGGAGGTGAAGGTGGCCTCGCCACCGGCCTCCAGGCCGGTCACGGCCTCGTCGATGCCGTCGAGCAGCTCGTCGGAGCCGATGGTGTACTGCACGCCCTCGGCGACGCCGTCGGCCAGGACCTCGCCGTCGACCTCGGCCCGCAGGTCGATCGTCACGACGTCGCCCTCGGCGGCGGCGCGCTCGACCGGGGAGGTGGACGCGAAGCGCTCGCGCAGCTGCTCGACCGACTTCTCGACGTCCTCGTCATCGACCTCGACCGCGTCGACGGTGACCTCGATGCCGGAGTAGTCCGGGATCTCGATCGCCGGGCGGATGTCGACCTCGGCGGTGAAGGCCAGCAGCTCGCCGTCCTTCAGCTCGGTGATGTCGACCTCGGGCTGGCCCAGCGGGTTGACGTCCGCCTCGTTGACCGCCTCGGTGTAGAGCTTCGGCAGGGCGTCGTTGACGGCCTCCTCCAGCACCGCACCACGGCCGAACCGCTGGTCGATGACCCGGGCCGGGATCTTGCCCTTACGGAAGCCCTTGACCGTGACCTGCTGGTTGATCTTCTTGTACGCCGCGTCGAGGCTGGCCTTGAGCTCCTCGAAGGGCACCTCGACAGTGAGCCGAACCCGGGTCGGGTTCAGGGTCTCCACGGCGCTCTTCACGGTTCGGTCTCCTTGGTGGCTGTTCTGGGTTTCAGCTGGGCGCTGACTGCGGCGTCCCAGCGGATCGGCCCGGTCAGAGAGACACACGGGCACGCAGCTTGCATAGTAACCGCAAGCAGTAGCCGCCCCACAACGTGATCTTGATTTGCGTCGCCTGCGCGCACGGGGGTGGTCGCGTGCGCGCGGAGGGGTGTGTGTGGTCGGGGTGGCGGGATTTGAACCCACGGCCTTCCGCTCCCAAAGCGGACGCGCTACCAAGCTGCGCCACACCCCGTCGGTGCGACACGTAGGGTACATGCCCGCGGGCGCTGCGTCGGCACATATAGCGGTGTGCGACGGGGGCCGCGGACCCGCTACGATGCACTACGTGCCGCGGCCGTCGCTCCAGTGGTGACGCGCGCGGTGCGCCGCTCGCGGGCGTAGCTCAATGGTAGAGCCCTAGTCTTCCAAACTAGCTACGCGGGTTCGATTCCCGTCGCCCGCTCCACGGCACTCCGGCCCGGCCGGGACCCTCGGGTCCCGGCCGGGCCGGAGTCGTTCCCCCGGTCACCCACGAGTCGGGCGCAGGGCGTGCGCGTCGCGGGCCGCGCGCAGGGCGTGCCCGGGTCGCCCGCCGGGGCGCCGCCCGGGCGGGCCGGTATGGCCGGAAGACGCCGGCTCCCGCCTAGAAGTTGATCTTGCTGATGGACGCGGCTATCTCGTTCAGCACCTTGGTGATGGTGGGCCCGAGGCCCGAGGACGCCAGGAAGAAGCCGAAGAGCGCGGCGACCACGGCGGGTCCCGCCTTGATCGAACCGCTGCGGATCATCACGACCAGGACGATCGCCAACAGCAGCACCACGGACAGCGAAATAGCCACCAGTTCACCCCTCGGTCGGTCCGCCAGCACGGCCCGGGGGGCACACGGCCCGGCACTCCCCCGCCCGTCGACCATCGTGCCACCAACGGCCCGTTTCATGCTGCCCCGTGACGGATCGTGGAAAGCGCGGGCGGGCCACCGGGCCGGGTGGACCCGGGCGGCGTACGGAGGTACGGGAATTCCGCGACGGAATGCGCGGGAATCCTCCCCAAGCGCCCGCGAGTCCGCCACAGGAAATCCGCACGAGTGCCGACCGGGGTGTTCTCCGGCCATGGACGGCGGGGAGAATCGCGCCCTTTGTCACGGATTTATGGTGGCAAGTCGGGCGGTGCGCTCCGCGTGGTGATCGATTTCCCGAATTTTTCGGGAGGCCGCGGGGCGCGGCTATGGTGCCTCGGATGTTCCAGCCACGCCACGCAGAACACAGTCAGCGGGACGCCTACTTCGACAACGCCAAGTACCTGGCGATCGTGCTCGTCGCGGTGGGCCACGCCTGGGAGCCGGTCATGGAGGGCAGCCGCGCGACGCGGGCGCTCTACATGCTCGTCTACGCCTTCCACATGCCGGCGTTCGTGATCATCTCCGGATACTTCTCGCGCGGCTTCACCTGCCGTCCCGACCAGCTGCGCAGGCTCGTCTCCGGCGTCGCCGTGCCGTACCTGGTCTTCGAGGTCGCGTACACGCTCTACCGGCGCTGGGCCGAGGACGCGCCGGGGACGGCCTTCTCGCTGACCGACCCCTTCTACCTCACGTGGTTCCTGGTGGCGCTCTTCGTCTGGCGGCTCTCCGCGCCGCTGTGGCGGGCCCTGCGCCACCCCCTGCCGGTCGCGGTGGCCGTCGCCGCGCTCGCCTCGCTGACCCCGCGCATCGCGGCGGACCTGGACCTCCAGCGGGTGCTGCAGTTCCTGCCGTTCTTCGTGCTGGGGCTGTGCCTGCGCGAGGAGCACTTCCGGCTGCTGCGGCGGCGGGCGGTGCGGGTGGCGGCCGGGGTGCTCGCGGTGATCGCGCCGGTCGTGGCGTACGCGGTGGCCCCGCACGTGCGGATGGGCTGGTTCTACCGGAACACGAGCGCCCAGGAGCTCGACGCCGCGTGGTGGGCGGGGCCGGTGGCGACGGTCGCCCTCGGCGCGTGCGCGCTGGTGCTGACGGCGGCGTTCCTGGCGTGGGTGCCGGCGCGGCGGACCTGGTTCACGGTCCTCGGGGCGGGCAGCGTCTGCGGCTACCTGCTGCACGGATTCGCGGTGAAGGCCCTCCAGTACTGGCGGCTCGTCGACGCCTACGAGGTGCTGGCCACGCCGGCCGGGCGGGTCGGTCTGACGGTGGCGGCCGCCGCCGGCGTGACGCTGATGTGCACCCCGCCCGTGCGGCGGGCGCTGCGGTGGGCGGTCGAACCGCGCCTGGAGTGGGCGTTCCGCCGTACGCCCCCGGCCGCCGCCGCGGCGGGGACGGACGCCGGCGGGGCGGGCGGCGCAGGGCCCCGGGCGGGCGACGGCGGGGCCCCCGGCGGGTCGCGGGCGCACGGGGCCGGCGGGCCGGAGCGGGCGGTGGCGGCCTGCGCCGGGGCGGTCAGCCGGCCGTGAGGCCGAGGAGCCGCCGCATGTGCGCGTACTTGGCGGTCAGCCGGTCGCGGGTCGGCGCGTCCAGGGCGGCGAGCCGGTCCGGGTCGGCGTTGTGCGCGAGGTCGGCCTCCTTGACGAGGCGGGCGCCCGGCACGGCGAGGATCCGGGCGGCGTAGCGGGCCGGGTCCTCGCCGGGGTGCTTGGTCAGCGCGAGGACGATGTCCTTGACCTCCTGCGGCAGCGCCGCGGCCGCCAGCCACTCGGCCGTCAGCGCGTCGTCCTCGACCGCGTCGTGCAGCCAGGCCGCGGCGACCTGCCCGTCGGTACCGCCGCCTGCCCGGACGCCGTCCGCGACGGCCCGCAGGTGCTCGGCGTAGGGCCGTCCCGCCTTGTCCTTCTGCCCGGCGTGGGCGCGGCGCGCGAGGGCTTCGACCTGCGGGAGCGAGAGGTGCGGCATGGCGGCGACTGTACGCCGACGGGAGGCCGGGCCCGACGGGTGCCCCGGACGGCGTGCGGGGTACGGACGGGGTGCGGGGTACGGACCGGGGGCGCGGGGCTCAGGCGTCGCGGGAGACGATCAGCAGTGCCCGGTCGTCGTTGACGTCCTTGGCGCACGCCTCGATCAGGTGCCAGGCCGCGCCGCGGAAGCCGGAGGTGACGTACCGGTCCGCCTCGCCGGTGAGCCGGTCGATGCCCTCGGCGATGTCGCGGTCGGCCGCCTCGACGAGACCGTCGGTGAAGAGCATCAGCACGTCCCCGGGGCGCAGGCTGCCCTTGAGGCCGTGGAACTCGGCGCCGTCGTACACGCCGAGCAGCGGCCCGTCGGCGGCCTTCTCCTCCCAGCGGCCGCTGCCCGCGTGGAGCTGGAGGGCGGGGAGGTGGCCGGCGGAGAGCAGTTCGTAGTCGCCGGACTCCAGGTCGAGGACGAGGTGGATGGAGGTGGCGAACCCCTCGTCCCAGTCCTGGCGGAGCAGGTAGCCGTTGGCGGCCGGGAGGAAGCCGTGCGGCGGGAGGGAGCCGAGGAGGCCGCCGAAGGCGCCGGAGAGCAGCAGGGCGCGGGATCCGGCGTCCATCCCCTTGCCGGAGACGTCGGTGAGGACGACCTCCAGCGTGCGGCCGCCGTGGGTGCGCGCGGCGACGACGAAGTCGCCGGAGAACGACTGGCCGCCGGCCGGCCGCAGCGCCATCTCGCGGTGCCAGCCGGCGGGCAGCGGCGGCAGCGCGCTCTGGACGCGGATGCGTTCGCGCAGGTCGAAGAGCATGGTGCCGCCGCGCCGCCAGGGCACGCCGACGCGGGCCCGGAACTGGGCGATCAGCAGCCCGAAGAGGCCGCACGCCGCGACGACGAGGACCGTGCCGGGGGTGACCCGGGCGGCGCCCTCGGTGTACGGGCCGAGGACGGCCGACTCTACGATCAGCGCGGCGGCGGCAGCGGCGTAGAGCCCCAGCAGGCTGGCGGGGCGCAGCAGCAGGCCGCCGGCGACGATCGGCAGGACGAGGGTCTCCGGCGCGCACCACACGGGGGTGGCGAGGGTGGCGAACAGGATCGCCGGGATGGTGAGGAAGAGGCCGGCGAGGGCGATCCAGTCGGAGCCGTCGCCGCGGAAGTAGTCGACGGCGGACTTGCGCAGCGCGACGCGGACCCGGTGGGCCGCCTTGCGGTACCGGGCCGTGTACGCGGCGATCCGCTGTGCGCTACGAGCCATTGGCCTGGACCCTATCCACCCGGGTGGGCGGCGCGCAGGGGGACCCCCGTGACATTGCGTTCGAAATCGGTCCCCGCGGCGCGGGAGGGGCCCGTACGCCTGGCATATGCCCGGTACGGGACGGCTCCGGGGCGGGCCGGGGAGGTGCTCCGCCCTCGTCCCGATGGCGCGGCGGTGGCTGGACGGTCCGGCGCGGACGGCCGGTGCGGGCCCCGGTCGGCCCCGCGCCGGTGGCGGCACCGGCGCGGCACCGTAGCCGGACCGCGGTGGGCGCCCGTCTACGCAGCCGCGCACGCCGCCCGGCGGCCCACCCCGGGCACGCCGCCGGGTACGGATGGCGTACGGCGCCGGGCGGCGGCTCGGGCAGGTCGGGCGGTGCCGGTGGACCGGGCGGCACCCGGCGGGCGTCCGGGGGCGGCCGGCCCGGGCGGGACCGGGGGCACAGGCGGGACCGGGGGCACAGGCGGGACCGGGGGCACAGGCGGGACCGGGGGCACAGGCGGGGCCGGGGCCCGGGCGGGGCCTGGAGGGGCTTGCCGGCCGGGCGGCTCCGGCGGGGCCGGGCCGCTCAGGCCGGCCGGGCCGCTCAGGCGGGGGACGCGGGTCGCAGTGCCCGGGCGGCGCGGGTGGGCCGGTGGGGGATCAGGCGGGCTGGCAGGTGGGGCACCAGAAGAGGTTGCGGGCGGCGAGGCCGGCGGCGCGGACCTCCCCGCCGCAGACGTGGCAGGGCTGCCCGGCCCGGCGGTAGACGTACACCTCGCCGCCGTGGTCGTCGACGCGCGGCGGGCGGCCCATCGCCTCGGGGGTGTGCTCCGGGCGGACCGTGTCGATGCGGTTGTGGCGGACGCCCTCGCGCATCAGCGCCACGAGGTCCTGCCAGAGCGCGGTCCACTCCTCGCGGCGGAGGTCGCGGCCGGCGCGGTACGGGTCGATGCCGTGCCGGAACAGCACCTCGGCCCGGTAGACGTTGCCGACGCCCGCGACGACCTTCTGGTCCATGAGGAGGGCGGCGACGGTCGTGCGGGACCGCGAGATCCGGCGCCACGCCCGGTCCGGGTCGTCGCCGGGCCGCAGCGGGTCGGGGCCGAGCCGGTCGTGGACCGCCTGCTTCTCGGGCTCCGTGACGAGGGCGCAGGTCGTGGGGCCGCGCAGGTCGACGTAGGCGTCGGCGTCGGCGATCCGCAGGCGCACCGTGTCGGTGGGCGGCGGCGCGGGGGCCGGGCCGAAGGCGACCTTGCCGAAGAGACCGAGGTGGATGTGGACCCACTCCTCGGGGCCGAAGCCGAGGAAGAGATGCTTGCCGTGGGCTTCGGCGGTGCGCAGCACGGAGCCGTCCAGGAGGGCCGCGGCGTCCGAGAACTTGCCCTGCGGGCTGCTCACCCGCACGGGCCGGCCGCCGAACCGCTCGCGGTGGTCGACGGCCAGCCGGTGGATCGTGTGCCCTTCGGGCAAGGTCAGTCCTGCCGCGGGTGGTGGGCCGGGATCGGGGGGAGCTCGCCGGTCGTCTCGTACGCGGCCAGCATGTCGATGCGGCGCGTGTGGCGCTCGTCGCCGGAGTACGGCGTGGCGAGGAAGACCTCGACGAACTTGGTGGCCTCGTCCGTGGAGTGCATCCGGGCGCCGACGGCGATGACGTTGGCGTCGTTGTGCTCGCGGCCCAGGGCGGCGGTCTGCTCGCTCCACGCCAGGGCGGCACGGACGCCCTTCACCTTGTTCGCGGCGATCTGCTCGCCGTTGCCCGAGCCGCCGATGACGACGCCGAGGGCGTCCGGGTCGGCCGCCGTCCGCTCCGCGGCCCGCAGGCAGAACGGCGGGTAGTCGTCCTGGGCGTCGTAGATGTGGGGTCCGCAGTCGACGGGCTCATGGCCGTGGGCCTTCAGCCACTCGACGAGGTGGTTCTTGAGTTCGTAGCCGGCATGGTCCGAGCCGAGGTACACGCGCATGGCTCCGAGTGTGACACGGGGACACGGAGGGTGGCCTCCGGGGGTCGCCGGGGGCGGCCGCGACGTGACGCGTACAACGATCCGGACTCGGGGCCTTACGACCATGAACGGGGGCAGTGTTCAATGCGTGGGCTCGCGACCCGAGCACCCAGAGAACTGAAGGAACTGCCCATGACCACGCAGACCAACCTGGTGAAGGAAGGCGACAAGGCCGGGGAACCCGGCACTTCGCAGCCCTCACACGGTCTCAAGGCGGGTCTCAAGAACCGCCACCTCTCCATGATCGCCATCGGCGGCGTGATCGGCGCCGGCCTGTTCGTCGGCTCGTCCGGCGGCATCGCCGCGGCCGGGCCCGCCATCCTCCTGTCGTACGCCCTCGTCGGCGTGATGGTCGTGTTCGTGATGCGGATGCTGGGCGAGATGGCCGCGGCCAGCCCGGACTCCGGCTCCTTCTCCTCCTACGCCGAGCGCGCCCTCGGCCGCTGGGCGGGCTTCTCGATCGGCTGGCTGTACTGGTTCTTCTGGGTCGTGGTCCTCGCCGTCGAGGCGACGGCGGGCGCCGTGATCCTGGAGGGCTGGGTCCCGGCCGTTCCCCAGTGGGGCTGGGCGCTGATCGTGATGGTCGTGCTCACCGCGACCAACCTCGTCTCGGTGTCGTCGTACGGCGAGTTCGAGTTCTGGTTCGCCGGGGTCAAGGTCGTGGCCATCGGCGGCTTCGTCGTCATCGGCCTGCTGGCGGTCTTCGGACTGCTGCCCGGCTCGGACAACCCAGGGGCGGGGCTGGCGCACCTGACGGACACCGGCGGGTTCTTCCCCAAGGGCGCCGGGGCGGTGCTCACCGGTGTGCTGATGGTGGTCTTCTCCTTCATGGGCAGCGAGATCGTCACACTGGCGGCGGGCGAGTCGGAGGACCCGCGCCGCGCGGTGACCAAGGCGACCAACAGCGTCATCTGGCGCATCGGCGTCTTCTACCTGGGTTCGATCTTCGTCGTGCTGACGCTGCTGCCGTGGAACGACGCGTCGATCGTCGAGAAGGGCTCGTACGTCGCCGCGCTCGACTCCATCGGTATCCCGCACGCCGGGCAGATCATGAACGTGATCGTGCTGACGGCCGTGCTGTCCTGCCTGAACTCCGGCCTCTACACGGCCTCCCGCATGGCGTTCTCGCTGGGCGAGCGCGGTGACGCGCCGAAGTCCTTCGCGCGGGTCAACGGCAAGGGCGTGCCGGCCGTCGCGATCTGGGCGTCGGTCGCGTTCGGCTTCGTCGCGGTGTACTTCAACTACGCGTTCAAGGACACCGTCTTCACGTTCCTGCTGAACTCCTCGGGCGCGGTAGCGCTTTTCGTGTGGCTGGTGATCTGCCTGACCCAGCTGCGGATGCGCGGCATCCTCATGCGGGAGGCCCCGGAGCGGGTCACCGTCAAGATGTGGTGCTTCCCGTACCTGACGTGGGCGACCGCCGCGATGATCCTGTTCGTGCTGGTCTACATGCTGTTCGACGACGCCAACCGGCGGGTCGTGCTGCTGTCGGTGCTGGTGGCGGCGGTCGTCGTGGCCGTCGGGGTGGTCGTGGACCGCAGGCACCGGACCGCCCGGAAGGTCTGAGCGTCGTCCGCGGCGCACGAGAGGCCCTCCACCCGCTCGGGTGGAGGGCCTCTCGTCGTGGGTGGGGCGGCGCGCGCCGGGTGCGGCACCCCGTGCGCGGGGTCAGTCGCGGCGGCCGGCGAGCCGCCAGGCGGTGGGCAGCAGGCCCATGGCGAGGGCGGCCTTGAGGGCGTCGCCGATCAGGAACGGCAGCAGGCCGACGGCGACGGCGCGCGAGAGCGGCATGCCGGTCGCGAGGGCCAGGTAGGGGACGCCGACCGCGTAGATGATCAGGGAGCCGAGCGCCATCGTGCCGGCCATGCGCAGGACCGAGCGGTCGGCGCCACGGCGGGCGAGGGCGCCGACGGCGGTCGCGGCGAGGAGCATGCCGAGGATGTAGCCGAGGGTCGGCATGGCGTACCCGGCGGAGCCCTCGGCGAACCACGGCATGCCGGCCATGCCGGCGAGCGCGTAGAGGGCGAGGGAGAGGAAGCCGCGGCGGGCGCCGAGCGCGGTGCCGACGAGGAGGGCGGCGAAGGTCTGGCCGGAGACCGGGACCGGGGAGCCCGGCACGGGCAGGGAGATCTGGGCGGCGAGACCGGTGAGGACGGCGCCCCCGGCGACGAGCGCGATGTCGCGGACGCGACTGGCGGGGAGCAGGTCGGCGAGGACCGTTCCGGTACGGGCGGGCGCGGCAGCGGCGGCAGTGCTCATCGGGACTCCGGTACTCCGCGGTGCTCCGCGGACGGTGGGACGGGGGGACAGGCCGACCGTAGCCCAGGGGTGAACGGGCGATCACCGTCAGCCGACGACAAAGCCCCACTCCTGCCGTTGGTGGAGTTCACACAAAGACCCGCCCTCAATCATCGATGGACGTGATGCGTGTCACTAGGGGCGCCGGTTGATCGGTCCCTTTTGCGCGGAGCCGCGCTCTACGGAGAGACTGTGGGGTCTCACCAAAGCAGACGCGGGCCGGGTGCCCGTACCGCCGTACGAGGAAAGTGTGCGCAGCGCCATGCAGGACACCGTGACCGCCCCCGCCGAGCCCCTGGCGCACGTGCTGAAACGGCGTCATCTGACGATGCTCGGGCTGGGCGGGGTGATCGGCGCCGGGCTGTTCGTCGGTTCGGGCGCGGGGATCGCGGTGGCCGGGCCGGGCATCGTCCTGTCGTACCTGATCGCCGGGGCGCTCGCGACGCTGGTGATGCGGATGCTGGGCGAGATGTCGGCGGCGATGCCCGCGTCGGGGGCCTTCTCGGTGCACGCCGAGCGGGCACTGGGCCGTTGGGCGGGGTTCTCGGTGGGCTGGCTCTACTGGCTGCTGTTGGTGGTGGTGCTGGCGGTGGAGGCGACGGGCGCGGCGCGGATCGCGGCCGGGTGGCTGCCGGTGGTGCCGCAGTGGGGGTGGGTGCTGCTGTTCATGGTGGTGTTCACCGCCGCGAACCTGGCCGCCGTCCGCACCTTCGGCGAGGCGGAGTTCTGGTTCGCCGCCCTGAAGGTCGCGGCGATCGTCGCGTTCCTGCTGATCGGTGTCGCGGCGGTGCTGGGCTGGCTGCCGGGGCGCGAGCCGGTGGGGATGACGAACCTCACGGGGCAGGGCGGGTTCCTGCCGAACGGCTGGGCGGGGGTGGTCTCCGGGGTCCTGGCCGTGGTGTTCGCCTTCGGCGGCCTGGAGGTGGTGACGATCGCCGCCGCCGAGTCGGACGACCCGGCGCGCAACGTGGCGCGGGCGGTGCGCAGCGCCGTGTGGCGGATCCTCTTCTTCTACGTGGGGTCGATGCTGGTCGTCGTGGCGCTGCTGCCGTGGACGCAGATGCGGCCGGGGCTCAGCCCGTACGTCATGGTGCTCGACGCGGTGGGGGTGCCGGCGGCCGGTCAGGTGATGGACGTCGTGGTGTTCGTGGCCCTGCTGTCGGCGCTCAACGCCAACCTGTACGGGGCGTCGCGGATGGTCTTCTCGCTCGCCGAGCGGGGGGAGGCGCCGCGGGGGCTGCTGGAGGTGTCGGCGGGCGGGGTGCCGCGGCGGGCGGTGCTGGCGTCGGTGGCGTTCGGGTTCGCCTCCGTGCTGCTGAACCTGAAGTGGCCGGATTCCGTTTTCCTCTACCTGCTCAACTCCGTGGGGGCCGTCCTGCTCTTCGTCTGGGCGCTGATCGCGGTGTCGCAGCTGCGGCTGCGGCGCCGGATCGAGGCGGCGTCGCCGGAGTCCTTGACGCTGCGCATGTGGGGCTTCCCGTGGCTGACGTGGGCGGCCCTGGCCGGGATGACCGGGGTGCTCGTGCTGATGCTGCGGGAGGACGCGACCCGTCCGCAGGTGCTGTGGTCCAGTGGCGCCACGGCGGCCGTGGTGGCCGTGGCGCTGCTGCGCGAGCGGCGGTCACGGCGGACACGGCGGGCATGACGACGCTTTCCGGACAACCGGTGATCACCCTCCGCTTGTGATGTTTCCGTGGGCAGGGCTTCACAATGTGTGAGCGCTGTGTCCGTATAGCGGAAACATGTTCCCTGTGGCCGGGGCCCGCATCGACACTGTGGCGTCCCTTCCACCTCCCCCGATACGGAACAGGGCCCATCCATGTCTCGGACCTCCGCGCCCGCCGAACCGGCCGCCGTCGACGACAGCCCGCACGAGGGCGGCACGCCGGTCACCGACGTGCCGCTCACGCACGGGCTCAAGCAACGCCACCTGTCGATGATCGCCCTCGGCGGTGTGATCGGCGCCGGCCTCTTCGTCGGCTCGGGTTCCGCCATCGCCGCCGCGGGCCCGTCGATCGTCGTCGCCTACGCGATCTCCGGCCTGCTCGTCATGCTGGTGATGCGCATGCTCGGTGAGATGTCGGCGGCCAACCCGGCGTCCGGCTCCTTCTCCGTCCACGCGGAGCGGGCCATCGGCCCGTGGGCGGGCTTCACCGCGGGCTGGGCCTTCTGGTTCCTGCTGTGCGTGGCCGTCGGCCTGGAGGCCATCGGCGCCGCGAAGATCGTGACCGGCTGGCTGCCGGGTGTGCCCGAGTGGTCGATGGTCGCCCTGTTCATGCTGGTCTTCTGTGTGACCAACCTGGCCGCCGTGAAGAACTTCGGCGAGTTCGAGTTCTGGTTCGCCGCGCTGAAGATCGGCGCCATCGCCCTCTTCCTCGTCATCGGCCTGCTGGCCATCCTGGGCCTGCTCCCGGGCACGGACTCCCCCGGCATGACGAACCTGACCGGTCAGGGCGGCTTCCTGCCGAACGGCAGCGAGGGCCTCATCGTCGGCCTGCTCGCCTCCGTCTTCGCGTACGGCGGTCTGGAGACCGTCACCATCGCCGCCGCCGAGTCCGAGCACCCCGTGCAGGGCGTCGCCAAGGCCGTCCGCACGGCGATGTGGCGCATCGCGGTCTTCTACATCGGCTCCATGGCGGTGATCGTCACGCTGATCCCGTGGAACAGCAAGTCGCTCGCCAACGGCTCCTACGTCGCCACCCTGGAGCACCTGGGCCTGCCGGCCGCCGGCGAGATCATGAACGTCGTCGTCCTCATCGCGCTGCTCTCCGCGATGAACGCCAACATCTACGGCGCCTCCCGCATGGCCTGCTCCCTCGTGGCGCGCGGCCAGGGCCCGAAGGGGCTCGGCAGGATCTCGGGCGGCGTGCCGCGCGTCGCGGTGCTGACCTCCTCGGTCTTCGGCTTCCTCTGCGTGCTGCTGAGCTACTGGCGGCCGGACGACATCTTCATGTGGCTGCTCAACATGATCGGCGCCATCATCCTGGTCGTCTGGTTCTTCATCGCCGTCTCCCAGCTGGTGCTGCGCCGCCGCCTGGAGCAGGAGGCGCCGGAGAGGCTGGCCGTGCGGATGTGGGCGTACCCCTACCTGACGTGGGCCGCGCTCGCCGGCATCGCCGCGGTGTTCCTGCTGATGGCCCGCGAGGAGGGCACCCGGACGCAGCTGTACTACACGGGCGGCCTGGTCATCTTCCTCGCCGTGCTCGGCTACGCCCACCAGCGGATGACCGCCGGCACCGCGACCGCCGCGGCCGCCGCCGGCGTCCCCGCCGCCGCGCCGGCCGCCGCCGAGCCGAAGGCCGCCGAGCCCAAGGCGAAGGCCGCCGAGCCGAAGGCCGACGAGCCCACGCCCGCCGCCACTCCGGGGGCCGGGAACGGCGGGACCGAGGCGGCCGCGAAGCCCGCCAAGGCCGACGACTGACCCGTTCGCACCGTCCACGGGGGAGGCCCCGGCGCTCGTCGCGCCGGGGCCTCCCCCTTTCGGCGCACCCCCGCACGACCCCCGGACCTACGACGAAGGGCTGATCAACTCGACGGGCCGCTGCTGCTAGCCTGCACCTGCACATAGGTTGCAATAAGCAGTCGGAGGCTCGGCCATGGCGATCTACACCCTTCCGGAACTTCCCTACGACTACGCGGCGCTGGCGCCCGTCATCAGCCCGGAGATCATCGAGCTGCACCACGACAAGCACCACGCCGCGTACGTCAAGGGCGCGAACGACACCCTGGAGCAGCTGGAGGAGGCGCGGGACAAGGACCAGTGGGGGGCCATCAACGGCCTCCAGAAGAACCTGGCCTTCCACCTCTCGGGCCACATCCTGCACTCCATCTACTGGCACAACATGACGGGCGAGGGCGGTGGCGAGCCGCTGGAGAAGGACGGCGTCGGCGAGCTCGCGGACGCGATCGCCGAGTCGTTCGGCTCCTTCGCCCGCTTCAAGTCGCAGCTGACCAAGGCCTCGGCGACGACTCAGGGTTCCGGCTGGGGCGTCCTCGCCTACGAGCCGGTCAGCGGCCGCCTCATCGTGGAGCAGGTCTACGACCACCAGGGCAACGTCGGCCAGGGCTCCGTCCCGATCCTGGTCTTCGACGCCTGGGAGCACGCCTTCTACCTCCAGTACCGGAACCAGAAGGTGGACTTCATCGAGGCCATGTGGCAGGTCGTCAACTGGCAGGACGTGGCCAAGCGCTATGCCGAGGCGAAGGACCGCACGCCGCTCATCGCCCCCTGACGGCCCACCGCGCCCAGGTCGTCCTGCTCGTGATCGTCTTCTCACCCTTCACGTGGCAGGCGGATGGAGGAACGGCCCCCCGCGAGGACAGGACTCGCGGGGGGCCGTTCGGCGTGTCGGGACCCGGTGGGCGGGACCGGTGACCCGGGAGCGGGCCGGAGCCGATGACCGGGGCCCGGGAGGGCGGGACCGGTGACCGGGAGGGCGGGACCGGTGACCGGAGCCGGTGGCCGGGCCCGGTCGTGGGGCTCAGTCGAAGATCGGACCCTCGGTGCGCGTGCGCTTGATCTCGTAGAAGCCGGGCGTCGACGCCACCAGCAGCGTGCCGTCCCACAGCCGCGCCGCGGCCTCGCCCTTGGGCGCGGGGGTGACGACCGGTCCGAAGAAGGCGACCTCCGTGCCGTCGGGGCCCGGCACCGAGATGACCGGCGTGCCGACGTCCTGGCCGACCTTGTTGATGCCTTCCTTGTGGGAGGCGCGCAGCTCCGCGTCGTACGTGTCCTTCTCGGCGTACTCCAGCAGCCCGGCCGGCAGCCCGGCGTCCGCCAGGGCGGCGGCCATCGCCTCGCGCGTCGGGCCCAGGCCCTCGTTGTGGAAGCGGGTGCCCATCGCCGTGTACAGGCGGCCGAGCACCTCGGGGCCGTGGAGCTGCTCCGCCGCGACGGCGACCCGCACCGGGCCCCAGGCCTGCGTCGCGAGCATCTCCCGGTACTCCTCCGGAAGCTCGTCGAGCTTGTTCTCGTTGAGGACGGCGAGGCTCATCACGTGCCACCGCACGTCCACCGGGCGGACCTCCTGGACCTCCAGCATCCAGCGGGACGTCATCCACGCCCACGGGCACAGCGGGTCGAACCAGAAGTCGGCGGTGGTCCTCGTCTCGGGCATCTCTCTCCTCGGATCCGGGCGTCGCGCGGGGAAGGTGCGGTGCGCTCCACCGCGACAACACCGGGGGGCGACGAGGGCATTCCCGCTTATCGCGCGTCCGGCAGCGTGGGAGGATCACCGCCGAACCAACGAGCCACGAAGGAGTGCCCGTGCCCGGTGAGAATCTGTCCCGCGACGAGGCCCGCGAGCGGGCCGCCCTGCTGTCCGTCGACGGGTACGACGTCGCGCTCGACCTGCGGTCCGCCGTCGGGGAGGGCGAGGAGCGGGAGCGTACGTTCCGGTCCGTGACGACCATCCGGTTCCGCTGCGTGACCCCGGGCGCGGGCAGCTTCGCGGACCTGGTCGCCCCCTCGGTGACCTCGGTCACGCTGAACGGGCGGGAGCTGGACCCGGCGGCCGTCTTCGACGGGGCGCGGATCGCCCTGGACGGCCTCGCCGAGGAGAACGTCCTGGTGGTGGACGCGCAGTGCGCCTACAGCCGCACCGGCGAGGGCCTGCACCGGTTCGTGGACCCGGAGGACGGCGAGGTCTACCTGTACACGCAGTACGAGCCGGCCGACGCGCGTCGCGTCTTCGCCAACTTCGAGCAGCCCGACCTGAAGGCCCCCTACCGCTTCGAGGTGACGGCGCCCGAGGGCTGGACGGTGTGGAGCAACGGCGCGGAGGAGTCCCGCGAGGCGGGCGTGTGGCGGTTCGCGGAGACCCGCCCCATCTCCACGTACATCACCTGCGTCGTCGCCGGGCCGTACCACCACGTCACGGACGTCTACCGGCGCGGCGACCTGGAGATCCCGCTCGGCGCGATGTGCCGCAAGGGCCTCGCCCGGCACTTCGACGCGGAGGACGTCTTCCTCGTCACCAAGCAGGGCCTCGACTTCTTCCACGACGCCTTCGACTACCCGTACCCCTTCGGCAAGTACGACCAGGCGTTCGTGCCCGAGTACAACCTCGGCGCCATGGAGAACCCCGGCATGGTCACCTTCCGCGAGGAGTACATCTACCGGGGCAAGGTGACCCGCGCGGCGTACGAGCGGCGGGCCAACGTCATCCTCCACGAGATGGCGCACATGTGGTTCGGCGACCTGGTCACCATGAAGTGGTGGGACGACCTGTGGCTGAAGGAGTCCTTCGCGGACTTCATGGGCACCTTCTCGATGGTGGAGGCGACCCGGTTCACCAACGGCTGGACCACGTTCGCCAACAACCGCAAGGCGTGGGCGTACCGCGCGGACCAGCTGCCGTCGACGCACCCGATCACGGCCGACATCCGCGACCTGGAGGACGCCAAGCTGAACTTCGACGGGATCACGTACGCCAAGGGCGCGGCCGTGCTGAAGCAGCTCGTCGCCTACGCGGGCCGGGAGGCGTTCCTGGAGGGCTCCCGCCGGTACTTCAAGCGGCACGCGTACGGCAACACGACCCTCGGCGACCTGCTGGCCGTACTGGAGGAGACCTCCGGGCGGGACCTGAAGGCGTGGTCCCGGTCCTGGCTGGAGACCTCGGGCGTCAACGCCCTCACGCCGGTCCTCACGTACGACGAGGCGACCGGTGACGGTGACGGGGCGGGGACGGCCGGCGGGCGCGTCGCCGAGCTCGTCGTCGAGCAGGACGGCGCCGAGCCGCGCCCGCACCGCGCGGCGGTCGGGCTGTACCGGCTGGAGGACGGCCGGCTGGTGCGCTACGCCCGCGCCGAGGTGGACGTCACGGGGCGGCGCACCACCGTGACCGAGCTGGCCGGCGCCGAGCGGCCGGCGCTGGTGCTGGTCAACGACGAGGACCTGACGTACTGCAAGGTCCGCTTCGACGAGGGGTCGCTCGCCACGCTGCGGGCCCACCTCGGCGACGTCGACGACCCGCTGGCGCGGGCGCTGTGCTGGTCAGCGCTGTGGAACATGACGCGGGACGCCCTCATGCCGGCGCGGGACTTCGTGGCGCTGGTCCTGGACTTCGCGGGCCGCGAGACCGACATCGGCGTGCTCCAGATGCTCCACGCGTGGGCGCGGACGGCGCTCGTCCACTACGCGGTGCCCGCGTGGCGCGCGACGGGCGGCCGGCTCCTCGCCGAGGGCGCGCTGCGCGAGCTGCGGCAGGCCGAACCCGGCAGCGAGCACCAGCTGACGTGGGCGCGGTTCTTCGCGTCGGTCGCTTCGGCGGACGCCGACCTCGCCCTCCTGGAGGGGTTGCTGGCGGGCACGGAGAAGGTCGACGGACTCGACGTCGACCAGGAGCTGCGCTGGGCGTTCCTGGAGCCGCTCGCCGCGCACGGCCGCGCCGACGAGGCGGCGGTCGCGGCGGAGCTCGCCCGGGACGACACCGCGTCGGGCAAGCGGCACCAGGTGCGCTGTCTGGCGGCCCGGCCGTCGGCGGCGGTGAAGGCGCAGGCGTGGGCGCAGGTCGTGGAGTCCGACCGGCTGTCGAACGCGCTGGTGGAGGCGGTGATCTCCGGGTTCGCGCAGCCGTCGCAGCGGGAGCTCGTCGCGCCGTACGCGCAGAAGTACTTCGCGGCCATCGAGCGGGTGTGGGCCGAGCGGTCGATCCAGATCGGGATGGACGTGGTGCGCGGGCTGTTCCCGTCGCTCCAGGACGACCCGGCGACGCTGGAGGCGACGGACGCGTGGCTCGCCGCGCACGAGGACGGCGCGCCGGCGCTGCGCCGCCTGGTGCTGGAGGCGCGGGACGACCTGGCCCGCGCCCTGCGCGCCCAGGAGTGCGACGCCGCGGCCTGACGGGCGGCGGGGAGCGGGCGGCGGGGAGCGGGCGGCGGGGAGCGGGCGGCGGGGAGCGGAAGCCGGAGGCCGGCTTCCGACAGCCGGAAGCCGGAGCCGGAAGCGGAAGCCGGGCGAAACTTCCATCATCGGCAATCGAACGTCCGTCCTTTAGGACGGGCTCGTCCCGGATTGTCGACGGGCGTGTAACAGCGGTTAGGAGGGCGGGAGTCGGCGGGCACTTCCCGAGCATGAAGAACACCCCGCTTCCCCCCCGCCCCCTGTCCGACCTCTCCGACGCGCCCCGCCGCGTCCTGACCGCCGCGCAGCTGCGGGCGCACGGCGTGCCCGCCGCCGAGGTCGCCGCCCAGAGCCGGCCGGGCGGCCCCTGGCAGCAGCTGCTGCCGGGGGTGTACCTGCTGCACCCGGGGCCGCCGACCAGTGACGAGCGGCTGCACGCCGCCCTGCTGTACACGGGGCGGCGGCCCGGTCCCGCCGACGGGGCCGGGTTCGGCGAATCCATGATCACGGGGCTGGCGGCGCTCGCGCTGCACGGCTTCCGGTCCGCTCCCCGGCTGCTGTCGCTGGACCGGGTGGACGTCCTCGTGCCGCGCACCCGCCGGCTGCGGTCCACCGGCTTCGTCCGGATCGTGCGGGCGTCGGCCCACGAGCCTCCCGCGGCCGAGGAGTTGACGGGGCTGCCCGTCGCGCCGGTGGCGCGCGCGCTGGCGGACGCCGTGGAGGGCCTGACCGACCCGCGGACCGTGCGCAGGCTGCTCACCGAGGCCGTGCGCGAGGGGTACTGCGAGCCGGCCCCGGTGGTGCGGGAGCTGTCCCGGGCCCGGCTGCTGTCCCGGCCGCACGTGGTGGACGCGGTGGACTCGCTCCTCGCCGAGGGCCGGGCGGTGGCGGAGGAGCGGCTCTACGCGATGGTGCGGGATCACGGCCTGCCGGACCCGGTGTGGAACGTCGACCTGCGGCTGCCCGGCGGACCGCACCTGGGCGGGGTGGACGCCTACTGGCCGGACCACGCCGTGGCGGTGGAGCTCGACACGCGGGCGCCGCACCGGGACGAGGACGCCCTGCGGTCGGAGTACACCCGCAAACGCGAGTACCTGGAGCGGCTGGGGATCACGGTCGTCCACCTGACGCCGCGCAAGCTGCGTGACGCCGCCGACCAGCAGGCCGTCGTGGTGCGGACCGCCCTGATGGCGGCCGGCGATCGCGCGCCGGCCGCCTACGTGGTGGTCCTGCCGCGGTGACGGCGCGGGGGTCACCCGCAGAACTCCGCCTCCACGATCTTGTCCAGGCCGCCCACCCAGTCGCCGTTGACGTTCGCCGCCAGGGTGTGGTCGCCCGAGCGGGTCGACACGACGACCGAACCGGAGCCGTGGATGCCGCCCGTGTGGCCCCACACCTCCTTGCCGCAGCTCAGCTGCTGGCGCACCACGCCCAGGCCGTAGGCGTTCCGCCCGTCGCCGGACTCCACCGGGACGGCCTTCGTCAGCTCCTTCATCTGCGCCGGCGGCAGCAGCCGACCGGTGATCAGCGCCCGTACGAACCGCTGGAGGTCCGCGCCGTCGGAGACCATCTCGCCGGCGGCGCCCGCCACGGACGGGTTGAGCTCCGTGACGTCGTGGACCCCCGTGGCCGGGTCGGCCGGGTCGCCGCCGAGGGTGGAGTACGCGCGGCCGGCGGGCCGCGGCATCCGCGGGTCCGTCCCGGGCAGGGAGGTGGCGCGCAGCCGGAGCGGGCGGATGATCCGGCGCTCGACCTCCTCGGCGTACGGGCGGCCGGCGGCCTCGTCTATGACCATCCCGGCGAGGACGTAGTTGGTGTTGGAGTACTGCCAGTCGGTGCCGGGGGCGAACGCCGGGGCGTGACCCATGGCGATGCCGACGAGCTGCCGCGGGGTCCAGGTGTCGTAGCGGTGGCGCAGGAAGTCCGGGCCGAAGACCTTCGCCTGGAAGGCGGGGTCGGAGGTCACGTCGTAGATTCCGCTGGTGTGGTTGAGCAGCTGGCGCAGGGTGACGCGCCGGCCGTCGTGGCCGTTGCCGCGGACGACGCCGGGCAGCCACTTCTCGACGCTGTCGTCGAGGTCGAGGCGGCCCTCCGCCTCCAGCTGGAGGACGACGGTGGCGACGAACGTCTTGGTGATGGAGGCGATGCGGTAGCGGTCGTGCGGCCGGCGCTCGCGCCCGGTGGTCCGGTCGGCGACGCCCGCCTCCACGTTCCGGACGCCGTACCGGTCGCGGGCCTGGACGAGGACGCCCGGCGCCCCCGCCCGCACCATCTCCTCCGCGGCCTTCCGGGTGGCCTCGTGGCGGCCGGCGCGCGCGTCGGGGCCGGTCGGGGCGGCCACCGCGGGGGCGGTGAGCGCGGTGGCGGTCACGGCCGCCGCGAGGGCGGCGGCGACGAGGGCGCCTCTGGTGCTGCGTACGGGCATGGGGTGTCCCCTCCTTGACGACTGCGGGTGCGGTCGTGGGTGGGGACCGCGGGGACGCCCCGCGGGTTGAGCGTCCGGGCGGACCGCTCACGGGGGTTGAGCCGGATTCAGCCGTCCTCGCCGGGACCCGGGCGGAGGGGGGCCGGGCGGCCCGTCGGCGGGCGGTCGCGCCACAGGCGCAGGGCGGTGTCGACGAGCGCGACGCGCGGCAGGGCGGGGACGTCGGCGAGCGGGTGCCAGGCGGCGAGGTCGGTGGTGCCGCCCACCTCGTGGCGGAGGGTGCCGCCGGTGATGCGGCCCTCGTACACGACGCGCACGGCGTGGTGGTCCACCCGCCGCCGGGCACGGCCCCGGCGCAGCTCCCGGCGGAGCGTGTCGACGCCGAGGAGGGCGGTGATCTCGGCGCGGTAGCCGGTCTCCTCCTCGACCTCGCGGGCGACCGCTTCGAGGACGTCCTCCCCGTGGCGCGTGCCGCCGCCGGGGAGGGTCCACGCCCCCGCGCCGTCCCCCGCGGCGCCGCGGGCCAACAGGAGCCGTCCGTCCCGTACGCACACGGCGTAGGCCGCCACCCTCAGGGTCCTTCTCACCCGCTGAAGGCTACGGACAACTCCGGCCGATGGTTGACGAGTTCACTATCTCCCTGTTTGTTCCCGATGGCGTACGGGCCGCGGTGGCGGATGTCCGCCACGGCACCATTCCCCCTCCGCCAGACCTCCACAAGACCCGGTCGCGTACGCAAGGCTCAGCGGTCATCCGGTACCGGAATCCGGACCCGTCCTTCCACTGCACAGGGATGCTGATGACCCTCGAACCCCCCAGCCCCATACCCGGGGCGAGACGCGCGGCCCGCATCGCGGCCGCCGCCGGCCTGGTCGCCGCGCTCGTCGCGACCGGCGCCGCTCCCGCCTTCGCCACCCCCGCCGAGCCCCCGGCGACCACTCCCGAACCGGCCAAGTCGGCCGCCGCCAAGCTCGGTTCGGACGACGCGGAGCGCCTGGCCGACGCCGAGGCCCGCGGCCAGAAGAACATCACCCTCATGGTGGCGACCGCGCCCGGCGCCACCGAGCAGGTCGCCCGGCAGCTCGACGCGGTCGAGGGCGGCACCGTCGGCGTCGCCCACGACAAGCTCGGCTACGTGCGCGCCACCGTCCCCACGGCGCGGGCCGAGGCCGCCATCGGCGCGGCCGCCAAGCTCTCCAGCGTGCAGGGCATCGACCTGAAGCACGAGATCCGGCTGGACGACCCGACGCCCGCCGCCGACCGCGCGGGCGCGACCGCGGGCACGGCCGGGACGTACCCGGCGCCGGGCCGCACCACCCCGGCGGCCAACCCGTACAACCCGTCCCACGAGACGGGCGCCGTCGACTTCGTGCGGAAGTGGCCGGCCGCGGACGGCCGCGGTGTCACCATCGGCATCCTCGACTCCGGCGTCGACCTCGGCCACCCGGCGCTGCAGAAGACCACCACCGGCGAGCGCAAGATCGTCGACTGGGTGACGGCGACCGACCCGGTCGCCGACGGGGACGGCACCTGGCGCCGGATGGACGTCGGCGTGTCCGGCCCGTCCTTCACCGCCGAGGGCCGCGGCTGGCAGGCGCCCGAGGGCGCGTACCGGTTCCGCACCTTCGCCGAGGCCGCCACCAAGGGCGGCGACATGGACGGCGACCTCAACCGCGACGGTGACACCACCGACGTCTGGGGCGTGCTGTACGACCCGGCCGCCGGCACCGTCCGCGTCGACCTGAACGCCAACGGCGACTTCGGCGACGACGAGGCGATGAAGCCGTACAAGGACGGCTTCCAGGTCGGGTACTTCGGCACCGACGACCCGGCCACCGATGTCGTCGAGCGGATCCCCTTCGTCGTCGAGATCCGCAAGGACGTCGTGTACAACGGCGCCGGCGCCAAGGCGGACTTCGTCAACATCGGCGTCATCGAGGGCTCGCACGGCACCCACGTCGCCGGCATCACCGCCGCCCACAGCCTCTTCGGGGGCAGGATGAACGGCGCGGCGCCCGGCGCGAAGCTGGTCTCCTCGCGCGCGTGCACCTGGAGCGGCGGCTGCACCAACGTCGCGCTCACCGAGGGCATGATCGACCTGGTCGTGAACCGCGGCGTCGACATCGTCAACATGTCGATCGGCGGTCTGCCGGCGCTCAACGACGGCAACAACGCCCGCGCCCGGCTGTACACGCGCCTCATCGACACCTACGGCGTCCAGCTGGTCATCTCGGCCGGCAACAGCGGCCCCGGCGTCAACACCATCGGTGACCCGTCCCTGGCCGACAAGGTCGTCAGCGTCGGCGCCGCGGCGTCCCGCGAGACCTGGGCCGCCAACTACGGCTCGGCCGTCTCCACGCCGTACGCGATGATGCCCTTCTCCTCCCGCGGCCCGCGCGAGGACGGCGGCTTCGCCCCGACGATCAGCGCCCCCGGCGCGGCCGTCAACACCACGCAGACCTGGTCGCCCGGCGGCCCCGTCCGCGAGGCCGGCTACGAGCTGCCGGCCGGCTACTCCATGCTCCAGGGCACCTCGATGGCGGCCCCGCAGGCCACCGGCGCGATGGCGCTGATGCTCTCCGCCGCCAAGCAGCAGGGGCTCGACCTCACGCCCGCGAAGCTGCGCACCGCCGTGGTCAGCCAGGCCGACCGGATCCCCGGCACGCAGGCGCACGAGCAGGGCGCCGGCCGCATCAACGTCGTCGACGCCTGGCAGGAGGTGCTCCGCGGCGCCCACGCCCACGAGTACACCGTCAAGGCGCCGGTCGACACGGCGCTCGACCAGTTCCTCGCCGAGCCCGGCCACGGCACCGGTCTGTACGACCGCGAGGGCGGCGCCAAGGTCGGCCAGGAGAAGGTCTACGAGATCACCGTCACCCGCACCACGGGTGCCGACCGCCCGGTCCGGCACGAGCTGTGGTTCGAGAACAACCACGAGCGCACCTTCCGCGTCGTCGGCAGCGACGAGGTGGACCTGCCGCTGAACAAGCCGGTCACCGTGAAGGTCGCCGCGAAGCCGCGCAGCGCCGGTGTGCACAGCGCCGTCCTGGAGATCACCGACCCGCGGACCCGCGGCATCGACAAGCAGGTCCTGACGACCGTCGTCGCCGCCGGGCAGCTCGCCAAGCCGGCCTTCGCCCTGTCGGCCGAGGGCTCGGTCCAGCGCAACAGCCACCGCTCGTACTTCGTGGACGTGCCGGCCGGCGCCAAGTCCCTGGAGGTCGCCCTGGGCGGCCTGGCGAAGGACAGCCAGACCCGGTTCGTCGCGATCCACCCGTACGGCGTCCCGTCCGACCCCACGTCGACGGTGAACTGCTACCCGAACTACCCGAACCCGGCCAACACCTGCCGCCCCGACCTGCGGTCCTACCCGAACCCGCAGCCGGGCGTCTGGGAGATCGAGGTCGAGTCGCGCCGCACGTCGCCGCTGCTGGACAACCCGTACAAGCTGGACGTCGCCGTGCTCGGCGCCACGTTCGACCCGGCCGTCCAGACCCTGCCGGAGGTCACCCCCGGCAAGGCCGCGCCGGTGCAGTGGACCGTCACCAACGGCTTCGCCGCGCTGGAGGGCAAGCTGCGGGGCGGCTCGCTCGGTTCCGCCAAGGTCACCCGTCCGACCCTCGCCCACCACGCCGTCCAGCGCACCACCGTGCAGCTCGGCGAGGGTGTCGAGCGGTTCGACGTCGCCATCGGCAACGTCTCCGACAAGGCCGCCGACCTGGACCTGACGGTGCTGCGCGACGGCGTGCAGGTCGGCTCGTCCGCGGACGGCGACTCGGAGGAGTCGGTGTCCCTGGTCAAGCCCGCCGCGGGCACGTACACGATCGTCGTCGACGGCTACTCGGTCCCGGCCGGTGAGACCGCCTTCGACTACAAGGACGTGTACTTCTCCTCCGCGCTCGGCGAGGTGCGCGTCGACGCCGCCTCGACGGTGTCGCTGGCGAACGGCGCCTCCGCGCGGTTCGGCGCCGAGGTCGTGGTGAACGGCGCCGCCCCCGACGGCCGCCGGTTCTTCGGTGAGGTGCAGCTGCTCAACGCGCGCGGCACCGCCGCGGGCTCCGGCAGCGTCGTGATCGGCGGGGTCACTCCGTAATCTGGAGGGATACGGAGCGTGAGGGCGGGCGTCCCGCGGGCGCCCGCCCTTTCCCCTTCCCGACCGGCCCCACGCCCCGCGTGGTCCTTCTCACCCCGTGGACAATGGATTGGCGAGGCGGCCGGGGGCCGACGCATCATGGACCAGCGCCCAGCACGTACGTACGGAGGAGTCCCCGTGAAGGTCGGAATCGTCGGAGCCACCGGTCAGGTCGGCACGGTCATGCGCAGCATCCTCACGGAGCGGGACTTCCCGGTCGAGGAGCTGCGGCTGTTCGCCTCCGCCCGGTCGGCGGGCACCGTCCTGGACGGCGTGACCGTCGAGGACGCCGCCACGGCCGACTACACCGGCCTCGACATCGTGCTGTTCTCCGCCGGCGGCGCCACCTCCCGGGCCCTCGCGGAGAAGGTCGCCTCGCAGGGCGCCGTCGTCATCGACAACTCCTCCGCGTGGCGGCGCGACCCCGAGGTGCCGCTGGTCGTCTCCGAGGTGAACCCGCACGCGGTCAAGGACCGCCCCAAGGGGATCATCGCCAACCCGAACTGCACCACCATGGCCGCCATGCCGGTGCTGAAGCCGCTGCACCAGGAGGCGGGGCTGACCGCCCTGGTCGCCACCACCTACCAGGCCGTCTCGGGCTCGGGCCTGGCCGGCGTGGCCGAGCTGGACGGCCAGGTCAGGGCCGTCGCCGACCGCGCCACGGAGCTCACCCACGACGGCGCGGCCGTGGCGTACCCGGAGCCCGGCGTGTACAAGCGCCCCATCGCCTTCAACGTGCTGCCGCTGGCCGGCTCGATCGTCGACGACGGCTCCTTCGAGACGGACGAGGAGCAGAAGCTCCGCCACGAGTCCCGCAAGATCCTGGAGATCCCCGACCTCAAGGTCTCCGGCACCTGCGTGCGCGTCCCGGTCTTCTCCGGCCACTCCCTCCAGGTCAACGCCCGCTTCGCGCGTCCGATCAGCGTGGAGCGCGCCCACGAGCTGCTCGGCGACGCCGAGGGCGTGGAGCTCTCCGAGATCCCGACGCCGCTCCAGGCGGCCGGCAAGGACGCCTCGTACGTGGGCCGCATCCGCGTCGACGAGACGGTCGAGAACGGTCTGGCGCTGTTCCTGTCCGGCGACAACCTCCGCAAGGGCGCCGCGCTGAACGCCGTGCAGATCGCCGAGCTGGTCGCAGCTGAGCTGCGGGGCTGACGCACCGCGCCCCACGCCCCTGGGGGCGCCTCCGCCGAACGGCGTAGGCGCCCCTTTTCCGTGCCCCGCCGCCCTCGACCCGCGCACCCCGCCGCCCGTGTCCGCCGCCGCCCGCCGCCCTCGACCCGCGCACCCCGTTCTCCCACTCCGTGATCCGCTCGGCGCGTGGAAGGATGGCCCCCAAAGTCGTACATGGAGGAGATGACCGGGTGCCTGGCACGAACCTGACCCGCGAAGAGGCGCAGCGGCGCGCGGCGCTGCTGACCGTGGACGCGTACGAGATCGACCTGGATCTCAGCGGCGCGCAGGAGGGCGGCACCTACCGGTCCGTGACCTCGGTGCGCTTCGAGTCCGCCGAGGACGACGCGCAGACGTTCATCGACCTGGTGGCGCCCGCCGTCCACGAGGTGGTGCTCAACGGGCGGCACCTCGACGTGGCGTCCGTCTTCCGGGACTCCCGGATCACGCTGAAGCACCTGCGCCGGGGCACGAACGAGCTGCGGGTCGTCGCGGACTGCGCGTACACCAACACCGGCGAGGGCCTGCACCGGTTCGTCGACCCGGTCGACGACCAGGCGTACCTCTACACCCAGTTCGAGGTGCCGGACGCGCGGCGGGTGTTCGCCAGCTTCGAGCAGCCGGACCTGAAGGCGACGTTCCGGTTCACCGTGAAGGCGCCGGCCGGGTGGACGGTCATCTCGAACTCGCCGACCCCGGAGCCGCAGGACGACGTCTGGGCCTTCGAGCCGACGCCGCGCATGTCGACGTACGTGACGGCGCTCATCGTCGGCCCGTACCACGCCGTGCACTCGACGTACGAGGGCCCGGGCGGGCAGGTCGTGCCGCTGGGCGTGTACTGCCGGCCGTCGCTCGCGGAGTTCCTGGACGCGGACGCCATCTTCGAGGTCACCCGGCAGGGCTTCGACTGGTTCCAGGAGAAGTTCGACTACGCGTACCCCTTCGCCAAGTACGACCAGCTGTTCGTGCCGGAGTTCAACGCCGGCGCGATGGAGAACGCGGGCGCGGTGACCATCCGCGACCAGTACGTGTTCCGGTCGAAGGTGACGGACGCGGCGTACGAGGTGCGCGCGGAGACGATCCTGCACGAGCTGGCCCACATGTGGTTCGGCGACCTCGTGACCATGGAGTGGTGGAACGACCTCTGGCTGAACGAGTCGTTCGCCACGTACACGTCGATCGCCTGCCAGGCCGCCGCGCCCGGCTCGCGCTGGCCCCACTCGTGGACCACGTTCGCGAACTCGATGAAGACCTGGGCGTACCGGCAGGACCAGCTGCCGTCCACGCACCCGATCATGGCGGAGATCCGCGACCTCGACGACGTCCTGGTCAACTTCGACGGCATCACGTACGCCAAGGGCGCGTCGGTGCTCAAGCAGCTCGTCGCCTACGTCGGCACGGACGCCTTCTTCCAGGGCGTGCAGGCGTACTTCAAGCGCCACGCGTTCGGCAACACCCGCCTGTCGGACCTGCTGGGCGCGCTGGAGGAGACCTCCGGCCGCGACCTGCGGCACTGGTCGAAGAAGTGGCTGGAGACGGCCGGCATCAACATCCTCCGCCCGGTCGTGGACACCGGCTCCGACGGCCTCATCACGTCGTTCGCGGTGAAGCAGGAGGCCCCGGCCCTGCCCGCCGGCGCCCAGGGCGAGCCGGTCCTGCGGCCCCACCGCATCGCCATCGGCCTGTACGACCTGGACGACGCGGGCAAGCTGGTGCGCACCGAGCGGGTCGAGCTGGACGTCGACGGCGAGCTGACCGGCGTCGAGGCGCTCGTCGGCAAGCGCCGGCCGGCGGTCGTGCTGCTCAACGACGACGACCTGTCGTACGCCAAGGTGCGGCTCGACGAGGAGTCGCTGCGCAACGTCGTGGCGCACCTGGGCGACTTCACCGAGTCGCTGCCGCGCGCCCTGTGCTGGGCCTCCGCCTGGGACATGACCCGCGACGGCGAGCTCGCCACCCGCGCGTACCTGGACCTGGTGCTGTCGGGCATCGCCAAGGAGACGGACATCGGCGTCGTCCAGACGCTGCACCGGCAGGTCAAGCTCGCGCTCGACCTGTACGCGGCGCCGCAGTGGCGCGAGGCCGGGCTGACCCGCTGGACGGAGGCGACCCTGGAGCACCTGCGGGCGGCCGCGCCGGGCAGCGACCACCAGCTGGCGTGGGCCCGCGCCTTCGCGGCGACCGCCCGCACGGACGAGCAGCTCGACCTGCTGAACGCCCTGCTGGACGGCACCGAGACGGTCGAGGGCCTGGAGGTCGACACCGAGCTGCGCTGGGCGTTCGTCGAGCGGCTCGCGGCGACGGGCCGGTTCGGCGCGGCGGAGATCGCCGCCGAGCACGAGCGGGACCGCACCGCGGCCGGTGAGCGGCACGCCGCCACCGCCATGGCCGCCCGGCCCACGGCGGAGGCCAAGGCGGAGGCATGGGCGTCGGTCGTCGAGTCGGACAAGCTGCCGAACGCCGTGCAGGAGGCCGTGATCGGCGGGTTCGTCCAGACCGACCAGCGTGAGCTGCTCGCCCCGTACACGGAGCGGTTCTTCACCGTCGTCAAGGACGTGTGGGAGTCGCGCTCGCACGAGATGGCCCAGCAGATCGCCGTCGGTCTGTACCCGTCGCTCCAGGTGTCCGAGGCCACCCTCGCCGCCACGGACGCGTGGCTGGCGGACGCGGAGCCCAGCGCGGCGCTGCGCCGGCTGGTCTCCGAGTCCCGCGCGGGCGTCGAGCGCGCGCTGAAGGCGCAGGCGGCCGACAAGTAGCAGCGGCCGGGGCGGCGCGCGGCACCTGCGCGCCGCCCCCGGCCGGACGACGGGACCGCCCCCGACCGGGTCGGTGGGACGGTCCCGCCGCGCCGGGGACGCGGGCGGTCCGGTCCCGCCGGCGGGGTCCGCACGGTCTGACCGCCCGGTGGGGCGGTGCCGCCGGGCCGGGTCGGTGGCCGTCAGGCCGGTGGGGCGGTGCCGCCGGGCCGGCCAGGTCCAGGAGTGTCACGCTCGTTACCGCCCCTCTCCCGCCCGTACGGCCGGGTCCGTGGTTGGCGGGCCCTACCGTCGCGCCGCCGGAACGGTGAGGTCCATCGAAACTTTTCGATCGGTCTGTCCAGTCTGTTCAGTGGAGCTGAACGGTCGCACGGGGCGCGGTGCGATCTGCCCGGCCACGGTCGCCGCGAACGCCACGGCCATGCCGACCAGTTGCACCGGGCCGAGGGACTGCCCGAGCGCCACCCAGCCCACGACGGCGGCGGTGAGCGGCGAGAGCGGCCCGAGCAGGGTCACGGACGTGGCGGAGAGGCGCCCGATGCCGCGGAACCAGAGCCAGTAGGCGACCGCGGTGTTCGCCAGGGCCAGGTAGGCGTAGCCGAGGAGCGCGCCCCCGTCGAGCGCGGGCGGCGCCCCCTCGACCAGGAAGGCGACCGGGGCGATGACGAGCCCGCCCGCGGTGAGCTGCCACCCGGTCATGGCGAGCGGTCCGGTCCCCGCGGGCCGGCCCCACCGCTTGGTGAGGACCGTGCCGACGGACATGGACGCCGACGAGGCGAGCCCGGCCACCACACCGACCCAGTCGAATGCGGCGCCCGCCGTGAGGACCACGAGGCTCACCCCGAAGGCCGCCGCGGTCGCCGCGGACAGGGCCCGGACCGTGGGCCGTTCGCCCAGCAGCAGCGCCGCCAGACCGACCACGAACAGCGGCCCGACCGAGCCCACCACCGCGGCGACCCCGCCCGGCAGCCGGTACGCGGCGAGGAAGAGCAGCGGGAAGAAGGCACCGATGTTCAGCGCGCCCAGCACGGCGGACCGCCACCACCAGGCACCGCGCGGGAGCGTGCGGGTGAGGGCGAGGAGGGCGAGCCCGGCGGGCAGGGCCCGCACGAGCCCGGTGAACAGCGGCCGGTCGGGCGGAAGGAACTCGGTCGTCACGGCGTAGGTGGTGCCCCAGGACACCGGGGCGAGCGCGGTCACGGCGACGACGGCGGCGCGGGACGGCATGGCGACCCCTCCGATCAATAGCTTGGCAGTAACTAGCTTAGCGCTAAGCTAATTATTGGCAAGGTACTTGCGGACGAGTTGCTGACAAGTTGCTTACCGTCGGGTTGCTTCCTTGCGAGCGAAGGGCTCGCGCGGGAAGACTGCGGCCATGAACGCGAGCCCCACCCCCACGCCGGCCCCCGACGCCCCCGCGGGCACCGGCGCCCCCGCGGACCCCGGCGCCCCCGCGGGCACCGGCCCCACCGTGGAACCCGCCGACGCGGTCGACGCGGTCGACGCGATCACCGCCCAGTGGGCGGTCGTGCGCCCCGACCTGGAGACGCTGCCGATGGCCGTCTTCGGCCGGGTGTACCGGCTGGCGCACGCGATGGGCGAGCGGATGGACCGCGCCTACGCGCCCTTCGGCGTCTCACGCGGCGAGTTCGACGTGCTGGCGACGCTGCGCCGTTCCGGGGAGCCGTACACGCTGTCCCCGCGCCAGCTGTCGGACACGCTGATGCTGACGACCGGCGGCATGACGGGCCGGCTGGACAAGCTGGAGCGGGCCGGGCTGCTCAGCCGCAGCCCCGACCCGCACGACCGGCGCGCCCTGCGGGTGACCCTCAGCGACCGGGGTCGGGAGGTCGTGGACGGGGCGGTGACGGCCGGTCTGGCCGTGCAGCGCGAGGCGCTGGAGGCGGCGCTCGACGAACGGGAGGCCGAGGAGCTGGCCGTGCTGCTGCGCCGGCTGCTCGGCACGACGGCCGGATAGCGCGGCCCGCCCCGCGCGACACCGGCGTACGGGCGGCCCGACGGCGTGCGGGCGGCCGGGCCGTGCGGGCAAGCCGGCGGCGTACGGGCAGGACGGGCGTACGGGCAGCCCCGGCCCGACGTACGGACAGCCCCGCGCCCGGCGCCCGGACAAGGCCGGCTGCCCCGGCGGCGGACGAGCCGGCGGGCCGACGGACGGGCGGCCCGGTGTACGCGCGGGCGGCAGGCCCGGCCCCGCGCACGGGCGCCAGGCGCCGGTCCCGTACCCGGACGCCAGGCGCCGGTTCCGTACCCGGGCGCGGACACGACGGAGCGCCGCGTGGCGGGGTGGTCACCCCGTCGCGCGGCGCCCCGGAAGAGCGGGAGGCGGCGTCAGCCCTGGTGCTGCTGCTTCTTCGACCGGTCGAGGACCATGACCAGGCCCGCGATGACCGCGAAGAGCGCGATCGGCGCGACCACGTACAGGCCGAGCGTCTCGACGACGGACAGGCCGGAACCCGGGTCGTCGCCGTCGTCGCGGGTGAGCGCGAGCGCGGGGGACGACATGAGCAGCATCATCAGCGTCGTACCGGCCGCGACGGCGCCGGCGCGCAGGGCGTTCTTCTTGTCCACGGAGCAAACGTAGCGAACGCCTAGTCGCCCCGCGCGCCCGGGGGTGCCGTAGGACGCCGCTCCGAGGCGCCGGCGGCGTCCAGCTCCGCCATGAGGGCGTGCAGCCGCGGCGAGGCGGCGAGCTCCTCCAGGGTGAGCGGGCGACCGTCCGCGCCGGCGAGGGGCAGCCGCCAGTTCGGGTACTGGTCCCAGGTGCCGGGCAGGTTCTGGGGGCGCCGGTCCCCCACCGCGTCCGGCAGCCACACCCCCGTCATCCGGGCCGGCGTGCGGCGCAGGAAGCGGTACACGGCGCGGACCTCGGCCTCCTCGTCCCGCCCGGCGTCCGCGTCCAGCAGGCCGAGCCCGCGCAGGTACGCCAGCCACTCGGCGACGTCCCGGGCGTCCTCGGCGCGCTCCTCCGCCAGCGGCCGGGTCAGCAGGCCCAGTCGGTGGCGCAGGTCCACGTGTTCGCCGCTCAGCCGGGCCGCCGTGGACGGCAGGTCGTGCGTGGTGGCCGTGGCGACGCAGTCCTCCCGCCACGCCTCAGGGGGCAGGGGGCGCCGGTCGCCCTCCCAGTCGCGTTCGAACCACAGGACGGACGTGCCGCACACGCCCCGGCGCTCCAGCGCGTCCCGGACGCCCGGCTCGACCGTGCCGAGGTCCTCGCCGATCACGGCGGCGCCCGCGCGGTGGGCCTCCAGGACGAGGACGGCGAGCATGGCGTCGGCGTCGTAGCGCACGTACGTGCCCTCCGTGGGCGGCAGCCCCGCCGGCACCCACCACAGCCGGAACAGGCCCATGACGTGGTCGATGCGCAGCGCGCCCGCGTGTCGCAGCAGCGATCGCAGCAGCTCGCGGTAGGGAGCGTAGCCGGACGCGGCGAGGGCGTCGGGGCGCCAGGGGGGCAGTCCCCAGTCCTGGCCGCGGGCGTTGAAGGCGTCCGGCGGGGCGCCGACCGACATGCCGCGCGCGTACGCGTCGCCCAGCGCCCAGGCGTCGGCGCCGTCGGGGTGGACGCCGACGGCCAGGTCGTGCACGACGCCCACGGCCATGCCGGCGTCGCGGGCGGCCCGTGACGCGGCGGCCAGCTGGCCGTCGGTGAGCCAGACCAGCCACCGGTGGAAGGCGACGCGGTCGGCCAGCTCCTCGCGGGCCCGGGCGGTGGCGGCGGACCGGGGGTCGTGCAGCCCCCGCGGCCACGGGGCGCGGTCGGCGCCGTACCGCTCGACTAGCGCGCACCAGGTGGCGTGGTCCTCCAGGGCCTGCCCCTGCGCGGCGCGGAAGGCGTCGAACGCGGCCTTCCGGCCGGGGCCCAGCGGCACGTCGGCGACGATCTCCAGGGCGCGCCGCTTCAGGACCCACACCGCGTCCCGGTCGATCAGCTCGCCCTTGCGCAGGACGCCGTCGCGCAGCTCCCCGGCCCGCCCGGCGAGCGCGTCGAGCTCGGCGCGGGCGGCCCCGGTGACGTAGGCGTACTCCGGCACGTCCTCCACCCGCAGGTGGACCGGGTCCGGGAAGCGGCGCGAGGAGGGACGGTAGGGGGACGGGTCGGTCGGTGTGCCGGGGACGGCGGCGTGCAGGGGGTTGACCTGGACGAAGCCCGAGCCGAGCGAGCGGCCCGCCCAGTCGGCGAGCTCGCGCAGGTCGCCGAGGTCGCCCATGCCCCAGGAGCGGGTGGACAGCAGCGAGTAGAGCTGGACGAGCACGCCGTGGCAGGGCGCGGCGGGGCGCGGCACCCGCGGGGGTGCCACGACGAGGGCGGCGTGCCCGGTCCGCCCGTCCGGCGCCCGCGCCTCCAGGGTGTGGATCCCGGGCGGCAGGTCGTCCCACGGGACGGGGGACGCGGCGGCGGAGCCGCCCTCCAGCGTGACGCGGAGCGTGCTGCCCGCCGGGAGGGCGGCGAGCGGCCGGGGGGTTCCCGACGGCTCGTCGCCCTGCCACACCACCACCGTGGGCGGCAGCAGCCGCGCGGCGGCCGCCTCCTCGGCGGCCGCGAGCGACGCGCGGACCGCCGCGGGGGTGGTGGCGTCGACGTCGAGCGCCCCGAGGACGGTGACCACGGTCGCTTCGGGGACCGGGACCGTGGTGCCCGGGGACGGGGAGTAGGCCGTGGCCACTCCGTGCAGCGATGCGAGCCGGGCGAGGGTCATTCGGCCTCCTGGACGCTCGGGGGGACGGGTCGATCGGGTCGGACCGCGCGGCCCCCGTGCCGACGCGGCGTCACATGCGGGGCGACTCCGGTCCGCCGGCCGTACCGCGGGCGGTCGGTTCGCTGGTCAGGGGCGTGGCGTCGTAGATCGGCGGTTCGCTGGTGAGGGGCGCGGCGTCGGCGAGCGGCGGCTCGCTGGTGAGGGGCCCGGAGAACGGGCAGGAGACAGGTCGGGGGGACGGGACCTGTTTGGAGAGGGCGGTGAGGAGGAGCTGTGCGGACGCGGCCATGGCGGCCTCCCGGTACTGGACGACAGGAACGGCGGTTCGACCCAGCCCTACCCATCGCGCGCCCCGGCATCCACCGGACGTGGCGCTGCTCACATCCCGCGTCCGGCGCGGGCGCGGGGCGACGGCGCCCGGCCCGCAGGGCCCGGTGTGCAAATCCGACACATCGGCCACGCACATTGACACCTTCGCCGAGGGGGTGGTGGGCTCGACACCCACCGGACGGACGACCCTGTCCGACAACCAGTCAGAACACCGGTACGGCACCGGCAAAGCTACCCGCAGAACCACGCAGGACGAGGGGAGACGCGCGTGCAGTTCGGTCAGCTCGCGCAGTTCGGACGCGGCAAGGGCACGGCGACCGCCATCGCGGTCGCCGTGCTCGGCGGTCTGCTCGGCGGCGCGCCCGGCGCCCTGGCCGCCCCCGGCGGGCCCGGCGCCCCCGCGGCGGCGGCGCCCGACCGCGACGCCGGGGCGGCGCCGCCCGCCGTGTGGCCCCGGCCGCAGTCCCTGCGGGCCGCGGGCGGTGCCGTGCGCCTCGGGGACGAGGTGACGCTCGTCGCGGACGCGTCCGCCGACCCCTACGCCGTGGCCGCCCTGGAGGACGTCCTGCGGGCCGCCGGTGTGCGGAGGGTGCTGCGCGCCGGGCCGCAGGGTCCGGCGGGCGCCCGCGGGCCGGTGGTGTGGTGGGGCGGGGACGGCGCGCAGAGCGTGCTGCGCGCCCTGCGGGTGCCCGAGCGCGGGGACCTGCCCGCCGGCGGCTACCGGCTCGCGACCGGTCGGTACCAGGGCCGGGACGCCGTCGCGGCGGACGGCGTCGGTCCGGACGGGCTGTTCCACGCCGTGCAGACCCTCCGCCAGCTGGTGGCGGCGGACCGCACCGTGCCCGGCGTCGTCGTCCGCGACTGGCCCGGCACAGCCGTGCGCGGCCTGGCGGAGGGCTTCTACGGCCGGCCCTGGAGCCACGACCAGCGGCTCGCCCAGCTCGACTTCATGGGCCGCACCAAGCAGAACCGGTACCTCTACGCCCCTGGTGACGACCCGTACCGGCAGGCCCAGTGGCGCGACCCCTACCCGGCGGCGCAGCGGGCGGAGTTCCGCCGGCTCGCCGAGCGGGCCCGGCGCAACCACGTGACCCTGGCGTGGGCGGTGGCGCCCGCCCAGTCCATGTGCCTGGCCTCGGACGACGACCTGGCGGCGCTCAAGCGCAAGGTCGACGCCATGTACGCCCTCGGGGTGCGCGCCTTCCAGCTGCAGTTCCAGGACGCCGGGTACGACGAGTGGCACTGCTCGCGGGACGCGGACGCCTTCGGCGGCGGCCCCGAGGGCGCGGCGCGGGCGCACGCCCGCGTGGCGAGCGAACTGTCCCGGCACCTCACGGCGCACCACCCGGACGCCGCGCCGCTGTCGCTGATGCCGACCGAGTACTACCAGGACGGCGCCACCGACTACCGCACGACGCTCGCCGACACCCTCGACGCGCGCGTCCAGGTGGCGTGGACGGGCGTCGGCGTCGTGCCGCGCACCATCAGCGGCGGCGAACTGGCCGAGGCCCGCGACGTGTTCCGGCACCCGCTGGTCACCATGGACAACTACCCGGTCAACGACTACGCGCAGGACCGTATCTTCCTCGGCCCGTACACCGGCCGCGAGCCGGCCGTGGCGGCCGGGTCGGCGGCGCTCCTCGCCAACGGCATGGAGCAGGCGTCCGCCTCCCGCGTCCCCGTCTTCACCGCCGCGGACTTCGCGTGGAACCCGCGCGGTTACCGCCCGCAGGAGTCCTGGCGGGCCGCGCTGGACGACCTGGCGGGCGGCGACCCGACGGCCCGTCGGGCCCTGGGCGCGCTGGCCGGCAACGACGCCTCGTCGCTGCTGGACCCGTCCGGCGAGTCGGCGTACCTGCGCCCGCTGCTGACCGGCTTCTGGCACACCCGCACCTCGGCGGGCGTCCCCGCCGCCACCCGCGACCGGGCCGCCCGGCAGCTGCGGGCGGCGTTCACGGTGATGCGGGAGGCCCCGGACGCGCTGACCGCCCCTGCCGACGGACGGTTCGACGACGAGGTGCGGCCGTGGCTGGAGCAGCTCGCCCGGTACGGCCGGGCCGGTGAGAGGGCCGTCGACATGCTCCAGGCGCAGGCGCGCGGCGACGGCGCCGCCGCCTGGAAGGCCCAGCTGGAGCTGGAGTCGCTGCGCCGGGACCTGGCGGCGAGCCCCGCGAAGGTGGGGCAGGGCGTCCTCGACCCGTTCCTGAAGCGGGCCCTCGACGCGGCGGCCGAGTGGACCGGGGCGTCCCGCTCCACCGGGGAGCCGTACCGCACGGCCACCTCGTACACGGTGGACCTCGGCCGGGTGCGGCCCCTGGAGGCGGTGACCGCGCTGACCGGGCCCGGCACGGGCTCGGGAGCGGACTCGGGCTCCGGCCCGGGAGCAGGCTCCGGCTCCGGCTCCGGCAGTGTCGACGTGCACGTCCCCGGCGAGGGGTGGCGCCGGCTCGGCGCCCTGTCGCCCACGGGCTGGACGCAGACGCCCGCCGCCGGGGTCCGCGCCGACGCGGTCCGCGTGTCCTGGCCGCAGGGCGCGCCGGAGCCGCCCGTGCGCTCCCTGGTGCCGTGGTTCGCGGACCAGCCGCAGGCCGCTCTGGAGCTGCCGCGCGCCGAGACGGACGCCGTGATCGGCGGCGGCCCCCAGCGGGTCGACGCGCTCCTCTCCGCGCAGCGCCCCGGGGCCGTCCGCGGGGCGCTCACGGTCCGGGCGCCGAAGGGCGTCACGGTGACCGTCCCCGCGCTGACGGCCGTGCCGCGCGGCACGGCCGCGAAGGTGCCCGTGACGGTCACCGTCCCGGCGACCACCCCGGTCGGCACGTACGAGGTGCGGCTCGCCTTCGCCGGCGAGGAACGCACGCTGACCGTGCGCGCCTACCCGCGCACCGGCGGCCCCGACCTGACCCGTACCGGCACGGCGACCTCCTCGGGTGACGAGACGCCCGACTTCCCCGCCCCGGCGGCGCTCGACGGCGACCCGGAGACCCGCTGGTCCTCCCCGGCGGAGGACGGCGCGTGGTGGCAGGTCGAACTGGCCCGCCCGGCCCGCGTCGGCCAGGTCGTCCTGCACTGGCAGGACGCGTACGCGACCCGCTACCGCGTCCAGGTCTCGGCCGACGGCCGCACCTGGCGGACCGCGGCGACGGTCCGCGAGGGCCGCGGCGGCCGCGAGACGGTTCGCTTCGACGCCCCCGGCACCCGTTACCTCCGCATCCAGGGCGAGGAGCGCGCGACGAAGTACGGCTACTCGTTGTACGCGGTGGAGGCGTACGCGGTCGCGGAGACCGCCCGGCCACCGGCTGCGCGGAAGGGCGCGCCTGCGGCCGGCGACGCGGCAGGCCGCCCGGGCGGGGCCGGGGCGGCGCGGTAGGCGGGAGCCAGGCACGGCCAGGCACGACCAGGCACGGCCGGGCGCGGCGCGGTGGGCCCGGTCGGGCGCGGCCGGGGCGGCGTGAGTGGCCGTATCGACGCCCTCCCCCGGCGGGTGTGACCGGGGGCGGCTGGAGCAGCGCGGTGGGCCGGGCGGACGTGAGCGGTCGTACCGACGCGGTCCCCCGGCGGGTGTGGCCGCCGGGGGCGGCGGGACCGCGCCAGTGGGCGCGGTCGCCCTGGCGGGAGCGGCCGGGGTGTCGACGTGGCCGCGTGTCAGGCGCGGCCCGGGATGGCGGTACGTCCAGCCCCCGGCCGGCGTGACCGCCCGTGCGGACGGCCCGGAACGGCACGGCCGGGCAGCGCGCCGGGTGGCGGCTGTGCCTGGGGTGTCGGCACGGTCACATCGGTGACCGACGGCGGTGGCTGGTACCTGGTGGCCGGTGGGTCCGGCGGCGCGCCCGGGTGGTGGCCATGGCCGATGCGGGCGGGGCCGGAGCCCGTGTGGTCGTGGGCAGGCGTTCCGCAGGGCGGAACGGGTGGGCACGGCCACCCCGCGGGACCCGCGCCCGCCCGACCCCGTACGCGGGCACGCCGCAACGGCGGACCGGCACCCACCACCCCCGGTGGCCCGCCCGCACCACGACGCACCCCGCCCCCCGCATGCGGTCCGCCCGGGGTGCCCACCCGGACCCGGACCCGGACCCGCCTACGACGGGGCCCGGGCCTCAGGCTGAGATGCCGTCGATCCGGGCCAGTGCGTCATCCGCGCCGTATGGTTGCAGGTAGGGCAGCCAGCGCGGATCCCGGTGCCCCGTGCCGATGATCCGCCACGCGAGCCCCGACGGCGGCGCCGGCGGCTGGTGCAGCCGCCAGCCCAGCTCGCGCAGGTGCCGGTCGGCCTTGACGTGGTTGCAGCGGCGGCACGCGGCCACCACGTTGTCCCAGGCGTGCTTGCCGCCGCGGCTGCGCGGGACCACGTGGTCGACGCTGGTTGCGACGCCCCCGCAGTACATGCAGCGCCCTCCGTCACGGGCGAAGAGCGCCTTGCGGGTCAGAGGAACGGGCCCCCTGTAGGGGACCCGCACGAACCGCTTCAGCCGCACGACACTGGGGGCTGCGATGGCTCGGGTAGCGCTGTGCATGAAGGCGCCGGACTCCTCGAGGCACACGGCCTTGTTCTCGAGGACGAGTACGAGCGCGCGGCGGAGCGGTACGACGCCGAGGGGCTCGTACGACGCGTTGAGGACCAGGACATGCGGCACGGATGCCTCCTTGTACGCCGGCGGCGCGTGGCTCGCGCCGGGACGATCTGCTCTCAGTCTCTCCTCATGCCAGGTCGAAGCGCCACCACATGGCGGTAACGGGCCCGAGGTGTTTTCGACCACACCGTGGTCATCCCCACATGAGACGAGGCTCTCCCTCGAACAGTGCAACGAACCCCCCGGTCGACCCCGTTAAATGGTTGTGACCCGCTCGTGATGCCAGGAGGTTTCCACCGTGCTCAGGTCGGCCCCGCCTTCCGTACCGCCCACCGAATCCACCCCCTCCCCCGGGGCCCCCGTGTCCCTGGACGAGGCCGCCCGCCAGGCCGGCGAGGCCGCGGGCTGGGTCGAGCAGAACTGGGCCACGTGGGTCAACACCGGCCTGCGGATCCTGCTGATCATCGCCATCGCGGTCACGCTCCGCTTCCTGATCCGGCGGACGCTGACCAAGCTCATAGACCGCATGAACCGCAGTGCCCAGGCCGTGGAGGGCACGGCGCTGGGCGGGCTGCTGGTGAACGCCGAGCGGCGCCGCCAGCGGTCGGAGGCGATCGGCTCGGTCTTGCGGTCGGTCGCGTCGTTCCTGATCATGGGAACGGCGGTGCTGATGGTCCTGGCCGCCTTCGAGATCAACCTCGCCCCGCTGCTGGCCTCGGCCGGTGTGGCGGGCGTGGCGATCGGCTTCGGCGCGCGGAACCTGGTCACGGACTTCCTGTCCGGCGTCTTCATGATCCTGGAGGACCAGTACGGCGTCGGCGACTCCATCGACGCGGGCGTCGCCTCCGGTGAGGTCATCGAGGTGGGCCTGCGCGTGACGAAACTGCGCGGCGTCGACGGGGAGATCTGGTACGTCCGCAACGGCGAGATCAAGCGGATCGGCAACCTCAGCCAGGGCTGGGCGACGGCGGCCGTCGACGTCACCGTCCGCCCGACGGAGGACCTGGACGCGCTGCGCAAGGTCATCGAGGGCGTCGCGGAGGAGATGGCGGCCGAGGAGCCGTGGAACGAGCGGCTGTGGGGCCCGATCGAGGTGCTGGGCCTGACCGAGGTCCTCATCGACTCGATGACGCTGCGCGTCGCGGCGAAGACCATGCCGGGCAAGGCCCTGGGCGTGGAGCGGGAGCTGCGCTGGCGCCTCAAGCGCGCCTTCGACGCGGCGGGCATCCGCATCGTGGGCGGCATCCCGCTCCCGGCGGAGGACGCCCCGGCCGACCCGACGGCCGGCATGGCCGCCCCGTCCGCCTTCGCCTCCCCCACGACCCCCCAGTCCCTGGCGGCGACCCCCCTCCAGCACCCCCCGTCGATACCGCAGCCGTCCACGGGGTCGAACCTGTCGAAGGGCTGACGCGGCAGCGACCGGGGCCCGGCACCGGGCCGACCAGCGGGCGAAGGCGCCCCCTCCACACGAGCGGAGGGGGCGCCTTCACGTCGGTCCGGGCCCGGTCACTGCGGCAGGACGTGCCGCCACAGGCCGTCCGGAGTCATCGCGCCCGTCCACACGCGCAAGGACTTCAGCGCCCCGGGCAGGGCGTGCTCGGTGGTCGCGCCGTCGCGGGCGTCACCACCGGCCCCCAGGACGCCACCGCCCTGCTGCACGCCGTTCAGTTCGGATGCGCCGGAGCCGTACTGCCAGGAGGCGTCGACGTAGAGGGTCAGCCGCCCGTTGCCGTCCAAGGCGTCGTAGCTGCCCGTCAGGTCCACCCAGGTGTCCGCGGCGACAACCTCGTTGCTGCCCACGGTGGCCGTGTCCGTGCTTTCGCCGTCGGGGCCGAGGACCGTGCGGGAGAACTCCCAGCGCCACGTCTCCGGCGAGGTCTTCCGCGCCCACAGGGCCCATGAGTACTCAGAACCCGCGCGCTGGCCCGCCACCAGCGCGCGGTAGCCGACAGGCTTGGACTCCAGACCGGCGCTGTCCACCCGCACCCGGGCGGACACCGTGAACGACCCCGTCTCGTCGACGACCGGCCCGGTCGCCGAGAGGTGCCCGGCCACCCCGTCGAGGAGGACGCTGCCTTCCCCCGCGTCCAGGGTGGCGCCGGCGGGTGAGAGGGTCATGTCCCCGACCGGGTACGGGCCGACCTGCGGCACACGGCCGTCCCCGGCCGACGCGGCGTCCCAGTGGGCGGCCAGCGGCACGGCCGGGTAACCCTCGGCGTCCCGTACGTCCGTTTCGTTCCGCACGTCGTCCGCGGTCAGCGCCCACTGCCAGGCGCGGACCTCGTCGATCCGGCCCAGGAAGTGGCCGTCGTACGCGCCGCCGGTACGGCCGCGGCCGAACTGCAGACCCGCCGTGCTCGTCCACGGCTCGTAGGCGGGGGCTCCCTCGGCGAGGACGACGGGGCTGCCCTGCGGGCGACCGTTGACGTACAGCTGGACCGTGTCGTTGGACGGGTCGGTGTCGTGCCGAGTGTGGAAGACGCCCGCCAGGTGGGTCCAGGCGTTCCGCGCCGGATCGGCGGTGGTCGCCAGGGACCGCACCCGCGGGGCGCCGGGCTCGTCCCGGGCCGTCCTGCCGAACGCCCAGCGCCGGTCGGCGGCCGAGTAGAGCAGTTCGAACGCCGAGCCGTGCTCGCCGGGCGCGGACAGCACGACGCGGTCCGCGCCGGTGTCGGCGAGCTGCGCCCAGGCCGACACCGTGAACGGCCGAGAGGTGTCCACGACGGGCCGGGCGGTCTGTGCGTACTCCTGCGGCCGGCCCTCCCCCGGGGCGTCCAGCAGCAGGGCGCGGTCGCGGTCCCCGGCACGGGCGAGCGGCGACCAGGGGTCGCCGTCGGTGTGGAGCGCGGCGTCGTGGTGCGCTCCCCGGACGCCGGAGTCGGCGGCGACCGTGGCGGACGGGTCGGTCAGCCCGTCGTCGAAGCGCCAGCGGGCGGCCTCCTCGACGTACCCCACCTTGAAGGAGAACGTGGTTTCCGGCCCGTAGCGGCTGCCCCGGTCGGCGGCCTCCACGTAGAGCACGTAGAACCCCGCGGTGGGCGGCACGAACGCGAACGACTCGGCCTCCGCCGCGCTGATCGTGTGCACCTCGCCGCCGACGCGCACGCGGTAGCTCGTGACGTCCTCGTCGGCGGGGTCCGGCGTGAAGCGGAACCGGCCCGGCAGGCCGGAAGCGCCGTGCGTGGCGCACTGGTTGGTCGTGCACTCCTCGTACGGTCCCAGCGACGTGACGCGGGGTGCGCGGGGCACGGGATCGTCGGTGGCGGTCGTCGCGTACGCCGGCGGTACGGCAGCCGCCGCGAGCAGGCCGAACGCCAGCGCGGCGGTGAACCGGAACCGGCCGCTCGGCCGTCCGGCACGTCGCCCGACCTGCGGCCGGGATGACGGGACAAGCATGGAATCCCCCCTCGGAATCCTCACCCGTGTCGAACACACGACCCAGAGTGATCGACGCGACGCTATGGAGCGGAACGGCACGGAGTCAACGCGTTATCGACGGCGGCGTGGCTCGTGGCGACAAAGCGCGGACGCGCCCCGGGAGGACGCCGCCGAGGGTGTTGACGCCGGATCACACCGGCCCTACCGTCACAGCAAGCGAACAGGAAACTTTCCTAACAGTGGTCGGCCGCAGGTTCCCGGCCGTGGTCGAAGGCAGGTGCGCGTCCCTTGTCCGGAAGCAGTCCCGGTGTCCCCGGTACCCCCCGCGTGCTGCGGGCGATGAACGATCGGGCCGCGCTCGATCTGCTGTTGGCGCACGGGCCGTTGTCGCGGGCGCGGATCGGGCGGTTGACCGGGCTGTCGAAGCCGACCGCGTCGCAGCTGCTCGCGCGGCTGGAGGCGGCCGGGCTGGTCGTGGCGACCGGGACGAGCGAGGGGCGGCCCGGGCCGAACGCGCAGTTGTACGGGGTGAATCCGCGGGCCGCGTACGCCGCCGGGCTCGACGTGAACCCGCGGCGCGTCCGCGCGGCCGTCGCCGACGTGACCGGCGCGGTGGTCGGGGAGTTCGAGCTGCGCACCCCGCGGCGCGGCGGGCCCGGGGCGGTGCGGCAGGTGACCGAGGCGCTGGACGGCGCGGTGAAGGCGGCCGGGCTGACCCTCGGCGACGTGCACCGGCTGGTGATCGGCACGCCCGGCGCGTTCGACCCGTCGACCGGCCGGCTGCGGTACGCCTCGCACCTGCCCGGGTGGCACGGGCCGACCCTGCTGGAGGAACTGGCCGCCGCGCTGCCCGCACCGGTCGAGTACGAGAACGACGTCAACCTCGTGGCCGTCGCCGAGCAGCGCCTCGGCGCCGCCGCCGGGTACGGCGACTTCGTCCTGCTGTGGAGCGAGGAGGGGCTCGGCGCGGCCCTCGTGCTGGGCGGGCGGCTGCACCGCGGGTACACCGGCGGCGCCGGCGAGGTCGGGTTCATGCCGGTGCCGGGCGCGCCGCTCGTACGGAACGTCGCCAAGGCCGGCAGCGGCGGGTTCCAGGAGCTCGCCGGGGGCCAGGTCCTCCCCCGGCTGGCCCGCGAGCTGGGGCTCGCCGTGCCGGCGGGGCCGTACCCGGAGGTCGCCGTGCGGCTGTTGGAGCGGGCCGCCGCGGCGGTGACCGGGGCAGCGGCGGCCGGGGCGGCGGTGGCCGGCTCGACGGTGACCGGCTCGGGCGCCGGGGCCGGCGGCGCCGGCAGGAACGCGGAGCCCACCGGGGCCGGCGGCGCCGGGGCCGGGGCCGCCCGCGCCGGGGCGTACGCGCGGTTGCTCGACGTCTACGCCACCGGGCTGGCCACCGGGCTCGCCTCGCTCGTCGCCGTCCTCGACCCGGAGCTGGTCGTGCTCTCCGGTGACGTGGCCGTCGCGGGCGGCGAGGCGCTGTGCGAGCGGGTGCGGGCGGAGCTCGGGGAGCTGGCCGCCGCCCTGCCGCGGCTGGTCCTCGGCGGCGTGCGGGAGCACCCGGTGCTGCGGGGCGCTCTGGAGGTCGCCCTGGCCGCCACCCGCGACGACGTGTTCGACACCTCCGTGCGCTGACCGTCCGTCCCCGACGACAGGAGACCCGCCATGCCCCCGCCCGCGCTCCGGCGCCCGCGTCCGCTCGGCGCGGCCGCCGTGTGCATGGCCTTGGCCCTGGCCCGCGTCGGCTGTACCGGCTCGGCGGGCGGCGGGGCCCACGACGACCCGCACACGAAGGGGACGTTCACCTTCTGGCACCGCTGGTCCGCGCCCAAGGAGGTGGCGGCGGTCGACGCGGGCATCGAGCGTTCAAGGACGCGCACCCGAACATCACGGTGGAGGCTGTCCCCAACGTCACCGATGGCAAGACCCAGCAGGCGTTGCGCGCCGGCGGGTCCGGCGCCCCGGACGTGGAACTGCACGCGGACCACACGGGCTGGAACCTGACGATGGCCGCGGCGGTGCTCGTGATGGCACCGGTCGTCGTCGTGTTCTTCTTCGCCCAGAAGGCTTTCGTCGAGGGCGTCACGCTCACCGGAGTGAAGGGGTAGGGGAAACACCTTGAACACGTCCAGCACGGCCGGCACGGCCGGCACGGCCGGCACGGCCGGCACGGCCAACACGTCCGGAGCATCCGACACGTCCGACGCGGTGAAGACGGTGAACGCGGTGAAGACGGTGAACGCGGTGAACGCGGGTGGCATGAGACTCGTGGTGGTCGGGGGTGGTTCCACCTACACCCCGGAGCTGGTCGACGGCTTCGCGCGGCTGCGGGACGCGCTGCCCCTCGACGAGCTGGTCCTCGTCGACCCGGCGGCCGAGCGCCTGGAGGTGGTCGGCGGGGTGGCCCGGCGGATCCTGGCCCGGCAGGGCCATCCGGCGAAGGTCACGACCACCACCGACCTGGACGCGGCCGCCGATGGCGCGGACGCGGTCCTGCTCCAGCTGCGCGTGGGCGGGCAGGCGGCCCGGCAGCAGGACGAGACGTGGCCGCTGGAGTGCGGCTGCGTGGGGCAGGAGACGACGGGCGCGGGCGGTCTCGCCAAGGCGCTGCGGACGGTGCCGGTCGTCCTCGACATCGCCGAGCGGGTCCGGCGGGCCGCCCCGGACGCCTGGATCGTCGACTTCACCAACCCCGTCGGCATCGTCACCCGCGCGCTCCTCGACGCCGGGCACCGGGCGGTCGGGCTGTGCAACGTCGCCATCGGCCTCCAGCGGAAGTTCGCGGCGCTGCTGGGCGCGGCCCCCGCGGAGGTGCACCTGGAGCACGTCGGGCTCAACCACCTCACGTGGGAGCTGGGCGTACGGCTCGGCGGGCCGGACGGGCCGGACGTGCTGCCGGCACTGCTCGCGGAGCACGGCGAAGCGGTCGCGGACGACCTGCGGCTGCCGCGCGGCCTGCTGGACCGGCTCGGCGTCGTCCCCTCGTACTACCTGCGCTATTTCTACGCCCACGACCAGGTCGTGGACGAGCTGCGGGCCGGGCCGTCGCGGGCCGCCGCGGTCGCCGACATGGAGCGCCGGCTGCTGCGGATGTACGCCGATCCCGCGCTGGACGAGAAGCCGGCGCTGCTGGCGGAGCGGGGCGGCGCCTTCTACTCGGAGGCCGCCGTCGACCTGGTGGCGTCGCTGCTCGGCGGCCGGGGCGGCGCGGTGCAGGTGGTGAACGCCCGCAACGCCGGCACGCTGCCGTTCCTGCCGGACGACGCGGTGGTGGAGGTGCAGGCCGCCGTGGACGGCACGGGCGTGCGGCCGCTGCCGGCGCGCCCGCTGGACCCGCTGTACGCGGGGCTCGTCGCGCACGTCGCCGCGTACGAGGAGCTGGCGCTGGACGCGGCGCTGCGCGGCGGCCGGGAGCGGGTGTTCCGGGCGCTGCTCGCACACCCGCTGGTCGGCCAGTACGGGTACGCCGACACGCTCACGGACCGGCTGGTCGCGCACAACCGGGAGCACCTGGCGTGGGCGTGACCCCGGCCGCGGCCGTGCTCGCGGTCGACGCGGGCAACAGCAAGACGGACGTGGCGCTCGTCGCCGCCGACGGGACGGTCCTCGGCACCGCGCGCGGCGGCGGCTTCCAACCCCAGGCGGTGGGGGTCGAGGCGGCCGTCGACGTGGTGGCGGCGGCGGTGCGGGCGGCCGTGCGGGACGCGGGGCCCCGGTGGGACGCGCCCGGCGGCGGACCGTACGCGGCGCACGTGTCGGCGTGCCTGGCCAACGCCGACCTGCCGGTGGAGGAGGAACAGCTCACCCGCGCCGTGGGGGCGCGCGCCTGGGGCGCGTCGACCACCGTGCGCAACGACACGTTCGCGGTGCTGCGGGCCGGGGTCGACGAGCCGCGGGGCGTCGCCGTGGTGTGCGGGGCCGGCATCAACTGCGTCGGCATGCTGCCCGACGGGCGGACGGCCCGCTTCCTGGCCGTGGGCCGCCTCTCCGGGGACTGGGGCGGCGGTGCCGGCCTGGCGGACGAGGCGCTGTGGCACGCGGCGCGGGCCGAGGACGGGCGGGGCGGGCCGACGGAACTGGCCCGCGCGCTGCCAGCGCACTTCCACCTGGCGTCGATGCGCGCGCTGATCGAGGCGCTGCACCTGGGCCGTATCCCGGCCCGGCGGCGGCACGAGCTGGCGCCCGTGCTGTTCGCCGTCGCCGCGGCCGGTGACCCGGTGGCGCGGGGGCTGGTGGAGCGGCTGGCGGGAGAGGTCGTGGCCATGGCGGGGGTGGCCCTGGAGCGCCTGGGCCTGGCCCAGACGCGGGTCCCGGTGCCGGTGGTGCTGGGCGGGGGCGTCCTGGCGGCCGGGCACCGGGACCTGGACACCCGGATCGCCGCCCTGTTGCGGGAACGGGCGCCCGCGGCGGTACCGCGCGTGGTGACCGCGCCGCCGGTGCTGGGCGCGGCGCTGCTGGGGCTGGACCACGTGGCGGCGCCGGCGGCGGCCGGGGCGGCGCTGCGCGCGCACTACGCGGCGGCCGCGAACCGGGCGGCGGCGGACCACGTGCGGTGAGACGGGGGTCCGGCCCGCGGGGCCCCGGAGTGACGGGGGTCCGGCCTGCCGGCCCCGGGGGTGAGGGGGACGGGCGGGACGCTGCCGGTCGGGCCACGCGCGGGGATCGCCGCCGGTGAACCGCACGCGGGAGCGGTCGACGGGCCGGCGCGGGCGCGGACGGCGCGGGCGGGGGCACGGCGGGCGCGGGCGGGGCGCGGGCGGGGCGCGGGCGCCGGTGGTGGGCACCGGGGCGGGGGCACGATCAGAACAAGATCCAGTCAATACCGGTGTGTGCACGGCCCCTTGCGGCCATACTGCTGGCCGGACCGCACCGTGGGGACGGGGGCGGCCGGCCGGCGACGAGGGGGAGGGCACGTGGCAGGCGTACCGCACGTACCGCACGCACGGCCCGCGCGCCCGGACCCGCCGGCACCCGAACACCCGGCGGACGGCCCGAACGTCGCGGAGGGCGCGTACGTCCGAGGCGCCCCCGAGGCCCCCGAAGCCCCGGAAGAGCCGGAAGAGCCGGAAGAGCCTGAAGACCCGGAGGTACCGCCCGCCCCGAGCGCCCCGAGCGCCACGGACGTCTCGGGCATCTCGGCGGGCGCGTACGTCCCTGCAGCCCCTTACGCCCCCGAAGGCCCGTACGCCCCGGACAGCCCGTACGTCCCGGAGGCGGCGGGAGACCCGCGCGGTGGAGGGTTCGGCGGGCGCGCCGCCGGACCGGTGGGCGGCCGGGCGCGGTTGCGGGCCGTCGTGGCCACGCCACCCGGTCGGCTGTGCCTGCTCGGCGCAGTCCTGGCCGCGCTCCTCGTCGCGTTCGGCGCGGTGACGGCCCTGGAGGTGACCGGCCGGTCCTCCGCCGCCGGTGACGTCGTGGGCCGCAGCCAGCCGCTGAGCGCCGACGCCGCGCACCTCTACCGGTCCCTCGCCGACGCCGACACGGTCGCCGCCGGTGGCTTCCTCGCCGGCGCGCAGGAACCCGCCGACCTGCGCGAGCGGTACGACACGGACGTCGCCACCGCCGCCCGGCTGCTGGTGAAGGCCGCGGCCGACGCCGGTGCCGGCGGCGCCGGCGGCCCGTCCCGGTCGGCGGACGAGATCGCCACCCTCAACGAGCGGCTTCCCGTCTACACGGGACTCGTCGAGCGGGCCCGCGCCGCGAACCGCCAGGGCCTGCCGCTCGGCGGCGCCTACCTCCGGTACGCCAACGGGCACATGACGACCGATCTGCTCCCCGCGGCGCAGCGCCTGTACGCGGCGGAGACGGCGCGGCTCGCCGAGGACGAGCGCCGGGCGCGCGCCTGGCCGGTGCCCTCCCTCGCCGTGGGCGCGCTGGCGCTGGCCGTGCTCGCCGCGGCGCAGTGGCGCGACTACCGGCGCACCCACCGCGTGCTGAACCCGGGGCTGGTGGCCGCGGCGGCCGCCACCGCGGTGGCGCTGCTGTGGCTGGCGGGCGCCCACACCCTCGCGCGTGCGGGCCTGGACGACGCCCGCGTCCACGGCCTGGATTCGCTCAAGGTGCTGAACGAGGCCCGGATCGGTTCCCTGAAGGCCCGGGCGAACGAGAACCTGACCCTCGTGGCACGTGGGGCGGTACTGACCGACGACGGCAGGAGCGACAAGTACGAGACCGACCACGGCGTGGCCATGGCCGGTCTCGACCGGGCGCTCGCCGGGGCGCGCGGGCTGGCCGACGACGAGGCGGGCCGCGCCGCGGTGGAGGAGGCCGCCCGGTGGACCGCCGAGTGGCGCGAGCGCCACGCCGCCGCGCGGCGCACCAACGACGAGGGCGACTACGACGGCGCGCTGGCACGGGTGGTGGGCGGTGGCCCGTCGACGGGCGCCGCCTTCGACCGGGTCGACGCGGCGCTGCGCACGGCCGTCGACCACGAGCAGGGCGAGTTCACCCGGGCGGCGGCCCGCGGCCGCGACGCCCTGGCGGGGCTCCCGACAGGGGCGGCCGTCCTGGCGGCGGTGGCCGCGGTCGCCGCCGTCGCGGGCGTCAACCGCAGGCTGGCGGAGTACCGGTGAACGGCGCGGGGAGGGACGCGGTGGCAGGCCCGGGAAGAGACGCGGCGGCCGGCGGCGGCACGGGTGCCGTGATCGACGGCGGAACAGCCGTCGCGACCGGTGACGGAACGGGCCCGGGGACCGGCGGCGGACGGGACGCGGTGACCGGCGGCGGAACGGGCGCCGTGACCGGCGGCGGAACAGCCGCCGTGACCGGTGGCGGAACAGCCGCCGTGACCGGTGACGGAACAGCCGCCGTGACCGGTGACGGAGCGGCCGCGGCGGCCGGTAGCGGCACGGGCGCCGTGACCGGTGGCCGGCCGCGCGGCACGCGGGTACCGCGGGTACGGCGCCGGGGCGCGGTCCTCGCCGTGGGACTGGCGTGCGTGCTGGCGGGCGGGCAGGCCGGCGCACCGTCGGCGGCGTCGATCGGCGCGCCGGTCGCGGCATCGGGCGGGGCGTCGACCGGCGCCCCCGCCGGCACGTCGGCAATCGCGCCCCCGTCACCCGTACCGCCCGTACCCCCCGTACCACCGGGGCCGCCCGTCAAGCCCGTACCGCCCGTACCACCGGATCCGCCCGTACCACCCGGGGACGAGCGACCCGGCGCCGTCCGGCCCGTACCGGAGGCCCGGCCCGCCGCCGAGCCGCCGCTGCCCGCCCGGTCGGGGACCTGCCGGAACCCGGAGGCGTCCCTGCCCCCGTCCCGCGCCGAGGGGCCGGCGGTCGCCGCGATCAGGGCGCGCGGCAGGCTGGTCGTCGGGGTCGACCAGAACAGCTACCGCTGGGGCTACCGCGACTCGGTCAAGGGCACCTTGGAGGGGTTCGACATCGACCTCGCCCGGGCCATCGCCGCCGACCTCCTCGGCAGCCCCGACGCGATCGTCTTCCGCACCGTCCCCACCGACCAGCGGATAGCGGCCCTGGTGAGCGGGAAGGTCGACCTGGTCGTACGGACGATGACGATCAACTGCGCCCGGATCCGGCAGGTCGCCTTCTCCACCGCCTACTTCGAGACCGGCCAGCAGGTCCTCGCGCCGAAGGACTCGCCGATCACCGGGTACGACGCCTCGCTCGCCGGCCGGCGCGTCTGCACGGCCGAGGGCTCCACGGCGTACGAGGCGCTGGACCGCGCCCCGCTCGGCGCGGTCTACCGCGACGCGTACGACGGCACGGCCCGGGACGCCGACCGCCTCACCGTGCCGAACCAGCTGGACTGCCTGGTCCGGTTGCAGACCGGGGAGGTGGACGCGGTCGTCACGGACAGCGCCCTGGCCGCCGGGCAGGCCGCGCAGGACCCGGCCGTCGAGCTGAAGGGCGAGCCGTTCACGACCGAGTACTACGGTGTCGCGGCCAGGCTCGGCGCCGACGACCTGGTGCGGCGGGTGAACCAGGTGCTCGTCGCGTACCGCGCCGGGCCCTGGACGAAGGCGTACGAGAAGTGGCTGGAGGCGGACCTCCCCGGCATCACCGGGCCGCCCGCACCCATGTACCGGACGAACCGTTCCTGAGAGCGAGAGGTGATCGATGGGCGTCACGGGTCCCCCCGGTCCGGTGATGGACCGGGACGAGGCGGACCGTGCGCTGGCCCGCCTCGGCGCGGAGCACAAGGCGGTCGAGGACTCGCTGCTCGCGCTGCAGGACCACGCGGGCCGCAGGCTGCTGGAGGGCGCCGCGCTGACCGGGACGACCCGGGAGCGGTGGGCCGCGGCCGAGCGGACGATCGCGCTGCTGTGGACGTACTTCGACGCGTACACGGACGCGTTGCGCGCGGCCCACGAGGTGCGCTCCCGGCGCCGCACGCCGGGGAGCGGCGAGCTGGCGGAGCTGAGCGGCTGGCTGCGCGCGGAGTGCGTCACCGTACCGGCGGCCCCCGCCCCCGGGGGCGCGGCGGGGGCGGAGCCCTCCGGCGGCGCGGACCCGGAACCGGACGGCGCGCCGCCGCAGTTCCCGCCACCGGGCGGCATGACACCGGACGGCGCGGAACCGGACCGCGCGGAACCGGGCGGCGGGGGGGCCGTGGGCGGGTCGGGCGGGCCGGTCGAGCGGTTCACGTTGGACCGGCTGGTGACGCGGATCAACGAGCTGTACGCGCGCTCGCTCGACGTCGTCGTGACGGCCGAGGCGGTCTGGTCGGCGCTGCCCGCCCGCATAGACCTCCTGGCCGCCGAGCTGAACCGCACCCGTTCACTGGCGCGTTCGGTCGGCGTGCGGCCCGGCGAGCACCCGGCGGGCGACGACCTGGAGGCCATCACGGAGGAGCTGACCGCGCTGCGCGCGCAGGTGATCAGCGACCCGCTGGCGTTCTGGCGGCGCCCGGCGGGCAGTTCGGCGCCCGGCGGCGGGCGGCCCGACACGGACCGGTACGACCGGGCGGCCCGCGCGCTGGAGGACGTGCGCCGGGAGATCGAGGCGGTGCTCCAGGTGCGGCAGGACTCGGAGTCGCGGCTGCTGCGGCTGCGGGACCTGCTGTCGCGGGCCGACCGCACCCTCGCGGAGGCGCGGACCGCGCGCGTCGAGGTCCTCTCGAAGATCGCCGCGACGGAGGTGCCGGTGGTGAGCGGCCCGCCGACCGCGCTGCACGAACGCCTCGCCATGGCCGCCGAGTACCGGCGGCACGCCCAGTGGCACCGGTTGTCACCGCTGCTGGAGGCGCTGGAGCGGGAGGCGGAGGACGAACTGCTGCGGGCCCGCGAGTCGCTGACGGCGGTGACGGCGCCGCTCGCGGTCCGCGCCGAGCTGCGGGGGCGCCTCGACGCGTACCGGGCGCGGGTCGCCCGGCACGGCCTGGCGGACGACGCGTTCCTCGGCGAGCGGTACGACGCCGCCCGCCGGATGTTGTGGAGCGCCCCCTGCGACCTGCGCGCCGCCGAGCGGGCCGTCCTGCGTTACCAGCGCGCCGCGAGCGAGCTGCTGTCGACGGGGGGCGGCGCGTGAGCCGGTGCCCGCGCCCCGGCTGCGGCGGCGCGTACGAGGACGTGGGCGGTGGGCGGCTGTACTGCGACACGTGCGGCCTGGCCCCGGCCGCCACGGCGGACGGCCCGCACGGGCCCGTACCGAAGCCGCCCGTACCGCGGGGACTCGTGCCAGAGCCGCCCGCGTCCCACGGGCCCGTACCGGAGCCGCCCGCGTCCCACGGGCCCGTACCGGAGCCGCCCGCGTCCCACGGGCCCGTACCGGAGCCGCCCGCGTCCCACGGGCCCGTACCGGAGCCGCCCGCGCCCCACGGTCCCGTGCCCGAGCCGCCCGCGCCTCACGGCCCCGTGCCGGCGCCGTCCCCGGGCGTGCCCGGGCCGGCCGGCCCCTCCTCCGGTTCCGTCGCCGCGCCGGGGTCCTCCCTCGCCTCGGGCGCGACGGTGCGGTCACTGCCCGCGCGCGGCCCCGGGGCGTCGCCGAGCGGCCGCTCCGCGTCGCGCGGGCGGCTCGGCGCGGGCCTGGTGACGGTGCCCGCCGTACCGCGCCCGGACCCGCGCACGGCGGTGATGGAGTGCCCCGAGGTACCGGAGCGGCGGCGGTTCTGCTCCCGCTCCGACTGCGGGGCGCCGGTCGGCCGGGCGCGCGGCGGCCGGGCGGGCCGTACGGAGGGGTTCTGCACGGCGTGCGGCCACCCGTACTCCTTCGTGCCGAAGCTGCGCGCCGGGGACGTGGTGCACGGCCAGTACGAGGTGGCGGGCTGCCTGGCGCACGGCGGCCTCGGCTGGGTGTACCTGGCGGTGGACCGGGCCGTGTCCGACCGGTGGGTGGTGCTCAAGGGGCTGCTGGACACCGGGGACGAGGACGCGATGGCGGCCGCGATATCCGAACGGCGGTTCCTCGCCGAGATCGAGCACGCCAACATCGTCCGCATCTACAACTTCGTGGAGCACCTGGACCAGCGGACGGGCTCCCTCGACGGCTACATCGTCATGGAGTACGTGGGCGGCAAGTCCCTCAAGGAGGTGGCCGACGAGCGGCGCGACCCCGACGGGCCGCGCGACCCCTCCACGGGCTCCCGGCTCCGTGCGAGCAGGGGGTACCCCATCCCGGTGGGGCAGGCGTGCGCGTACGGCATCGAGGCGCTGGAGGCGCTGGGCCACCTGCACGACCGCAACCTGCTGTACTGCGACTTCAAGGTCGACAACGCCATCCAGAGCGAGGACCAGCTCAAGCTGATCGACATGGGCGCGGTGCGGCGGATGGACGACCGCGAGTCCGCCGTCTACGGCACGGTCGGCTACCAGGCGCCGGAGGTCGCGGAGTCGGGCCCGTCGGTCGCGTCGGACCTGTACACGGTGGCGCGGACGCTGGCGGTGCTGACGTTCGACTTCCACGGGTACACCAACGTGTTCGCCGACTCGCTGCCCGATCCGCGGCACATCCCGGTCTTCCGGCGGTACGAGTCGTTCCACCGGCTGCTGGTGCGGGCCACGGACCCCGATCCGGCGGGCCGGTTCGGCTCCGCGCAGGAGATGGCGGAGCAGCTGACCGGCGTGCTGCGCGAGGTCGTGGCCCTGGAGACGGGCACGCCGAGGCCCGCCCTGTCGACGCTGTTCGGCCCGGAGCGGCGCGTCGCGGACACGGTGCTGTTCGCGGAGCCGGCGGGCGAGGTGTCGCGGCTCGGCCTGCGGCCCACGGGCCGCCGCGCGGGCCGCCCGGGCCGTGGGGGACGCCCGGTACGGGCGGGGCGCTCGGGGGGCTCCGGGCGTCCGGGCCGCCTGGGGTGGCCGGGCCGCGTGGGGTGGGCCGCCGGGGATGTGGGCGCGGGTACGGGGGCCGCCGGGCCCGGTGGGGCCAACGCGGCCGACGCCGCCACCGGTGCCACCGGGACCGGCGCGGCCATCGGGACCGGCGGGATGGCCGAGGCGGTGGAGGCCGTCGAGGCGACCGGGGCCGTCGAGGCGGCCGAGACCGCCGAGGCGGTCGGGGCACCGACGCTCGCCCCGCTGGACGCGCGGGCCGCCGCGCTCGCGCTGCCCGTACCGCTCCTCGACGCCGACGACCCGAACGCCGCCCTGCTCGCCGGTCTCGCCGCGTCCGCCCCGGCCGAACTGCTGGCCGCGCTGCGGGCGGCCCCGACCGACTCCCCCGAACTGCGGCTGCGCGAGGTGCGGGCCCTGCTGGAGCTGGGGGACGCCCCGGCGGCTGTCCGCGCGCTGGACGAGCTGGAGCGGGCCCGCCCGAACGACTGGCGCGTCGTCTGGTGTCGCGGCGTCACCGCGCTCGCCACCGGTGAACACACCGCCGCGGCCCGTGACTTCGACGCCGTGTACGCGGCGTTCCCCGGCGAGCCCGCGCCCAAGCTGGCGCTCGCCGTGTGCGCCGAGCTGCTCGGCCGGCCGGACGACGCCGCCGCCCGCCACCACCTGGTGTGGGCGACGGACCCCGGCCACGTCGGCGCCGCGTTCGGCCTGGCCCGCGTGCGGCTCGCGGCGGGCGACCGGGCGGCGGCGGTGCGGACGCTGGAGTCCGTACCGGAGTCGTCCATCCACTACACGGCCGCGCGCGTCGCCGCCGTGCGCGCCCGGCTGCGCCGGCGCGACCCGCGGGCGCCACTGCGGGACGACCTGTACGCGGCCGCGCGCCAGATCACCGCGCTCGACGCCCTCGGGCTCGACGCGGTGCGCCGTGAGCGGCTGTCGGCCGAGGTCCTGGGCCTCGCCCTGGATTGGTGGCTGTCGGGGCGGGCAGGCGGCCTGTCGCCGGACCACCCGCTGCTCGGCAGCGAACTGCACGAGCGCGGGCTGAGGTTCGGCCTGGAACGCTCGTACCGGGTGCTCGCCCGGCTCGCCCAGCGCGGCGAGGAGAGGATCGAACTGGTGGAACGGGCCAACCGCTTCCGCCCCCGGACGTGGGTGTGAACGATGTCGCAGACGCATCAACTGTCGGCCTGCCCGAACTGCTCCGAGCCGCTGGAACCGGGTGACCGGTTCTGCGGCGCGTGCGGGTACGACCTGTCGGTCGTACCGGAGCCGCCGCAGGACCATCCGGCCGTGGCCCCGGGCGCCCCACCGGCCCCGGCCCCGGCTTCGGATCCCGCCCTCGGCGCCCCACCGGCGCCACCGGCCACGCCACCGGCCGCGGCTCCGGCGCCGGCTCCCGAGGTGGCGCCGCCCGCCGCGCCGTCGCCTCCGCCACCCCCACCGGTCCCCGCCCCGGCCGCGGCGCCCGCGCAGGGGCGTGAGCCGGGGCCCCCGGAGCCGCCACAGGCCCCGGCGCCCCCGCAGCCGACGTCGTCGCACACCGCGCCGCCCGCCCCGGAGCCCGCCGTGCGGCTCGACGGGCCGGCCGGCGGACCGGCCGGCGTACCTGCCGACACGCCCACCGACGCGCCCGCCGGCCCGTCCTCCGCCGCGTCCGCCGTCACGCCGGGCGGCGGCCCCGGGTCCGGCGGTGGGGACTTCGAACTCGCCGCGCCCGACCCCCACGCCGCCGGCGGCGCCCCCTGCGTCGCCTGCCGGACGGGCCGGGTCTCCGCCGACGGGTACTGCGAGAACTGCGGCCACAAGCAGCCGCACGCGCGCGACCACGTCGAGCGGGAGCTCGGCCCCGTCGCCGCCGTCAGCGACCGGGGACTGCGCCACCACCGCAACGAGGACGCGTTCGCCGTCACCACGGCCGTGCTCCCGGACGGTTCGCCGGCCGTCGTCGCCATCGTCTGCGACGGCGTGTCCTCCGCGTCCCGCCCCGACGACGCGTCGGCGGCCGCCGCGGCCACCGCGGAGGTCTCCCTGCGCGGCTCGCTCGCGCGCGGCACGCCGCCGCAGCAGGCCATGCACGAGGCGATCGTCGCCGCGGCCGAAGCGGTCGAGGCCCTCGCCGACGAGCCGTCCGGCGACGGTCGGGGCGGCCGCGAACACGACGGGCACCGCCAGCGCAACGCCCCCGCCTGCACCCTCGTCGGTGCCGTCGCCGCGGGCGACCTGCTCGTCGTCGGCTGGGTCGGCGACAGCCGCGTCTACTGGGTGCCCGACGACCGGTCGACCCCGGCGGCCCGGCTCACCGAGGACGACTCGTGGGCCGCGCAGATGGTGGCGGCGGGCCTGATGAACGAGGAGGAGGCGTACGCCGACGAACGCGCCCACGCCATCACCGGCTGGCTCGGCGCCGACGCGTACGAAGTGGAGCCGCACACCGCCGTGTTCCGCCCGGAACAGCCGGGCGTGGTCGTGGTGTGCACGGACGGGTTGTGGAACTACGCCGAGGGCGCGCAGGACCTGGCGCGGGTCGTGCCCGGCGACGCCGCCGGCCGCCCCCTGCACTGCGCCCGCGTCCTGGTCGGCCACGCCCTCGACGGCGGGGGCCACGACAACGTAACGGTGGCGGTGGTGCCGTTCGCCGTGGAGCGGCAGGGGGCAGGATCGGCCTGACCGGGGCGTGACGCCCGCCCGTCGTGCGGAGCACCGAGGGAGCACAGGAGCCGACCAGATGGCGAACTTCTCGAAGTCCGGCGTGCCGCGGTTCTCGGTGGACGTGTACCAGAACGAGTACCTGCCGGAGGGCGGGCGCGAGGTGCACGCCGTCGTGACGGTCACCGCCACCGGCGGTGGCACGACGGGTGGGGCGCCCCTGCCGGCCGCCCGGCCGACCGCGGGCGGCGGCGGGACGCCCGGTGGCGGAGTGGCCGGTGGCGGAGTGGCCGGTGGCGGAGTGGCCGGTGGCGGGGCACGCGGCGGCGCGGCGGGCGGCACCGTGGCGGGGCCGCGGGCGGCGGTGGTGCTGATGGTCGACTGCTCCGGCTCGATGGAGTACCCGCCGGCGAAGATGCGCCACGCGCGCGCGGCGACGGCGGCCGCGGTCGACACCCTGCGCGACGGGGTGTCCTTCGCGGTCGTCGCGGGCACGCACGTCGCCCACGAGGTGTACCCGGGCGGCGGGCGGCTCGCCACCGCCGACGCCCGGACGCGCGCCGAGGCGAAGGAGGCGCTGCGGCGGCTGGCCGCGGGCGGCGGCACGGCGATCGGCACCTGGCTGCGGCTCGCCGACCGGCTGCTGGCCGGCTCCGGTGCCGGGATCCGGCACGGCGTGCTGCTCACCGACGGTCGCAACGAGCACGAGTCCCCCGCGGACCTGCGGGCGGCGCTCGACGCCTGCGCCGGCCGGTTCACCTGTGACGCGCGCGGCGTGGGCACCGACTGGGAGGTGCGGGAGGTCACCGGTGTCGCGTCGGCGCTGCTCGGCACGGCGGACATCGTCGCCGATCCGGCGGGCCTCGCCGCGGACTTCACGCGGATCATGGAGCACGCCATGGGCAAGGAGGTCGCGGACGTCGCCTTGCGGCTGTGGACCCCGGTGGACGCGGAGGTCGTCTTCGTCAAGCAGGTGGCGCCCACGGTGGAGGACCTCACCGACCGCCGCACGGAGGTGGGGCCGCGGCTCGGCGACTACCCGACGGGATCGTGGGGCGACGAGTCGCGCGACTACCACCTGTGCGTCCGGGTGCCCGCCGCCGGACTCGGCCGGGAGATGCTCGCGGCACGCGTGTCCCCGGTCGTGCCCGACCCGGCCGGCGGGCCGCCCGCGACACCGGCGCAGGGGCTGGTCCGGGCGGTGTGGACGGACGACCCGGCGGTGCTGACCTCCCTCGACCCGCAGGTCGCGCACTACACCGGGCAGGCCGAACTGGCCCGCGCCATCCGGCAGGGACTGGACGCCCGCAAGTGCGGTGACCTGCGCGGGGCGACGGCCCGCCTGGGCCGGGCGGTGCAGCTCGCGGCGGCCTCGGGGAACACGGATACGGCGAAACTGCTTGCGAAGGTGGTGGACGTCGTCGACGCGGCGACGGGTACTGTGCGACTGAAGGCGAAGGTCGCGGACGCGGACGAGATGACGCTCGAGACGCGCTCCACCAAGACGGTTCGCGTGAAGAAGCCGTGACGACGGTCGCAGCGGCGGCCGGCGAGGAGAGAGGGGGAAGGGCCCACATGCCGACCTGCCCGAACGGACACCAGTCGGGCGCCGACGACTGGTGCGAGGTCTGCGGCCACCGCATGGCCGGGCCGGGCGCGCCCACGGGTGCCGTGCCGCCCCCTCCCCCGCCGCCGGCCCCCGGGTACGGCTACCCCGGCCCCGCGGGCGGTGACCCCAACGCCACGCAGCAGGCGGAGCTGTGCCCGCAGTGCCGCACCCCGCGCGAGGCGATGGCGCCGTTCTGCGAGGAATGCCGGTGGAACTTCGTCACGAACACGGCGACGTCGTACACGCCCGTCTCCCCTCCCCCGCCGGCGCGCTCCGGCGGCGGCCTCAACCTTCCCCCGGGCTTCACCTCCGCGCCGCGCCCGCCGGACCCGTACGAGTACCAGGGCTCCCGCCCCTCGCAGGTGAACCGCCCGGCGGAGCCGCTCCCGCCGGAGCCCGGCCAGGGCCCCCCGCCCCCGCCGCCGGCCCCCGGCGGCCCGTCGTACGGCGCCGGCGCTCCCGGTACGGGCCGGGGGCCGGCGCCCGCACCGCCCCACCAGCCCTTCGGCCCGGGCCCGACCGGCCCCGGCACCCCTGACGGCACCGGCCCCGACGGCCGAGGCCCCGGCTTCCCCGGCGGCTTCGACGGTCGCGGTCCCGGCGGACCCGGACCCAGCGGACCCAGCGGACCCCCCAGCGTTCCCGGCGGACCCGGCGGCTTCGACGGTCCGCGCCCCGGTGGCTTCGACGGTCGTGGCCCCGGCGGTCCCGGGCCCGGCGGGCACGGCGGCCCGGACGGCCGTGGTGCCGACAACCCCGGCCCTGGCGACCCCGGCCGCGGTGGCCCCGGCGGGCACGGCGGACCGGCGGCACGGCCCGGTGGTCCCGTCTTCCCGCCGCCCGGCCCCATGCCCGGCTCCGGCGGGGCTCCCGGTCACGAGGGGCGGCCCGCACCCGGCTCCGGCCCCGACCAGGGCTCCGGCGGTCGGGGCGGCTCCCCGTTCGCCCCGCCCCCGACGCCCGGCACGGGCCCGGCCACCGGGCAGGGTCCGGCCCACGGCGGCGGCACCGGTCCCGACGGACCGTCCTTCGGCGGCCCTCCGCCCACTCCGGGCAGCGGTCCGGCCTTCGGCCCCGGCCCGGCTACCCACGGCGCCGGCCCGGGCGGCGGCCCGGCCTTCGGCCCCGGCCCCGGCCCCGGCGGCGACAGCCACAGTGGGCACGGGCCCGCCGGCGCGCAGGCGGCCCCCGGGCAGACCGGGGCGGCGTCCGCGCCGCCGCAGGCGTTCCGGCAGCCGGGACCGCCCGGGGACGACGACTGGGTGCTGCCCCCGCCGTCCGCCACCCAGCCCCCGCAGGGCCCGCCCCCGCACGCCCGGCCCTCCCACGCCCAGCCACCGCAGGCACAGCAGCCCCAGCAGGGCCCGCCACCGCAGGCACAGCACCCCCCGCAGGGGCAGCAGCAGCCGCCGCAGGGTACGGCCGGGACCGGCTGGTCCGTGGTGGTCAGGCCCGACCGCGACTACTTCATGGCGATGATGCGGCGCAGCGGCCCCGAGGCGGCGAGCCTCAACCTGCCCGCGTACGCGCCGGAGCGGCGGGTGTCGCTCACCGGCGACCAGGTGTCCGTCGGCCGCCGCCGGCAGTCGACTGGCGAGGCGCCGGACATCGACCTGTCGGTACCGCCGGAGGACCCGGGCGTCTCGCACCAGCACGCGCTGTTCGTCCGGCAGCAGGACGGATCGTGGGCGGTGATGGACCAGAACTCCACCAACGGCACCACGCTGAACGGCGCCGACGACCCGATCCAGCCCTACGTGCCCGTCCCGCTCGCCGACGGCGACCGGGTCCACGTGGGCGCCTGGACGACGCTCACCGTGGTGCGCGGCTAGCGGCCGGAGCGCACACGACCGCCGCCGGTCGACGTCGGCTCGACGGAGCCCCGTCGGCCGGCGGCCGTCAGCGGCCGGGCCCGCCGAGGGCCCAGCTGTACGGGCCGTCGGGGGTGTCCAGCCACGCCCACTGCCGGGCGCCGCTGATCGTCACCCCGAACCGCTCGCGCCCGGGCCGCCCCTCGCGCTGCCACAGGGCGTACGCCTCGTACGGGTCGAGGCTGCCGGAGGCGAGGGTCAGCAGGAAGCGGAACAGCTCGTCGTCGAGCGCCCGCCGGGGCAGCCCGCCGGTGCGGGGTTCGGGCGCGGCCGGGGTGGCGCCGCGCAGTGGCACGAAGTACGCCGGCGTCGGCAGGAAGCGGCCCTCCGCGCGCCCGGTGTCCTCGACGCGCAGGCGGACGATGCCGGTGGACAGCGGCGCGACGACCCGTGCGCCCGGCCGGCATTGGGCGGTCCACGCGACCGGTACGGACGGCAGGGCGCAGGTGGCGACGACGACGTCGAAGGGGGCCCGCTCGGGGCAGCCGCGGGCGCCGTCGCCGGTGACGACCGCCGGGCGGTAGCCGGCCTGCCCGAGGTGGGCGGCGGCAGCGGCGGTGATGTCGCCGTCGAGGTCGACGGTGGTCACGTGCGCGTCGCCCAGGCGGTGGCACAGGAGCGCCGCGTTGTACCCGGTGCCGGCGCCGATCTCCAGGGCCGTGTCGCCGTCCCGGGCGTCCAGGGCGTGCAGCATGTCGGCCATGAGGGACGGCTGGCTGGCGGACGAGACGACGTCGCCGTCGTGCAGCCGGGTGCCGAGGGGGCGGTCCTCGTACGCGCCGGAGAGCCAGCGCAGCCGGGCCTGCGGGTCCGGGTCGTCGTGGCGCAGCCACTCGTGGCCGCCCGTCACGCCGACGTGGTACTCGGGGACGAACAGGTGGCGCGGTACCTCCGCGAACGCCGCCCGCCAGGCCGGGTCCGGCAGCGCGCCGGCGGCGTCGAGCACCGCGACGAGCCGGCGCCGCGCCACCGCGGCCGCGTCGGCGACCGGGTCCTGCCACCGCACCCCACCTGTACCCATACATCCACTATGTCCGCTCGGACCCGCCGGCGGGACGGCCTAGGTCCGGGGTCCTCCGTCGGCGTGTCTGAGACGATGGACGGGTGAATGAGATTCCGCGCGGCACTCTCCAGGAGCAGACCTTCTACGAGCAGGTGGGCGGCGAGCAGACCTTCCGGCGCCTCGTCCACCGTTTCTACCAGGGTGTCGCCGAGGACCCGCTGCTGCGGCCGATGTACCCGGAGGAGGACCTCGGGCCGGCCGAGGAGCGGCTCGTGCTCTTCCTGATGCAGTACTGGGGCGGCCCCCGCACCTACAGCGACCACCGCGGGCACCCGCGGCTGCGGATGCGGCACGCGCCGTTCGTGGTGGACAGGGCGGCGCACGACGCGTGGCTGCGGCACATGCGGGCCGCCGTGGACGAGCTGGGACTGTCCGAGGAACACGAGCGGCAGCTGTGGAACTACCTCACGTACGCCGCCGCGTCGATGGTGAACGCCCCCGACTGACCGGCGGACCGGCCGTCCGCCCCGGCCTGCCGCCCGGCCGACCCGACCGCCCGATCGGCGTGCCGTCCGACCGGCCTGCCGTCCGACCGACCGCCCCGACCCGTGCGCGGCGGGTGTGCGGGTCGTCTCAAAGGGTGGTGCGCAGGGGCGTGACGCCCAGCTCGCCGAGGCCCGTCGCGGTGCGCACGGCGACGGAGCCGAAGGGGGTGCGCAGCCGCAGCCAGGGGCCGGCCGACAGCAGCGTCACCGGCACGTCGTGGGCGACGGCCCCCGCCGGGGGCAGGAAGCCCAGTGAGTGGGCGGCGTGCGCGGCGCGCAGCGGCAGCCCGGTCGTGGCGACGGTGCGCGACCATATCTCGCGCCCGATCCGGTCGCGTTCCGCGCGGGTGCGCCGCTCCTGCGGCAGTTCCTCGTCGCGCGTGCGGAACTCGGTGACGGCGGCGGCCACGGCGCCGCGCAGCCCGCCGGCGTCCGGCAGCCCGGCCACCTCGTGCCAGCCGCCGCGCGGCGGCAGCACCCCGCTCCACGGGGGTCCGGTGACCTGCGCCGGCACGATCGCCTTGCCGGTCGACTCCTCCACGCCGTCGAGGAGCTCCCCGGCGGAGACGGTCACGTCGAGCACCGCCTCGTCGCGCAGCGCCGCCGTGCGGACGGCGAGCACCTCGAAGGACGGCGGCCGTCCGAAGACGGCCAGGGCGCCGCCGTCCGCCCGGAGGCGCACGGCGGCGGCCCGGTCGTACCGGACGAGCCGGGCCAGGAAGGCGGCGACGCCCGCCGCCTGCCCGGCGTCGGCGAAGTGCAGCGGCGCCGTCATGCGGCGGCACCCTCCGAGCGCATCCCGTCGTCCACGTACTCCTGGAGGAACGACCGCTCCTCGGCGGTGATCCGCCGGGGGCGCTGCGCCTCCAGGTCGAAGGGGACGACGACCGTGGAGGCCCGGACGTACACCTGGTCCGGGTCCTTGATCTCGTACGCGATGGTCAGCGACGCGGCGCCGATCTTCGTGACCCACGACTCGACGGTCACCGGCTCGTGCCGGTGGACCAGCGGCCGTAGGTAGTCGATCTCGTGCCGGGCCACGACGGACCCGCCGGAGAACGAGGGGGAGCCGTCCCCCGGCGCGAGGCGGAACATGAAGTCGATGCGCGCCTCCTCCAGGTAGCGGAGGAAGACGACGTTGTTGACGTGCCCGAAGGCGTCCATGTCCGACCAGCGCAGGGGACAGCTGTAGAGGTGACGAGCCACGGCCGCTTCCTCAGCCCCGCGTGAGCTTCTTGTACGTGGCACGGTGCGGACGGGCCGCGTCCGGGCCGAGACGCTCGATCTTGTTCTTCTCGTACGACTCGAAGTTGCCCTCGAACCAGAACCACTTGGAGTCGCCCTCGTACGCCAGGATGTGCGTCGCGACCCGGTCCAGGAACCAGCGGTCGTGGGAGACGACCACGGCCGCGCCCGGGAACTCCAGCAGCGCGTTCTCCAGCGACGACAGGGTCTCGACGTCCAGGTCGTTGGTCGGCTCGTCGAGGAGCAGCAGGTTGCCGCCCTGCTTGAGGGTGAGCGCGAGGTTGAGGCGGTTGCGCTCACCGCCGGACAGGACGCCGGCCGGCTTCTGCTGGTCCGGGCCCTTGAAGCCGAAGGCGGAGACGTACGCCCGCGACGGCATCTCGACCTGGCCGACGTTGATGTAGTCGAGCTCGTCGGAGACGACCGCCCACAGCGTCTTCTTCGGGTCGATGTTGGCGCGGCTCTGGTCGACGTAGGAGATCTTGACGGTCTCGCCGACGCGGATCGAGCCGGAGTCCGGCTCCTCCAGGCCCTGGATCATCTTGAACAGCGTGGTCTTGCCCGCGCCGTTCGGGCCGATGACGCCGACGATGCCGTTGCGCGGGAGGCTGAAGCTCAGGTCGTCGATGAGGACCTTGTCGCCGAAGGCCTTGTTGAGGTTCTCGACCTCGACGACGACGCTGCCCAGACGCGGGCCCGGCGGGATCTGGATCTCCTCGAAGTCCAGCTTCCGCATCTTGTCCGCCTCGGCTGCCATCTCCTCGTAGCGGGCGAGACGGGCCTTGGACTTGGCCTGGCGTCCCTTGGCGTTGGAGCGGACCCACTCCAGCTCTTCCTTGAGCCGCTTGGCGCGCTTGGCGTCCTTCTGGCCCTCGACCTTCAGACGGGTCTGCTTGGTCTCCAGGTACTTGGAGTAGTTGCCCTCGTAGGGGTAGGCGCGGCCGCGGTCGAGCTCCAGGATCCACTCGGCGACGTTGTCGAGGAAGTACCGGTCGTGGGTGATGGCGACGACGGTGCCGGCGTACTTGGCGAGGTGCTGCTCCAGCCACTGGACGGACTCGGCGTCCAGGTGGTTGGTGGGCTCGTCGAGCAGCAGCAGGTCAGGGGCCTCGAGCAGCAGCTTGCAGAGCGCGACGCGGCGCTTCTCACCACCGGAGAGGTTGGTCACGGGCCAGTCGCCGGGCGGGCAGCCGAGGGCGTCCATGGCCTGCTCGAGCTGGGCGTCGAGGTCCCACGCGTTGGCGTGGTCCAGGTCCTCCTGGAGCTTGCCCATCTCCTCCATCAGCGCGTCCGTGTAGTTCGTGGCCATCTCCTCGGCGATGGCGTTGAACCGGTCGAGCTTGCCCTTGACCTCGGCGACGCCGTCCTGGACGTTCTCCAGGACGGTCTTGGACTCGTCGAGCGGGGGCTCCTGCAGGAGGATGCCGACGGTGTAGCCGGGCGACAGGAAGGCGTCACCGTTGGAGGGCTGCTCCAGGCCCGCCATGATCTTGAGCACGGTGGACTTACCGGCGCCGTTCGGGCCGACCACACCGATCTTCGCGCCGGGCAGGAAGCTCAGCGTCACGTCATCGAGGATGACCTTGTCGCCGTGCGCCTTGCGCGTCTTGCGCATCGTGTAGATGTACTCAGCCAAGAGAAACCGTCCGGCAATCAGTAGGGGTCGATTCGCGGCTCCGCCGTGAGGGCAGATACACCCCATCTTGCCGTACCGCCACCCCAGGGCGAAAACGAGTACGCGCCCGCCCCCGCCCGAACCCACCCCGTCCGTCCACCGGCCCCCACCCACCTCCACGAACCCACCCCCGCCCCCGCCGTCCGGCCCCACGGGCGCGCAGCCCGCCCGAGCCGATCGGCTCGCGCTCAGCCTGGCGGCTCCGGCTCCGGCTGCGGCTGCGGCTCGGCCTGGCGACGTCAGCCCCGGCTCCGGCTCCGGCTGCGGCTTCGGCTTCGGCTTCGGCTTCGGCTTCGGGCGAGCGTGTCCACCGACGCAGGGGTCTGCGATCACCTGACGGTCCGGCCCCATGACCTTCCCGGGCCGCTGGGCGCGGGCTCCGGGCCGCCATGCCCGGACTGCGGAAGGAGGCGTGGGCCCCTGACTCCGGCCCCGGCTCCGGGCGCCGGGGCGCCGGGCAGGCGAAGCCGCCGGTACGGGCGTGCGGTCGCCTGCGCGTTCGGGCGCGGAGACCTCCGGGCCGATCGGTACGGCTTCGGGTGGTCGCGCCCGGGATCCGGGCGGCGCCTCCCGTGCCGGTACGCAGGCGGGCTCGCGGCCCCGCAGGGCGGGCCGGCCCCGGCGGCCCGGCGGGGCAACCGTACGGAGGGCGCGGGCGACCCGCGCCGACGGACACCGGGCGGACGCCTCCCGGCGGTCGCCCGGAGGCGAGGCCCGGGGCGGCCCAGGCGCGGCCCAGGCCCGACCCGGGTACAGCACAGGGGACAGCCCGGGCCCGGCCCGGCGATGACCCAGGTGCGGCTCGGCCCCGGCCCGGGGCGGGAGCCCGGCGGCCTCGGGGCCGAGGCGCCCGCCGGCACCCGGCGCCGGGAAAGGGTGCGGCCCCCGGCGCGGGGCGCCGGGGGCCGTGGTGCGGGGTGCCGCCGGGTCAGTGACCGGCCGCCGCGCCCTTCTTCTTGCGGAGGAAGAACACCGCGCCGCCGCCGACCAGGAGGAACGCCGCGGCGATGCCGGCGATCATCGGGGTGGCGTTGGAGGCGCCGGTCTCGGCGAGGTCACCGGTGGTGTCGCCGCCACCGGTCGTACCGGCCGTGTCGCCGCCGCCGGTCGTACCGGCCGAGGTGCCGCCGGACTGCGGGCTCGGCTGCGAGCCGGGCTCGTCGCCACCGGTGGCCGGGGGCTCGGTGTCGCTGGTGGTCTTGCAGTCCAGGACGCCCTTGAAGGTCTTCTTCTCGCCGCCGGGCAGCTCGATGGTGAAGTCGTACGCCTGGTCCTCGGTGACCGGGACGGTCACCGTCTTGGACTCGCCGGCGCCGACGGTGTGCGTGGTCTTCAGCAGCTCGAAGGTGAAGGGCTCGTCGCCCTCGTTCTTCGCGGTGACGTCGACGCCGCCCTTGGCGCAGTTCTTCTCGGCGGTGAGCGCCGGGATCGCGCCCTTCTTCGCCCAGGTGGCGGTGGCGCTCGCGGCGACCGTCGACTCGCTGGAGCCGGCGAGGATCTGCGTCTGGCTCTTGGAGAGGCTGGCGAACGCGCGGCCCACGGAGACGGAGGTGCCCGCCTGGAGGCCGAACGAGGCGGTGCCGTCGGCGGTGCCGGCCGGGACGTCGACGTACAGCTCGGTGCCGTCGGTCACCTCGGTGACCGGCTTGCCGTCCTTGTCGGTGACCTTGACGCCGGGGGCGTCGGGGGCGGCCACGGACGCGCGCTCGGCGTTGGTGCGGACGGTGAGCGGGCCCAGCTTGCTGCCGGCCTTGCCGGAGACGGCGTTGGGCTCCAGGCTCAGGGACGCCTTCGGCTCCTGGAGCTTCTCGGCCTTCGACTGCAGCCAGTCGGCGAGCTTCTCGGCGGCCGGGTCGAGGGCCTCGACGTCCACGCCGTCCGAGTAGCGCCAGATGGCGACCTGCGTGCCCGCGGCGGCGGTCTCCTTGGTCAGGGTGCCCGCGCCGGCCTTCTGGGCCAGACCCGCGAGGTCGTCGACCTGCGGGTAGGAGTTCTTCAGGATCCAGAGGATCTTGCCGGCCTCCTCGTTGTGACCGAGGGAGGTCTGGTCCCAGGAGGTCTCGAGGTACTTGGCCTTCTGCTGGGTCGGGTTGTGGATGTCGATGCAGTACGTCTTGAGCGTGCCGCCGCCGTCGACGGCCATCTCGAAGAGGCCCGCGGGCAGCTCCTTGTCCTTGCCGCCGGCGTGGAGCACGGCGCGGTCGTGGATGGTCAGACCGTTGAGGGTGGCGGAGGCGCCGCCCTGGTGCTGGGGGTTGCCCTCGTCGGCGACGGCCACGGCCGTCCCGGCTATGGAGGCTCCCGCGATCAGACCGGAGGTCAGGACCGCGGTGGCGAGCCGGCGGCCGAGCCGCTCGCGCCCGTTCACAGAAAACGCAGCAAACACAGATTTCCCCTCTGGGCGAGACCCCTCGGTGTGGCCGCGGCGTGAGGCACGGCGCGGGACACGTGGGAGGTGAGACTCGCCTGATGACTCAAGTGCCCCGTGAGTACCGGAATCCTAGAGAGGTGGCATCCGCGAGTCCCCCCTGAGGTCCCCCCTCAACCATTCCGACTCTGAATCGTTATCAGAAACCACCCATCCGAGGGGTGCTTTTCAGCCGCCGTTCCCCTAAGTGCCCCTACGCTACGTCCCGTTCAGGCTGGTATGGGCAGGCTCCTGAGGCCACCTCAACTCCGCACCAGCCGTGGATCCTCCGCCGGGGCCGGTTCGCTCCGTCCCGCCATGGCCTGTTCAGGCCCCCGTTTCCCGCCGCGGCGGAACGCGGCCGTCCCCCGCGCGAGGTCGTGACCCACCGCGACGGCGTCGATGTCCACGAACGTCCTGCGCTGCCCCTGCCCCTCCCCGGCGCCCGCGGTCTCCTCCCGCACCCGCAACCGGCCGTGCACCACGAGGGGCTCACCGACCGTCACGGACGCGGCGAGGTTCACGCCGAGCTGCCGCCAGGCGCTCACCGTGTAGAAGCTGGTGGGGCCGTCCGCCCACGCGGACCGCTCCCGGTCCCACCGGCGGGTCGTGGCGGCGAAGCGGAACCTCGCGACCCCGCCGCCCGCGGTCTCCCGGTACTCGACGTTCGTCGCGACGTTCCCCACGACCGTCACCAGGGTGTCGTGCATGACGCCTCCTCCCTCCTGGGCCGCGCTCCCCCGCGCCGCCTCCCGCTCCATCCTGGCCGCCCGGCACGGATCCCGCCGCGCCCTGTGGACAAAGCCCCGCCGGATGCCCGCCGGATCCCCGCCGGGGTCGCGCCCTGGCGGGAATTGGGGAGAACTCCGTCACCCGCCCGTGGCGCGGCCGCCGGAGACGGTCGCGTACTGCTCGCGCACCTCCCGGTAGCGCATCAGCTCGGCGGCGATCGGGTCGAGGACCTTCGCCCGGCCGCAGGACGCGGCCGCCTCGCGGAGCCGCCGCTCCGTGTCGTTCCCGTACCGGCGCGCCGGACCGCGGGCCGCCGCCGCGCAGGCCCACTCGACGAGCGGACCGCCGACGATCCCGCCGAGCATGACCAGCACCGGCCGGGTGAGACCGGGCTCCACCAGGCCGGCGATCTGCCCGGCCAGCCACAGCGCGCCGAAGATCTGGAGCAGCGTCATCGACGCCTGGACCAGCACGGCCACCGGCCACCAGGCGGGGCGGGGCGGACGCCCGCCGCCGCGCGTCTCGCGTTCCCGGGCGGCCAGGTCGTCCAGCACCTCGGGCAGGTCCCGAGCCCCGCGCACCGCCGCCTCCCGCACCGCCTGCGCCCAGGGCGCGGGCAGCCCGTGCGCGGCCTCCTCCGCGACGACGCGGACGGCCTGCTCGACGCGCTGACGTGCCGTCGGCTCCTCCTCCGGCGGCTCCGCCTCGCCCGGCTCGCCCGTGTGGGCGGCGGGCGTGCGCAGCCGTTCGTACCAGCGCCACAGGCGCAGCCAGGGGGTGCCGCAGGCACGTGAGGCGTTGCGCCGCCACTCGCGTTCCGCGGCCTCGCCGGCGGCGGTGGCGCCGACCGCGACGGCGAGCCGGGCGCCGAAGTCCTCCTGGGACCGCTCGCCGAGGCCCGGCCGCCCCTCGCCGACGTACACGGGGTGGAGGCGGGCGGCCGCCGCGTCGACGTCGGCGGAGAGGCGCCGTTCGGCGGCGGTGCGGGCCTGCACGAAGGCGCCGAGCATCTCGCGCAGTTCGGTGACGCCCTCGCCGGTCAGCGCGGACAGGGCGAGCACCGTGGCGCCGGGTTCCCCGTGCTCGCCGAGGGCCACGCCGTCCTCGTCGAGGAGGCGGCGCAGGTCGTCGAGGACCTGGTGGGCGGCGTCGCCGGGGAGCCGGTCGACCTGGTTGAGCACGACGAAGGTGACCTCGGCGTGCCCGGCCAGCGGCCGCAGGTACCGCTCGTGGAGGGCGGCGTCCGCGTACTTCTCGGGGTCGACGACCCAGATCACCGCGTCGACGAGGCCGAGGATCCGGTCGACCTGGTCGCGGTGGGCGGTGAGCGCGGAGTCGTGGTCCGGCAGGTCGACGAGGACCAGGCCCTGGAGGGCCTCGTCGCCGTCGCCGCCCGCCAGGGGGCGGCGCCGCAGCCGGCCGGGGATGGCGAGCCGGTCCAGCAGGCCGGCCGCGCCCTCCGACCAGGCGCAGGCGATGGGCGCGGCGGTGGTGGGGCGCCTGAGGCCGCTCTCGGAGATCGGCACCCCGGCCAGCGCGTTGATCAGGGTCGACTTGCCGCTGCCGGTGGCACCGGCGATGGCGACGACGGTGTGGCTGGCGGAGAGTCGCCGGCGGGCGGCGGCCTCGTCGAGGACCCGGCCGGCTTCGGCGAGGTCCTCGGGGTCGAGGCGGGTGGCGGACAGGCCGAGCAGTTCGCGCAGGGCGGCGAGGCGCTCGCGCAGGGGGCCCGGGTAGCCGCCACCGACGGGCGGGTACCCGTTCGACCCGGGTGGTGCGCCGACACCCATGCCGACACCCATTCCGACGCCCATGCCGACGCCCATGCCGGGGTCCTCGTACACGGCCCGGTCACTGGCGCGCCGGGCGATCAGCCCGTCGTCCCACGTCTGGTCCACGGCGCTCACCCGCCGTCACCTCTCCTTCTGCAGTAGGGACAACGCGGCGATGAGCTCGGCCTGCGGTTGCGGGGTGACGCCGAGCGCGTCCAGCGGTGCCAGGCGGCGGTCCCGCTCCTCGTGCAGGACGCGGTCGATGTAGGTGGTGATCAGGTCGTCGGCCCGGTCGCGGAGGCGGAGGGTGCCCTGGGCACCGAGGAGCTCCGCGAGCTGCTCGCCCGCGCCGCGCGCCCGGCGCCCGCCGAGGAGCGCGGCGGCGAGCAGGGCGCCGACGGTGTCGGGGTCGGGCACGGTGGGGCGGTCGGTGCGCCGCACCTCGTCCTCGGCGAGCTCCTCCAGGACGCGCCGCCAGCGGCGGACGGCCATGCCGACCCGTTCCGCGGCCTCGCGGTCGAGGCCGGCGGGGAGGGGGTCGCCGAGCGCCGCGGCGGCCGGTTCGCGCCGCCACGCCTCCCGTACCCGCTCGTCGGCTGCGGCGACGGCGCAGTGGAGGAGGGCGCCGAAGGAGCCGGTCAGGGCGTCGAGCAGCTCGGTGGCGGTGCAGTCCTTGGGGTGGGCGCGCCAGCGGGTGCGGGCGTCGCCGGCGAGGACGGCGCCGCGCGCCAGCTCGCCGCGGACCCGCTCGCCTTCGCGGGCGTACGCCGTCTCGACGGCGCCGGCCAGCCGGACGGCGGCGGCGCACTGGGCGGCGACGGCGCCGGCGAGCTCCGGCACGCGCATGCGCAGCGACGCGACGACGCCGCCGGCGGTGCGGCCGACGGTCTGCTGGCGGGCGGCCGGGTCCTGCGCCCGGTGGGCGAGCCAGGCGCGCAGGGGGGCCACGGCGGTGTCGGGCAGCAGGCCGCTGCCGCCGCCGGCGGACTCGGGGAGCTCGGGGACGGTGAAGCGGGGTACGGCGCCGAGGCCGGCGCGCACGAGGAGCGCCTCGTACTGGCGGGAGACCTCGCCGATGACCTGGTGCGGTACCCGGTCCAGGACGGTGACGAGGGTGGCGTCGTACTCCTTGGCGGTGCGGAGCAGGTGCCAGGGGACCGCGTCGGCGTAGCGGGACGCGGTCGTGACCATCACCCAGATGTCGGCGGCGCACATCAGCTCGGCGGCGAGTTCGCGGCCCTCGACGACGAGGGAGTCGATGTCGGGCGCGTCGAGCAGGGCCAGTCCGCGGGGGAGGGTGTCGGCGGTCTCCACGCGCAGGGCGGGGCCGCCGTCGTCCTCGTCGTCGTCCTCGGTACCGGCGCCCCAGACGCGGGTCAGCCGGGGCAGGACGCGCGGCCCGGAGAACCAGTGGTGGTCGTCCGGGTGGCAGACCAGGACGGGGGTGCGGGTGGTGGGTCTGAGCACGCCGGCCTCGCTGAGGCGGCGCCCCACAAGGGAGTTGAGGAGCGTGGACTTGCCGGCTCCCGTCGATCCGCCGATGACGGCGAGCAGCGGTGCTTCGGGCTCTCTCAACCGTGGCACCAGGTAGTCGTCGAGCTGCGCGAGCAGCTCGGTCCTCGTCTGCCGGGCCCGGGGAGCTCCTGGGATCGGCAGCGGGAGACGCACGGCGGCGACACTGTCGCGCAGAGCGGAGAGTGCGTCGAGGAGCTGAGGCCGTACATCCAAGGTCACCACATGTGAAGAATGCCCAATTTCAGCATCTTTTTGAAGCGTATGCCCCTCCCTGCGCGCCGATCGGACAGAAGGGACAGAGGGGATGAGTGGGACGCAGGCATAACGAGTGCACAACACCCGGGGCGCGGGGCGCGAAAAGCGCTGCGGGAATCGCACCTGCCTGCGATTATCAGGGTCGCTTCACTGAACCTCCACATCGTGCCACGCAGGTGAAGCGACCGGGCCAAGGTGATCGGAGCCCTATCCTTGACCCCGGCAAGGTCACGGACCACCCACCCACGGGCTCCAACGGCCACCAGGCCACCACCGGCCCCCGTAGCTCAGTGGATAGAGCAGGTGCCTTCTAAGCACTTGGCCGCAGGTTCGAGTCCTGCCGGGGGCGCACCGGGACAGACCCTCCTTCGGGAGGGTCTTTTTGCTGGTCGGGGCCGGCCTCGGGTGTCACGGCGAAGCCCCGGGCGCCCTCTTGTCGATCAAGGGCGGGCTCCGGGGCCGTCCGGCTGTCACCGGGTCCTGGCGGGTGGCCGTGTCGAATACGTGTCGAAGTTTCCGCGCCGGAGAGTCAGCCGGCGCCGGACGCCTCGGGCAGGTCGCCCGCGGCTTCGAGCCGCCGCTTCAGATCGGGAAGCTGACCGTCGACGCACCGGGCGTACGTGGCGAGGAGCACGGCCACGCTGTTCCCGGCCCACTCCGCCACCTGGGCGGGTGGGATGCCGTCGTTGAGCCACTTGGTCAGGCGCGTGTGCCGGTTGTCGTACACGCGCCGCCCGGTCGGCGACGCGAAGACGTGGGGCGGCAGCACGGCCTTGCGCGCAGCGCGCCACGCCCGGCGGATGACCGACCCGGCGAGGATGCCGCCCGACTCCCCCTGGAACAGCAGATCCCCCGGCCGCAGCCGCTCGTCCCGGAGATGCTGCCCCAGGATGCGGGTGAGGGCCGGGTGCCCCGGCACGGTGCGCGTCTCGCCCTGCGCACGGCCCTTCAGGTCACGCCGTTCGTGGGCCTCCCCCGTGTCCGTCCACTGCTTCCCGACCTCCGGGGTCGCCGCATGGATCAGCAGTTCGCACCACTGGTCCTCGGCGTCGGGCCCGGGCAGCGTGACGTCCTCCACCCGCATGGCCACGGCTTCTTCAGGTCGCAGACCGCAGTAGTACAGCGTCGCGAAGAAGGCGTGGAGCCGCCTGCCACCGCGCGGCCGGTGCCGTATCCAGTCAAGGATCGCCGCCGCCTGCTCGGGGTTCAGCAGGGACCGCTTGTCGACGGTGTTCGTGGTCCTCATGGCGGTCGTCGACTCCTTGCCCTTGGGCAGGGGGTTGACCCGAAGGACGCGCCGCCGGACGGCGTACTTCATGACGACGTTGAGGATCCGGCGGTTGCGCTTACGGGACCAGGCCGCCGCCTGCGTGCCGTCGAGGCGGGTGTCGACGGCACGCAGGACCTGGTCCAGCCTCTCCGGCTCCTCCCAGGCCGAGACGGGCAGGGAGTTCCGCTCGACCCACCTGAGGACGGCCACCACGTCCCGCGGCGCGTCCGGACGCCGGTTGGTGTTGAACGCCCATTCCCTCAGGGCGGTGCGCACGGCCGCAGGCGTGAACTGGGTGGGCTTGGCCCGCAGCAGTGCGATGGTCGTCGCGGTCAGGGTCTTGGCGACGCTCTTGCGGCTGTTGCCGCCGAGCTGGTGCCAGCGGGCGTCCACGTACTCGACGGCGAAGCTGTACCAGCTCATGGCAGCCGACTTGGAGCTGTGGGACACCGGGAGACCGGTGGCGACGACGAACGCCTCGCCCTTGCCCGTGGCCCGGATGAGCTCGGAGCGGAAACCTTCGGCGAGGGCGACCGTGCCAAAGGGCTCACGCCAGCGCTTCCCCGCGACCACCCAGCGCACCGTGTAGGTGTTCTTCCGGGCGCCCTTGTACGTGAGGATCTTGTAGACCTTGACGTCGTACGTCGTCTCCATCAGACGGCGTCCTCACGGTCGTCGAGCCAGTGTTCGAGGTCGCTCCGCCGGATCCGGAGGTCCCCGTTCGGGAGCTTGATGCAGCGCGGCGCACGGCGCTTGGCCCGCCAGTCGTAGAAGGTCGAGCGCGAGATGGCCAGTTCCTCGCAGACCTCCGCGAGGGTGAGCATGCCGCGTGAGCGGACGGCCGTGGTCATGCCCTGCTCCCCTCGTCCAGGAGGGCTTCGCGGGTGGTCTCGCGGTTGGTCCGGAGGCTGCGGGCGATGGTGGCGGCGAGGGCGGCTTCACCCGGCGTGTGGCCGTGGCCGGCGTACTGCCAGTCAGCCAGGACCAGGACGGTGTCCGGCTCGCGGTCGCCGAGGCCGAGGGCGGAGGCTTCCTGGGCGGCGCGGTGGTCCGCGCGTGCCTGGCGGAGGACGCCGAGGGTGGTGGAGTAGGCGCGCGACTTGGACGAGAAGTGACCGCGGAATCCGAGCATGTGCGCCCAGGCCCAGAGGCGCCGGTCGGGGTAGAGGCGGTCCAGGTCGCGGCACGCCGTGATCAGGCAGCGGGCGTGGTCGGGGACTTGGTGCCGGTCGAGTTCGGCGAGTTCCCCGATGCGGCGGTCCAGGGTGCCGGTGTTCTCGGCGGCCTTGGTGGCGTACTTGGCGACATACGAGGCGACGGCCTGTTCGGTGATGTCGGAGCCGTCACCGAAGGCCTTGACCGGTCGGACGTCGAGTTGCCGCCCCCAGCGGAAGGTCCGCGTCGGCTGGTCGCCTGCGGCCGGGACGGAGACCGACGTGTACCCGTGCGCGGCGGCGGCGCGTAGCGCGTCCGTGAGGAGGCCGGCCGTGGCCCAGGCGGGCGGCGGCGTTGCGGGCCCCGCCGGTCCGTCGAGGCGTACGACGGCGTGGAAGTGCAGGGCCCCGCGCTTCTGGAACTCGGCGACCTTGCCGTACGAGACCCGCAGGTGTGCGGCGAGTCCCCGGCGGGTCAGCCCGGCGCGGGCGGCGAGTTCGCGGCGGAGCCGCGTGGTGAAGCGCTGCCAGAGCTGCCCGGCGTGGTTGTTGAACAGGACGGCGCCCGCGTAGTCATAGGTTTCCGGGTCGAGGGCGGTGCCCAGCTCCGAGGCGTCGGGCGCGTGCCGGACGCCGCAGCGGCAGGTGCCGTGGGCCGGCCGATTGTGGACCCGGCCGAACGACGGGGCCGTGAGAGTGGCGAAGACGCGCGGGTGGTCCCGGACGGTGTCGGGGACATCTCGGCGGGCGTCCCCGACCAGACCGGCGCGGATCAGGTGGTAGGTGTCGCCCGCGTAGGTCCAGGCGCAGGACGGGCAGCGGGACGCGCGGCGGTTCCCGCAGGCGAGACGGAGGCGTCCACCCGGCTCGTGCGCGGTGGAGTAGTGGTGCAGGGTCTCGCCGCTGGTCTTGTCCTTGTGGAGGACCCAGCCGGTGAGGTGGATCGGGTCGGAGCATCCGCCGGTGCGGCGGATCTGGTCCTCCCAGCGTGCGTAGTCGGGGGCAGAGGCCACCCGGAGCACGTCTCCGAGGGTGATCGGGTCGAGCAGTGCCTGTGGCGCGGGCGCACTCGGTGTCGCGGATGAGGCGCGGTGGGCCATGCTGGATGTTCCTTCCGGTTGCGAGATCGGACAGGGACGGCGCCCGGGCGGCGGATGCTTGGCGGTATCGAGGCCGCCCGGGGGCCGGTCAACGGCGGTGCTGCGAGAGCAGCGAGCGCAGGACGACGGCGCAGACGGCGACCGAGGCCGCAGTGACGGCCACGGCCAGGAGCATGGAGACCAGGACGGTGCCGACGATCAGGACCACGGCGGTGCCGCCGCCGACCAGGGCGAGCGCGGTGCCGGGGGTGAGCTGAACCGCCGGCCGGGTCGAGGCCGGGACAGCGGGGGTGGGTGGGGGCTGGGTGCCAGGGGTGATGGTGGTCGGCTGGATGACCGCGGGCGGGGCGGTGCCGGTGGGGTGGGGCATGGTCGGGAGCTTGGGCCGGAACATGAGCGGATCTCCTTTCGCGGGTTACTTCACGGCGGTGTCGATGACCGGGGCGAGGAGGCTGTCGGCGAGGAGGTAGCCGCCCAGCAGGAGCACGGCGACGAGCCACCAGGGCGGGCGGACGAGCTTGACGCCGAGGACTCCGACGCACAGCAGGGCGAACCAGAGCGGAACGTCCACGGGGCCTCCTAGCGGACCTTGCAGCGGTGGGTGCGGGCGGCGAGCTGGGCGGCGGACCGGCTGGAGTAGTCGGCGGACCAGCCGCAGCCGTCGGAGCCGCACACGGCGGCGTGCTTGGTCTGGCCGTTGCGGTCGCGGTGGGTGCCGATCTGCACGGGGCCGATCCGCATCAGGGAGTGGAAGAAGTCACGGGCGGGCATGTCAGTCGGTCTCCTCTTGTGTCAGGCGAGTCGGGCGGCGATGGCGTGGGCCAGCTGGGGCGGGACGCCGAGGCGGGCGCGCAGGGTCTCGACGTCGATGGGAGCGCCGGTCCTTTCCTCGTGGTCGGTGGCGACCTTCCGCGCGTGGTCGACCAACGCGGCCGGCACCGGCACCGCCGGGGAAGCCGGGAGCGGCGCGGCGGCGGGCAGGAGGGGCAGTTCCTCGGGGCCTAGGGCCGCGGACTCGGGTGCCGGGGCCGGCTCGGCGGTGGCGGGTTGGTCGGCGGCCGGCTCGGAGTTGCCCGCGGGCGCCGGGTCCGGGGTTGACGGTGTCGGCTTAACCGAGGCCCGGTCCGCGGGTGCGTGGGCGAGGAGGGTGCCGCCCATGAAGGCCAGGGCGGGCCAGGCCGCGACGAGGATGCGCAGCCAGGCCGGGACGTCGCCCAGGTCGAGGAGCCCGGCGGTGGCGACATTGGCGCCGAGGGAGGCGACCAGGGCGATGAGGAACCAGCACCAGGCCAGCCGGGACGGCCCGTCGGTGCGCAGCCGACGCCAGGCGGCGACCAGGAGCAGGTCCACCGAGACGGGATACGCCCAGGCCTTCCAGCCGTCCTGTCCGGCAGCGGCGGCGAGGTCGTGCAGGTGGGCGAAGGACAGCGCTCCGGCGATGACCGCCTGGACGAGCACGGCGTCCACGCGGGAGCGGGTCGTCACGGCCGCCCACCGGGGTGCTGGGGGCCGTCATGGGGGTCGCAGCCGGGCGGGAAGGCGCCGGGCGGCAGCTCGGGCAGGGAGACGGCCAGGGAGGGGCCGACGGCGTCGACGAAGTCAGGGTCGGCGCCGAAGGTGTGGGCGTACAGGGCCAGGGCGCTGAGCAGCTGAACCGTGCGGTGGAAGTCCTCACGGGCGTCCACGGGTTCACCTCCGGTTTCCGGCATGGAAGGCGTAGTTAGCTGGCGCGAAGCGGTCGCGCCGACCGAGGCGGTGGGTGTGGGTCAGGCGGTGGCGGTGGCGGTAGCCGTCTTGGACAGCGGCACCCGCGCCGACGACAGCGAGGCGACCGCAGGCCGGAAGGGCGCGAGGGCGGGCACGTCGGGGGTGCGGTCGGCGTACTTGTTGCAGAGGTTCACGGCCTGGCGCAGTGAGGTGTGCGGGGCGCGGATGCGGTGCCAGCCGCCGGAGGAGTCCCCGGAGATGGCGAGCCCGCGGGTCTCGGCGGGGATCTGGATGGCGGCCAGGACGGCGTCCGGGGCGATGTCGCCGAAGGCCATGTTCGCGCTGGTCTCGTCGTTGACGCGGTGGGCGGTGCGGCCGGTGAGCTGGGCGCGGAGCATGGTGATGCCCTTGCCGAGTTCGGAGCCGAAGCGCTGCCCGCAGATCTCCAGGTAGATGCCGGCGGCACGGCCGAGCTGGGCGAGGCGGACCAGGGCGGTGATGATGCGGTCCCGGCGCTTCTCTTCCTCCTTGGAGGCGTACAGGGCGAGTTCGGCGACCTCGTCGACCAGGACCACCACCGGCACCGGACGGCGGTCTTCGGGCAGGTCCCAGATGTCGGCGGCGATTTCCGCATCAGGCACAGCGACACTGATCCGCTGCTCGGCACGGATGAGCTGGTACACCTCCTGCATGTGCGTGACGAGCACTTCCAACAGTTCCAGGGCGGTGTCCGGGTTGTCGGCGAGCGCGGAGAACCGGCGTGCCAGCGGGAACAGCTCCACGCCTTGCTTGCAGTCGATGCCGACCAGGGCGACATGCTGAGGGGCGAGGCCGGCGACGAGGTTCCGCTGGTAGACGGACTTGCCGGACTCGGTCGCCCCCAGGGTCAGGCCGTGCGGAACGGCGCGGTAGTCGCGGTAGTGGACGGAGCCGTCCGCCCGGAGGGCGACCGGGACGCGCATCGGGCGGGGTTCGAGCCGGGCGGGCATCTGCACCCGCTTGAGCACGTCGTAGCCGGTCATCCGCAGCTCGACCACGCCGGAACGCAGCTCGCGGGAGGTCACGCCGTACATGCCGAACGAGTGACGCAGCCGGTCCGAGGCGGCGGCGACATCGAAGGCGTCCTGCCCCGGACGGAGCCTGAGCCGGAGGACCAGCCCGGTGCGGGTGGGCCGCAGCCGCAGGATGCGCGGCGGGCGTGAGTCCGGCGCGATCCGGTTCGTCATCCGGGCCAGGGCCAAGCGCCAGCGGGGCGGCGGGACCGTCAGACCGCAGGAGTCCATGACCGAGGCGTAACGGAAGAGAACCCGCAGGACGGCGAGGGTGACCCCGAAGGTCAGCCAGTACCAGGCGGGACGCCGCCACCGCAGGAGACCCGCGGTAGCGACGACCACCAGCAGTAACAACACCGTCGGCCACGTCACGGCTCAGGCCGCCTTCGAGGCCGCGCCCGTGGCGGCCAGCGAGGTCACCGCGACCGCGCGGAAGGCGATCCCGTGCCGCTTCTGGCCGTTGAACTCGTTCTCCCACGGCCGCGCGATCAGGCCCGTGAGCGCGACCGGGATACCCATGGCCAGCTCCTCGGAGACGCCGGTCTCGGGAACGGTGAGGGAGAGGATCTCCACCTCGTTGTTCGCCGCGAACATCACGTCCACGGTCATCAGCTTCGCGCCGGTCTCGGCGTCCAAGGCGATCTCGCCGGTCCGGCGGTCCTTCACCTTGGGCTGCGGGGCCTTGGCGACCATCACGACGGCGTTGGAGGTGTCGACGGGGATCTGACGCATGACAGAGCACTCCTCTATAGGTGCGGATCTCCGTCACTCATGTACATGAGTGACATGAAGAAGAGTGCAGAACTCCTGTACATGAGTCAACCCACCGCGACTCGGAAGTCTCGGCGGGTTGCGGTGAGTTGATGTCGCGTCAGTCGACGGCGGGGATGCGGTACTCGAAAACGAACTGGTCAGCAGCCATGAGCGTGTCGCAGACCTCGACCACACGCCCCTCGGTCGTGCGAGCCTCACGGACCAGATGGACCACCGCGGAACCGGGGCTGAGTGCGAGCTCGGACGCCTCCGCCTTGGAGGCCGGACGCGCCTGGAGCGTCTCGACGAACTCCGCGAACTCATGCCCCTGGTCTTCGAGTCGGGCGTAGATGCCACCGCCGCCAGGGTTCTCGGCGAACAGCTCCGGGATCTCCTTCACCACGTCCCACGGGAGGTAGGAAGTTGCGGTCTCCACCGGAGTGCCGTTGCGGAAGTAGAGGCGACGCCGGGCGAGAACCTGAGCGCCGACGTCGACGCCCAGACGCCGGGCGGCGTCCTCGGGCGCCTCCATGGGCCCGATGAACAGGACACTGACCTTGGCGGTGGCGCCGGACTGCGCCGACTCTGCGAGATAGGCGGCCTTGCCGCCACGCCGGTGCGAGCGGCGGAAGCGGTCGGAGGAGCGGTGCCGCACCGGCGGCCGGTCCTTCACGATCGAGCCCTTGCCGTGCCGGGTCTCCACCAGCCCGCTCGCGCGCACCTCGGCCATTGCCTTGCGGATCGTGCCGCCCGAGACCCCGTAGCGGTCGACCAGCTCGGACTCACTCGGCACCATGTCACCGGGCTTGAGGACCCCGGCCCGGATTTGCTGCACGATCTCGTCGGCGATCTGCACGTACCGAGGTACGGCCCTCTCACCTCCTACTGCGGTTCCCATCGTCCTTCTCAGCCTCCTATGCTCCTGTACATGAGTGAATCACAGGGAGCCACGTCCGTACCGTTGCACTCGGTGTCCGTAGCCGGGGTCGTCGTACGCGAGGACGGGCGACTCCTGGCGATTCGCCGCGCCGACAACGGCACCTGGGAACTCCCCGGCGGAGTGCTGGAACTCGACGAGACCCCCGAGGCCGGCGTGGTCCGCGAGGTCCTGGAGGAGACGGGCATCCACGTCGAGGTGGACGAGCTGACCGGCGTCTACAAGAACACGACGCGAGGCATCGTGGCCCTGGTCTTCCGCTGCAAGCCCTCCGGCGGCACCGAGCGCACATCGAGCGAGTCGACAGCCGTCGACTGGCTCACCCCGGACGAGGTCAGCGAGCGCATGGCCGAGGTCTACGCCATCAGGCTCCTGGACGCCTTGGACGGCAACGGCCCCCACGTACGGAGCCACGATGGAAAGCAGCTCATCACAGCGGGATAAGACTTTCCCTACTTCATCAAGGCGGCTCGCTGCGCTCACCGCGCGCGGCCCGACCCCCGGCCGGGCCTGCGCTCCTGTCTCCGCCCCGCTCCAGCCCGACCGGCGCCCGTGCCGCGAGTACAGCAATCAGCCACCAGAGAAGGGGTACGTCGTGGCTGGGACGGTCGGCTCCACGGCTTTAGCCACCTCCCCGGTCAGGGTCCCGCATCGAGCAAGACCAGGGGGCCACTCGTGCTCATTGCGGTCAGGCCCAAAGCCTGCCCGAGTTGCCAACCAGCGTACGGCCCCCTGGCCATGCTCGACCCCAGACCGGGCAGGACACCGGCCAAACCCGCTCCGCCTTAAGTAGGCTTGCCTACGCCGCAACTGTGGCAGCATCAGGTCTGATGGGTATGGCCTGTCGCGACAGACAGGGGGACTGTAGTGTCAGATGTCGGCCAACAAATGATGACAGTGATTCGGGAAATAGACTCAGCGATTCGAGCGCCTGAGAACTCCCGTTCGACTGCCGACCAGAGCACCGCGCACGGGGTAGATCTTTCACTTTTGACCCTGCTCGCATCAGAACCCTTCGGCCCTCACTTGGTCCTCGAAAGGTTGATCGCAGATGCACATCAGGATTGAAGCTGAAACCCGCCGCGGCCTCCGAATCATCGGCGAGATTCCCAGCATTCCACTCTGCAGAATCGAAGGCTACAACGGCATCGGTAAAACAAATGCCATTAAGCTTCTCAGGCTGTGCACGGGAGACCAACCTTTTACAGGGAACGATCATTCCTGGAGAACCTTCCGAAATCAGCTGAAGAGCGCGCGGGTTTCAGTTACCGACCTGCACGGGGCGCAGAAATTGGAGTGGGCACTCGATCCAAGTCGCTGGCCTCAAGTTGCCGAACCACTAGGCGATCTAATCGGTGAGATTAGAATCGACGGACGATCCGCTCGACCACGAGACATCACACCCCTTCTGAGCGTGCACCACGTCATGGCGGCCGATACACCCGTAAGCGTCCTATCTGAAAGACTCAGCACTGCACAAAAGCGAATCCAGGAGTGGGACGCCGAAGTTGGAAGGCAGCGCCAAGAAGAGGTAGAGCTCGCCCTGGGAGACCTGCAAAACAAGATCACTGATTGCGCACCATCACAGTTGTCACGCGAGCTCACGATCACATCCGAGACCGAAAAAATCGCGATTAGCCTGGCTAATCAATTGAAACTCGCACGTGAACGCGTCGAGCGGCTGGATAGAGCTGTCGAGATCTCCGCGCAGCTAACGCAGGTTCGAGGGCGCGGACCTGAAATGGATGAGAAAATTGAGGAGCTAGCGGCACACCTTGCTGATCTCGATCAACAGCGCCAGAAGCTCGACAGGCAGATCAAGAATGCGAGCGCTCAAAAGCATCAGAATGAGAAAGCCGAGAACGAGTTCGAGAACGCCCAAAAGCATCTAGTTCGTCGAGACAAGGCGCTGCGAACCATACAAAGCCATCTCCAGAACCTCGCGGCAGTTGTAGGAGTGGAGCCGACTGAGGATGCTCTCGCAGCAGCACGCCGTGACACCAGTCAGCATCTGAATAGACTGCTCGAGCGACAACCTCGCGTTAACGCCACTCCGATGTTGTTGAGTCTGATCAGCAGCCTAACTTTTAGCTTGGAGAACGCAGAGGGAGCAGAGCATCTAGGCAACGAGCTCCTGATCTCTTCTAGTCAGGGGGGCACTGATTGGACTGTCACTGCTTTGAGGGAGGCGCTTCAGCATCGTGAGGCTGTCCTCCGCGAAGAAGCACCTTCAGCTGACGCCGAACAGTTGACGCAGGAGATCGAGGAAACGCGAGGCCGGCTCGGAGCAATCGCGCAAACAGAAGCTGCATTGCGAGAGGTAGAAGCCGCCCAGACAGCCCTCGAAAAGGCCGAGGGCCGCCTACTAAAGGCGACGAAGGGGCTGCCTGAGCAAACAGCGCGCAACCTTGAAGACCTGATGTCAAACCGCGCAAGACTGGACCAAGAGGCTCGTGCTGTTCAAGCAGATCACGCCAGGCTGACTCATGCCCGAGAAGTACTCGGTGGTGGAAAAACTGAGGATGCTCTAGTGGCGGAGTTGGTGCAGCTATGCCGCGAGGCCAATGTAGAGGTTGCGCGCCTTAGAAAGCATCGCGAGAAGGAGCAGGCTGAGTTCGAGGAGCTGACTCGCCGAGAAGCCCAGGCCGCCCAGCAAGCAACTCTTGCTCACCGCAATTCCGAGAACCGCATTTCCAGGGTCACAGCGACTGCGCGCTTCCTGAGTCAGAATCATGGACTCTCTTGGCTAAGGAGGGCATTCCCGAAGATCTCCTCCCTGCCCGGGCTCAACGTTGCCGACCAAGCGCAAGCGTTGACAGAGGTGGCCTCTGCAATCGACAAGGCTCGTGACTCCCTAGGGTCCACCTATTCATCACTGCGCGGCATGGAAACAGCACTCGGCCGACTGGAGTCGCGCATTCGCCAAAACAGCGGAGAAACAGGCACCGAGACTGCGTCCGATAGGGCAGCCAAGCGCTGGCTAGCGGATGAGGTTCGTCAGTGGTTCGAGAGCGAAGTCGTAAGAACGGCGCTGTTTAACGGAGGTAACAACGTCGAATTGGATCCCGACAGTCTGCAGCTTTCATGGACAGCTGCGGACGGGCAGACTAACGAACGTCCACTCGCGGCATTCTCCAGTGGAGAGCAAGCGTTCGCCTACACGCAGGCGCAGGTCGCTCGTCTGGACCGGGACGATAACGCCGCTACCAACCGGCTTATCGCCCTCGATGAGTTTGGCTCATTCATTGACGCCAAAAACATGTCAGCCCTAGCCTCATACCTTCGGGGACGACAGGCACAAGCACCCCACGATCAAGTCCTAGTGGTCCTTCCGCTTGAAGTTTCTCCGGCGATAGCGTCATCAAACGGAACTACGAACGAGCGAGTTAACGCGCTTAGGCAGCGCGGATACTTCGCAGAGGCCTTTCAACTATGAGTACGACCGTGCAGCGAGTGTTCGGGGTTCCCGCCATCTTGACGGGTGACGAGTGCGTAGCACTGATTCGCGACCTCACTCAGCTCTGGCATCTTTCGTATGACAAGGCGCCGGGCGCATTGGAAGCCGACCTAGCCATGTGTAAACGCTTTTTCGATCCTGTTGCACGTGGCCATTCCCTGCGTGATCGATTGGGCAAGCTTCCACCCACCCCAGCTGACTTGTTGCGTCGCGCCGGCCAGTACGGGGAACCGCTGGTAACTCAAGTGGGCGACAATGTATCGCTCGTGGGTATCGAGGCGCGACTCATGCTGGAATTGCTGGAGGAGCAGTACGCGGGTGATGACCACCTGGTGCTGACGCTGGCTGACATCGAATCAGCAGAACGCCATGCTATGGAACTCTACAGGGCATGGTCGATGGCGCGGCTAAACCAGGTAGTCGCCCTCAGAAGAGGGCAAGGAAGCGAGGTGATGCAGGCGATCGCTGTAGGGGTCGTAATCGCACTACTCGTCAACAGGTCGGATACTGAGGATAGAGCCGTAGTCAGGTGGCATCACTCGACAGCGAATGGTCAACAGGTGGACAGTGCCATCTTCGCCGGAGCTGAGGCATTCGCTGCTGAAGTGTCTCGGAACCGAAGCAGCCGCGCTGCCGGAGAACAACGCCTGAAAGGCGGCTACGCCCTTAGTGAGGCGCGTCGGCGTTTGGCTAACCAGCTCGTCGTAGCCCCTAACGGAAAAGATGGCGGCGAGCTCCTGTATATCCCCGCTCGACACAGGACGGAAGTTATCGCATTCCTTGGTCGAGATCTCGCCAGGCGCCCAAGGCTTACACAGGCTGTCCTTGCCTCAGCTTTTGATGCGCTGGTAAGCGCGTATCGCGGCGCCGCTGGCCAGCTAGCTCATCGCGGCATGGTCTTTGAGCGATCTACGGACACTCGCTCCCTTAAGGAAGAACTACTGCGAGAGTTCTCAACGGCGCAGCATCCATGAATTTGTGGTTCTGCGCCTTGATTCGTGAGGCCGGCGTTCTTCCTCGCGGGCTCATAAGAGATTGTGCTCAAGGAAGACGCCGGACCATTTCAATCACGGCGAAGCAATACCAACCGCTCTGCGAGTTGCACATTATGCCGGGTCGCATTGCTTGCCCATCGCTGCCCACGGTGACGAAGGATTACATCCTCCTCCAGAGTGAATCCTTGACATTTCGCCAGCTTGGCAATCAATCCGGGTGTGTCAACGTAAACCCCATATGGCGCGCTGTCACCAACTAGCAAGACCGCGGGCGCTCCCGAGGCCAGTACTGTGGAAAGATTTTCCATAATTCGTGCGATCGCTACAAAGTAGTCGGGAACTACACGATCATACTCTTTTCCCCTCGATCGATTTCCTCTTTCTTTCTGAAGTCGATCGGCAATTTCACTGACCTCTGTTCCGACCGTCCCGTATGTCTGCAAAAGCGTCCTGGCATCGCTTGCAGCGCCTACGCTGCTCTGCTGAGTGGTAGCCGTAAGCATGTCAGAACGCACCTCGGCACACATTTGCGACCAGCTGGTAACGTCACCCCAGAAGTAGAGTTCCAGCCGCGTCGCGTCAGCGTAATCGAAATTGTTTAGATATGGCGGTGAGGTGACACACCCGTGCGCAGTGCCATGCCCCAGTTCACTCCAGTTCATAGCCTCCCGGGAGTCGCCCTGTCTTACCCGGCATGCCGGCGAGGAAGAATAGTTGGCCTCAAACTCCCGCATATCCTCGACCATCCACCCGATACGCTGAAGGAAGCGAGTCAAGGGGTCGGCGAATGTCGGCTGCCGTTGACTTCCGGGTCTTTGGTATGGCCAACCAACACGCACTGATGCGACATCTCTTAGTGTCGCTAGCAATGCCCATTTCAAATGCAAGTGCCATTCATGCGCTTGCATTTCTCGGATCAAATCGCGCAAGCTCACCAAAATGGCGAGCGTTTCGGGATCAAAACTGCGAAGTGTCAGGTCGGCTTCGCCGCTGATGTCGATGTCTGCCCTCGTCGTTATAACTTGTAGCGTGAGCTCACGGGCAGTCGCGAGGAGCCCATTCGGGTCCTCTGAGGTGCGATCGAGTTTCAGAGCTGCAAGCTCAGCTATGAGCGGATGGGCCTCAACTCCGTAGAAGGCGTGACCAGCTCGCCTAGCCGCGGTACCTGCAACGCCTGACCCGGTGAAGGGATCAACTACAAGTCCTGCGGTGGGCAGCTGCAACTGCTGCAGGAGCAGGGAGGCATAGTCGGACGCGAAGCCTGCTGGGTAGCGAAACCATCGATCGAACGGCTCACTTCGGCTGGTGCCGTGCCGGCGTCCTCGTCCTGAGCTGGGCTCAAACACTGGTGACTCTTCCTGGAGGACCGCGCCCTCCGGCATCGGCCTGTGGTTATCGCTCATCAACACTCGCCCATTGGACCACGGTGACAGCCGTCACCACCACGGTGATGCGGGATCGGATTCAGCTGGCGCCGAGGATGGTGGCCAGCACGACACTGCGCGCTCGCCAACCAGGCTCTCTGTAGTACTCCACGACGTCCTGTCGCGCGCCCAAGACCGGTGCGAGCGCACGGTCAAACGGCGCCTGGAGGTCGCCCAACCACTCTAGAGTCCGTCTGCGTTGGTCTTGATCCTGCCAGTGGAGTTCGGCGGCGAAGAAGTCTGGCGCGAGATCTTGCGCGTGTCCGAGGTTGTTGTTACCGACCAACGCCTGGAGGACCGTGAGTAGGAAGGCCAGCGGTGTACTTACATATTCCCTATCTCGATCATCCCAGGAGCCAGCAACAAGGTGCTTTGCCAGAACACCTGCCAGCAAAGCGGCTCGCTCGGGGTCAGAGTGGCACCAAGCACGTGTATGCCCAGTGGGTATCTGCGCGAAGTAATCGAAGTACAGGCTAGCGTCGTCTTGATGAGCGTCAACCAGCCGGACTAGCGCCTCTAGGCTTCCCTCCTGTCCGAGCGTGATCCCTTCCACCAGCCTGCGGGCCTTCGTTAGTACAGGCTCATCACGGTCGTTAAGTACCACCTGTACCATGTCCCGCAACTCAGACATGGTCTGCGTCCTCAACGAAGTCTCTTGCCGCGTGCATGCGTTGACAAATAGTCGCCAATGCAGGAACTCGCCGTCAGGGAGCAGCCGTACTCCGCTTGCAGGGGACGTCCCGGTGAGGTACCAAGCAGCAACGCGTCCGAGGCTGTACACATCCGCCGCTGGCGTGGCTTTACGGGGGTCCACACTCAGTTCAGGGGCATCGTATCCTGGCGTGCCCATCCCCTGACCGGTACGGGTGAGAATTCGGGAAGCCTCTTCAGGCGGACGACGAACCATGCCCCAATCCGCTACCACCCACCGGTATCTTGCACCGCTGTCGCCAGAGAGAGCGAGGATATTTTGGGGAGAGATATCACGATGAACCAGCCCGAGTTGATGGGCCACATCCAGGGCTTCACCGATAGCAAGGAGGATGGACGCCAGCTCCTCTTCGTCCGGCCCTTGGCGAAGGTCTTTGAGATTGCCGACCGCGCGAGGCATCGTGTACCACGTGAAGCCTGGATCGTGATCCAAAATCGGCATGATGTTAGGGTGGGCTAGCCGCTTCTGGTCCTGAATCTCCCGCTTGATCCTGTCCTGAGCATCCTGGCGGTTGTAGGCGCGTTTGAGCGCTACCTCTTCACCCGTTTTCTTGTGCACGGCAGGGAATACCTGGGCATAGCTCCCGTGCCCCAGTGTTCGAGCGCCGAGACGATACCGCTCCTGTGCCTTGATGCTGCTGTCCGACGCACCTGCCATGGGACCCATCCCCCCCTCAGCCGGGTCAACTAGGCGCATATTACTGGACCTTGGCAGGAGTGACTGTTCATCTGGCCTCATGTCCCCAATCCGCGGTCACTGGATGCGAGGGTGAGGTCGCCTAGGCTAGAGGGCGTGCTACGGCTGACCAATTAAGGAGTCGCGGCAGCCAGGCACAAGAACCGTCCGTGAGGCGCACGCCGAAGCTGTCGTACCAGCCAGATGACTGGTGCACGAGTTGACGCCAGGGTTCCCACCGAGCGCTGCGTCGGCGTATGTGTTCGTGCTGATTCTGCGGCTTGTACTGTCGAGTGGAGGGCGTTGGGCTTCGCATCCTGGCCCCAACGAGTCTTCCCATGGGAGCTGAAGAGCCGTGGACGACCCGTGGACGACTCGTGCCCCACCGGTCTCAGCCACGCTGCGGCATGTTGCCGGCCAGCCCTTCCGCGGACCGCGGAGTGGCACACGGCTCCGGAGGGGCTGTGAGAACCGTCGAATGTTGCTGGTCACAGTAACGTTAGCCACCCCTGAGATGTTGCCGGTCCACGAGTCGTCCACGAGTCGTCCACGAGTCGTCCGTACAGCGAGGCACACGCGCGCCTGATCGGTCGACGCGCCCGCCATCGTGGCTGACTGTCGTCGGCTGAGGTTCGTGCCACAACCGTGCCGGATGCAGCGGCCAGTCACGGTCCACCCCGGAGCCCTGTGGTCGACGTCCGGAGCGCTGCTCCTCCGTAAGGAGACGCGAAGAGAGGCACCCAGCCCATGGCTTGGGTGCCTCTCCCATTGAGGTGGAACGGAAGTGGGCTCTCAGTTGTCGCCGCGCGCCGACCGTCAGAGGCGGTGGGGCTCGCTCGCAGTCAGGCGGTGACCTCGGCTGATTGCGATGCGGAGTACGTCTCGGAGGGCTCCGGTCAGTTCCTGTGCCACGTGGCGCAGGGCTTCCGTGTCGGCGTCCCCTGCGCCGAGGGTTTCCTCGGCCTCGACCAGTAGGTCGGCTGCCGTGCCCAGCTGAACAGCTTCGATGTTGTCGGCCAGGCGGGACATGTAGCTGTCCTTGTCGTCGGTGCTCAGGTAGCAGGGCTTGCCGTCCGGGCCGGACCACGGGAGGAGGCGTAGCTCGTTCGCTGTGGTCATGCTCGCGTCTGCCTCTCGTCGGTCATGGCGTGGGTGGTGAAGACGGCATCGACGCGGTCCCCCGGGAACACCAGGAACGCGGCTTCGACGACCCTCCCGGTGGAGTCGGTGGCCACACGCGTGATCGCGAGGACCGGCGCGGTGGAGTTGGTCCGGAGGGTCGATGCTTCGTCCGGTGTCGGTGGGCGGGCACAGGCCGTCTCCCGGACAATGGCCGGCGGCAGGCTGAGGACAGCGAATCTCGTGACCGCCTCACGGCACAGTGGCTCGTCGCCGAGTACACCGTCCGGTGCCAGGTCCCGGGGGATGTAAATGCGTGCCAGGCCATGCGGTGCGTCCCCCTCGTGGCTGACGCAGAAGAACTCTGCAAGGGGGCTTCCCGCCGGCACCTTCAGTAGTTCCGCCAAGTGCCCGTGCGCCCGGACCGTGGCGCAGCGCACTGTGATGTGCAGGGCCGCTTCAGCGGCCGTCCACGGGTCCAGCATCCCCCATCCGCCGACGTACATGATCTTGCGGAGTGGACGGCGGACGAAGTTGCCCTTGCCGTGGATCTTCTCGACGAGTCCTTCGCCTTGGAGGACCGCGAGAGCGCGGCGCAGGGTCACCGTGCTCACTCTGTACCCGCTCGCCAGGACGGCCTCGGACGGTAGGCGTTCACCGGGCTTGATGCGGCTGGTCGCGATCTGGTTCCGGAGGTCGTCGGCGATCTCGTGATGGCGCGAGGCCACGGGCCCGGTCACCGCCTTCCCATCATCCTGACGGCGACGAGCCGGGTACGGGCGTGCATCGTCAGCAGCTCGCCGGACTCGAAGATCAGTTGCTTGGCACCGTGGGGCAGTTGGAAGAGGTCCTGCACTCGGCAGAACAGTCCCCCGAGTTCTATGACATCGCCGCGCCGGACCGTGGCCGCCGTCACCTCGATGCTGGCGGCCGGCATCCTCCTGGGCGTGCGGTCGATCACTGTTCCACTCCCGCGCACGCGAACCGGTCGGGCGTCGAGTGGCACAGGCAGTCGCACCTCTCGTAGACCACGGGGATGTCGACCGGCGGCGACAGCGGCGAGGCCTCCGCGCACGTGGGGTGCGTGCCGATCCGGCATGCGGTGGATCGGTAGGGGATGGCGGCGACGGTGGTGTGAGGCTGTCGGCGAGGCTTCATCCATGGGCTCCCAGAAGGGTCGAGCAGGCGTCAGCCGGCAGACGGGGGGCGACGATCACGGAACGGGTCCGTACGCGCTCCTCCCAGGCCAGCAGGTACGGACGTACGAGCGCGACGTCCTCACCGGCGAGTGGGTGCCGGTGGCCCTGGTCGCCGGCCCGGCCTGGAGGGGTTGTCGACTCGCCGGCGGACTCCGGGGGCACGGTCGCCGTCGACGGCCGGTAGGGCGCTAAGGATCGGCGGTGCCTGCCCTTGGGGAAGTACCGCGCTCTGGTGAGCGAGGCGGCACGGCGGATACGGTTGAACACGCTGCTCAGCTCCTATCGCTGATGGCTCGGTCCCCCGACATCGCCCGTCGTGGGGACCGCTTTGCGTACGACCGCCCAGAGGGTGCGGTCGTTCAGGCTGGTGGCCAGAAGCCCGAACCGGTCGGCCTCGGCCACCACTTGGAGGACCCCCCGCCATAAGTCCGCGGAGAGCGATCCCGGCACTTCCGCTTCGACCGTCGTGTGCCGGTCGTGCTCCTGCACACGTGCGGGAAGCCCGAGGGCGGACAACCGGGCGGCGATGCCCGCCGCGCTAACTCCCGAAGCGGGCACAGGGCAGCCTCCGTCACCGGCAATCACTTTCAGTGAAGCTAGTTAACTAGGTTAGAGCTAGTGGACTAGATTTTCCATATGCCTGAGCAGCCGCCCTATCTCCGCGTCGCTGACGAGCTTCGGCGGCGGATCGCGGAGCACGTATGGGAGCCGGGAGATCGTCTGCCGTCCCGCGCCCAGATCGGTCAGGAGTGCGGGGTCGGTGAGAACGTGGTCCGGCGGGCTCAGGAGCTGCTGATCTCCCAGGGCGTGCTGGAGGGCCGCGCCGGTTCGGGCACGTACGTCGCCGAGCCCCGACAGCGTGTGCGCATGGTGCGGTCGGCCGCGCGTGAGCGGCCCGACGGGTCGCCGTTCCGGGTGGACATGAAGGCCTTGGGCAAGCGAGGGGACTGGGAGAGCCGGACCGACGCCAAGGTGCCGGCGCCCGCGGACATCGCGGTCCGGCTCGGCATCGCCGAGGGAGACCCGTGCGTCCGCACGGTGGTACGAGTTCCTGGCCGACGGCAGGCCGATGCAACCGGAGCCGAGGCAGGCGACCGCCGAGGAGGCGTCACTTCTGGGCATCCAGAAGTCCGCGCTCGTCACCCACATCCGCCGGACCTACTACAGCGACGAGGGGCGGCCGGTGGAGACGGCGGACATCGTGGTGCCGGCCGCCCACTGCGAGATCGTCTACGAGATCCCGATCATTCGTCCCTAGTGCTGTGACCGCATAGGTGGACGGGTCGGCGGTCGTAGCGGTTGGATGTCCTACTTGACCAGCCGGAAGGCGGGGTGCCCGGCCCAGGCCCGCAGGAACTCCGCCGTTCCCAGCGCCATCCAGTCGTCGTCCGCGATCCCCAACACCCCCGGAAGGCCGGCGACGACCGGCGCCTGTCCGTCCAGCAGCTCGGCTTTGGCCACGCCCCCGATGACGTCCATGACAGCGGCGGTCAGCAGGGCCGTGGCCACGTGGTCGATCTCGCGATTGCAGCCGGCGCTGACATTGACGGCATGGGTCGGCCTGAAGCCGAGGACGGCCTCTACCTCGGGCTCGTCCGCGTGCTCAGCCTCGAAAATGCTCTCATCGCCGACACCCGGCCCCATCAAGTAGACCAGGAACGGCCGACGCCAATCCTCGCGCTGCGGATTGAATCCCACCAGGGCCCTCAGCCCCTCGTCCGCGGAGGTGTCGTCGAGGAGTGGAAGCGGGAACGGCTTTCGCCAGTCCTCCCCCCGCCTGTCCTCGACGCCCAGTCGCTCTGCGGGCACGTTGACGTCGAAGCACCCGGGCCGCTCCTCGTCAAAGTGCGAGGAGACCCCCACCATCAACGCGCGAAACTCCCGCAGCGCAACCGGGGAGAGCGGCTCCGCCAACTCGATCACCAACGTCGGTCCAGACATGCTGGGAGCCTACGTTGATCGGCTCCCCGACCTCCTCAGATTGTTCCCACACCGAGTACAGCCGGTCCGAGCACCGACGCCACCAACCCAGCGAACCTATGCGGTCAGAACACTAGCCCGTCGAATGCGTGTCGAAGTCGGGCCGACGGGATACCGAGAGCGAGAGGCGAGCCAGGTCAGCGGGGGTATGGCGTTGGAGTCGCCGAGTGCCTTCTAAGCACTTGGCCGCAGGTTCGAGTCCTGCCGGGGGCGCTTTGGACACGACCCTCCCGCGGGAGGGTCTTTTTGCTGGTCGGGGTCGGTTTTCGACCAAGGGCCCGGGGCGGCTTCCGGGGCGGTGGGGTGGGTGGTTTCGGGGGGTGGGTGCCGGTGGTGGGGTCGGTGCGGCATGATCGGCCGCCGTGGGGGCCGGCGGGACGGCAGCCGGGGCATCCGCCCCCGGCGGGCTTCCGGTCTGGCGGCCGCACCGGACGGCAGCTGGCTGGCCAGCGCGGGGGACGACGGCACGGTACGGCTCTGGGACCTCCGGTCGGGGGCGCCGCGGGCCGTGCTGACCTGCGGCGGCACGGTGCGTTCCGTGGCGGTCTCCCCGGACGCGACCTGGCTGGCGAGCGGCGGCGCCGACGGCGTGGTCACCGTCTGGGACCTGGCCACCCGTACCCGGAGGAACCAGCTGACCGGCGGGAGCGGCGCGGTGCCGGCACTGTCGGTCTCACCGGACGGACGCCGGCTGTTCGGAGGCGGCCACGACGGGACCCTGCGCCTGTGGGACCCGCGGACCGGTGCCTACCGGGGCCTGCGCACCGGCGGCGGGGAACCGCTGCACGCGGTGGCCGCCTCCCCGGACGGCCGCTGGATCGCCTCGGCGGGCCAGGACGCCACGGTACGGGTGTGGGACCGCGCGGGCGGACGGGTGCTGGCCGCCCAGCGGACCGAGGGGGCGCTGCGGTCCTGTAGTTGGCACCCCGACAGCAGGGGTCTCGCCGTCGGGGGCGACCGGGGTCTCTACGTCTACCGCCTGCTGGTGTGAGGCCGGCCTCCGCCCCGCCCCGGAGACGGGCGGGCGCCGGGCACCGGGCACCGGACGGGCGCCGCGGACGGCACCCGCGCCCCGAGAGCACGACCCCCCGCTTGACCGACGCCCGCCCGGCGGTGGTCCCGACCGGACGACGCCGCGGCGCTGCCGGGTCCGGGCGTGTCCGGTGGGTCGGACCGTGGGGCGTCGGACCGTGAGCGATTCATGGATGGTGCATGAACTCGTGGCTGTCGCGGGTGCGGGCGGCGCTCTCATGCTGGAGGCCCAGGGGTACGGCGAGGAGTGCGGATGGTGGGCTCGGCTGATGTGGCGGAGCGGGCCGGTGGGCGGTTGCGGCACCTCTGGTCGTTCCGGGAGGACGTGGCGGTGGCGGCCGGGGCGCGGCGCGACGCGGTGGTCGTCACGTGGGAGTCCGGGACCGTGGCGGTCGAGCCGGCCGGGCCGACCGTGCGGGAGGTGCTGCGGCGGATGCAGCTGGGGCCCGTGCTGCTGGGCAACGCCGTCGTCGCCGGGGCCGCCGGGGAGCAGGACCCGCACGTGTACGCGTACCTGTTGATGCGTCCGGTCTTCGCGCGCTTCCCGCAACTGCTGCGCCGCACCGTCGGCTTCGACGACCTGCGCGGGGCGCTGCTGTCGATCGGGCCCCTCGCGGAGGGCGCGGCGCTGTGCGTGCCGCCGCTGCACGCGGGGGCCGTCCTGCAGCTGGTGGTCGGGGTGTCGGTGGTGTTCGACCGCCCGTCGGCCACGGTGGAGATGCGGTCGGCCTCGCACCGGGTGGTCCTCCACCGGTACGAGGCCCTGCTCGTGGTCGCCCGCCTGGCGTGGCCGGCCACGCCCGAGGCCGTGGCCGCCACGCTGCCGATACCCGCGCACGTCACGACGGGCATCCTCGACTACCTGGTGGCCGCCGGGGTCGTCGGGCCGGTCACACCAGCCAGTCCGCCTCCGTCGCGATCCGGATCGCGTCCACGCGGTTGCGGGCGTTGAGCTTCGTGACGACGGTGGTGAGGTAGTTGCGGACGGTGCCCGTGGACAGCCGCAGCCGCTTGCCGATGTCCGTCGCGTCCAGGCCCTCCGCCGCCAGCCGCAGCACCTCGGTCTCGCGGGCGGTCAGCGGGCTCTCCGCGCCGCCCCACGCGGCCAGCGCCAGTTCGGGGTCGATCACCCGCTGGCCGGCCGCCACCTTGCGGATGGCGTGCGCCAGTTCCTGCGGCGGCGCGTCCTTGAGCAGGTACCCCGACACCTTGGCGGCCATCGCGCGGCGCAGGGTGCCTGGGCGGCCGAGGCTGGTCAGGATGAGCGTCCGGCACGACGGCAGCCGCTCGTGGAGCTGCGCGGCGGCGCTGATCCCGTCGAGGCCCGGCAGGTCGATGTCGATGATGGCGACGTCCGGCGCGAACGCGCGGGCGGACGGCAGGATCTCGTCACCGCGTTCCACGCTCGCCACGATCGTCAGGTCCCGTTCGAGACCGAGGAGGGCCTCCAACGCCCCCCGCACCATGTGCATGTCCTCGGCCAGCAGGACACGGATCATCGGAGCTCCCCCTTGCTCTCCAGACGTGGACGGACACTTTAGCAACCGGCCCGATCAAGCCGCCGTGACGCGATCCGGGCCCTCCTGCGCAGGCTCCACGCCGTCTTCCGGGCCCCCCTCCACGGCCTCCCCGGCCTGCGCGGGCTCCTCGTCGGCGGGCGTGGCGGGCGCCTCCGCGACGAGACGGAACCAGCCGTCCCGCCCCGCCGTGTCCGGCGGTTCACGGTCCACGACGAGCCGGCCGCCGACGCCGGACAGCCGGCGCCGGAGGTTGCCCAGGCCGTCCCCGCCGTGCGGGGACGGGTCGTGGTAGTCCGCCGCCACCCCGTCGTTGACGATGGTGAGGCGGGCCGTCCCCTCGTCGACGACGGCCGTGATGCAGCACCGCGTCGCCTTGCTGTGGCGCAGCAGGTTCGTCACCGCCTCCCGCAGGACCGTCGCGAGGACCGTGCCCGTCCGCGGCCCGAGGGACCCGACCGACGGGTCGACCACCACCGTCGCCTCCACCTCCGCCGCCTCCAGCACGGACTGCGCTGACGACACCTCGGAGACGAGCGACATCTGCCGGTAGCCGCGCGAGACGCGGCGCACGTCGGCGAGGGCCTGCCGGGATATCGCGAGGACCTCCTCCACCTCCTGTTCGACCCGCTCGTGGCGCAGCCGCACCAGCCGCTGGAGCAGCTCGCTCTTGAGGACGATCGCGGACAGGCTGTAACCGAGCAGGTCGTGCAGGTCGCGGGCGAGCCGCAGCCGTTCGTGCGCCACGGCCATGCGGGCGATCTCGGCGCGCGCCGCGAACACCTCGTCGACGAGGGCGGACAGCCGCGAGACGCCGTACACCACCAGACCGGTCAGGAGCGTGGTCTGGCACATGTAGACGAGGTCGATGACGGACATGTCGAGGGCCAGGCCCGGCACGAGCAGGCTCGCGCCCGTCAGCCCGTACAGCGGCCAGGCGGCCCGCGGCGGGAGCAGCAGGAGCAGGGAGCCGCCGAGGAAACCGGCCATCGCGCCCCAGGCCACGCCGAACCAGACGAGCGGCAGGTAGGTGAGGACGGCCTGGAGGGTGAGCGTGGCCGCCCTGGCCGGGGCCGGAGCGCGGTCGGCGCCGCGGCGCGAGTGGAACAGCTGCAGGCCGAACACGCACGAGAGCGTGATCAGACCGGTCACGAACACCTCGGTGTCCGGTCGGCGGCTCAGGAGGTTGATGACGGTGATCACGAAGTAGCAGGTCATCACCGCGAGCGGGATGACGCGGGCCAGCCGGGGCGCCGGGCTGGTGCTCGTCCTCACCCCGGCAGCGACGGGCTCGTGCTCCTCGTAGCTGGGCATTCGGGTGCTCCTCGTCCGCGCGTGGCAGAGTCCGGGGCGCCCTGCTCCACGGGCACCCCGCGACTGGAGGGGCCAGTGTGACCCCAGACACTCTTTCGGGTGACTCTACGTCGAGCGGCCGTCAGGTCCGCACTTTTCAGTTGAACCCCTCGAACACCCGGTCGCGGCGGTCACCGGGGGCGCTCAGACGAACAGCGGGACCGGGTTGAGCCGTTCGTACGGGGTCGGTTCGGCCAGGCGGCCCAAGGCCACGGGGACGTCGTAGAGCCGGCCGGGGGCGTACCGCGGCCAGAAGTGGCGCAGCCCGGGGACGACGGCCTTCACCACGGGGATGCCGGTGTCCGGCCGGGTCTGGTCCAGCACCAGCAGCTCCATCCCGCGGGCCACCAGCAGGCCGGTGACGGCGGTCAGGTCGTCGCGCAGGTCGGCGCGGTGGGTGTGCGTCCAGGAGCCGGGGCCGCGCGGCGCGGCGTGCGGATCGGGCGTCAGGTACGGGCAGTTCGCGGTGGTGGCGCCGCGCCACCAGCGGGCCGCGGCGTCGTGGCCGGTGTCCCGGCCGGACGCCACCGCCGCCACGGCGGGGAGCAGTTGGCCCATCTCGGTCAGCGCGCGGCGCAGCGCGATCCGCGGGTCGAGGTGGGCGCCGAAGCCGAAGACGATCTCCTCGGCCGGGCCCGCGCCCGCACCGGTGCCGGGGCCGGCCGGATGCGGGCCGGCCTCCGGGCCGGCCGGATGCGGGCCGGCCTCCGGGCCGGTCGGGTGCGGGCCGGCCTCCGGGCCGGCCGGGTGCGGGCCGGCCGGGCGTGCGGCGGGCGTGCGGCGGGAGAGCGCCGCGAACACCGGGATCCCGAGGTCCGCCGTCAGGTCCAGGGCCCAGACCTCCCGGCCCAGCGCGCGGTACCCGGCACGCAGCCGCTCGACGTACGGCTCGTCGAACGCGGCGAGGTCCACGGCCGGTTGGCGGGTGCGGTTGTACCACCACAGGGCCACCGCGTCCCGCTCCACCAGCTCCAGCACGCCTTGGAGCAGGGCGTCCTCCGGACTGCTGCCCGCGGCGCCGCCGTTGGAGTCGGCGACCGGCTCGCGCGGGTGGGGCGGGTCGGCGGAGAAGTACAGCATGCTCGTGGGCAGCAGCCGGCGCGCGCCCGTGGCCGGCGACCACAGGGGCGTCCAGTCGACGGGCCGGTCCTCGTCGAACGGCTCGGGTACGGCGGTGAACGGTGACCGCGCGGCGTTCCACCGGTCCCGCTCGCGGAACTGCCGCTCGTGGAAGAGCTGGACGGCGTTGGGGTGGAGGGCCTCGTCGCCGAGGGCCCGGTAGGTGTCGCGGATGACGGGTTCGTCGCCGTGGCGGGAGCCGCTGTACCGTTCCACGGCCTCGCACAGGGCGCTCACCCGCGCCTCGGTGGCCGTCAGGCCCTTGCCGCCGCTGAGCGCGCGCGGCCCGGCCCGCAGCCCGGTGGGTCCGGCGGGCCGCACGGCGAGGTTCTCGCCGGAGACGTACGCCTCGGTGAAGGCGGGCGCGCCGGGGGCCCGCCGGAGCTCCTTGACCACACCGGTGACCGGCCCGACGAGGTGGCCGTGGCGCTCCAGCATCTGCTCGGCGGTGAGCGCGCGGTGGCCGCCGCCCGTGCCGTCGGCGGCCTTGGGCCGGCTGCGGACGGTGAAGGGGCGCAGGCCCCGCGCGGCGACGATCCCCGGGTCCCCGCAGACCGGGCACTGCGGCAGCCGCGGCACCGGGTGGGCGTCGACGCGCAGGGTCCGCGTGTCCAGGGCGCGCAGCCGCCCGGCCTCGGGGCCGCGCAGCCCGGCGACCCACTTGGCCGCCTCCAGGGCCATGGCCTGCGCCGCCAGGGCGCGGCCGGCCGGGAGGGCGGCCTCCGGCCGGCCCAGCGGGCGGTCCGGGCCCAGGGCGCGCATCACGGCCAGTTCGGCGGCGCGGTGGCCCCGCAGCCGCGCCGCGAGACATGCCCAGCAAGGCCCGTCGTCCGGGCGGAAGACGGGCCCGACCCACGGCTCGGGTCCGGCCGGTCGGGCCGGCAGCCACGGTCGGCCGGCCCGCCGGTGCCGGGCGTCCACCTCGGCGAGGCCGGGCGCGAGGTAGTCGTCGCACAGGACGACGGTCAGCTCCGCCTCCCCCCGGTCCCCGTCCCCTTCCGCCACGCGCAGCCCGGAGGCGGCGCAGGCGGCCCGTACCGGGGCGGGGTCCGTGCCCGGCAGGGCGACGATCCGCACGGCCGCCCGCGCCATCCGCGCGGTGGCGCGGGCACCGTCCAGGCCGGCGAGGTCGAAGAACGCCTCGGCGGCCCGGTCGTACGGCGGTGCGGGCACGGCGGCCCGCGCGCCGCCGTGCCCGGCGCCCGGTGGCGCCCCGGGCGATGCCGGCGCGGGCACGGGACGTCCGCGGTACCGCAGCAGCCCCGTCCGGTCGAGCAGCCGCAGCGCCTCGGCGACCTCCTCCCGGCTCAGCGCAGGCGCGGCGGCGTCCGCCAGGCCGGCCGGGGTGCGGGTCCCGTCCAGCAACGGGACCAGGACCTCGGCGGGGGCCCCGCGCAGCGCCGTGATCCCCCCGTGCGAGACGAGGTAGGCGGCGTCCCCCGGGACCACGGCGGGCCGCAGGTGGCTCTTCAGTTCGACGTAGACGGTCTCGTTCCCCCGGGTGACCGTCATGCGCCGGCGGGCTCGCCCTCGACCGCGGACGACACGGCGCAGAAGGTGAACAGCGCGACCCCGTCGTCCGGGCCGCCCTCCAGGTGGTCCACGACGATGCGGCGCGGCTGCGGGCCCCGGCCCGACTCGGTGGTGGACCCGGCGGCCGCGGTGGCCCGGGCGATGACGTCCCCCATGTGCGTACTCCTCGGTTCCTCGGGTGGTCCCCGACTCTTCGGCTGGTCCGGCTCTTCGGCTGGGTCGGACCGCTCGGCTGGTCCGGCTCTTCGGACGGTCCGGCCGCGACCCGCACCGCGGGTGTCCGCGTCCGCCGTGCGGTCACCCGGATCCTGCTACCGGGGCGGCGGGCGCAGACAGTGACGGCGTCACCCGTGGGGCGTGACGATCTCCCGTCGCCCGGCCGCCCCCGCCCACTCCCCCACAGGCGCCGCCTCCGTGACCCCGGCCGGGTATGACGGCTTCACGTCCGGTCCGAGAGGAACACATCCCGCGCACCGGGAGGAGGCCACTGTCCCGCCGCCCGGGGCCGTTGCAGGCTTCGACGGGTACGGGCCGGGTCGCCGCACGCCCCGGCCGGCAACGGGGAGAAGAGGTACGCGGATGCACGACGTGCAGCAGGGGGTCGGCGCGGAGCTGCGGAGGCGGCGCGAGGACACGGTCATCAGGAACACCCTCGCCACGGTGGCGGAGCCGCCCGCCGACGGGCCGGGCACGGCGGGCGGGCCGGCCGGCGGCGTGTGCCGCGTCGTGCCGTTCGAGGAGCAGCCGCTGGTCGGCGACGACGCGGTCCGCCGCCACTTCGACGCGATGCTCGCCGCCTTCCCGGACCTGGCGCACGAGGTGCTGTCGATCCACCACTCGGCCGACGTGGTGATCCTGGAGGGCCGGATCAACGGCACGCAGGCCGCGGACTGGCAGGGCATACCGAACCGGGGCAAGCGGATGGAGCTGCCCGTGGCGGTGCTCTCCCAGTTCGACGGGGAGCTGCTGGTCGACGGGACGCTGTACTACGACCGCGCGGTCGCCGCCCGGCAGCTGGTCTGAGGCGCGGCGGGGAGCACGTACGCCATGACGCCCCACCTGAGGACCCCGCCGTCCGGGCCGTGGTCCGGGCTGGACCTGTTCTGCCTGCCCTGCGCCGGGGGCGGGGCCTCCGCCTACGCCCGCTGGCAGGAGCGGCTCGACGCCTTCGGCGCCCGCGTGCGGGTCCTGCCGGTCCAGCTGCCGGGCCGGGAGGACCGCGCGGGCGAGCCGCGCTTCACCGACCTCGACGCGCTCGTCGCGGACCTGGACGAGCGGCTCGACACGGCGTTCGCCCGGCCGCACCTGCTGTACGGGCACAGCATGGGCGCGTTCGTCGCGCACGCCCTGACGCTCGCGCGGCAGCGGCGGGGCGCGCCGCTGCCGCGGGCGCTGGTGCTGAGCTCGCACCGGGCCCCGCACGTACGCCCCGACCGGATCCTCGACCCGGACGCCGACGACGAGGCGCTCGCCACGAGCCTGGCCGAACTGGGCGGCATCCCCTGGGAGCTGGCCCGCCGGCCCCGCTTCCGGGCGGCGTACATGCCGCTGGTCCGCGACGACCTGCGGCTGTGCTCGGGCTGGGTGGAGCCGGCCGACGTCGAACCGCTCCACGTGCCGCTGCACCTGTTCACCGGGGTGGACGACCACCTCGTGCCGCTGCCGAAGATGGCGGCGTGGCGGGCGCACGGGGCGCGCGGCAGCGAGCTGCGGACCATGCCCGGCGGGCACTTCTTCGTCCGTGCCCACGAGGACGAGCTGCTGCGCGCGGTCGCCGCGCTCACCACCCGGTACGGCTCCGCCGTGCCGGCGGTCTGACGGGGGCCGGACGGTGAGGAGCGAGGAGGTGGCGCCCGTGCCGGCCACCGCGCGGCGCGGCGGCGCGGCCCCGCCCCGCGCCGGCGGCCCCGTCGACCTGGGGTTCGGCGAGCTGTACGGGCGCGAACGCGAACTGGGCCGGGTCCGCGACTGGCTGGAGCTGGGGGCGCCGGCGCGCCAGCTCACCCTGACCGGCCCCGCGGGCGTCGGCAAGAGCCACCTGGCGCACGCGGCGGTCGGCGCGCACGCCCGTGCCCACGGCACCGCGCTGCTGTGGGCGGACCTCGCCGACGCGCCGGACGGCGGGGCCGTGTGGGCGCTGCTCGGCGCCCGCTCCGCACGGGAGGCTGCCGACCGGGTCGGCGGCTCAGAGCTGCTGCTGGTGCTGGACGACTGCGACCGGCTGGTCGCCGACATCGCCCTGGACGTGGCGGGGCTGCTGCGGGCCTGCCCGCTGCTGCGGGTCCTGGTGACCAGCCGGGTCGCGCTGGACATCCGCGCGGAGCGGATCCTGCCGGTCGGGCCGCTGCCCACCGGGGCCGGCTCGCCGGCCGAGGCGGTCTTCGCGGACCGGGTGCGCCCGTACTACCGGGCCGGTGTCGACGGCGGGGCGGGGCAGCTCGCGGTGGCGGAGATCTGCCGGACGCTGGACGGGATTCCGCTCGCCGTCGAGATGGCCGCCGAGGCGGTCGGCACCGAGGGGCCGCGCGCCCTGCTGGAGCGGCTGGCGCGCGGCGAGTGCCCCGGCCGGAGCCGGCCGCGCGACACCCACGAGCGGCACCGCAGCGTCGCCGCCGCACTGGGCTGGGCGGCCGGGACGCTGGACGCGGGCGACGTGGCGCTGCTGCGGGACCTGTCCGTGTGCGAGACGCACGTCGACCTGGCCGCGGTGCGCGGTGTGAGCGGGCTCGACCACGCGGCGGCGGTCGCCGGGGTGGAGTCGCTGGTCCACAAGAGCCTGCTGCTGAGCGCGAACGGGCCGGACGGCGAACCGGAGTTCCGGCTGACGCACATGGCGCGCTGCCACCACCGGGCGGCGCTCGCCCGCGACGGCGACGCGCTGCGCCGCACCCTCGACCGGCACGCCGCGCACTGGTGCGCCTTCGCCGGGGCGACCGCCGCGGCGCTCGCCTCGGGGCGGCACGTCGACCAGGTCCTCCAGACGGTCACGGCCCGCCTGCCGGACCTCCTCAAAGCCGTACGGCACCTGACGGCGCGCGGTGACCACCTCGCCGCGCTGCGGCTGCTGACCGCGTTGGAGGGGCCCCTGCTCCGGCACCGGCTGGCCCCGTCGGCGGCGGACCTCGTCGAGGAGGCCGCGGCGGCGTGGGCGGCCGGGCGGGGACGGGACGACCACGGGAACCACGGTGAGCGCGGGGAGCACGGCGACCGCGGGGGTGCCGGGAACGTGCCCGGGGAGCCGGCGGACGCGGCCGGGGAGGTCGCCGGGGCGCTGGCCGCGGTGGGCTGGTGGGCCGTGGCGTGCGGGGACTTCCGGCGCGCCGAGCGGGTGTTGGACCGGGCGGCGTCCCTCGCGGCGGAGCTGCCCGCGGTGCGGGCGCGCGTCGCCGCGGTCACCGGGGAGCTGCTGCGGCGCCGGGGCGAGGCGGCGGCCGCGGCCGTGCTGCTCGACTCGGCGGTACGGCGCCTCGACGCGCTCGGGGAAGGCCGCGGCGCCGCGCCGGCCCGCCGCGGCCAGGCGCTGCTGCTGGCCGCGCACGGCGACCCGGACGCGGAACGACCGCTGCTGCGCGCGCTGGACGACGTGGCGGACGACGTCGCGACGCGGGCGTCCCTGCTGACGGCGCTGGCCCGGGTGCGGCGGGTGCTCGGGCGGAACCAGGAGGCGTACGGCAGCGCGCGGGAGGCCGCGCGGCTGCTCATGGGGACCGGGGACCCGGTGCAGGTCGCCGAGGCGCTGGAGACGATGGCGGTCACGTCCGTCGGCGGGGGCGGGGACCAGGAGCAGCGGCACGCGGTGGCCCGGGTGCTGGCGTACGCGGAGGCCATCCGCAGGCGGTACGGCGCCGGCCCGGGCGACGGGGGCACGGTGGGCGCGCTGACCGAGCGGCTCGCCGGCAGCGTGGACGCCGCGCTGCTGCGGCGGCTGCGCCGGGACGCCGAGCAGGTGTCGCTGCACGACGCGCTGGTCGCCGCGCTGTTCGCGCCGCCGCCCGCGCCGGAGCCGCCGCGCGCGGTGGCGGGGGCGGCGCCCCACGGGCTGACGCCGCGCCAGCACGAGATCGCCCTGCTGGTCGCCGAGGGGCTCACGAACCGGCAGATCGCCCGTCGGCTCGGCATATCGGAGTGGACGGTGACCAACCACCTGCGGGTGGTGATGCAGAAACTCGACTGCGCCTCCCGGGTGCACGTCGTCCGCGCGGTCCAGGGGAGCACGGCCTGAAGGGGACAGGTCGTGCCCGCCGAAGCCCGCCGGAGCCTGCCGAGCCCGCCGAAGCCTGCCCAACAGGGCGTGCGGGCCGAACCCTGCCGGCCAGGGCGTGCCGGGTCCGCGCGTGCGGACCGGAGCCTGCCGAACAGGGCGTGCGGACCGGAGCCTGCCGAACAGGGCGTGCGGGCCGGAGCGTCGCCCGCCAGGGCGTGCCGGGTCCGCGTGTGCGGACCGGCCGGGCCCACCGCACCAGGGGCCCGGCCGGCCGTTCCCGGGGGCCCGGCCGTCCGGGGACGGCCGGGCCGGTGAAGGGGGTTCGGCGCCGGATCAGAAGACGATCGGACCGGGCGTCTGCTTGCCGACCGCGTTGCACGAGTTGACGATGCCGAGGACGTTCAGGCTCAGCGACACGTCGGTGGCCCCGGCGGCCGGGACGTACGAGTCGAGGCTGTCACCCGCCGACACGGCGCCCGTCAGGGGACCGATGGTGACCGGCTGGCCGGCCGCCGCAGCGTCGTTGGCGGTGCCGCTGAACGCGACGGTGCCACCGGCGGCACGCTCCAGGCGCAGCGTGGCGCTGATGGAGTCGGCCGGGATGTCGAACGGGGCGAGTCCGCCGCTGGTGGAGATGCGCACCGAGCCGGCACCGCCCGAGGCGGACGCCTCGATGGTGAGGTCGGTGACGCCGTACGCGCCGCAGTCGTAGCGGGCCGTCACCGTCTGGGAGGCGGCCGCGGACTGGACGGCGGTGGCCGGGGCGGCCGTGGCGATGCCGCCGAGGAGGAGCCCGGCGGTGGCGACGGCGGTGGTGGACAATATCTGACGCATCATCAAAACCTTTCCACTGACTACGGGTGGTGTGCGTGGAAACGTCCGGGCGGCGCGTGCGCCGCCGCGGTTACCCGGTCGCGTGGGTGTCACGCGGCCGGGAGCCTGGTGGGGTGACCGGCGGCTGCCAGTCGGCGACCCCGTCGAAGCCGCGCAGCAGCAGTCCGGGGACGACCTTCGCCATCGCCCGGATCGCGCCGTCGCGCAGGGCGAGCGCGGCCGGGGAGCGGAGCGCCATGATCCGGGACGCGCGTTCGGCGCGGCGGATGAGGGCCGTGGTGCGGGGCCGGCGCTCCTGGTCGTACCGGGCGAGGGCGGCCGGCACGTCGGCGTCGGGCGCCGCGTGGTGGGCGAGCACGACGCTGTCCTCGATCGCCATGTTGGCGCCCTGCCCGAGGGTGGGCACCATGGCGTGCGCGGCGTCGCCGAGGAGGACGGACCGGCCGCGCTGGTAGCGCTCCAGCGGCTGCGCCATGTGGAACACGTCGTGGCGCAGGACGTCCTCCTCCCCGATCGAGTCGAGCAGGGCGGGCACCGGGTGGTGCCAGTGCCCGAAGCGGCGGCGCAGCTCGGCCTTCTCCCCGTCCGGTGAGCGGCCCCCGCGCTCGGTGACGGCGCAGGCGTAGATGAAGACGCTCTCCGGGTCGCGGACGAGGCTGCCCCACACCTGCCCGCCGCCCCAGGTCTCGTGGGGGACGAACCGCTGCGGGGTGGGCGCCAGGATCCGCCACACCGTCCAGCCGCCGTACGCCGGTCCGGGGTGGTGGGGGAAGAGGACGCGGCGGCTCGCGGAGTTGACGCCGTCGGCGCACACGACGAGGTCCGCCTCGTACACCTCGCCCGTCGTCGACACCTTCGCCGGCCGTCCGGGCGCGCCCGCGTCGGCGAGGAAGGCGGCCTCGCCGGTGCGGACGGTGCCCTCCGGGAGCCGGTCGACGACGAGGTCGACGAGGTCGCTGCGGCGCAGCACGACCAGCGGTCCGCCGAAGCGGGTGACGACGGACGCGCTGGTCGTCCTGGCGAGCGGCCGGCCGCGGGGGTCCCGCAGCAGGCCGTCGCCGTCCCAGGCGGCGAGCCGGCTGACCTCCTCGTCGAGGGAGAGGGCGGCCAGCGCGCGCTGGGCGTTGGGGGCCAGGGTGAGCGCCGCGCCGACCGGGGCGAGGCCGGCGGCGCGCTCCAGCACCGTCACCCGCCAGCCGCGCCGGTGCAGCGCCAGCGCTGCCGTGAGACCGCCGATTCCCGCGCCGATGACGACTGCTCGTGGAGGGGACATGAACTCTCCTTGGGGGTGTCCGGTCAGGTGGGTCGCGGTGCCCGCCGGGGGGTGTCCTGCCTGATCGGCACGACGCCCCCTACGTCCGGGCGCCCCCGGACCGCCAGTGCACCGCCGCGGCGCCCGCGAAGTCCCCCGCGTGGGCGAAGCCGGCCAGCATGAGCAGGCTGTCGTCCTCGATCCTTCCTTCGCGTACGCCGTGGTCCAGTGTGATGGGCACGGCGGCGCCGAAGAGGTTGCCGAACCGGTCGAAGGTGTCCAGGTGCCGGTCGGGGCCGATGGACAGGCGCCGCCGCCACTGCTCCAGGAACATCCGGTTCGGCTGGTTGGTGATGAGGACGTCCAGGTCGGCGGTGCCCAGGCCGAGTTCCGCGCACAGGCCGAGGACGACGTCGGGCACGAGGCGGTTGCCGCGCTCGACGATGTCCTTGACGCGGCCGGGGGTGAACCCGACGTGCATCTGGCTGGTGCCCGGCTCCCAGTACTTGCGGCCGTCGTCGAGGGTCAGGCCGCAGTCCCGGGTGTACTCGCCGTGGTGAGCGACCTTGACGCCGAGGACGGGCGACTCCGAGGACGCCGCGACGAAAGCGGCGCCGCAGCCGTCGCCGGGGATGACCGCCTCGGCGAGCCGGCGCACCTCGGTCTGGGTCATCACCGGGCCCGCGCTGTTCTGCACGTTGAGCAGGAGCGCGGAGCGGGCCTGGCCGGTGCCGATGAGGACGCGGGCCAGACGCAGCAGGTGGACGAAGGAGGCGCAGCCGCCGTTGTGCGCGTCGAGCACCCAGTCGGCGCGGATGCCGAGCCGGTGGGCGACCTCCGCGCCGGGCCCGGTGAAGGGGACCTCCGGCAGCAGGGTGTTGGTGATGACCACGTCGACGCCGCGCAGCGCGTCCCGGCCGACGCGGTCGGCGAGGGTGTGCGCGGCCTTCTCCATCATGTCGGCGGGCGTCTCGTCCCGGGACACCTGGTGCCGGAAGCGCGGCGCCTTGAACATGGTGTGGCCGGCGAGGGCCGCGTCCTGCGTCTGGTACGGCAGGAAGTACTCCGTGCCGACCGGTTCGCCCGGCATGTAGGAGGCGACCTCCAGGAGGCTCACGTCCCGCATGCCGGTCTCCCCGCCGGTGGCGCCCCTCATGCGGGGGCGCCGCTTCCGTGCCGGTGCTCCAGGATCTTCTTCAGGTTGTCGATCTCCGCCTGGTGGCCCGCGTAGAACAGCGGCCACATGTCGCCGACCCAGGGGCGATCGGGGGTGGTGGCGAGCTCCGGGTGCGGGTTCTCGTCGTAGTACGGGTGGCGGCAGTTGGTCCAGATGACCACGGAGCCGGGCCTGTTCAGGACGATCTCCGCCGGGACGATCCGGTGGAGGTAGTTCATCCACAGCTCCTCGCCCTGGTCCCAGGCGCAGCGCATGTCGACGGTGAGGGCGTTCGGGTCGCCGTCGATCCGCATGAAGATCTTGGTGTTGTCGTCGAGGAGGACGTCGCGGCCCTGGTAGACGCCGGGGACGTCGGTGGGGGCGAAGTCGCGGGTGCTGTAGGTGTACTCGTTGAGGTTGCGGACGTCGGTGAGGTAGTCGTAGACCGCCTGCGGGGGCGCGTCGATGTACTGGTGGACGGTGACGAACCGGCCGTACACCTCGTCGTAGGTGAAGCTGTCCTTCGTCATCTGCGCGGCGACGGCCATGGCCTCCTCACGCGGCGTGGTCTCCCAGCGCAGCAGGCCGGGGACGTCCTTGACGCCGGCCGGGATCGGCTCCGGGGCGACGTAGCCGGGCAGGGGGGTCGGGTTGGTGACGGAGGTGGTCATCCTGGTACGGCTCCTTCTCGGACGGGCCGTCCGCGGCCGGTGAGCAGCACGTGCTGCCGGAACGGCCGGAACGGTGGCATTTCGGTGGGGTCGACGTCCACGCAGACCAGCGCGGGCGACGAGGTGGCGTGGGCGCGGTCCAGGGCCGCGCCCAGCTCTCCCGCGGTGCGGACGGTGTCGGCGGCCAGGCCGGGGAACATCGCGGCGGCGCCGTCGCCGATCCGGGCCGGCCGGAAGAGGTTGTAGGAGTAGTCGCCGGAGAAGAACAGCTGCTCCCGGGTGGCGCACATGCCGTGGGCGTTGTTGTTCAGCACGACGAAGGTGACGGGCAGGTCGTGTTCGACGGCCGTGTGCACCTCCATGCCGTGCATGAAGAACGCCCCGTCGCCGGCGATGACGCAGGTGCGCCGGCCGGTGGCGAACGCCGCGCCCACCCCCGCGCCGAAGCTGTGGCCCATGCCGCCCATGCCGAGGGCGGCGATGAACCGGCCGCCGGGGGGCACGTCGACGTGGTGGATGGCGGCGGCCCCGGTGTTGCCGGCGTCGGCCACGACGGTGGCGCCCTCGGGAAGGTGGGCCGCGACGGTCAGGGCGGCCGTGCGCAGGTCCAGCGAAGTCGCCGGGTCGGGTACGGCGGCGGCCGGGCGCACGGGCCGCGGCGCGGGCCCCGGCTGCCGGGCGGTCCGACCGGGCGCCGGGTGCTCGGCGGCCGGGCCGGACGTCGGGCGGTCCGCGGCGGGGCCGGACGCGGTGGTGACCTCCCGCTCCAGCAGCTCCAGCTCGGCGGCGACCGGCCCGGTGAGGCGGACCAGCTCCTCGTGGGCGCCGAGGAACGGCTCGCGCGGGTCGACGCAGACCACCGGCACGCCCTTGAGGTGCTCGTGCAGTCCGGCGCCGGCCATCTGCGGCAGTCGCGTGCCGGCGAGCAGCACGGCGGACGCCCGCTCCAGGGCCTCCTGCACCTCGGCCGTGCCGATCGCGCCGGCGATGCCGAGGTGGCCGGGGTCGCGCGGGTCGGCGACGTCCTTGGCGTCGGGGACGACCGCGACCGCCGCGCCCAGCGCCGCGGTGAGCCGGGCCAGCTGGGGACGGGCGTCGGCGCGGGCGACGGCCTCGCCGGCGATGACGGCGACACCGCCGCGCCGGGCCGCCGCGCGCAGCAGCCCGGCGGCGCGGCTCCGCTCGGCCGCGTCGGACAGCGGCAGCGCGGCCGGGGCCACCGCGGCGGGCGGGTCCCACGACGGGATGACGGCCTGCTGCACGTCCTTGGGGAGGAGCAGCACGGCGGGCCCGGGCGCCGCCGGGTCGGTCGCCGCGGCCAGGGCGCGCGGCAGTTCCCGGACGATCGACTCGGGGTCGTCGACGCGGACGCAGTACACGGCCAGTTCGGCGAACATCCGGGCGGCGTCGATCGAACCGGCGAGGCCGCTGGTCTCCTGGAAGGAACCGCGGCCGTCGAGCGCGGCCGGCGGCTGCCCGATCAGGACGAGCGCCGGCACGTAGGAGGCGCGCAGCTCGGCGATGCCGGGGACGAGGTTCATCGCGCCGGCGCCGGAGGTGGCGGCGATCACCGGGACGCGCTGCGACGCGCGGTGGTAGCCGTCCGCCATGGTGGCGGCGGAGAACTCGTGCTTGGCCACCACCCCCAGGGGGCCGGCCTGCGCATGGTGCAGCGCGTCGTAGAGGTCCTCGATGTTGGCGCCGCCGACTCCGAATACATGGCTGACTTCCTGCCGTTGCAGGAAATCCACGACGAAATCGACCACGCGGGGTGAACTTCTCATGTGGCCGCCCCCTTCCGACGGTGGTGCGGCCATTACAGGCAGCGCCGCCGACGGGCGACAAGTGACCGGGATCTGCCGGTCGACAGGGGCCGCACCGGCAGGTTTCGACCAGGTGCCGCGGACGCGACCCGGCAGTGACCTGCCGGCCCGAGGAGGGTTCGCATGGCAGGGATCTGCCATGTCCGACTGTCATGTATCCGGCCACGTGGCGCCGTTAGGTTTCCCGGCACATCGACGTACGAACGAATGGGGAAACCACCGTGATCACCGTCGCCACCGTCTGCTCCCTCATAGAGAAGAAGCTCGGCAGCAAGGCCGCCGGCCTGACGCTCGACGAGAACACGGCGTTCGACTCGGTCGGCCTGTCCAGCCTCCAGATCGCCGACATCGTCTACACGATCGAGGACGACGCGGAGATCGAGCTCGACCCGAGCGAGGCGGCCAACGTCAAGACCGTCGGTGACCTGGTCACGCTGGTGGAGGCCACGAAGTCCGCCGGTGCGGCGGCATGACCACCGCGACCACCCCGACCACCGCGACCGACGCCTACCGGGGGGCGACGGCGGAGGCGATCCGGCACCACTACGACGTCTCCAACGACTTCTACGCCCTGTGGCTGGACGACTCCCTCACCTACACCTGCGCCCTGTGGGACGACTCCACCACCGGCCTGGCCGGGGTGCCGGAGACGCTGGAGAGCGCGCAGGCGCGCAAGCTGGACTACCTCATCGAGGGGGCCAGGGCGGCCGGCGCCCGCCGGGTCCTGGACGTGGGGTGCGGCTGGGGCAGCCTGCTGAAGCGGCTCACGGGGATCTACGGCGTCGAGCACGCCGTGGGCCTGACCCTCAGCGACAGCCAGGCCGAACTGGTCCGCGGGGCGGCGCTGCCCGGCGCGGAGGTCCGCGTGGAGAACTGGCGCGACCACCACCCCGAGGAGGGGTACGACGCGATCGTCTCCATCGGCGCGTTCGAGCACTTCGCCACCACGGGCCTGTCCCGCGCCGAACGGATCGCGGCGTACCGGGAGTTCTTCGAGCGGTGCCACGCGTGGCTGCCGCCGCGCGGCCGGATCGCCCTGCAGACCAACGTCAAGGGCAACAACACCGTGATGGACAAGGCCACGGTGCGGGAGCTGATGTTCATCATCGACACGATCTTCCCGGAGTCCGAGATCCCGGCCCTGTCCGAGGTGGTCGAGTCGTCCGAGAAGCTCTTCGACGTCGTCTCCCTGCGCAACGACCCCGACCACTACGCCCGCACCTGCGCGGAGTGGCTGCGCCGCCTGCGGGAGAACCGCGCGTCCGCCGTACGGGTCGCGGGCGAGGAGACCGTCCGCAACTACGAGAAGTACCTGGGGGCGAGCGTCCGGCACTTCGAGAACCGGCACCTGGGCCTGTCGAGGATCATCCTCGAAAAGGGGCGGTAGTGGGTACGCGCAAGCACGTCGTCTACTGGCACGAGACCGAGGCCGTCACGCCCGAGCCGCCGCTGCGCGACGCGGTCGACTGTGACGTCGCCGTCGTCGGCGGCGGGTACACCGGCTTGTGGGCCGCCCACTTCCTGAAGGAGGCGGAGCCCGCGCTCGACATCCGGATCGTCGAGGCGGAGTACTCGGGGTACGGGGCGTCCGGCCGCGCCGACGGGTTCGTCACGCCGACCATCGGCAAGGACATCCAGGCGCTCGTCCAGGAGTTCGGCACGCGCCGCGCCCTGGAGGCGTCCCAGGCGGTCGGCCGCTCGATCCTGGAGATCGGCCGGTTCCTGCGCCGCAACAAGGTCGACGCCGAGTACGAGGCCAACGACTACCTGATGGTCGCCACCGACGCCGCCCAGCTGCGCCGGCTGCGCGAGGACCGGGAGCTGGCCACCACCATCGCCGGCCGCGAACAGCCCGAGATCCTCTCCGCGGCGCGCGCCCGGGAGGTGATCGGCTCTCCGGCGGTGCTCGGCGCGATGCGCGTCGGCGGCGCGCTGGTCAACCCGTTCAAGCTGGCCAGGGGCGTGGCGCGGGTCGTCAAGGAGCGCGGCGTCACCGTCTACGAGAACACGCCCGTGCTGCGGGTGCTGCCCGGCGTGCGGCCGACGGTGGTCACGCCCGGCGGGCGGATCACCGCCGACAAGGTGATCATCGCGGCGAACGCGCACCAGTTCACCTTCGCGCCGTTCCGCAACAAGACCGTGCCGATCTGGAGCTACGCGCTGGTGAGCGAGCCGCTCACCGACGAGCAGCTGGGCCGGGTCGCCTGGGCCGGCCGCGAGGGCATGGTCGAGGCGAAGACGTTCCTGACCTGCGCGCGCTTCACCGCGGACAACCGGCTGATGTTCGCCGGCGGGCCCGCCCTGTACTTCCTGGGCCGCGACACGCGCCGCCGCCGGATGAACGACCCGCGCGCCTACCGGGCGCTGCAGGAGGAGTTCCGCCGGTTCTTCCCCATGTGGGGCGACGTGCGGTTCACCTACGCGTACGGCGGCACGGTCGACGTCACCCGGGACTACGCCCCGCACTTCGGACAGCTGCCCGGCGGCAACGTCTTCTACGGCTACGGCTTCAACGGCAACGGCATCGCCGCCACGCACACCGGCGGCAAGGTCCTGCGCGACCTCGTCCTCGGCAAGGACACCGAGTACGCGCGCCTGCTCTACGTCGACGACGGCCACCGCAGGCAGCGCGACTTCCCGCCCGAGCCGCTGCTGTACGTGGGCGCCCGGGCCACCACACGGCTCATGGAGTGGAAGGAGTCCCGGCCATGACCGGACAGCGCCGCACCGTGCTGCTCACGGGGGCCTCCGGCGTCGTGGGACAGGCCGTCCTGCGGGAGGCGCCCGGCCGGCCCGTACGGATCGTCTCGATGGCCCGCCCCGGCGGCACCCCCCTCCCGGCCGGCACCGAGGAGGTCCTCGGCGCCGACCTGGCGCAGCCCCGCTTCGGCCTCGACGAGGACAGCTACGCCGCCCTGGCCCGCGACGTCGACACCGTCATCCACTCGGCCGGACTGACCGAGTGGGGCCTGCCCGACGAGCGGTACAAGCCGGTCAACGTCGACGGCACGCGCCGCGTCATCGACTTCGCCCAGCGCGCCGGCGCCACCGTCCACTTCATGAGCACCGCCTTCGTGGCCGCGCTCTTCACGGGCGCGCCGCACCGGCTGAGCGACACGAACGTCACGACGAACTACGTCCGCTCCAAGCTGCGCTCCGAGCAGCTGCTGCGCGACAGCGGGATCCGGCACACCGTGTTCCGGCCCACCAACCTGATCGGCGACTCGGTCACCGGCTGGACCTCGCGCGGCCAGATCGTGCAGCTGATGTCGGACTGGATCTGCCGCGGCCGGGCGCCGTTCGTCCCCGTGCACCGGGGCAACCGGATCGACGTCGTGCCGCAGGACCTCCTCGCCAAGGCGGTGCTGCGGGCCGTCGAACTCGGCGACGACGAGGGCGCGTTCTGGGTGACGTACGGCGACGAGGCCATGGACATGGAGCGGGCGGTCGAGGTGTGCGCCAAGCACGCGGCGACCCTCGGCCGGACCCTCAAGCCGGTCCCGGTGACCGACCCCGACGCCCTCGACCCGGAGGAGCTGCGGCGGCTGCCGCCGCCGGCCCGCTCGTACCTGTCGGTGCTGCGGGACGTCAGTGAGGTCACCCGGTGCAGCGGCGGCGTCCTGCCGACGTCCATGCCGGAGCTGCGCGAGCGGTACGGCATCCCGCACGTCGAGGACACCGACGCCTACCTGCGGACGCTCGAGTACGCCTCCGCCCACCTCAGCTGAGACCGAAGGAGCACGCCAAGTGAACGAGGAGTGGAAGCCGCCGCGGCTCGACGGGACCGTCGCCGTGGTGACCGGCGCCAGCCGCGGCGTGGGGCGGGGCATCGCCCTGGCCCTGGGCACCGCGGGCGCCACGGTGTACGTCACCGGCCGCAGCAGCCGCGGCGAGGGACGCACGGAGGGGCTGCCCGGCACGGTCGACGACACGGCGGAGGAGGTCACCGCCCGGGGCGGCACCGGCGTCGCCGTCCGCTGCGACCACCGCTCGACCGAGGACAACCAGGCCCTCGCCGAACGGATCCGCGCCGACCACGGCGGTCTGGACGTGCTGGTCAACAACGCCTGGGCCGGCTACGAGCGCTCCGCGGACGTCCGGTTCGACGCGCCGTACTGGGAGCAGCCGATGTGGCGCTACGAGCTGTGCGAGGGCTCGCTGCGCGCCCAGTACGACGTGACGCGGCTGCTGACGCCGCTGATGTTCGAGCGGCCGGGCGGCCTGGTCGTCGGCATCGGCTACACGGACGGCGACACGTACCTGGGGCAGGCCGCGTACGACGTGTTCAAGTCGGCCAACGACCGGATGAGCCGGGCGTTCGCCGCGGACCTGCGCAAGAAGCGGGTCACCGCCCTCTCGCTGCACCCCGGTTTCGTCCGCACCGAGCGGGTCGAGGCCGCGTGGGAGGCGCTGGGCGACGGTCCCGCCGCGGTGGTGCACACCCCCGAGTACGTGGGCCGCGCCATCGCCCACCTGGCGGGCGACCCCGAGGTCCGGGAGCGGGCCGGGCAGGTCCTCACCGTCGGCGACCTCGCCGCCGAGTACGGCTTCACCGACGTCGACGGCCGGCGGCTGCCCGCCTTCCGGCTGGAGGGGCGGATGAGCCTCGCCACCCGCATGGACCGGCTGAACCGGGTCGTGGCCCGGGCGGCCACCCCCTGACGGGCGCGGCCCGCCGGCCGCGCCGCCCACCCCCCACGGCACCACCACCCCCAGGCAAGAACGGCGAACAGGAGAAGGCATGGGCAGGGGAACGACCCCGTCCGCCGCACGGGCCGCGAAGGCCGCGAAGGCCACGCCGGGCGCGGCCGGCAAGGCCGCGGGCCTCGCGCTCGCGGTGACGTGCGGCGCACAGTTCATGGTCATCATCGACGACACGGTCGTCGCGATGGCGCTGCCGACGATCCGCACCGCACTCGACTTCGAACAGGCGTCGCTCGCCTGGGTCGTCGACGCGTACATGCTGCTGTTCGGCGGCTTCCTCGTGCTCGGCGGCCGGTGCGCGGACCTCTTCGGCCGCCGCCGGGTCTTCCTCACCGGCCTCGCCGTCTTCACGGTGGCGTCGCTCGCCTGCGGGCTCGCCAACAGCTCCGAGATGCTGATCGTGTCGCGCGGCGCCCAGGGCTTCGGCGCGGCGCTCCTCAGCCCGGCGGCGCTCTCCATCCTCATCACGGTGTTCACCGAGGCGAAGGAGCGGCGCAGGGCGCTGGGGATCTGGGGCGGGCTCACCGGCATCTCCGGCGTGTCCGGCGTGCTCCTCGGCGGTGTCATCACCGACATCATCGACTGGCGGTGGGTGTTCTTCATCAACATCCCCGTCGGGATCCTGCTGTTCGCGCTCGCCATGCGGCCCGCGCTCGCCGACCGCGAGGCGCCGGCGAAGGGCACGTCCACGGACACCACCGGCGCCGTGCTCATCACCTCCGCGCTGCTGCTCCTGGTGTACACGGTGATCAGCACCAGCCACCGCCCGTGGGGCTCGGCGGCGACGGTCGCCGGCTTCGTCGGCGCGGCCGCGCTGCTGGCCGGGTTCGTCGTGCGGGAGCTGCGGGCGGAGCAGCCACTGATCCGGCTGGGCATCTTCGCCAACCGGCAGATCGCGGCGGCCAACGTGATGATGCTGCTCGCCGCGTCCGGCCTGTACGGGATCTTCTTCTTCCTGACGCAGTACATGCAGCTCCTCCAGGGCTGGTCACCGCTGCGGGCCGGTCTGTCGTGGGCGCCGTTCGGCGTGACGATGGCGGTGTTCTCCGGCATCGCGATCCAGCTGCTGCCGAAGCTCGGCAGCCGCGTGCTGTGCCTGCTCGGACTGGGCACGGCCACCGTCGGGCTCGGCCTGCTGCTGGGCGCGCCCGTCAAGGCGTCGTACGCGTCCGACGTCCTGCCCACGCTGCTGCTGTGCGCCGCCGGGTACGGGCTGGCGATGGTGCCGCTCGTGGTGGCCGCGGTGAGCGGGGTGGCGAAGGCGGACTCCGGAGCGGCCTCCGGCGTCCTGAACACCGGCCAGCAGATCGGCGGGGCCACCGGCCTCGCGGTGCTGGCCGCGCTGGCCGGCAGCCGGCTCGACGACGAGGTCGCCGCGGGCACGGCGATGCCCGACGCCCTGCTGGCGAGCTTCCACTCGGCGTTCCTCGTCGGCACCGTGCTCAGCGCCTGCGCCGCGCTGCTGGCGCTGGTCCTGCCCGCGCTGCGCACGGAGTTCGACCCCGAGACGACCTCGGGCGTCTGACCGCCCCCGGCGGGTCCGCCCCGCCGGGTCCGCCCCGCCGGGTCCGCCCCGCCGGGGCGCCGAGTGCAACACACCTAGGAGTGAGGGGAAGAGGGGATATGGACGGCAGGGAGCATCGCTGGTACATGCTGATGGTCTCCGTGGTGCCGCTGCTCGCACTCGGCGTCGCCATGGTGCTGGCGTGGAACCGCGTCTTCGGCTGGACCGACGTGCTGGTGACGGCGATCATGTACGTCATCTCGGGCATCGGCATCTCGACGGGCTACCACCGGCTGCTGACGCACCGCTCGTTCGAGACGTACAAGCCGATACGGGTGGGGCTCGCGGCGGCCGGGGTGATGGCGGGCCAGGGTCCGCCGATCATCTGGGCGGCCCACCACCGCAAGCACCACCGGGTCGCCGACAAGGAGGGCGACCCGCACAGCCCCCACCTCGGCTTCGAGCCCGGTTTCAAGGGGGCGCTCGCCGGGATGTGGCACGCCCACCTGGGCTGGCTGTTCAACGTGCGGCTCAGCTCGGACCCGATCCGCTACTGCCCCGACCTGGTCCGGGAGAAGTCGCTGCGCTGGCTCAGCGAGAACTTCCTGGCCGTGGTCGCCGCGGGCGTCGTCCTGCCGGGCCTGATCGCCTTCGCGGTGAGCGGGGGCTCCGTGCGGGCACTGCTGACCGGCATCCTCTGGGGCGGCCTGGTCCGCATCTTCCTGATCAACCACATGACGTACGCGGTCAACTCGATCGGCCACTACTTCGGCCGGCGCCGCTTCTCCACCACGGACGAGTCCCGCAACGTCGCCTGGCTCGCGATCCCGTCGTTCGGCGAGGCCTGGCACAACAACCACCACGCCTTCCCCCGGTCCGCCCGGCACGGCATGAAGTGGTACGAGGTCGACATCTCCGCGATCTTCATCTGGAGCCTGGAGAAGACCCGTCTGGCGTGGAAGGTCATCCGCATCGACCCCGAGCGCATGACGATGCGCGAGGCCGGCGTCAGCCGGGTCGCCGGCAGCCGGCTCAGCCAGGAGGAGCTGCTGGTCAGCCAGCAGCGGATCGCCCCCATGGCCGAGCGGTCCCGCGACGGCGGCGACGTCTCCCTCGTGGACGTGGAGTGACCGTGGCGGCCACCGACGCGGGCCTGTGGGAGCTGCTGCTGCGCGACGACGCGCGCGGCACCCTCCACCACTGGGACGGCGACGGCTTCGGCCACCTGCCGTGGCGCGAGGTCGTCGCCGACGCGCACGGCATGGCGGCGTCCCTGCGCGCCGCCGGGGTCGGGCCGGGCAGCCGGGTCGCCACCGTGCTGACGAACTCGGCGCACACGGTCCGCGGTCTGCTCGCCGTGTGGCTGGCGGGCGGCGCCGTCGCCTCCTTCCCGCTGCCGGCGCGTGGCCAGAGCCCGGAGGAGTACGGGCAGCAGCTGAGCGTGCTCAGCGACCGCCTCGACCCGGTCGCGCTCCTCGTCGACGAGCGGCTGCGGGCCCTGGTCCCGGCCGGACTCGCCACGCGCCTGCCGGTGCGCACATGGACGTCGCTGTACGGCGGCGGGCGGATCGAGCCGGAGCCGCCCGGCCCGGAGGAGACCGCGTTCATCCAGTACTCGTCCGGCAGCACCAGCCTGCCCAAGGGGTGCGAGCTGAGCGTGCGCGCCGTCGGCACCCACCTGCACATGCTGCGGGAGATGTCGGACGGGCGCCCCGGCGAGGAGACCATCGCCTCCTGGCTGCCGCTCTCGCACGACATGGGTGTCTTCGGCACGATGCTCCACGCCTGGGCGTTCGACCACGACTTCGTGATGTCGTCACCGGAGCGCTTCGGCATGGCGCCGCGCAGCTGGTTCCGCGACATGTCCGAGTTCGGCGCGACGATGACGGCCGGCACGAACACCGCCCTGCACCTGGCGACGCGGGCGCAGGGCCGCACCGCCCTGCCGAAGCCGTTGCGGCTGAAGGTGTTCGTGGTGGGCGCCGAACGCGTCGACTTCGACACCCTGAACGCCGCGGCGGAGACGTTCCGCTCCTCCGGGCTGGCACCGGAGGCGTTCATGCCCGCGTACGGCATGGCGGAGGCGACGCTCGCCATCGCCAGTTGTCCCCTGGGCGAGCTCCCCTCGGCCCGCTCCTTCGACGCGGCGGCCCTGCTCGACGACCGGGTCGTTGAGGTGCCGGCGGGCACCCCCGGCGCGACCCGGCTGGTGTCCAACGGCCCGCCGCTGCCCGGCGTGCGGGTGCGGACCGCCGTACCGGACCGCGTCTCCGAGCTGCTGGTCGCCACACCGAGCCTCGCCAGCGGCTACCACGGGGACCCGCGCCGCACCGCCGACCGGTTCCGCGGCGGTGAACTGCGCACCGGTGACCTCGGGTTCGTCCACGACGGCGAGGTGTTCTTCGTGGGCCGCGCCGACGACCTGATCTCGGTCGGCGGACGGAACGTCCACACCGGGGAGATCGAGTCGGCGATCGAGGACCTCGGCCCGGTCCGCAAGGGCTGCTCGGCGCTGGTCGAGGTGCCCGGCTCCCCCGTCTCCCGGCTGGTGCTGCTCCTCGAACCGGCCCGCCGCAGCGACGACTTCCGCTCGATCGCCGACCGGGCGGCGACGGTGGCCCTGGAGAAGTCGGGGATCGCCCTGTCGGAGTGCGTGTTCGTGGAGCGCGGCCACCTGCCGCGCACCCCCAGCGGCAAGATCCAGCGGTTCCGCTGCCGGAGCCTGCTCGGCCGGGACGACTCCCGGCTGAAGACCATCGCCCGCGTCCGGCTCGACTGATCCGGACGGGCCGGCCGGGCCGCCGCACGCGGCCCGGCCGGCCCGCGACAGAGAGGATCCACCATGCCCCAGGGCCCGGTACTGCCACCGGGGTTCTTCGCCGACACCGAGATCCCGGACGGCGGGGACCACCTCCGGCTCCACCTCAACGAGAACCCGTACGGCCCGCCGCCCGGCACGGTCGACGCGGTGCGCGACGAGTCCGAGCACCGCCTCAACCGCTACCCGGACGCCGACTGCCGCGAGCTGCGCGAGGCGCTGGCGGCGCACTTCGGGGTCGGCGCGGACATGGTCGCCGTCGGCAACGGCACCGACGAGATCGTCCTCGTCACGTCCCTGACCTTCCTGCGCGAGCCGGGCACGTCGATGGTGACCACCGCGACCACCTTCCCCGGGTACGTGATGTCCGCCGCCTCCGTGGGCCGCACCCCGGTCACCGTCCCGCTCGACGGCACGCGCCTGCCCGTGGGCGCGCTCGCGGAGCGGCTGGAGGCGGGCGCCGACCTGGCGTTCGTCTGCAACCCGCTCAACCCGACCGGCGCGCTCCTCGACCGCGCCGAGGTGACCCGGCTGCTCGACGCCGCCGAACGGGGCGGCGGCGTGGTCGTCTTCGACGAGGCGTACATCGACTTCGCCGGGCCCGACCACGAGTTCGCGCTGGAGGCGGTCCGCGCGGGCCGCCGGGCGCTCGTGACGCGGACGTTCTCCAAGGCGTGGGGGCTGGCCTCGGTGCGGATGGGCCTCGCGGTCGGGCCCGCCGAGTTGATCGCGCGGATCTCCGCCACCGCCGGGGCGCTGCCGTTCAACGTCAACCGGCAGGCGCAGCGGGCCGTGCTGCGGGCCCTGGAGCAGCCCGAGTACCCGGAGCGGGTGCGGGCCGCCAACACCCGGGTGCGCGAGCTCCTCGGCAAGGAGCTGGACGCGCTGGGCCTGGCCCACACCCCGTCGGCGAGCAACTTCGTGATGGTGGACGTGCCGCCGCCCGGTGACAGCGCCGCCTTCGCGGCGCGGCTCGCGGCGGAGCACCGCGTCTTCGTCCGGGCGCTCGACGCGCTCGGCATGCCGGGTCGGCTGCGGATCTCGGTCGGCACGGAGGCCGAGGTGGAGCGCCTGGCCACCGCGCTGAGGGCGGTCCTCGACGCGCCGGCCGCGACCGGCTGAGCCCCCCCGGGCGGACCGGGCAGCCCCGGCGGCACCGGCAGGCCCGGCGGTACCGGCACGACAGGCCCGGCAGCCCCGGCAGGCCCTGCGGACCCGGCACATGCAGCACACCCGGCACACCAGCACACCCGGCACACCCGGCACACCCGCACATCCGGTACAGGGAGCGAGACCAGCCATGGGCCATTACCAGCCGAACCTGCGGGACGTGGAGTTCACCCTCTTCGAGGTGCTGGGCCGCGCGGACGCCTACGGCCGCGGCGCGTTCGCCGGGACCGACGAGGACACGGCCCGGTCCGTGCTGGCCGAGGTCGCACGGCTCGCCACCGGCGAGCTGGCCGACGCGTTCACCGACGGCGACCGCAACCCGCCCGTGTACGACCCGGCGACCCACACGGTCACCCTCCCCGACCCGCTGAAGCGGGCGTACCGGGCGTGGACGGACGGCGGCTGGCACCTGCTGGACCTGCCCGCGTCGCTGGGCGGCGCCGAGGTGCCGCCGTCCCTGCGCTGGGCCGTCGCCGAACTGGCCCTCGGCGCCAACCCGGCCGTCTACCTGTACCAGGGCCTCGCCGGCTTCGCGAAGATCCTCGACCGGCTCGGCACGCCGTCGCAGCGGCGGCTGGCGCGGCTCATGGTGGAGCACGGGTGGGGCGGCACCATGGTCCTCACCGAACCGGAGGCCGGCAGCGACGTCGGCGCCTGCCGCACGCGCGCCGTGCCGCAGCCGGACGGGACGTGGCACGTCGAGGGCGTCAAGCGGTTCATCACCTCCGGCGAGCACGACCTGTCCGAGAACATCGTGCACTTCGTGCTCGCCCGCCCCGAGGGACACGGGCCGGGCACCAAGGGGCTGTCGCTGTTCCTCGTACCGAAGTTCCTCGTCGCGGACGAGCGGACCGGCCGGCTCGGCGCCCGCAACGGCGTGCACGCCACCGCCCTGGAGGACAAGATGGGGCTGAAGGCGTCGGCGACCTGCGAGCTGACCTTCGGCGCCGACCGGCCCGCGGTGGGGCTGCTGCTCGGCGGGGTGCACGACGGGATCCGGCAGATGTTCCAGGTCATCGAGCAGGCCCGCATGATCGTCGGCACGAAGTCCGCCGCCACCCTGTCCACCGCCTACCTCAACGCCGCCGCCTACGCCCGTCAGCGCGTCCAGGGCGCCGACCTCGCGTCGGCGGCGGACCGCGGCGCACCGCGCGTGGCGATCACCCGCCACCCCGACGTGCGCCGCGCGTTGCTGCTGCAGAAGGCGTACGCGGAGGGGCTGCGGGCCCTGGTGCTGTACACGGCGACCGTCCAGGACCGGCTGGCCGCCGCCGAGGCCGCCGGCAGGCCCGACCCGGAGGCGAAGGCGCTCAACGACCTGCTCCTGCCGGTGGTCAAGGGGTACTCCTCCGAGCGCGCCTGCGAACAGCTCTCCCACTGCCTCCAGGTCCTCGGCGGAGCCGGCTACACCCGGGACTTCCCGCTGGAGCAGTACGTCCGCGACGCGAAGATCGACACCCTCTACGAGGGCACCACCGCGATCCAGGGCCTGGACCTGTACTTTCGCAAGATCGCCCGGGACGGCGGGGCCGCCTTCGGGGCGCTGCTGGCGGAGGTGGAGAAGACCGCGCTCGACGCCCCGGCGGAGGACGGACTGGCGGAGACCCGCGCGCTGCTCGCCCGCGCCCTGGAGGACGTGCGGGGCATCGCCGGGACGATGGGCGGGCGGCTGGCGGAGTCCTTCGAGGACCCGACCGCCCTGTACCAGGTGGGCCGCAACACCACACGCCTGCTGATGGCCGTCGGTGACGTGCTGGTCGGGTGGCTGCTGCTGCGGCAGGCCACCGTCGCCGGGGCGGCCCTGGCACGGCTGCCGGAGGACGGTCTTGGCGCGATCCGGGCACGCCGGGCCTTCTGCGTGGGCAAGATGGCCACCGCCAGGTTCTTCGCCCAGGAGGTGCTCCCGCTGCTGACCGCCGAACTCTCCGTCGCGCGGCGGCTGGACACCGTCCTCATGTCCGTGCCGGAGGACGCCTGGTGAGGCACGCCGCACCACCCGTGCGCCCCGCACCACCGGGCCACCACCGAAACACCGAGGAGTACCCATGACCCCGTCGTCCGCCGCTCTCACCCCCGCGCACCAGACCATGCTGCTCGCCCACCGCGCCATGGTGCGCGACCTGGGCCGGGTCGCCCGCTCCGCCGAGCGCCTGGCGCAGGCCCCCGACGCCGCGCGGGCCGCCGCGCTGCGGGAGTACGTCGACAAGCTGTTCCAGCTGATCGACCACCACCACGAGGGCGAGGACGAGTTCCTGTGGCCGCGGCTGCGGCGGCTCGGCGCGGACGAGGAGGCCCTCACGCTGATGGCCACCGAGCACGAGGAGCTGTCGAAGCTGCTGCACGGCTGGCACGAGGTGAGTCGCCGGCTCGGTACGGACGCGGGGGCGGCGGCCGAGCTGGCGCGGCTGTCGGAGGGGGTGCGCGACCACCTGTCGCGGCACGCCGGGGACGAGGAGCGGGAGCTGTCCGGGCGGCTGGCGCCGGTGCTGGGCAAGGAGGTGTGGAAGGGCTTCGCGACCCACATGCGCAAGACGGCGCCGGGGTGGACGCTGAAGTTCATGCCGGCGTGGCTGGCGTCGGTGGCCGGCCCCGGCGAGCGGCGCGGGGTGCCCGCTCCCCCGGTCGCCGCGCTGTTCAGGGGGTGGCTGGAGAAGCGGCAGCGGGCCGCGTTCGGCGAGGACTACTGACGGCGGCGGCCCGCTCCCCTGAGCCGGAGCGGGCCCGGCCACGCCCGGCCGGCCGGCCGGCAGCGGTACCCCGTCGGCGGCGAGCGGGCGGCCCGGCAGCCCGGAGCGGGCCCCGTCAGCCCAGGTCGCGCAGGGCGTCCTCCACGGCGCGGTGGAAGGTGGGGTACGCGTACATCATGTGGCGCAGTCGCTCCACGGGGACCTCGGCGTGGACGGCCACCGCGAGGCCGTACAGGACCTCGCCGCCCGCGGGGCCCGCGGACGTCGCGCCGACCAGGACCCCCCGGTCCTCGTCCACGACGAGCTTCACGAGCCCGTCACCGCCCGGCCCGTGGATCCAGCCGCGGGTGGAGGACGGCAGCCGGGTCAGCCCGGTGCGCACCCGCAGTCCCCGGTCGCGGGCGGCGCGCTCGGTGAGCCCGACCGAGCCGACCTCCGGGTCGGTGAACGTGACGCGCGGCAGCGCCCGGTAGTCGGCCTCGGGGCCGGGTTCGCCCAGGAGGTCCCGGGCGGCGATCTCCCCCTGGTACATCGCCACGTGGGTGAAGGCGCCGAGCCCGGTGACGTCGCCGACGGCCCACACGCCCGGTGCGACCCGCATCCGCCCGTCGGGCTCCAGGGCCCGGGCGTCGGGGTCCAGGCCGGCGTGTTCGACGCCGAGGCCGGTCAGGTCGGCACCGCGGCCGGTCGCCACGAGGAGGTGGCGGGCGGTCAGCTCCCCGCCGCCGTCCAGGGCGAGGTGGAAGGTGCCTGCCTCGTGGCGCACGCCGGTGGCCCGCGCGCCCGTGCGCACGTCGATCCCCTCGGTCCGGAACACCTCCGCGAGGAGTTCCGCCACCTCGGGCTCGTCGGAGGGCAGCAGGCGGTCCGCCGCCTCGACGACCGTCACGTCCGTGCCGAACCGGGCGTACGCCTGGGCCAGCTCCGCGCCGATGGGCCCGCCGCCGAGCACCAGCAGGGACTCCGGGGCCTCCTCGGCGGAGACGGCGTCGCGGTTCGTCCAGTACGGCACCCCGTCCAGGCCCGGCACGGGCGGGACGCGCGGCCGGCTGCCGGTGGCGAGGACCACGCCGCGCCGGGCGGTGAAGACCCGCCCGTCGGCCTCGACGCGGCCGGGGCCGGTGAGGCGTCCGCGGCCGCGGACGAAGCGGCCGCCCTTGCCGGTGAACCGGTCGACGGCGGCCCGGTCGTCCCAGTCGTCGGTGGCCTCGTCGCGGATGCGCGCGGCGACGGGCGAGAAGTCGGCGGCGACCTCCGCGCGGCCGGCCGCGCCGGGCACGCGCCGCGCCTCGGCGAGGAGGTTCCCCGCCCGGACCATCATCTTGCTGGGAACGCACGCCCAGTACGGGCACTCGCCGCCGACCAGCTCGGCCTCCACGCCGACGACGTCGAGCCCGGCCTCCGCCAGGCGCCCGGCGACGTGCTCGCCGCCCACGCCGAGGCCGACCACGACGACGTCGACCTCGCCCCCGCCACCGCCCGCACCGCCACCGCTCGCACCGTCGCCGGTGTCGCCGCGGGTGTCACTGCCGGTGTGCCGCTCCGGGCCTGCCATGGGGGACCTCCTGCGTCGGCTGGGGCCGGAGTGTCCCGGCCGGTCGTCGTACCACGTGTACCCCGCTGCCGGGCCGCGCGCCGCCGGAACGGCGGCACTTGGGGGGCGGTCGGGTCGTCAGGTGCTCAGGAACCAGGTGCCGGCGCCGATGACCACGAGACCCGCCACGACGATCTGGACGGTCGCGCCCGTGGACATCTTGTTGTCGGGGGACTTCGGGTCGCGCTTCACGGCCTCGGCGAGCCGCGTCAGCTCCTCGCGGCGCCCCAGGACGCCCAGGGCGAGGGCCAGCATGGCCAGGGAGTACAGGAAGAGGACCTCGCCCAGGGGCATGTTCCTGCCGTAGTGGGTGGCGACGCCGAAGAGCGCCATGCCCGCGATGGCGTAGTACACGGCGCGGCGCAGCTTCCCGGTCATCCAGGAACCCCAGGTGACGGCGAAGACCGCCGTGGAGACGGCGGCGGCGAGCCACAGGACGAGGACGGGGATATCGGAGAAATGCACAGTGCTCCTCGTGTCACCGCCGGACGGCGGTGTGGCCGCCGTCCGCCCCGCGGGCGCGGGACGGACGGCGGCCACGTCATTCCTTCGGCGGCATGCTACGTGCCGGTTCGCTACCAGGTGAACGCGCCCCAGATGGGTGAGAGCAGGTCGTGCCCCGCCGTGACGGCGGCCGAACCCCACGACTTCACGTGCCCGGCGGCTTCGAACACCTCGTCGGCGTACTTGACGGCCGAGCCCACCCGCAGCCCGATCACGCCGAGGCCCACGCCCACGACGGCGTTCTTGAACGACTCGCCCTTCCAGTTGTCCGCGTACCCCCACAGGCCGGCGCTCAGCACGCCGAAGCCGAGGGAGACCAGGCCGACGGCGCCGGCGGCGACCGCCAGCGGCGGGAAGAACGCCGAGCCGATGGTCAGGCCGACGGAGAGGAAGCCGAGGCCCGTGCTGATGCGGCCCGTCCAGGTGGCGGCGGTCCGCCACCCGTCCTTGCCGTCGCCGCCCGGCTTGTCGGCGTTGACCTTGTCGTTGGCCGGGTCGTCGGCGGGGGTGCGGCCGGCGGCCGCGTCCTGGCGGGCCTTCTCGGCCGCCGCGGCGGCCGCGGCGGCCTGCTCCTGCACCCGCTTGTCGGCGGCGATGCGGTGCGCGTCGCTCGCCGCGGCGGAGGCCGCCTGGGCGTCCCTGCCCGCCGCGAGGGCGGAGGCGCGGGCGGCCGTCGCCTGCGACTGGGCGTAGGCGGCGGAGGACTGCGCCTGGGCCGCCGACGCCATGGCGCGGTTGGCCGAGTGGTTGGCGTAGCGGGCGGCGGAGCGGGCGGTCTGCTCCGCGGCCGTCGCCTTGCGGGCGGACTCGGCCGCCGCGGCGGCGGAGGCGTCCGCCGCCGCCGCGCTGTCCCGGGCGTCCTTGGCGTGGTTCGCGGCCTCGTTGGCCGACTTCAGGGCCTTGTCCGCCCACTGGGCCGCCTCGGTGGCGGCGTTGCGGGCCTTGGCGGCCGCCTCGGCGGCGCGCGCCGCGTCCTCGTGGGCCTTGGCGGCGACGCGGGCCGCGTTGGCGATGGAGGCGCGGATGGCGGAGACGTGGGTGGCCGTGTCCTGGTCGAGCTGGGCGGCCTTGAGGTAGGCGCCGCCGACGAAGTCGTGGCGCATCCACGCCGGACCCGCCATGGCGACCTCGGCGGTGGCCTTGACGTTGGCGCCGCCGCCGCTCATCAGGGACAGGGTCTTGACCCGGTCGTCCTCCATGACGGCGTCGCGGATGCCCACCATCAGGAAGTGGAGCATGACCTCGGTGCTGCCGTCGTTCAGGGCGGCGTTGGCCGCGTTCGACACGGCGGAGCCGGAGCCGTCCATCAGCTTGAGGATCTGCCGGCGGTAGTCCTCGGCCTGGAGGTTCACCACGTCGGTGGTGATGAACTTCTCCGCGGCCGCCGGGTCGGGGTTCTCCAGGGCCTTCTGCGCGGCCTCGGCGACGGCGGTCTGGCCCAGCTGGGCCATGAAGAGGACCTTCTCCCGGGTGTCCAGCCTGACGGCCTTCGGGTGGTCCTGCTTCAGCCAGGTGACGATGTCGGAGTCCGAGCCGGCCGCGGCGAACTGGGCCGCCGAGCGCGTCCAGGAGCCCCGGTCGTCGAAGAGGTCGACGGCGGCCTTGCGGCCCAGCCGCACGGCGGTGGCGGTGTCACCGGTGTTCGCGGCCGCGGTGGCCTGGGCGACCAGCTCGCGGGCCTCGGCGTCGATGGAGGCCCCGTGGGTCTTGCGGGCGTCCTCGGCCTTGACGCTCTCCAGCTCGGCCTTGAGCACCTCGCCGGCTTCCGCGATGCCGGTCTGCTTGTCGGCCTCCAGCTGCGCCGCCTCGGTCTCGCGGGCGACGCGCTCGATGTTCTGCGCCTGGGTGACGGCGTCGGAGGCGACGTTCGCCGCGGCGAGGGCCGCGTTGGCGTGGGTCGTCGACTGGTTGGCGTAGTCCAGCGCCTTGCCGGCGTTGTCGGCGGCCTTGTCGGCCGCGGCGGCGGCGTTCTCGGCGTGCTGGGCGGCGCTGTTGGCGGCCGCGTGCGCGGCGCGGGCGGCGGAGGCGGCCTGCGCGGCCAGCGACCGGGAGCGCGCGGCGGCCGCGGAGGCCGTGGCGGCGGCGGCGTTCGCCTCGGCGGCGGCCGCGCGGGCCCGGCGGGCCTGCTCGGACGACTCGCCGGCCGCGGCGGCCGCGGCGGCGGAGGCGGAGGCAGCGGCGGCGGCGTTCTGCGCGGCCGACGCGGCGGCGGTGCCGGCGCGGCCGGCCTCGTCGCTGGCGGCGGCGGCCGCGGACGCGGCGGCGGCGGCCGTACGGGCGCCGGCGGCGGCGTTGCGGGCGGCCTGCGCGGCGGAGCGGGCCTGGGACGCCTGGGCGGCGTCCTTCGACGCGGCCGTCGCGGCGTTGTAGGCGCGTGAGGCGGCCTGGCCCGCGGCGGCGGCCGCGGACGCGGCGGCCTGCGCGGCGGAGGCGGCGCGGCGGGAGGCGGCGACGGCGATGTTGGAGGCGTGGACGGCGGTGCGGGCGGCCTGCGCGGCGCCCTTCGCCGCCTCGGCGGCGCGGGACGCGTGCCGGCCGGCCTTGTCGGCGTCGTTCTTCGCGGCCTCGGCCGCGGCGGCGGCCTCGAGCGCGGCCTCCTTGGCCTTCGCCGCGGCGGTCTCCGCACGGGCGCCCGCCTCGATGGCGGCGTCCGTCTCGTGCTTGGCGCGGCGGCCGGCCTCCTGGGCGACCTGGACGAGCTGCGCCACCGTCAGCGACTCCTGGTCGCGGGCGCGGGAGATGTGCTGGCCGGTCTCGATGTACCGGGTGATGTCGGCCGGCGTGCCCTCCAGGGCGCGTGCCGCGGTGCGCTGCACCTCGGGGCCGCCCTGGGCCATGATCTGCATGACCTCGAACCGCTCGTCCTCCTGACGGGCGGCGTACTGCTTGGTCTGCAGGAACTCGTCGAGCGCGGCCTCCGTGCCGGCGTTCAGCGCGGTCTGGCCGGCGTCGCGGACGGCGCGCTTGCCGCTGTTCATGATGGTCAGCACCGCGGCCCGCTTGTCCTCGCGGAGCGGTGCCTTGACGCCGTCGTTCATGAAGGCGGTGATGGCGGCGTCGTCGCCGGCCAGCGCCTTGATGGCCGCGTCGCGGACACCCTTGCCGGAGACGGAGATGATCCGCATCACGGCGACGCGGTTGTCCTCGGCCCGCAGACGGGGGAGGTCGGCCTGGACGAAGGCGGCGACGTCCTGTTCGGTCCCCGCGAGGGCGGCCTGGGCGGCGTCCCTGGTGGCGGTGCCGCCGGTCAGCCAGGCTTCGACGGCGCGGGCGCGGAGCCCGTCGGGAAGGTCGCCGGGGAGGGTCTCCTCGGCGAAGGCAGTGGAGGTACCGAAGACCGTCATGGCCGTGGCCAGGGCGGTGGTCACCAGGAACCTGCGGCGCAGATGCCTCCTGCGCGGCGATCTGAGTATGTTCATGCCCCTTCTCCTGCACCCCGTTTGCACCATGGGGCACGTGTGTCGTGACGCCATTTCAGAGGTGGATGGTCACACAGTCAAAGCCCTTGCACGAAAGGGTTGCTGAGGGGTCGTGAGGACGCCGCGGGGGGCCGGAAGGCCGGTGGATCGCCTGGACCACGGGGGTTCCGGGGCCCGGGGGGCGGCTCTCCGCCGTACGCCCGCTGTTATCGAATCGTTGCAGAGGGTCAGACAACGCGCACACCGCGGACACCGTCCCCGCAGCACCTCCACCGGGCCCCGGCGCGCCGCCACGCCATGCGAACTCTTGTGCGGGTCGGGTGAAGTGGTAACAATGATCACGCCAAATCCGATCTGGGGAACCGGAACCTGGCCGTCGCAACGGGGGGAGTTGACGACCCATCTGTGAAAGATCCGAAGTGTCCCTTTTGCGGCGCTTCGCCATTGCGGCGCGGCTTCATGCCGCTCTCTGAGCACGTCCGCGCACGGGTGCGACCCGTGCGCCTTTGCCATCTCACGGAACAGGAAACGAGACTCCCGATGAAGTTCATCTCTCGTCTGCTCGTCGCGGGCGCGGTCGCCGGCACCGCCGTCCTCGCCATCACGACGACCGGCGGCGCCGGCGCGCCGTCCGTCGTCCCGGTCGCCGACGAGGCGCCGGGTTACGCGGTGGAGGACTTCAACTACCCGCAGGCGGACAAGATCCTCGCCGAGCAGGGCATCAAGCTGAAGCGCGGCGACGGCCACATCACCCTCGCCACCTGCGGCGACCCGACCCTCCTCGAGGTGTGGGCGCGCAGCAAGGAGAAGGTCTGCTTCCGCGTCACGGGCACCAAGGGCTACCTGAGCCTGGAGCTCCCGGCCGTCTACGGCATCAAGGGCAACGACTACAACACCGACGTCACGATGACGGTCGACAACGAAGAGAAGAACTTCGACGTCACCAAGAACACGTGGACGCCGGTCGGCGAGAGCGCCGACCCGCAGGGCCGCGACCACATGCTCCTGGAGATCATCACCTCCAAGTAAGGCCGGCCCTGTCGCCCGAGGAGCCGGAACACGGCACCGGCCGCCGGCTCCTCGACACCCCCACACGAGGAATTTTCGATGCAACGTCCGCACACCGCCCGCGCAGCCGGGCTGGCCGCCCTCACCGCGGCCCTGATAGCGGCACCGCTCGCGGTCCCCGCGCACGCCGTCACGGGCAGCGCGGAGGCCGAGGGCTCGCTCGCCTTCACCGCCCGCCTCGACATCGGCAACGGGCAGCGCGCCTGCTCCGGCGCCCTCGTCGACCGCGAGTGGCTGCTGACCGCCGCCAGCTGCTTCGCCGACAACCCGGCCGTCAGCCTCGCCGTGCCCGCGGGCGCGCCCAAGCTGAAGACGACCGCCACCATCGGCCGCACCGACCTCACCACCGCCACCGGCGTGGTGCGCAACGTCGTCGAGGTCGTCGCGCACCCCTCCCGTGACGCGGCGCTGGTCCGTCTGAACCGGCCCGTCACCACCGTCGCCCCCGTCGCGATCAGCGCCACCGCCGCCGCGGCGGGCGAGCAGCTGAAGGCCGCCGGCTACGGCCGCACCAAGGACGAGTGGGCGCCCCTCAAGCTCCACAGCGGCACCTTCACCGTCGACGCGGTGAACGCCGCCGACGTCAACGTCACCGGCCAGGGCGGCGTGTCCGTCTGCGCCGGCGACACCGGCGGCCCGGTCCTGCGCACGGTCAACGGCGCGGCCCAGCTGGTCGCCGTCAACAGCCGTTCGTACCAGGCCGGTTGCTTCGGCATCGACGCCACCGTCACCAGCACCGCCGCCGTCGACACCCGCGTCGACGACCTGCGCGCCTGGGTCGGCGCCGAGACCGCCGCGCCGGTCGTCAACGACTTCAACTGCGACGGCGCCGAGGACGTCGCCATCGGCGACCCGAAGGCCACCGTCGGCGGCGACGCCAACGCCGGTGTCGTGCGCGTCGTCTACGGCGGCGGCAAGGGCACCGCCGAGCTGAACCAGGACCAGGCCTACGTGCCGGGCGGCGCCGAGGCGAGCGACTGGTTCGGCGAGGCCCTCGCGACGTTCGACCAGAACGAGGACGGCTGCACCGACCTCGTCGTCGGCGTCCCCGCCGAGGACATCACCGTCGGCTCCACGACCCACGCCGACGCCGGCTCCGTGCAGATCCTGTACGGCGCCCCGGGCGGCATCGGCACGGGCCGCGCGGCCACGGACCACGTCCAGGGTCTCGGCGACGTCGCCGCGATCAAGGGCTCGGCCTCCGAGGCCGGCGACCGGTTCGGCCACGCCGTGGCCGCCGGCCACACCGCCGAGGGCGAGCCGTACCTGCTGATCGGCATGCCGGGCGAGGACCTCGGCACCGTCGCGAACGCGGGCAGCGCCATCTACCTGCGCGGCAGCGTCAACGTCGCCGTCAACCAGGACAAGCCGGGCTACGCGGGCGACCCCGAGGCGAACGACCGGTTCGGTTCCGCCGTCGCGGGCTCCGCGAACCACATCGTCATCGGCACGCCGGGCGAGGCCATCGGCACCGAGAAGGACGCCGGCGGCGTGCAGATCAGCAAGCACGCGCTGAACACCGACAAGGTCCCCGCCCCGGTCTCCGGCTTCGACCAGGACGCCGAGTTCGTCAGCGGCGGTGCCGAGCCGGGCGACCAGTTCGGCGCGTCCGTCGCCGCCGTCGAGTACCGCCCCTCGGGCGCGGCCACCGCGACCGACACGGTCGTCGCGATCGGCTCCCCCGGTGAGGACCTCACCGTCGGCACGGCCAACAAGGCCGACGCGGGCGGCGTCCACACCCTGCGCGTCTCCGCGGCGGGCGCGGTCACCGCGGCCTCCAACGTCCAGCAGGAGGTCACCGACGTCGCCGGCTCCGCCGAGACCGGTGACAAGTTCGGCTCCAAGGTCGTCCTCGCCAACACCGCCCCGCGCTCCGTCGGCTCCGCGTCGACCCTCGCGCTCGCGGTCGGCATCCCGGGCGAGGCCCTCGGCTCCCTCGCGGGCGCCGGCGCGGTGCAGACCTTCTACCCGTTCGGCGGCGCCGGTGCGCACGACCACTGGATCCAGGCGGGTGACGCCTCCGGCCTCGGCGGCGCGCCGGCCGCCGGCCACGCCGTCGGCACCTGGCTGGGCGCGAGCGCGACCAGCCTGTACGTCGGCGTGCCCAACGCCTCCCCGTACGGCGCCGCGTACGCCCTGCCCTGGGGCAACGCGACCGGTGGCCGCACCGGTGCGGCCACCGCGGCGACGACGTACAAGCCGGGCACGAACGGCCTGCCGGCCGTCGGCGGCCAGTTCGGCCGCGCCTTCGGCTGAGACCGGTAGCCGCGTCGGTACCGACGTCCCACGGGTGAGCCCCGGGAGGATCCGATCCTCCCGGGGCTCACCCGCGTCCGGGGCCGGTCGGCCGCCGCGGTGGGCGCCTCACGCCGGCACGCCGTACAGGACGAGGTTCTCCGCGTAGACGCGCTCCTCCGGGTCGAAGGCGCCCGCGCAGGTGACCAGGACGAGCCGGGGGCGGCCCTCCGCCGAGAACAGGTCGCCGGGCAGGGCCCCCGCCGGATAGGTGCGCCGGGCCACGATGCGGTACGCGTGCCGGGACCCGTCCGCCGCCGCGACGTGCGCGTACGCGCCCATCGGCAGGGAGTGCAGCGCCTCGAACGGGCCCGGCCCCTCCTCGGCGGAGTCCAGGTGCCCGGCGATCAGCAGGGTGCCGCGGGCGGCCCCCGGCGGGGCGCCCAGCGCCCACCAGCCGAGCCGGGACGGGGAGGCCGGCACGTCGAGCGTCCCGCCGGCCCCCGCGACCGGGTCGACCGGCAGGCTGCCGACGTGCCCCGGCACGGTGAGGGTGACGGGCGGTGAGTACGCCGGTTCCCTCGCGGGCCCGGAGGCCCTCCCGGTCGGCACGGCTCCCACGTCGGCCGGGGCGGGCGGCGACGCCGGCAGGAACAGCGCGAGCGCCGCCGACGCGGCGCCCGCGAGCCCGGCCCAGGCCAGGAGGCGGCCGGGACCGGGCTCGGTGGTCAGCCTGCGGCGCATGCGTCAGCGGGTGTCGTGGCGGCGGATGCGCCCGGCCGCCCAGAAGGCGCCGCCCGCGATGAGCACGCCGCCCACGGCCATCGCCGGCACCGCGACGAACGCGGGCACCCCTTCGTCGGCGAGGGCGACCTGGCCGCCGTTGCCCGCGTGGACGGTCTTCGGGGTGGTGTGGGTCGCGGCGCCGTCGTGGCAGGTACCGCCGCGGACCATGGAGTGGTGGTGGGCCACGATCGGCCGGGCGGCCTTCGCGGCGGCCGTCACCTGGGCGTTCTCGCCCTTGGCTATCTGATGGTCGATCATGCCGAGCGTCTTGACGTGGGCGGCGTCCTGCGCCTTCAGCCAGGCGTCGTCGTACGCGCTGCTGCCCGCCTTGGCCATGACGTCGGCCAGGACCCGCTGCTGTTCGGCGCTGGGGGCGACGGGCAGGTCGACACCCTGCTGGTCGGCGAGGGCCTTCGTCGCCGCGTCCAGCTTCGTGTGGTCGCGTTCGAGGACGCCGCCGACCTTCTTCACACACTCGGTCGTGGCGTTCTTCCGGGCGTCCCGGCCGGCGGCTATCTCGGTCAGGTTGCCCTGGTGGGCCGCGCGCAGGAACGCGCTGTCGGTGGGGCTCGCGTCGTCTGCGGCGAAGGCCGGTACGGCGGCTATGCCGGAGAGGGAGAGGCAGGTGAGGGCCGTCGCGGCCCAGAAGTGGTGCGTGCGCATGGCGTCGTCGTCATCCGTTCGTGTGGGTCGGCTCTCGGCCCGGCGGGTGGCGGGCCGCACCACCATCGGGACACGGCTCACGGCCGGCCGCCATCGGCGGTAGTGCGAACGGGGGGCGGCTCACCCGGACGGCGGGGACCCGGCCGTCGCCGTGGCGCACCGGGGCGAACCGGGGCGAACCGGGGCGAACCGGGGCGAACCGCCCAGAGTCGCGCCCGCCGCCCACGGCGCACAGGACTTGGCCTGGACTCGCCATTCCCCCCACACCCCCCTTGTCACCGTACGGAGTCACATGAGTACATGGAGTGGCGTACGTTCCTTGGCGATGACGGGGGGTGGTCGGCCGTGGCGAACGTCCCTGTCTCCGTGCTCGGCCAAAGGGCGGCACGGGAGGCGGTACCGGCGCGGGCGGCTCCCCCGCTGGCGCCCCGACCGGCGGGCCAGCCGGTGCGGGGGACGCGGCACATCTGCGCCGCCCTCGCGGCCCTCACCGAGTCGGCCCGCCGTGAGCTGCTGACCTTCGACGACCCGGCGGCCGCGCTGCGCCAGCCGATCCCCGAACCCATCCTGGAACTGGTCGTGACGTGCGTGCGCATGGCGACCGAGCGGGTCCGGACGGTCCGCCAGGTGGTACCGCGCCACGCGCTGGCCCGGGTCACCGCGGCCGACCTGGCCGCGACGGCGCGGCTGCCCGGCCGGGCCCGGCTGACGGACACGATCCCGTTCAAGATGATCGTCGTCGACCGGGCGGTCGCGGCCGTCCCCCTCGACCTGGAGCTCCTCCACAACGGGTTGCTGCTGATCCGGGACCCGGTCGTCGTCCAGGCGCTGGTGCGGGCGCACCACGCCTGGTGGGACGCCGGAGAGGACATCGGCGAGGCGTCACCCGGGGGCGCCGCGCCGCCACCGCAGCTGCGCCCCGTGCTGGACGCGCTGCTGGCCGGGCTCACCGACGAGACGGCCGCGGCCCGCCTGGGCATATCGGGCCGCACGTACAGCCGCAGGGTGGGCGAACTGCTGGCCGCGCTGGGCACGACGAGCCGCTTCCGCGCGGGGGCGGAGGCGGCACGGCGCGGCTGGCTGTGACACACCGCGCCGATGCCGTGCCCACCTGCCGCCGGGCCGGGGCCCGCTCCGGGCCGGGCAGACCCGCTCCGGGCGAGGTCGGACCTGCCTGAGTGCGGAGCCTGCTCCGTGCCGGACCTGCCTCAGTGCGGGGCCGGGGCCCGGAGGAGAGCCGACCTGCTCCGTGCCGGACCTGCCTCAGTGCGGGGCCGGGGCCTGGAGGTGGGCCGGCCTGCTCCGTGCCGGGCCGGGCCGGCGCGCCCCCGAGCCGGTGACCGTCTCGGCAGCCTCGGCCGTCCGGCTCGGCCCCGGTGGTCCGGCTCGGTGACGCCGGCGTCCGTCCCGGCAGCCCCGGCGGCCCCAGCGGCCCCGGCGGCCCCGGCAGCCCCGGCGGCCCCGGCGGTCCCGCTTGGTGGCACCGGCCGGCCCGGGGGGCGTCGACGTCCCGCCCGGGGGCGTCGTCCGTGTGCCCTACGACACGATGTCCTTGCGGGCGAAGCCGCGGAAGGCGAGGGCGAAGAGGACCGTCGCGCAGGCCACGGAGACCGCCGCGCCCTTGATCATGCCGCCCCACTCCAGCTGCGGCTGGAGGGCGTCGATCCAGGCGTACTGCCAGTGCGCGGGCAGGAACTCCCGCCAGTCGCCGAGCGCGGTCACCGCGTCGAGGACGTTGCCGACGATGGTCAGGCCGACGGCGCCGCCCACGGCGCCCAGCGGCGCGTCGGTGCGGGTGGAGAGCCAGAAGGCGAGCCCGGCGGTGACCAGCTGGGAGACGAAGACGAACGCCACGGCGACCGCCAGCCGCCCGAGGCTGTCGACCGCGGGCAGGGCGCCGCCGGTCGGCAGCCGCAGCGGCCCCCACCCGTACGCGACGGTGCCGGCGGCCAGCGCGACGAGCGGCAGCAGCACCATCGCGGCGGCGCTGAAGGCGAGCGCCACCACGAGCTTCGACCACAGCAGCCGGGCCCGCGGGACGGGCGCGGCGAGCAGGTAGCGCAGCGACGACCAGCCGGCCTCGGAGGCCACGGTGTCCCCGCAGAACAGCGCCACGGGGATGACCAGCAGGAAGCCGGCCGAGACGAACAGGCACGTCGCGGCGAAGTTCGCGGCCGACGCCGTCGCCGTGTCCATCAGGGTGATCCGCCGGTCCGGCCCGTCGTCGTCACCGCCACCGATGGCGAAGGCGGCGATGAGGACGAACGGCAGGGCGGCCAGGACCGCGCCCATCACGACCGTGCGGCGCCGCTTGAGCTGGCGCACCGCCTCGACGCGCAGGGGCAGGGTGTGCCCGGCGCGGTAGCCGGGCGCCGAGTCGAGCAGCGCGGTCATGCGGTGCCTCCTCCTCCGATCAGGGTGAGGAACGCGTCCTCCAGGCGGCGGTGCGGGCCCACACCGGTGACGGGCACGTCGAGCCGGACCAGGTCGGCGACGAGCGCGGCGGCGGTGGCCCCGTCCAGCCGGACGAGCAGACCGCCCTCCGTGCGGGTGGCGGAGCCGACGCCCGGCAGGGCCCCGACCTTCTCGACCAGTTGGTCCGGCGGGTCGCCCTCGGTGGTGACGAGCAGCGTGTCACCGCTGCCGGTGATCTCGGCGACCGGTCCGGCCTGCACGAGCCGGCCGCGGTCCATCACGACGAGGTGGGTGCAGGACTGCTCGACCTCCGACAGCAGGTGGCTGGAGACGATCACCGTCCGGCCGCCGGCCGCGTACCGGATCATCACGTCCCGCATCTCGCGGATCTGCGGCGGGTCGAGCCCGTTGGTCGGCTCGTCGAGGATGAGCAGGTCCGGCAGGCCCAGCATGGCCTGGGCGATGGCGAGCCGCTGTCGCATGCCCTGCGAGTACGTGCGGACGGCGCGGGCGAGCGCTCCGCCGAGCCCGGCGATCTCCAGCGCCTCGTCGAGGTGCGTGTCGGCGGCGGGGCGCCCGGTGGCCCGCCAGTACAGTTCGAGGTTCTCCCGGCCGGACAGGTGCGGCAGGAAGCCGGCACCCTCCACGAAGGCGCCCACCCGGGACAGGACGGGCGCGCCGGGCCGGATGGCGTGACCGAAGACCCGGACCTCCCCGTCGTCGGGGGCGATCAGGCCCATGAGCATCCGCAGCGTGGTGGTCTTGCCGGCGCCGTTGGGGCCGAGCAGGCCGAGGACCTGGCCCTTCTCGACGCGGAACGACAGGTCGCGGACCGCGTAGGCGTCCGTGGAACCCGCGTAGCGCTTCGTCAGCCCGCTGATGGTCAGGGGCACGTCGGCCAGCTCCGGGTCGGGGGCGGGCGCGGCCGTGCGGCGGCGGGCCGTCAGCAGCAGCGCGGCCGCGACGAGGGCGCCGGCGGCCGGCAGCCCCCACACCCACCACGGCAGGCCGGCCGCCTCGGTGCGCACGGTCGGCGCGGTCGGCACGGACAGCCCGCCGCCGGCGAGGGAGACGGTGTACGCGGCGGGCGCCACCGGGGAGGCGTAGCCGAGGTCGGTGGCGGCGAGGACGAGGCGCAGCCGGTGCCCGGCCTCCACCTCGTGGTCGATCGCGGGCAGGGTCAGCTCGACCGGCCGGCCGGCCCGGACGTCCCCGACGCGGACGGGGGCCACGAGCTGGGCCGGCAGCACCTGTTGGCGGCCGTCGGGGCCCACGTCGTACACCTTGCCGAACAGCACGGCCTCGCCGCTGTCGGCGGCGACCCGGACGCGGACGGTCGGCGAGCCGGTGACGCGCAGCGGCTCGCCGAGGGGAGGAGTCTCGAACCGGGCGTGCTGCCCGGGGAAGTCGACGGAGACGCCGACGCCGAGCGAGGACAGCTGCGACAGGCCGCCGCTGACGCCGGGCACGGCGGAGATGCCGGGCGGGTTCGCCCCGGCGGGGTTGCGGAAGGTCTGCGTCGGGCCGGCGAGCGGCAGGGCACGGGCGCCGGCGCGCAGGCCCGGGTAGCGGTCGGCGGTCGCGCCGCGCAGTGTGGCCCGCCCGTCCGTGGAGTCCACACCGCCGGAGCGGCTGACGCGGAAGGCCGGGCCGGTGTCCTGGGTCGTGTCGCCCTTCAGGTACCGGTCGAACCAGTCGGTGATCCGGGCGTGGACGCGCTCCGCCTCGGCGTCGCCGCCGTCGTGGCCGCCGGCGATCCAGTCGACGGCGACGGGGGCGCCGTTGCCGGCGACGGCCTCGGCGATGGCGTCGGCGTGGGAGAGCGGGAAGAGCGAGTCCGACCGGCCCTGCACCACCAGGGTGGGCACCTTGATGCGGTCCGCGACGGCGGAGGGGCTGCGCGCCTCCAGCAGGGCGCGGGCCGCGGCGTCCGGCCGGCCGCTGACGGCGACCCGCTCGTACAGGGCGCACAGCTCCGGCTGGAACCGCCCGCAGGCGGCGGCCGGCGGTGCCGCCGGGCGGCCCGCGGCGGGACGCGCTCCCCCGGCCGCGCCCGCGCCCGGACCGGTGGCCGCGCCGGTGCCGGTGTTCGTGTCCGGGCCGGAAGCGGGGGCGTCCCCGGCGGGCGGGCGCTCACCGGCCGGCGGTGCGACGCCGGCGCCGGGACCCGTCCCCGGGCCGGTACCGGCGCCGGTGGTGAAGAAGATGCCGGCCCACAGCTTCTTGAAGACCCCGTCGGGGAAGAGCGCGTCGGCGAGGTTCCAGTAGGTGATCTGCGGCGCGATAGCGTCCACCCGCCGGTCGTACCCGGCGGCCAGCAGCGAGATCGCGCCCCCGTACGACGCCCCGGACACCCCGACGCGCGGGTCGCCCGGCGCGTCGAGCCGTACCTCGGGCCGCTTCGCCAGCCAGTCGACCAGCCGCCGGACGTCCTTCACCTCGTGGTCCGGGTCGTTGAGGCCGATCCGCCCGCCGGAGGCGCCGAAGCCCCGGGCGGTCCAGGTCAGTACGGCGTACCCGTCGCGGGCTAGCTGCTCCGCCTGCCCGCGCACGTCGTCCTTGGCGCCGCCGAAGCCGTGCCCCAGCAGGACGGCGGGGCGGCGTCCGCCGCCGCCCGCCGTGAAGAACGACGTGTCGATCCTCGCGCCGGGCATGGCCAGCACGGTGTCCTCGCGGTGCACCGGGGGCTCGCCGTCGGAGGCGACGGCGGTCCAGGTGCCGGCGCCGGCGAGCAGCGCGGCGGCCGCGGCGAGCGCCGCCCACCGGCGGGGGAGTCGGATGCGCATCCCTTGACCCTAAACGGCGCGCGACGGTCGCCGGGGTGCCGCCGGTCGGAAGTCTGCCGCCTCCTCAGGGACGACGCGGTGGCGTCCCCGTACCACGGGCGCGGTAGACGCAAGCGGACGAAGGGGACGACCCGGCGTGGGGATCCGGCCTGCGGCGCGGACCGCCGCACCCGGCCGCCCGGTTGCCGCGCCGCCGCACCGGCCGCCCACCCTCCGGTTGCCCGTGGGCCGGGCGCGGCGGGCGGCCGGTGCGGCGGGCGCGGCCGACCCGACGGCCCAGCCGGGCGGCGGGCGGGGGCCGGCCCGACCGCGGGCCGTCCCGGAGACGGCCGGCCGCGGTGCCGGGGCGCCGCGACCGGCCCCGGCGACCGGGCTCAGTGGTTGCGGGGGAAGCCCAGGTCCACGCCGGCCGGGGCGTCCGCCGGGTCGGGCCAGCGGGTCGTGACGACCTTGCCGCGCGTGTAGAAGTGCACGCCGTCGTTGCCGTAGATGTGGTGGTCGCCGAAGAGGGAGTCCTTCCAGCCGCCGAAGGAGTGGTAGCCGACGGGGACCGGGATCGGCACGTTCACCCCGACCATGCCCGCCTCGACCTCCATCTGGAAGCGGCGGGCCGCGCCGCCGTCCCGGGTGAAGATCGCGGTGCCGTTCCCGTAGGGCGAGGCGTTGATGAGCGCGACGCCCTCCTCGTACGTCTCGGCGCGCAGCACGCACAGCACCGGGCCGAAGATCTCCTCCTGGTACGCGCGGGCGGTGGTGGGCACCTTGTCGAGCAGGGCCGGGCCCATCCAGTACCCCTCCTCGTGCCCCTCCACGACGCAGTCGGTGCCGTCGAGGACGACCTCACACCCTTCGGCGGCGGCGCCGGTGACGTACGAGGCGACCTTCTCGCGGTGGGCGGCGGTGACGAGCGGGCCCATCTCGGAGGACGGGTCGCCACCGGGACCGACCTTGATCTTCTCGGCGCGCTCGCGGATCTTCCCGACGAGGGCGTCGCCGACGGCGCCGACCGCGACGACGGCGGAGATCGCCATGCACCGCTCGCCCGCGGAGCCGTAGGCCGCGGAGACCGCGGCGTCGGCGGCCGCGTCGAGGTCGGCGTCGGGGAGCACGAGCATGTGGTTCTTGGCGCCGCCGAGCGCCTGGACGCGCTTGCCGTGCGCGGTCGCGGTCGTGTGGATGTACCGGGCGATCGGCGTGGAGCCGACGAAGGAGACGGCGGCGACGTCCGGGTGGACGAGGAGCGCGTCGACCGCCTCCTTGTCGCCGTGAACGACGTTGAGGACGCCGTCGGGCAGCCCGGCCTCCGCGAACAGCTCGGCGAGGCGGAGGGAGGCCGACGGGTCCTTCTCGCTGGGCTTGAGGACGAAGGTGTTGCCGCACGCGATGGCGAGCGGGAACATCCACATCGGCACCATCGCCGGGAAGTTGAACGGGCTGATGCCGGCGACCACGCCGAGCGGCTGCCGGATCGACGCGACGTCGACCCGGTGCGACACCTGGGTGGAGAGCTCGCCCTTCAGCTGGGTGGTGATCCCGCACGCCAGCTCCACGATCTCCAGGCCGCGGGCGACCTCGCCGAGGGCGTCGGAGTGGACCTTGCCGTGCTCGGCGGTGACGATCGCGGCGATCTCGTCGCGGTGCGCGTCCAGCAGCGCGCGGTAGCGGAAGAGGACGGCGGTGCGCTGCGCGAGCGACGACGTGCCCCAGGTCGTGTAGGCGGCCCGGGCGGCGGCGACCGCCGCGTCGACCTCGTCGGCGGAGGCGAGCGCGACGCGCGTGCCGACCTCGCCCGTCGCCGGGTTCGCGACCGGGCCCCAGCGGTCCGACGTGCCCTCGACGGTCTTGCCACCGATCCAGTGGTGGACGGTCTTCGTCATGGCGTGCGTACTCCTTCGCAGATGGCGGCGTCGGGCTGATCCCACCACGCCCGGCGCGGACGGCGCGCCGGACACTGTGTCGGGCGTTTCGGGGTCGTCGTAGACACGTGCGCGGCGCGGACGGCGCCCCGCGGGCGTGCGGGCCGCCGGACCACGACCGGTCCCTACCCGCATTGCGTCACGGAGGTCGCACCGATGTCACGTTTGTCGCCATGACGCGGGTGTTCGGTCACGGTCGTTCAACAGCCTGCCCCCTCCTGGTCACTCTCCGTCCACGGGCGGGCACAGCCCTGGTGATCACCAGTCCGCACCGCGGCTCCCCCGACGGCCCTCCCGGGTCGCGCCGCGGCGCGCGCAGGGAGGTGCCACCGAGATGACGGACAGAAGGCTCTGGTCGTACAAGGAGATCGCGGCGCACATCAAGGTGCAGCCGGACACCGTCCGTTCGTACCGCAAGCACGGGCTGCTGCCCGAGCCGGACCACGTGGAGGGCGGCAAGCCCTACTGGTACGCGGACACCATCCGCACCTGGGTGGCCAACCGGCCCGGGAACCGGGCGCGCGGCACCTGACCCCCCGCGGACCACCCTTCGGCACCCGAGGGGCTCCGACCCCGCGCCGCCTCCCGGCGCGGGGCCGCGGCCGCGGCGGCACCCGGCCCGGAGGAGAGCCGTCGGTCGCGGCGACAACCCAACCGGCCCGGCGGCCGCGAGTCGTGGCGACCGGCAGCGGACGCCCACCGGTTGCGGATACGCCGTCCGGTCGCCTTCGATCGCGCCATGACCGACTTCTCTCACAAACCCACGCTCACCGGTGACCGGGTGGTCCTGCGCCCCCTGACCGCCGCCGACACGGAGACGATGGCCGGGGTCATCGACGACCCGGAGACGGCGCGGCTCACCGGCAGCGCCGGCCACCCGCCCTTCACCATCGAGCGGCTGCGCGCCTGGTACGCCTCGCGCGCCGAGCAGACCGACCGGCTCGACCTCGGTCTGGTCGACCGGGCCTCCGGGGAGCTGGTGGGCGAGCTGGTGTTGCACGAGTGGGACGAGCCGAACCGCAGCTGCGGGTTCCGGATCGCGATCGGCCCGCACGGCCGCGACCGGGGGCTGGGCACGGAGGCCGTCCGTCTGCTCCTCGGGTACGGCTTCGAACGGCTGGGCCTCCACCGCATCCATCTGGAGGTCTACGCGTTCAACCCGCGGGCCCTGCGGGTCTACGAGCGCGTCGGCTTCGTCCGGGAGGGGGTGGGGCGGGAGGCTCTGCTGCACGGGGGCGAGTGGATCGACGCCGTACGGATGGCGATCCTGGCACCGGAGTGGGCCCGCCACCACGGCCACGTCGACGACGGCGGGCGCGGCGCACACGGCGAGGGCGGCGGCGGGGGCGCTGGAATTCATACCCCCTAGGGGTATACCCTGGCTCCGTACCGGGGTACCACCCCCCTCCCCCGTCACAGAGGAGAAGCACCATGACCGCCGAGACGACGAAGAACGAGCTGCCCCAGGTGGGCGGCGGCTCCTGCTGCTCGTCCGCCGGCGCGGGCCACGCGGGCGCCGCCGGGGAGCAGGCCGCCGACGTCACGACCGTGTACGAGGTCAAGGGCATGACCTGCGGCCACTGCGAGGGCGCCGTCTCGCAGGAGCTCTCCGCCCTCGACGGGGTGACCTCGGTGCGGGCCGTCGCCTCCACCGGCAAGGTCACCGTCGTCTCGCGGGCGCCGCTGGACGAGGAGGCGGTCCGGGCCGCCGTGGACGAGGCCGGCTACGAGCTGCTCGGCACGGCCTGAACCCCGCGCCGCCCGCCCCACCGCACCTCACCCCGCACACCCGTACGGGCCGTACCGCGACAAATGCCGTAGTACGGCCCGTCCTGCCTGTGCCGCCGGAACGGACGTTCACGTGAATTCACCTTCACGTGACTCACCAGACCTTCACAAAGAGACCTAGATCACAGATATTTGGGGGTAACCATTCGGACGGCTCGCGAGTCTGAATGGGCGATGCCGAGAACGTCTTGGGGGACGTTCATGGGATGTCTTGGGGGACGTCCCAGGCAAGCGTTGGCCGGGGCACGCGCAACCGGGGAGCTTTGAGCGGCCCTCCCGTCCGTGCGTACCCCGGCAGATCGCACGCGAGCTTCTGCCGGACAACGGCAGACGCCCGGGCCGGATCCCGTGGGGGGAATCCGCACCGGGGAAACGGGAAGCGCCCCGCTCACCGACCCGTGGGGGGATCGGCTGGCGGGGCGCTTTTCCGTACCGGCGCCGGCCACGCGTACGCGGCCGGCGGCGTCGGGGTCGACCCGGGGTGCCGGGGTCGGCCCGGGACGTCGGGTCGAACCGGGATGTCGGGTCGAGCCGGGAGTACCGGCGTCAGCGGCCCTCGACCGGGACGAAGTCGCGCAGGACCTCACCGGTGTAGATCTGGCGCGGACGGCCGATGCGGGAACCCGGCTCCTTGATCATCTCGTGCCACTGGGCGATCCAGCCCGGCAGGCGGCCGAGGGCGAACAGGACCGTGAACATCTCGGTCGGGAAGCCCATGGCCCGGTAGATCAGACCGGTGTAGAAGTCGACGTTCGGGTAGAGGTTGCGCGAGACGAAGTAGTCGTCGGCGAGCGCGTGCTCCTCCAGCTTGAGGGCGATGTCGAGCAGCTCGTCGGACTTGCCGAGCGCCGACAGCACGTCGTGCGCCGCCGCCTTGATGATCTTCGCGCGGGGGTCGAAGCTCTTGTAGACCCGGTGCCCGAAGCCCATCAGGCGGACGCCGTCCTCCTTGTTCTTCACCTTGCGGATGAAGGAGTCGACGTCACCGCCGTTGGCCTGGATGCCCTCCAGCATCTCCAGCACCGACTGGTTGGCGCCGCCGTGCAGGGGGCCCCACAGGGCGGAGATGCCGGCGGAGATCGAGGCGAACATGTTCGCCTGCGACGAGCCGACCAGGCGCACCGTGGACGTCGAGCAGTTCTGCTCGTGGTCCGCGTGGAGGATCAGCAGCTTGTCGAGCGCCGAGACGACGACCGGGTCCAGCTCGTACTCCTGCGCCGGCACGGAGAACGTCATGCGCAGGAAGTTCTCGACGTACGACAGGTCGTTGCGCGGGTAGACGAACGGGTGGCCGATCGACTTCTTGTACGCGTAGGCCGCGATGGTCGGCAGCTTCGCGAGCAGCCGGATCGTCGAGAGGTGGCGCTGCTTCTCGTCGAACGGGTTGTGGCTGTCCTGGTAGAACGTCGACAGGGCGCTGACCACGGAGGACAGCATCGCCATCGGGTGGGCGTCGCGCGGGAAGCCGTCGAAGAACCGCTTCACGTCCTCGTGCAGGAGGGTGTGCTGCGTGATCTCGTTGGTGAAGGTCTCCAGCTCGTCGGCCTTCGGCAGCTCCCCGTTGATCAGCAGGTACGCCACCTCCAGGAAGGTGGAGCTCTCGGCGAGCTGCTCGATGGGGTAGCCGCGGTAGCGCAGGATGCCCTGCTCGCCGTCCAGGTAGGTGATCGCCGATTTGTAGGCGGCCGTGTTGCCGTAGCCGCTGTCCAGCGTCACCAGACCCGTCTGCGCGCGGAGCTTCCCGATGTCGAAGCCCTTGTCGCCGACGGTGCTCTCGACCACCGGGTAGGTGTACTCACCGTCCGCGTACCGCAGTACTACAGAGTTGTCGCTCACGTCATCCCTCACCGACGTTGTGCCTCTTCTTCGAGGTGCCCTGACTGTCTCTACCATCCCCCACTTGGCTCAGCAGAGTGCACTCGGGGTCGACCATTGGGCCTATTGGCGGCACTGAGTGCCGTCAACCTGCTCATACTGCCCCCTTCGCCCCGGTTCCGGAAGTGCTAGGTGATGTTTCCCACGGGACGTCCTCCTGACAGCCGGTGATCGAGTGCGGTAAAGCGCCGACCGGCGGAAACGGTCCGCACGGCCTGCCCGATCGCCTTGCGCGAGCCGACGAGGACGACGAGCTTCCGGGCGCGGGTGACGGCCGTGTAGAGGAGGTTGCGCTGGAGCATGGTCCAGGCGCTGGTGGTGACGGGGATCACCACGGCCGGGTACTCGCTCCCCTGCGACCGGTGGATGGTCACCGCGTACGCGTGGGCCAGCTCGTCGAGCTCGTCGAAGTCGTAGGGGACCTCCTCGCCCTCGTCCGTCCGGACGGTCAGCCGCTGCTCGACGGTGTCCAGTGCCGTGACGACGCCCACCGTGCCGTTGAAGACCCCGTTGGCCCCCTTGTCATAGTTGTTGCGGATCTGGGTGACCTTGTCGCCGACCCGGAAGACCCGGCCGCCGAACCGCTTCTCCGGAAGGTCGGGGCGGGCCGGGGTGATGGCCTGCTGGAGCAGGCCGTTGAGCGCGCCCGCGCCGGCCGGGCCACGGTGCATGGGGGTGAGTACCTGGACGTCCCGGCGCGGGTCGAGGCCGAACTTGGCCGGAATCCGGCGGGCCGCGACCTCCACGGTGACCCGGGCCGCGTCCTCGGTCTCCTCCTCGGCGAAGAGGAAGAAGTCCGGCAGGCCCTCCGTGCGCGGCGGCGTGCCGGCGTTGATCCGGTGCGCGTTGGTGACCACGCCGGACTGCTGGGCCTGCCGGAAGATCCGCGTCAGCCGGACCGCCGGTACGGGGCTGCCCGGGGCGAGCAGATCGCCGAGGACCTCGCCCGCGCCGACCGACGGGAGCTGGTCCACGTCCCCCACCAGCAGCAGGTGGGCGCCCGGGGCCACCGCCTTGACCAGCTTGTTCGCCAGGAGCAGGTCGAGCATGGAGGCCTCGTCGACGACGACCAGGTCCGCGTCGAGGGGCCGGTCCCGGTCGTGGGCCGCGTCCCCGCCGGGCTTGAGCTCCAGGAGGCGGTGGACGGTGGAGGCCTCGGCGCCCGTCAGCTCCGCGAGCCGCTTGGCGGCCCGCCCCGTGGGGGCGGCGAGCACCACCTTGGCCTTCTTGGCGCGGGCCAGCTCCACGATGGAGCGGACCGTGAAGGACTTGCCGCAACCGGGGCCGCCCGTCAGGACGGCGACCCTATGGGTCAGGGCGAGCCGCACGGCCTCCTCCTGCTCGGGGGCGAGCGTGGCCCCGGTGCGGGCGGCGAGCCAGGCCAGCGCCCTGTCCCAGGACACGTCCCGGAAGGCCGGCATCCGGTCCTCCTCGGCCCGCAGCAGCCGCCGGAGCTGCCCGGCGAGGGACAGCTCCGCCCGGTGGAACGGGATCAGGTACACGGCGGTGACGGGCGTCCCCTCCGGGCCCGGCACGGTCTCCCGCACGACCCCTTCCGGGTCCTCGGACAACTCGCCCAGGCACTCGATGACGAGCCCCGTGTCGACCTGGAGGAGCTTCACCGCGTCCGCGATCAGCCGTTCCTCGGGCAGGAAGCAGTGCCCCTGGTCGCCGGACTGCGACAGGGCGTACTGCAGGCCGGCCTTCACCCGGTCCGGGCTGTCGTGCGGGATGCCGACGGCCTGCGCGATCCGGTCGGCGGTGAGGAAGCCGATGCCCCACACGTCCGCGGCGAGCCGGTAGGGCTGGTTCCTCACCACGGAGATCGAGGCGTCCCCGTACTGCTTGTAGATCCGCACCGCGATGGACGTGGAGACGCCGACGCCCTGGAGGAAGACCATCACCTCCTTGATCGCCCTCTGCTCCTCCCAGGCGGCCGTGATGTTCCGGGTGCGCTTGGGGCCGAGGCCCGGGACCTCGATCAGGCGCCCGGGGGACCCTTCGAGGATGTCGAGGGTCTCCAGGCCGAAGTGCTGCGTGATGCGGTCGGCGAAGACGGGGCCGATGCCCTTGACCAGTCCGGAACCGAGGTAGCGGCGGATGCCCTGGAGGGTGGCGGGCAGGACGGTCGTGTAGTTCTCGACGGTGAACTGCTTCCCGTACTGGGGGTGCGACCCCCAGCGGCCCTCCATCCGCAGCGACTCCCCCGGCTGGGCGCCGAGCAGCGCGCCGACGACCGTGAGGAGGTCACCGGCGCCGCGCCCGGTGTCGACCCGGGCGACCGTGTAGCCGTTGTCCTCGTTGCAGTACGTGATCCGCTCGAGGACGCCTTCCACCACCGCGAGTCGGGACATGGCTCCGACGCTATCGGGTGGCTCCGACACGCCCCCGTGCCTGTGGACGAGTCGTCCACAGGCACGGGGCGGGTGGGGGTGGACGCCCGTCGGTGGCGGGGGCGCGAAGTCGGTGGGGGCTTGCGCGGGGGCGCGGAACGAAGGGGGGCAGGGCCGGCCCCCCTCGTTCCGCGCGGCGCCGTCACCCGTTCGGTCGCAGGACGTGGCGGACGTACCCGCGGACGGTCTCCTCCAGGACCTCCACCCCGTCCCTCGCCCACAGCGCGTCGTTGAACAGCTCCACCTCCACCGGTCCGGTGTAACCGGCCGCGGCGACGCGCTCGTACCAACCCCGCAGGTCGATCACGCCCTCGCCGAGCTGCCCCCGACCGGTCATGACGCCCGCCGGCAGGGGCGTCGTCCAGTCGGCCAGCTGGAACGAGTGGATGCGGCCCTCCGCCCCCGCCCGCGCGACCGCCGCCGGGGCCCTGTCGTCCCACCACACGTGGTACGTGTCCACGACCACGCCCACCCACGACGCCGGGAACGGCGCCGCCAGCTCCAGCGCCTGGTCCAGGGTGGACACGGCGCAGCGGTCCGCCGCGTACATCGGGTGCAGCGGTTCGACGGCGAGGCGGACGCCGCGCTCCGCCGCGTACGGCGCGAGGACCGCGAGCGCCGCGGCGATCCGCTCACGCGCCGCGGACAGGTCCCTGCCGCCCGGCGGGAGACCGCCGGAGACCAGGACCAGGGTGTCCGTGCCGAGCGCGGCCGCCTCGTCGACGGCCTCCCGGTTGTCGTCCAGGTCCTCGGCCGTGGTGAAGAACCCGCCCCGGCACAGGGTCGTGACGGCGAGCCCGGCGTCCCGGACGAGCTTCGCGGCGGCCTCCACGCCGTACTCCCGCACCGGTTCGCGCCACAGGCCGACGCCCGGGACGCCCAGGAGGACGCACGCCTCGGTCAGTTCGGGCAGCGACAGCTGCCGGACGGTCATCTGGTTGACGCTGAAGCGGGACAGGTCGGGGGTGTCGGTCACCGGGCCACCCCGTACACCGCGAAGAGGGACGAGACGCGGTCCGCCGCGAGCTCCGGGTCCGGGAACAGGCCGAGGCCGTCGGCCAGTTCGTAGGCGCGCGCCAGGTGCGGCAGGGAGCGTGCCGACTGCAGGCCGCCCACCATCGCGAAGTGGTCCTGGTGGCCGGCGAGCCACGCCAGGAACACCACACCGGTCTTGTAGAAGCGCGTGGGGGGCTGGAAGAGGTGGCGGGAGAGCTCAACCGTGGGGTCCAGGAGCGTGCGGAAGCCCGTCGTGTCACCCGTGTCGAGGGTGCGGACCGCCTCCGCCGCCAGCGGGCCCAACGGGTCGAAGATGCCGAGCAGGGCGTGGCTGAAACCCTGCTCGTCGCCCTCGATCAGCTCGGGGTAGTGGAAGTCGTCGCCCGTGTAGCAGCGGACGCCCTGCGGGAGGCGGCGGCGCAGTTCGACCTCGCGCCGGGCGTCGAGGAGGGAGACCTTGATGCCGTCGACCTTGTCGGGGTGGGCCGCGATCACGTCGAGGAAGGTCTCCGTCGCCGCGTCGAGGTCGGCCGAGCCCCAGTAGCCGTCGAGGGCCGGGTCGAACATCGGGCCGAGCCAGTGCAGGATCACCGGTTCGCTCGCCTGGCGCAGGAGGTGGCCGTAGGTGTCGAGGTAGTCGTCGGGGCCGGAGGCGGCGGCCGCGAGGGCCCGGGAGGCCATCAGGATGGCCTGCGCGCCCGACTCCTCGACCACCGCGAGCTGTTCCTCGTACGCGGCGCGGATCTCCGGCAGCGTGCCGCCCGCGATCTGGTCGGTGCCGACGCCGCAGGCGATGCGGCCGCCCACGCCGCGGGCCTCCGCCGCGCTGCGCCGGATCAGTTCTGCCGCTCCCGCCCAGTCGAGGCCCATGCCCCGCTGGGCGGTGTCCATGGCCTCGGCGACCCCCAGGCCGTGGGACCACAGGTGGCGGCGGAAGGCGAGGGTGGCGTCCCAGTCGACGGCGGCGGGGCCGTCGGGGGTGGTGTCGGCGTACGGGTCGGCGACGACGTGCGCGGCGGAGAAGACCGTACGGGAGGTCAGCGGGCCGCCACCGGTCAGGGCCAGGGGCTCGGCGCGGGGCTCGTACTCCCGCAGACCGCCGTCGGGTCGGGGCAGGCGGACCGTCACGGGGTCACCTCCGGGACGTCGGTACGGCGGTCCTCGCGCTCCTGCGCACCGCCGTCGGGTCGGGGCGGTCGGACCGTCACAGCGCCACCTCCGGGACGTCGAGGCGGCGGCCCTCGGCGGCGGACCGCAGGCCCAGTTCGGCGAGCTGGACGCCCCGGGCGCCCGCGAGGAGGTCCCACTGGTACGGCTCGTCGAGCACGACGTGGCGCAGGAACAGCTCCCACTGGGCCTTGAAGCCGTTGTCGAACTCGGCGTTGTCGGGTACCTCCTGCCACTGGTCGCGGAAGGACTCGGTGACGGGGATGTCGGGGTTCCAGACCGGCTTCGGGGTGGCCGAGCGGTGCTGGACACGGCACCCGCGCAGTCCGGCGACGGCGGAGCCGTGGGTGCCGTCGACCTGGAACTCCACGAGCTCGTCGCGGTTGACGCGGACCGCCCAGGAGGAGTTGATCTGGGCGACGGCGCCGCCCTCCAGCTGGAAGATGCCGTACGCCGCGTCGTCGGCGGTGGCCTCGTAGGGCTTGCCGTGCTCGTCCCAGCGCCGCGGGACGTGCGTGGCGACATGGGCGGTGACGGAGGTGACGCGGCCGAACAGCTCGTGGAGCACGTACTCCCAGTGCGGGAACATGTCGACGACGATGCCGCCGCCGTCCTCCGCGCGGTAGTTCCACGAGGGGCGCTGCGCCTCCTGCCAGTCGCCCTCGAAGACCCAGTAGCCGAACTCGCCGCGCACCGAGAGGATCTCGCCGAAGAAGCCGCCGTCGATCAGGCGCTTCAGCTTGAGCAGGCCCGGCAGGAAGATCTTGTCCTGGACGACGCCGTGCTTGACGCCCGCCCCGCGCGCGAGGCGGGCCAGCTCCAGGGCGCCGGCCAGGTCGGTGGCGGTGGGCTTCTCCGTGTACACGTGCTTCCCGGCGGCGATGGCCCGGGTGACGGCCGCGACGCGCGCGGAGGTGACCTGCGCGTCGAAGTAGATCTCGGTGCGGTCGTCGGCGAGGACGGCGTCGAGGTCCGTGGACCACTCGGTCAGGCCGTGGCGTTCGGCGAGCTCGCGCAGGGCGTGTTCGCGGCGGCCGACGAGGACCGGCTCCGGCCACAGCACGCGGCCGTCGCCGAGGTCCAGGCCGCCCTGCTCGCGGATGGCCAGGATGGACCGCACCAGGTGCTGGCGGTATCCCATCCGGCCGGTGACGCCGTTCATGGCGATCCGCACTGTCCTACGTGTCACGAAGGTCCTCCATGTCGTCCCCTGTGGCCCCTGCGCGCCGGGCGGCCGCTGGTGCGGCGCCGCTATAGCAAGCGCTTTCTATGGGTGATGACGCTAGCCTGCGCACAGCGGCCCGTACAAGAGCCGCGCCCGACTTCCCCCCACGGAGGGACGCGATGACAGTCACTCTGGCCGACGTGGCGGCACGCGCCCGGGTGTCCCCGGCGACCGTCTCGCGCGTCCTCAACGGGAACTACCCCGTGGCCGCGTCGACCAGGGAACGGGTCCTCCGCGCGGTCGACGAACTCGACTACGTGCTCAACGGCCCCGCCAGCGCGCTGGCCGCGGCCACGTCCGACCTCGTCGGCATCCTCGTCAACGACATCGCCGACCCCTTCTTCGGCATCATGGCCGGGGCCGCGCAGAGCGCCATCGGCGACACCGGGACCGGCCGGGCGGGCGGCGAGAAGCTCGCCGTCGTCTGCAACACCGGAGGCTCGCCCGAACGCGAGCTCACCTACCTGACGCTCCTCCAACGGCAGCGGGCCGCCGCCGTCGTCGTGACCGGCGGCGCGCTGGAGGATCCCGCGCACATCGCCGCCCTGACGGCCAAACTCGCGAAGCTGGCCGACGCGGGCACCCGCGTCGTGCTGTGCGGCCGCCCTCCCATGCCCGGCGACGCCGTCACGGCCACCCTCGCCTTCGACAACCGCGGCGGCGGGCGGCGGTTGACCGAGCACCTGCTCGCCCTCGGCCACCGCCGCATCGGCTACGTCGCGGGGCCGGCCGAACGCACCACGACCCGGGACCGGCTGGAGGGCCACCGCGACGCGCTCGCCGCGGCGGGGCTCGGCGGTGGCGGCCCGGAGCAGGACGGACTGACCGCGCACGGCCCGTACACGCGGGCCGCCGGGTACGAGGCGACCCGGGAGCTGCTGGCCCGCGACCCGTCCCTCACGGCCGTCGTCGCGGCCAACGACACCGTCGCGCTCGGCGCCTGCGCGGCCGTGCGCGAGGCCGGGCTGCGCATCCCGCAGGACGTGTCCGTTGCCGGCTTCGACGACCTGCCGTTCTCCGTCGACGCGGTCCCGGCCCTGACGACGGTACGGCTGCCGCTCCACGAGGCGGGCGTCCGGGCGGGGCGCCTGGCGATGGGCACGGACACGCCGCCACCGGGGGGCGTCGAGACGATCGCCGGCGAACTGACGGTCCGCGCGTCGACGGCGCCCCCGCGCGCGTAACGGGGCGTCCGCCGCCCTCGGGGGCACTGCGCCGCAAGGCCGGTGGGTGGGGTCGGGGCCGCGCGGGGTCACCTCCTCGGGGTCGGCGGCCCTGGGCACTGGACGACGGAACCCACCCGACGCCGCCAACCCCTGCGGGGGCAACCCCCCACGCCCCCTCCCAGACCGCACGCGGACTCAGCGCCGTGGCGGTGCGGGGCAGGGCCGCCGCACTGCCGGTGGGTGGGGTCGGGGGCGCGCGGGGTCACCTCCTCGGGGTCGGCGGCCCTGGGTACTGGACGACGGAACCCACCCGACGCCGCCAACCCCTGCGGGGGCAACCCCCCACGCCCCCTCCCAGACCGCACGCGGACTCAGCGCCGTGGCGGTGCGGGGCGGGGGGCCGGGGTGTACGGGACCACCGCCGCCGACGGGTCGTCGGCGGTCGACACGGTGCGCTGCCCTCGGGCATACGTGGTGGTGAAGGCCACCGCCCGGTCGAGGACGAGGGTGTCCACCGGTCCCGCCCCGTAGGGCGGCGTCTCGGGGCCGATGCGGTAGCCGGTGCGGACGACCTCGTCGTCCGGCCCGCTGGAGTCCACGGCGGCGAAGCCGTCGCCGCTCCCCCAGTGCCCGTCGACCTGCCAGGTGTGGCGCATCTCCAGCACGCCGGCGTCGGGGCAGTGCCAGCGGAAGCGGCTGACGCCCAGCTCGGAGCTGATGCTCTCGAACCGGCTCCACCCCCGTCCGTCCGCCAGGAACACGAGGCCACTCGTCTCCATGGCGCCCACATCGAAGGGCGCGCTGTGCCAACCGCCGATGAGCCGCCGGTCGAGATGCAGCACGTTGCGGGCTCCGTCCGTCCGGTCGCTCGTTCGGCTCATTGTCGCCGATCAGGGCCAGTGCGATGCTGCAGCGCTTTGGGAGGATGCAGGGACAGGCCCTCGAACCCCGTTGCTTCGGTCGGCCTGTTGAAGCAGTTGCGAGGAGCCCCATGAGCGCCAGAGACCTGCAATGGTTCAAGAGCAGTCACAGCGGCAGCGCAGGTGACAACTGCGTCGAGGTGGCCCTCACGCGTCGTGTGGTCCACGTCCGCGACTCCAAGGACTTCGGCGTCGCGCCGCTCACCCTCTCGCACACCGCGTGGAGGGCGTTCACCGCGTACGCCCGGACCGACGGGGCGGGGCAGGCCGCGTAGGACGCGGTGGCCGGTCGTGCGTACCGTCGGCCTTGCCGGCCCCCGCCGCCTCGGCCGGCTCGCCGTCGTCCGGCCTGGGAGGGAGCGTGGGGGGTTGCCCCCGCAGGGGTTGGCGGCGTCGGGTGGGTTCCGTTGTCCAGTGCCCAGGGCCGCCGGCCCCGAGGAGGTGACCCCGCGCGCCCCCGACCCCACCCACCGGCATCGACGGCGTGGTGGCCGCTGCACGGCCGCGGGGCACGTCAGTCCGCGTAGTACGCCCGGTACTGGGCGGTGACGAGTCGCGGGGTGAACGCCCCGAAGTCGGCGGCGCGTTCTCGTAGGTGCGTCAGCGTCGCCTCGGACGCCGGCGACGGGTGGGCGGTCAGGTACGCCCTGGTCTCGGGGAGGCCGGCGCCGCACAGGAGACGGGTCTCGATCGAGCAGCCGGCGTCCATGCTCGCGGTCTTCGCGGCCCAGACGAGCGGGGTGTCCCGGGGGTCGCCGGCGTTGAAGAGCTGGACGCAGCACAGCTTCATCAGTTCCGTGTCGCCGTCGCCCTGCGCGCCGCGCTCCAGGCGGGTCTGCTCCGCGAGTACGGCGCGGACCTCGTCCAGCCGTGGGCCGGCCGGGTGCAGACCGTGGCGGCGCAGGTGCGTCTCCTCGTCCACCGCCCGGTGATCCTTCCGCTCCTCGACGTCGGTCGATCATGGCACGCGGGTCGCGCGGTGGATCGCGGGGGGCGGGGTAGCTTCCTTGGATGAGGTACGCGTTCTCGACCCTCGGGGTCCCCGGAATGGCAGTTGACGACGTGGTGCGGCTGGCGGGCGAGGCCGGCTACCAAGGGGTGGAGCTGCGGGCCCACCCCGAGGAACCGGTGCACCCGGGCCTCGTCGCGCACGAGCGGCGCGACGTGGTGGCGGCGTTCGCGGCGGGCGGGGTGGAGGTCCTCGGCGTCGCCGGGTACGCCCGGGTGGCCGCCGAGGGGGACGACGAGGAGGTGTACGAGGAGCTGTACCGGCTCCTGCACCTCGCCGCCGACCTGGGGGCGCCCTACGTGAGGGTCCTGCCAGGGGGCGGGGAGCAGCCGCAGGACGCGGCGGACGCCGTCGCGGCGCGGCGGCTGGGGGCGGCGGCGGAGGTCGCGACGGAGCTGGACGTGCGGATCCTGCTGGAGAACCACGACTCGCACGCGACGGGCGCCGACGTGGCGCGGGTGGTGGCCGCCGTGGGCCACCCGCAGGTGGGCGCCGTGTGGGACGTGATGCACGCGTGGCGGGCGGGTGAGGAGCCGCGGCGTACGCACGGCCTGCTGGCCCCGTACCTGGGGTACGTGCAGGTCAAGGACTGCCCGTCGGTCGACGACCCGACGCCGGTGCCGCTGGGCGCGGGCGCCCTGCCGCTGGACGCCTGCGTGGGGCTGCTGGACCGGGACGGCTGGCTGTGCTGGGAGTACGAGCGGCGCTGGTACCCGGACGCGCCGCCGCTGCCGGGGCTCCTCGCGGCGGGCCGGGAGCACCTGGCGGGGCTCGTGGCCGGGTGACGACCGGCGTTCGGCCGGAACGCGGCCGCCCCCGCCGCTAGCGTGGCGTCCGGTGACGAAGCCGGAGGGGGCTGGGTATGCCGGAGATCCCGTACGACCTGAACGCCGTGACGTGGGAGGTCAAGGACACCTGGGAGCGGCTCGGCACCGGCTCCGAGGCCCTGGCCCGGGTCACGTCGCTGGTGTGCGAGCGGCTCGGCTGCGCCACCGCCGACGCGGCGTTCGACCGGATGTACCGGGACTGGCGGGCGCTTCCCCGGGCCACGGTCATGTCGGGCATGCGGGCCGGGCAGATCCTGTCGCTCCTGCCGATGCTCCAGTTCGACCGGGCCGACGCCGTCGCCCGGCGGCGGGCGGAGCGCGAGGAGCTGCTGCGGGAGTTGCGGGAGCACGGCCCGCAGGAGGTGCGCTGGCAGGCGAACGTGCCCGGGTTGAGCGCCCTGACCGCGCTGCGGGACACGGGGGCCGGGCCGGCGGCCTTGGAGGAGGCGCTGGCGCGGGTGGACGAGGCGATGTCCCTGGTCGAGTCCCGCAGCCCGGAGCACTTCGCGTTCCGGACGACCCACGCGAGCCTGCGTGCCCAGCTGGCGCAGCTGAGCGGCGGCGAGGACGACTTCGACTCGGCGGTCGAGGACCTGGCCGAGCTGGCGGAGTCGCCGCTGTGGGAGGACGAGGACCGCGTGGTGCTGGCGGGTCAGCTCGCGGCGTTCCGGGGCCGTCAGGCCGCGCGGCGCCAGGACGAGGCGGCCCTGGCGGAGCACATCGCGGTACTGGACGGGTGCGTCGCCCGGATGCCGGCCGAGCACGCGGACCGGCCGGCGCTCCGCGCGAACCTGGACACCATGCGCGCCCACCTGGCGGCGCTCCAGGGGATGCGGACCGGCCGGTTCGACCCCGAGCTGGCGCAGTCGGCGGCCCCGCCGCTGGAGGAGCTGCGGCGGGAGCTGGACGTGCTGCCCGACGACGCGCGGGCGGACCGGCTGGGGGAGGTGGCGATCGGCCGGGGCGGCCACGGGATGCTCGCCCGCGATCCGGTGCGGCTCTCCGAGGCGGTGGAGCTGCTGCACGAGGCGATGGAGCTGCTCGAACCGGGTGACGAGCGGTGGACGCGGTACGCGCTCGTCCTCGGTGTCTCCCATGTCGTGCTCGCCGCCCTGGGGGCCGGTTCCGCGGCGGACCGCCCGGTCCTGCTCGACCAGGGCATCGCGTGGCTGGACCACGCGCGGCGGCAGGCGGGCGGGCCCGAGCACCCGCTGTGGCACAACATCACCCAGTCCCTGGCGCGCGCCTGCCGCATGCGGGGTGACGCGCAGGTGGCGGACCGGCGGGCCGCCCGGCTGAACCGGGACGCGTCACGGCGGCTCGGGATGGAGGGAGTGCGGACCGGAGCGCGGGGCGTACTGCTCCAGTCCGGTACCGGGCACGCCGCGGACACCGGCCGGCACGCGGCGTGGCACGCGCTGGAGGTGGCCCGCTGGTGTCTGGCCGACGGGGCGTACGAGGACGCCGTGCGCGCCCTGGACGCCGGCCGTGGCGGTGTCCTGCACGCGGCGACGGTCGCGGTGACGGTGCCCGACATGTTGGCGGGGCTCGGGCACCCGGACCTTGCCCGGGAGTGGCGGGGCGCCGGTGCGGTCGTACCGGAGTCGGCCGCGGGGCTGCCGGCGCCCGCCGCGCAGGGCCCGTCGAGCCGGTTGCGGCGGCGCGTCCTGGACGTCCTCGCCGCGTCGCCGCACCAGCGGCGGCTGCTGGAGGTGCCGGCGCTGTCCGAGACCGCCGCCGCGCTGCGCGCCCTGGGCGCGGACGCGCTGGTGTACCTGGTGCCGGCCGAGGAGGACCATCCGGGCGCGGCGGTGGTCGTCGCGCCGGACGGGTCGGTGCGGTACCTGCGGCTGCCGGGGCTGGTGGTGGACGGCTCGCCGCTCGCCGAGTACCGGGACGTGGGCGCGCCGGGCCGGGACGCGGGCAGGCCGCCCGCGCACCCCGCCGCGGCCGGGGCCGCCCGTCCGTCGGCGGACGGGCGGGCCGCGCTGGAGCGGCTGTGCGACTGGGCGGGCGCCACGGTGATGGAGCCGCTGTTGCGGCAGCTGCCGCGCCGTCTGGGCGGCGTCCCGTCCGTGGTGCTGGTGCCCATGGCGGAGCTGGGCATGGTGCCCTGGCACGCCGCGCGGGTGCGGGGGCGGCGGGGCCGGTACCGCTACGTCTGCCAGGAGGCGCGGGTGTCGTACGTGCCGTCGGCGCGGGTGCTGTGCGAGGTGGCGGCCCGGCCGGCCGCCGGGGCGCGGCAGGCGCTCGTCGTCGGTGACCCGACGCGGGACCTGCCGCACGCGGGCGAGGAGGCGCGGGCCGTGCACGCGGCGTTCCACCCCGGTGGGGTGCTGCTGGGGCCCGGGGACGCGACGCCGCGGGCGGTGACGGAGTGGCTGCGGGGGCAGCGCGGCGGGCTGCTGCACCTGGCCTGCCACGGCGTGGTGCGGCCGGGTGAGCGCCACAGCGCCTATCTGGAACTGCTGGGCGGGCGGTTGGCGGCGGAGGAGCTGACGGAGTCGGCGGACCGGTTCGGCGGGCTCGACGTGGTGCTGCTCGCCGCGTGCCGGACGAACGTGTCGGGCCGCGGTTACGACGAGGCGTACAGCCTGGCCACCGCGTTCCTCGTGGCGGGTGCCCGGTCGGTGGTCGGGTCGCTGTGGCCGGTGCCGGACGAGGCGACGTCGCTGCTGATGTACATGACGCACCATTACATGGCCCGGGAGGGGCAGACGCCGGGGCGGGCCCTGAGGAGTGCCCAGCTGTGGATGCTGGACGAGGGGCGCCAGGCGCCGCCCGGCATGCCGGGCGCCCTCCTGCCGCGGGTGCGGCGGATCGACGCCGGGGACCTGGCGGGGTGGGCCGGCTTCACGCACCTGGGGTGGTGACGGGCCGGGCGGGTGTGGGGTGGGTGTCCCGTGGGCGTGAAGTGGGCGTGTGGTGGGCGTTGTGCCATGGTGGCCGCCGTGCGGGGCGCGCGGGGGGTTGACTGTCGGTCGGTGGGCCGTCCCGCGGGTGCGCGGGGGGGGCTGACTGTCGGTCGGTGGTGTTCGCGGGTGGGCTGGGAGGGACGTCGACGTGTCGTTCGGGGGAAATGGTCCGTACGGGGGCGGGTGGCCCCCGCAGGGTGGCGATCCGCCCGCGGGGGCACCGCCGTACCCGGGTGCCCCGTATCCGGGGCCGCCGTATCCGGGTGCTCCCCACCCGGGTGCTCCGTATCCGTACGGTGGCGCCCCGTACGTGCCGGGGCCGCGTCGGCCGCCGCCGCGGCCCTCGCTGTGGCGGCGGTTCCGTGACGACGAGTGGCCCACCCTGCGGGAGCTGTTCGGGTACGTGCAGCCGGTGCTGTGGGTGCCGCTGATGTGCTGCGTGTGGCCGTTCCTCGCGCTGCTGGTCGGCTACCCCATGCTCCGCGCGGCCCGGAACAAGGCGCGGCAGGTCTTCCCGTCCGAGGCGCGGTTCGGCGTCGACCCGCACGTCGTCCGGGTGCAGACGACCAGGGCGTGGGCGGCGGCGACCGCGTCCGTCCTCATCCTCGCCGTCTACGGCACGTCCGCCGACTGGGACCAGGCGCAGGAGCAGTTCGTGATGCGGCTGGCGCTGACGCCGTGGCTGCTGCTGCTGACCGCGCCCGTGGTGGTGCTCGTGGTGTTCCGGCTGGCACCGCCGGCGATGCGTCCGCGCATGCGGGCGGGGCTGCGCCCGGCGGTGCGGGCGGTGCTGTGGTACCTCGGCGCGCTGAGCGCCCCCGTCCTGCTCCTGGTCGGGATGCAGCTGCTCGCGTCGGACGGGACGAAGCTGGACGCGTCCGAGCTGGTGGTGGCGCTGGTGCTGCTCGTGCTGCTCGTGCTGCTGGCCTGGGCGGCGATGTTCCTGGCGTTCGCGTCGGCGCGGGCGGTGCGCGGCGCGTTCAACGCCGCGGGTGTCCACCCCGTGCTGCCGGCGCTGTTGACGGGGGTGCTGGTGTGGGAGCTGGCGGGGATCAACCTGTACTACGGCGGGCCACCGCCGGGCCCGCCGCTGGTGCAGTGGTGCGCGCTGCTGGGCGGGCCCGCGTCGGTGACGGCCGTGGCGTGGTGGGAGCTGCGGCGGTTGCGCACCCGGTACGGGGTGACGGTGCGCGGCTGACCGCCGCGGGCGCGGGTGGGCGGTGGCGGGTCGGGGCTCAGTGGGCGTGGAACCCGCCGTCGACGTAGACGGACTGGCCGGTGACGTAGGCCGAGGCGCGGCTCGCGAGGAAGACGGCGGCCCCGGCGAAGTCCCCGGGCAGTCCGTTGCGGCCCACCAGGGTGCGGTCGGCGAGGGCGGCGACCTTCCCGGGCTGGGCCGACAGGTGGGAGTTGAGGGGCGTCATGACGAAGCCCGGCACGAGGGTGTTGCAGGTGACGCCGTACGGCGACCACGCCTCCGCCTGCGAGCGGGCCAGTGACTCCAGCCCGCCCTTGGAGACCCCGTAGGCGCCGCTCTGCACGAACGCGCGGTGCGCCTGCTGGGAGGAGACGTGGATGATGCGGCCGTGGCCCCGCTCGGCCATGCCCGGCCCGAACCGCTGCCCCAGCAGGAACGGCGCGTCCAGGTTCACCGCCATCGTGGTGTCCCACACGTCCTCGCCGAGCTCCCCGAAGGGCGGGCGCAGGTTGACCGCCGCGCAGTTCACCAGGATGTCCGGCTCGCCGAACGCGGCGACCGCGCCGTCGGCGGCGGCGCGCACGCCGTCCCGTGTCGCCAGGTCGGCGCTGACCCGGGCCGCCCGGCATCCCAGCGCCCGCAGCTCCCCGACCGTCGCGTCCAGCTCGGCCTCCCGGCGTGCGACGACCACGACGGCGGCGCCGGCCCGGGCCAGCGCCTCGGCGATGGCCCGCCCGATGCCGGAGCTGCCGCCGGTCACCACGGCCACGCGGCCGTCCAGCGAGAAGAGTTCGGAGAAGTACGTCGAGGTGTCCATGACCGTCACCCTAGGAGGCGTCCCCGCCGGCGCCGTCGGCGGTGTGCCGCCACGGGCGTCGTCGGGGGGCCGGTGTCCGCGCGCATCCTTGACCCGGCAGTTACTTTCGCCTAAGCGTGACTCCTCGGAAGTTTCCTTCATCCCTCGTCACGTACGGCCGGAAGGAGCACCAGTGCACCACCGGGCCACCTCCAGACGCACCGTCCTCGCCGCCACCGCCGCCGCGGCCGCCGCCACCGCGATCGTCCCCCGCACCGCCGTCGCCGACGGCGCCGCCGACGCCGCCGAGGAGCGGCGCCTCGCGCGGATCGTCGACCGCATGACCCTAGAGGAGAAGGTCGGTCAGCTCTTCGTCATGCGGGTGTACGGGCACTCCGCGACCGACCCCGACCAGTCCGACGTCGACGCCAACCTCCGCGAGATCGGCGTCCGCTCCGCCGCCGAGCTGGTCGCCCGGTACCACGTCGGCGGCATCATCTACTTCACGTGGGCGCACAACACCCGCGACCCGCACCAGATCGCCGACCTGTCCAACGGGATCCAGCGCGCCGGCCTCGCGCAGCGGACGCCGGTGCCGCTGCTCGTCTCGACCGACCAGGAGCACGGCATCGTCGCCCGCGTCGGCGAGCCGGCGACGCTCGTGCCGGGCGCGATGGCCCTCGGCGCGGCCGGTTCGCGCGACCTGGCCCGGCGGGCGGCGCACATCGCGGGGACGGAGCTGGCCGCGCTGGGCATCCGGCAGAACTACGCGCCGGTCGCGGACGTGAACGTCAACCCCGCCAACCCGGTCATCGGCGTGCGTTCCTTCGGCGCGGACCCGCGGGCCGTGGCCCGGCTGGTCGCCGCGCAGGTGAAGGGGTACGAGGGGGCGGGCGTCGCGGCGACGGCGAAGCACTTCCCCGGCCACGGCGACACCACGGACGACAGCCACACCAAGCTGCCGTACATCCACCACACGCGCGAGCAGTGGGACGCCCTGGACGCGCCGCCGTTCCGGGCGGCGGTCGCCGCCGGCATCGACGCGGTGATGACGGCGCACATCGTCGTGCCCTCCCTGGACTCGGCGGAGGACCCGGCGACCCTGTCGCGGCCCATCCTCACCGGCATCCTGCGCGAGGAGCTGGGCTACGACGGGGTGGTGGTGACCGACTCGCTCGGCATGGAGGGCGTGCGGACCAAGTACGGCGACGACCGGGTGCCGGTGCTGGCGCTGAAGGCCGGGTGCGACCAGCTCCTCAACCCGCCGGACCTGGACCTGGCGTGGAAGGCGGTCCTCGCCGCGGTGCGCGGCGGGGAGCTCGACCGGGCCCGGATCGATGAATCGGTTCTGCGGATCCTGCGGCTGAAGGCGCGCCTGGGCCTGTTCCGGGACCCCTACGTGACGCGCGAGGGCGTGGACCGCGTGGTCGGCCGGCGCGCGCACCTGGACGCCGCGGACCGCATCGCCGGGGCGACGACGACGCTGCTCGCCAACGAGGGCGGCCTGCTGCCCCTGAACCGCCTCACCCACCGGGACGTGCTCGTCGTCGGCGCCGATCCGGCCTCGCCGTCGGGGACGACCGGTCCGCCGACGGCGACGCTCGCCGCGGCCCTCGGCGAGCTGGGGTTCGCCACCACCGCGCTGTCCACCGGCACCGCTCCCACCGCGGCCCGCATCGAGCAGGCGGTGGCGGCGGCGGCCGGGCGGGACGCGGTCGTCGTCGGCACGTACAACGTCTCGGCGACGAGCGCGCAGCGCACCCTCGTCGCGCGGCTGGCGGCGACGGGCGTGCCGGTGGTGGTCGTGGCGATCCGCAACCCGTACGACGCCGCCCACCTGACGGGGCAGCGGGCCCTCCTCGCCACGTACGCGTGGACCGACGTGGAGCTGCGGGCCGCCGCGCGGGTCATCGCCGGGCGGGTGCGCCCCGGGGGGCGGCTGCCCGTCCCGGTGCAGCGCGCGGACGACCCGTCCCGGGTGCTGTACCCGATCGGGTACGGCCTGTCGTACTGAGCGCGGACGCACCGCCGCCCCCCGGGTACGGCCCGGGGGGCGGCGGTGCGCGCGGGCGCGGCGCCTACGGGCGGAGCGTCGGCTCGCGCCGGAGGTCGCGCTTGTCGAGGCGCGCGTCGTACCGGGCGAGCGGCTGCGCCCGCTCCGCGTCGGCCCGGACGGCGGCGGGGGCGACGCCCGCCCACTCCAGCAGTCGCGCCGTGGCCGCCTCGCGCTGGGGCGCGGCGAGGCCGGCGATGCTGGCGCCGTGGTTCGCGCCGGGCGCGGTGAGGACGTAGCTGTCCTTCGCGCCGCGGTCGACGCGGAACGGCTCGGCGCCCCACGGGTCACGCTCGCCGTTGACGAAGAGCATGCGGCGGGCGTTGTGGCGGACCCAGCTGTCGACGTCCCGCATCACCCACGGCTTGAACCGGACGGGGATGTCGTCCGGGACGAAGGTGTGCGCCGGCTGGTAGCCGTAGCGGGTGAGCCCCTTGAGGTGGTCCACGCGCAGGCTCGGGGAGCCGAGCTCGGTGGCCGCCTGGTAGTAGTACGGCGTGTACGGCTCCAGGCCCTGGTCGGTGTAGAAGGACCAGCCGGAGTAGGTGTCGATCGCCTCGTACACGGCGTCGTCGGTGGCGGTGGTGGCGTCGGGGAGGCCCGCGCAGTCCTGCTCGCCGTGGTACTGCCAGAACGCCCACACGAAGTCGAGGACGACGGCCTCGTACGCCTTGTCCAGGCTGCCGACGGTGCGGAAGGTGGCGCCTTCGGCGGCGGCCCAGTCGCCGTACTTCTTCTGGAGCGGCGCGCGGCGGACGAGGGCCTCGCGCTGGAGGGCGTTCAGCCGGTCGCGGCACTCGGCGGTGCCGACGGTCGCGAAGAACCGGTCGTAGGCCGAGTCCTCCTTCTCCACGACGTCGTTGGGCGCCACGTAGGCGACGACGGCGTCCATGTCCCGCGGGTAGAACCGCTCGTAGTAGGTGGCCGTCATGCCGCCCTTGGAGCCGCCGGTGGCGATCCACTTGCGGTCGTAGACCTTCTTCAGGGCGGTGAACAGGCGGTGCTGGTCGGACGCGGCCTGCCAGATGTCCAGCTTGGACCAGTCGGCGGGCTGGGGGCGGGACGGGCTGAAGTAGCGGTACTCCAGGGAGACCTGGTTGCCGTCGACGATCCGGGTGGGCTCGCTGCGGCGCGGGTCGGGGCTGACGTGGTAGCCGCTGGTGTAGAAGACGGTGGGGCGGCTGGTGTCCTTGTGCAGCAGGGTGAGGCGCTGCTTGAAGGTGCCCTTCCCGGGGCGGCGGTGGTCGACCGGCTGGGTGTAGTTCAGGACGAAGAAGCGGTAGCCGGGGTAGGGCTTCTCCTCGATGAGGGACATCCCGGGGATCGCGAGGACGCGTTCCTTGATGTCCACGGCGGTGCTGTCCTGTCCGGCGGCGGTGGCCGTGCCGGCCGTGCCCACGGTGCCTATGAGCACCACGAGCGACAGCAGCCATCTGAGCGTCGTGCGCATGCGCTGCCTTCCACTGGGTTCACTGCGGTCGCGGCGAACCTACTGGGGTGCGCGTGTGCATGACCAGACCCGACCGGTTATTTCCGACGTGGTGTCAGCACAGGATCCAGCCAGTGGCGGTGCCCCGTCCGGAGACGCTGCCGGCCGCGCGCACACAGCGGTTGAGGGCGTGCACGCTGACGGGCCCGGCCTGCCGGGTGAACCGCCCGGCGTCGACGACGGCGCGGGCGCCGCGCGGCTGCAGGGTGACGGACATGGCACGGCGGGGGCCGGCCTTGGCGACGGTGACGGCGCAGGCGTACTGGCGGTTCTTGTAGACGCGCAGCTCACCGGTGGCGAACCGGACGGTCTTGGCGAGCCGCCCGGGGCACGCCGTACCGGCGGCCCCGGCGGGTGCGACGGCCGGCCCGGCGAGGCCGAGCGCCCCCGCGGCGACGGCCACCGCGACCCCGTGGGCGACCTTCCGCCGCCATCCGGACGTACCCGTGCCTCGACCGAACACCGCGACTCCCTCGTTTCGACCCCGTACTGGCGTACGACGCGGGAGCGCGGCGGAGGGTTGCCCTCCGGGACGCGCGTTCCCGGCGCGGGGCGCGTTCCCGGCCGGGGGGGGGCAGCTGGGGACGCGGGGTGCGTGGGAGGCGCCGGGCGGCGTAGAGGCGCGGGACGCGGGAGAGGCGGGGGAGGGACGAGACGCGGCAGCTGGGGACGCGGGGTGCGCTCCGCGGGCCCGGGTCAGGCGCGGCTCAGCACGGACAGGACGAGCGCGGCCTCGGCGGCGAGCTGTACGGCCAGGGCGGTCAGGCGGACCGGCGGGACCCACCGTCCCCGGCCGCCGACGAGGAGCACGGCGCACCAGGCGGCCCCCGCGACGACGAAAGCCGCCTGGCCCACCCACGACGGCCAGCCCGTGCACCGCTCGCCGTACGTGAGGCAGCGGCCGAAGTCGTCGCTGAAGGCGACCGCCAGCCACGCGCACAGCCAGGCGGGCGCGAGCGCGAGCGCGGCGAACCCGGCCACGCGGCGTGCTCCGGCGGCGGTGACGGTGGGCAGGGCGGTCACGGCGGGGGCCGGGGAGCCGGGGGCGGGGGCGGTGGTGGGCCCAGGGGAGGCGGGCTCGGGGTGCGCGGTCATGCCCCGATCACAGCGCGGCGGCGGGCGCCGGGGCATGAGCGCGCGTACCCGGTACGGCGGGGCGGCGTACTCAACCGGCCGGGAGACCGGCGACCGCACCGCGCACCCACCACCCCGCAGGCACCACGCCGCCGGGGGCGCCCGGAACCGGCCGGCGCCCCGAACGGCGGGCATCACGACCCGCGGGCGCCCCGAACCGGCGGGCGCCCCGAACCGGCCGGCGTCAGGACCCGCGGCATCACGACCCCGCGGGCGTCACGCACCACGGGCGTCACGCACCACGGACGCCCCCGCAGTGGCGGGCGCCGTGGGCGGTCGGCACCGCGGCCGGCCGGGCGTCGCCCGCCGCCGTCCGCCGGCCCCGTCCCGTCCCGCCCTGCCCCGGGTGTCAGGCGACGCGTTCCGGCTCGGGGCGGGGCTCGGGGTCGGCCTCGCCGGTGAAGGTGCGCCACAGCCGCGCGTAGTGGCCGTCGCGGGCGAGGAGCTCGTCGTGGGTCCCGTCCTCGGCGACGCGGCCGTGGTCCATCACGACGACGCGGTCGGCGCGGGCCGCCGTGGTGAGGCGGTGCGCGACGACGAGGGTCGTGCGGCGGCCCGCCAGCCGGTCGGTGGCCTGGTTGACCTGCGCCTCCGTCGCCAGGTCGAGCGCCGCGGTCGCCTCGTCGAGCAGCAGCACGTCCGGGTCGACGAGCTCGGCCCGCGCCAGGGCGATCAGCTGCCGCTGGCCCGCGGAGAGGTTGCGGCCGCGCTCGGCGACCTCGTGGAGGTAGCCGCCGTCGAGGGTGGCGATCATGTCGTGGGCGCCGACCGCGCGGGCCGCGGCCTCCACCTCGGCGTCGCTCGCGCCGGGCCGCCCGTAGGCGATGGCGTCGCGCACGGTGCCCGGGAAGAGGTACGCCTCCTGCGGCACCACGCCGAGGCGGTGGCGGTACGCGGTGAGGTCGAGCTCCCGCAGGTCGGTGCCGTCGACGGTGACGCGGCCGGACGTCGGGTCGTAGAACCGCGCGACGAGCTTCACGAGCGTCGACTTGCCGGCGCCGGTCTCGCCGACGAAGGCGACCGTCTGTCCGGCGGGGACGCGCAGGTCGACGCCGGTGAGGGCCGGCTCGTCGTCGCCGTAGGCGAACGACACGCCCTCGAAGGCGATCTCGCCCTTGAGGGAGCGCACCGGCCGGGGGTCGGCCGCCGGGGCGGTCGAGGTGGGCTCGCGCAGCAGTTCCTGCATGCGGCCCAGCGACACGGACGCCTGCTGGTAGCCGTCGAAGACCTGCGACAGCTGCTGTACGGGCGCGAAGAACAGGTCGATGTAGAGCAGGTACGCCACGAGGGCGCCCGCCGTGAGCGTGCCGGCCTCGATGCGGCCGGCGCCGACGACCAGCACCGCCGCCGCCGCGAGCGACGACAGCAGCTGGACGAAGGGGAAGTACACGGAGATCAGCCACTGGCCGCGCACCCGCGCCTCGCGGTAGGCGAGGCTCCGCTCGGTGAACCGGGCACCGCCCGACCGCTCCCCGCGGAAGGCCTGCACGATCCGCAGCCCCGCCACGGACTCCTGCAGGTCGGCGTTGACGACGCTGATCCGCTCGCGGGCCAGCTCGTACGCCCGGACGCTGGCCCGCCGGAAGAAGACGGTCCCGACGACCAGCGGGGGCAGCGTGGCGAAGACGACGAGGGCGAGCTCCACGTCGATGACGACGAGGGCGACCATGATCCCGAAGAAGGTCACCACGGAGACGAAGGCGGTGACGAGCCCGGTCTGGAGGAACGTCGACAGGGCGTCGACGTCGGTCGTCATCCGGGTCATGATGCGCCCGGTCAGCTCGCGCTCGTAGTAGTCGAGGCCGAGCCGCTGGAGCTGGGCGAAGATCTTCAGGCGCAGGGCGTAGAGGACGCGTTCGCCGGTCCGCCCGGTCATCCGGACCTCGCCGGACTGCGCCGCCCACTGCGCGGCGACGGCCAGCAGGGCGAGCGCGGACGCCACCCAGACCGCGCCCAGCGCGAGCTGCGTGACGCCCTCGTCGATGCCGTGCCGGATCAGCACCGGCAGCAGCAGGCCCATGCCGGCGTCGACCGCGACGAGCAGCAGGCTGGCGAGGAGCGGCAGGCCGAAGCCGCGCAGCAGCCGGCGCAGCCCGTACGACTCCTCGGGGCGTACGGCCCGGTCCTCGTCGACGTCCGGGGTGCCGTCGGCCGGGGGCAGCGCCGCGACCTGGGCGAGCAGCTCGGGCGTGGCGCCGGGTGTGGCGTCGTGGCCGGTGCCGGCCGTCTCGCGGTCCCACAGGGCGGGGGTGATGCCGCGCTCGGCGTCGAACTCGGCGTCGATCTCGTCCCGGACGGTGTGCTCGGCCGCCTCGTCGGCCGGTGTGCCGGCGGGGAGGGTGTGGCCGGGGGAGACGCCGCCCAGCCCGTCGGGGTCGGTGAGGAGCCGCCGGTACAGCGGCGAGCGGGCCTGGAGCTCGTCGTGGGTGCCGAGGTCGGAGAGGCGGCCGCCGTCGAGGACGGCGATCCGGTCGGCGAGGCCGAGCGTGGAGCGGCGGTGCGCGATGAGGAGCGTGGTGCGGCCCGCCATCACGGACCGGAGGGCCTCGTGGATCTCGTGCTCGACGCGCGCGTCGACGGCGGAGGTGGCGTCGTCGAGGAGGAGCAGCCGGGGGTCGGTGAGGATCGCCCGGGCGAGGGCGATGCGCTGGCGCTGCCCGCCGGAGAGGGTGAGGCCGTGTTCGCCGACGGTGGTGTCGTACCCGTCGGGGAGGGCGGTGACGAAACCGTGGGCCTGGGCGGCGCGGGCGGCGGCCTCGACCTCCTCGGGCGTCGCGTCGGGCCGCCCGTAGGCGATGTTGGCGCGGACGGTGTCGGAGAAGAGGAAGCTGTCCTCCGGTACGAGTCCGACGGCGGCGCGCAGGGACTCCAGGGTCAGCTCGCGCACGTCGTGGCCGCCGACGCGGACGGCGCCGCCGGTGACGTCGTAGAAGCGGGGCACGAGCAGCGAGACGGTGGACTTGCCGCTGCCGGAGGCGCCGACCACGGCGACGGTCTCGCCGGGGCGGATGCTCAGCGAGAACCCGTCGAGGACGGGCCGCCCGTCCTCGTAGCCGAAGGAGACGTCGTCGAACTCGACGCCCACGGGGGCGTCGGGGTCCAGTGCCCGTGTGCCGTCGCGGATGACGGGCTCGGTGTCGATGAGTTCCAGCACCCGTTCGGCGCCGGCGCGGGCCTGCTGGCCGACGGTGAGGACCATGGCGAGCATGCGGACCGGGCCGACGAGCTGGGCGAGATAGGTGGAGAAGGCGACGAAGGTGCCGAGGGTGATCTCGCCGCGGGTCGCCAGCCAGCCGCCGAGGGCGAGCATGGCGACCTGGCCGAGCGCGGGGACGGCCTGGAGGGCGGGGGTGTAGCGGGCGTTGAGCCGGATGGTGCGCAGCCGGCCGGCGAACAGGGTCCGGCTCGCCTCGCGGAGCTTGTCGGTCTCCTGCTCCTCCTGGCCGAAGCCCTTGACGACGCGGACGCCGGTGACGGCGCCGTCGACGACGCCCGCGACGTGCCCGGCCTGGGCCTGGGCGTACCAGGTGGCCGGGTGCAGGCGGGTGCGGCTGCGCCGGGCGATGAACCACAGGGCGGGGGCCACGGCGAGGACGACGAGGGTGAGCGGCGGGGAGAGCCACGCCATGATGCCGAGGGAGATGAGGAAGAGCAGGACGTTCCCGAGGGTCATCGGGAGCATGAACAGCAGGCCCTGGATGAGCTGGAGGTCGCTGGTGGCGCGGCCGACGACCTGCCCGGTGGAGAGTTGGTCCTGCCGCCGCCCGTCGAGTCGCGTGATCGTCGCGTACATCTCGGTGCGCAGGTCGTGCTGGACGTCGAGGGCGAGCCGCCCGCCGTAGTAGCGGCGGACGTAGGTGAGGGCGTACACGGCGAGGGCCGCGCCGATCAGGACGCCGATCCACGTGCCGAGGGAGCCGTCGCCCCCGCCGATCACGTCATCGATGACGATCTTGGTGATGAGCGGGACGAACGCCATGACGGCCATGCCGCCGAGCGACGACCCGAGGGCGAGGACGACGTCCAGCCGGTGCCGCCACGCGTACTGCCAGAGCCGGCCGGCCCAGCCCCGCTCCGCTTTCCGCCCCGGTTTCCGCTCCTGGTCCCCCGCCGCCGACACCACGTCCCGCGCCTCCCGTTTCTCCGCTGGTCTACCGGAAGGCACCAACAGGAGCGGGTCCGATTTTCATCCCGGGGGGCGGCGGGTCGGGCCAGGTCCCTCCTTTCGGCCTAGGACTTCCGGCCCACGGGCCCGGGCCGGGGTACGCCTCCGCCGCGCCCGCGTCGGGGCGCCGTCCGGCGGCCGCGGGCGGGTCCGTCCGGTGTCGGCACGGGTGGTCCGCCGTGTGCCCGCGGGCGGTCCGTCCTGTCCCCCGCTTTCCCGGTACGGGGCGGTTTTCGGCCATTGCGACACGTCCATGACAAAGACACAGGACCGTCGCACGACGTTCACGCACAGGTAGCCATGTCCATGGCACTCTCCCCTCACCGCACCCGTCAACCCGCGTAGAACGCGCTCGACGTCCACCCCGTTCCCCCGTGACCCCACCTCGGGAAAGGACTCCCCCATGCCGTCTTCCCCGGCCGGAAACACCCGGCGCTGGACGGTCCCCGTCCTGGCCGCCGCCCTCCTCACCGGGATGGTCGTGCCCGGCGCCACGGCGGCCACGGCCCCGCGGCCCGCCCCGGCCACGGCCGGCGCGACCGCCACCGTCACCGCGTACGACGACACCTACTACGCGAACGCCGCCGGGAAGACCGGCGCGAGCCTGAAGACCGCCCTGCACGGGATCATCCGCGACCAGACGAAGATCTCGTACTCGACCGTCTGGACCGCCCTGAAGCAGACGGACGAGGACCCGGCCAACAGCGCCAACGTCCGCCTCCTCTACAGCGGCGCCTCCCGCAGCAAGGCCCTCAACGGAGGAGACGTCGGCGACTGGAACCGCGAGCACGTGTGGGCGCAGTCCCACGGCGACTTCGGCACCTCCGCCGGCCCCGGCACGGACCTGCACCACCTGCGCCCCGCCGACGTCCAGGTCAACGCCATCCGCGGCAACAAGGACTTCGACCTCGGCGGCAGCCCCGTCAGCGGCGCCCCGGGCAGCTACACGGACGCCGACTCCTTCGAGCCGCGCGCCGCCGACAGGGGCGACGTGGCCCGCATGATCCTGTACATGGCCGTCCGCTACGAGGGCACCGACGGCTGGCCCGACCTGGAGCCCAACGACACCGTCACCAACGGCAGCGCCCCGTACCACGGGCGGCTCTCGGTGCTGAAGCGGTGGAACGACGAGGACCCGCCGGACGCGTTCGAGCGCAAGCGCAACGAGATCATCTACAGCACCTACCAGCGCAACCGGAACCCGTTCATCGACCACCCGGAGTGGGTCGAGGCGATCTGGTGAGTCCGTGCGCGGGCACCGGCCCGCGCACGGACACGCCGACGCGGCGGGGTACGGGAGGGCGACGCGCCTCCCGTACCCCGCCGCGGTGCGTCCGGGTCCCGCCGCGGTGCGGCCGGGCCGGTCCGGCCCCGCCGCAGCGCCTCGGCGCCTCAGCGCCCGCCCGCCGCCGCGTCGTCCCCGTCGTCCCCGCCGAGGTGCGTCGGGGCGAACATCCGCAGTACCGCCGGGAGGACGACCACCGACGGGCCCGGGGTGGCGAGCGCCGCGGCCAGGTCGCCCTCCAGCGCCTGCGGCGTCGTGCGGACCGCCGGCACGCCGAAGGACTCGGCGAGGGCGACGAAGTCCGGGCGGGTCAGCTCGGTCCCGGTGGCCGCGCCGAAGGCGTCCGTCATGTACTCCCGCAGGACGCCGTAGCCGCCGTCGTCGACGATCAGCCACGTCACCGGCAGGTCGTGCTGGCGCGCCGTGGCGAGCTCGGCGATCGAGTACAGGGCGCCGCCGTCGCCGGAGACCGCCAGCACCGGCCGGCCGCGGTCCGCCACGGCGGCGCCGAGGGCGGCGGGGTAGGCGTAGCCGAGGCCGCCCGCGCCCTGCGCGGAGTGCATGGTGCCGGGGCGCCGGGGGTCGAAGGCCGACCAGGCCCAGTAGGCGAGGATCGTCATGTCCCAGAAGCTGGGCGACGCGTCCGGCAGGGCGCGGCGGACGGCCGCGAGGACGCCCTGCTCCAGGTCGAGGCCCTGCGCGTCGATCCGGCTCCGCACCTTCCCCAGCAGGGTGCGGACGCGCTCCTCGGCGGTCGGGTCGTGGCGCTCCCCCACCGTCTCCAGCAGCGCCGACAGGGCCGGGCGGGCGTCGGCGTGGATCCCGAGGGCCGGGTGGTTGGACTCCAGCTTGCCGAGGTCGGCCTCGATCTGCACGACCCGGCCGCGGGGCCGGAAGGTGTGGTAGTTCGAGGAGAGTTCGCCGAGGCCGGAGCCGACGACCAGCAGGACGTCGGCGTCCTCCAGGAAGTCCGTGGTGTGCCGGTCCTCCAGCCAGGACCGCAGGGACAGCGGGTGCTCCCAGGGGAAGGCGCCCTTGCCGCCGAAGGTCGTCACGACGGGCGCCGACAGGCGCTCGGCCAGCGCGCGCAGCTTGCCCGAGGCGTCCGCCCGCACGACTCCGCCACCGGCGATGATCACCGGACGTGCGGCGCGGGTGAGGAGGTCGGCGGCGACGGCCGTCAGCTCCGGGCGCGGCACGAGGTCGCGGGGGGTGGCGTCGACGGCGGTCACCACGGGCAGGCGGGCCGGGGCCGTCAGCACGTCCTGCGGGATCTCCACCCACACGGGGCCGTGCGGGGCGGTCAGGGCGGACTCCCAGGCGGCGGCCACGGCCGAGGGGATCTGGGAAGCCGTGCGGACGGGGTGGACGGACTTCACGACGTCCCGGAAGGACGCCTGCTGGTCGCGCAGCTCGTGCAGGTAACCGTGGCGGCCGCCGCCGAGGCCGCGCACCGGGACCTGGGCGCCGATGGCGACCACGGGGGCCCCGGCCGCGGCGGCCTCCTGGAGGGCGGGCAGGGCCATGAGCGCGCCCGGTCCGGCCGACAGCAGCAGCGGCGCCGCCTCGCCGGTGACGCGGCCGTAGGCGTCGGCGGCGAACCCGGCGTTGTTCTCGACGCGCAGGCCCACGTACTCCAGGTCGGAGCGGCGCAGCGCGTCGAACATGCCGAGCGCGTGCTGGCCGGGCAGGCCGAAGACGGTGGTCGCGCCGAGGCCGCGCAGGGTCTCGACGACCAGGTCGCCGCCGATCCGCCCCGGCGGGGGGTCGAGCGCGGCGGCGGTCTGCGCGGCGGTGGGGCGCGGTACCGCGTCGTGGTCGTGGGTCATCCGGTCTCCGGGCTCGGTGCGGGGTCGCGACGGCGGGCCGGTGCGCGACGGCGGGCCGGTGCGGGCCGGCCCGCCGTCTTCGGAGACTACTGCGCGTCCGCCGTACGGGCCGCGGCGATCTGCCGGGACATGATCGTGGTCAGCTCGTACGCGGTGTGCGACGCGGCGACCGAGGTGATCTCGGCGTGGTCGTACGCCGGGGCGACCTCGACGACGTCGGCCGAGACGAGGTTGCAGGACGCGAGGCCGCGCAGGATCTCCAGCAGCTCGCGGGAGGTCATGCCGCCCGCCTCGGGGGTGCCGGTGCCGGGGGCGTGGGCCGGGTCGAGGCAGTCGATGTCGATGGAGATGTACAGCGGGCGGTCGCCGATGCGCTGGCGCAGCTGGTCGGCCACCTCGTCGGCGCCGCGGCGGTAGACGTCCGCGGAGGTGACGATGCCGAAGCCCATCTTCTCGTCGTCGGTCAGGTCCTGCTTGCCGTAGAGGGGGCCGCGGGTGCCGACGTGGGAGAGCGCCTCGGTGTCGAGGATGCCCTCCTCGACGGCCCGGCGGAACGGGGTGCCGTGGGTGTACTCGGCGCCGAAGTAGGTGTCCCAGGTGTCGAGGTGGGCGTCGAAGTGGAGCAGGGCGACCGGGCCGTGCTTCTTCGCGACCGAACGCAGCAGCGGCAGGGCGATGGTGTGGTCGCCGCCGAGCGTCATCAGGCGGGCGCCGGTGCCGAGGAGGTCGTCGGCGGCGGCCTCGACCGTCTCGACGGCCTCGTTGATGTTGAACGGGTTGACGGCGATGTCGCCGCCGTCGGCGACCTGCGCGAGGGCGAAGGGGGAGGCGTCCTGCGCCGGGTTGTACGGGCGCAGGAGGCGGGAGGCCTCGCGGATGGCGTTGCCGCCGAAGCGGGCGCCGGGGCGGTAGGAGACGCCGGAGTCGAAGGGCACGCCGACGACGGCGACGTCGGCCGTGCCGACCTCGTCCAGCCGCGGCAGCCGGGCGAAGGTCGCCGGGCCGGCGTAGCGCGGGACGCGGGAGGAGTCGATGGGGCCGCGGGGCGTGCCGTTGGTGCTGCTCATGTGGGGTGCCTTCTTTCCTGCGCTCGCGCCGCCCGTCACACGGCGCCCATGGGAACGACGGTACGGGCGCCGCCAGACCGACAGAAGTGTACGTTTCCTCCATCGGAGTGTCCCGGAGTGGAGGAAACGTCCATGGTGGAGCCGTTGGTGCCGTTCGCGCCGCCGGTCCGGTTGGCGGCGCTGCTGGACCGGGGGGAGCTGGGGCTGCGGCTGGTCTCCGGGGATTCGGCCGCCGAGCTGCACTGGGTGCACACCTCGGAGATGGCCGATCCGTACCCGTACCTGCTCGGCGGCGAGCTGCTGCTCACGGCGGGCGTGCAGCTCGACGACCCGGAGCACTTCGTGGCGCGGGCCGCGGAGGCGGGCGCGGCGGCGCTGGGCTTCGGGGTGACGCCCGTGTACGACACGGTGCCGCGTGCCCTGGTCGAGGCGTGCGGGCGGCACGGGCTGCCGCTGGTGGAGGTGGAGCCGGGGACGACGTTCGCGGCGGTGGCCCGGGCGGTGTGGCGGCTGATGGCGGACGCCCGCCATCACGAGCTGCGCCGGGTGGCGGACGCCCAGCGCGCGCTGGCCGCGGCGGCGGCGCGCCCGGCCCCCGTACCGGCGGTGCTGCGGGTCCTGGCCGCGCACCTGGACGGTCGGGCCGCGCTGTACGCGCCGGACGGAGCCGAGTACGCGGCGGCCGGACGGGCGCTCACGGCGCGCGAGGCGGCGGCGGTGGACCGGCTGGTGCGCGTCGTGACCGGCGGGACGAGCGGGTCTGGCGGGGCAAGCGGGAGCGGCGGGGGCAGCGGGGCCGACGGGGCGGGCGAGTTGCCGGGAGCCACCGGGGCAGCCGAGGCAGTCGAGCCCAAGGCGCCGACAGGGACAACCGGGATCACGGGGGCGGTGAAGGCGACCGGGACCGCCCGATCGGCAGGGACCGCCGCAGCGACGGCGGCGGCCGGGGAGGCGCGCCGGCCGGCCTCGGCGGCGGAGGGGCCGGACGCGCCCGGCGGGGCGCGGCTCGTGGCGTACGGGCTGGGGACCGGGCGGGAGGGGCTGACGCTCGCCCTCGCCATGGCCCGGCACGAGGAGGCGGACCGGCGGATCGCCGAGACCGCGATGGTGCTGCTCTCCCTGCTGACCGCCCCGCACCAGGGCGCCGGCGAGGCCGCCCGGTCGGCGGCGCTGGTACGACTGCTGCTGGGCGCCGACCCCGCCGACGTGGCGCCGTCGCTGGGCGCGGCGCCGTGGACGGTGGTGCACGCCCGGTCCACCGACCCGCAGGCCCCGCCGCCGGCCCTGGGCAGCCCCCTGGTGGACGGCGGCCCGGACGGCGACCCCGACGTCTCCGCTTCCGCCGGCCCGGCGGCGCGGGCGCGGACCGTGCGGGTGCTGCTGCCGGCCGGGCGGGAGGTGGCGCCGTACCCGGGGTGGACGCTGGGGGTGAGCGCCCCGGCCGCGCCGGCGGAGCTGGCGGCGGCGGACGCGCAGGCGGCCCGCGCGCTGCGCCGGGCCGAGGCCACGCACCGGCCGCTGGCCCGCCACCGCGCGGGCGGCTTCGCCGCGCTGGTCGACGACGAGGAGGCCGCGGCCCACGCCCGCACGCTGCTGGGCCCGCTGCTGGACGCCCCCGTCCTGGTGGAGACGCTGCGGGTGTGGCTGTCGCTGCACGGCGGCTGGGACCGCACCGCGGCGGCGCTGGGCGTGCACCGCAACACCGTCCGCCAACGCGTCGCCCGCTGCGCGGCGCTGCTCGACACGGACCTGGAGGACCCGGACGTACGGATGGAGCTCTGGTTCGCCCTGCGGGCGGCGGGGCCCCCGGAGGCAGGCCGGCCCCCCACGGACTGACAGGCCCCCCACGCACCACACGCCCGTGCCCCGCACGCCCCCACGCCGCACGCCCCCACTCGGACGTGCCTACGCGAACGTACCTGCGCGGTGCGGGAGTCTCCGGCCGCTTCCGTACGGGAGTCGCCGGCGGCGACCGTGCGGGCGGTCACCGGAGGACGCCGCTACGCCTGCCCTCGTCGAGCAGGGCCCGCACGAGGGCGGACTTCGCTCCCGGCGCCACGCATCAGAGGGGCGCGGCGGCGTCGTCCCTGAGGAGCTCGACGCCGTGGCAGGCCATGACGAGACTCGCCACCGCCCGCGGCCGCACCCCGGTCACCTCGCTCCACGCCACGGAGCCGCCTATCCGGCCGAACCGGTCGGTGACGGCCACTCCGTCCGCGCACAGGTAGCACCTGTTCACGCCGAGCCGGGCGGTCAGCCGGCGCCATCGAACTTCGGGGCGTACACCGCGGCCACCACGGCGGTCGCGACGGCGGCGTTCCCCTCGGCCGCGGACGGGTTGACGACGGTGGTGACGAGCAGGGCGCCCCACAAGAGCAGCAAAAACCCCCAGCACCTGCGCCATGGCGCCCAGCGCCGGATTGACGACGGCGCGGTCGCCGCGCACCGCACCTGGCCTCAGGCCGGCCACTCTGTTCCCCTGACGCCCCCTCGGGCAGCATGCCGGGCCCTCTTCGCCGCCGGCGCAGTGGGCGGGCACGACAGCGGCGCGCCCGGGTTCCGGCCGCGCCGCTGTGGAGCTGTGGTCAGCCCTCGGGGGAGCCCCCGGGTCAGTGGAGCTTGTTGACGGCGGTCTTCGTGGTGGTGCCGAAGGCGGTCAGCGGGGCGTCCTTGAAGTCGCCCATCTGGCCCCAGCGGACGAGGGTGACGGTGCGGCCGTCGCGGCCGACGGAGAACAGGTGGATGTCGCTGATGCCGATCTGCGGGTCGGCGGTGTCCAGGCTGTAGACCCAGGCGCCCTCCTCCACGGCGAGCTTGCCGTGGGAGGCGCTGACGGCCTTCAGGCCCGGGTTCTGCTTCTCGAGGAGGGGGCCGCAGCCGGCGAGGGACTTGCGGAGGGTGTCGACCAGCTTCACGGCGTCGGCCTCGGTGGGGGCGACGGTGGTGACCTGGACGCCGTTGGTGTCGAGCTCGGTGCTGAACTCGCGGTAGCGGGTGTTCTGCGCCGGGATCTTGTAGGGGGCGCAGAGGACGCCGCCGTTCTCCGGGACGCCGGTGAAGACCTGGGTGGCGGTCCACGGCGTCGACGACGGCGGCATCTGGGAGGCGGCGAGGAAGGCGGGCTGGGCAGCGGCCTGCGCCGGGGCCGTGGCGAGGGCCGCGAGGCCCAGGGCGGCAGCGGCGGCGGTGGCGAATGCGGTACGGAGCTTGTTCATGGTGGTGATCCCCCGTCGGGTCGTTCGTTCGGTCAGTGCTCAACCAGCGTGGGGCCGGCGCCCGCCGTCTGCAACGATCACGCGCCCACCATCCGTCCCGGAACCATTCCACCCCCGCTGACGTGCAAGGACGTGAAGGATGGGACGCAGGGTCGAGGGGGATGGAATGCCGAAGGACGCCGCCGTCGAGGAGTTCGCGGGGCTCGTGCGCGTGCTGAAGGCGCGGGACGGGAGGAGTTACGAGGCGCTGGGCCGGCGCCTGAGCGTCAGCGCGTCCACCCTCCACCGCTACTGCTCCGGCGCGACCGTCCCGGAGGAGTTCGCCGTGGTCGACCGCCTCGCCCTGCTGTGCGGGGCGGACGAGGAGGAACGGCGGGCCCTGGAGGCGGCCTGGACGGAGGCGGACCGCGCCCGCCGCCGAACGGCCTCGCCCGTGCCCTCGCCCACGCCTGTGCCGTCCGCGCCGGAATCGGACCCGGAACCGGCCGCGCCGGAACCGAGCCCCACCCCCGCCCCGGACCCGACCACGCCGGATCCGACCGCCCCGGACCCGACCACGCCGGAGGCGCCCCGCGCCCGCCCCCGTCGTGCCGCCCCCGCTCCCCTCCTCGTCGCCGCCGCCGTCGCCCTCGTCGTGCTCGCCCTCGCCGCCGCCCTGCTCGGCCACCCCACCCGTACGGCTTCCGCCCCCGCTCCCGCTTCCACCCCTCCGGGGCGGACCGCAGCCCCCCTCCCCTTCACCTGGACCATCGGTTCCCAGCTCTGGCAGGGCGGCTGCGGGCACACCTACCTCGTGGACCGGGCCCCCCGCGCGGTCGCCCCGCCGCCGGTCGCGGCCGACTCCGGGGCGTGGGCCGGGACGCACGGTGCCGTGCACGGCGGGGAGGCGCTGGTGCGGATCACGCTCCAGGGCCGGTCGCCGTCCGACGCCGTCGTCCTCCAGGCCCTGCACGTGCGCGTGGTCGACCGGGCCGCGCCGCTGCCATGGAACGCGTACCGGATGGACAACGGCTGCGGCGGCGCCGTCACCCCGCGCCACTTCGCCGTGGACCTCGACCGGCCGCGCCCGCTCGCGAGGCCCGTCGACGGCCTTGACGCCTCCGGCGCCGAGGTCCGGACGATCCCGGCCGTCTCCTTCCCGTACAAGGTCACCTCCTCCGACCCCGAGGAGCTGCTCGTCTCCGCCCGGACGGCGGGCTGCGACTGCCGCTGGTACCTGGAGCTGGAATGGAGCGCCGGGGGCCGTTCGGGGACGGCGCGGATCACGGACGGCGGGAAGCCCTTCCGCACGAGCGGGACCCGAGGGAGGCCGGCGTACGTGTACGACTCCGCCGAAGGGCTCTGGATCACAGACACGGAGTCTGGACAGACCGGGTGACCGGTGAGTAACTTCGACTGACACAGGCTGAGCAAGCGCTTAGGCACATGCCGGAGCGTCGGAGCGACCGGCCGGACCAGGACAGGAACCGAAGGAGGCGGCTCGTGCGCCGTACCGTATTCAACGAGGACCACGAGGCGTTCCGGGAGACCATCCGCGCCTTCATCGAGGCCGAGGTCGTCCCCGTCTACGACGAGTGGTTCGCCGCCGGCCAGGCGCCGCGCGACTTCTACTACAAGCTCGGCGAGCTGGGCGTCTTCGGCATCAACGTCCCCGAGGAGTTCGGCGGCGCGGGCCTGGACACGCACAAGTTCGAGGCCGTGCTCTACGAGGAGACGGCCCGCGCGGGCGTCATCTTCGGCGGCTCCGGCGTCCACGTGCTGCTCGCCCTGCCGTACCTCAAGATGCTCGCCACCGACGAGCAGAAGAAGCGGTACCTGCCGAAGTTCGTCTCCGGCGAGGAGATGTGGGCGCTGGCGATGACCGAGCCGGGCACCGGCTCCGACGTCGCGGGCATGAAGACCACCGCCAAGCTCTCCGAGGACGGCACGCACTACGTCCTCAACGGCGCCAAGACGTTCATCACCGGCGGCGTCCACGCCGACCGGGTGATCGTCTGCGCCCGCACCTCGGCCCCCTCCGCCGAGGACCGCCGCTTCGGCATCTCGCTCTTCGCGGTGGACACGAAGTCCGAGGGCTACTCCATCGGCCGCAAGCTGGACAAGCTGGGCCTGCGCACCTCCGACACCGCCGAGCTGGCGTTCGTCGACGTCAAGGTGCCGGTCGAGGACCTGCTTGGCGAGGAGGGCAAGGGCTTCTCCTACCTGGGCCACAACCTGGCCTCCGAGCGCTGGGGCATCGCCTTCGGCTCGTACGCCCAGGCCAAGGCCGCGGTGCGGTTCGCCCAGCGCTACGTCACGGACCGCACGGTCTTCGGCAAGCCGGTCGCGCACTTCCAGAACACCAAGTTCGAGCTGGCCGCCTGCCAGGCCGAGGTCGACGCCGCCGAGGCCGTCGCCGACCGCGCCCTGGAGGCCCTGGACGCGGGCGAGCTGACCCCGGCCGAGGCCGCCAGCGCCAAGCTCTTCTGCACCGAGGTCGCCCACCGCGTCATCGACCGCTGCCTGCAGCTGCACGGCGGCTACGGCTACATGAACGAGTACCCGATCGCCCGCCTGTACGCGGACAACCGCGTCAACCGCATCTACGGCGGAACCAGCGAGATCATGAAGTCGATCATCGCCAAGTCGATGGGCCTGTAACACCGGTGACCGCAAGCGCGCAGCCGCTCGACGACCTGCTCGACCTGCTCGACCTGGAGCGGATCGAGCAGGACATCTTCCGCGGCGAGTCCCGCGCGGCGATCGTCCCGCGCGTCTTCGGCGGCCAGGTCGCGGCCCAGGCACTGGTCGCGGCCGGCCGCACGGTCCCGGCCGACCGGGCCGCCCACTCCCTGCACGCGTACTTCCTGCGCCCCGGGGACCCGGGCGCGCCCATCGTCTACACCGTGGACCGGATCCGCGACGGCCGCTCGTTCACCACGCGCCGGGTCGTCGCGGTCCAGCACGGCCAGCCGATCTTCCACCTGTCGGCGTCGTTCCAGGTGTACGAGGAGGGGCTGGAGCACCAGGCGGACATGCCGCCCGCGCCGGACCCGGAGACGCTGCCGACGGCCGCCGAGCTCCTCCCCCGGTACGCGGACCTGTTCGTCCACCCGGACGCCATGGACCGCCTCCTGGAGGCGCGTGCGGCGGTCGACCTGCGGTACGTCGAGGAGCCCCCGTACGGCACGGCCGGCGTGCGGCGCGAGCCGCGCTCCCAGGTGTGGTTCCGCACCGTCGGCAAGCTCGCCGACGACCCGCTGCTGCACGTGTGCCTGGCGACGTACGTCTCCGACATGACGCTGCTCGACTCGGTCCTCCTCGCCCACGGGCGGGGAGGCTGGGCGGTCGGCGACGTGGTGGGCGCGTCCCTGGACCACGCGATGTGGTTCCACCGCCCGTTCCGCGCGGACGAGTGGCTCCTGTACGACCAGGAGTCACCCTCCTCGGCGGGCGGCCGGGGCCTGGGCCAGGCCCGCATCTACACCCAGGACGGCCGCCTGGCGGTCACGGTCATCCAGGAGGGCATGATCCGCGTCCCCCGCGACTGACCGGCGGCGTCGCCCGCTCTCCCGCTGACGTTGCCCGCCCCGACGGGGCGGGCATATGCTTCATATGCCGGAGCCATAGGGAGGATATGTCATGTCGAATCTCTACGTCGAGGTCGACGACGACGCCCTGAGCGAGGCCGCGTCGATACTGGGCACGACGACCAAGAAGGACACGGTCAACGCGGCCCTGCTCGAAGTGGCGAAGCGCCGGCGCCGCCTTCGGGCCCTGGAGGAGCTCGCCGCCATGGGTGAGCGCGGGGACTTCGACGTCCTGCTGGACAAGGCCAACTACCGTCGATGAGCCCGGTCACCCACCTGGTCGACACATCGGCCGCCGCCCGGATCCTGACCGACGTGCGCGTCAGGGAGCGCTGGATCGACCACCTCACCGAGGGCGTCGTCGGCATGTGTGAGATCACCGAGCTGGAGATGCTGCACTCGGCGCGCTCCCTCGCCGACCGCCTGGCCAAGCAGGACCTGCTCGCCGAACTCTTCAACTGGTCCCCCGTCCCCGACGGGGTGTACCAGCGGGCAGGCGCCGTGCAGCGGGCGCTCACGGAGCGCGGCGAGCACCGCAGCGCGGGGCCGGTCGACCTGCTGGTCGCCGCCACGGCCGAGCTGTCGGGGCTCACCGTCCTGCACTACGACGCGGACTTCGAGACGGTGGCGCGGGCCACCGGGCAGGCGACGGCGTGGGTGGCGCCCCCGGGCGGCCTGTGACCGGCGGGCCCGACGGTCCGGGCGCGTCGGCGGGGGCCCGGACGGGTCACAGGAGGCCCGCCGCGTTCAGGAGGTACTGCGTCATCGGCTCGTAGAAGCGCGGGTCGACGACGTGGTCGTCGAGGGGGACGGTGACCTGGAGGGTGCCCTCCGCCTCGGCGACGAAGAGCGCCGGGTCGTTGCTGTCGGCGTAGCCGACGGTGTCGATGCCGCGCTGGGCGGCGCGGCCGGCCCAGCCGTGGTCGGCGACGACGAGGTCGGGCAGCGGCTGGTCCATGGCGCGCAGCCCGTCGAGGACGGCGTTCATCGGCTCGGGCGAGTGGGTGTGCCACAGGGTGGCGCCGCGCTCGAAGACGGCGACGTCGGCGAACTGGACGACGCACCCCTCGTCGGCGTGGAGACCGCCCGGGATCCGTACGACGTCGCACCCGGCGGCGCGCAGCGCGGCGGCGGTGCGGCTGTGCACGTCGAGGAGCGCGCCGGGGTGGCCGGTCGCGAAGAGGACGCGTTCGCGGGCGGCGGCGGCCTTGCGCAGGCGGGCCGCCATCCGGTCCAGGGCGTCGACGGTCAGCTCCGGGTCGATGGTGTCCTGCCCGGCGCGGTGGGCGGGGTCGTCGATGACGCCGCACCGCTCGGCCATCACGGCGAGGACGTCCTGCTCGTCGGTCCAGCGGTCGCCCAGCTCCAGACCCAGCCAGTAGTGGCGGTCGCCGTTCGCCAGCTTGCGGTAGTGGGAGAGGTTGTTGTCGCGGGGCGTGGCGACGTCGCCCGCGATGCGCGTGCGGACGAGGTGCTCGACGAGGGCGGGGCGGCTGGGTATCGGCATCCCCCCATTGTGCCGCCCGGCACCGCGCGTGGCCGAGCCGTTCCGCGGCGTGGACGGCCGCGTGTTCCCGGGCCCGTGCCCGGTTGTGCGGAAAACGCCCCGGAACGGCCCTCCGGCCGGGCAGACTGGGCGGCGGCCATCCCCCTCGCCCCCGGGACGCGCGGTCCCGGACGGGCCGGGCCGCCACGCGCCCCGGCACCGCCGCCAGAAAGGCACCTCTTTGCACCGTGCGATACGCGCCGCCGCCCTCGCGACGGCCGCACTCTCCCTCGCCGCCCTGCCGTCGACCGGTCACGCCGCCTCCACGACGGGCTCCCTGATGCTCACGCACGTGCGGCCGAACGCCGCCGGCGCGGACACGAAGGACGGCCGGCAGCTCAACGTCAACGGCGAGTACTTCGTCATCAAGAACGTGACGGCGCGGGCGGTGAACACCGGCGGCTACGTCCCGGACATCACCTCGAACACGTACGGCCGAGCCCTGCCCTCGTACAGCCTGCCGGCGGGCGCGCGGGCCTACGTGCACACCGGCAGCGGCACGAACCACCGGGACAGCGCCGGCTGGCACCACATCTACCGCGGGTACGCCCGGCACGTCCTGCCCAACGAGGCCGGCACGCGCAACCCCGACCTGCGGTTGAAGAAGCCCGGCAGCCGGGACGACAACAGCACGGCCGGCTCCCTGTCCGCGTGTAACTGGGGCTCCGCCCGGGACGCCACCACGTACGCCTGCTGATCGGGACGCGGCACGCGAGGCCGGCCGAGCGGTACCCCCGCCCGGCCGGCCTCCGCCGCGTCCGGGGCGGGGCGGGGCGGGGGGCGGGCCGGGGGCGCGGCGGTCACCCGAGCGTACGTGGGCACGGGCGCGCGTCCGGGCGGCCGTCGCCCCCGCGCAGGCGCCCGGCGTACGCCCCGCAGGCCCGCGCCCGGACACCCGGCGGGTCGGCGCGGGTCCCGTCAGGCGCCCGGCGTACCGGCGGCCGGGCCACGCCCAGTCGCCGACGTCCCGCGGGCGGGACCCGCGCCCAGGCACCCGGCCCGCCCGCGGGGTCCGCCAGGCGCCCGGCCCGCCCAGGGGTCCCGTCAGGCGCCCGGCCTGCCCGCCGGGCCCCGTCACACGCCGGCCACCCCGCGGGATCCCGTCACACGCCGGTCCGCCCAGGGGGTTCCGTAGGCGCCGGCCCGCCGGGCCCCGTCAGGCGCCGGCCACCCCGCGCGGTCCCGTCACGCGCCCGGCGTACCCCCGCGCAGGCCATTGCCCGGGCCCGCGCCCGGACACTCGGCGTGCCCCCGACAGGCCCGTCAGGCGCCCGGCGCGGCGGCCGCGAAGGCGCCCCGGGCGAGGCGGTGCAGCAGGGCGGCCGTGCTGCCGTGGCTGGTGAGGGCGCCGGCGGGGCCGAGGTGCGGGGTGGAGTTGAGCAGGCCGAAGACCGCGTGGACGGCCGCGCGGGCGTCGGGCTCCCCCAGCTCGGGGTAGGTGGCGCGGACGGCATCCACCCACAGCTCCACGTACTGCCGCTGGAGCTGGCGGACCCGCTTGCGGTCGGCGTCCCGGAGGCGGTCCAGCTCGCGGTCGTGCAGAGTGATCAGCGAGCGGTCGTTGAGCGCGAAGTCGATGTGCCCGTCGATGAGCGCGGCGAGCAGCGCGCGGGGGTCGCCGTCGGACTCGGCCACGCGGCGGCGTCCACCGTCGAGGAGGCGCTCGCTGATCCCGACGAGCAGCTCGGCGAGCATGGCGTCCTTGCCGGGGAAGTGCCGGTAGAGCCCGGGGCCGCTGATGCCGACCGCCGCGCCTATCTCGTCGACGCCCACGCCGTGGAAGCCGCGCTCGGCGAAGAGGCGCGCGGCCTCCTTGAGGATCTGCTCGCGGCGGGTCGGGGCGTCGGTCCTGGTGGTCATGGATCGATTCTAGACAACGCGGTTAGCGGTCGTTAACCTGAAGGACACACGTTAACGCTCATTAACGCTCTCGTACGGGCAAGGGGGCTCGACACGATGCAGCAGGCACCTGTGCTGGCCGGCGCGGCGGATCCCGCGTCGCCGGCCTGGCAGGCCAACGAGGCGGCGCACCGGGAGCTCGTCGACGACCTCCGGGCGCGGCTCGCCGCCGCCCGGCTGGGCGGCGGCGAGAAGGCGCGCGCCCGGCACACGGCGCGCGGCAAGCTGCTCCCGCGCGACCGCGTCGACACGCTCCTGGACCCGGGGTCGCCCTTCCTGGAGCTGGCGCCGCTCGCCGCGAACGGCATGTACGGCGACCAGGCGCCCGCCGCAGGGGTGGTGGCGGGGATCGGCCGGGTCTCGGGCCGCGAGGTCGTGGTCGTCGCCAACGACGCCACGGTCAAGGGCGGCACGTACTACCCGATGACCGTCAAGAAGCACCTGCGCGCGCAGGAGGTGGCGCTGGAGAACCGGCTGCCCTGCGTGTACCTGGTCGACTCGGGCGGCGCGTTCCTGCCGATGCAGGACGAGGTCTTCCCCGACCGGGAGCACTTCGGCCGGATCTTCTACAACCAGGCCCGCATGTCGGGCGCCGGGATCCCGCAGATCGCCGCCGTCCTCGGCTCGTGCACGGCCGGCGGGGCGTACGTCCCGGCCATGAGTGACGAGGCCGTCATCGTGCGGAACCAGGGCACGATCTTCCTGGGCGGCCCGCCGCTGGTGAAGGCGGCGACGGGTGAGGTCGTCACCGCCGAGGAGCTGGGCGGCGGCGAGGTCCACTCCCGGACGTCCGGCGTCACCGACCACCTCGCGGAGGACGACGCGCACGCCCTGCGGATCGTGCGGAACATCGTCGCGACGCTCCCCGCGCGCGGGGCGCTGCCCTGGTCGGTGGAGCCGGTCGAGGAGCCGGCGGTCGACCCGGCGGGGCTGTACGGCGCGGTGCCGGTCGACCCGCGGACGCCCTTCGACGTGCGGGAGGTCATCGCCCGGATCGTCGACGGCTCCCGCTTCCAGGAGTTCAAGGCGGAGTACGGGCAGACGCTCGTCACGGGCTTCGCCCGCGTCCATGGGCACCCGGTGGGGATCGTCGCCAACAACGGCATCCTGTTCTCCGAGTCCGCCCAGAAGGGCGCGCACTTCATCGAGCTGTGCGACCAGCGGGGCGTGCCGCTGTTGTTCCTCCAGAACATCTCCGGCTTCATGGTGGGCCGGGACTACGAGGCGGGCGGCATCGCCAAGCACGGCGCGAAGATGGTCACCGCCGTGGCCTGCACGCGCGTGCCGAAGCTGACGGTCGTCGTGGGCGGTTCGTACGGCGCGGGCAACTACTCGATGTGCGGCCGGGCCTACGGTCCCCGCTTCCTGTGGATGTGGCCCAACGCCAAGATCTCCGTGATGGGCGGCGAGCAGGCCGCGTCGGTCCTCGCCACCGTCAAGCGCGACCAGTTGGAGGCGCGCGGCGAGGAGTGGTCGGCGGAGGCGGAGGAGGAGTTCAAGGCCCCCGTCCGCGCCCAGTACGAGCAGCAGGGCAGCGCCTACTACGCGACGGCCCGGCTGTGGGACGACGGGGTCATCGACCCGATGGAGACCCGCCAGGTGCTGGGTCTGGCCCTGACCGCCTGCGCCAACGCCCCGCTGGGTGAGCCCGGCTTCGGCGTCTTCCGGATGTGAGGGACTGATGTTCACGACTGTTCTGGTCGCCAACCGGGGCGAGATCGCGGTCCGCGTCATCCGCACGCTGCGGGCGCTCGGCATCCGCTCGGTCGCCGTCTTCAGCGACGCGGACGCCGACGCCCGGCACGTCCGGGAGGCGGACACGGCCGTACGGATCGGCCCGCCCGCCGCGACGGAGAGCTACCTGCGCGTGGACCGGCTGCTGGAGGCCGCCGCGCGGACCGGCGCCGAGGCGGTGCACCCGGGGTACGGCTTCCTCGCGGAGAACGCCGCCTTCGCGCAGGCGTGCGAGGACGCGGGGCTCGTCTTCATCGGACCGCCGGCCTCCGCGATCTCCCTGATGGGGGACAAGATCCGCGCCAAGGAGACGGTGAAGGCGGCGGGCGTGCCGGTCGTGCCCGGTTCGTCGGGCAGCGGCCTCACCGACGGCGAGCTGGCCTCGGCGGCCCGCGACATCGGGATGCCGGTGCTGCTGAAGCCCTCGGCGGGCGGCGGCGGCAAGGGCATGCGGCTCGTGCGCGCCGAGTCGGCGCTGGAGGACGAGATCGCCGCGGCGCGGCGCGAGGCGCGGGCGTCGTTCGGTGACGACACGCTGCTGGTGGAGCGGTGGATCGACCGGCCCCGGCACATCGAGATCCAGGTCCTGGCGGACGGCCACGGCACCGTGCTGCACCTCGGTGAGCGCGAGTGCTCCCTCCAGCGCCGCCACCAGAAGGTCGTCGAGGAGGCGCCGTCGGTCCTCCTCGACGAGGGGACGCGCGCCGCGATGGGCGAGGCGGCCGTGCAGGCCGCCCGTTCCTGCGGCTACCGGGGCGCGGGCACGGTCGAGTTCATCGTCCCGGGCGGCGACCCCTCGCAGTACTACTTCATGGAGATGAACACCCGCCTCCAGGTGGAGCACCCGGTCACCGAGCTGGTGACGGGCGTGGACCTGGTGGAGTGGCAGCTGCGGGTGGCCGCCGGGGAGCCCCTCGGGTTCACCCAGGACGACGTCGCCCTGACCGGCCACTCGATCGAGGCCCGTCTCTGCGCCGAGGACCCCTCCCGGGGCTTCCTCCCGTCGGGCGGCACGGTGCTGGCCCTGTCCGAGCCGGCCGGCGAGGGGGTGCGGACCGACTCGGGCCTCAGCGAGGGCACCGAGGTGTCCAGCCTGTACGACCCGATGCTGGCGAAGGTCATCGTGCACGCCCCCGACCGGCCCACCGCGCTGCGCAGGCTGCGCGCCGCCCTGGCCGGCACGGTCACCCTCGGCGTCCCGACGAACGCCGGGTTCCTGCGCCGCCTCCTCGCCCACCCGGACGTCGTCTCGGGCGACCTGGACACGGGCCTGGTGGAGCGTGAGGTGGACGGCCTGGTCCCCGAGGGCGTGCCGGAGGAGGTGTACGAGGCCGCGGCGGCGGTGCGCGAGGCCCGGCTGCGGCCCGGCCCGGACGCGCGCGGCTGGACGGACCCGTTCTCCGTGCCGAGCGGCTGGCGCCTCGGCGGCGAGGCCGTACCGGCGACGCACTGGCTGCGCGTCCCGGGGCACGAGCCGGTCGCCCACCGGGCCGGCGGCGGCGCGCGCGTGACCGGCGACCGGGTCACGGTCACCGTGGACGGCGTCACCCACACCTTCCACCGCGCCGGGACCTGGCTGGGCCGGGACGGCGACGCGTGGAACGTGCTGGACCACGATCCCGTGGAGGCGTCGCTCACGGGCGCGGCCCACGCCGGCGCCGACTCCCTCACCGCGCCGATGCCGGGCACGGTCACGGTCGTCAAGGTCGCCGTGGGCGACGAGGTCACGGCCGGTCAGGGGCTGCTGGTGGTGGAGGCGATGAAGATGGAGCACGTCATCTCCGCCCCGCACGACGGCACCGTCGCCGAGCTGGACGTCACGCCCGGCACCACCGTCGCCATGGACCAGGTGCTCGCCGTGGTGGTCCCGAAGGAGGAGGGGGCATGACCACCGCAGGGCTGGGGCTCCCCATGACCGTCCCCGCGCCGGGCCTGCCCGCGCGGGTGCGGATCCACGAGGTCGGCGCCCGCGACGGCCTGCAGAACGAGCAGGGCGTCGTGCCCACCGAGGTGAAGGCGGAGTTCGTCCGGCGCCTCGCGGACGCGGGGCTGACGACGGTCGAGGCGACGAGCTTCGTCCACCCGAAGTGGGTGCCGCAACTGGCCGACGCCGAGCGGCTCTTCCCGCTCGTGCGGGACCTGCCCGTGGCGCTGCCCGTCCTCGTCCCCAACGAGCGCGGGCTCGACCGCGCCCTGGCGCTGGAGGCGACCCGTGTCGCCGTCTTCGCCAGCGCCACCGAGTCCTTCGCGCAGGCCAACCTCAACCGCACCGTGGACGGGGCACTGGCCATGTTCGAGCCGGTGGTGGCCCGCGCCAAGGCGGCCGACGTGCACGTGCGCGGCTACCTGTCGATGTGCTTCGGCGACCCCTGGGAGGGCGCGGTGCCGGTCGCCCAGGTGGTGCGGGTGTGCCGGGCCCTGCTCGACATGGGGTGCGACGAGCTGAGCCTCGGTGACACCATCGGGGTGGCCACGCCCGGTCACGTCACCGCGCTGCTCGACGCGCTCGGCGGGGCCGGCGTCCCGGTCGGCGCCCTGGGCGTGCACTTCCACGACACCTACGGGCAGGCCCTCGCCAACACGCTGGCCGCCCTCCAGCGGGGCGTCACCACCGTCGACGCCTCCGCCGGCGGGCTGGGCGGCTGCCCGTACGCCAAGTCCGCCACCGGCAACCTCGCCACCGAGGACCTCGTGTGGATGCTGACCGGCCTCGGCATCGACACCGGGGTCGACCTCGGCCGTCTCGTCGCCACGAGCGCGTGGATGGCCGACCGCCTGGGCCGACCCAGCCCCTCCCGCACCGTCCGCGCCCTGTCCCACAAGGAGCAGTGATCACCGATGGACCACCGCCTTCCCGCCGAGTTGGAAGAACTCCGCCGCACGGTCGAGGAGTTCGCGCACGACGTCGTCGCGCCGAAGATCGGCGACTTCTACGAGCGCCACGAGTTCCCGTACGAGATCGTGCGGGACATGGGCCGGATGGGGCTGTTCGGCCTGCCCTTCCCGGAGGAGTACGGCGGGATGGGCGGTGACTACCTGGCGCTGGGCATCGCGCTGGAGGAGCTGGCCCGCGTCGACTCGTCGGTGGCCATCACGCTGGAGGCGGGCGTCTCGCTGGGCGCGATGCCGATCTTCCGGTTCGGTACGGAGGAGCAGAAGCGGGAGTGGCTGCCCCGTCTGTGCAGCGGTGAACTGCTGGGCGCGTTCGGCCTGACGGAGCCCGAGTGCGGCTCGGACGCGGGCGGGACGCGCACGACGGCCGTGCGGGACGGTGACGAGTGGGTCATCAACGGCACGAAGTGCTTCATCACCAACTCCGGTACGGACATCACGGGTCTGGTGACGGTGACGGCCGTGACGGGCCGCAAGGAGGACGGCCGCCCGGAGATCTCCTCGCTCATCGTCCCGTCGGGCACGCCCGGTTTCACCGTCGCGGCGCCGTACTCGAAGGTCGGCTGGAACGCCTCGGACACCCGGGAGCTGTCCTTCTCCGACGTCCGCGTGCCCGCCGCGAACCTGCTGGGCGAGGAGGGCCGCGGGTACGCCCAGTTCCTGCGCATCCTGGACGAGGGCCGCATCGCCATCGCCGCGCTCGCCACCGGGCTGGCACAGGGGTGCGTGGACGAGTCGGTGCGGTACGCGAAGGAGCGCCGGGCCTTCGGCCGGCCCATCGGGGACAACCAGGCCATCCAGTTCAAGCTGGCCGACATGGAGATGCGGGCGCACATGGCCCGGATCGGCTGGCGGGACGCGGCCTCCCGGCTGGTGCTCGGCGAGCCGTTCAAGAAGGAGGCCGCGCTGGCGAAGCTGTACTCGTCGACGGTGGCGGTCGACAACGCCCGCGAGGCGACCCAGATCCACGGCGGCTACGGCTTCATGAACGAGTACCCGGTGGCGCGGATGTGGCGGGACTCGAAGATCCTGGAGATCGGGGAGGGCACGAGCGAGGTGCAGCGCATGCTCATCGCCCGTGAACTCGGCCTCTCGGCGTGATCAAGGGAACAACCGGGAGTCACCCCCTGGACAAGATCTGAGGTTAGGCTAACCTACCCTCGAACTTGCCCACAGGCCGGATCCGGCCGTACGAAAGCGACTCCGCCATGCCCAGCAACGCCCGAGCCACCCATCTCACCCGACGCGGTCTCCTCGCTGCGGGCGGCGCCCTCGGGCTGGGCGCCGCTCTCGCCGCGTGCGGCGGCAAGGACGCGGACGGCGGGAAGGCCGCCGACAAGAGCGGCGCCGCGTCGGGCCCGTGGAAGTTCACGGACGACCGCGGCGTCGTGGCCGAGGCGAAGTCCACGCCGAAGAACATCGTGGCGTTCACGGGCACGGCGGCGGCGCTGCACGACTTCGGCGTCGAGGTGAAGGGCGTCTTCGGCCCCACGAAGACCGCCGACGGCAAGCCCGACGTGCAGGCCGGCGACCTCGACGTGAACAAGGTCAAGATCATCGGCAACGTCTGGGGCGAGTTCAACATCGAGGAGTACATCAAGCTCCAGCCCGAGGTCCTCATCACGGACATGTGGGAGAAGGACGCCCTCTGGTACGTGCCGGACGAGTCGAAGGACAAGATCCTCAAGCTCGCCCCGAGCGTCGCGCTGTGGGCCGCCGACCAGTCGATGCCCAAGGTGATCCAGCGTCACGTGGACCTGGCCGAGAGCCTGGGCGCCGACGTGAAGACCAAGGCGATAGCCGACAGCAAGGCCCGCTTCGAGAAGGCCGCCGCCCGGCTGCGCGCCGCCGCCAAGGCGAACCCCGGGATCCGGGTGCTCATCGGCTCCGCGAGCGCCGACCTCTTCTACGTCTCCACTCCGGTCCGGCCGACGGACACGCTGTACTTCAAGGAGCTCGGCGTCAACGTCGTCGTCCCGACCAAGCTCGACGCGGCCGGCTGGTTCGAGGGCCTGAGCTGGGAGAACGTCGACAAGTACCCGGCCGACATCATCATGATGGACAACCGCACCTCGGCCATCCAGCCCAAGGACCTGGCGTCGAAGCCGACCTGGGCGCAGCTGCCCGCCGTCAAGGCCGGCCAGGTCGTCCCGCGCGTCACGGAGCCCATCTACTCGTACGAGAAGTGCGCGCCGCTCCTGGAGGACCTCGCCAAGGCCATCGAGAACGCGAAGAAGGTGGCCTGACACCATGACGACCGCCGAGACCGCCGCACTGCCCTTCGCCTTCTTCGCCCTGCGGGTCGCACGGACGCGGCGGCTCGGCCCGTCGCTGGTCCGCGTCACCTTCACCGGCGCCGGTGACGAGGACCTGTCGGGCTTCGCCTCCGGGGGCCACGACCAGAGCCTGTCGCTGTTCCTCCCCCACCCGGGCCAGCCCGAGCCGGTCATGCCGCCGGTCGTCGACGGCGACCTGTACGGCGCGCTCGGCGCCTGGCGGGCCATGGACGACGACGTACGGGCCGTCATGCGCTCGTACACCGTGCGGGAGCAGCGCCGCGCCGACGACGGGACGGTCGAGGTCGACATCGACTTCGCCGTCCACCCCGACGGCGGGCCCGCCTGCCGCTGGGCGCAGCAGGCGTCGGAGGGCGACCGCGTGGCGGTCCTCGGGCCGACCGTGGAGGACAACACCGGTGTCCGCTTCCGGCTGCCCGCGGACGCGGACGAGGTGCTGATCTGGGCCGACGAGACGGCGCTGCCCGCCGCCTCGGCCGTGCTGGAGCGGCTGCCGGCCGGCATCCGGGCCCAGGTGTGGCTGGAGGTGCCGCACGCCGGCGACCGCGTGGAACCGCGCACCGCCGCGGACGCCACCGTGACGTGGCTGGTGCGGGAGGAGGGCGCGCCCCCGGCCCTGGAGGCGGTCCGCGCCGCGGAGGTCCGGGGCACGGCGCCGTACGCCTGGATCGCCGGCGAGTCGGGGGTCGTGAAGGCGCTGCGCCGCCACCTCGTGAACGAGCGGAAGTTCGATCGCCGTCGCGTCACGTTCGTCGGATACTGGCGCAAGGGGCTGAGCGAGGACGCCCTGCGCGAGGTCCCCGAGCCCGACGCCGACGCCGAGGTCTGACCCCCGCACCGCGCACGCCGCACCGCCCGCACGACGGCACGGCAGGGCGGGGCACGTACGACGGCACCGCCCGTACGACGGCACCACGTCTCGCACCACCGCACCACCAGTACCGCCCGCGGCGCGTCCCCCCGGCGCGCCGCGCCCGTACGTCCGCACGCCCGTACGTGCGCACGCCCTGCGCCCGTACGCCCGTCAGAGGGGGTGGGACACGTTGCAACATCAAGTTAGGTTAGGCTAACTTAACACCGCGTCCCTCGCCCTCACCCTGTCCCTGAGGGACGGTCAAGTCCTGCATCCGGGAGGATGTCGCATGCGCTCGCACCTGCTCAATGACGCAACGGCGGAGCAGTACCGGCGTTCCGTCACCGAAGGAGTCGAGCGGGTGGCGCGGAAGATCGCCACCACCCAGCGGCCCTTCAGCGGCGCCACCCCCGACGACCTCGCGCCGCGTGTCGACGCCGTCGACCTGGACCGGCCGTTGGGCGACGCCTCCGCCGCCCTGGACGAGCTGGAGGACCTGTACCTGCGCGACGCGGTGTACTTCCACCACCCGCGGTACCTGGCGCACCTCAACTGCCCGGTCGTCATCCCGGCCGTCCTCGGCGAGGCCGTCCTCTCGGCGGTGAACTCCTCCCTCGACACGTGGGACCAGAGCGCCGGCGGCACGCTCATCGAGCGCCGCCTCATCGACTGGACCACCGGGCGCATCGGCTTCGGCGAGGCCGCCGACGGCGTCTTCACCAGCGGCGGCACGCAGTCCAACCTCCAGGCGCTGCTCCTGGCCCGCGAGGAGGCCAAGACGGACGACCTGACGAAGCTGCGGATCTTCTCCTCCGAGTGCAGCCACTTCAGCGTCCAGAAGTCCGCGCAGCTGCTCGGCATGGGCCGCTCCGCGGTCGTCTCCATCCCCTGCGACCGCGACCGCCGCATGCAGAGCGTGGTCCTCGCGGCCGAGCTGGCCCGCTGCGCCGCCGAGGGGCTCGTCCCGATGGCGATCGTCGCGACCGCCGGCACCACCGACTTCGGCTCCATCGACCCGCTGCCCGAGATCGCCGCCCTGGCCGCCGAGTACGGCGCGTGGATGCACGTCGACGCGGCCTACGGCTGCGGCCTGCTGGCCTCCCCCACCCGCCGCCACCTGCTGGACGGCATCGAGCTGGCCGACTCGGTCACCGTCGACTACCACAAGTCGTTCTTCCAGCCGGTCAGCTCCTCCGCCGTGCTGGTCCGCGACGGGGCGACCCTGCGCCACGCCACCTACCACGCGGACTACCTCAACCCGCGCCGCACGGTCGCCGAGCGCATCCCCAACCAGGTCGACAAGTCGCTCCAGACGACCCGCCGCTTCGACGCGCTCAAGCTGTGGCTGACGCTGCGCGTCATGGGCGCCGACGGCGTCGGGCAGCTCTTCGACGAGGTGTGCGACCTGGCCTCCGAGGGATGGGAGATGCTCGCCGCCGACCCGCGCTACGACGTGGTGGTCCGGCCCTCGCTCTCCACCCTCGTCTTCCGCTACGTCCCGGCCGCCGTCACCTCCCCCGCGGAGATCGACCGGGCCAACCTCCACGCCCGCAAGGCGCTCTTCGCGTCGGGCGAGGCCGTCGTCGCCGGTACGAAGGTCGACGGCCGCCAGTACCTCAAGTTCACCTTGCTCAACCCCGAGACGACCGTGCACGACATCGCCGCCGTCCTCGATCTGATAGCCGGCCACGCCGAGCAGTACCTGGGAGAGAACCTTGTCCACGCCTCTTGATTTCCTCGGTATCGGACTGGGTCCGTTCAACCTGGGCCTCGCCTGCCTGACCGAGCCCATCGCGGAGCTCGACGGCCTGTTCCTGGAGTCGAAGCCGGACTTCGAGTGGCACTCGGGGATGTTCCTGGAGGGCGCGCACCTCCAGACGCCGTTCATGTCGGACCTCGTCACGCTCGCCGACCCGACCTCGCCGTACTCCTTCCTGAACTACCTGAAGGAGAAGGGCCGGCTGTACTCGTTCTACATCCGCGAGAACTTCTATCCGCTGCGCGCCGAGTACAACGACTACTGCCGCTGGGCCGCCGGGAAGCTGAGCAGCGTCCGCTTCGGCACGACGGTCAGCCGCGTCGAGTACGACACCGAGGGCGAGGTGTACGTCGTCCACACCGAGGGCGGCGAGACCTTCCACGCCCGCCGCCTCGTCCTGGGCACCGGCACCCCGCCGTACGTGCCGGAGGCGTGCCAGGGCCTCGGCGGCGACCTGCTGCACAACTCCCGCTACATGCAAGGCCGCGAGGCCCTGAAGGCGAAGAAGTCCATCACGCTCGTGGGCAGCGGGCAGAGCGCGGCCGAGATCTACCACGACCTGCTCTCCGAGATCGACGTCCACGGCTACCAGCTGAACTGGGTGACCCGCTCCCCGCGCTTCTTCCCGCTGGAGTACACCAAGCTCACGCTGGAGATGACGTCCCCCGAGTACATCGACTACTTCCACGCCCTGCCGGAGGAGACCCGCTACCGCCTGGAGACGGCGCAGAAGGGCCTGTTCAAGGGCATCAACGGCGACCTGATCGACGCCATCTTCGACCTGCTGTACCAGAAGAACCTGGACGGCCCGGTCCCCACCCGGCTGCTCACCAACTCCGCGCTGCACACCGCCTCCTACGACGAGGCGACCGGCACGTACACGCTGGGCCTGCGCCAGGAGGAGCAGGGCAAGGAGTACGAGATCCGTACCGAGGGCCTGGTCCTCGCCACCGGCTACAAGTACAGCGTGCCCGCGTTCCTGGAGCCGGTCCGCGACCGGCTCCGCTGGGACGCGCGCGGCCGGTTCGACATCGCCCGCAACTACTCGATCGACACCACCGGCCGCGGCGTCTTCCTGCAGAACGCCGGGGTGCACGCCCACTCGATCACCTCGCCCGACCTGGGCATGGGAGCGTACCGCAACTCCTACATCATCCGTGAGCTGCTGGGGACCGAGTACTACCCCGTCGAGAAGTCCATCGCGTTCCAGGAGTTCACCGTATGAGCACCACCGGCACCACCGGCACCACCGGCACCACCGTCCCCGGCATAGGCACCTTCACGGTCCGCGCGCTCGATCCGCTGTCCGACGCCGAGCTGGTGCACGGCTGGGTCACCCACCCCAAGGCGTCGTTCTGGCTGATGCAGGACCACAAGCTGGAGGACGTCGAGCGGGACTACATGGCGATCGCCGCCCACCCGCACCACGACGCCTTCATCGGCCTCCTCGACGGCGAGCCGGCCTTCCTCATGGAGCGGTACGACCCGGCGCACGTCGAGCTGGTCGGCCTGTACGACCCGCTCCCCGGCGACGTCGGCATGCACTTCCTCGTCGCCCCGACGGACACGCCGGTCCACGGCTTCACGCGCGCCGTCATCACGGCCGTCATGGCGGAGCTCTTCGCCGACCCGGCCACCCGCCGCGTCGTGGTCGAGCCGGACGTCCGCAACACCGCGGTGCACGCCCTGAACGAGGCGGTCGGCTTCGTCCCCGTCGACAAGATCACCAAGCCGGAGAAGGAAGCCCTGCTCAGCGTGTGCACACGCGAGGCGTTCGAGGCGGCAGTGGGAGCACCCCGATGAGCAACACGAACAGCACGAGCAGCACGAGCGCCCTGGCGCACGACACGCACGGCACGGTGGCCCCGGACGGCACCGGCGCCCCGGGGCGCACCGCCGACGCCGTCGCCCACCTCACCCCCGAGCGCTGGGCGCACGCCAACCGTCTCCTGGTCCGCAAGGGCCTCGCGGAGTTCGCCCACGAGCGGCTGCTCGACCCGCAGCCGCTCGGCGAGGGCCGGTACCGCGTCCTCAGCGACGACGGCGCCACCGAGTACCGCTTCACCGCGGGCCGCTTCGCCCTCGACCACTGGCAGGTGTACGCCGACTCGATCAGCCGCCACCGCGACGGCCGGGAGCTGCCGGTGGACGCGCTGGAGTTCGTCATCGAGCTGCGCGGGGCCCTGGGCCTGAGCGACGAGATCCTCCCCGTGTACCTGGAGGAGATCTCCTCGACCCTCTCCGGCACGGCGTACAAGTCGGCCAAACCGCAGGTGACCGCCGCGGAGCTGGCGCGGGCCGACTTCCAGGCGGTCGAGACGGGCATGACCGAGGGCCACCCGTGCTTCGTCGCCAACAACGGCCGGCTGGGCTTCGGCGTCGACGAGTACCACGCGTACGCGCCCGAGGCCGCCAGCCCGCTGCGGCTGGTGTGGCTGGCCGCGCACCGGGACCGCACGGCCTTCACGGCGGGCGCGGACATCGAGTACGACACGTTCGTCCGGGCGGAGCTGGGCGACGCCGCCGTCGACGGCTTCGCCCGCACCCTCGCCGAGCGCGGCCTGGACATGGCCGACTACCTGCTCGTGCCGGTCCACCCCTGGCAGTGGTGGAACAAGCTGACGGTCACCTTCGCCGCCGAGATCGCCCAGCAGCGGCTGGTGTACCTCGGCGAGGGCGACGACCGGTACCTGGCGCAGCAGTCGATCCGCACGTTCTTCAACACGAGCGACCCGGCCAAGCACTACGTGAAGACGGCCCTGTCCGTGCTGAACATGGGCTTCATGCGGGGCCTGTCGGCCGCGTACATGCAGGCGACGCCCGCGATCAACGACTGGCTGGCCCGGCTCATCGACCACGACGACGTCCTGCGGGCGGCGCGCTTCTCGATCATCCGCGAGCGCGCGGCGGTCGGCTACCGGCACCTGGAGTACGAGGCCGCCACCGACCGCTACTCGCCCTACCGCAAGATGCTCGCCGCGCTGTGGCGGGAGAGCCCGGTCCCGACCCTGGAGCCCGGCCAGCGGCTCGCCACCATGGCGTCGCTGCTCCACGTCGACCACGAGGGCGCCTCGTTCGCGGGCGCGCTGATCGCCGAGTCGGGGCTCGCCCCGGACCGGTGGCTGCGCCGCTACCTGGACGCCTACCTGCTGCCGATCCTCCACACCTTCTACGCCTACGACCTGGCGTGGATGCCGCACGGCGAGAACGTCATCCTCGTCATCGAGGACGGCACCGTGCGGCGGGCGATCTTCAAGGACATCGCCGAGGAGATCGTCGTCATGGACCCGGACGCGGTGCTGCCGCCGGACGTGGAGCGGATCCGGGTGGAGGTGCCCGAGGACGAGAAGCTGCTGTCGGTCTTCACGGACGTCTTCGACTGCTTCTTCCGCTTCCTGGGCGCGACGCTGGACTCCGAGGGCGTGCTGGACGAGGAGACGTTCTGGCGGACGGTCGCCGAGTGCGTCACGGGCTACCAGGAGTCCGTGCCGGAGCTCGCGGAGAAGTTCAAGCGGTACGACCTGTTCGCGGAGGAGTTCGCGCTCTCCTGCCTGAACCGCCTCCAGCTGCGCAACAACAGGCAGATGGTGGACCTCGCGGACCCGTCCGGCGCGCTGCAGTTCGCGGGCACGCTGGTCAACCCGATCGCGCGGTTCGCGTAACACGGGCCGGCCGGGGCGTCGGACGGGGTACGGTCCCCCGTCCGACGCCCCGGCTTCCCGCGCCCGGTGTCGGAATCCTCGGCATGACGGAAATCATCCAGAAGGACGGGACCTGGAGTTTCGACGGGGACGTCATACGGATCGTGCCGGGTGGCGACAAGGGCGTGGGGCTGCTGCGCCAGACCCTGGGAGAGGTCGCCGTACCCCTCGACGCGCCGGCGGGCATCTCGTTCGAGCCGGGCAGGAAGACCGGTCGGCTGCGACTGCAACTGCAACTGCGGCTGCGGCTGCGGCTGCGGCTGCGGCTGCGGCTGCGGCTGCGGGACGGCGTCGATCCGCTGCTGCGGATCACCCGGGGCAGGCTGGCGGACGGCTCGGACCCCTACCGGCTCGCGGTGGCGAACGACCGGAGCGAGGTGGCGGAGTACTTCGTGGACGAGGTGCGCCGCGCGATGCTGCTGGAGCAGACGGGGACGGGCCCCGTGGACAGGTACCTGCTGCCCGGCCCGCCGGTGCCCCTCACCGTCGGGGCGGGGGACGGCACGGTGACGTTCGACGGGGAGGCCGTCCGCCTGGAGTGGAACTGGACTCCACGTCCTCGGGGGGCGCCCGCACCCTGGCGCCGGCCGACGTGCGGGCGGTGGAGTGGCTGCCCGCCGTCGGGCTGGAGAACGGCTACCTGCGCTTCCGGGTGGCGGTCGGGGCGCCGGCCTCTCCCCCGGCGCCCGAGTACGACCCGTACGCCGTGAAGCTGTACGGGTTCCGCAAGGACCCGCTGATGGCGCTGGGTGAGCTGCACCGGTCGGGCGTCCTCACCGATGAGGAGTTCAGCACGGCGAAACGGGCCGTTCTCCAACAACTCTGACCAAAACGGGCACACCTCTGCCCGATATCGGGCAGAAATGTTGCCATCGACCTGCCCGTCCTCCAATATCGACGGGTGCTCGATCGCCGCCCGTCACACGACGACCTCATCGACCACCTGGTGCGCAGCACCGCGCTCCCGCGCGGCGAGGCCGCCCGGGTGGTACTCGACGTGCTGGCGTACTTCGACGAGACGACCGAGGAGTACGTCCGGCGCCGCCACCGCGAGCTCCAGGCGGCCGGCGCGGTGAACGCGGAGATCTTCGAGCGGATAGCGGCGGAGCTGCCGCACCGCGCCGTGGCGCCGCCGGAGCTCTCGCTCCGCCAGCTGCGCCGCATCGTCTACGGCTGAGCGTCGGACCGGGCACACACACCGAACCTGGAGGGGCAACACCTTATGTGCGGAATCGTCGGTTACATCGGCAAGCGCGACGTCGCTCCGCTGCTGCTGGAGGGTCTGGCGCGGCTGGAGTACCGGGGGTACGACTCGGCGGGCATGGTCATCACCAGCCCCAAGTCCGGCGGCCTGAAGATGGTCAAGGCCAAGGGCCGGGTCCGTGACCTGGAGGCCCGCGTCCCCAAGCGCTTCACCGGCACCACCGGCATCGCCCACACCCGCTGGGCCACCCACGGCGCCCCGAGCGACGTGAACTCGCACCCGCACATGGACCCCGAGAACAAGGTCGCGGTCGTCCACAACGGCATCGTCGACAACGCCGCCGAGCTCCGCGCCAAGCTGGAGGCGGACGGCGTGGTCTTCGCCTCGGAGACCGACACCGAGGTCCTCACCCACCTGATCGCCCGCTCGCAGGCCGAGTCGCTGGAGGAGAAGGTCCGCGAGGCGCTGAAGGTCGTCGAGGGCACGTACGGCATCGCCGTCATGCACGCCGACTTCAACGACCGCATCGTCGTCGCCCGCAACGGCTCGCCGGTCGTCCTCGGCATCGGCGAGAAGGAGATGCTGGTCGCCTCCGACATCGCCGCGCTGATCGCCCACACCCGTCAGATCGTCACCCTGGACGACGGCGAGATGGCCACCCTGAAGGCCGACGAGTTCCGCACGTACACGACCTCCGGCACGCTGACGACGGCGACGCCCGAGACCGTCGAGTGGGAGGCCGCCTCCTACGACATGGGCGGCCACGACACGTACATGCACAAGGAGATCTCGGAGCAGGCCGACGCCGTCGACCGCGTGCTGCGCGGCCGCATCGACGACAAGTTCTCCACCGTGCACCTGGGCGGTCTGAACCTGGACGCCCGCGAGGCCCGCGGCATCCGCCGCGTGAAGATCCTCGGCTGCGGCACCTCGTACCACGCCGGCATGATCGGCGCGGGCCTCATCGAGGGCATGGCGCGGATCCCGGCCGACGCCGAGCCGGCCTCCGAGTTCCGCTACCGCAACCCGGTCGTCGACCCCGACACCCTGTACATCGCCGTGTCGCAGTCCGGTGAGACGTACGACGTGCTGGCCGCCGTGCAGGAGCTGAAGCGCAAGGGCGCCCGCGTCCTCGGCGTGGTCAACGTCGTCGGCTCGGCCATCGCCCGCGAGGCCGACGGCGGCGTGTACGTCCACGCCGGCCCGGAGGTCTGCGTGGTCTCCACGAAGTGCTTCACCAACACGGTCGTCGCCTTCGCGCTGCTCGCCCTGCACCTCGGCCGCATCCGCGACCTGTCCGTCGCCGACGGCAAGCGGATCATCGAGGGCCTGCGCCGCCTGCCGGACCAGATCAGCGAGATCCTGAAGCTGGAGGACGAGATCAAGGAGCTGGCCGCGGAGTACGCCGGCGCCAAGTCGATGATGTTCATCGGCCGCGTCCGGGGCTACCCGGTGGCCCTGGAGGCCTCCCTGAAGCTCAAGGAGATCTCGTACATCCACGCCGAGGCGTACCCGGCCTCGGAGCTGAAGCACGGTCCGCTCGCGCTCATCGAGCCGGCCCTGCCGACCGTGGCGATCGTCCCGAACGACTCGCTGCTGGAGAAGAACCGGGCGGCCCTGGAGGAGATCAAGGCCCGCAGCGGCCGGATCCTCGCCGTCGCCCACCAGGAGCAGGAGAAGGCCGACCACACCATCGTCGTGCCGAAGAACGAGGACGAGCTCGACCCGATCCTCATGGGCATCCCGCTCCAGCTCTTCGCGTACCACACGGCCCTCGCCATGGGCCGCGACATCGACAAGCCGCGCAACCTCGCCAAGTCCGTCACCGTCGAGTAGGCGGCGCACGCGCGGCCGCACCGCGCTCTCCGCACGCACCGGGCCCGGGGGCCGGCCGTCCTGGCCGGCCCCCGGGCCGCGTCGTACCCGCGTCGGCGCGGGAGCGGGTGGGCGCGGGAGCGGGCGGGCTACCGCGCGTCGCCGTGGAAGTGCACCTCCGGGTTCTGCGCCGTCGGGCCGTCCAGCAGCGGCTGGGGCCGGCCGCGCAGGTGCCGGTCGAAGAAGGCCGTCGTGTACGCGCGCGTCAGCTCGACGGCCCGGCCCGCGGCGATCGTCGGCTGCGGCTGTTCGCCGGGGTAGGCCACGCCCAGCTGGTCGAAGAGGACGGGCACGTCGGAGAAGGTGAAGTGGTGCGCGCCGCTCACGCCGAGCCAGCGCTTCCACCCGTCCAGGTGGCGCCACGCCTCGTCCCAGGTGGGGTCGCCGCCGCCGGGCAGGTGGACCTCGTCGTGCGTGCCGAGCATGAGGAACGGCCGGCCCCCGAGCCCGCCCGCCGGTACCGGGTCGCCGAAGGACCCGTCCATGTTGACGCCCGCCCGCACCCGGTCGTCCTGCGCCATGACGGAGGCCGCGGCGGCGCCGCCGATCGAGTGCCCCGCGGCGCCTATCCGCTTCCGGTCGATCGTCCGGGCGTACCGCCAGGCCGGACGCGGCCCGGTCAGCCGGTCGACGACGTGCGACAGGTCCCGGCCCCGGTTGACGGTGGCCTTCCGCATGTCCTCCAGGGTCTGCGCCTTCTCGCAGGCGACACAGGTGAGCACCCGCCCGCCGGGGAAGACCGCGCCGGCCGCCTCGTAGGCGTGGTCGACCACGGCGACGACGTAGCCGCGGCTCGCGTACTCCTCGGCGAGGGTCGTCAGGGTGAACCGGGGGGCGCCGAATCCGGGTGACAGCAGGACCAGCGGGTGGCGTCCGCCCTGCGGGCGGGCGCCTGCCACGCTGTGCGTGAGGGTCGCGCCCAGCCGGGCGGCGGCCTCGGCGTCCTGGTTCCCGGCCGCCTCCAGCAGCAGCCGCGCCTCGCGCGGGTCGGCGTAGGGCGCGGGCGTGCCCGCCGCGGAGCGGGCGGGGTAGTACATGTCGACCATGAGCTCGCGCGGCCGGTCCGGTACCCAGGGGTCCTGGCGGGAGCGGTCGACGAGGTGGAGGGTGGAGCGCCCCACGGCCGACGGGCCGGTGGGACGGGGCAGGACCACTCCGACCGCCGCCCGTGAGTCGGGCGCCGTCTGTCGGAGCACCGGGGCGGTGGTGGCGGACGCGCCGGCGGTGAGCGCGGCAGCGGACGCGCCGGCGCCGGGGGTGTGTGCCTGGGCGGTCGGAGCCGTGGCCGTGGCGGCGAGGGTGGCGAGGAGGGCCGCGGCTGCCGCCGACCGCAGCGTGCGTGACGTCTTCATGGTCCCGACGCTAGGCGGCGGCGCGGGGCGCGGGCGTCGTTCCAGGGTCGCGTCCGTGTGCGACCGGAGGGTGATCCACCGTGCACCCGGAGGCGGTTGACGAACCGTCGGATCCGGCACCCGAGGGAACGGCCGACGCGGGCGGCCCGCGGGCGGAGGGGCGTCCGGCGGGGCGGGGAGCGGCGAGGCCGGGGTGGGCGGCGGGCCGGGGGGCGGGGAGCGGCGGGGCCGGGGCGGCCGGCGGGCCGGGAGCGGCGGGGCCGGGGCGGCCGGGGACCCGGCGGGGGCCGCGGGGCGGGGCGGCGGACGGTCGGTGGCGGACGCCGGGGCGGGGGGCGGCGGGGCCGGGGACCTGGCGGGAGCGGCGGGCGGGCGGGGGCGGGGTGGGCCCGGCGCGGGGGCCCGTGGCGGGGTGGCCGGGGGAATTCCCGTCCGGACGGCCCCGCGGGCCCTGCCGGGCGGGGAATGTGGTTCATTATTGAATCAATAGCGCGATGGTCCGAAAGCACCCCGGAGCCGCCCCGGGGGAATGCGCCGCCGCACGGTCAGGGAATGACGACGACGGGCCGCTGCGCGCGCCGCGCGAGACGACCGGCGACGGAACCGAAAATGCGCCCCGCAATACCGTGCGTCGAACCGACCACGATCGCGTCGGCCGCGTACTCGCGGCCGACCTCCTCCAGCTCGTGGCAGATGTCACCGCCCCGCTCGACGAGGATCCACGGCACTTCGGACAGGTGGTCCGCGCAGGCGAGCTCCAGCCCCAGCACCTCGGTACGATGATCCGGCAGATCGACGAAGACGGGCGGTTCGCAGCCGGCCCACACGGTGGTGGGCAGCCGGTTCGCGACGTGCACGATGATCAGACCCGAGCCGGACCGGCGCGCCATGCCGATCGCGTAGGCGAGCGCCCGTTCGCTGGAGGTCGAGCCGTCGAAGCCGACGACGACGCCGTGCCGGAACGCGGGATCACACGCCTGGCGCGTGTCAGCCGCCGCCAGGGGGTCCACCGCCGAATCGGCGACCTGCCTGCGGTCGGCTGGTTCAGGGAATTCGTGACCGGCCATCGGTGTCTCGGCGAAGAAGGTCCTCGTGGGAGGGGTTCAAGGGACGTCGCACGCGGAGCTGTGTCCGGGAATCATCTTCCCAACCCCATACCCCAAGGGTACGGCGCCACTCCTCTCGTGCCCATCGTCCGCCGCCGCGCACGCGGCGTTCCAGGGAGCATGCACGAGCCCGCCCCCGTACGCAACGCCGGTTGGCCCCTACAGGCGTCCCCCGCCCGGGCCCCGAACCGGCCCCGGCGCCCCTCGGCGCGGCCTCCCAGGCGCCCTCCGGAGCGTCACGCCGCACTCCCCGACAGTGACCGGAGCGCTCCGCTCCTCGTTTGGCAGCCAGGCCCCGCCCCGCCCGCCGTCACCCCGTGAGGGAGCCCTCGTGTGCACACACCCCAGGCAGGCTCCCGGCGCCACGCGGCGCCTCCGTCCACGCCGGGGCCGGCCTCCGCCGCCGGACGGGACACCGTCGCCGGACGGGACACCGTCGCCGGACGGGACGCGGTCGCCGGGCGGGACGCGGTCGCCGGGCGGGACACCGTCGCCGGGCGGGACGCGGTCGCCCGGCGTGAAGCCTCCGCCGAACCTGACGCGACCGCCGGGCGGGACGCGTCCGCCGCCGTCGAGCGGGGGCGGTCGGCGCGGACGGCACGGCCGACCGGCCGGACGGAGCCGCCCCCGGCCGCCGCCACGGCGGGCGGGCGCAGACGTGGGGGTATGCCAGGCGCACCCGGGGTACCCGATGTGCCGGAGGCACCCGCCGACGCGGCCGACGACGTGGTGCGGTGGGCGCCTTCAGCTGCGGCTGGTCCCCTTCGTCCTCCTCCTGTACGAGGAGTCGCTCGTGGCGGCCACCGGGACCGCGCTCGGGCTCGCGGCCGTGACGGCCGCCTGCCGGGTGGTGCTGCGCCGCGGCGGGCGGGGAACGGGGCGGGGCGCCGGCGCCGCACCGGGGCCGGCACGCGCGCACGGGGAACGGGGCGCACCGGGGCGGACGGTGCGGGCCGGGGAGTGCGCCGGGAGACTGAGGGCTTCGCACACTCGCACCCGTATGTTTTCAGCCAACTTCAGCAGCCCCGCCGTTCCTTGCCGGAATGGCCTGCGAACCCCCTTGCCACCTGGGAGATAAGGGCCGCAGGGGCCTCGCGCACCCTACGCGGATGGGCCATGAGCGTGAGACGCACTTCCCTGCGGGGCCCTCCGGGTGAAACGCTTCGTGATCGAATGCTTCGCGCCAAGTTGCCTTGTCGACATAGTGCCGGATACGGAACTTGTCACGCCGGCAGCGCGGGACGCAGTAGATTCGATCATGACTATCGGAGAACGGGGTCTCGTGCAAAACCGAGGGGAAACGTGCAGGAGCGACAGGACCTAGGAGACGCGAACACCGAGGGGGGCTTAGCGTCATGAGCCAGGACTCCGCCGCACCGGAGACCGGACGCAAACTGTCCGGACGCCGCCGTCGCGAGGTCGTCGCCGTCATGCTGTTCAGCGGCGGGCCCATCTTCGAGAGTTCCATCCCACTCTCGGTGTTCGGGATCGACCGCCAGGACGCCGGAGTTCCGCGCTACAGGCTGCTTGTCTGCGCGGGCGAGGAAGGGCCACTGCGCACGACCGGGGGACTCGAACTCTCCGCGCCGTACGGCCTGGAAGCGATCAGCAGAGCGGGCACCGTCGTCGTACCGGCCTGGCGGTCGATCACCTCACCGCCACCGGCCGAGGCGCTCGACGCGCTGCGCCGCGCACACGAGGAGGGCGCCCGCATCGTCGGCCTGTGCACCGGGGCCTTCGTGCTGGCCGCCGCCGGATTACTGGACGGGCGTCCCGCCACCACGCACTGGATGTACGCCCCGACGCTCGCCAAGCGCTACCCGTCGGTCCACGTGGACCCGCGGGAGCTCTTCGTCGACGACGGCGACGTGCTGACGTCGGCGGGCACGGCGGCCGGCATCGACCTCTGTCTGCACATCGTGCGGACGGACCACGGCACGGAGGCGGCCGGGGCGCTCGCCCGGCGGCTCGTCGTGCCCCCGCGCCGCAGCGGCGGCCAGGAGCGCTACCTGGACCGATCCCTCCCCGAGGAGATCGGTGCCGACCCGCTGGCCGAGGTGGTGGCGTGGGCGCTGGAGCACCTCCACGAGCAGTTCGACGTGGAGACGCTCGCCGCCCGGGCGTACATGAGCCGACGGACCTTCGACCGCAGGTTCCGCTCGCTCACCGGCAGCGCGCCGCTCCAGTGGCTGATCACCCAGCGGGTGCTGCAGGCGCAGCGCCTCCTGGAGACGTCCGACTACTCCGTCGACGAGGTCGCGGGCCGCTGCGGCTTCCGCTCGCCGGTGGCGCTGCGGGGCCACTTCCGCCGGCAGCTCGGCTCGTCGCCGGCCGCCTACCGCGCCGCCTACCGGGCCCGGCGCCCGCAGGGCGACGGGGGGCCGCCGTCGGTCGCCGACGCGGTCGTCCCGCCGCAGGCCGCGGGCCAGGGCCCGGGGCTGCGCCGGCCGACGGCGGGCGCGGGCGCCGGATTGGGCATGGACCCGGGCAAGCCGCACGCGGACGCCTTCGCGTCCGGGCGGGGCGCCCTGCCCGGCCAGCGCAGCGCGCCGTAGGGCACGGCACGTCCCTGAGGGGCCGCCGGTGGGGGTGTGGGCACGACGCCACTCCCCACCGGCGGCCCCTTTAAGGTGGACGCATGAACGACCGCATGGTGTGGATCGACTGCGAGATGACCGGGCTCTCGTTGACGGACGACGCACTCATCGAGGTGGCCGCACTGGTCACCGACTCGGAACTGAACGTGCTCGGTCAGGGCGTGGACATCGTCATCCGGCCGCCGGACGCGGCGCTGGAGACGATGCCGGACGTGGTGCGCGCGATGCACACCGCTTCCGGGCTCCTCGACGAGCTCGCGGGCGGCACCACCCTCGCCGACGCGGAGGCACAGGTCATGGCGTACGTCCGCGAGCACGTCAAGGAGCCCGGCAAGGCGCCGCTGTGCGGCAACTCCGTCGGCACCGACCGCGGCTTCCTCGCCCGCGACATGCCCGGCCTGGAGACGTACCTCCACTACCGGATCGTCGACGTCTCCTCCGTCAAGGAGCTGGCACGCCGCTGGTACCCGAGGGCCTACTTCAACAGCCCGCAGAAGACCGGCAACCACCGGGCGCTCTCCGACATCCGCGAGTCCATCGCCGAGCTGCGCTACTACCGCGAGGCGGTCTTCGTCCCGCAGCCCGGCCCCGACTCCGACACCGCGAAGGCCATCGCGGCCCGCCACGTCCTGCCCACCGAACCCCTGGCCTGACCCCGCTCCCACGGGTCCGGGAGGCCCCCAGGGAAACGCGTGCGCGAGCACCCTCCCGGACCCTGTACACTTTTTCTCGGCCGGTCGGAAAAACGACCGGTCGTGGTGGGTATAGCTCAGCTGGTAGAGCACCTGGTTGTGGTCCAGGATGTCGCGGGTTCGAGTCCCGTTACTCACCCTGATCGATCAAGGGCTGACCTGGTAAAACAGGTCAGCCCTTCGTCGTATCCCGACTCCTGGCCAAACCGTGGCCACACGGACCCCACCTGACGGCGACGCCCCCGGCCCTCCCGACTGCGGGAGGTCCGGGGGTGCTTTCGTCATGCCCAGGCCCGCGTCTAGGCTGCGGCCATGATTCACGCGGTGGTGTTCGACATCGGTGAGTGCCTGGTGGACGAGACCCGCGAGTACGGCACGTGGGCGGACTGGCTGGGCGTGCCGCGCCACACGTTCGCCGCGATGTTCGGCGCCGTCGTCGCGCAGGGCCGCGACTACCGCGATGTCTTCCAGGTGTTCCGCCCCGGGTTCAACCTGTACGCCGAGCGGGAGGAGCGTGCGGCCGCCGGGCAGCCGGAGTGGTTCGGCGAGGACGACCTGTACCCGGACGTCCGGCCCGCGCTCGCGAAGCTGCGCGCGGACGGACTGTGGCTGGGCATAGCCGGGAACCAGACCGTGAGAGCCGGGGGGCTCCTGCGGGAGTTGTTCAGCGCCGACGTCGACCTGATCGGCACGTCGGACGACTCGGGTGCCAGCAAGCCGGACCCCGCATTCTTCGTGCGGGTCGCCGAGGCGGTCCCGTACGAGGCTGAGGAGATCCTGTACGTCGGCGACCGCGTCGACAACGACATCCGCCCGGCGGTGAAGGCCGGGATGCACACGGCCCTCGTACGACGCGGCCCGTGGGCAACGATCCAGTGGGATACCGATGAGGCCGTACAGCTGCCCACCTTCCGCGTGGGCAACCTCGCCGAACTCCCGCAAGCGATCACGGCCTTCAACGCGCAAGGGCGCTGAGCGTCGTCCCCCACCCGTACAGCCGCTCGTCAAGGTCGCGGACGCACTGCTCGTGCTGCCATGGCGCCAGGGCTCGCCGCACCTCACGCACCCGCTCCATACCGGTCGCGTACCAGGTGGCGTCCAGTTGCACGAGCGCGCGAGTGGCGTAGTGGCATGCTTCGTCACGGCCCCCGCATCTTCGCCCTGGCCGTCTGAGCCTGCCGACGCCCGTGCCCCCTCCCGGCGACCCCGGCACGTCCGGGGTCGCCGCTGAGCGGAGCGCCCTTCTTCGAGCGGCACGGGGGGGGGCGTCCTACCCTCGCCGACCGCCATGTGCAGCCGCCAGGCCCTTCTGCCGCAGCGCATCGTCCGCCAGGCGCCGCCGAGAAAGGCGCGCGACGGTTCTGCCGTGCCATGTCAGGGTGAGGGCGTGACAGAGATCGATAGGGCGGACGCGGGCGCGGCCGGACGGCGCGGTGGAGGGGGCAGTCCCCATGCGTACCGGGTGCGGGGGCTCAGCCGCAGCGGGGTGGTCCTGTGGATCGGTGGCGGGGATGACGAACCGGATCGGGTGCTGACGTCGCCGGCACCCGATCGTCGGCGAGTGCCGCTGTTCGTGACGGCTCGGCAAGCGCGGGTGTACGCGCGTCGGCAAGGGCGGCGGCTGGCCACTTCCGAGGTCGGCACCCTGGAGCTCGTCCGTGTCGAACGTTGGCTGGAGGATCCGGCGCGTCGCCACGTCCCACCGGGCGCGGTCCTGGACGCGTGGCACTTCTTCGAGGATCTGGCCCGAGGGCTCGACGCGGTCCAGGAGCTGCCCGAGCTGCCCGCGCAGGGAGCCGTGCACGACAGCGCCTACGAGCGGCTGTTCGGAAACGAGTGCGCCGCGTGGACACCCGACGAGCGACGCGCGGTACTGGCACTCCTCCGCGCCGGAGTGGCCCTGTGGAACTCCTGCCCCGTCACCCTCAGGCCCCGATCGGGTGGCGTGTCCATGTGACGTCGGCGCGTCCCACCCGCCCATGTGGAGCACTCGGCCTGGGTGGCCTCCCGGGCGATCCGGGTGCGGACCCGGCATGTCGGAGGCGGCGTGGGCCCTCGGTTCCGCCTGGTCGCGACGCGCACAGGAGGGTCCCCACCGGCCGGAGCCGACCGGACGGATCTTCGCCCAGGTCATCCGACACCCATGCGACCGGGCGCGGCGGCATCATCCGTGCCTGCCGGTTACGCCTTCTCCTCGCCAATCGCCACGCGCAGCCAGTCGAGGCTGCCCTGCCGGAGCACCTCGTCGGCGAGGCTCCGTGCCGTCGGCGTGACGAGCCTGTCTCGGCTGTTGTCGATCCAGCGCTGTGCGTGGGCGTACCCCTGCTCCCTGTACTCGACGCCCTGGATCAGGCACTCCAGCTTGTCGGCGTCCCGGGCGCAGACCGCCTCGGGCGACTCCTTGGCCTCGTACTCACCCACCAGTCCGCGCACCAGCGCCGCGAGGCCGGGCGGCATACCCTCCGTCTGGTCGGCGGTGACCGCACGGGGGTCGGCGGCGGGCGTGTACTTCTTGCCTAGGTGGTTCACGTCGCCCGTACGCGTCTCCTGCGAGTCGTGCCACACGGCCATGAGCGCGGCACGTGCCGGGTCGGCGCCCTCCAGTTCGGCGATGACCGACGCGAGGAGGGCCGTACGCCAGGAGTGCTCGGCGACGCTCTCCGGGTCCCGCACCCCGGCCATCCACCAGCCCGTGCGCCTGCTGTGCTTGAGCGTGCCGGCCTCGAACAAGAAGCGGCCCACCGCGGACAGGTCGTCAGCCACCGTCCGTCTCCTCTCACGCCTCAGCGAGGCGGATCGCATACCGGATGCCTTCCAGCTCTCGCCGCGCATGCGGTGAGAGGCCATGGTCATCCAACAGCATGGGGAGCCGTTCAGACAGGTGTGATCCGCCGGCCGACCGTCGCAATAGATGCGGCCTGGCAATGAGCAAGGCCCACAGGGTGTGGACATTCAGCTCGAAGAACCCGTGTTCGGGTGTCAGACCACGAGTGAGATGCGCAAGCAACCTGTCACCCGTCCAAGGGCCCAGTGTCGGGTCTGCGATGAAGTCGTCGGTCAGCTCCACCGTGTCGAGCTCCCCGATCCAGTACGCCCAGTAGTTCAAGTTCGCCGCCTCATAAGCGTCGTCGCCCTCCAGCGAACCGATGAAGTGGCTCATCCGGTCACGGTCCCCCTGGCGGGCTGCGACTGCTGCGACGGAGCGAGAGTGCAGCCAGTGGTTGAGCCAGCCGTCCGGGCGCACTGCCCGTTGTTGCCCGTTGAGCCAAGCCGTCGTATCGCTCTCGGTGTCGTATCCGGCGAGGTAGAGGCTCTGGCGTCGCAGAAGGAACAAGTCGGGGTCCCGTGCGAGTTCGGCTGTGTGCCGTAGGCGGCCGAAGAGGCACTCTCGGTCAGCCCTGCACATCTCTGGCCCAGCGGGTGCGGGCCCTCGCCGGAGTCGCGGCGGCTGGGGCAGCGAGCGGAGGGGGGTCGGCACCATGCCGGTCAGAGGCCACGTGATCACCTCCATGAGATCGCGCCGCATCACCCACGCGCCCATGGGGCTCTCTTCCGGTGCTCCGTCATCGAGCATGCTCGTCAACAGGACATCCGCCTCTATGGCTCGTTCAAGCGTTTGGAGCAGAGGGGGCGAAGCCCCCATCCGAAGCAGCATGTGCCGGTGGACGAGCGTTTGGCCGGTGGGAACGGCGGTGAGTGCCCGCCTGCCGGACTCCCATCCGGCGATGGTGTCGGAAGACACCCGCAACCGCTCGGCGAGCCTCTCCTGCGTGAGCCCTAACTGCTCCCGCGCCAGCCGAAAGACGAATCCGGAGATCAACCCTGTACGTGACGGTGGGGAGGGACCCCGACCGACTGTCCGGGTTCCTACGTTCCGCTTGCCTCGCATTCGCTCCTCCTGCCCGAAGAGACGCCCATAACCGGTACTGGCAGTCGGTTCAACGCGTGGGCGTGGGCTTCTACTGTCGAAGAGTCATCAAGGACAACTCAGCGTAGCGAAATGCAGGTGATCGTATGGTCCGTGTCGCCGCCCCGCCTCCTCACATGGCGAGGGGACAATCGCTGCAACGTCCCCACTGCCCGACCCGCACCAGCAGTGGCTCCCTTGTCTGGGGTGCCGCGCGGGCGACTCCCTGGCAACCCGTCGCCGCGCATCTGCCGCGGGCAGCGGCAGGGCCGGACGTGTTGATCGAGACGGGCTCACCGGTACGCCCCTACGTGTCGGACGGCGGGGCCGTCCGGTGAGCGGCATGACCTTGCGCGTGTACCGGGTCCGTGCCGACGGCACCGCCGACACCGTGCGCGAGCGGCGGGAGTTCGAGGCCGGTGATCCGCCCGTCGACGGGCTGCGCTATCCGCCCTGCGCGTGCGCGCGGTGCGCGGGCGGGGAGGCGGGGCGGTGAGCTGCGGGCGCGTCCCGGCGGCCGTACCGGGCGGGGTGCCCCCGGTGCGGCGGGTCACCGAGCGGCAGCGGCGGGGCGCGGACTGCGTCCACTGCGGTGTCGTCCTCACGCCCCGCACCGCCGTCGACCTGGGGCGGCACGACTACAAACCGGACGACTGGGTCGACTACCACCTCTCCTGGTGGCCGCGGTCCTGCCGGTCCTGCCACCGCTGCCGTACCCCTCACGAAGGAGGTCCCCTCATGACCGACGGGAAGCACGCCGGGCCGCCGTCCGACAAGCCGTGGAACCCGCCGCCCGCGCCGCCGTCGCCCGACGGTTCCGGGCCCGGCAGGTAGGGGGCGGGAATGGGTCTCGCCCCGCGTCCCGGGCACGTCGCGCTCGTGGAGTCGCTCCGCGAGCGCGGGCTGCTCGACGTGGAGTGGTGCCGCATCTGGCTCGGTGTCCCCCGGGCGGCGTTCGTCCCGGAGACGGCCTGGCGGCAGACGGCCGCCGGGTGCGTGCCCGTCACCGGTGACGGGCGGCTCGCGCTGCTCCACTCCGACGAGCCCGTCGTCACCCAGCTCGACGACGGTCGTCCCGACGGCCCCGGTGTCGCCACCTGCTCGAACAGCCAACCCAGCATGGTCGCGTGGATGCTGCGGCTCCTCGACCTGCGCGACGGGCACCGGGTGCTGGAGGTCGGCACCGGCACCGGGCACCTGGCCGCTGCTGTGCGAGCGGGTCGGCGACCGGAACGTCCACACCGTGGAGGTCGACGCGGCCCTCGCCGATCGGGCCGCGCGGGCCCTCTCCGCCGCCGGGTACGCGCCCCACGCCGTCCACGGCGACGGCGCGTGGGGGCTGCCCGGTGCCGGGCCGTTCGACCGGATCGTCGTGACCTGCGGAGTCCGCCGCGTACCGCCCGACCTCCTCACCCAGCTGCGCCCCAGTGGCGTGCTGGTGGCGCCGTTGTGCCGGGACTTCTGGTCCGGTGCGCTCGTGCGGCTCACCGCCGGGGCGGGAGCCGTCGCGGAGGGGCGTTTCCACGGTGGTGCCTCGTACATGCCGATGCGGTCCCACCGGGCGGCGGACGACGCGGTGGGCGTGGACGGGGCCACAGCCCGCCGCCGCGCCGGGGCCCTGCCGCCCGCGCGGCTGCTCGACCTCGGGTTCGCCCTGTACGCCGGGGCCCGCCTGCCGGGGGTGCGGGCGTGGCACTCCGGGGAGGGCGACGGCGTGGAGCTCTGGTTCCAGGACGGGTCGAGGTCCGCCGCGCACGCCGCCGCGCGGGAGGTGTGGGAGTACGGGCCCCGCGACCTGTGGCGGGAGGTCGAGCGGGTGGAGGCGGAGTACGCCGGGCTGGGGCGGCCGTCCGCCGACGCGTTCGGGCTGACCGTGACGGCCGCCGGGCAGCGGCTGTGGCTGGCCTCGCCGCGCCGGGTCGTGGGGCCCGCGCCCTGGGCGACCGGGGTCGTAGGGGTGGGTCCGCCGTGTGGCGGAGGGGCGGGCGGATGATGCGACCCGGCGGCGACGGCACAGCCACCGGGCCGACGGCAGCATGGCCGCATGCTGACGATGAACGCCCTGCCGCACGTGCCCCGTTGGGCCGTGCTCGCCGCCCATGCCGTCCCGCTCGTCACCCTGCCGTCCGGGCTGTGGCGGATCGCCCTCGCCGCCGGGCTGCCCGTCGCCGAACAGCCCGTCGAAGGCGGGTGGGAGATCGCGTACGTCGTGGGCCTGAGTGTCCTGTCGGAGCTGCTCGCGCTGCTGACGCTGGGGCTCGTACAGGGCTGGGGGGAGGTGGTGCCCCGCTGGGTGCCGCTGCTCGGTGGCCGGGGCGTGCGGCCGCTCGCCGCGGTCGTGCCCGCGCTGCTGGGCGCCGCCGGACTGACGGGGCTCGCCGCGTACGGCTTCTACGCCCAGGCGGCGGGGCTCGGGGACGGCAGCATCGGGACGCCCGCGCAGGACGCGCTGCTCCTCGTCTGCTACCTGCCGCTGCTCACCTGGCCGCCGCTGCTGGTCGCCGTCACCGTCGCCTACCACCGGCGCCGGCGGCACGCACGCCTCGCGCGGTGGGCGTGACGTGACGCCGGGGGTGCCAGGGGCGCCGGACCGGCGCCCGCGTCACCCCCGGCACCCCCGGCACCGCCGTCACGGCGACGCGGTCGCACAGCGCGTGCCGTCCACGGTGAGCACCGGCGGGGGCCGGTTCGCGCCGGACCACGAGCCGGTGAACCCGAAGGCGACCGCGGCGCCCGGCTCGACGCGGGTGTTCCAGCCGACCGGCGCGGCGGTCACCTCGGCGCCGGACTGGGTGAGGGCGGCGTTCCACCCCTGGGTGACGCGCTGGCCGTCGGGGAAGGCCCAGGCGGCCCGCCAACCGTTCCACGCGGTCGTGCCCGTGTTCCTGACCGTCACGTCGGCCTGGAAGCCGCCCTGCCACTGGTTGGTCACCCGGTACGCGGCCTCGCAGGTCGCCCCGGTGGGCGGGTCCGGGTCGGGATCCGGACCCGGGCTGCCGGAGGGGTCGCCGTAGACGATGCCGCGGCCGTTGGTGGAGACGTAGACGCGGCCGAAGACCCTCGGGTCGCCGGTGATGGCGGCGCCGGTCCACCCCCACTGGTGGGCGTCGTCGTTGATCCGGGTCCAGCTCGCGCCGGCGTCGGTGGAGCGGAAGATGCCGCGTACGCCGCCGATCCGGGCGCTCGTGTAGAGCGTGTCGTACGAGGCGCCCGGCGCGGCCTTGCCGAAGCCGATGGTGTCGGCCTCCTCGACGCCCGGGACCTTGGTGAACGTCGTCCCCGCGTCGGTGGAGCGCCACAGCCCGTACGCCCCGGCGGCGCCGCCCGCGAGCCAGAGGTGACCGGCCCGGCCGGGGACCGCCTGGAAGCGGACGGGACCGGTGGCGGGCAGGCCCGTCGCCTTCGGGGTGAACGTCGCGCCGCCGTCCGTACTGACGTGGAGCGTGCCGCCCGCGAAGGCGTAGAACGTGCGCGGGTCGACGCGGTCGGCCTCGACGACGGCGCCCGCCGGGACGCCCCGCGACGCGGTCCACGTGCCGCCCGGGCCGGACGTCCAGTGCACGCCCGCGCCGTCCGGGCTCCACACGAAGCGGCTGCCGTCCGCCGCGGCGGCGACCGTGCCGCCGCCGGAGACGCCCGCCGGCTCCTGTCCCGGGGACCAGGTCGCGCCGTTGTCGGTGGAGAACGCGATCCGCGGGCCCGCGTCGAGATGGCCGGCGCGGACGACGGTGTCCGGCCTGGCCCCGGCGTAGTCGAGGCTCGTCCCGCTGGTGAAGTTCGGGGAGGTGAACATCATCGCCGGGACCTTCGTGACGTCCGTGTGGCGGAAGCCGCCGATGTCGCCGAGGGCGCTGAGGAGCGGCGCGCCGGACGGCGGGGAGACGAGGTCGTTGACGGCCGTCTCCTCCAGGCCCCGGACCATCGGCCTGATGGTGATGCGGCCGCCGGTGTCCCACCGGGTCAGGTCCTCGGTGCCGTAGACGGTGGCCCCGGTGCCGTACATCATCCGGTCGGAGTCGAACGGGTCGATCTCCAGCGCCTCCGTCATCCAGCCGAGCTTCGGGGACTTCTCGGGCGGGGACGGGTTCGCGCCCCAGCCCAGCCAGGGCGAGGAGGAGACGTCCATCGTGTAGCGGTCGGTCCGGTCGGGGTACGGGGAGAAGTCCCACGCCCGGGTCCAGTTCGTCCCGCCGTCGGTGGTGCGGAAGATCTGCGTGTCGGGCCACCAGGCGCTGTAGCCGGTCACCATGACCGTGCCGGGCCTCTGCCGGTCGAGGCTCAGACCGCTGAAGCCGTAGTACGGGTCGGTGTCCGGGGTGATGTCCTGCCAGGTGCCGGCCTTCGTGTCGTACCGCCACACCGCGCCGTCCGCGCCGTCGTACGGGCCGCCGGTGTCGCTGTACGCCAGGTACAGCCGGCCGCCGCGCGCGTCGAGGATGCCCTTGTGGGCGAGGAGGCCGGTGGGCTGGCCCGGCAGCCGGGACCAGGTGGCGCCGGCGTCGGTGGAGCGGTAGACGGCGTTCTCCTTGTCGGCGACGCCGACGTAGATCGTGCGGGTGGCGGAGCCGGGGGTTCCGGTGGACTCGTCGAAGGTGACCCAGACGATCCCCTGGTTGTCGGAGGCGTAACCGGAGGGGTCGGTGGGGTCCTGGGCGTGGTTCCCGGGGTTGGGGAAGGCGGTGACCTTCGACCAGGTGGCGCCGGCGTCGGTGGAGCGCCACAGGCCGTGGCCGCTGGGCGCGCCGAGGTAGAGGACGCCGTTGCGGTGCGGGTCGATCGCGAGGCGCTCGCCCATGCCGCGGCCCGGCATGTTGCCGCCGAGCTTGAACGGCAGGTCGGCGGTGCGCCAGGTGGCGCCGCGGTCGGTGGAGCGCAGGACGGCGCCGTTGCCGGGGTCCCAGCTGTTGGTGTAGGTGCCGACGGCGGCGTACACGCGGTCGGGGTCGACGGAGTCGGTGGCGATGCTGACGACACCGGTGTGGCCCCAGCGGTCCCAGCCGACGTGGTCGAGGAGCGGGGTCCACGTCTTGGTGGACTGCTGCCAGCGGTAGGCGCCGCCGATGTCGGTACGGGCGTAGGCGAGGTCCTTCTCGGCGCGGTTGAAGACGATGCCGGGGACGAAGCCGCCGCCGTCGATGCGGACGTTCTTCCAGGTGTACGTGTCGGCGGAGGTGGTGCCGGGGGCCGGTGCGCCGGCAGGGGCGGAAGGAGTGGAGAGGGCCGGTGCGATGCCGGGGACCGTGGGTATCCGCGGGGCGCCGGGGGCGGCCGGGGTCCGTGCGGTGCCGGCGGCTGCCGGCACTGTTGCGCCCCCGGGGGCGGTCGGGGCCGCATGGGCGACCGGGACCGCGGGGGCGGCAGGGGCCGTGGGGACGGCCGGGGCGGGTGGTGGTGCGGCGGTGAGCAGGCCGGCGGCCAGGGCCAGTCCGGTGAGCAGGGTCCACTTCGTGCGCACGGTGCCTCCTGTCGGGGCGCGCGGGTGGGGGCGTGCGGGTGGGGGCGTGCGGAAGCCGGGTGGGGCGCGAACAGCGCGGCCCACCCGGCTGTGACGTACGCGAAAGCCGCCGCGGGGCTATTCGAGCAGTTCCGCGTACGCGCCCATGGCGAGCGCGATGTCCGCCTGCGCCCAGAAGCGGTGGTACGTGAAGACCGGCGCGGCGCCGCCCTTCAGATAGGCCTCGACCTTCGGCCAGGCGGGGTCGTCCTGGTAGAACGAGCGGATCGAGGCGAAGGTGGACGTGGAGTCGATCCGGTCGCCGTTCGGCATGGTGCCGGTCCAGCCGGCGGGGACGTGCACCGGGTCGTCGAAGCGGTTGTAGTCGGCGCGGGTCTCCGGGACCGCGATGCCCAGCGGGTCCTGGTGGTGCTGCCACATGCCGTCGAGGAGTGCCTTGGCGACCCGCTTGGCGTCCGCGTCGCCGGACTTGGCGGCGTAGTACGTCAGGGTCTTGGCGTACGCGGCGGCCACGCCGACGTCGTCGGTGTAGTCGGCGACGGTGACGTGCAGGCCGGCGTTGGGGCCGGGGTTCGCGGCGTTCCACGTGTCGGGCTTGCCGGACCAGCGCAGGGTGGACGGGAAGCGGTACGTGCCGTCGGGGTTGACGGTGGTCTGCGACAGGGCCCAGTCGACCCACTTGTCGAGGACGCTCTTCGCGAGGGCGTCACCGCTCTGGTGGTAGTACTCGGCGACCCGCTCCATGGACCAGGCCTGGAAGCCGAACCACTGGTTGGACGGCGGGTCGTGGTAGACGGGCTTCTCGTCGTAGAACAGGCCGTGGAAGGTGGGCGTGCCGGCCGGTGGGGTGGCGTAGCGGCCCTGCCAGCTGTTGGTGGCGCCGCCCGCGATGGCGCCCTCGTCGGACTGGAGCCAGCGGTAGAACTCGACCTGCCGGTCCAGGCTGGTCGCCCAGTCCTGCGCGCCGGTCGCCGACTTGGGCCTCAGCGGGGCGTACTCGCTCAGCGCGTACGCGGCGAGCGGGTTCTGGTAGCCGCTGTGGGCGTGGCTGGAACCGATGCGCCAGGCCCAGCCGGCGGAGGTGTCGGTGGCGCCGCCCCAGGCGTAGTACCAGGACATCAGGTAGTGGGCGCTGTTCTTGCCGGTGCCGGCGGGGCAGGTGGTCGCGCCGACGCAGTCGCCCGCCTTCTTGAAGTACTTGTCGAAGAGGGAGTACCGCAGGTAGTCGCCCATCTTGGCGGCCTTGGCGACGACACCGGAGACCGCGGTCCCCTTGCCCTGCTGCTTGGCCCAGACGTCCGCCCAGTAGGCGGCCTGGACGGCGCGGGCGTCGGCGTCGGGGGCGTTGGTGAACTTCCACTGCTTCGCGTACGACGCGTCGCCGGTGAAGAGGTCCAGGTAGCCGTTGCGGCCGCCGTAGGTGAAGTTGTCGCAGGTGGGGTGGGCCACGGTCTCCCAGACCGACTCCTGCGGGCCGCGCTGGAAGGTGTTGATGTAGGAGGGGCCGGTGGCGGCGGGGCCGGCGGAGCACTTGCCGGGCTCGTTGCCGAAGCCATAGACGTTGTCGACGTCCTGGAGCCAGTGCATGCCGTAGACGTCGTCGGTGCCGTAGGCGCTCTTCAGCTCGCCGGCGATCGGGTCGGAGCCCGTGGGGACGCCGGCGTCGAGGCGGGACGGGTACTGCGTCGGCAGGTCGTGCTCGGGGGCGTAGGTGGCCGGCTTCGACGCGTTGTACTTGTCGTTCGTCGGCTGGTCGGCGCGGGTGGGGATCATGTACTTCTCCATGGTGTCCCACGCGCCGTTGAACCGGGTCCAGTCGCCGGTGACCTTGCCGTACATGGCGTCGAGCCAGATAAGGTAGCTGTACGCCTCGGACGTCGTCTCGTGGCCGTGGTCGGGCGCCTCGACGATCAGCGTCTCGACCGAGTGGTACGGGATGCCCTCCGGCGAGAAGTACCCGTTCGCCGGGTCGGTGATCTTGGCGTGCATGGCGAGGAACCGGGCGTCGTACGTGGAGTCGCCGTCCAGCTGGGTGGCGGTCACCTCGGCCTTCGCGTGGCCGGGGGCCGTCACGGCGAACACGGCGGAGCCCGTGCCGGTCGCGGCGGCGGTGACGGTCACCTTGCGGGCGGTGTTCCAGTCGGCCGGGGTGAAGGTGAGCGTGCCGGGCGCCGCGGTGAGGCCGGTGCTGCCCGAGACACGGGCGACGGTCGCCGTGACGTTCGCGGCCGGCCGGGTGGAGAGCTTCACGTCGAAGGTCGCGGACTGCCCCTGGCGGACCGGCAGTTGGGCGGGGGTCGCGACGAGGGCCGGCCCGGCGGCGACGGTGATGCCGACGGGGGCGGACTCGGCGGCGGCGCCCCGGCTGTCGTACGCCTTCGCGTAGAGCGAGTGGGTGCCCGCGGCGAGGCCCCGGGCGGTGAGGGCGTACGGCGCGGTGGTGTCCGTGCCGAGCAGGGTCGTGTCGTCGTAGAACTCGACCTTGTCGACGGTCGCCCCGTCGGCGGCCGCCGCGGTGGCGGCCAGCGGGACCGGGTCGCCGGCGGTGTAGGTGGCGCCCGGGGCGGGGCTGGTCAGCACGGCGACCGGCGGCTGCTGGGCGCCGGCGCAGACGGTGCCGTCGACGGTGAAGGAGGTGGGCGCGGCGTTGGCGCCGCTGTAGGTGAACTGGGCGCCGGTGGTGACGGCCTGGCCCGCGGGGACGGTCCTGTTCCAACCGACGGGGGTGACCGTGACGGTCTTGCCGGTCTGGGACCAGGTGCCGTTCCAGCCGTTGGCCAGCCGCTGGTTGCCGGTCTGGTCGTAGCGGAGGGTCCAGCCGTCCAGGGCGGCGGTGCCCCGGTTGGTGAGCGTCAGCTCGGCCGTGTAGCCGGAGCCCCAGTCGTTGGTCCGGTAGTCGACGCTGCACTGGACGGCTGCGGAGGCGGTTGTTGCGGCGGTGCGCGCCCCGGCGGGTGCGCCGTTGGCCGCGGTCATGCCCAGGGGGAGGGCGAGGACGGCGGCCAGGACGGCCGTCAGCCGTCGGCGCCGGCCCGTACGTGGTCCTGGCGACATGCGGGTCTCTCCTAGCGGCTCTGTAGGGCAGGAGGAGGGGGGTGACAAGCCTTGAACCAGTGGGAGCGCTCCCACTATGAGGAGGGGCGGGTGCGCGGTCAAGGTGTGCGAAGAGTCGAAGAAGTTCGAAAGAAAAACTTGACCCACCCTCTGTTGCTTGACGGCGGACCGGGGTTACGGTCGGCGACACCAGTGGGAGCGGTTCCACGTCAGTCGGCGCGTTGTCAGGTTCGCGCCTAAATGGCAAGGAGTCGCTCATGCGACACCCCCCGCGCACATCATCGTTCGTCGTGGGAGCCGCGCTCGCCTTGGCGGGCGTCGTTCTCGCACCGGCGGCCCCAGCGGCCGCCACCCCGGTCCGTGCGGCCGCCCCCGTGGCGGACGCCCCGCCGGCGGCCGCCCCCGTGCGGACGGCGGCCCCCACCGCGGGTTGCACGGTGGAGTACACCGTCGTCAACCAGTGGTCCGGCGGGTTCCAGGGCTCGGTCACGGTCACCAACCGGGGCCCCGCGCTGGACGGCTGGCGGCTCGGCTTCGGCTTCCCGGGCGACCAGCGGGTCACCCAGGGCTGGGGCGCCCGGTGGTCCCAGTCCGGTGCCTCGGTGACCGTCGTGAACGAGAGCTGGAACGCGGCGCTCGCCCCGGGCGCCAGCGTCACGGCCGGCTTCGTCGCCTCGTACTCCGGCGCCAACCCGGCGCCGACCGCCTTCACGCTCGACGGCACCCCCTGCGGTGACCCGGGCGGCCCGACGGATCCACCCGATCCGCCGGACCCGCCGGGCCCCGGTGACGGGGCGCCCGTCCTCACCGCGAGCGGCAACCGGCTCGTGGACGGGGACGGCCGGACCCGCCGCATGCTCGGCGTGAACCGCTCCGGCGGCGAGTTCATGTGCGTCCAGGGCCGCGGGATCTTCGACGGCCCCGTGGACGACGCCTCCGTGCGCGCCATCGCGGACTGGAAGGCGAACACCGTACGCATCCCCCTGAACGAGGAGTGCTGGCTGGGCCTGGACAACATCGACCCGAGATACCGCGGGACCGCCTACGTCGACGCCGTGAAGGGCTTCGTGGGCCGCGTGCTGGCGCACGGCATGACCCCCGTGCTCGAACTGCACTGGAGCTGGGGCCGGTACACCGGCAACTCCGCCGGCTGCGCCGACGAGCACGCGAGCTGCCAGAAGCCGATGCCCAACGCCCGCTACACACCGGCGTTCTGGACCTCGGTCGCGGACACCTTCAAGGACGACCGGCGCGTCGTGTTCGACCTGTTCAACGAGCCGTACCCGGACCGCGCCACCCCCACGGCCGACGCGGCGTGGGCGTGCTGGCGGGACGGCGGCACCTGCCCCGGCATCGGCTACGAGGTGGCCGGCATGCAGGACCTGCTCGACGCGGTACGGGCCACGGGCGCGAGGAACCTCGTGCTCGTCCCGGGCCTCGCCTACGCCAACGACCTGAGCCGGTGGCTCGCGCACGCCCCGACGGACCCGGCCGGCAATCTCGCCGCCGCCTGGCACGTCTACAACTTCAACACCTGCTCCACCGAGAGCTGCTGGGACGCCACGCTCGCCCCGGTCGCCGCCCGCGTCCCGCTGGTGGCGGGCGAGATCGGCGAGAACACCTGCGGCCACGGGTTCATCGACCGCGTCATGGCGTGGTTCGACGCCCGCGGCCTGTCGTACCTGGGCTGGACCTGGAACACCTGGGACTGCTCCGCGGGCCCGGCCCTGATCAGCGCGTACGACGGCACCCCCACGCCGTTCGGCGCGGGACTGCGGGACCACCTGCGCGCGCTGGCCGGCTGAGCACGGCCTCACCGCGCCCCGCACCACACGGATCCGCACCGCAGCACACCGCAGCACGGCACACCGCACGCCCGGAGAGACCGGGAAAGTCAGAGAGGAAACCTCATCCCCATGAGCCGCACGAGCACCGCGAGCACCACCGTTCAGGTACCTCGCCGCCGCAGCAGAACGGCCCTGCTGGCCGCCTGCACCCTGATCGCCACGGCGGGCGCGACCGCCACCGCGCTCTCCTCCCCCGCCGGGGCCGCCGCCCCGGGCTGCAAGGTCGACTACACCGTCACCAACCAGTGGAACAACGGCTTCGGCGCCAACGTCACCGTCACCAACACCGGCGACCCGGTCGCCGCGTGGACCCTGGAGTGGACGTACGCGGGCAACCAGCAGGTGACCCAGCACTGGAACGCCGCGGTCACCCAGTCCGGCGCGGCCGTCACCGCGAGGAACCTCGCGTACAACGGCTCCCTCGCCACCGGCGCGTCCACGTCCTTCGGGTTCAACGGCTCCTACGGCGGGACCAACGCCGTGCCGACGGTGTTCAAGCTCAACGGCGTCGTCTGCAACGGCTCCACCGGCCCGACGGACCCGCCGACCGACCCGCCCACGGACCCGCCGGCCGGCAACCGGGTCGACAACCCGTACGCGGGCGCCAAGGTGTACGTGAACCCCGAGTGGTCCGCGAAGGCCGCCGCCGAGCCGGGCGGCGCCAAGGTCGCGAACCAGCCCACCGGCGTCTGGCTCGACCGCATCGCCGCGATCCAGGGCGTCAACGGCGGCATGGGCCTGCGCGACCACCTGGACGAGGCGCTGCGCCAGAAGGGCAACGGCGAGCTCGCCATCCAGCTGGTGATCTACAACCTGCCGGGCCGCGACTGCGCCGCGCTCGCCTCCAACGGCGAGCTGGGCCCGACCGAGATCGGCCGCTACCAGCGCGAGTACATCGACCCGATCGCCGCGATCCTCGCCGACCCGAAGTACAAGGGTCTGCGGATCGTCACGACGGTCGAGATCGACAGCCTGCCGAACCTCGTCACCAACGTCACCCCGCGCCCGACCGCGACGCCGAACTGCGACGTCATGAAGGCGAACGGCAACTACGTGAAGGGCGTCGGCTACGCCCTGGCGAAGCTGGGCGCCGTCCCCAACGTCTACAACTACGTCGACGCCGGCCACCACGGCTGGCTCGGCTGGGACGACAACTTCGGCGCGTCCGCCCAGATCTTCAAGCAGGCGGCGACGGCTGAGGGATCGACCGTGGCCAACGTCCACGGCTTCATCGTCAACACCGCCAACTACAGCGCCCTGAAGGAGGACCACTTCACCATCAACGACACGGTGGGCGGCCAGTCGGTGCGCACCTCGAAGTGGATCGACTGGAACCGGTACACCGACGAGCTGTCGTTCGCGCAGGCCATGCGGGCCGAGCTGATCCGGATCGGCTTCTCGCCGAACCTCGGCATGCTGATCGACACCTCCCGCAACGGCTGGGGCGGCGCGGCTCGCCCGACCGGCCCCGGCGCGCAGACGAACGTCGACACGTACGTCAACGGCGGCCGCTACGACCGCCGCATCCACCTCGGCAACTGGTGCAACCAGGCGGGCGCCGGCCTCGGCGAGCGACCCAAGGCCAACCCGGAGCCGGGCATCGACGCCTACGTGTGGATGAAGCCCCCGGGCGAGTCCGACGGGTCGAGCAAGGCCATCCCGAACAACGAGGGCAAGGGCTTCGACCGCATGTGCGACCCCACGTACACGGGCAACCCGCGGAACAACAACAACATGTCGGGCGCCCTGCCCGACGCCCCCGTCTCGGGCCACTGGTTCTCGGCCCAGTTCCAGGAGCTGCTGAAGAACGCCCACCCGGCGCTCTGACGCCCGCAGCCGGCTCCTGACCACGAGCCCCCGCACCCGGCGGTACGTTCCCGGGGGCGGGGGCTCGTCCCATCGCCCAGCACGGCTCAGCCCGGCGCGGCGGCGGGCGGCGGCTCAGCCCGGCGCGGCGGCGGGCGGCGGCTCAGCCCGGCGCGGCGGCGGGCGGCGGCTCAGCCCGGCGCGGCGGCGGGCGGCGGCTCAGCCCGGCGCGGCGGCGGGCGGCGGCTCAGCGGGGTGCCGAGGCGGCCTCACGGGCCGGGGCCAGGACGTGGTCGCGGCCCCAGGCGCCGAGCGGGGCGAGGGCCTCGTTCAGCGACACGCCCCGCGGGGTCAGGGAGTACTCGACGCGCGGCGGCACCTCGTCGTACTCCTCGCGGTGGACGACGCCGTCGGCCTCCAGCTCCCGCAGGTGCGAGGCGAGGACCTTCTCCGTCACCCCGGGCAGCTCGCGGCGCAGCTCGCCGAAGCGGCACGGCCGCTCGTGCAGCGCCCACAGGATGAGGACCTTCCACTTCCCGCCGATCACGTCCATCGCGGCGTCGATCCCGCACACGTACGCCCCCGGCCGCCTGGCCACCGCCATGCCGCCACCCCCTCCACCTGGATGCTTACCCGGAGGTGCCCGCCCACTCGAAAGTGCGTACTTGAGCGGCCGCCCCGCACCGACGAGCCTAACGGTCATGACCGACACCACCCCTTCCCCCGACGCCTCCCCGACGCCGTCGCCCACCCCGCTGACCCTGCTCGGCACCGGCGACATGGGCAGCGCCCTCGGCCGGGCCTGGCTCGCCGCGGGCCACCCCCTCACCGTCTGGAACCGCACCCCCTCCCGCACCGAGCCACTCGCCGCGCTGGGGGCGGTGGTCGCCTCCACGGCCGCCGAGGCGGTCGCGGCGAACCGGCTCGTCGTGGCCTGCCTCCTCGACGACGACTCCGTCGGCGCCGCCCTCGACGGGGCGGACCTGGCCGGCCGCGACCTGGTGAACCTCACGACCGGCACCCCCGGCGAGGGCCGGTCCCGGGCCGCCTGGGCGCGCGAGCGCGGCGCCCGCTTCCTGGACGCCGGGATCATGGCCGTACCGCCCATGATCGGCGTGCCCGACTCGGGTGCCTACGTCCTCTACAGCGGCTCCCGCGACCTCTTCGCGGAACACCGCGCCACGCTCGCCGTCCCGGCCGGCGCGCGGTACGTCGGCGAGGACCCCGGCTTCGCCGCGCTGCACGACGTGGCGCTGCTCAGCGCGATGAGCGGGATGTTCGCCGGGGTCCTGCACGCCTTCGCCCTGGTGCGCCACGAGGAGGTCGCCCCCCGGGACTTCGCCGCGCTCCTCGTCGACTGGCTGACCGCCATGGCCGGGTCGGCGCACACGACGGCCGAGCAGATCGAGACCGGCGACTACGGCAAGGGCGTCGTGTCCAACCTCGCGATGCAGTCGGCGGGGAACGCGACGCTGCTGCGCACCGCCGAGGAGCAGCGCGTCAGCCCGGAGCTCCTCACGCCGTACATGGAGCTGATGGCCCGGCGGGTCGCCGCGGGGCACGGCGGGGAGGACGTCGCGGGGATGGTCGAGCTGCTGGATCGACGCTGAGCGAACGGGAGTTCGGCCGGAACCGCGTTGTCGGCGCGGGACCGGCGGGACTAGAGTCGACACCGTGACTGCCGGGTCGGCCATGGGCCATCAGCGAGTGGGGCACCCGGCCTCCTCGTGAGCGCGGGGCGGGCCAGAGGCCCCCCGCGGCGTGCACGCGTCCCTCCGACGCGCTCCTCTCCGTGCCTCTGTCGCACGGGGACTTCTCGCACGCCTCGACGCCCATCGACCACAGGGAACATCCATGACCGCAGATCTCAACCACACCGTCGTCCACGCCACCGACAAGCAGGCGTCCGCCGAGTTCCTCGCGGGGATCCTCGGGCTGGAGGTCGGCGCCCCCTTCGGGCCGTTCGTGCCGGTGGACACCGGCAACGGCGTGACGCTCGACTTCTACACCGCGCCCGACGGACAGGTCGCCTCGCAGCACTACGCCTTCCTCGTCCCCGACGAGGAGTTCGACACCATGATCGACCGTCTGGAGGCGGCGGGCGTGACGTACTACGCCGACCCGCACCACACCGAGAAGGGGAAGGTCAACGACCTCTTCGGCGGGCGGGGCGCCTACTTCGAGGACCCGGACGGCCACAACATGGAGATCATCACCCGCCCGTACGCGCGCCCCGCGTAGCCCCCGGCGGCCCGCCGCCCGCCCCTGTACGGAGCGGACGGCGGGCGCTCAGGCGGCGGGCGCGGAGAGGTCCACTCCGGTCGGGCCGGGGGCGCGCGCCGCACGACGCGGGGCGCGCCCCCGCCCTGGGTGCGGGCCCGGGTAAGGGTCCCGTCCGAGCGGGAGGCCCGGTACGGGTCCGGATCGCGTCCGAGCGGGCCCGGTCCGGGTCCGGATCGCGTCCGAGCGGGAGGCCCGGTACGGGTACGGGTCCGGGTTCAGGCAGCGGGCGCGGCCGGGCCCCCTTCGGTCGGGCCGAGCTCGGTCCGGTCAACCTCGGTCGGGTCCACCTCGGACAGGTCCCGTTCGGGCAGGTTCATTTCGGCGAGGACCTCCCCGTCGTCCGTCATGCCGAGCGCACGGAAGCCGAGCCGCGCGTAGAAGCCCTCCGGGCCGTGCTCGCCGGGCTTGTAGGTGACCGTCACCGTCGACCCGCCACGGCGCCGGACCTCGTCGCAGACGGCCGCGACGGCGAACCGGCCGTAGCCGGCGCCCTGGTGGTCGGCGGAGACGGCCAACCGCCACAGTCCACTGCGGGGCGCGGCGCCGGGCCCGTCGACGTCGAACGGGACGTCGAAGAAGGCCATCACGAAGCCGACGGCCTCCTCACCGTCGCACACCAGCCGCGGCCAGGCGATGTCGGGCGAGGCGTACGCCTCGGCGAGGGACTCCGCGACCGACTCGACGAATCCCGCCTGCTCGGGCCGTACGCGCAGCCGGCACGCGTCCGTGACGTTGTCCGGCGACGCCTTCGGGCGCGTGGCTCACCTCGCAGGTCGCACGAGCCCCGCCGATGCGCTACGGAGAGCAGCGCACAGACGGGGCAGTCGTACCGATCAGCCGAGCGCGGGAACGGGATGATCGGGAATGTCCAGCCACGGATACTCACCCGTGGCGGTCACGGTCAGCCCGAACCGTTCCGGGCCGGGACGGCCGTGCAGCGACCACCACGAGTAAGCCGCTTCCACTTCGTTCCAGAGCTGGCGCGGGCCGTGCTGCCACACCGCACACCGGCCGTCCGGCTGTCCGTCCCAGTCCACGGCTGCCCACGACGTGGCGTCGGTCGTCGCGACCCACAGGCGGGCCGCCACCCCGTCCACGTCCGGGTTGTCGTGCCACGTCCACCACACGTCGCGGAGCTGTAGCCCCATGGCGAACTGCGCGGCGAGATCCTCACCCGTCACCATCCACGGGGGAAGATCGGTAGTGGACCCAGCGGGCCGGTGGTCGTCGCGCACCACGTCCCGGTAGACCCGGAGGTCGGTGCGCTGGTTCCGCATGAGCATGAACGCGGAGTGCGGCGAGAACGGACCCGACGCTCCTCCGGTGTCGTCCACCGTCATGCGGAGCAGTCCGTAGCAGACCCATGGACTTTCCCATGGCGTGAGGATGACGCCGCCGGGCTTCACCTGGTCGACCCACTGACGCGGGACGGACCGTACGGAGCACGTGGCCACGAGCCGGTCATACGGAGCGTTGGCCGCGTGCCCTTCCGCTCCGTCGCCGGCGATCACTTCCGCGCTCAGTCCCTCCTTGCGCAGGCGGTCCCGGGCTCGGGAAGCCAACGCTTGGTCCACTTCGACGGTCGTCACGTTCTCCGCGCCGGCGACGTAGGACAGCAGCCCCGCGTTCCACCCCGTGCCCGTGCCGATCTCCAGGACCCGGTGTCCGTCGTGCACGTCGAGCATGTGCAGCATCCGGAGCACGATGGACGGGGCGGAAGCGGACGACGAAGCCCACCGCTCTCCTGCTCCTGGGTCCTCGCCGTCGTTGATCTGCGTCACCACGGAGTCATTGGCGTACACCGCCTGCAGCCACGTGTCCGGGGCGTCGGCACGGTCGCATGGCTCCAGGGCATCACCGAGGTAGACACGATCAGGCACGTACGCGGAACGGGGCACGGCCCACGCGGCATGCTCCCACTCGGGCGCCACGTATCCCTCCTGTTTCAACGCGCGCAGAAGATCGCGGTTGGCGATCCGCTCGGACGCTGCGGAGTCCGCCGCCACTGTCACTCGCCCTTCTTGTGTTTCGGCGGGTCCTTGGGCTTGGCCGTGTCCGACGACGGTTTGGACGTGCCCGGGTCCTTCCCTCCGGAGTGCTGCCCGTTGCCTCCGCTGCCGCCCTTACCCGTTCCCCATCCCATGGTGTTCCCCTATCTCGGTGTCACCGGTCGCGCCGGTACGGTTCGGCGCACTCGCTGTGCCGGTAGACCACGGCGGGCGGCCCCGACGGCCGTGCCACCGATCCCCGGCGACAGAGCTCAGGTTTCCGATCGGCTTGCCGCACTCGTGGCAGGGTCTCTCCCCCGGGCGCGAACGTCGCGTACTCGTCCCTGCGGCCATCCCTGTCTCCGGTCGTACTCGCCATCGGAGGCGTCCTCTCACGTGGACCGACGACGACCACGCTAGGGAGGAGGCAACGCCGACTGACAGGCGGTTGCACGAGATTGCACGCGAGTTATCCGAGGACGTCCAGCATCGAGGTGATCAGCGCACGAGCGGCGGCCCCGTAGACGGCCAGCGCTGCCAGTTCCGCGAACGTCTCCGCGTACATCGCCACCTCGCTCGGCTGCGTAATCGTGAGGTAGCCGGAGATCAATTCGACGTTGACCTGGGCGGCGTCATAGATCCAGAACCCTTCAGCCGGCCAGCGCTCCCGGTCGGGTCGCATGGGCACGACGCCCAGACTGACATGGGGAAGCGAGGCGATCGAGACCAAGTGGCCGAGTTGCCCGAACATGACCTCAGGACCACCCACCCCGGCCCGCAACACGGACTCCTCAACGAGGAACGCGAACCGCCGATCGCCCTCGTACAACACCCTCTGACGTTCCATGCGGGCGGCCACCGCATCAGCCACGTCGTCCACCAAACCGCGTCGTCGCTGGATCGCTCGCAGAGCAGCCGTCGTGTACGGCTGCGTCTGCATCATGCCGGGCACGAGCCACGACGAGTAGGACCGGAAACGGCGCGTCCTCTGGTACATCGGCAAGCGCGCTTCCTGCGCCCGCTTGAGGCCCGCCCGCTCCATACGCCGCCATTCGACCCACATGCCCTCGGCCGTCCGCAGCGAGGCGATCAGACCCTCGGCCTGATCCTCGGCACCGCACGCCTGACACCAGGCCCGAATGTCGTCAGCGGACGGGGGTGTCCTGGCGTTCATGATCCGGGACGACTTCGACCGACTCCATCCGCAGCGCTCGGCAAGGTCGAGACCGGTCAGCCCGGCATCCCGGCAAAGATCCGCGAGCCGTTTCGCGAGAGCCTGTCGGGCCTCCTGGGCGCTGGAAGACGCTGAGACAGCCATGGAGGCGCGATCAGGCGGGTCGGTATTCCGCATGGGGAATCGCGCGCTCCCACGCCGTCTCGTACGCGCTGACGTACTGCGCGGCCAAAGCCGGGTCGTGCACGACTTCCATACGCGGCCCGGTCCACTGCCCCTCGCCGCTGAAGTGGTGGAGGATCACGGTCTCCTCATCCATGACCCACCCGTCCAGCACAGGGAGCAGCAGATCACGCGCCCGCGAGCGCGACAGCCAACGGACGTCCTCACCGGCTGCAACGTTCGTGAAGGTGCCGTCGTACTCATACCGGACATAGTCGCTCAGTGGTTCGGAAACCACCCGCAAACGGCGCATGACGACACCCCGGCCGGTCGTCTGGGCCACCACGTCCAGCCACGGCCGCCACCAGGACTCACGGTCCGCCGAGTCGTACCGGTGCCCCTGCTGCCAGCGGATGAACTCCGGGTCATCCCGCATGTAGCTGTCCCGCATCTCCAGGTGCATCGCCGATCGCTGGGTCTTGGCGAGGCATTCACGTACCGCTGTTGCCACCACTGCCCTCACTGTCCGTACGGGGGATGAACCGGAGCATGTTCGCAGGGAGCCGGATGACGGTCTCGTGATCCGGGACGTCCGTGGAGTGACCCGGAACTGAGCCGACCTCCTGCGCCTTGCGAATCGTCTCCTCGTCCGCCTTCCATGACTGGATGATCAGGTCTCCCGTCTCCTCCTCCACCCAGATCGTCGGCGAGCCGTCATCGGGGGTGTTGGGCCAGATCCCCAGGAAGGTCAGAGCCACTGGGTACTCTCCTAGCAAATCGGTTGCACAGACGTGCATGAGCCTCGTCCTCACGCCTGAGCAGCATCAAGGGCGCATCGAGGCATGTGCGGGAGCGGGGAACAAGACACGGCCCGCCGCGGGGGCACCTGTGTACCGCACGCCACCCGACCGTGCGGGTACACAGGTGCAGACCCCGAACGACGGCTGGGCGCGGTGGTGGGATGTGCGGGGGCCTGCGAAGCCTCCCGCACGGATAGGCGCGGCGGAACCGCCGGCTGTTGCAGTACAACGATCGCTATGAGTTGGGTGGCGAACGTGATGATCTCGGTCGACATGGCCGACAGCGCGAATGTCGAGGCGTTGAGTGAGTGGTTGCGGACGGAAGCCCCTCGCCGCGGTCAACCGGAAGTCCGCGGGGTGGGGTTTCTGAAGCTGCTCACCGACGCTGGGACGAACCAGTGGGGCGGCTGGAAGCAGCCCGAGTGCGAGGTGTGGGCGGGCACCTTGAACCACGCCGACCTCGACGCCCTCAGGCAACGCGTGTCCGAGGTGCCGTGGTGTGAGCCGAACCTGGTCCAGCTGCTGGTGATGGACCAGGAGCAGGAGTTCTTCCGCACCTGGATGATCCGAGGTGGCAAACTGCGGCAGTTCGCCCCGTCAGAGCCCGACGAAGAGGACGAGGGGTTCTACCGGAACCGGTGAGCGCCCCGTTCACGCCGAGTCGCGGACGACCAGGGACGTCGGCAGGACGAGCTGGCGCGGTTCGGAGCCGGTGCCGGTGATCTCCTGGAGCAGGACGCGGGCCATCACGCGGCCCATCTCCTCGATCGGCTGCCGCACGCTCGTGAGCGGCGGGTCCATGTGGCGGGCGACCGCCGAGTCGTCCACGCCGACCAGGGCCACGTCGTCCGGGACGCGGCGGCCCGCCTCGCGCAGGGCGACCCGCGCGCCCGCCGCCATGACGTCCGACGCCGCGAACACGGCGTCCAGGTCCGGGCACCGCTCCAGGAGCTCCACCATCGCGCGGTGGCCGCCCTTCTCGGTGAAGTCGCCCGCGGCGACGAGCCGTTCGTCGGCCGTCAGGCCGGCGTCCGCCAGGCCCCGGCGGTAGCCGTCGAGGCGGCAGCGGGCCACGTACATGTCGAGCGGCCCCGTGATGGTCGCGACGCGGCGGCGGCCCCCCGCCGCCAGGTGGGCGACGGCGGAGCGGCCCGCGCCGACGTTGTCGGAGTCGACGTACGCCACGGGCTCCGCCTCGGAGCGGCGGCCGTTGAGGACCGCGGGGATGTCCAGGCCGCGCACCACGTCCGGCAGCGGGTCGTCCGCGTGGACCGACACCAGCAGCACCCCGTCGACGCGCTGCGCCGCGAGGTACTGCTCGAAGCGCTGGCGCTCCTGGCTGGTGCGGATCAGGGTGAGCAGCAGCTGCTTGTCGGCGTCCGCGAGCTCGGCGCTCACCCCGCGGATGATGTCGAGGAAGTACGGCTCGGCGAACAGCCGCGCCTCGGTCTCCGGGATGACCAGCGCCACCGCGTCCGTACGGGCCCCGGCCAGCGCGCGGGCCGCGCGGTTCGGGACGTACCCCAGCTCCGCGACGGCCCGGGAGACGGCGGCCCTGGCCCGGTCGCTGACGCGGGGCGAGCCGTTGATGACGCGCGACACCGTGCCGCGGCCGACGCCCGCCCGGGCCGCGACCTCCTCCAGGGTGGGCCTGCCCGTCTGCCGTCCGTTCACCGCCATGGGGTCACGTCTCCCGTCCGTCCTCGGTGCCGGCTCGCCCGGGGCGGAGAGCCGCGGAGCCGGCCGCCCGGCCGGGCGGGGCTCCTTGGAGTCAAGGTAGAGCCTGCCCCGCGCACCGGCCCCAGCGGGAGGGCCGGGTCCTGACCGAGAGTGGTGGGAGCGCTCCCAACGTAGCGGAAGGTGGCGCCGGTCTCCAGCGATCGGCCTTGAGGTCCTGAAGGCACGCACCGCATCGCGGACACCGGGCGCCCGCGAGGGGATCAATTCGCGTTCATCTCTTGACACCCGCACCCGCCAGGCAGCAATCTTCCGGGCATGGCGACGTGGGAGCGCTCCCACCACCACCCCGCGAGGACTCGCCGGATCCGACGCACGAGCCGCCGCACGCCGATCCGATCCGCCCCGGTCAGGCCACCCGGTCCCCCGGCCCCGGCCGCCCCACCCCCACCCCGGCGCGACCCCGCACCACCCTGGACGAGGAGAGTGGAGAATGCGCACTTCGAGCAGTACCCGTGACCTGGCCCGCAGACGCCGCCCCGCACTCGCGGTGACCGCCATCGCGGCCTGCGCGGCCCTGATCGCCGGTTGCAGCGACGGCGGGGGCGACGGCTCCGGATCGGGCGCGGGTGCCGACGGGAAGATCACCCTGCGGATCGGCACCTTCGGGTCGTTCGGCTACGACGACAAGAACGGCGCCAAGCTGTACGCCGAGTACGAGAAGCTGAACCCGCACGTCGAGATCGTCGAGTCGAACGTCGCGGACGGCCAGAAGTACTGGGACACCCTGAAGCTGCGCCTCTCCCGCAACAGCGGCCTCGCCGACATCCAGGCCGTCGAGGTCGGGTACATCGCCGAGGCGACCGGCTCCACCCTGGCCGGCAAGTGGGTCGACCTGTCGAAGACCGGGGGCGCCGACACCTCCGCTTTCCTGGACTGGAAGATCAAGCAGGCCACCACCGCCGACGGCAAGGTCATCGGCCTCGGCACCGACATCGGCCCCATGGCCATCTGCTACAACAAGGACCTCTTCGCCAAGGCGAAGCTGCCCACGGACCGCGAGCGGGTCGCGCGGCTGTGGGCCGGGGACTGGGCGAAATTCGTAACCACGGGCAAGACGTACCAGCGCAACGCCCCCGCGGGGACCGCCTTCCACGACTCCGCCAGCGGGCTGTTCAACGCCGTCCTGTCCAGCCAGCCCCAGCAGTACGCCGACGCCGAGGGCAACCTGTCCTGGGAGGAGAGCCCCGGGGTGCGCACGGCGTGGGGCCTGGCCGTCGACGCGGCGCGCAGCGGCATCACCGCGAAGCTGCGCCAGTTCGACGAGAAGGGCACCTGGAACGCCGGGTTCAAGAACTCCCGGTTCGCCACCGTCGCCTGCCCGTCCTGGATGACCGGCATCATCAAGGACCAGGCCGGTCCCGCCAACCAGGGCAAGTGGGACATCGCGGCGCCTCCCGTCGCCGGCAACTGGGGCGGGTCGTTCCTCGCCGTCCCGAAGGCGGGCAAGCACACCGAGGAGGCCGCGAAGCTGGCCGCCTGGCTGACGGCGCCCGCGCAGCACGCCAAGGTCTTCGGCGTGAACGGCAACATCCCGTCCACCAAGGACACGCTCGCCTCCGACGCCGTCCAGAACGCCAGGATCCCGTACTTCGGCGACACCCCGGTCGGGAAGATCTACTCGTCGGCGGCCGCGGGCATCACCCCCGCACCGGTGAGCCGGTACGACGGTCAGGTGAAGACGTTCGTCACGGACAACGGCATCCTCGACATCGAGCAGCGCGGCACGTCGCCCGAGGAGGCGTGGAACAACGTGAAGAAGCTGGTCGACGACAAGATCGCCCAGTAGCGCCCGGGGACCCCGGCCCCGGCCCCGGCGGACGCGGGGGCCGGGCACGGCCCGGCGGGGACGGAACCGTGCCGGGCCCGGTGGTGGGGACGGGCCCGGCGGTGGGGAGGGGCCGGCGCCGGGGTCCGCCGCCGATACGGACCCCGGCCCGCAGGCACCCCGGCCCCCGCGGGCCGCACCCGCCCACCCGAACAGCGCCCAGCCCCGCACCGAGCCGACCGGTGCACCGCGGCACCACGGGTGTGCCACGCCCGAGGGTGCACGGCGCCCACCCGTGGACGCCCTGACGCGCGCCCCATCGCCGGGCCCGCCCCACCCGACCGTGAGCGGAACACCGGCACCGGCCCACACCCTGCCGTCCGCCGAGCGCCCGGCCCACGACTGCCCCGGCGAACCCGGGCCACCCGCACCCCCGGCGAAGCCGGGCCACCGGACCCCCCGACCGAAAGGACCGCCTCGTGGCCACCTCCGTCCGGGCGGCGGCCGACGGTACGCCGCCGCCCCCTCCTCCTCCGCCCCCCGCCCTCCGGAAGCCGACACCGACCCCGGCGCGCGCCGGCTGGCGCAGCAGGCTCTACCGCCTGGACCTCAAGGCGACGCCGTACGCGTTCGTCGCGCCCTTCTTCCTCTGCTTCGCCGCGTTCGGGCTCTTCCCGCTGGTGTACACGGGCTGGCTCTCCCTGCACCGGGTCGAGCTGGGCGGCGAGGCCGAGTGGCGCGGCGCCGACAACTACACCGCCCTGTGGGACAGCGACTTCTTCTGGAACGCGCTGGCCAACACGTTCACCATCGGCGTGCTCTCCACCGTCCCCCAGCTGCTGATGGCGCTGGGCCTGGCGCACCTGCTCAACTACAAGCTGCGCGGGCGCGGCTTCTTCCGCGTCGCGGTGCTCGCCCCGTACGCCACGTCCATCGCCGCCGCCACGCTCGTCTTCGCACAGCTGTTCAACAGCGACTACGGGCTGATCAACACCGTGCTGGGCTGGGTCGGCTTCGAGCCGGTCAGCTGGGAGTCCTCGAAGTGGCCGGCGCAGATCGCCATCTCGGTGATCGTGACGTGGCGGTGGACCGGGTACAACGCGCTGATCTACCTCGCCGCGATGCAGGCCGTCCCGCAGGACCTGTACGAGGCGGCCGCGCTCGACGGGGCCTCGCGCTGGCGGCAGTTCGTCAGCGTCACGATCCCCTCGATCCGGCCGACGATCCTCTTCACCATCGTCGTGTCGACGATCGGCGCGACCCAGCTGTTCGGTGAGCCGATGCTCTTCGGCGGGAGCCTCGGCGTGAGCGGCGGCAGCGGCAACCAGTTCCAGACGCTGAGCCTGCTCATGTACGAGAAGGGCTGGGTGACGGGCGCGCTCGGGCAGGCGTCGGCCATCGCCTGGGTGATGCTGCTGCTCCTGCTGCTCATCGGCGGCCTGCGGCTGCTGTCCGCCCGCGTCCACCGCAAGAGGCAGGGGTCCTGACCGATGAAGCTCACGCAGACGGCCGGCCGGCAGCACCACGCCGGGCCCGTCACCTACGTCCTGCTGGGGCTGGCCGCCCTGGTGTCCCTGTTCCCGCTGTACTGGAACCTCGTCGCCGCCTCGCACACCGGGGAGCGTGTCGTCGAGGCGCCCGCCCCGCTGCTGCCGGGACCACGCCTGTTCGAGAACCTGTCCTTCGCCTGGAACCAGGTCGACATGGGCGAGGCCCTCGTCAACACGACCGTCGTGGCCGGGCTGGTGGCCGTGTCGACCGTGCTGTTCTCCACGCTGGCCGGGTTCGCCTTCGCCAAGCTGCCGTTCCGGGGCCGCAACGTGCTGCTGGCCCTGGTGGTCGCGACGATGACGATCCCGCCGCAGCTCAGCGTCATCCCGCTCTACCAGATCATCACCGACCTGGGCTGGGTGGACCAGCTGCAGTCGGTGGTCCTGCCGTCGCTGGTCGCCGCGTTCGGCGTGTTCTTCATGCGGCAGTACCTGCTGGAGGCGCTGCCCGTCGAACTGGTCGAGGCGGCGCGGGTGGACGGCGCGCACAGCCTGCGGATCATCTGGCACGTGGTGTTCCCGGTCGCGCGGCCCGCGATGGCCGTCCTCGGCATGCTCGTCTTCGTCCAGGCGTGGAACGACTTCTTCTGGCCGTTCATCGCGCTGACCCCGGACGGGAACCCGACGCTCCAGGTCGCGCTCGCCGGTCTGGGCTCCGGCAACCACACCATCAACCAGGCCGTCGTGCTGACGGGCGCGCTGATCTCCACCGTGCCCCTGCTGCTGGTCTTCGCGCTGCTCGGCAAGCACATCGTGGGCGGCATCACCTCGGGCGCGGTCAAGAGCTGACGCGCGCCGCCCGGCACCGCCTCGCATCACGCCGCGCCGCACCGCCGCACCGCCGCACCGCACCCCGCACACCGCACCGCCGCACCCCGCACCGCACCGCCGGTCCGGCACCCATCACGTCACTCCTTCCTACCCGCGTTGGGAGCGCTCTCCTATGACTGCGTCCGAAGCCCGGCCGCTCACCGCGACCCGCCACTTCCCGCCCGGTTTCCTCTGGGGGGCCGCCACCGCCGCGTACCAGATCGAGGGCGCCTCGGCCGAGGACGGCCGTACGCCCTCCATCTGGGACACCTTCTCCCACACGCCGGGGAAGGTGTTCGGCGGCCACACCGGTGACGTGGCCGTCGACCACTACCACCGCTTCCGCGACGACGTCCGGCTGATGCGGGAGCTGGGCCTCACGGCCTACCGCTTCTCCGTCTCCTGGTCGCGGGTGCAGCCCACCGGGCGGGGCCCCGCCGTGCAGAAGGGCCTCGACTTCTACCGGGCCCTCGTCGACGAGCTGCTCGACGCCGGCATCCGGCCCGCCCTGACCCTGTACCACTGGGACCTGCCGCAGGAGCTGGAGGACGCGGGCGGCTGGCCGGAGCGGGCCACCGCCGAGCGGTTCGGCGCGTACGCGGCGCTCGTCGCGGACGCGCTCGGCGACCGGGTGGAGCGCTGGACGACCCTCAACGAGCCCTGGTGCACCGCCTTCCTCGGGTACGGCTCCGGCGTCCACGCGCCCGGCCGCACCGACCCCGTCGCCGCCCTGCGCGCCGCGCACCACCTGAACCTCGCCCACGGCCTCGGCGTGCAGGCGCTGCGCGCGGCGCTGCCGCCGCGCGCCGAGGTGGGCGTGTCGCTCAACCTGCACGAGGTCCGGCCGCTGACGAACGCGCCCGGCGACCTGGACGCGGCCCGCCGCATCGACGCGGTCGGCAACCGCGTGTGGCTGGGGCCGATGCTCGACGGCGCCTACCCGGAGGACCTGCCGGCCGACACGGCGCGCCTCACGGACTGGTCGTTCGTCCGGCCCGGCGACACGGCGACGGCGCACCAGCCGCTGGACTTCCTGGGCGTCAACTACTACACGCCGACCCTGGTGTCCGCGGGCGGCGACGGGTCGGCCGGCGGCGACGGCGGGCACGGCGGCGGGACGTCGTCGCCGTGGCCGGCCGCGGACGAGGTGGCCTTCCACCAGCCGCCCGGCGACCTCACCGCGATGGGCTGGTCGGTGGACGCCTCCGGCCTGTACGACCTGCTGACGCGGCTGTCGCGCCGGTACCCGGAACTGCCGCTGTACGTCACGGAGAACGGCGCCGCGTACGAGGACGCGGTCGGGGCGGACGGCGCCGTCCACGACCCGGAGCGCATCGCCTACGTCCACGCCCACCTGGAGGCGGTGCACCGGGCCGTGGAGGGCGGCGCGGACGTGCGCGGGTACTTCCTGTGGTCGCTGCTGGACAACTTCGAGTGGGCGTACGGGTACGACAAGCGGTTCGGCGCCGTGCACGTCGACTACGACACACAGGTCCGCACCCCGAAGGCGAGCGCCCACTGGTACGGGCGGGTCGCGCGCAGCGGCGAACTGCCGGAGCTGCCGGGGGCGTGAGGCCGCGCGCTCCGGCCGGGGTGGGGGTGTCGGCCGGAGCGCGCGGTGCAGGGGGTGCCGGGGGCGCCGGGGCGGGGTGCCCCGGCGCCCCCGGGGGCCGGTCAGCGGTAGGCGGCGAACGCCCGGGTGAAGGCGAGCGGCTGCTGGAGGATGGAGCTGCACGTCGCGTCGGCGTGGCCGACCTCGCCCGCGGGGCACTGCTTGTCCCGGGTCGAGGACCACATCGACAGCCAGCCGAGCCCCTTCGACCGGGCGAAGTCCACCAGCTCGGTCGCGTCGTCGACGCGGAAGACCTCCGTCGTGACGTCGTTGACGCCGATCATCGGGGTGACGGCCACCGTCTTCCACGCGGCCGCGTCGGACAGCCCGAGCACGCCCTTGAGCTGCGCCTGCGTCGCCGTGGCCGCCTGGACCGCGTAGCGGCCCATGTCGCCGGCGTAGGCCGGGCCGTAGTCCATCGCCATGATGTTGACGGCGTCGACGCGGACGCCGTTGCGGCGGGCGTCGGCGAGGAGGTCCACGCCCGGCTGCGTCAGGCCCTCCGGCATGACCGGCAGCGTGAACGACACGTCGAGGTCCGGGTGGGTCTTCTGGAGCCGGGCGATGGCCTGGGCCCGGCGGGTGTTGGCGGCGGCGTCGGGCAGGGCGGCGCCCTCGACGTCGAAGTCGACCTTGGTGAGCCGGTACGCGTCGACGACCTTGCCGTACGCGGCGGTCAGCTCGGCGGTCGTCGCGCAGTTCAGGGCCAGTTCACGGCCCGCGGCGCCGCCGAACGACACGCGTACGTCGCCGCCCGCGGCGCGCAGGGCGCCGATCTGCGCGGCGACCCGGTCGTCGGCGAGTGCGGTGACGCCGCCCCAGCGCGGCTCGCAGCCGCCGCCGGCGGTGACGAAGGCCAGGTTGAACTGCTTGACGCCGGTCTTCGCCGCGGTGTCCAGCAGGTCGTACGCCGGGTACAGGGAGGTGTCGACGTACGGCGCGAAGCGCGCGCCGGCCGCCGGGGCGCCGGTGGGCGCGGGGGTGGTGGGGGCCGTCGCCGTCGGGGTCGGCACGGCCGTGGGGGTGGGGGTGGTCGTCGGGGAGGCGGTCGGCGTGGGCGGCGCGGTGGTGCCGGGGCCGGTGGTGGGCTGCCCGGTGGGTCGGCCGGTGGGGAGCGGCGTCGTACCGGGACCGGCGGAGCACGCGACCCGGTCGATGAGGCAGCCCGTCGGGTCGCCCGCCGCGCCGCCGTCCGCGCCGGTGACGAAGCCGACGCCGACCGAGGCGCCCGGCGCGAGGTCCCGGTTCCAGCTCTCGGGCTCCACCGTCACGTGCCGTCCCTCGACGGTGTGCCGGCCGTTCCACAGCGAGGTCAGACGCGTCCCCGCGGGCAGGTCGAACTCCAGCTTCCAGCCCGAACGGGCCGCGCCGGTGGTGTTGGTGACGACGTACTGGCCGGTGTAGCCGCCCGCCCAGGAGCTGGTCCGGGTGTACGCGGCGCTGACGCCGGCGGCCTGCGCCGTGCCGGTGAACGCGAACGCCGTGCCCGCGGCCACCGCCGCCGCGACCAGCGCGCCGACCGCCTTCGCCCTGCCGCCGGCCCTGCGCCGGTGCGTGGTCGTTCCCATCGATGTGCCTGCCTCGTGTACGGGTGGGGGGTGGACGCGGCAGCACGCTAGCCGCCACCGACCGGACAAAACGGCCGCCAAGGGCGGGGCTCGGTGATCTTAGGCTCCGCTTAAGGAAGCCATGGGCGTGGATTAAAGGTGGAGGACCAGCCGGCGGTCGCGGCCCCGCCTCCCCCGCCGGGGCCGCTGTGCGAAGATCCCCCGGTGCAACCGATCACCGCTGAAGACCCCTCCTGGATAGGCCCCTACCGTCTCCTCGGCCGGCTCGGGGCGGGGGGCATGGGCCGTGTGTACCTCGCCCGCAGCGAGGGTGGTCGTACCGTCGCCGTGAAGCTGGTCCTGGCGGAGCTGGCCCAGGACGCCGAGTTCCGGCGGAGGTTCGCGCAGGAGGTGTCCGCCGCGCGGCGGGTCGGCGGCCAGTGGACCGCCCCGGTGCTGGACGCCGACACCGGCGCCGCGGTGCCGTGGGTGGCGACGGGGTACGTGCCGGGCCCCTCCCTCACGCAGGTCGTCGGCGAGGACCACGGGCCGCTGCCCGACACGTCCGTGCGGGCCCTGGCGAGCGGGCTGTCCCAGGCGTTGGCGGCCATCCACGCGGTCGGCCTCGTCCACCGCGACCTGAAGCCGTCGAACATCCTGGTCACGGTCGACGGGCCGCGCGTCATCGACTTCGGCATCGCCCGCGCGCTGGACGGGCTCGCCGCCACGGGCGACGTCCGCACGCAGACCGGCGTGATGGTGGGCTCCCCCGGCTTCATGTCGCCCGAGCAGGTCCGCGGCCAGGCGGTCACGCCCGCGTCCGACGTCTTCTGCCTGGGCGCGGTCCTCGCGTACGCGGCGACGGGACGCACCCCGTTCGGCGGTGCCGACAGCGGCGTCCACAGCCTGCTGTACCGGATCGCGCAGGAGGACCCGGACCTCGACGGCGTCCCGTCGGCGGTGGCCGGGCTGGTCCGGGCGTGCCTGGTGAAGGACCCGGCGGGCCGGCCGACGGTCGCCGAGCTCGTCGAGGCCACGCGGGACGCCGAACCGGCGGGCGCGTGGCTGCCCGGGGCGCTCCTGGCGCAGCTCGGCCGGCGTGCCGCGCAGCTGCTTGACGCGGAGGCGCCCGCCGCGGCGGGCGCCCACCCTTCGACGCGGCTGTCGGCGCCCGCACCGCCGGCGCCGTTCCCGACGCAGGGCCCGGCCCCCTCGCCGTACGGGCCGACCGCCTTCGGCACGCCGCCGCCCGGGCCGGGCCCGTACGCCCCGCCGCACTCCGGCCCGTACGGGCCGCCCGTCCAGCCCTACGCGCCCACCCCCGTGCCGGTGCCCGCGCCCGCGCCGGCACCGCGCAGGAGCGGGGGCGCACGGCGCTGATCGTGGTCGGCTCGGTCGTCGGCGGCATCCTGCTGGTGCCGGTGCTGCTCTTCCTGATCGGCCTCCTCGTCAACAAGGGCGGTGAGGAGACACCCGAGATCCGCAAGATCGAGGGCGCCGTCCCCGACGCGTACCTCGGCTCGTGGGAAGGCATGATCCGCACGGACTCGGACCGGGAGCTGCACGGGCGGTTCGAGGTGGTGCAGGGCGAGAAGGGCATGCGGGTCGCCACGGTCACGCTGACCGGCCCCACCGCGCTCTGCGAGGGCGAGAGCCCGCTCGCGTCCGTCGACGACCGGCGGATCTCCCTGGGCGCGGGCGTCCGGAAGACGGCCGTGCCGAAGGGGGCGGAGCAGTGCACGCCGCCCCCGCCGCTGACGCTCGCCACGCGCACCGACGGCAAGTTGGACTGGGAGATGGGCGGCGCGAAGGCCGTCCTCGAACCGGCCACGACCAGCGAGGCCGCGGTGCACCCGAAGTTCCTCGGCACGTGGCGGCTGGACACGCCGGGGGAGGACGACCGGCTGAAGCTCACCGTCACCCAGGGCCGGTTCGGGAAGAGGGTCGCCACCGCCACCGGCTCCGGCCGGCACGCGGAGTGCGCCTGGATCTCGGTCCTGACCGGCGCCCACAGCGACCGGCTCGTCCTCAGCCCGCTCGAACCCGGCAGCGCCGCCTGCCCCGTGCGCGGCCGCATGGTCCTCACCCCGGCCGGGGAGGGCAAGCTCTACGTCGCCCGCGCCGACCGCGAGGGCGGCGGCATGGAGGAACTCACCCGCGTGACCCCCTGACCGACGCACGCCCGACGCCCGGCCGCGGGGCATAGGCCGCCGGTGCGGGTACGGCCGCCGGTGCGGGCCGCGGATGCCGGGTGCGGGCCGCGACTGCCGGGCGCGCGTGGCGGCTTGGGCCGCCGGGTGCGGGTCACGGGTACCTGGTGCGGGTGCCGCCTGCCGGTGCGGGCCACGGCTGCCAGTGCGGGTCGCGGCTGTCGGGTGCGCGTGGCGGTCCGGGCCGCCGGGTGCGGGTCGCGGCTGCCCGGTCGGGGGTGGCGGGGCCGTCGCCCGACCTGCGCCCGACGCCCGGCGCCCTGCCGCCGGGCGCGGGTGGCGGCTGTCGGGCGCGCGTGGCGGCCTGGGCCTGCCGGCCGGGGCCCGTCCGGGGTGGTCGGTCAGCGGCCGGGGCCGCGGCGGGGGGCCGTCCGCCGCCCGCGCCGGCCGCGCCGCCCGCCCGGGTCCGGGCGGTGGCCGTCCAGGCCGAGCCGGACCCGGACCTCCGTGCCGCCGAGGACGGAGCGGCCGATGCGGACGTCGCCGCCGGTCGACTCGGCGACCCGGCGCACGATGTCCAGCCCGAGCCCCGTCGAGCCGTCCCGCGCGCCGCTGTTGCCGCGGGCCAGGGCGGCGAGCGGGTCGGCTATGCCCGGCCCGGCGTCCGAGACGAGCACGATGACGGCGTCGTCGCCGTTGTGGACGTCGACCGAGAAGGCGGTGCCCTCCGGCGTGTGCCGGAAGACGTTGCCGAGCAGCGCGTCCAGCGCCGCCGCCAGGTCGGGGCGGGCGACCGGGACCCGTACGGGTCGCTCCACGCCGGCCAGCCGCACCGTGCGGCCCTCGTCCTCGGCGAGCGCCGACCAGAACGCCATCCGGTCGCGGACCACCTCGGAGACGTCGCAGCCGGCGCCCGGCCCCGCCGCCCGCGTCTGCGGCTTTGCCTCCCGGGCGGTACGGATGATCGTGTCGACCTCCCGCTCCAACTGCTCGACGGCCGCCCGCGTCTGGTCGGCGGCCGGGCCGTCGCCGAGGGAGGCGGCGTTGAGGCGCAGCACCGTCAGCGGGGTGCGCAGCCGGTGCGACAGGTCGGCGGCGAGCTCCCGCTCGTTGGCGAGGAGCCGGACGACCTGGTCGGCCATCGCGTTGAACGCGACGGCCGCGGCCCGCAGTTCCGCGGGCCCGTCCTCCGGTACGCGGGCGCCGAGCCGGCCCTCGCCGAGGTCGTGGGCGGCGCGGGCGAGGCGCTGCGCGGGCCGCACCGTCCGTACGCCGAGCCGGTCGGCGACGGCGACCGACCCGACGACGAGGGCGGCGCCCACCCCGGCGAGGACCAGCCAGGCGGTGGTGAGGCCGCGGGTCAGCTCGCCCTCGGGGACGAACACCTCGACGACGGCGATCTGCCCGGTGCCGAGCGCGGTCGGCTGGAGCAGCACCGAGCCGCCCGCCACGTCCGTCACCGAGGCGCGCGGCACCCGCCGTACGGTGTCCAGGTCGGCGGCCGTGGCCCGGCCCGTGCCGATCCGCACGTCCCGCGCGCCGGGCCGACCGGGCGACGCGGGGACGTGGACGGCCATGCGGCCGTCGGCGCCCGCCTGGGTGGAGGCGACGGCCCGCTCCAGCGCGGACCGGTCGGTGGTGACGGACAGGGTGGGGCCGATCGCGGCGGCCTGCCGTTCGGCGTTGCCGAAGGCCCGGTCGCGGGCCAGCTCCTGGGTGACGAGTCCGAGGGGGACGGCGAAGGCGATCACGACCATCGTCGTGACCGCCAGCGCCACCCTGACGAGCGCCCACCTCACCGAGGCGGCTCCAGCTTCACGCCGACGCCCCTCAGGGTGTGCAGGTAGCGGGGGGCGGCGGCGGTCTCGCCCAGCTTCCGGCGCAGCCACGACAGATGGACGTCGATCGTCTGGTCGTCCCCGTACGCCTGCTGCCACACCTCGGCGAGGAGTTCCCGGCGCGGGACGACGACGCCGGGCCGCCCGGCGAGGAACGCCAGCAGGTCGAACTCCCGGCGCGTCAGGTCCAGGGGGTGGCCATCGAGTTCGGCGCGGCGCTGCAGCGGATCGACGGCGAGGCCACCGACGCGGAGGACCGTGTCCGGGCCGGTCTCCCCGGCACCGCCCCGCGCGCGCCGCAGGATGGCGGCGATCCGCGCGGACAGGTGCTCCACGGAGAACGGCTTGGTGAGGTAGTCGTCGGCGCCGTCGTTGAGGAGCCGGACGATCTCCGCCTCGTCGTCCCGGGCCGTCGCGATGATCACGGGTACGTCGGTGACGCCGCGCAGCATCTTCAGCGCCTCCGCCCCGTCCAGATCGGGCAGACCGAGGTCGAGGATGACCACGTCGAACCGGTTGTGGGCCACCTCGCGCAGCGCCTCCAGGGCCGTGCCGACGCTCCGCACGGTGTGGGAGGCGTCGGCCAGGTGCCGGATGAGGGCGGAGCGCACGAACTGGTCGTCCTCGACCACGAGCACACTTGCCATGGGCGGCACCGTACGCCATCAGGCGGAATGAGCGGGACCGTCGTTGACGCCGTGGCCGTGTGGTGCAGTATGGCCCGGATGCGAAGAGGACTGGTCCATGCCCTGGCGTGGTCGCTCGCCACGGGCGCGGCGGTCACCCTCTCGTGGTGGGGCGTGCACACGGTCCTGGCGGGCAGCGTCTACGACCGGCCGAGCGCCCTGCCGCTCGCCGCGGTGACCGACGACGACCCGGCCGCGGCGCCGTCCGCGCCGCCGCGTTCGCCGGTCCGGCCGGACCCCGGCTCCCCCGCGCCGTCCGCCTTCCCGTCCGCCTCGCCGGCCCGCCCGTCGGGGCGGCCCCCGTCGCCGGCGCCGGCGGACCCGGACGGCTCGCCGTCCGCCCATCGGCCGTCCCCCGGGCCGTCGGAGCCGAACCCGCCGGACTCGTCCGGCTCGTCGGCGGGGACGGTGCGGAGTCACGTCGTCGACGGCGGCCGGGTGGCGTTCGATCTGGGCGAGACGTCGGCCGAACTCGTCTCGGCGACCCCGGCGTCCGGGTGGCGGATGCAGGTGTGGAAGCAGGACACCTGGATCCGTGTGACGTTCACCCGGGACGGCCGGGAGGTCTCCGTGTTCTGCGTCTGGCACGACGGCCCGCCCCGCGTCGAGGTCGACGAGCGTGACGCGTAGACCGGCAGCACCGGTAGCACCGGTACCACCGGGAGACCCGGGAGCACCGGGAGCACCCGTGCTGCCGGCTGCGGTGTCCGTCAGCCCGCCGCGCCGAAGACCTGCGTCCACCAGGGGCCGCCCGACGCGTCGTGCCGGCCGACGCCGATCTCCTTGAACGAGCAGTTGAGGATGTTGGCGCGGTGGCCGGGGCTGTTCATCCACGACTCCATGACGGCCTCGGGCGTCTGCTGGCCGCGGGCGATGTTCTCGCCGTACGTGCTCCACCGGTACCCGGCGGCGGTGACGCGGTCGCCGGGGTCGGTGCCGTCCGGTGACCGGTGGTCGAAGTAGTCGCGGGCGTCCATGTCCTCGGAGTGCCGCAGCGCGGCCGTGTCGAGCAGGCCGTTCCGGGAGACGGGGCCGCAGCCGTTGCGCGCGCGCTCGGTGTTGACGAGCGCGGTGACCCGGTCGCCGTACGAGCCGCCGCCCGAGGGCCGGGTGGCGCTGTACCGCCGGCTCGTCCCGCCGGACCGGTCGGAGTCGTCGCGCTCGGCGGTGGGCGTGCTCCGGCGCGCGGAGGGGGTGGCGCTCGGGCTGGGCGCCGAGGTCGGGCCGGCCGTCGCGGAGGGCTTCGGCGAGGCGGACGCCGCCGGGGACGCGGAGGCGGAGGCGGCGGGGGACGGGGAGGACGACGCCGTCGACGGGCTCGGCGCGGTCGGGGCGGCGGGCTGCAGCGAGCCCACCGCGAGGGGCCGCGGGTTGCCGTCCCCGGGCAGCGCCGACTGGACGCGTACGGCGTCGGTGTCGCCGTCGCCGGGCAGCAGTACGACCCCGGTCACCGCGCCCGCGCCGACCAGCAGCGCCACCGCGGCGCCCGCGGCCGTACGGCGGCGGCGCGCCCGCGCGGCGCCGCGCTGCGCCGCCCGGCGGCCGACGACTACGGCGGGGCCGCCCGCCGCGGCGGCGGCCGGGGTGGCGGCGGTGGTCTCCGCGAGCGACGGGCCGTCACCGCCCGGCAGCGCCGCCAGCAGCCCGGCCGCCACCGGCACGAGACCGAGCCCGGCGAGCAGCCCCTCCGCGGGCACGAGCCCGGACTCATACCCGGAGCAGACCGTGCAGTCGCGCACGTGCCGTGCGAGCCGCTTGCGCCACAGCGCCGACGGCGCGCCGTCCCAGGCCCCGAGCGCGTCGTCGAGGAGCACGCACCGGGGCACCGCCGCCAGGGCCCGCACCACCAGCCGCGCCATCTCCAACCGGCCCTTGGTGCGCTGCACCCGTACGGCGGTGTGCTGCGGCGACAGGTCCAGCGCGGCGGCCACCTCGACGCGGGTGAGGCGGCCCGCCGCCTCCAGCCACCACAGCGACAGCAGCTCCCGGTCGTCGGCGTCGAGCCACCGCGTGGCCTCGGCGACCTCGCGGCGCTGCCCGGACAGGCCCAGCCGGACGATGGTCAGGTCCACGAAGTCGGCACCGGGGTCCGCGACCTGCTGGACCCGGTCGGGCGCCACCGCCACGGCGCCGGACGCCCGCGCCGTGTGGTGGGCGCGTATCCCGTTCATGGTGATGGCCACCAGCCACGACCGGAAGCGGTCGGGGTCCCGCAGGGCGTCGAGTCCCGTCAGGGCCCGGATCAGCGACTCCTGGACGACGTCGTCCACGTCGGCGTGACCGTTCAGGGCCCGCCCGACGATGTTGTAGACGAGGGGGAGGTAGGCGGCGATCAGCCGGTCCTGCGCCCACGTCTCCCCCTGCTGCGCCGCCCTGACCACCGCGGCTTCCGGTTCCCTCTGCACGTCGCGCCCCTCACTGTCCCCGGGCGGCGCCCGGTCCTCTCGTTCCTCTGGCACGAGGGGAGACCCGACGGCGGGACGCGGATAACGGAAACCGCGAAAACCCGTTCGGTGATCCGAACGGAAGGGCGGGGCGGGGTGCGGCGGTTACGCGTCGAAGACCGACGGCGGGGGCGGCGGGGACGGCTTCGCGGAGGCGTCGGTGGTGGGGGAGGCGCCGCCGGTGAAGTCGGCGAGGGCGCGCCCGTGTTCGACCCGGCCGGGGTGCGGGTCGGTCGCGACGCGGCGGGTGAACTCGGCGACGGGCAGCGGGGTGTCGGCGGCGACGAGCACCGCGTTGCCGAAGCGCCGGCCGCGCAGGACGACGGGGTCGGCGGCGAGCGCCAGTTCGGGGAAGACGGCGGCCGCGGTGGCGATCTGGCCGCGCAGGTGCGCCAGGGGCGGCCCGTCGGCGATGTTGGCGGCGTAGTGGCCGCCCGGCTTCAGCACGCGCCGCACCTCGGCGAGGAACTCCGTGCTGGTGAGGTGCGCGGGGGTGCGGGCGCCGCTGAAGACGTCGGCGACGACGAGGTCGGCCCAGCCGTCGGGGAGCCTGCCGAGGCCGGCGCGCGCGTCGCCGCCCCGCACCCGTATCCGCGCGGCCGGTTCGAGGGGCAGGGCCCGGCGGACGAACCGGACGAGGGGCGCGTCGATCTCGACGACCTGCTGCGTGGAGCGGGGCCGGGTGGCCGCGACGTAGCGGGCGAGGGTGAGGGCGCCGCCGCCGAGGTGGACGGCGTGCAGGGGGCGGCCGGCGGGCGCGGCGAGGTCGATGACGTGGCCGAGGCGGCGCTGGTACGCGAAGTCGAGGTGGGCGGGGTCGTCGAGGTCCACGTGTGACTGGGGCGCGCCGTCGACGAGCAGCGTCCAGGCCCGGGCCCGCTCCCGGTCGGGGACGAGTTCGGCGAGCCCGCCGTCGACGGTCTCGCGCAGGGTCTCCGGGGCCGCCGTGCGCCCGCGCCGTTCCTTGTTCCTCGCCACACGGCCATTATCGGCCGCGCCGCAGGCCGCCCGTCCCCGGGCCGGTGCCTGCCTGCCCGCCTGCCTGCCTGCCTGCCTGCCCGCCTGCCTGCCTGCCTGAGCATCCCCCGGCCGGGGCCCCCGGGGTGTTCCCGTCGATCCGGCCGATCGACGGGACGACGCCCCCTAGCGACAGTTGTCCGCGGCCTCGATGAGGCGGGCCGCCTCGTCGAGGGCCTCGCGCAGCGCCTCGGGGTCGGTGACCGGGTCGGTGTCGGCGGGCGGCAGCAGCCAGCCGGTACCGGCGGGGGGCGGGGGCGGTGCGGCCCCGGGGGCGGGGGCGGGGGCGGCCGGGTCGGCGGGGAGGCGCAGGCCCCGGCCGTCGGTACCGGTACAGGCACTGCCCGGTACGTCCCAGGCCGCGGCCGTGCCCGGCGGGACGACGAAGCCGAGCGTGTCGCTGGCGTCGTCGTGGAGGACGGGGCCGACGGCGGGGGCGACGCGGCGGAGGATGTCGACGGCCTCCAGGCCCCGCCGGGCGGGCACGGTGACCAGATCGCACGGCGCCCCCCCGCGGGGCGCGGCGCCCCTGCCGTCCGCGGTGTGCTCCCGGGCGCCGTCCGGGGCGCCGTGGCCCCCGGCCGGGCAGGCGCCGCCGTCGGGGACGGGCGTGTGCCGCGCGGTGCCGCTTGGCACGCCGTGGGCGGGTCGTCCTGTCTCCATACCGACCTCCAACAAGGGATTGCCTCCTCGCTCGAGCCCCGAGTGGAGACACGGGCCGTCTCTCCGGGGGGTTCAACGGCCGGCGGCGTCAACAGCTACGGCCGGATGCCGCCGCAAAGGATGGCAGTTCATGGCGGATCGTGGGTGAGATATCCCGTTTGTAGCCAAACCGTGCGTGTGTGCCCCGCCCCGGCAGGTACGTTCTTGCATCGCCGGAGCATCGGCAGCACGCAGGAGAGGGCTCGCCATGGCCTCGTCACGGGCAGTTCCGAATCTCGCCTTCCGACGGCTGCGGGGCCCGCGCTCCCCGGCGGAGTTCGCCGCCGCGGTGCGCCGGGCGGGCCGCGAGATCGGCGAGCACGTGGCGTGCGACGCCCGCTACGTCGGACGCGTCGAGTCGGGGGAGATCCGCTGCCCCAACTACGCGTACGAGCGGGTGTTCCTGCACATGTTCCCCGGTCTGTCGCTGACCGATCTGGGGTTCGTCGCGCGGGAGCGGGTACGCGGTCGGGGGGCGCGTGCGGTGGCCGCCGCTCCCGAACCCCCCACCACCATCCCGAACGATGAGGAGAGCGACGTGCTGCGTCGCGCATTCATGACGGGCGGAACCGTCACCGTGGCGGCCGTCTCGTTCGGCCTCGCTCCCGCCCGGGCGGCGGCGGAGCGGGGCGGCGGGACGGAGCCGCTCGGGACGATCCCGGCGCCGCGTGCCGGCGGCCGCTTCGGCGAGTCCGAGGTGGCGGCGGTCGAGGAGGCCGTACGGCGGATCCGGCTGCTGGACGACCGGTACGGCGCCGACGGGCTGTACCGCCGCGCCGCGGAGCCGCTGCGCACGGCGTACGCGTTGCTCGACGCGGGGACGACCACCCGCCGGTCGACGGCCGACCGGCTCACGGCGGGCGCGGGTGAGCTGGCCCTCTCCGTCGGCTGGCTGGCCCACGACTCGGGCCGCCTGGAGGACGCCCGTTCGCACTACGCGGAGGCGCTCGCCACCGCGCGTGTGGGGGCCGATCCGGGTCTGGAGGCGCACGCCTTCTCCAACACGTCGTTCCTGGCGAAGGACGCGGGCCGGTTCCGGGAGGCGGTGCGCGCGGCGCAGGCCGGGCAGCACGCGGCGAAGCATCTGTCGTCGGCGCGGCTGCTGTCGCTCCTGGCGATGCGGGAGGCGGCCGGCTGGGCGGGGCTCGGCGATCGCACGGCGTGCGAGGAGGCCCTGGGGCGGGCGCACACCCAGTTCGGGCGGGGCGCCTCGGACGCCGACCCGGAGTGGATGTCGTTCTTCGGCGCGCCGGAGCTGGAGTTCCTGGAGGCCCAGGCGTGGTCGCTGCTGGGCGACGGGGCCCGCGCCGTGCGCCACGCCCGCCGCGCCGCCGCCCTGAACGACCCGCACTTCGCCCGGAACCTCGCCCTCTACCACGCCCAGCTCACCGGCGACCTGGCGCGCGGGGGCGCGGTGGAGGAGGCGGCGGCCGTCGGGGGCCGGGTCCTGGACCTGCTGGACGACGTGGAGGTCCGCTCGGCGCGGGTCCAGGCGATGCTCGCCGACACGGCGCGGGTGCTGCACGCCCGGCGCGACGTGCCGGAGGTGGCGGCGTTCCTGGCCCGCCACCGGTCGACGGTCCCGGCCCTCGCACCGGGCCCGGGACCGGGAACGGGCGGCGGCGCCTAGGGGGAGCCGGCGGCCGGGCGGGCGGATTTCCGCAGGACGGCCCGGTATGCCCGGGGCGCGGCCCGGGATGCCCGTGCGGCGCGGCCCGGGGCTGCGTGGAGCGGTCCGGGGTTTCCCAGGGCGGCCCGGACGCCCGCGTGGGCGGCCCTGGGGCGGGCGCCCCGCGCGCGGGGTCAGGCTTCCAGGTGTCCCGTGTCGTTCCAGCGCTCGATCGCCGGTGCCCCGTACGCCCAGCCGAGCGCCGACAGGCTCGTCGGGTCGAGGCGGACGCGCGCCGCGAAGGAGACGTCCTCGCCCAGCCAGCGCGCGGCGATCGACCGCAGGATGTGGCCGTGCGCGAAGACCAGCACGTCCCGGTCGGCCGAGCGGGCCCACTCCACGACCTCGTCGGCGCGGGCCGACAGCTGCGCCAGCGTCTCGCCCTCCGGCACGCCGTCGCGCCAGATGAGCCAGCCCGGCCGGACGGCGTGGATCTCGGCGGGCGTCATGCCCTCGTACGCGCCGTAGTCCCACTCCATGAGCGTGTCCCACTCCTCGGCGCGGGCGCCGAAGCCGGCCAGGTCGCAGGTCTCCCGCGCGCGGGCTAGCGGACTCGTGCGGATCTCGTACCCCTCCAGGCCCGCCCAGCGGGCCCGGTGGAGCCGCTTGCCGAGCAGCTCGGCGCCCTGCCGGCCCTCGTCGAGGAGGGGGATGTCCGTCCGGCCGGTGTGCCGGCCGAGCAGCGACCACTCGGTCTGGCCGTGCCGGGCGAGCAGGATGCGCGGTGCCATGGGGCGTACTCCTGGGGGTCACGCGGGGGGGGTGCACACTTCGGCGGGTGCAGCGACGTACCCGTCCATCATCGCGCACGGGATCACGGACGGCCGCGGGGGGCGAGTGGCGCGACCCCGCCCCACATGTCAGTGGCGGATGCGAGACTGCCGCGGTGAGCGATTCCCTGGGCAGCGGACCGCTTCCGGCTCCGCGGACCCCGCAGAACCGGCCGGCCCCGCAGGCCCCACAGGCGCAGCGGGACCCGCACGTCCCGCAGACCCCGCAGGTCCCGCCGGGGGCGCTGCGGCGGCGGCTGGCGGAGTTGCGCGGCCCCGCCGCCGCGCCGCACCCGCTGGACGCCCGTGCGCTGGCCGCCCTCGCCGCGAACCCGGGCTGCCGGCGCCGGGCCCTGCTCGACGGCGCCGGGGTCGACAAGGCCGCGCTGGCGACGGCCCTGGGCGCGTCGTCCGGGTTCGGGCAGTCGCAGTTCGCCTTCATGCGCGGCAACGCCTTCGAGGCGAAGGTCAAGGCCGACGGGGGCGCCGAGCTGCTGCGGCTGCTCGGCGCGGACGGGCCGGACGGCGTGTGGACGCCGGACCTCGCCGCGGCCGGCCCCGAGGGGCGGGCGGCGCGCACGGCGCTGGCGCTGCGCGAGGCCACGGCGGGCGGCGGCTGGGCCCTGCTCGACCACCCGATGCTGGCGCTGGAGGTGGCCGGCTCCCCGGCCTACCTGGAGCCGGACGCGGTCGTGGTGCGGCCGGACGGCCGGTGGGCGGTCGTGGAGATCAAGTCCTTCCCGATGATCGACGGCTCGGCGGACGCCGCGAAGGTCGGCGCGGCGGCCCGGCAGGCCGCGGTGTACGTGCTGGCGCTGGAGCGGGTCGCGGCCGTCACGGACGGCGCCGCCGTGGACCACGCGGTGCTGCTGGTCTGCCCGAGGGACTTCTCCAACGAGCCGACCGGTTCGGTCGTCGACGTCCGCAAGCAGCTGTCCGTCACCCGGCGGCAGCTGGCCCGGCTGACCCGCGTCGAGGACATCGCGGCGGCCCTGCCCGAAGGGGTCTCCTTCGACATGTCGACGTGCTCCGCGGATCAGCTGACCGCCGCCGTGGACGCGGTGCCGCACGCGTACGCGCCGGAGTGCCTGGCCGCGTGCGAGCTGGCGTTCCACTGCCGCGGCCGGGCCCGCGCCGCGGGCGCCGTGGAGGCGCTCGGCCGTTCCGTACGGGGTGAGCTGGGCGGGCTGAGGACCGTCGGTGACGTCCTCGCGGCGGCGCGCGGCGAGGCGGGCGACCCCCGCGACCCGGCCGTGGCGGCGCTGCGGCGGGCGGCCGCGCTGCGGGCCGAGTCCCTGGAGGGGGCGGGCGCGTGTCACTGATCTCCACGCTCGCCCGGCTGGAGGCCGTCGAGTCCGGGCGCGCCCGGCCGCTGGCCACGGTGCGCCACCGGCACCTGTCGGAGCGGCCCCTCGTCCTCGTCCCGCTGACGACCGCCGGTGAGGCGGGTGCGCCGCTGGGGGCGCTGGTGGGCACGGACCGGGAGGAGCCGCGGCTGCTGGTCGTGCCGCAGCCGCGCGACCGGGACCTGCGCTTCGCGTTCCTGGCGGACCTGGCCGAGGCGGTCCTGCCGTACGTCGACGGGTACGCGGACGACGTCGAGGCCGCCGAGCGCAGCCAGACGGATCCGGAGACCGGCAAGAAGGTCAAGGTCGAGGTGGAGCTGTGCGCGGACGCGCCGCAGCTGATCGTGCCGAGCCGGGCGGGCGTCGAGTACGTACGGCTGCTGGGTCGGTCGATGCGGTTCCGGCGCACGGCCGAGCAGGACCCGGAGACACCGTTCCCGGCGCCGCCGCGGGTGCCGCTGCTGGGGCGGTGGCTGACGCACTACGGGGAGCGGGCGCGGGTGCCCGGCTCGTCGCTGCTGCTGGCGGCGACGGACCTGCTGAACCGCCATTGGGCGACGGGTCAGTCGTCGCTGGAGGACCAGCACCTGGGGGCGCTGCTCGCCTGGATCGACGCTCCCGACGTGGGGGGCGGGTCCGGGGCGGAGGCGGCCCTCCGGGCCGAGCTGGGGCGCGACCGGGACGGGCAGCTGCTGTGCCCGCCGGCCGGCCCGGCGACCGACCCCGCCTTCGACAACCGGCTCCTCGCCCCCGCGATCGAGCGGTACGACCGCGCCCGGCAGGCCCTGGCGTCCGCCGAGGACGGGGAGGCGGCCGACGAGCGGCTGGGGGACCTGCACCACGCCGAACGCGAGGTCAGGCGGCTGGTCCTGTCCCAGCTGCGGCCCACGTGGCACGCCGTGTGGCGGGCGCTGGACCTGGCTCGGGAGCTGCCGCCGGGGGCGCGCGTGGCCGACCGGTGGACCCGCGACCGCTGGTCGTTCACCGGCCACCGCGACCGGGTGCGGGCGGGCGAACCGCCGCAGCCGCGCCGGGACGACGCCGTCACGGCGGCGAACAAGCTCGCCGCGCGGGAGAGCGCCCAGACGCAGCTGGAGGCGCAGGAGGCGCTGGACGACCCGCTGGCGATGGCGGGGCGGCGGCTCGCCGGCGAGGCGTTCCTCGCCGAGGTGGTCGACGTGACGATGGCCTGGACGGAGTCGAAGCGGCCCTCCCCGCGCCCGTTGCTGACGGTGCGCACGGACGACGCCCCGCACGTCGGCGAGCGGGTCAAGGCGTACCGGTCGCTGGACGGCCGGCCGCAGGCCGCGGAGTTCGTCCGGTACGAGGAGGACGGGTCGCTGGTGCTGCGGCTGCTGGACCGGATGGGCCGCGGCAGGGACCCGGCCGAGGGCTCGGTGCCCGAGAAGGGCGACCGGCTGGTGTGGACGCTGTTCGAGCACGAGCCGCGGGTGGGCCCGAAGCTGCCGGACCCGGAGGAGACACCGTGGACGCACGGTGGGCCCCCGCGCTCCGAGGCCGCCGAGATCCCCGACCCCGTGACGCCGGAGGACCTGCTGTGACGTCCGTTCCGTTCGATCCCGCCGCCGAGGCCGCCCGGGCCACCCGGGAGATCCTCGACGACACGCTGCACGGCGACGCGCGGGGCGTCGTCGTGGACTCGCCGCCGGGCGCCGGCAAGTCCACGCTCGTGGTGCGCGCCGCGCTGGAGCTCGCGGCGGCCGGGCGGCCCCTCATGGTGGTCGCGCAGACCAACGCCCAGGTCGACGACCTGGTGCTGCGGCTCGCCGAGAAGGACCCCGAGCTGCCGGTGGGCCGGCTCCACAGCAACGACTCCGACCCGTACGACAAGGCGCTCGACGACCTCGGCAACGTCCGGAAGTCGGCCAAGGTGGCGGACCTGACCGGGCTGGACGTGGTCATCTCCACGGCCGCGAAGTGGGCGCACGTGCGGGGCGCCGAGCCGTGGGGGCACGCCATCGTCGACGAGGCGTACCAGATGCGGTCGGACGCGCTGCTCGCCGTGGCCGGCCTCTTCGAGCGGGCGCTGTTCGTGGGCGACCCCGGCCAGCTCGACCCGTTCTCGGTGGTGGGCGCCGACCAGTGGGCGGGGCTGTCGTACGACCCGTCGGCGAGCGCCGTGTCGACGTTGCTCGCGCACAACCCGCGGCTGCCGCAGCACCGGCTGCCGGTGTCGTGGCGACTGCCGGCGTCGGCGGCGCCGCTGGTGTCGGCCGCCTTCTACCCGTACACGCCGTTCCGGGCGGGCACGGGCCCGGGCGACCGGCGCCTGTCCTTCGGCGTGCCGTCGGACGTGTCCGCCGCCGACCGCGTCCTGGACGAGGCGGCGGAGAGCGGCTGGGGCCTGCTGGAGCTGCCCGCCCGCCACACGCCGCGCACGGACCCGGAGGCGGTCCGGGCCTGCGCCCTGGTGGTGCGCCGCCTGCTGGACCGGGGGGCGGTCGCCGTCAGCGAGCGGTCCGACGGCCCCGTGCCCGTCACCGCGGACCGCGTCGCGGTCGGCACCGCCCACCGCGACCAGGCGGCGGCCGTCCGCGCGGCCCTCGCCAACCTCGGCGTGCGGGGCGTGACGGTGGACACGGCGAACCGCCTCCAGGGGCGCGAGTACGACGTGACGGTCGTCCTCCACCCGTTGTCGGGCCGGCCGGACGCCACGGCCTTCCACCTGGAGACCGGCCGCCTGTGCGTCCTGGCCTCCCGGCACCGGCACGCGTGCGTCGTGGTCTGCCGCGAGGGCGTGGCGGACCTCCTGGACGAGCACCCGTCGACGGAGCCGGTCCAGCTGGGCGTCACGGTCAAGTTCCCGGACGGCTGGGAGGCGAACCACGCGGTCCTCTCGCACCTCGCGGAGCACCGCGTCCGCCACCGCCCCTGACCCCGCGCGCCGGTCCGGCCGGGCGCCGCTCGGAGCGGCGGAACGGGCTCCGGGACGGGCGTCGGGCGGAGCCGGGGCGCGGTCGGCGCGAGGTCGGGCGGAGCCGGGGGACGTGGTCTTGTGGGAGGCGGGACAATGGTCGGTGGCCGTCGGTACGGCCGGTACGACCGGACGGCTGCGCGCACACGGAGCGCACGGCACGGCACGGCAGCGCACGGCACGGCAGCAGCGATGGGAGTTCACCGATGGCGGAGACCGAGCGGAGCGAGCAGCAGCGACGGTTCAAACCGGCGCCCCTGCTCTTCGAGCCTGCGGAGGCCGCCGCGGACCCGGAGCACTTCTTCGACCTGGAGTCCATCGAGGACCCGCGCGAGCTGCTCTCCCGGTCCACGGAGCTCACGCTGGCCTTCCGCGCGGCGGCCGACCGGGCGGTGGAGTACCAGGCGATGGCGGCGGCGCAGCTCGCCGACCCCCGCCGGTTCGACCGGCTGACCACGGCGGACATCGCCCAGCGCGCCGAGTGGACCGAGGACTACGCGAAGAAGATGGTCGAGTTCGGCCGGGACCTGCTGCGCGGCGGCGGGCGGACCGGCGAGGACTGAGCCACACGGGCACGCCCTGGGCATATGCCGAGGGGGAAAGATACCCCTCCCGCTCCCCGATTGTCCCCGTTTTCGGGAACTCAGTGAGATCGCTTCGTCACCTTCGGTAGACCGGTGGCATGAGGACCTGGTTGCGAGACGAGACCCCGCCGAGCCCCGTCCACGGCGACGCCGACGAGCGTCGCGCCGACGTCCTCCCGCACCCGGGGGGCGACGGGCCGCACCACGCCACGCGGATCACCGCCGACGGCGCGGAGTGGCTGGTGTCCGGCTCCGCGTACCCGGCCACCACCCTCTCGCGGTGGGAGGCCCACCCCACCGCCCCGGCGGTGCTGCCCTGCGGTTCCGTCTTCGACGTGGTGAACGTGCCCGCCGTCTTCGGGCGGCGCCTCCTGGACCGGCTGTGGGAGGAGGGCCCCGGCTCCGGCCCGGTCGCGGCGCACCACGGACGGATGCTGCTGTTCACCGCCCCCGGCACGAGCCAGCGGCTGCCCTCCCTGCTGGGCTGGGAGGAGTGGGGCGACGCGGTCCCGCCGCTGCTCTGCCACGGCCTCGGCGACGCGGTCACCGTGCCCCCGCTCGTCCGGGGCAGGGGCGAGGGGCCCCGCTGGGTCGTCGCCCCCGACACCCGCCGCCCCTGGCTGCCGGGCCCCGACGTGGTCCTGTGGGCGTGCGTCCGCGTGGCCCGCGCCACGTCCGCCGGGGCCGTCCGGGTATCGATTTCGCCCGACCCGGAGCAGGATGCTAAGGTCTACGACGTCAGCAGGCGCCGCTAGCTCAGTTGGTTAGAGCAGCTGACTCTTAATCAGCGGGTCCGGGGTTCGAGTCCCTGGCGGCGCACAGACGGAAGAAGCCCCTCGCGGAAGCGGGGGGCTTCTTCGTGCGCCTTCCTCGTGGCTACGGCGTGATCCGGACCGTCCAGTCCCCCGCCGGAGTCCGAGCCCCCACCTGCACGCGCACACCCTCCCCCGGCACGGTGAACGACTCGCCCTCACGAAGTGGCGCGTCCGCCAGCGGCGGGTACACCGAGCGGTCCCGGCACGCCGCCGTCAGCGGGTGGGCGTCGACCACCTCCACGGGTCCCGCACCGGACTCGGCGCCGGCCCGCACCCGGTAGACGAGCACGCCCTCCGCGCAGGTGCCCCGGTCGTTGCCGACCGCGCCGCGCGCCTCGACGGCGAGCACGGTGTCGCGGCCCGTGCGCACCACCGCCAGCCGCGCCCCCGGCCCCGCACCGCGGGGCAGCGCGCCGTCGGCCGCCGTACCCGCGCCCGTGCCCGTATCCACACCCGGCCCGGCCGCCCCCGTACCCGGCGCGCCTGTGCCGCCCGGGTCCGCGCCACCGCCCGCACCCGCCCCCTGCGCGCCGAAGCCGGCCCCCGGGTCCGCCCCGCCCGGGACGGGAACGGCCGGGACGGGAACGGCCTGGCCGGGAACGCCCGGGTCCGCGGCGCCCGGGACGGGAACGGCCGGGTCCGCGCCGCCCGGGACGGAGCCGCCCCCGTCCGCGCCGTCCGGGTCCGTCCCGCCGGACAGCGGTCGCAGCGTCACCCACTGCGGGGTGCGCACGCAGCGCACCTGCGGCTCGTCGAGCCACCCGAGCTTCCACTTGTGCCAGCCGAAGGGCTCGGGCGCCATGGCGAACTGGCTGCCCATGACGTCCCAGTCGCCCACGTGCGTGTCCCAGTCGCCCTTCCCGTCCACCGGGCGGTTGTACAGGTCGGGCAGGTCGAAGACGTGGCCGGTCTCGTGGGCGAGGACGTTGCGGTCCGGCGGGTGCCGCTCGAAGACGGTGACGACCCGGTCGATGTCGGTGCCGTCCGCCCGCAGCGGGGTCCGCAGGTTGACGACCTTCGTCGCGTCCGAGTCGACGCCCGGCGCGTCCGGGTCCGCGACCAGGTAGACGACGTCGTACCGGGAGAAGTCCACCACCGGGTCCGCCACGGCCAGCGCGTCGCGCAGATAGGCGGCCCGCCGGTCAGGCGCCCAGTCGCGCCGCACGGCGTACGCCGTGGAGGGACGCGGCATGCGCAGCCAGCCGTGCCGGGGCTCGGCGCGCAGCGCGAAGCGGCCGTACGAGGCGCGCGCGAAGAACTCGCTGGTGCCGGGGAAGTGGTCCGCGGCGATCACCTCGGTGCCGTGCACGGGGGTCGCGTCGGGGAAGGAGAGGAAGACCATCACCGCGTCCAGCGCCCGGTCGGGCCGCGGGTAGGCGGTGTTCCAGGTGTCCAGCCCCAGGGAGTGGTGGGCCTCGGTACGGGGCAGGACGCACGGCCCCGTGGACGGGACGGCCGCCACCGGGCCGGCGGCGAGGCCGGTGGCGGCGATGGCGATCAGGGAGAACACACCGGCGGCCGTGGAGCGCAGGCTCGGCAGGTGCACTCCCCCGGGTGGCTGCGCGGGTGGCTGCTGACCCTGCACGTCGACCTCCGGGTGCGAGATGCGGAACGTCATCCCACCCTGTGGGGGTTTGCCACGTTTCGTCCTGTTCCGCTGCACCACTCGGGTGAGCAGCGACACTCCCGGACCACATCGGTCACTTCACTGACAGTCACAACCGGTCAGACCGGGACCGGGCGCCGCCACACCCGTGCAGAAACGATCGTCCCTGTTCGGCAGGCGGACACGGAGGCCCCGACGGCCCGGCGATGGCGCTGGAACGGCCCAACGGCAGCCTCTATGATCGGCACACTTTCCTTGGCTGACCTCGCCCGACCACACCTGTACGTCACAACTGCCCTGCGGGAGCGAGCGGTGAGCGGAACTCCAGAAGGACCGGGACACACGGCAGTCGCGCAGCCCTGCACCACGATCCGCGCGATCACGGAGGGTGACTGCGGGGCGGCGGGCGACTCCGGCGTCCGCCGGTACGCGGCGCGGACCGAGCCGCCGCCCCGGTCCGGTCCCGTCCCGGCGGGCGAGCTGCGGGACGTCCACGCGGCGTTCAACGCCGCGCAGCTCGCCATGGCGGTCGTCGACCCCGACGGCCTCGTCCTCAACGCCAACGACGCGCTCGCCGCGCTCCTCGGCACGGACGCGGCGTCGCTGCGCGACCAGGTCGCCGCCGACCTCGTCGACCTGGCCGGCGACCCCCGCACCTGGCACGCCTACCGGGAGGTGCTGCGCGGCCACCGCTCGCGGTTCCGCTGCACGCGCCGGCTCAAGCACCCCGACGGGCGGTCCCTGTGGGCGGAGGTGACCGTCGCGCCGGTGCCCCGCGGCCACAACGTGCTGCTGTCCATCGCCGACATCAGCGACCGCCGCGAGCTCCAGGCCCGGCTGCGCCACCTCCAGATGCACGACCCGGTCACCCGCCTGCCCAACCGGACCCTGTTCTTCGAGCGCCTCACCTCCGCGCTGGAGAACTCCTCGTACGACGCCTACGAGTCGTACGGCTCCCACGGCGACGGCGGCACGGGCCGGATCGGCCTGTGCTACCTCGACCTCGACGGCTTCAAGGCCGTCAACGACACCCTCGGCCACCGCGTCGGCGACCGGCTCCTCGCCGCCGTCGCCACCCGCCTCACGGAGTGCGCCGACAACGACGGGCACGCCCGCGGCGGCGGCCACCTCGTGGCCCGTCTCGGCGGCGACGAGTTCGCCATCCTCGTCGAGGACTCCTCCGGCACCGACCAGCTCGCCGGGCTCGCCGGGGCCGTACTCGCCGCGGTGCAGCGGCCGTTCGACCTCGCGGGGCAGCGGCTGTCCGTCTCCGCCTCCATCGGCGTCGTCGAGCGGCTCGCGGCGGGCACCACGGTGAACGGCCTGATGCAGGCCGCCGACACCACGCTGTACTGGGCCAAGGCCGACGGCAAGGCGCGCTGGACGCTCTTCGACCCCGAGCGCAACGCCCACCGCATGACCCGGCAGGCGCTCAGCTCCACGCTCCGGCCGGCCGTGGAGCGGGGCGAGTTCGCCCTGGAGTACCAGCCGCTGGTGGGCATGGCCGACGGGACCGTGCGGGGCGTCGAGGCGCTGGTGCGCTGGCACCACCCGCGCTTCGGCGCGCTGGCGCCGAATCGGTTCGTCGGCATCGCCGAGGAGGACGGCTCGATCGTGCAGCTGGGCCGCTGGGTGCTGCGGACCGCGTGCCGGCAGGCCCGCCGGTGGCAGCTCGAACACCCCCGCGAGCGGCCCCTGTTCGTCAGCGTCAACGTCGCCGTGCGGCAGGTGTGGGACTCCGACCTCGTCACGGACGTCGCCGGGATCCTGGCCGAGACGGGGCTCCCCGCCCACCTGCTCCAGCTGGAGCTGACCGAGTCCGCGGTGATGGGCTCGGCCGGGCGCCCGCTCCAGGCGCTCCAGGCGCTCAGCGACATGGGCGTGCGGATCGCCATCGACGACTTCGGCACCGGGTACTCCAACCTCGCCTACCTGAGCCGGCTGCCCGTGTCCGTGCTGAAGCTCGACGGCTCGTTCGTCCGCGGCTTCCAGGACGAGGCACACCCCAACCCGGCCGACGAGGTGATCGTCGAGACGATGGTGGACCTGGCGCACCGACTGGGGCTGACCGTCACGGCCGAGTGCGTGGAGACGGCCGGGCAGGCGGCGCGGCTGCGCCGGATCGGCTGTGACACCGGGCAGGGCTGGCTGTACTCCCGGGCGGTGGCCCCGGAGCGGATCGCCGACATGATCCGCGTGGGCGCGAAGGTCGCCTGAGCCGGCCGGGCGCGGGACCGGGCGGGCGCGGGACCGGCGTGGGCGCGGGACCGGGCGCGGGACCGGCGTGGGACCGGGCAGGCGCGGGACCGGCGTGGGACCGGGCAGGCGCGGGACCGGCGTGGGACCGGCGTGGGAACCGCCCCTGACCGGGAGGCCGCGGCTCTCCGGTCAGGGGCGGTGGTGTGGGGGGTGGGTTCCGGGGGCGGTCCGGGTACGGCGCTCAGCAGGCGCCGAGGTCCTGCCAGACGCCCCACTCGCCGGTGGTGCCGGGCTCCTCGCCCCGTGTCCACCACTTGGCCTTCCAGGTGCGCCCCTGGTGGGAGACCTGCGCGCCGCCGCCGTACGAGGCCGCCCGGTCCCAGGCACCGGCCGTGCAGCCGGCCGGGCCGGTGGGCGTCGGAGTCGGGGTCGGAGTGGGGGCGGGGGTCGGAGTCGGAGTCGGGGTCGGGGTGGGGGTCGGAGTCGGGGTGGGGATCGGGTCCGGGGTCTGCGGGGTGCCGCCGACGGCCGCCACGATCTCGTTGAGCAGCGTCGTACCGGCGTCCAGCCCGAGCAGCGAGTACATCATCGCGCCCGCCAGGCCCCGGCTGCGGCCGTACTCGGCGCGCGCCTGGACGGCCCGCTTGTCGAGGCCGGTGAAGAACTCGCCGTCCTTGTGGAAGTAGCTGGCCTTCGCCCGGTCGTCCCAGAACGTGGTCGCCGGGTTGTCGACGATGCCGCCGAGCTCCTTGTAGTGGGCGATGCCGGCCTGCCGGCTCACCGGGCGGGCGGCCGAGGCGCCGGTCGCGGGCTGGGCGAGGCCGTTGCTCCCCCCGGCGGGGACGCCCTTCCAACCGCGGTAGTAGAACTCGTACCCGAGCGTCAGCTTGTTCGCCGGGAAGCCGCCCGCGATGCCGTAGGCGGGCTCGCCGTCGATCCAGGCGTCGATGGCGTTGTCGATCGAGTACTTCTCGGTGCCCGGCTTGATCGGGTCCGTCGGGTCGTCGGAGCCGGAGTACAGCGGGGACTGGTGGTACGTCGGCCCGTCGCCGTCCCAGGCGCCGTGCATGTCGTACGTCATGATGTTCGCGTAGTCGAGGTACGCGCCGATCTTGTCCGTCTCGATGTGCTTGATCTTGTCCTGGCCGGCCGGGAGCGCCGCCGTCAGCAGGTATTTCTTGCCGCCGTGCGCGGCGCCGTACGCGTCGAGCTGCTTGCGGAACTCGGCGAGCAGCAGCGTGAAGTTCTGCTTGTCCTCCGGCCCGTGGTGGTTGCCGAGGTGGCCGTCGGGCGAGCCGGGGTACTCCCAGTCGACGTCGATGCCGTCGAAGATCCCGGCCGCCGTGCCGGGGCCGCCGAAGCCGCCCTCGACGGGCAGGTCGCCCTGGATGTACTGCTTGACGCACGACGAGACGAGCTTCTTGCGGCTCGCGTCCGTCTTCGCGGCGTCGTGGAAGTACTTGGAGTAGGTCCAGCCGCCCAACGAGATGTTGATCTTCAGGTGGGGGTACTTCGCCTTCAGCTCCTTGAACTGGTTGAAGACGCCCACGATCGGCTGGTCCCACGTGTCGGCGACGCCGTCCACGCTGTCGGCGGCCGCGAAGGAGCGCTGGTAGTCGGCGTACGAGTCGCCCGCGCCGTCACCGGCGTCGGGGTTGTTGTCGTCCCCCGCCGCCTTGTTCGCCATGAAGCAGGTGTGCTCGGTCGGGTGGATGTTGCCGAACGAGTAGTTGATGACGTCCAGTTTGGCGGCGATGCCCCGGGTGTCGAGGTGCTTGGGGTAGAACGCGTTGCCGTAGACGCTCCACTGGTCGTAGTAGGCGATCTTCACGCCGCCGGGGGCGGCCGCGGGCGCGGTCTCCGCCGCGCGGGCGGTGTCGGGGCCGGCGACGGCGGCCAGCACACCGGTGGCGGCGACGGCCAGGCCGGTGAGCGCGGCGAGCAGGGGTTTGCGGGCGGGCACGAGCGGCCTCCGAGGGGGTGAAGCGCGGTACGCGGAGCTGAAGTCGAAGAATTGATAACCGCCGCGCGAACGCCCCGTCAATGGTCTGCACCAGAATGAGGACTAGACCAATCGCCGGGTAAAACCCCTCATCAGAAGCCGTGCGGGGGACGGAGAAACCGCCCGCCACCCATGGTGACGAGCGGTTTAAGCCTCCCTTAGGAATCTTGTGCATCGGTTCCCGAGGGGGAACCACCGGCCGGCATCCCGTACGCGTCCGCGATCAGTTCGTACGAGCGCAGCCGCGCCTCACCGCCGTGGACGCTCGCCGTGATCATCAGCTCGTCGGCGCCCGTCCGCTCCCGCAGGCCGTCCAGACCGGCACGGACCGCGTCCGGCGTGCCGTGCACCACGTTGGCGAGCCAGCCGTCCACGAACTCCCGCTCCGCCGCGCCGAACGGGTACGCCTCCGCCTCCTCGGGCGTCGGGACGAGTCCGGGCCGGCCGGTGCGCAGCCGCAGCATCGACAGCGCGCCGGTGAGCGCCTGGCGCCGGGCCTCCCGCTCGTCGTCCGCGGCGAGGGCGGAGACGCCGATCAGCGCGTACGGCGCGTCGAGGACGGCGGAGGGCCGGAAGGAGTCCCGGTACAGCTCCAGCGCGGGGACCGTGTTGCGCGCGGAGAAGTGGTGGGCGAAGGCGAAGGGCAGCCCGAGGGTCCCGGCCAGCCGCGCGCTGAAGCCGGACGAGCCGAGCAGCCACACCGGCGGGCGCCCCGTGGGGCCCTGCACCGGACCGGGCACGGCGTGGATCCTGGCGTACGGGTGCCCGTCGGGGAAGTCGTCGTCCAGGAACCGGACGAGCTCGGACAGTTGCCGGGGGAACTCGTCGGCGCCCTCGTCCAGCCGGTCGGCGCGGCGCAGCGCGGCGGCGGTGGCCCCGTCGGTCCCGGGCGCCCGGCCCAGCCCGAGGTCGACCCGGCCCGGGGCGAGCGCCTCCAGGGTGCCGAACTGCTCGGCCACCACGAGGGGGGCGTGGTTGGGCAGCATGACGCCGCCGGACCCGAGGCGGATGCGGCGGGTGTGGGCGGCCAGGTGCGCCAGGATCACGGCCGGGGACGACGAGGCGACCCCGGGCATGGAGTGGTGCTCGGCGACCCAGTGGCGGTGGTAGCCCCGGTCCTCGGCGAGCCGCGCGAGCCCCACGCTGGTGGCCAGGGCGCGGGTGGCGGTCGACCCGGCCCCCACGGTGACCAGGTCCAGTACGGACAGCGGTACGGGGGCGGTGCCGCGCGCCGTCCCGCGCACCGCGTCCCCGGGCGCGGCCCCGCGCGCCGCCGTCTCCCCGGTCGCCGTCTCCCGTGTCGCCTCGTCGTCGCTCACCGCTGGGTCCTCCTGCACATGACGTCGGTACGCCAGGCACTAACAGGAGGGACCGTCCGGTTATTCCGGACCGGCTCGTACCGCACGGGGGCCGGACGCCCGGGACGCCGTACCGTCCGGCCCGGGCGCCCGGGGTCTCACGGGCCAGCCGGGTCGCCCCGGGCTCCCACCCTCCGGCCACACGCTGCCCGCCCACCGGGCCGGGAGTGCCCCGGGGCCGTGCCGCCCACGCCGGGCGCCCGGAGGCGCGCCGCCGCCGGGCTCGCGTCCCGGGGGGGCGCGCCGCCGGTCGTACCGCCGGGGTCGTACCGCCGGGGGCAGTCCGGCCGCGCCCACAGGCGGGGCGCGCGCGTGCGAGACCCCGCGGACCCCGCGGCGCCGGCCACGCCCGCGTGAGCGCCCGCCCCGGGTGGGGCGGGGCCGCGTCAGCCTGCCGGCTGTCCCACGTCCCTCGCGTCGCGTCGGGCGAACAGCGCCCCCAGCTCGTCGGCCCAGGCGCCACGCCGCTCGGCGAGGCGGAGCCCCTCCCAGACCGTCACCTGCGTCCCGGTGAGCACCGGCTTGCCGACCGCCGCCTCGGCCGCCGCCACCTCCGCGACGCACGGCGTGGCCGTGTCCGGGACGAGCACGGCCTCGGCGAGCGGGTCGTCCGCGGCACGCACCAGCTCGGGCAGCGGCGTCGCGGCGGAGCCCCCGCCCGAGCCGACCACCTCGACGCCCGCGGCGCCCAGGAACCGGGCGAGGCCGTCGAGGGTGTCGCGCGGGTACGCGCCGGCCACGGCGACCTTCGTGGCGCCGAGCTCCCGCAGCGCGTGGGTGAAGCCGATCGCGGTGCTGGACGCGGGGACGCCGGCGCTCAGGGCGAGGGCCCGCGCCTGCTCGTGCGCGGCCTCCCACCCCGGCGCGAACGACGCCCCGGCGGCCGCCCACACCACGGCGTCCGCACCCGCGAGGCGCAGCCGCTCGCCCTCGGCGGCGAACGACACGGCGCCCCCGCCCGGCCCGCCGTACGCGACGGAATCGACGCGGATGTCCCCGCCGAGCAGCGTCTCCATGCGGCGGTAATCGTCCTCGGGGGTCCCCTCCGGGAGGAGAAGTCCGACGGTGGTCATGCTGGCCTCCTGTCCTCGGCGCGGATCACGCATACCCCGTCGGCGCCCGGGTAGCCGCGCGGCCCTGGCTCGAACAGCTCGTCCAACAGAAAACAGGTGGTCGGGGGCGGTGGGACGGCGCTCGCTGCTCCTGGGCACGGCCGCTCTCGGCGCGACCGGCGCCCTGGCGGCCGCGGGGTGCGCCCGGGTCCCGTCCGGGGACGCCTCGGCGCGGCTCAGGTCGCAGGGCACCGTACGGCTCGGCATCGCCGGCTAGGTGCCCTACGGGTACGTCGACGAGAACGGGGCCTTCACGGGCGGGGCGCCCGAACTCGCGCGCGTCGTCTTCCGGCGGCTCGGCGTCGCCCGCGTCCAGCCCGTCGCCACCGACTTCGGCTCGCTCATCCCCGGCCTCGATTCCCAGCAGTCCGACGTCGTCTCTCCGGGATGTACCTCACCCCGGAGCGGTGCCGTCAGGTGCTCTTCTCCGACCCCGAGTACCAGATGCTCGACTCCTTCATCGTGCGCCGCGGCAACCCGCTCGGGCTGCGCTCCTGCGCGGACGTGCTGCGCGAGGGCGCCCGCCTCGCCACCGGCACCGGGTACGCCCAGGCCGCTCACGCCGTGGCCGCCGGGTACCCCGAGAAGCGGCTCGTCATTCTCCGGGACCAGGTCGCCGGTCTGAACGCCGCCGTCGAGTCCGGCCGCGTGGGCGCCTTGGCCGCGACCGCGCTCACCACCCGCCGGGTGGCGCGGGACAGCAGCCGCGCCGAGAGCGTGCCGCCGTTCGCCGTGGTCGTGGACGGGAGCGCCGTCTGTCCACTGGACTCGTCCGCTTCTCCGGCGTCGGCAAGAGCCACGGCGGCAGCACCGTCCTGCGGGACCTGTCCTTCTCGGTCGACGCCGGCCGGCACGTCACGCCCATCGGCCCGTCCGGATCGGGCAAGACCACGATCCTGCGGATGCCGATGACCCTGGAGCGGCCCGACCGCGGCACGATCGACGTCAACGGCGACCGGCTCTTCCCGGCCGACGACAAGAGCCGCCGGGAGGTGCGCAAGCGCATCGGGATGGTCTTCCGGCAGTTCACCCTCTTCCCCCACATGACCGTGCTGCGCAACCTCACGGAGGCGCCGGTCCGCGTGCTCGGCCTCGGCCGCGAGGGGGCCGGGGAGCGCGCCCGGGACCTGCTCGAACTGGTGGGCCTCGCCGACCGTGCGGTCGCCCGCCCCGGCACCCTCTCCGGCGGCCGGCAGCAGCGCGTTGCCATCGCCCGCGCCCGGGCGATGCGGCCGAAGGTGCTGCTCCTGGACGAGGTGACGTCGGCGCTCGCCCCCGAGTCCGTGGCGCGCGTGCTGGACCTGCTGCGGGACGTCGCGCGGAGCGCCGACATCACGATGGTGTGCGTCCCGCATGAGATGAATTTCGCCAGGGACATCTCGGACGAGGTGCTCATGTTCGACGCGGGAAGGGTGATCGAATCCGGTTCTCCGGAGAGGATCCTGTCCGATCCGGAGCACCAACGGACCCGCGAGTTCCTCGGCGCGGTGCTCTGACGACCCCCGCCACCGGCGGTTCGGCCCCTGGCATGTGCCAGGGGCCGACCGGGCCGGCGCGGGCGCCCGGGGCGCGGCCGGTTCTCGTCAACAGGTGGCCCGTAACCGGCCCTTGGCGGCTATCGTGGTACGGAAGCTTGCGGTCACAACCTGGTAGGGGGAAACCGTGGCGCTGAAGCCTGAGCCGACCACGCCGTTCCACTCGGTGCAGTACGCCCTGCGCGTGCTCGAAACGGTGTCCCGGCACGGCGGCGGGGTCACCGACGTCCAGATCGCGCGCGAGACCGGGCTGCCCACGGCGCACCTCACCCCGCTGCTGCGGATGCTGCGCCGCGAGGGGTACGTGGAGCAGGTCGCCGACGGCGCGTACGTCGTGGGGGACTCGCTCGTCCTGCTCGGCTCGGGCGTCACGCGCCGCGAGGCCCTGGAGGCCAAGCTGCAGGAGACCCTCACGGAGCTGCGCGACTCGGTCGGCGCCGCCGTCTACATCAGCCGGTACATCGACGGCGAGGTCAAGATCACGCAAATGGCGGACGGCCCGCACACCCCGAAGGTCAACGAGTGGGTGGACTTCCGCTCCGCCGCGCACGCCAGCGCGGTCGGCAAGTGCCTGCTGACCCAGCTCGACCAGAACGGCCGGCGCGACCACCTCTCCCGCCACAAGATCGCCCGGCTGACGTCGCGGACGATCACCAGCGAGCGGGTGCTCTTCTCCAAGCTGGACAGCCAGCCGCCGACCGTCCCCGTCCTGGACCTCCAGGAGTACGCCGTGGGCACGGTCTGCGCGGCGGTCCCCCTGACGGCCGGGTCGTCGGTGGGCTGCCTCGCGCTGTCGCTCCCCATCGAGCACGCCCACCGCCTGCGCTCGGCGGCCGACACGCTCAACCGCAAGGCGGCGCCGGTGGTGCTCTCGCTGGCGCTGTAGACGCGCCGGGGCGCTGCGGGCGCGCGGGGCGCTGCGGGCGCGCGGGGGCGTCGCCCGCCGACGCGCGGGGCGGCGGGCAGTGCCCGGGCGGCGGAGGCCCAGCGGCGCGGCGGGGCACCCCTCCAGACCTCACCTAAACCTCCGGGGCCCCCGATGTGAGCCGGATCACGACAGCGCGGTCGGAAGCACCCCGCGGACCAGGTAGTATTTACTCCGTCAGCAGGCGCCGCTAGCTCAGTTGGTTAGAGCAGCTGACTCTTAATCAGCGGGTCCGGGGTTCGAGTCCCTGGCGGCGCACAGACACGGGAAGGCCCCTCGCGGAAGCGAGGGGCCTTCCCGCATGTCCGGCGCGTCCGTCCCCGTCCCGCCGGGGTCAGGCGCCCTCGGTCCGGGCGCCGTGCCCCGTGTAGAAGGCGACGGCCAGGTCCTTCACCAGGGCCTTGCGCTCGTAGTCGTCCAGCTCCATCAGGCCCCGTTCGGTCAGTCGGTGCACCATGTCGTCCACCGCGTCCACGACCGAGGTGAGGACCGCGTCCCGGTGCTCCGCGTCGATCGCCGCGATCCGGCGGCGGCGCATCGCGGACGCGATCTCCGGGGCGTACTCGATCCGCGTCGGCTGCGCCGAGAACACCTCCACGCCGACCGGGGCGCACTCGACGGACACCGTCCGCGTCAGCGCCTCTCCCACCGACTCGGCGTCCCGCAGCGTCGGCGTACCACCGCCCACCTGGAACGCGTCGGCCGGCAGCTGCGACACCACCCGCGCCAGTGACGCCTCCACCTGGTCGCGCAGGTACTCCTCGTGGTCGGCGACCGCGAGCGCCGCCCGAGCCGTGTCACCGACCCGCCACACCACCAGGACCACCACCCGCAGGGCGGTGCCGTTCGCGTCGACCGCGGGCAGCGGCTCGCTGCGCCAGTGACGCAGCCGCACGTCGACGCGGCGACGCGCCAACGCCGGGTTCAGCCACAGGAGGCCCGTACGGCGGACCGTGCCCCGGTAGTCACCGAACAGGGTGAGCACCCAGGCGTGCCCGACCCGGCCGCGCACCAGCCCGCCGAACGCGAACAGCGCCAGCAGCAGGCCGCACACCATCAGGGCGGAGGGCCCCGCCGTCAGCCCCGCCGGCGGCACGTCCGGCAGGCCGAACACCCGCCCCACCAGCTCCGGCAGGGCGCCCGCCCACCACAGGGCCAGGCCGCACGCGACCAGCGCCGCGGCCCCGGCGAGCACACCCGCCCAGCCGGGCAGCACCGCCCCGGGCCGCTCGGCGAGCCGCGGCTCGGCGTCGGGTACGGGACGCGCGCGGCGCCGGCCGACCGGCGTCACCGCGGCGTGCCGTCCCCCACGCCCGGGCCCGGCCGCCCGCGACGCCTCGGAGCGCGGCGCGACACCCACGCCCGCGAGGGCGCCGGCCCGCACGGTGGCGGCGGGATCCGCCTCGACCCCGCGCCCCTCGTACGGCGCGGCATCGGACCGGCGCGGATCACCGTGTTCCGGCCCCTGCCCCCAGGAGGGGGCGGAACCGCCCCCGGAACGCGCGCCGTACGGGGGCGGCGCCACCGTCGCCCCTCCCCATGCCGGGGCGGCCCCGGCGGCAGCCGCGGAGTCCCGGGCCCCGCCCGGGTGAGGCCCGAAGCCGGCACCCTCCACCCGGCCGGCGGCGTCCGGGGCGTCCGGGGCGTCCGGGGCGTCCGGGGCGATCCTGACGGACGCCCGGCTCTCGGCCCCGCCCTCCGACGGGACCCGGGCGCCGCCCGCGGCGACCGCACCGGCAAGCGCCGCCGCGTCTGCGGGCCGGTCACGGGTGGTCGCCGCCTCCTGGAAAGCCGGGACCTCGGCCGCCTGGGCGGCCTCCGGCACCTCCACGCTCCGCTCACGCATGACGGACGCCTCCGTGTCCTCCGGGGCGTCGGCCCCATGGGCGAACGGCCAGGTGAGACCCTCCGCAGCGGGCCGCCCGTCGGACGCCCCCTCCGTGACGGCCACCTTCCCCGCCGCCCGGACACTCGGACCGGCAGGCGCCTCCGGCGCGGAGGCGGACCGGTCGTGGGGCGCTGTCGGGTCCCAACCGGTCGGGGCCTGCGCCTCACGGGCGGGCGGGGCGGTCGGAGTATCCGCAGCGGGTCGCCCGTCGGACACCCTCTCCGCCACGGCCACATCCCTCGCCGCCCGGACACTCGGGCCGGCAGGCGCCTCCGGCGCGGAGGCGGACCGATCACCGGGGGCTGCCGGCTCCCCATCGGTCGGGTCCTGCGTCGCACGGGCGGGCGGGGCGGTCTTCGGCGCGGCGGCCGGGTCGTTGCCGGGTGCCATCGGCTCCCGGCTCGTCGCGGTCGACGCTGCCGGGGCCGCTGCCGCCGGCTCGGCGGCGTCCGTCACGTCCCGCGGCGCCCGCGCCGGCGCCGGCGAAGTGGTGGGCGTCCGGCGGCCGGTGGGTGGCGTTGCCGCAGCCACGTCCGGCTCCTCCCGCGCCGAATGGGCGGTCGAGCCGGTCGGGGGCGTCGGCGGCGCCGTGGGCCGCGGAGGCACGTTCGTGTGCGGGGCGGGCGCCTCGGCCACGCGGGGGAACCAGCCGGTCAGGGCCTCCGCCGGAGCCGGGTCCGCGGCCACTGCGCGCGGCGGGGCGGCCACACCCTCCGCCGGCGGGGCGGACGAGCCGGTGGACGTTTCCGGCGCGGCCGCGGGCCGGTCGGCGGTCGGGGCCGCCGCTGCCGGGCGTCCGACCCGTACCGACGCGCCTCGGCGCAGGGACTCCGCCGGAGTCCGCAGGGACGGGCCGCGCCCGGTCGGTGCGCCCATGGGACGCTCGTCGCGGACCTCGTTCCTCCTTCGCTGCGCCCCTTCGGGGCGGGGCGCCGCTGCCGTCGGGTGGGCCTGCGCCGCTTCGGGGCGGGGCGCCGCTGCCGTCGGGTGGGCCTGCGCCGCTTCGGGGCGGGGCGCCGCTGCCGTCGGGTGGGCCTGCGCCGCTTCGGGGCGGGGCGCCGCTGCCGTCGGGTGGGCCTGCGCCGCTTCGGGGCGGGGCGCCGCTGCCGTCGGGTGGCCGACGCGTACCCCCTCCGCGCCCGGGCGCAGCGACTCCGCCGGTGCCCGCAGGGACGGGTCGCGCCGGGTGGACGTACCCGCCGGGTCTTCGCCACGTACGTCGTCCCCGCTCGCGGCCCGGACGGTCGACGCGGTGGGCGCCTCCGGCGCCGCTGCCGGCCGGTCGACGGTCGGGGCCGCCGCTGCCGGGGTTCCGACACGTACCTCCGTACCCCCGCCCGGCGACTCCGCGGGCGTCCGCAGCGACGGGCCGCGTCCGGTCGGTGCACCCGTGGGGCGCTCGCCGCGTGCGCCGTCACCCCTGTCGGGGGTGGAGCGGGCCGCGGACGGGCGGAGGAAGTCCGGCAGGCGTCGGGTCGTACGGGCGGGGCCGGGGGCGGAGGCGTCGCCCGGGGCCGGGCGGTTTCGGTCCGGCCGCCGGAGCGGGGCCGTCGCGGGCGGCGCGGTCGGCGCCGGTCGGGCCGGGGCCTGCCCCGCGGGGGCAGGAGCCTCTTCCGCGGGGGCAGAAGCCTCCCCCGGGCGGGCCGGGGTCGAGGCAGGAGGAGCCGGGGCCGGTTCCGGGCGGGTGGGGGCCGCGGTCGGGGGCGCGGGCGGGGACACCGGTGAGGTCGTGGCCGCCGGTGAGGTCGTGGCCGCCGGCGGGGTCTGCGCCGTCCCGGCCGCCGCGCAGGCCGGTGTCGACGCCGGCCGCGCCGGTGCCGCCGCCGGGCGGGCCGCGCCGGCCGCCGGGGGCGGGGCCGGACGGGTGTGCTGAGGGTGGGGCGTCGGGGTGAAGCGGGGTGGCCTGCGGGTCGTCGTCTCGGGATTCAGCAGGTCCGGAAGGTACGGGTCCGGGGCCGCCGGGGGCGGGGCGTCGAGGAGCATCCGCGCGCCGTGGCCCAGCAGGTCCGGTACCTCCGGCTCGGGCGGGGCCTGGTGCTCCGCGCGGAAGAACGGATGGGCCGGGACGGGGCCGGTGGTGTCCAGGCCGATCAGGGGGGCGCGGCGGGCCGGCGCGGGTCCGTCCGGGGGTGCCGCCGTGTCGGGTGCCTTCTCACGCTCGTGGTGCTCGGTCATCGGAAGAGCCGCCTCCATGTCTCCGGGCCCGGGTAGCCGTCGGCGGCGCCGCCGCGCCAGCCCTGGGCGCGCTGGAAGTCCTGGACGTTGCGCCGGTCGGCCTCGCTCCAGCGCGCGCCGGGGCCGTGGGTGTAGTGCTTGCCGTGGCCGCGCTTCACCAGCTGGCGGCCCAGCGTCTCGATGTGCCTGCCGGACCGGCCCGGACGGAAGTGGGCCCGCCCGGGGTAGGGGGGCGCCGTCGCCCGGCCCCCGCCCGGTGGGATGTCCCGGCCGCGGCCCGTGGCGAGCAGGCGCCACGTGTGGGGGCCGGGCAGGCCGTTCGCCTCGGCGCCCCGCCAGCCCTGCGCCAGTTGGAACGCGCGGGTCGCCCGCCGGTCGGCCTCGCCCCAGCGGGGGCCGGGTCCGTCGGTGTAGAAGCGGGCGGCGCCGCGTGCCACGAGCATCCGGCCGAGCCGGGTGACGTGGTGGTTGCGGGCGCCGGGGCCGAAGTGGCCGGCGCCCGGGTAGGCGATCGACGCGGGGGCGCCGCCGGCGGGCGTGACGCTCGCGGGCGTGACACCGGACTCCGCGACGAGGCCCAGGTAGCGGTAGGCGACGTACCGCTCGGAGTTGGTCCAGTACGCCAGCGGGGTCGTCTGGCGGCGGGTGTGCGGCTTGGTCTGCTCGTACGCGGTGTAGTGCGTCCGCTTGTGGTCGGTCCAGCCGCCGAAGAGCGTGACGTGCGAGCCCTTGGTCGGATTGTCGGGATTGTGGAAGAGGAGCATGTCGCCCGGCTGGAGGTCCGCCCACGCGATCTTCTGGCCGAAGCGGTGGAGGCTGCCGGTCCACTCGTTGGCGGGCAGGTTCCACGCCATGGAGACGTAGCCGGAGCAGTCCTGGCGGTAACCGTCCGTCCAGTACTTCTCCATGGAGTACGGGACCTTCGCCGTCACCCACCGCTTGGCCCGGTTGATGATGTCGGCGCGGGTGGACTCGGGGAGCTGCCGCACGGAGACGGGCCCGGTCGTCGGCCCCGCCAGCGGCCGGCCGTGCAGTCCGGCGGTGCCGCCCTGCGGGGTGTCGCCGTCCGCCGCGTGGCCCGCCGGGCCCGCGGGCAGCGCCGGGAGGAGGGGGTGGCCGGCCGGGTGGACCGCGCCGCCCGCCGTGGTGGCGCCGCCGCCGAGGACGGCCCCCGCGGCGGTGGCCAGCACGAGGGCGCGGCGGGCGCCGTGGGCGGCCGGGTGGCCCCCCGCGCGCACGGCCGGGCGGAGTGCGTGCTCCCGCCGCTGCCGGGCGCAGCCCGGGCAGGGGCAGTCGGCGGCGGGCGCGTACTCCTCGAAGACCGGGACGGTCATACGGTTCCCCTCCACACTGGGCAAGATTTCTCCGTACTGGTGCACACGCGCCAGCCTCCCAACTGTCCGGACGTCTCGTATTTTGACGGTCAAAAGGGAAAAAACGACTTTCCGACAGGCGCATCGGGGCGGAAAATTCTCGACCGGCACCCGGCGGGCGGTCGGGAGCACTCCGTGACGTCGGGTAGAGTTGTGCAGGTCAGCAGGCGCCGCTAGCTCAGTTGGTTAGAGCAGCTGACTCTTAATCAGCGGGTCCGGGGTTCGAGTCCCTGGCGGCGCACGCAGGGTCGAGGCCCCCTCACTTCGAGTGAGGGGGCCTCGGTCGTTCCCCCACACGGCCCGCACGCCCTCCCGCGTCCGCGCCCGCCCGGGAATCGCACACACATCCGGGTATGCCGCTTTTTCACCCTTGCGGACACGAATGTGCTCGTCCACGCTGTGTTCCAGCCGTGACCCCCGCGGCTGACCTGAGGGGGGTGGCAGGTCACCGGCGCGTCCCGTCCGCCGTCCCCGCTCCGGGTACGGGCGGTGGCCGCGCCGCGACCGGTCAGCAGCGACGCGCGTGCGGGGGGATGGCCCATGACGTGGACGCCGACGGGCGCCCGACGGGACGACGACGCCTCCCCGGCCCCGCCACCGCGCCCGACCCGCCGGACGACCCGCGCCCGCGACGCGCCCGGACCCGCGCCCCGGTACGACTACGAACACCACAGCCGGCTCGCCGGGCCCCTCACCCAGCCCGACCCGGCGGCGGGACCCTACCGGGTGCGCTACCGCCCGCTGCTCGCCGCGGAACCGCACCGCGTGCGCGCCGCGCTCCTGCTCGGCGCCGCACCGCTGGTCTCGCTCGGGCTGTTCGGCTGGCTCGTGCAGCCCCGCCACTGGTCCGCCGGCGGGCCGCGCGCCGCCGACGGGCGCCTGCTCGCCCTCGACCTCGTCATGCTCGCGTCGATCGGCCTGATCGAACTGTTCCGGACGCTGAACGTCCTGTCGATCGCCCACGCCACGCTCGTCGCCCGCGACCCCGTGCCCGTGGTGCCCGAGCCGGGCACCCGCGTCGCCTTCCTCACCTCCTTCGTCCCCGGCAAGGAACCCCTCGCCCTGGTGACCCGGACCCTGGAGGCCGCCGTACGGGTCCGGCACCGCGGCGTGGTGCACGTGTGGCTGCTCGACGAGGGCGACGACCCCGACGTCCGGCGGGTCTGCGCGCGGCTCGGCGTGCGCCACTTCTCCCGCCGGGGCGTCCCCCGCTGGAACCGGCCCGCCGGCCCGTACCGCGCCCGCACCAAACACGGCAACTACAACGCCTGGCTGGAGGCGCACGGCGCCGGCTACGACCTCCTCGCCTGCGTCGACACCGACCACGTGCCGCTCCCCAACTACCTCGAGCGGATGCGCGCCGCCCGCCGCGACCGGCGGCGCGCACGGCGCCGCGCGGCCCGCACCGCCGCACGCCCCGCCCCACCGCCCCCGCACGCCGTGCTGCGCACCCCGGACGCGGCGCGGGTGCGGACCGCGCGGCTCATGCGCCCGAGCGCCGTCACGCACGTCACCGACGTCGACCAGCGGCGTCGCCCTGACGGTCGAGCGGACCGGTCCCGACGCCCTGCGGGTGACCGTGCCGGCCAATCGCGCCCTCGTCCCGTCCGGGTACTACATGCTGTTCGTCGCCGACGGGCGCGGCACACCGTCGGAGGCGGTGTGGGTGGAGGTGCCGTGAACGGCCCGGAGGGGAGAGCAGGGCGGCGGGTGTGGTGACGGGTGCTGCGGGGCGGGTGACGTGGGCGGGGCTGTCGCGGGGCGCGGACGTCGTGGGCGGCGGGGCGTTGTGGGGCGCGGGCGTTGGCGGCGCGGGCGTCGTGGGGGCGCGGGCGTTGGCGGCGCGGGCGTCGTAGGGCGCGGGCGTCGTAGGGCGCGGGCGTCTAGGGCGCGGGCGTCTAGGGCGCGGGCGTCTAGGGCGCGGGCGTCGGCGGCGGGACGGTGGGTGCTGCGAGGCGGGTGTCGTGGGTGGTGGGCGGTCCGCGGGCGGGGGTTGGTGGAGCTGCCCTCGGGGGGTGGTGTCGCGGGGCGGGTGGGCGGTCCGCGGCGGGTGTGGTGGGGCGGGCGGTGGATCAGCGGGCGTTGCGGGCCAGTTCCAGGGCGTACGCCGCGAACCACTCGCCCGCCTCCGGGCCGCCCCGGCACGGGCCGTCCGACTCGCCCGGTCGCTTGACCCACAGGTGGGCGTCGACGAGCGGGTCCCCGGTCCGGGTGGTCGGCGGCTCCCCGAGGGCCCGGCCGGGCGGGTTGCACCAGTCGCCCGCCGGGTCGCCGCCCGTGTACGGGCCGTTGCCGTTGCGGCCGGTGTCGATGACGAAGTGCTTCCCGCCGGTCAGCGCGGAGATCCTGCGCCCGTACGCGCGGGATGCCGCCGTGGTGTGGAAGTTGGCGACGTTCACCGCGAAGCCGTCCGCGTCGGCGAGGCCGGCGCGTCCGAGCGGGCCGGGCAGCGCCTCGGGGCGGCTCCATCCCGGATTGCCGGCGTCCAGGTAGACGCGGGCGTGCGGGAGCCGCGCGAGCCGCCGCACCGCGCCGGCGAGGAGCGCGTACCGCTCCTCGTGGTACCGGCCCTCGGTGCAGCCGTCGACCAGGTGCATCACGGCGTCGGGCTCCAGGACGACCGTGGCGGGCCGGTCGCCGACGCCCCGGGCGACGGCCTCGATCCACGCCCGGTACGCCGCGCCGTCGGCGGCGCCGCCCGCGGAGTGCTGCCCGCAGTCGCGGTGCGGGATGTCGTAGAGGACGAGGAGCGGGCGGCGGTCGGCCCGGGCGGCGGCCGTGGTGACCCGGCGGGCCTCGCCCTCGGGGTCGTCGGTGCCGATCCACACGCCGGTCGGCCGGGAGGCGATCCGGTGGACGAGGGCGGCGCCGCGCGCGTCGCCGGCGCGGCGGTGGCCGGCCGCGCGGCGGGCCGCGTTGCCGTCGGGGTCGACCCAGAACCGGTCCGCCGTCCGGGCCGGCCGGTCCCGACCGGTACCCGGCCCCCCGTCGCGCCCGCCGTCCCCGCCGTCCCCGTCGGACGAGGTGCAGGCGGCGACCAGCAGGACCGCCACCGCCCCCACCGCGGCCACGCCCGCCCGGACGTAGCCGCCGCGACTGCCGTACATCGACTCCCCCTTGGGTGCGCCTGACGACCCGTTCGGCGGCCATCCTGGCACAGCGGGGACGCCCCGGCGCCCGCCGGTCGCGGCGCCCGCCGCGCGGGCCGCCGAGGAGCCGCGAAGCGGGCCCGGCAGGGAGCCGCCCGGCAGGCCGACAGGGAACCGCCGGACGGGCCGACCGGGGGGCGCGGGAGGCCGGGGCGGAGTGCCGGAGGCCGGACGCGTGGGAGGGACGCGGGAGGCCGGACGCGTGGGAGGGACGCGGGAGGGGGCGACGCGCGGGCCCGCGGGCGGGGCGCCGGGGATCAGCGCACGGCCGTCAGGTACGCGGAGACCACGACGTTCGCCGTGTACGTCTGCGTCGCCCGGTCGAAGGTGCCGCCGCAGGTGATCAGGCGCAGTTCCGCCCGGGACGGGTCGCGCGGCCCGTACGCCTGGTGGGGGTCGAAGCCGTGCCGGGACAGGACGCGCACATCCTCCACGGTGAACTCCGCGACCGAGCCGTCGGCGCGTCCGACGCGTACGAGGGCGCCGGGGCGCACGGTGCGGAGGTGGTGGAAGACGGCCGGGCCGGTCTCGGTGTCGACGTGGCCGACGAGGAGCGCGGCGCCGCGCTCGCCGGGCCGGGTGCCGGCGGCGTACCAGCCGACCGTCCCCGGCATCTGGAAGGGCGGCGGCTCGACCGCCCCGGTCTCCTCCAGGCCGCGCGGGACGACCGGGGACTCCACGCCGAGCGACGGGACGTCCAGGCGGAGCGGTCTGGCCGGCCCGACCGGCTCGTGCGGGGGTGGCAGGGGGACGCCGCGGGGACGGCCCACGGCGGCCACGTCACCGGTGGTCGGGGCGGACAGACCGCCCTGGCCGGCGGTGACCTCCTTGCCCCACAGCCACATCAGGACCAGGACGAGCGCCCAGATCATGCCGACGAGGAGACGACCGCTGCCCGTCCCGGAGGTCGCGCCGCCCGGCACGGTCAGTCCGCTCCGGGTTCGCGGCGCCGGCGCGTGGAGCGCACGGCGACGGCGACGGCGGCGACCGCGGCGAGGGCCAGGCCGACCAGGGTGTGGCGGGCCCCGGGGCCCTGCTCGGCGACGCTCGGCGCGGCCGTGAGGGGCGCGGCGACGGCGCCGCCGCCCCCGGCGCGTACCGGGGCGTGCGGAGTGGCCGGCGGGTCCGGGGAGACGTGGACGCGGCCGGCGTCGCGGTGCTCGCGGCCGGCGCAGACGACGGTGAGGGGGTGGCTGCCGGCGGCGAGGCCGGAGCGGATGGTCGTGTCGCCGTACAGGGGACCGCCGTCGCCCTTGCCGCCCCCGCGGTCGACCGGATCCTCCGCGCCGCCCGCACCGCCCGTGCTCCCGGTGCCACCCGTCCCCTCCACCCCGCCGGTGCCACCCGCACCCGTCCCGCCGAGGCCGCCGAGGCCACCGGTGCCGCCGGACAGCTCCGCGTCGGCGACGAAGGCCGGGGAGCGGACCGTGCCGCCCGGGCCTGCGCAGCCCTCGACGCGCAGGTCCACGTCGGCGCCGGGCGCCGTGGTCGCCGGGATGACCACGGCGGTGACGCGGGCACCGCCGTCGCCGGCCGGGTCGCCCGCGGGGGCGGCGGCGAGGGCGGTCGGGGCGGGGCCGGTGAGGGCCAGGGCGACGACGAGGGCGGCGGCCGCCCCGGCCGCGGGACGGACTGCAACCAGTCGTGGACGCATCGTGAACCTCCTGGGGCAAGATTCACCCCGTTCGGCGCACCGCGCATCCGCAGCGGTCGCCCACCCGGGGCCTACCGACTGGTAGACCCCGGTGACCTGGGGACTTGGCGCGCCGGGGCCTCAGACCCGTTCGACCAGATCGGCGATGGAGTCGACCACCGACGACGGCCGGAACGGGTAGCGGTCGATGTCCGCCGGGGTGGTGAGCCCGGTGAGGACGAGGAAGGTCTCCATGCCGGCCTCCAGACCCGCGAGCACGTCGGTGTCCATCCGGTCGCCGATCATGGCGCTCGTCTCGGAGTGGGCGCCGATGGCGTTGAGGCCGGTGCGCATCATCAGCGGGTTCGGCTTGCCCGCGAAGTACGGCTCCTTGCCGGTCGCCTTGGTGATCAGCGCGGCGACGGAGCCGGTCGCGGGCAGGGGGCCCTCGGCCGACGGGCCGGTCTCGTCGGGGTTGGTGCAGATGAAGCGGGCCCCGGCGTTGATCAGCCGGATCGCCTTGGTGAGCGCCTCGAAGCTGTAGGTGCGGGTCTCGCCGAGGACGACGTAGTCGGGGTCGTGGTCGGTGAGGACGTACCCGATGTCGTGCATGGCGGTGGTCAGCCCGGCCTCGCCGATGACGTACGCGGTGCCGCCGGGGCGCTGGTCGTCGAGGAACTGCGCGGTGGCGAGCGCGGAGGTCCAGATGTTGCGGACCGGCACGTCCAGGCCCATGCGGTACAGCCGGGCGTGGAGGTCGCGGGCGGTGTAGATGGAGTTGTTGGTCAGGACGAGGAAGGGCCTCTCGGTGTCCCGCAGTTTCCTGATGAACGCGTCGGCACCGGGGATGGGGACGCCCTCGTGGATGAGGACGCCGTCCATGTCGGTCAGCCAGGATTCGATCGGCTTGCGCTCTGCCATGGAACGGGACTCCTGCCGTACGGATACCGCGTGTGTGCTGGGGGCGCCGCGACAGCGCTGTGGCGGCGCCCCCAGCGTAGTCACGATGCGCGGATCTCGACCCCGTCGACCACCCAGTACCAGTTGTTCGACCCGGTGTAGTGGAAGCGGAAGGAGACGGCGGAGGCTCCCGCGGGCACGTCGACGGTGAGTGCCTGCGGCTGGGCGACCACGTCGGTGGTGTAGGCGCGCACCACGGTGGGGGTGCCGCCGTTGAAGGAGGCGAGGACCTGCGCGGTCTGCCCGGCCTCCTGCCGGTAGTGGGTGGTGAAGTGGAGCGTGACCCGCCGCCGGCCGGTCACGTCGTACGCGGGGGTGACGAGCGTCGACTCGAACCGCCCCGAACTCGCCTTGTCGGCCCACTCGTCGGAGTCGGCGACGGCGAACACGCCCCGCGCGCGGACGTTGAGCTCCCGCCACTGGTCGCGCTGGGTGCGGGACCAGAAGTCGTCGGTGGCGAAGGTCCAGCCGCGCCACTCGGCGACGCCGCCGGTGCCCATGGCGCCGCCGACGACCGACCAGCCGCCGGGCGGGGTGTGCGTGTGGCCGAGGACCCCGGCCGGGATGCCCGTCTCGTCGACGCGGCCGGACAGGGAGCCGTACAGGGTGTCGAAGGGGTCGGTGGAGCGCTGCTGGATCGGGCGGCCGTCCAGGCCCCAGGACGGGTCGGGGGCGATGCCGAGCTGGTGGAAGACGGTCGCGGCGACGTCGACCAGCCGGGTGTCGTGCGGGCGCGCCCCCGCGGCGATGCCCGGCCCGGTGGCGAGGACGAAGGTGGACCGCTCGGGGATGGAGCTGCCGCCGTGGCCGCCCGCGTCGAGGTGGCCGTGGTCGGTGCAGACGATGACGGTCCAGCGTTCGGCGGCGCGGGTGGGGCGGGCCTCGATCGCGGCGAGCATCCGGCCGAGCTGGGCGTCCTGCACGGCGAGGGCGTCGAGGTAGCGCTGCCCGGTGCCGTGGGAGTGCGCCACGACGTCGGTGTTGCCGAGGTAGACGAAGGCCACGTCGGGGTTCTGGTCGCGCAGGACGGAGACGGTGGTCGCGGTGATCGTCTCGTCGTGCCCGACGTAGCCGTCCCGGTCGCCGTCCAGGACGACCTTGGCGTCGGCGCCGGCCGTGACCGTGCCGTGGGTGTCGAGCGGCTTCCAGTCGACGGCGGCGTACAGGGACAGCTGCGGGCGGACCTGGTGGAGACGGGCGAGGAAGCCGGGGTAACGGCCGTAGTCACGGCCGGCGAAGGAGTTGTCCCGGACTCCGTGCTTGTCAGGCCACACCCCGGTGGAGACCGTCGACCAGCCGGGGCCGGAGGAGGTCGCGGCCATGGGGTTGGCGTAGAGCAGCGACGTGCCGAACGTGCCGGCCGCGCGCATCGCCTTCAGGTGCGGGGCGGTGGCGGCGTCGATGCGGTCGTGGCGCAGCCCGTCCATGCCGACGACGAGCACCTTGTCGGCGCTCGTACCGGCGGGCAGCTCGGGCGCGGCCACGGCCGCCGCCCGGGCGGGAGCGGCGGCCGCGACACCCCCACCGGCCGCACCGGCGGTGACGGCGAGGGCGGCGGCGGACGCGGACGCGGACGCGGTGAGCACGGTACGGCGGGGTATGCCGGCGGTCGGCACGGTCTCCTCCAGGGGGTCGCGACGGTACGGGGGGTGCGGGATGGGGCCGGGGGTGCGGGGCGTGGTGCGGGGTGGTGCCGGGTGGTGGTGCGGGGCGGGCCGGTGTGTCCGTCGGGCCGCGGAGCGTGCGGGGCGTGGGCGGGGCGCGGTGGCGTGCGGAGTGCGGGTACGGGTACGGGGAGCGGCACGGCGGCGTGCGGGTGTGGGTGTGGGTGTGGCGCGGGCCATGGTTGCGCCGGGAGGCCGCGGAGACCAGGTACGCGCGGTGAATTCCTGACGGACGATCAGCTTCCGCGGGATGACCCCACCGGCTCGGAGCCCCTGCGCACGTGTCTGTCGGCCAGGGGGGTTCCGCCATCGCCGGCCTCGGTGGCGCCTCGCGAGGGCGACCGGCCGCTACGGCCGGCGAACTCCGGCCTGGGGCACACGACCTGCGGACGGGGGCGGGTGGTCGGCAACGACTGCGGCCGGTCGGCAATGACCGGTCAGCGGGAGCGGTGACGGCGCCGGGTCAGCGGGGGCGGTGACGGCGGCTGGTCAGCGGGAGCGGTGGTGGCGGCCGGTCAGTGGCGGTGGTGGCGGCGGGTGAGGTAGACGGCCGTCGCGCCGAGGGCCACGCAGGTGGCGGCCGCCGCGGACAGGGGGACGGCGTGCGCGGCGGCGCGGCGGCCGGTGCTGGCCAGTTCCTCCGGGAAAATGCCGGGCGGCCGTTTCGGGGCGACCAGGGCGAAGCGGTAGGACGGGGAGGCGCCCACCCAGTCGCCGTCGTCGCCCCTGCGCTGTACGACGGCGGCGTGCGCGGTCACCTCGTCGAGGCGGGCGTCGGCGGCGAACGCGAGGTGGACCGGGACGCGGACGGTGCCGCCGGGCGGGACGACGAAGCCGGCGAAGGCCCGGTCCGTGTCGTCGTCGAGGACGGCGACGATCTCGTCGTGGTCGGTGTGCTCGACCCGGACCGGGCGGGGGCGGCCGCCCGGTGCGGTGGAGAAGCCCAGCCGGACCTGCGCCGGGGTGAGCGTGCCGGACGTGTCGGTGAGGACGATCACCGGGTGGATGTTGCGGCACAGGTGGCGGGTGGTGTTGGTGAGGTCGACATACCAGGTGCTGGGCGCCGCGCCGGGGTGGTACGCGGTGGGGCCCGAGGCGATGCGGGTACGGAGGGGGAAGTCGCGGGCGGCGGTGTCGCCGCAGCTCGGTTCGCGGCCGGCGACGGTCACGTCGCCCGGCGGGCGGCCGGTGACGGCGACGTCACGGGGCGACTGCGCCAGGGCGAGCGCGGGGCCCGCGACGACCGCCGCCGCGGAGACTGCCGCCGCCGTGGCGGCCAGGGCGGTGCGCAGTCGCATGGGAGGGCCTTTGCTGCTCGCCGACGGTCGTCCCCACAGGTCTCCCACCGCGTCCCCCGCGTCCCCCGCCCGTACGGCGGGAACCGCCCGAACAGCGCAACGGTCAACGGCCGAACAGCGGGGCGAGGACCAGTTGGGCCGCGCCCTCGGCGACCAGGTGGGGCGAGCCGGTGGCCAGGGCGACCGGTACGGGCGGCTCGCCCGCGCGGCGGGCGCGGTCGGCGAGGGCCGCGCCGACGCCGCGCAGGAAGGGGCCGGGCGCCGCCGCGACCACGCGGCCGCCGAGCAGGACGCGGTCGACGTCCAGCAGTCCGGCGAGGTTGGCGGCGCCCGCGCCGAGCACGCGCGCCGCCTCGTCGAGGTCGCCGCGGGCGACGGCGGCCAGGCACAGCGCCTCCAGGCAGCCGCGCCCCCCGCACCCGCACGCCGCGCCGTCGAGCTGCACCGTCTGGTGGCCGAACTCGCCCGCGCCCGTACGCGCGCCCCGGTGAAGGACGCCGGCGAGGACGAGCCCCGCGCCCAACCCCGTACCGACGTGGAGGTACGCGAACGAGGCGGCACCGTCCGCCGGCGGGGCGCTCGGGCGACCGCCCGGTGCGGCGCCGGGCCGGTCGGGCGTGACACCGGGCCCATCGGGCGCGACGCCGACCCGGCCGGGCGTGACACCGGGCCCGTCGGGCGCGACGCCGACCCGGCCGGAGGTCCCGCCGGGCCGGCCGGGCGCGCCCCCGGGTCGGTCGGGAGACCCGCCGCGCCCGTCGGCGGGACCACCACGGTCGTCCGGTGCGGCGCCGAGCCGGTCCGGCGCGCCGCCGCGCCCCTCGGGAGTGCCGCCGCGCCCGTCCTGACTGCCGCCGCCCCCGCCCGGGGCCCCGCCGCGCCCGCCCGGGACGCCGTCCGCCGCCTCCCGGTCGTCGTCCGCCGCCTCCCGGTCGCCGGCCCCCGCCTCCCGGTCGTCGTCGGCCCGTAGGGCGAGGGCCAGGGCCGCGGCGTTCGTGTCCTTGTCGAGCGCCACCGGCACGTCCTGCCCCAGCCGCTCGGCAAGGGCGCGGCGGGCCGTGTCGCGCAGCGGGAAGCCGTCCCACGCGGGGAAGCCGGTCACGCGGTGCGGTACCCCCGCGGTGTGGTCGAGCGGCCCGGGCATGGCGATGCCCACGCCCGTCAGGGTGCCGTCCCCGCGCAGGGCGGCCACCTCCTCGACGGCCGCCGCGAGGACCGCTCCGGGGCCCTCGCCCAGGTCCAGGGGCCGGGTGCGCGCGGCGACGGTGGCGCCCGCGAGGTCGAGGAGGACGGCGGTCAGCTCGTCCCGGTCCAGGTGGAGGCCGACGGCGTGGGCGGCGTCGGGGACGAGCCGCAGCAGCGTGCGCGGCTTGCCGCCGGTGGGGACGCCGCGCCCGGCGCCGGCGGCCAGGCCCTCGTCCCGGAGCCGCGCGGTGATCTTGCTGACGGCCTGCGGGGTGAGCCCGGTGCGCTCGGCGAGCTCCAGGCGGCTGACGCCGGCGGCGCCGGCCGCGCGCAGCAAGCCGAGGACGCGGGCGGTGTTGTGACTGCGCAGGCCGGAGAGGTTCACCCGGCCATTCTGCGGGCCCGGCTTGCGGTAACGCAACAGTGTTGCTTAAGTGGCGGTCATGAGCACTCCACCTCCGCTGCGCGTCGGACTCGTCGGCTACGGCCTGGCGGGTTCGGTCTTCCACGCCCCGCTGATCGCCGCGACCGAGGGCCTGGTGCTCGACACGGTCGTCACCGCGAACGAGGAGCGGCGCCGCCAGGCCCGCGACACCTTCCCCGACGTCCGCCTCGCCGGGTCGCCCGACGAGCTGTGGGACCGGGCGGACGAGCTGGACCTGGTCGTCGTCGCGTCCCCGAACCGCACGCACGTCCCCCTCGCGACGGCCGCGCTGGAGGCGGGCCTGCCCGTCGTGGTCGACAAGCCCGTGGCCGGTACCGCGGCCGAGGCGCGTGCCCTCGCGGCGCTCGCCGAGCGGCGCGGCCTGCTGCTCTCCGTCTTCCAGAACCGCCGGTGGGACGCCGACTTCCGCACGCTGCGCGCCCTGTTGGACGCCGGGGAGCTGGGCGAGGTCCAGCGCTTCGAGTCCCGCTTCGAGCGGTGGCGGCCGCGGCCGAAGGGCGGCTGGCGGGAGTCGGGCGCGCCGGAGGAGATCGGCGGCCTGCTGTACGACCTGGGCAGCCACGTCGTGGACCAGGCGCTGGTCCTGTTCGGTCCCGCGGTGCGGGTGTACGCGGAGGTGGACGTGCGGCGGCCGGGCGCGGAGGCGGACGACGACACGTTCGTGGCGGTGACGCACGCGGGCGGGGTCCGCTCGCACCTGTACGTCAGCGCGACGACCGCCCAGCTGGGCCCGCGCTTCCGGGTGCTGGGCTCCCGCGGCGGCTTCGTGAAGTACGGGCTCGACCCGCAGGAAGCGGCCCTGCGGGAGGGCGCGCGACCGGTGGCCGGCGAGCCCTGGGGCGTGGAGCCCGAGGCGCTGTGGGGTCGGGTCGGCGCGGGCGAGTCACCGCTGACGGGCGGCGGGCGGCCGGTGCCGACACTGCCGGGCGACTACCCGGCGTACTACGCGGCCGTGGCCGCCGCGCTACGGGACGGCACGCCCCCGCCGGTCACCGCCGGGGAGGCCGCGGCGGCGCTCGACGTCCTGGAGGCCGCGCGCCGCTCGGCCCGCGACGGCGTGGCGGTGGCGCTGTGACCGCCCCGACCGTCGCCGAACTGGTCGAGCAGCAGGCCCGGCTGACCCTCCCCCGCTTCACGCACGACGACGCGTGGCGGCTCGGCACGATCCTCGTCGACCTGGCCCGCGAGCGGAACGCCCCGGTCGCCGTCGACGTGCGGCGGGGCGCGCAGCAGCTCTTCCACGCCGCCCTGCCCGGGTCGAGCGCGGACAACGACGCCTGGATCGACCGCAAGCGCCGCGTCGTGGAGCGGTACGCGGAGAGCTCGCTCCTGGTCGGTACGCGCTTCCGCGCCAAGGGCGGGTCCTTCGACACGGACTCCCGCCTGGACCCCGACCGGTACGCGGCCCACGGCGGCTCCTTCCCGATCACGGTGGCGGGCGCCGGTGTCGTCGGTGCGGTCACCGTCTCCGGCCTGCCGCAGCTGGAGGACCACGCGCTGGTGGTGGAGGCCCTCGAACGCCTCCTCGCCGGCGCCTGACGGGCGGCCACGCCCACCCGGACCGGCGGGCCGCCCTCCCCCGGGGGCGGCCCGCCCCGGCCGGCGCCCGGCGCGCGCACGCGGCGCGGCCCGGGTCGCCTCCCGGCGCGCACGCGTCGCGGCCCCGGGAGGCCTCCCGACGCGCGGTGGCGGCGGCCGGGCCGACGGACCGGCCCGTGCGCGTCAGGCGTCCTTCAGCTCCTGCCGCTGGCGTCCGAGCCCGTCGATCTCCAGCTCCACCACGTCCCCGGCCCGCAGGTACGGCTTCGGCTCGGGCTGCCCCAGGGCGACACCCGCGGGCGTGCCGGTGGTGACGACGTCGCCCGGGTGGAGCGTCATGAAGTGGCTGACGTAGCGCACGACCTCCCCGACGGGGAAGATCTGGTCGGCGGTGCTGCCGTCCTGCCGCAGCACGCCGTTGACCCACAGCCGCAGCCGCAGGGCCTGCGGGTCGGGCACCTCGTCGGCGGTGACCAGCCAGGGGCCGAGCGGGTTGAACGTCTCGCAGTTCTTGCCCTTGTCCCACGTGCCGCCGCGCTCGATCTGGAACTCCCGCTCCGAGACGTCGTGGCCGACCGCGTACCCGGCGACGTGGGACAGCGCGTCCTTCGCCGACTCCAGGTAGCGGGCGGTGCGGCCGATGACCACGGCGAGCTCGACCTCCCAGTCCGTCTTTCGGCTCCCGCGCGGGACGAGGACGGTGTCGTACGGGCCGACGACGGTGTCGGCGGCCTTGAGGAAGACGACCGGCTCGGCGGGCGGCTCGGCGCCGGTCTCGCGGGCGTGGTCGAAGTAGTTCAGCCCGATGCACACGACCTTGCCGATCCGGGCGACCGGGGGTCCCACCCGCAGCCCGGTCGCGTCCAGGGCGGGCAGGACGCCCGCGCCCGCCGCGGCCCGTACCCGGTCCAGCGCGCCCGCGTCCGAGAGCAGGGCCCCGTCCACGTCCGCGACGAGCGCGGACAGGTCGCGCAGGGTGCCGTCCGGGTCGAGCAGGGCGGGCCGTTCGGCACCCGCCGGTCCGACACGCAGCAGCTTCATGGTCAGTCTCCCGGTGGTCGAGGGTGATCCCCGGCCGATGGGGTGCGGCCATCGTCAGGTTTGGCTGATCCTCCAAGAGACCGAACCACTCCGCAAGCCCGTGTTCACGTACTGGACCGGTCACGCCCGCGCTCCGGTCGGTGGAGGACCGCTCGCTCGGCCGCGCTCCACGTCGCGCTGGTCACGACGTACAGCGCCGCCGCCAGCGGGACGACGGCGACGGTCACGAGCGTCCCGAACGACAGCAGCGGCGCCACCCGGGCCACCGCCGCCGCCCCGGGCGGCCCGGCGTCGGCCCCGGCGTCACCCCCGGCGGCGGCGAGCTGCGCCCTGGTCGTCCGGTACGTCCAGGTGGCGACGGCCGCCACGAGCGCGAAGAGCGCCAGGTAGACCAGCCCGGCCCTCCCGAACGCGCCGCCCTGCGCGAGGGCGTCGACCCACCGGCCGTCCAGCGGCGCCCCGAGGAAGGGCCCGCCGACCCGGCCGGGGCCGGAGAAGAGGTGGTACAGCAGGAAGAACACGGGCAGCTGGAGGAGGCCGGGCAGGCACCCGGCGAGCGGGGACACCTTCTCCCGGGCGTGCAGCTCCAGCACGGCCCGCCGCAACCGCTCCGGGTCCCTCGCGTACCGCTTGCGCACGGCCGCGACCTGCGGCGCCAGCCGGGCACGGGCCCGCTGCCCGCGCGCCGAGGCGAGCGCAAGCGGCAGCAGGGCCGTGCGGACGAGGAGGGTGAGCAGGACGATCGCGGCGGGGGCCGTGACCAGCCCGGAGAACCACGCGAAGAATTCCGTGAAAGCAGACAAAGGGGGACCCCTGGGTCGTCGTCATCCGTCGTTTCGTCGTACCGACGGGCAGGCCGAGTGGTGCCGGGGCGGCCGGGGCCCGGGTGCTTCGCACACCCGGGCGGCGCGGCGGGCCCGGTCGTCGTGCCGGGAGGACCGGCACGCGGCGCGGCGGGACGGGAGGACGTACGACGTACGGGGAGAGGTGGAGAGCGTCCCCGGTTACGCGTGCGCGACCGCCGCCGGACGGCGGTGGCCGGGCGCCCGGGGCCGCCGACGCCCGGAGGCGTCGGGGTCGCGCTGCGGGAGGAAGGCCGTGCGCCGGTCCCGCTCCCGCAGGGCGGTGCGCACCCGGGTGGGCGGCACGGCCGGCACGCTGCGGGCAGCGACGACCGCACACGCGACGAGCGCGGCCGCGACGAGGGCGACGGCCGGGAGCGACGGCCCGTCGGCCAGGAGGACGACTGCGAGGAGGAGGGGCAGGAGCAGGCGCATGAGCGTTCCGTACACGCTGCCTCCTCTCGCCGGATCCGGCTCTTCTGCCCGTCACCGTACAGGAGTTCACCGGGCCGGCGGCAGGCCGCACGTGTCACGGAACCGTCCCGGAACCCCACCCCGCGCACCCCCCGCGACCGCGTCGCCGTCCGGTCCGCGCACAACCCCGCCGGAGCCGCGCCGTACGGCAGTACGGTGGTGACCATGCGCCTCGACACGCCTGCTGACCACACGAACGAAGCCGAGCGCCTGCTGCGCACCGCGGAGCAGTACCCCGGGGACCGTGAGCCGCTCCTCCTGAGGGCCGCCGCGCACCTGGAGCTGGCCGGCGACCGCGCCCGGGCGACGACGCTCTACGACACGCTGCTGTCCACTCCCCCGGCCCCGGAGGACCCGCACCTGGTGCGGGCGCTGAAGGCGGCGAACCTGTGGGAGTACGGGCACGAGGCGGAGGCCCGGGCGATCATCGCGGGCCTGCGGGCCACGGCGCCCGAGTCCCCGTCCGCCTGGGAGATCGTCGGGGAGGCGCTGGAGGCCCACGACGAACTGGAGGCGTCGGAGGAGACGTTCTCGACGGCGGTGAAGGCCCTCGTGCCACTCCCCCACGAGCAGGAGGTGCCGTACGCCGCCGTGTCGCTGCTGGTCTCCCGCCACCGGGTGCGCCGCCTGCTGGCGCGCGAGCACGACGACTGGGACGTCCTGGCGGACCGGCTGCACACGGGCACCGTCCCGCTGGACGAGCTGCACGACCCGAAGCGCACGTGGGCGCTCGGCTCGTCGGACCCGGCCGAGCTCCAGGCGGAGATCACCCGGCTGCGCAGCGAGCTCGGCTCGTACCGCACGGCGCTGTCCCGGCCGTTCCCGGTCGCGGTGCTGCTGTGGCCGCGCGAGGAGCTGACCGAACTGCTCACCGCCTACCCGGAGCTGGAGGCGGAGTACCCGACGTACGACGCGCACCTCACCGACCTGGAGGCGTCGCTGCGCGAGCTGGCCGCCGCGGGCACGCCGAACCTCGGCGTCGTCCGGGGCACGGTCCCGTCGTACGAGGCGTTCGCCGCGTCCGAGGGCGCGTCGCCGGCCGACGCCGACCTGCTCCCCCAGTACGCCACGACCCTGGCCGCCCGGGGCCGGGCGGTGCCGTGGCCCCCGGAGCGCACGGCCCCGTGCTGGTGCGGCTCCGGCGGCCCGTATGCCGACTGCCACGGCAAGGAACTGCCGTAGCGCGGCCGGTCGGAACGGAGGCGGGGCGAGTCCCGGGCGAGAGGCCCGGCGAGCGCGGGTCCCGGGCGAGCGCGGAGGCCGGGCGGGGGACGCGGAGGCCGGGCGGGGGCGAGACGGCCGGGCGGGGGACGCGGAGGCCGGGCGGGGGACGCGGAGGCCGGGCGGGGGCGAGACGGCGGGCGCGGGGGCCGGGCGTAACGGGTTCGGCCGTTTCCGCCCGCCGCGCCTCTCCCGTGCACTAGTTTCACGGTGAACGACCGCCGGCCGGCCCGCCGGACCCCCCACACGCCCCGCGGTCCCGTGTGCGAGGGAGACGTGCGCCATGAGCAACCCGTACCAGCCGGCCCAGCAGCCCCGGCCGTTCCCCGACCCGTCCGTCGCCCCCGCGGAGCCGAGGCCGCTGCACCGGATGAAGCGGGTGTGGGGCGGGGGGCTGCTCCTGCTGCTCATCGGCTCCGGCTGCGGCGCCGCCTTGGACGGCGCGGACGCCGCGAAGCCCACCGACGGCGCCGCGCCGGCCGCCACCGTGACGTCCACCGCCACCACCACGGTCACCGCGACGCCCGCCGCCCCCGCACCGGCGGCGACGGTCACCGCGACCGCGACCGCGACGGCCACGGCCACGGCCACGGCCACCGCGACGGTCACGGCGACGGCGACCGTCACCCGGCGGGCGCCCGCCGAGGAGGCGGGCGCCGACGACACGAGCGGCGGCGGGTCGACGTCCGGCGGCGGGAGCGCCGCGTACTACGGCAACTGCTCGGAGGCCCGCGCGGCCGGCGCGGCCCCCGTCCGCCGGGGCGACCCCGGCTACGGCCTGCACCTCGACCGCGACGGCGACGGCGTCGGCTGCGAGGGCTGAGGGACCGTCTCCCCCCCCCGGCGGACAACCTGTGCGGCGGCCGCTGCGGCTCAGAGGGGGTCCCCCGGCAGGTCGCGGTAGGCGGACCGGAGGGCGGTCACCACGGGGTCGCCGGTGGCGAGGGGGACGCCGTCGACGGAGGCGACCTCGCGGACGCCGACCGCCGCGTTGGTGACGAACGCCGCCCGCATCCCGAGGGCTTCCGCCGGTGTGACCGGCGCCGTGGTGTGCGCGTGGAGGCGGCGCAGCAGCGCCATCGTGACGCCGGGCAGGGCCTCGCCCTCGGGCCAGACCACCCGGTCCGCCGCGTCGACGAAGCCGACGTTCCACGTGGGGCCCTCGGTGACGTGGCCGTCCCGGTCGGTGAAGAGCGCGTCGTCGGCCCCCTGGAGCTGGGCCGCGCGGCGGGTGTGGAGGACGCCGAAGAGGGCGACGTGCTTGACGGCCGCCCGGTCGCGGACGTGCGTCAGGGTCCGCAGCCGCAGCGGGGGCGGCGCCGGCGGGCCGGCCGGGCGGGTGGTGACCAGGACGCGCGGGGTGGCGGGGGCGGCGGGCCGGCCGAGGTCGAGCTCCGGGTCGTAGACCGTGACGCGTACGACGAGGGGGCCGCCCGGCGGCGCGGGCACCGCGCGGCGCACGAGCTCGCGCACCCGGTCCGTGTCGAGGTCCGTCCCGAAGACCGCCCGGCAGTCGCGGGCGAGGCGCTCCAGGTGCAGGGCGAGACCGCGGACGCGCCCGTCCTCGACGCGCAGGGTCGTGAAGTGGCCGTAGTTGGTCAGGGCGAGGGCCCTGAGCTGGTCGGCGCCGGCGGGGGTTCCGTCGAGTTCCGTCACAGGGCCAGTGTGTCCTCCCGGGCCCGTGGGAGGGGAGCGCACGGCAGGCCCCCGACGGGGACGCGCCGTTCGGGCCGGCGGGTGGGGTGGACGCGTACGTACGCGTGGCTGCGGGGGTGCGCGGCGGAGGAGACCAGCACGTCGACCGTCTGCGGTACGTCCGGCGGCGCCGCGGGGGACCGCGCGCCGTACAGGGCGAGGGCGGCGGCGCCGGTGAGGAGCGCGTCGGGGCCGGCGTAGAGGAGGGCGGCGCGCAGCCGCTGCCGGGGGGTGGGGGCGGTGCCGCGCAGCAGGACGACACGGGGCAGCACCCGCCGCCAGGGGCCGCCGGGCCGGCAGCGTTCGGTGACCACGTGCGCGGCGCAGCCGATGGCCTGGAGCTGGTGGACGGTCGCGAGGCCGTCCTGGGCGACGACGAGCGGGTCGGCGGCACAGGCGGCACAGGCGGCACAGGCGGCGCAAGCGCAGGCGGCGAGGTCGGGGCCGACCGCGGCCGGGTCGACGGCGTACGCCGGTACGGCGGTGGTGGCGGGTACGGCGGCGAGGCCCCCGGGAGCAGCCGCGGGCTCCGGCACGGCGGTGGGGGCGGGCGCGGGGCGGGGTGCGGTGGGTCCGGGCATGGGCATGCGCCAACACTCCCCACCCGCGCCCGCCCTTACGCACCGCACCCACACCATCACGCTCCGGCAGCGGCGAGGCGGGTGGGGGAGGCGGGTTAGCCTCGGGGGCGTAGTCGATCAGTCAGGAGGGTTCGCGATGGCCAGGGTTCCGGTGGCGGCGGTTGCCGCGGGTGGGCTCGTCGGGGGTTACGGGGTCGCCCGGTGGACGGGCAGGCGGCCGCTCGGGGGCGTGGCGCTGGCCGCGGCCGGGGCGGTGGCCGGCCGCGAGTGGCGGCGGCGCAGCGGCACCCCGGCGGCGGTCGCGCTGGGCGCCGCGTACGTCGCCGCGTTCGCCGCGTCGCACCCGCTGGCGAAGAAGGTCGGGGCGTGGCCGGCGGTGTTCTCCGTGGCCGGCGGCATGGCGCTGGCCTCGTGGGCGGTGACGCGCCGCGAAAGGTGAGCGGCCGTTGAACACGGCGCGGGCCGGGTGCGTACTCATGGGCACCTCCCCGTAGTACCTGGGCGGGTGGCCGACCGGCAGGGGCCGGTCACCCGCCCAGGGAGTGGGAGACGGTGTGGATGACGAGCCCGGCCAGCGCCCCCACGACCGTGCCGTTGATGCGGATGAACTGGAGGTCCCGGCCGATGTGGGCCTCGATCTTCCGCGAGGTCTGGTCCGCGTCCCAGCTCGCCACCGTGTCGGTGATGAGCGAGGTGATCTCGGCGCGGTACGTCGTCACCACGTACGCGGCGGCGTCCTCCAGCCAGCCCTCGACCTTCCCCTGGAGCCGGGTGTCCGTCTTCAGCCGGACGCCGAGGGAGAGCAGGGACGCGCGGGCGCGCAGCCGCAGCTCGCTGTTCTCGTCCTCCGCCGCCGACATGATCATGGCGCGGATCGACGCCCACGCGGAGGCGATGACGTCCTGCACCTCGGGACGGGCCAGCAGCTCCGACTTCAGCCGCTCGACGCGCGCCCGCGTGTCGGTGTCCGCCTGGAGGTCGCCGGCGAAGTCGGCGAGGAAGCGGTCGATCGCGCCGCGCGCCGGGTGGCCGGGCATGTCGCGCACCTCGGTGACGAACCGCAGGAGCTCCTTGTAGACCCGCTCGCCGACCTTCCGGTCGACGAAGCGCGGGGTCCACCCGGGCGCCCCGCCCTGCACGGCGTCCATCACCGAGTCGCCGTGGGTGACCAGCCAGTCGTGGGCGCGGGCGCAGACCAGGTCGACCGCCCGGTGGTGCGCCCCGTCGGCGACGACGCGGTCCAGGGTCTTGCCGATGCCGGGCGCGATCTCGACGGCCTCCGCCCGCCGGGTGATCGCCTCCCCGACGACGGCCTGGACGTCGGCGTCCCGCAGGACCGTCAGCGCGCCGCGCAGCGCCGTGGCCAGCTCGGCCGTCACCCGGTCCACGTGCGCGGGCTCCGCCATCCACGTGCCGAGGCGGGCGGCGACGTCCAGCGCCCGCAGCCGGACGCGCACCACATCGGCGGAGAGGAAGTTCTCCCCGACGAACGTGCCGAGGGACTCGCCCAGCTGGTCCTTCTTCGTCGGGATGATCGCCGTGTGCGGGATCGGCAGGCCCATCGGGCGGCGGAACAGCGCCGTGACCGCGAACCAGTCCGCGAGGGCGCCCACCATGCCCGCCTCGGCGGCCGCCGCGACGTACCCCGGCCAGCCCGTCACACCGGACGCCTCCGCCCAGGTCGCCAGGGCGTAGACCACCGCCACGAGGAACAGCAGTGCCGTCGCCGCCGCCTTCATCCGGCGCACGCCGCGGCGCCGCTCCTCGTCCTCCGCCGTGTACGCGAAGCCCGCGGCTCCCGCCGTCCGCGCGGCCCTGGCCGTCGGTGTGTTCGTGCCGGTACCGGTCATGCGCTCCGCCCTCGTCGCCGTCTCCTGTCCTCCAGGACCTACTCCCGGGGCAGGCCGCTGGTTCCAGGACCGGCCGTCTTCCCGACCGTTCGGAATCGATCATTCTCACCTTCTCGCGGCACGCCTTCCCCCTCCCCACCGGGACACCCCTAAGGCGTGCGGCGTTCGGCGTACATCCTCGCGATGACCGCCTCGATGTCCGGCTCCCGCACCGACAGGTCGACCAGCGGACAGGCGGCGGCGACCGCGGCGACGAGCGGCGCGGCCGACGCCGACGCCGGGAAGGCCAGCCACTGCCGCGACCCCTGGACCCGGACGACGCGCGCGCCGGCGACCTCCAGGGGCGGCAGCTCGCGCTCCAGGTCGACGACGAGGGTGCGCTCGCCCGCCCCTGCCGCGTACAGCTCCTCCACGGTGCCGTCGTGGACGAGCCGCCCGTGGTCGATGACCATCACCCGCCGGCACAGCTGCTCGATGTCGCCGAGGTCGTGCGTGGTGAGCAGGACCGTCGTGCCGCGGTCGGCGTTGAGGTCCCGCAGGAACGCGCGGACCTTCGCCTTCGACACGACGTCCAGGCCGATCGTCGGCTCGTCGAGGTAGAGGACGTCCGGGTCGTGGAGCAGCGCCGCCGCGATGTCGCCGCGCATCCGCTGGCCGAGCGAGAGCTGCCGGACGGGCACCTCCAGCAGGTCGCCCAGGTCGAGCAGTTCGACGCAGCGGTCGAGGTTCTCGCGGAACCGGGCGTCCGGGACCCGGTACAGACGGTGCACCAGCCGGTACGAGTCGCGCAGCGGCAGGTCCCACCACAGGCTGGTCCGCTGGCCGAAGACGACACCGATCCGGCGGGCCAGGCGCGTCCGCTCCCGCGACGGGTCGATGCCGGCGACCCGCAGCCTGCCGCCGCTCGGCGTGAGGATGCCGGTGAGCATCTTCACGGTGGTGGACTTGCCGGCGCCGTTGGGGCCGATGTACCCGACCATCTCACCGCGCGCCACACGGAAGCCGATGCCGTCCACCGCCCGCACCTGCCGCCTCTCCCGGCGCAGCAGACCCGCCCTGCGCCGGACGTCGAAGACCTTCTCGACGTCATCCAGCTCGATGAAGTCCGCTTCCGTGGTGCTCACGCCTCAGCTCCCCGTCGATCGGTACGAACGCAGACCGGCCCGCCAGGCCAGGCCCGCCGCCGCCACGCACACGGCGGCGACGAGCGGCGGGGCGAAGGCCGCCCACGACGGCAGGCCCGCCGGGGCGTCGCGCCCCAGCACGTACAGGGCGGGCACCCAGTTCACGAACGCCAGCGGCACGACGTAGACGACGCCGCGCACCAGGTCGCCGGCGAAGACGGACGGCGGGTACTGCAGGAGGGTGTTCCCGCCGTACGTGAAGGAGTTGGCGACCTCGGCGCCGTCCTGCGCCCAGAACTGGAACGCGGCCCCGGCCGTCATCAGCGAGCCGAAGATCAAGGCGCCCGTCAGGGTCATCAGCGGCACCATGGCCACCTTCAGCGGCGTCCACTCCACCCCGTCCAGCACCACCAGCGACCACACCAGCACCAGCAGCCCCTGCGTGACGCGGCCCAGCCGCCGCAGCGCGAACCGGTCCGCCGCCACCTGGGCCAGCACCGGCACCGGCCGCACCAGCAGCGTGTCGAGGGTGCCGTCCCGCACGCGCCGGCCGACCTTCCCCACCTGACCGATCGCCAGGTCCGCCAGGCCGAAGGCGGTGCCGGTCGTCCCGTAGAGGAACGCCACCTCGGCGAAGGAGAACCCGCCGAGTCCCCGCACGTGCGTGAACATCATCAGGATCACGACGAAGTCGAAGAAGTTCGCCACCGCGTTGGACAACAGCGTCATCACGAAGGAGAAGCGGTACGTCATCGTCGAGCGGATCCACATCAAGGCGATCAGCCCGTACGCCCGCGCCCCCCACGCGGCACGGCCCACCGGCCCACCGGGATCGTCAACCACCCTGCACCACCACTCGGCGCGTCGCGACCGCCTGGAGCAGCCGGCCCGCCCCCAGCAGCACCAGCGCCCAGCCCGCCTGGAAGGCGTACGCCTCCAGCAGCCCCCAGCCGGTCCGCTTCTCCAGGAACACGTCGGCGGGGACCTGGAGCATCGACGCCCAGGGCAGCATCCGCGCGACCTCCCCCAGCCCGCCCGGGAAGACCGTCAGCGGCAGCAGCATCCCCGAGAAGAACAGCCCCGACAACCACGCCACCTGCACCACGCCCGCGCCGTCCATCAACCAGAACACCGACAGCGCCACCAGGAACCAGACCGCGAAGCTCACCACGACCCCGAGCGCCACCGACACCAGGAACGCCGGCCAGGTGAGCGGGTGTTCGGGCAGGGCCAGGTCGAACGCGCACGCGCCCACCGCCATCGGCACGGCCCCCCGCCCCAGCAGCTGGAACGCGGCGCGCCCCAGGTCGGCGGCGAGCCACCACGCCTGGAGGTCGGCGGGACGGTGGAGGTCCACGGCGATGTCACCGGTCCTGATCCGCTCGATCAGCTCGTCCTCGAAGCCGCCGCCCATGAGGGAGCAGGCGGCGAGCAGCGCCTGTCCGAGCCAGACGTACGCGAGGGCCTCGGGCAGGTCGTAGCCGCCGAGCCGGGGGCGCTCCTCCCACAGGGCCGTGTAGGTGAACGCCAGGACGAAGCCGAAGACGGTATTGGTGAAGACCCCGGCGGCGGTGGCCATCCGGTAGGTGGCGTGGCGCCGGAAACCGCCGCTCAGCACGGCCAGGTACAGCCGCATGACGCCGCCTCCGCCCTCTCCCGTCCCGCGCGGCCGACGCTCGGCCGAAGCGGGTGAGCGTAGCCAGTCGCCCGCGGGGAGCGCGACCGTTTTTCCGGCCGCGCCCGGCCGGTCGGGGGCGGCGGCCTGGGGTGGCGGGCGGGGATGGCGGGCGGGGATGGCGGGCGGCCGCCCGGAGCGGCCCGCCGGGAGCGGCGGGTCCAGTCGGGTGCGGTCGGTCCTGCCGGGTCCGGTCGGTCCGGCCGGGTCCGGTCGTCAGATCCACGAGAAGGGCGTCGGGCCGGTGCACTATGAGACAGGCGACAAACCGCCACATGTCGGACAGTCGGACAGTGACCGCGATCGTGACCGTGCCGGAGACCCATGAGCGACGACCCGCCGCAGCCCACCACCGGAGGCTGGGAACCCCGTGACCCCACCGTCCACACCCCCGGCGGCACACCCGCCCGACCGCCCCGCCGCGCCCGCCTCCGCATCCGCCGGCGGAAGCGGCGCACCGGATGGCGCAGGATCATCCCCACCCGGCGGACCGTCCTCGGCGGGTTCCTCCTCCTCGTCCTCCTCGCCACCGGCGGCCTCCTCGCCGGCTACCACCTGGTCGACGTCCCGCCCGCCAACGCCGCCGCGACCGCCCAGGCCAACGTCTACCTGTACGCCGACGGCACCCCCCTCGCCCAGGGCGGCCGCGTGAACCGCGAGAGCGTCCCCCTCGCCCGCGTCCCCCGCCCTCTGCGCCAGGCCGTCCTCGCCGCCGAGGACCGCGACTTCCACACCGAGCCCGGCGTCGACCCCGAGGCCCTCGTCCGCGCCGCCTGGAACACCGTCACCGGCAAGGGCACGCAGGGCGGATCGACCATCACCCAGCAGTACGTGAAGAACTACTACCTCGGCCAGGAGCGCACCCTCACCCGCAAGGTGAAGGAGTTCTTCATCGCCATCAAACTCGACCGCAGCCAGACCAAGGACCAGATCCTCGAGGGCTACCTCAACACCAGCTACTACGGACGCAACGCCTACGGCGCCCAGGCCGCCGCCCGCGCCTACTACGGCAAGGACGTCCAGGACCTCAGCACCGCCGAGGGCGCCTACCTCGCCTCCCTCCTCAACGCCCCCAGCGCCTACGACGTCGGCGCCCGCCCCACCAACCGCCCCCGCGCCCTCGCCCGCTGGAACTACGTCCTCGACGCCATGGTCCAGGAACGCTGGCTCACCGCGGCCGAACGGAAGGGCCTCGTCTTCCCCGCGGTCCTCCCCGCCCGGCCCACCGCCGGCCTGGCCGGCCAGCGCGGCTACGCCGTCCAGGCGGTCGACGCCTTCCTCGCCCGCAACGGCATCCTCAGCGAACAGGCCATCGCCGCCGGCGGCTACCGCATCACCACGACCCTGGAGAAGGGCCGCATGGACGCCTTCGCCGACGCCGTACGCGCACAGGTGACCGACCGGCTCGACCCGGCCGCCAACCCCGCCGACCGGTACGTACGGGTCGGCGGCGCCTCCATCGAACCCGCCACCGGCCGCGTCGTCGCCCTCTACGGCGGCGTCGACTACACCCGGCAGTACGTCAACAACGCCACCCGCCGCGACTACCAGGTCGGCTCCACCTTCAAACCGTTCGTCCTGGCCTCCGCCGTGGCCCACGGCGCCACCACGCAGACCGGCGAACCCATCACCCCGAACACCGTCTACGACGGCAGCAACAAACGCCCCGTCGAAGGCTGGACCGGCGCCCTCTACGCCCCCGCCAACGAGGACGACGTCAACTACGGCGGCATCCCCCTGCGCACCGCCACCGACCGGTCCGTCAACGCCGTGTACGCGCAGCTCGCCGTCGACGTCGGACCGAAGAAGGTCAAGCGCACCGCCATCGCCCTCGGCCTGCCCGCCGACACCCCCGACCTCAACGCCTCCCCGTCGATCGCCCTGGGCCCCGCCACCGCCAGCGTCCTCGACATGGCGGAGGCGTACGCGACGCTCGCCAACCACGGCCGGCGCGGCCTGTACACCCTCGTCGACAAGGTCGAACGGATCGACCCCGCCGGCGACCAGCCCCTGCCCCTGCCCGCCGCCGGCGCCACCGTCCGCCAGGCCGTCAGCCGCGAGGCCGCCGACACCACCACGGCCGTGCTGCGCGGCGTCGTCGAGGGCGGCACCGGCACCGCCGCCCGCGCCGCGGGACGCCCCGCCGCCGGCAAGACCGGCACCGCCGAGGACGACAAGGCCGCCTGGTTCGCGGGTTACACGCCCGACCTCGCCACCGTCGTCGCCCTCATGGGCCAGGACCCCGACACGGGCGCCCAGCGGCCGCTGTACGGGGCGCTCGGCCTGGACCGCGTCAACGGCGGCGGCCCGCCCGCGGAGATCTGGGCCCACTACACGGGAACCGCCCTGGAGGGCACACCGGTCCGGGACTTCGACCTGGAGGTCGCCGAAGGCGCCGACTTCCCGTTCGACGCGCCCTGGGGCACCGACCGGCCGCCCGGGTCGGAGGCCCCCTGGGAGGGGCCGCACGAGGAGGAGGTGTGGGCGCCGGACGGCGAACGGTACGACGAGGGCGACCACGGCCCCGGCCGCACCCCCGCCGCACGGCCGGAACAACCCCCCGGCCGGACCCGGACCCAGGACCAGGCACAGGACCAGTCCGAGAACCAAGGGCAGGCACGGAACCCGGGACAGGCACAGCCATGACCCGGGCGCAGGCACCCGGCGGCGAACAGCGCCGGGGACGGACGGCGACCCCGGGGAACGGACCGGAACAGCGACCACCCGCCCCCGCCCCGGCACCGGGCCCGGGCGCGGCCCCCGCGGGCGGCACCGTCCGGACGGGGCCCGCGGCCGGCCGTCAGTGACCCGACGTGGCCTTCAGCCCCACCACGGCCACCAGCAGCAGACAGACGAAGAAGATCCGGGCGGCGGTCGCGGGCTCGTCGAAGACGACCATCCCCAGCACCGCCGCACCGGCGGCGCCGATCCCCACCCACACCCCGTACGCCGTGCCGATCGGCAGCGTCCGGGCCGCCCGCGCCAGCAACACCATGCTGGCGGCGATCCCCAGACACGTCAGCACGCTCGGCCACAGCCGCGTGAACCCGTCGGTGTACTTCATCCCCACCGACCAGCCGACCTCCAGCAGACCGGCGACGACGAGCAGGACCCAGGCCATGGCGACACGCACCCTTCGAGACGAGAGCAACAGGCGGTGCGTCGTCTTTGCCTTCGGACCCGGTACGGCGCGTCTCGTCGGGTTCCCCCCAGGGTAACCGGACCCGGGGGGACGGGCGGCGGGGGCCGGAACGCTCAGAGGTAGAGCCCCGTGGAGTCCTCCGACCCCTCGAAGCGGTCGGCGGCCACCGCGTGCAGGTCCCGCTCCCGCATCAGCACGTACGCCACGCCCCGCACCTCGACCTCGGCACGGTCCTCGGGGTCGTACAGGACGCGGTCGCCCGCCTCGACGGTCCGGACGTTCTGACCGACCGCGACCACCTCGGCCCAGGCCAGCCTGCGGCCCACCGCCGCGGTCGCGGGGATGAGGATGCCGCCTCCCGAGCGCCGCTCGCCCTCGGGAACGTCGGACCGGACCAGCACCCGGTCGTGCAGCATCCGGATGGGCAACTTGTCGTGGGTGTTCTCGCTCACGCCACGAACTTACCCGGCCGGGCCGCACACCGGCGCCGGAGGGGCCCCGCACACGGCCGGAACCCCGACCGCGAGCGGCGCCCCGCCCCCCGCCGGAACGCCGCGGACCGACGGGGGGCGGCGCGAACCGCGGCGGACCGGCGGGGACCGGCCGGGAGGCGGGGCGGCGCCGGCCGGGGGACTACTTCCGGCGCTTGCCGCGGCCCGACAGCACGATCAGGCCGACGACACCGACGGCGAGCAGCGCCACCGGGATCACCCGCTCCAGGCGCGGGCCACCGTCCTCGGTCACCAGGCCCGCCTTGACGTCGGCCACCACCCGGTTCACGGCGACGTAGGCCCGGCCGGCCGTCTCGTCGACCGTGGACGCCACCTTCGCCTTCGCGTCGCCCATGATCGTCTTCGGGTGCATCCGTACGCCGATCTCGTCGAGCGTGACGGCGAGCTGCTCGCGCCGGCGGACGATGTCCGCCTCGATCTGCGCGGGGGTCCTGGCGTCCGACACCGAGCTGCCTCCGTAGGTGGTCGTGGATCTCCGGTCGTCCCGCACAGTTTGTCAGCTCCGCGGCCCGCAGGCTGTCACAGACCCCCATTAGGCTCGGTCCGGTACCACCACACCCCCGTGAGGAGCCACGACCATGAGCGAGCGACTGCAGCCCGGCGACACCGCCCCCGCCTTCACCCTGCCCGACGCGGACGGCAAGGAGGTCTCGCTCGCGGACCACAAGGGCCGCAAGGTCATCGTCTACTTCTACCCGGCCGCCCTCACCCCCGGCTGCACCAAGCAGGCGTGCGACTTCACCGACAACCTCGACGTCCTGGCCGACGCCGGGTACGACGTGATCGGCGTCTCGCCGGACAAGCCGGAGAAGCTGGCGAAGTTCCGGGAGAAGGAGGACCTGCGGGTCACGCTCGTCGGCGACCCGGAGAAGAAGGTCCTGGAGGCGTACGGCGCCTTCGGCGAGAAGAAGCTCTACGGCAAGACGGTGACGGGCGTCATCCGCTCCACCGTGATCGTCGACGCCGACGGCAAGGTCGAGCGCGCCCTGTACAACGTGAAGGCCACCGGCCACGTCGCGAAGATCATCAAGGACCTCGGCATCTGACCCCGGCGCGCCCCCTCGCACCCCCACCACGAACGGCCCGCACCGCCCCACCGGCGGCCCGGGCCCTTCCGCCCGCCGAACGTGACCACCGGACAAGCGTTTCGTTGACCCGTACGAGGCCACGAACGTACGGCCGGATGGGGAGGGGAGCGCGATGGCGGTGGTCAGGTACACCCGGGAACTGCTCGCGGAGGCGGCACGCGCGACGAACGACTGGCATGAAGCGGTGCGCTGGTGCGGTGGCACACCCACGGCGGGCAGTCGACGCTACCTGCGCAGGAAGATGGCGGAGGCCGGCGTGGACACCTCCCACTTCCCCGCACGGTGGGCCCGGCACACGGAGGAGACCCTGCGCGAGGCGGTCGCCCTCTCGAACGGTGTCAGCGACGTCGTGCGCCGCCTCGGACTCCGTCCGGTCGGTGGGAACCAAGCCCACATCAGCCGCCGGATCGCAGCGCTCGGCATCGACACCTCGCACTTCGCGGCACCACGGGGGGCCGGCTCCAGGCGGGCACGGCGGCCGCTGCTGACCCTCCGGGCGCCGGAGGAGGGCCGGGTGCGCGGCGAGCGGCTCCGACGCGAGCTGCTCAGGACCGGGGTGCCGGAGCGGTGCGCGACGTGCGGCACCGGGCCCGAGTGGAACGGCGCACCCCTCCGGCTGGAAGTCGACCACATCAGCGGGGACTGGTGGGACAACCGCCCGGGGAACCTCCGCCTGCTCTGCCCGAACTGCCACGCCGTCACCGACACCCACCGGGGTCGTAGGCGGAGGACGACGGCATGAGCACGCCCCGGTACACCCGCGACGTCCTGGCGAGGACCGCCGCCTCGTCGTCCAGCCTCGTGGACCTCCTGCGGCGTCTCGGCACACCCGTCGGCGCCGGCCCCCTGAGGTACCTGCGCCGGAGGCTCGCGCACTACGGGACGGACACGTCCCACTTCGTGGAGGAGACCCTCCCCTCCCGGGAGAAGCGCACCTACTCCAGGGAGCGGCTGGAGGAAGCGGCCGCCCGCTCCCACAGCATCCGGGAGGTGCTGGAACACCTGGGCTGCCCACCGCAGGACGGCTCGTACGGTCACATCAGGAAGAGGCTCGACCGGTTCGGCATTGACACCTCGCACTTCACCGGTGGCCGTAGGCACGGGCCGGGCCCGCTCCCCCGCGAGCCACTGGCGTCCGCCGTCGCCGGGTCGACGAGCGTGGCGGGAGTGCTGAGAGTCCTCGGCCTCCGCGACACCGGTGCCGCACGCGCCCGGGTGAAGCGCGGGCTGGAGGCGCACGGCCTGTCCACCGCCCACTTCACGGGACAGGCCCATCGCCGCGGCACGGTCGCGCCCACCCGGAGGTCCACCGGCGAGGTCCTGCGGAGGCGACCGCCCGGTTCGCCGCGCGTGAAGACCGTCGTGCTGCGGCGGGCACTGGACGACCTGGGGGTGCCCCGCGTCTGCGCCGCGTGCGGGACCGGTGACACGTGGCAGGACCGACGGCTGGTCCTGGAGATCGACCACGTCAACGGTGACCGGCTGGACAACCGCCGGGAGAACCTCCGCTACTTGTGCCCTTCGTGCCACAGTCAGACGGGCGGTTTCTCCCGTCGGTGCCCCACTCCCGGGGCATGAGCGGCCCGCTAGAGTAGGCCGGGACGGGTCCGTACCCCAGCTGGCCGAGAGGGCGCCGGTTTAGGTCCGGTGTGTCGTGGGTTCGAGTCCCACCGGGCCCACGGAGAGACGGCCCCGCGCTTCCCTTACCGAAGGTGCGGGGCCGTTCCGTTGCGTCAGCCCAGCAGTTCCCGGAGGGACGGGAGGAGGGCGCGGAAGGCCTTGCCGCGGTGGCTGATGGCGTTCTTCTCGGCCGCGCTGAGTTCCGCGCAGGTGCGGGTGTCGCCGTCGGGCTGGAGGATCGGGTCATAGCCGAAGCCGCCGCTGCCCTCGGGGGCGTACCGGAGGGTTCCGTCGAGGCGTCCTTCGACGACGCGTTCGGTGCCGTCGGGGAGGGCGAGGGCGGCCGCGCAGGCGAAGTGGGCGCCGCGGTGGGGGGCGTCGATGTCGGCGAGCTGGGCGAGGAGGAGGTCGAGGTTGGCCTTGTCGTCGCCGTGGCGGCCGGCCCAGCGGGCGGAGAAGATGCCGGGGGCGCCGCCGAGCACGTCGACGCAGAGGCCGGAGTCGTCGGCGACGGCGGGGTGGCCGGTGGCGCGGGCGAGGGCGTGGGCCTTGAGGAGGGCGTTCTCCGCGAAGGTGACGCCGGTCTCCCGGACGTCGGGGACGTCGGGATGGGCGTCGGCGCCGACGAGTTCGTGGGGGAGTCCGGCGTCGGCGAGGATGGCGCGGAGTTCGGTGATCTTCCCGGCGTTGCGGGTGGCGAGGATCAGGCGGGTCATGGGGTCCAGTATCGCCAGGGGCCGGGTGGTCACGGGGTCACGGGGTCACGGGGTCACGGGGTGCAGACCTTGCCGACCTCGGCGGCGGCGTCGGTGACGGGCTTGAGGTCGGGGGTGGTGTCGCCGTTGTTGACGGCGGTGCGGACCTGGTCGACGCCGCCGGCGAGGTCGTCGACGGCCTTGGAGAGGTCGGCGTTGCCGGTCTTCTCCTTGAGGGTGGCGAGTTCCTGGTCGATGGCGGTGAGGGATTCCTCGATCTGGGTGGGGTCGCCGGCATTGGAGGCGGCCTGGCTGAGGCGGTCGACGCTGGTGGCGATGGCGTCGGCGGCCTGGACGCAGCCGAGTGCGGTGTCGAGGGTGCCGCAGCCGGTGAGGGTGAGGGCGGCGGTGAGGGCGGTGCCGGCGATGAGGGTGGTGGTGCGGTGTCGGCGCATGGGTGGGTTCTCCCCTGGTCGGTGCGGGCGCACGGGTGTGTCCGTGCGCCCGTGTTCGGTGGGACGCCGCCGGGGGGCGGCGTGGTTGCTCAGAGGGTGGTGTCGAGCGCCTGGCGCTGGAGGAGGGCGAGGTCGGCGCAGCCGCCGGTGGCGAGGTCGAGGAGGGCGTTGAGCTCCTTGCGGTCGAAGGGCTCGGCCTCGGCGGTGCCCTGGACCTCGACGAAGCGGCCGTCGCCGGTGCAGACGACGTTCATGTCGGTCTCGGCGCGGACGTCCTCCTCGTAGCGGAGGTCGAGGAGGGGGGTGCCGTCGACGATGCCGACGGAGACGGCGGCGACGGTGCCGGTGAGGGGCTTGCGGCCGGCTTTGACGAGCTTCTTGGCCTGGGCCCAGGCGATGGCGTCGGCGAGGGCGACGTAGGCACCGGTGACGGCGGTGGTGCGGGTGCCGCCGTCGGCTTGGAGGACGTCGCAGTCGAGGACGATGGTGTTCTCGCCGAGGGCCTTGTAGTCGATGACGGCGCGCAGGGAGCGGCCGATGAGGCGGGAGATCTCGTGGGTGCGGCCGCCGATCTTGCCGCGGACGGACTCGCGGTCGCCGCGGGTGTTGGTGGCGCGGGGGAGCATGGAGTACTCGGCGGTGACCCAGCCTTCGCCGCTGCCCTTGCGCCAGCGGGGGACGCCCTCGGTGACGGAGGCGGTGCACAGGACGCGGGTGTCGCCGCAGGAGATGAGGACGGAGCCCTCGGCGTGCTTGCTCCAGCCGCGGTGGATGGTGACCGGGCGGAGCTGTTCGGGGGTGCGGCCGTCGATTCGGGTCATGGCGAAGAGCCTAGGGGCTGGCGGGGGTGGCGTGTGCCGGGTGGGCGGGAGCGGGGCGGGGGTGGGGGTGGGAACGTGACGGGGCCCGCCTCCGTACTGCCCGGTGGGCGGTGCGGGGGCGGGCCCGGTGAGGTGTCGTGCCGTTCAGCGGCGGGTCACATCATGTCTTCGATCTCGGCGGCGATGGGGTCGGCGTCGGTGCCGATGACGACCTGGATGGCGGAGCCCATCTTGACGACGCCGTGGGCGCCGGCGGCCTTCAGCGCGGTCTCGTCGACCAGGGCGGGGTCGTTGACCTCGGTGCGGAGGCGGGTGATGCAGCCCTCGACCTCTTCGATGTTGTCGATCCCACCGAGCCCGGCGACGATCTTCTCAGCCTTGCTGGCCATGTCTTTCTCCCTGTGTTCAAAGAGCGCAGTCTCGGCGCGCCGTTCGTCCGCGTTTGTCACGGTAACTCACGGTTGGCCCATCTACGCAGGCGAGTCGCCGCCCCGTCCTCGAACATGACGATCACCGGCACCCTGCCCGCGGCCGGGCTCCGGGGAGCCTATCGCAACTGGTCTACACCAGTCTGTTCCGGGAGGACGCGGATGAGCAAGGAGCGTACGGAGGGCACGGCCGCCCCGCGCAAGTCACGGTGGAGCGGGCTGTTCCAGGGGCTGCAGAAGGTCGGCCGGAGCCTGCAGCTGCCGGTGGCGGTGCTGCCCGCCGCCGGTCTGCTGGTGAGTCTGGGCAACCTGTTCTCGGCGTACCTGGACGGGCCCTTCTGGGAGCGGACGTCGGACGTGCTGCTGAAGGGCGGTACCGCGATCCTCGACGGTTCGTTCGGGTTGCCGCTGCTCTTCTGCATCGGTGTGGCGATCGGGTTCGCGAAGAAGGCGGACGGGTCGACGGCGCTGGCTGCGGTGGTCGGTTTCCTCGTGTACTTCAACGTGCTCCAGGCGTTCCCGCGCGAGGGGACGGTGACGGAGGAGCTGCCGGAGGGGGTGCCGCAGAACCCGGGGGTGCTGGGGGGCATCCTGATCGGTCTGCTGACGGCCGTGGTGTGGCAGCGGTACCACCGGACGAAGCTGGTCGACTGGCTGGGCTTCTTCAACGGGCGCCGGCTGGTCCCGATCCAGATGGCGTTCTTGTGCGTGGTCCTCGGTGTGCTGTTCGGGCTGCTGTGGGAGCCGGTCGGCGTGGCGCTGGAGTGGTTCGCCCGGCACCTGATCGACCTGGGCGCGTGGGGCGCGGGCATCTTCGGCCTGGCGAACCGGTTGTTGATCCCGGTGGGGATGCACCAGTTCCTGAACACGTTCTTCTGGTTCCAGGCGGGTGAGTTCAGGAAGCCGGACGGGACGGTGGTGCGGGGTGACCTGACGCGGTTCTTCGCGGAGGACCCGACGGCCGGGCAGTTCATGTCGGGCTTCTTCCCGATCATGATGTTCGGCCTGCCTGCGGCCGCGCTCGCCATCGCGCACACGGCGCGGCCGGAGCGGCGGCACGAGGTGACGGGGCTGATGGTGTCGGTGGCGCTGACGTCGTTCGTGACGGGGGTGACGGAGCCGATCGAGTTCTCGTTCATGTTCGCGGCGCCGCTGCTGTACGGGCTGCACGCGGTGCTGACGGGTGCGTCGATGGTGATCACCTGGGCGCTCGGGGTGCACGCGGGGTTCAGCTTCTCGGCGGGGTTGATCGACTACGTCGTGAACTGGCACCTGGACACCAAACCGTGGTTGATCATCCCGATCGGCCTGGGGTTCGCGGTGGTGTACTACGTGGTCTTCCGCTTCGCGATCACGTTCTTCGACCTGCCGACGCCGGGGCGGGAGCCGGAGGAGGTGCAGGAGGAGCCCGAGCAGCGGGCGGCGGCGCCGTAGGCGGACCCCACCCGTGTACGCCTCCCCGGCCGGCCCCGCGTACGCCTCCCCGGCCGGCCCCCGGGGCGAGCCGTACCGGCCGGGGCGAGGCCCCGGGCCGCGCTCCCACCCCCGGGAAACAGCTCCGGTGAAGCCCCCGGACCGCCCGGTCCGGGGGCTTCACGCGCGCCTTCACCAAAAGCTCGCGGACCGCGCACGGGCTGTAGGGGACGCGTCACGAATTTGCAGGTTCCTTATCTATCCCCGACCGTGCTACAACAGGTCTACACCAGCAATGGTGTAGACCACGCGGCCCCGTCCCCCGTGCCGCGTCCCCCGAGACGCCGCCGTCCCTCTTTTTCCTTCCCCGGGCGGCGCCTTGCCCACTGGAGGAAGTAGATGAGTACGGCCAGCACCGCCCCCGCGGCGGAGAAGAAGAAGGGCGCGGGCGCGATGGCTGTCATGCAGCGCATCGGCCGCAGCCTGATGCTGCCGGTCGCCGTGCTGCCCGCCGCCGCGCTCCTCGTGCGGTTCGGCCAGCCCGACATGCTCGGCAGGGAGTCGTTCCCGGCCTTCATCACCAAGATCGCAGGGTACATGGCCGCGGGCGGTGGCGCGCTGCTCGACAACATGGCGCTGCTCTTCGCGGTCGGCATCGCGATCGGCTTCGCGAAGAAGTCCGACGGGTCGACCGCCCTGGCCGCGGTGACGGGTTACCTGGTCTTCAAGAGCGTGCTGGGCACCTTCACGGACAGCAGCCTGCCGAAGAAGGAAGCCATCGTCGACGGCAAGATCGTCATGGTGGAGCAGGCGGTCGACGCCAAGGTGCTCGGCGGCGTGGTCATGGGCATCATCGTGGCCCTGCTCTACCAGCGCTTCTACCGCACCAAGCTGCCCGACTGGGCGGGCTTCTTCGGCGGCCGCCGGCTCGTCCCGATCCTCTCCGCCTTCGCCGGTCTGCTCACCGGCATCGTCTTCGGGCTCATCTGGCCCTGGCTCGGCGCGGGTCTGCACTGGTTCGGCGAGAGCCTCGTCAACTCCGGCGCCGTCGGCGCGGGCATCTTCGGTGTCGCCAACCGCGCCCTGATCCCGGTCGGCATGCACCACCTGCTGAACTCCTTCCCGTGGTTCCAGGCGGGCGAGTACAACGGCAAGAGCGGTGACATCGCCCGCTTCCTCGAAGGCGACCCGACCGCCGGGCAGTTCATGACCGGCTTCTTCCCGATCATGATGTTCGCCCTCCCGGCGGCCTGCCTCGCCATCGTCCACTGCGCCCGCCCCGAGCGCCGCAAGGTCGTCGGCGGCATGATGTTCTCGCTCGCGCTGACCTCGTTCGTCACCGGTGTCACCGAGCCGATCGAGTTCACCTTCATGTTCATCGCCCCCGTCCTCTACGCCCTGCACGCGGTGCTGACCGGCGTCTCGCTGGCGCTGACCTGGGCGCTCGGCATGAAGGACGGCTTCGGCTTCTCCGCCGGCGCGGTCGACTTCTTCCTCAACCTGGGCATCGCCACCAACCCGTGGGGCCTCGCCCTGGTCGGCCTGTGCTTCGCGGCCGTCTACTACGTGGTCTTCCGCTTCGCGATCGTCAAGTTCGACCTGCCGACGCCGGGCCGCGAGTCCGACGAGGAACTGGCGGAGCTGCAGAAGGCGGAGGCGAAGTAACCACGCCCCGCGAGCCGACCTGATCGGCGGCACCCCGAGGCCCGGCCGTCCCACCCGACGGCCGGGCTTCGCCGTACCCGGACCCGGGCCCGACCCGCGTCCGCACCCGCACCTGCACCCGCACCCGGTCGCCGGGCGCCCCGCGCGGCGCCAGCCCCCACGCCGCGCCCCCTGACACGCAGCGCCCCCCTGACAGGCGGCGCCGGACGTCCGTGGCATCGACACGGGAGAGATCCCCCCATGGACCCGGACCCTGATCATCAAGCGGGCCCGTGCGTAAGAGGCGGCCGTGGAGCGGCCGCTGCCGACGACGCCCTGGCGTTCCTGACGGAACGGCACGTCGACGCGTGGGCGCTGCTGTGCCCGGCTCGCCCTCGGCTTCGGCCGCCGGGAGCGGCTCACCGCGTACGCCGCCCGGCTCGACGGCGCGGGCCGGCGGGTCGAAGCGGCGTACTACACCGCGCTGATGGAGTCGCGTCGCGTCCTGGGCCGGCTGTCGCAGCTCGCGGACCGGATCACGGGGACGGCGGTGGGAGACGTTCGACGACCGGCACCTGAGGGGGCAGCTGTACGAGGTGCGGGCGACGGTGGCGCCGGCCGGCGGCCGGTACGACCTGGTGCCGGCGGCGCTGCGGGCCGCGGCGGAGCGGGGTGCCGGGCAGGGCCTGGCCGAGGACCCGGAGCGGTTGCGGGCGCTGCCGGCGGGGCTCGGCGGGCCCGGGGGCCGTCAGAGTTCGTAGACCGTGCCCGGGCGGGCCAGCTCCGCCGGGCCGCCGTACACGGAACGGGCGTCGGCGAGGTTCCGCTCGCCGTCCGTCCACGGCGGGACGTGCGTCAGGACGAGGCGCCCGACGTCGGCGCGGGCGGCGGTGGCGCCCGCCTCGCGGCCGTTCAGGTGCAGCTCGGGGATGTCCTCCTTGCCGTGCGTGAAGGACGCCTCGCAGAGGAACAGGTCCGTGCCGACCGCCAGCTCGTCCAGGGCGTCGCACACGCCGGTGTCCCCGGAGTACGCGAGGGACTTGCCGCCGTGCTCGACGCGGATGCCGTACGCCTCGACGGGGTGGCACACCCGCTCGGTCCGCACCCGGAACGGGCCCAGGTCGAAGCTCCCGGAGCGGAGCGTGCGGAAGTCGAAGACCTCGCTCATCGCCGTCGGGGACGGGGTGTCCGCGTACGCCGTGGTCAGCCGCTGCTCGGCGCCGTCCGGCGCGTACACCGGGAGGGCGTCGCAACGGCCCCCCTCGTGGCGGTAGTAGCGGGCGACGAAGTACCCGCACATGTCGATGCAGTGGTCGGCGTGGAGGTGGCTGAGGAAGATGGCGTCGAGGTCGTACAGACCGCAGTGGCGCTGCAGCTCGCCCAGGGCGCCGTTGCCCATGTCGAGGAGCAGCCGGAAGCCGTCGGCCTCTACGAGGTAGCTCGAGCAGGCCGAGTCCACGGACGGGAACGACCCGGAACAGCCGACGACGGTGAGCTTCATGGAGCGTGAACCTCCGTGGACGGGAGCGGGGCAGCGCTGGCGGGGGGAGGTCGTGCGGTGCGACGAGCGTAAGGCGCGGCACGGCGGCACGCTCCTCCGCAGCGGCCCGTTGTGGGGGAACTCACCCGTGCTGTCACCGGTTCGGATGGACGGTGGCCGGGGTGCGGTCGGGCGGTGCGGGGCGGTGGCCGGTAACGTCCGGGGGTATGGACACGTCCTGGTGGCTGGCGCTCGGCGCCGTCGTGGTGCTCGCCCTGGTCGCGGCCTCGGCCGACGGGCGCGGGCGGGGCGGGCCGCGCGGGCGGCGGCCGGGCGGGAGCACGCGGCCCCCGGCGCGGCCGGGGCGCCAGCCGGCGGGCCGTCCCGCCGGGCCCCGGCGGCCGGGCCAGGCGCCGCCCGAGCGGCGGCCGGAGCCGGGCGAGATCTGGTGGGCCGACGTGCCGTACGAGGACGGGCCCGGCTCGAAGGACCGGCCGTGCCTGGTGCTGGCGGTACGCGGGGACGCGGCGCTCGTCGCGAAGATCACGAGCAGGTACCGGGACGAGCGGGCCGGGGTGATCGTGCTGCCACCGGGCTCGGTCGGCGACGCCCGGGGCAGGCCGAGCTTCCTGGAGACGGACGAACTGCGCGACGTGGCCCTGTGGGAGTTCCGCCGCCGCGTGGGCGCGGTGGACCCCCTGGTCTGGGACCAGGTCCGCCACCTGACGACCGACTGACACCGCCGGCCGGCCCGGGCGGACCGCTGCGGCCCGGGCGGCGGGCCGGCCGGGGTGACCGCGTGCCGGGCCCCGGGCCGGGAGCCGCAGGGGTCGCGCCGCGCCGTCACCGGCCCGGACGGACACCCTCCCCCGGGCCGGACAGACGACCAACGGGAAAGCACCCGGCCGGCCAGGCGGTTGCACACCCAGCCGATCTCCACAGCCGGGACACCGCGCCCCGCCCCAACCACGCAACCCGTCGCGCCCGCAGCCCGGCCGGGAAGGCGCCCGATATGCGGGCCGGCAGACCGGCCGGAACGAACGCGCACGGGCCACACACCAGCAGCCGCAGGGGCCCCGGGGGTCGGGTCGCGTCGTCGCCGGCCCGGACGGACACCCTCCCCCAGGCCGGACAGACGACCAACGGGAAAGCACCCGGCCGGCCAGGCGGTTGCACACCCAGCCGATCTCCACAGCCGGCGCACCGCGCCCCGCCCCAACCACGCAACCCGTCGCGCCCGCAGCCCGGCCGGGAAGGCGCCCGATATGCGGGCCGGCAGACCGGCCCGCACGAACGCGCACGGGCCACACACCAGCAGCCGCAGGGGCCCCGGGAGCCGCGCCGTCGGTCGCAGGGGCCCTGGGGGTCGCGCCGTCGCCTGGCGGGTCGGGAGTCGCAGGGGCCTCGGGGCCGCGCCGTCGCCGGGCGGGTCGGGCAGGCGGTCCTCGCTCCCCGTCGCGCCGGCCCGGCGGGAGGGGCGGCGCGCGGGCCCGGCGGGAGGGGCGACGGGCGGGCGGGGCGTGGGGCGTTCGTCGGGCGGGGGGCCGCCCCGCGGGGCCTGTCGGTCAGGGAATGGGGGGCCGCCCGGCCGGGTGGGTCAGGCCCAGAGCTGGCCCTGGAGGGTTTCGATGGCGGCCTCCGTCGTCCGGGCCGTGTAGACGCCCGTCGACAGGTACTTCCAGCCGCCGTCCGCGACGATGAAGACGATGTCCGCCGTCTCGCCCGCCTTCACGGCCTTCCGGCCGACGCCGATCGCGGCGTGCAGGGCCGCGCCCGTGGAGACGCCCGCGAAGATGCCCTCCTGCTGGAGGAGCTCCCGGGTGCGGGTGACCGCGTCGGCGGAGCCGACCGAGAAGCGGGTGGTGAGGACGGTGGCGTCGTACAGCTCGGGGACGAAGCCCTCGTCGAGGTTGCGCAGCCCGTACACCAGGTCGTCATAGCGCGGTTCGGCGGCGACGATCCGTACGTCGGGCTTGTGCTCGCGCAGGTAGCGGCCGACGCCCATGAGGGTGCCGGTGGTGCCGAGGCCGGCGACGAAGTGAGTGATCGACGGAAGGTCGGCGAGGATCTCGGGGCCGGTCGTGGCGTAGTGGGCCGCGGCGTTGTCCGGATTGCCGTACTGGTAGAGCATCACCCAGTCGGGGTTCTGCTCCGCGAGCTCCTTGGCCACGCGTACGGCGGTGTTGGAGCCGCCCGCGGCGGGGGACGGGATGATCTCCGCCCCCCACATGGTGAGCAGGTCGCGCCGTTCCTGCGAGGTATTCTCCGGCATGACGCAGACGATGCGGTACCCCTTGAGGCGGGCCGCCATGGCCAGGGAGATGCCGGTGTTGCCGCTGGTGGGCTCCAGGATGGTGCAGCCCGGGGTGAGACGGCCGTCCTTCTCCGCCTGCTCGATCATGTGCAGGGCCGGCCGGTCCTTGACGGAGCCCGTGGGGTTGCGGTCCTCCAGCTTGGCCCAGATGCGGACGTCGTCCGACGGGGACAGGCGCGGCAGGCGGACCAGCGGGGTGTTCCCGACGGCGGCGAGGGGGCTGTCGTAGCGCATCAGCGCATGCCGCCGGCCACGGCCGGGAGGATCGTGACGTTGTCGCCGTCGGCCAGCTTGGTGGAGATGCCGTCGAGGAAGCGGACGTCCTCGTCGTTGAGGTACACGTTCACGAAGCGGCGCAGCTCGCCGCCGGCGGACCGGTCCACGATGCGCTCCTGGATGCCCGTGTGGCGGGACTCGAGGTCGGCGAACAGCTCGGCGAGGGTCTCCCCGCTGCCCTCGACGGCCTTGGCGCCGTCGGTGTAGGTGCGGAGGATGGTCGGGATGCGGACCTCGATGGCCATGGGGACTCCTGGAAGGAAAGGGGCTGCGGACGTGCGGGGGCAGGTCGCGCCGCGCGCCCGGAAGCGGGCGCGGGCGGTGCGCGCGTGCGGGAGGGGTGGTGCGGCGTGGTGCGCGGGGGGCCGCGTCTCAGGCGGCAGCGCCGCGGGGACACATGGCGCTGGCGAGGCGGCACAGGTCGACGTGCAGCCGCGCGACGAGCAGGACGGTGCCCGGCGTCTTTTCGCTCACGTCGAGGAGAACCATGCGCTCATCGTATCGATTCCCGGCCCTCCGCCCGGAGTGTGATCTCGCATTCCGGACAGGTGCCGCTCGCCATACGGAACAGGGCGGGGGGAGACGCAGGTCAGTACGTTTCGACGACCTCGACGTCTTCCTCGGTGATCTCGCCGTCCACGATGCGGTACGAGCGGAACTGGAAGGGACCCGCGCCGTCGGTGTCGGCGGTGGAGACGAGGACGTAGTGGGCCCCGGGCTCGTTGGCGTACGAGACGTCGGTGCGGGACGGGTACGCCTCGGTGGCGGTGTGCGAGTGGTAGATGACGACCGGCTCCTCGTCGCGGTCGTCCATCTCGCGGTAGAGCTTCAGCAGGTCGCCGGAGTCGAACTCGTAGAAGGTGGGCGAGCGGGCGGCGTTGAGCATCGGGACGAAGCGCTCGGGGCGTCCGGAGCCGGCCGGGCCGGCGACCACGCCGCAGGCCTCGTCCGGGTGGTCGGCGCGCGCGTGCGCGACGATCTGGTCGTACAGAGCCCGTGTGATGGTCAGCATGGGGTTCAGGATAAGCAGAGGGCCCGTCCGTACCGAGGGTCGGTACGGACGGGCCCACATGCTGGACGGCGGTGCCGGTCAGCGGCGCTTGAAGGAGGCGCTCTCCGGGTTCCGGGACTTCAGGACCAGGTAGGAGACGCCGAGCAGCAGGGCCCACAGCGGGGCGCAGTACAGGGAGACCCGCGCGCCCTCGTCGATGCCCATCATCACGATGACCATGCCGATGAAGAGCAGGGCGAACCAGCTGGTGAACGGCGCTCCGGGGGCCTTGAACTCCGACTCCGGGGCCTCACCGCGCCGGACGGCGGCCCGGTAGCGGATCTGCGAGATCAGGATCATGATCCAGGCCCACATGCCGGAGATGGTGGCGAAGGAGACGACGTACTCGAAGGCCTTGCCGGGGGCGACGTAGTTGATCCACACGCCCACGAGCATCAGCGCCGCCGAGAAGGTGAGGCCGATCAGCGGGGCGCCGGACTTGGTCAGCCTGGTGAAGACCTTCGGGCCCTGGCCGTTGAGCGCGAGGTCGCGCAGCATGCGGCCGGTGGAGTACATGCCGGAGTTGCAGGAGGACAGGGCCGCGGTCAGCACCACGAAGTTCACTATCGCGGCGCCGACGCCGAGGCCCATCTGCTCGAAGGCCGCGACGAAGGGCGAGACGCCCGGCTTGAAGTGCGTCCACGGCACGACCGAGAGGATCATGATCAGCGCGCCGACGTAGAAGACCGCGATGCGCCACGGGACGGTGTTGATGGCCTTCGGCAGGGTGACCTTCGGGTCCTTCGACTCGCCGGCGGTGACGCCGACCAGCTCGACCGCGAGGAAGGCGAACATCACGATCTGGAGGGTCATCAGCGTGCCGCCGACGCCCTTGGGGAAGAAGCCGCCCTCGGACCAGAGCAGGGACATGGACGCGGTGTCGCCGGCGTCGGAGAAGCCGATGGTGAGGATGCCGGCGCAGATCAGGATCATGCCGACGATGGCGGTGACCTTGACCATCGAGAACCAGAACTCGAGCTCGCCGAAGAGCTTCACGGAGATGAGGTTCGCGCCGTACAGGATGACCGTGAACACCAGCGCGGAGACCCACTGCGGGATGTTCCACCAGTACGTCATGTACGTGGCGGCCGCGGTGACCTCGGTGATGCCGGTGACGACCCAGAAGAGCCAGTACGTCCAGCCGGTGACGAAGCCGGCGAAGGGGCCGACGAACTCGCGGGCGTACTCCGCGAAGGAGCCCGAGACCGGGCGGTACATGAGCAGCTCGCCCAGGGCCCGCATGATGAAGAAGATGACGAGGCCGGCGAGCGCGTACGCCAGGATGAGGCTCGGGCCGGCCTTGGAGATGGCCTTGCCCGCGCCGAGGAAGAGGCCCGTGCCGATGGCCCCGCCGATGGCGATCATCTGGATCTGCCGGGCGCCGAGGCCCCGGTGATAGCCCTCGCCGACGGCCTCGTCGCCGTGGTGGTCTGTCTCGACCTTCACTGAGGTCATGTTCTTCTGTGCGCCTTTCTCCACGCTGATCCCCCCGGACATGGCTGGAGTGCCGCCGGCGGTCGGCCGGTCGCGGCGCCCCCGGGCACATGGGTGGCGCACCCGGGCGGTCGTGCAGATGTATCACGGCCGCACACATAAGGGACGAAGCGCCCTGTGACCCGGGTCACGGCGAAATCAGGACGAATCCTCGCTCCCGTTGGCGAAAAGGGTGGGGATTCTTGAGCGGATCGTTATACGGAATTGAGCGTCCGCTGAGCGAACACGGTGCTGGCCCGTTACGGCATGAGCGTCTCGACGAGCGTCTCCTGGAGGGCGCCGAGCCACAGGTACGCCATCACCATCGGCTTGCGCGGGTCCGAGTCCGGCAGGCGGTACAGACCGCTGCTCTCGTCCTCGTCGCCGACCTCCAGACGCGTGCCGATGGTGAGGCGGAGGTCGTTGAGCGCGCCGAGCCAGCCGCGGGACTCCTCGACGTCGAGCTCCAGCCGGCCGCCGGGGCCACCGGCGGCGGTCAGGCGGTCGAGGCTGCGGACGACGGTGAGCGCGTCCTCCCGCTTGCGGGTGCGCAGGTCGTTCTCGGTGAAGCGGCGGAACTCGGCGGACGCCGCCCGCGCCTCGTCGTCGCCGTCGCCGTACGCCTCGGGGAAGAGGCGGGCCAGTGCCGGGTCGGACGGCGGTTCGCTGGGGCCGTCGCGGAAGAGGGCGGCGAGGGGGTCCTCGCCCTGCGCGGGCTGGTCGCCGGGGCCGATCAGCTCCAGCATCTGGACGGCGAGGGAGCGCAGGATGGCGACCTCCACCTCGTCCAGCGGCACGGCCGCGCCGCCGCCGGGCAGCGCCTCGAAGTGCCCGCTCATCAGCCGCGGTCCTGGGAGAGGGTCGCCCACAGCCCGTAGCCGTGCATCGCCTGCACGTCGCGCTCCATCTCCTCGCGCGTGCCGCTGGAGACCACGGCCCGGCCCTTGTGGTGCACGTCGAGCATCAGCTTGTGCGCCTTGTCCTTGGAGTAACCGAAGTACGTCTGGAAGACGTAGGTCACGTAGCTCATCAGGTTGACCGGGTCATTGTGGACGATCGTCACCCACGGGACGTCGGGTTCCGCCACGGCGTGGCCCTCTTCCGCCGGGGCCGTGCGTTCGATCTCTACGGGTGCGACACTCACTCCCCCAATGCTGCCATCGAGGGTGGCGTGCCGCACAAACGGAAGCTGATCGTCCGCTTCGCGCCCCGCCGCCGGACCCCCCTCGCGCCCCCGCCGCGCCCCCGCCGCGCCCCCGTCGCGCGCCGCCCCGGCCACCGCCCCACCCCGGCCGGGCCCGCCACCACACCGCGCCCGGGCCCGCCGGGAAAGAGAAATCGTCACTCTGACGAGATAGGGGGTACGATCCTGGCATGAACGCTGCGGACCTAGGGCTTCCGGTGGCTGTGCCGTCCACCGCGCTCTTCACCGACCAGTACGAACTGACCATGCTCCAGGCCGCCCTGCGGGGCGGTACCGCCGACCGCCGCTCGGTCTTCGAGGTCTTCACGCGCCGCCTCCCCGAGGGCCGGCGCTACGGGGTCGTGGCCGGCACCGGCCGCGTCCTGGACGCGGTGGAGAACTTCCGCTTCGACGAGCCCCAGCTGGCCTTCCTGCGCGAGCGGGGCATCGTGGACGAGGCGACCCTCGCCTGGCTGGCGGAGTACCGCTTCCGCGGCGACGTGTGGGGCTACCCCGAGGGCGAGGTGTACTTCCCCGGGTCGCCGATCCTGCGCGTCGAGGGTTCCTTCGCCGAGTGCGTGCTCCTGGAGACGGTGATCCTGTCGATCCTCAACCACGACTCGGCGATCGCCGCCGCGGCCTCCCGCATGTCCGCCGCGGCCGGCGGGCGCGGGCTGATCGAGATGGGCGCCCGGCGCACCCACGAGCTCGCCGCGGTCGCGGCGGCCCGCGCCGCGTACGTCGGCGGCTTCGACTCGACGTCCGACCTGGCGGCCGGCTTCCGCTACGGCATCCCGACGGTGGGCACCTCCGCGCACGCCTTCATCCTGCTGCACGACACGGAGCGGGACGCGTTCCGCGTGCAGGTGGACGCGCTGGGGCGGGGCACCACCCTCCTCGTCGACACCTACGACGTCACGGAGGCCGTCCGGACGGCGGTGGAGGTCGCCGGGCCGGAGCTCGGCGCGGTCCGCATCGACTCCGGCGACCTGCTGCTGGTGGCGCACCGGGTGCGGCAGCAGCTGGACGAGCTGGGCGCGCGCGACACGCGGATCGTCGTCACGTCGGACCTCGACGAGTACGCCATCGCCTCGCTCGCGGCGGCGCCGGTCGACGCGTACGGCGTCGGGACGCAGCTGGTGACCGGCAGCGGCCACCCGACCGCGTCGATGGTCTACAAGCTGGTCGCCCGCGCCGACTCGGCCGACCCGGCGGCGCCGCTGCGGCCGGTCGCCAAGCGGTCCCTCGGCGGGAAGGCGTCCGTCGGCGGCCGCAAGTGGGCGGCCCGGCGGCTGGACGCGCACGGCGTCGCGGAGGCGGAGGTCGTGGGCACCGGCGAGGTGCCGGCCGAGCTGGCCGGACGGCAGCTGCTGACGCGGCTGGTCGAGGCCGGGAAGGTCGTCGCCCGCGAGCCGCTGGAGGCGGCGCGCGAGCGGCACATCGCCGCACGGGCGGGCCTGCCGCTGTCGGCGGTGCAGCTGTCGCGCGGCGAGGCCGTCCTGCCGACGGAGTACGTGACGCCGTGACCGCCGCACGGCGGGTGGGCGGGCCCCCTCCCCTCGGGGAGGGGAAGTCTCTACGCTCGAAGTCGTCCCCACCCCCGTCCCCCGACCGCTCCCCCACCGTAAGGACAACCGCCATGCACCGCGCATTGATCGTCGTCGACGTTCAGAACGACTTCTGTGAGGGCGGCAGCCTCGCGGTGGCGGGGGGTGCGGACGTCGCCGCCGCCGTCACGGACCTGGTGGGCGAGACCGCCGGGGTGGTGTACCGGCACGTGGTCGCCACCCGGGACCACCACGTCGAACCCGGGGACCACTTCTCCGCCGCCCCCGACTTCGTCCGCTCGTGGCCGCCGCACTGCGTGGCCGGGACGGAGGGCGTCGGCTTCCACCCGAACTTCGCGCCCGCCGTCGCCTCGGGCGCCGTCGAGGCCGTCTTCGACAAGGGGGCGTACTCCGCCGCGTACAGCGGTTTCGAGGGCAGCGACGAGAACGGCGTCCGCCTCGCCGACTGGCTGCGCGCCCACGGCGTGACCGAGGTGGACGTGGTGGGCATCGCCACCGACCACTGCGTGCGCGCGACCGCCCTGGACGCCGTCGCCGAGGGGTTCCGTACGCAGGTGCTGCTCGACCTGACGGCCGGCGTGGCCGCGGCGACCACGGAGAAGGCCCTGGAGGAGCTGCGCGCGGCGGGGGTGGAACTGACCGGCAAGCCGGTGGTCTGAGCCCGCCCGGCCGCGTGGGCCGCCCGGCGGTCAGCGCAGCAGGGCGCGGATGGGTCGCCAGAGGTCCTGGTCGCGGCCGGGGGCGGTGCGCCACAGCAGCCCGTCCGGGTGGTGGAGGACCGCCGTGATCTCGTCGGGTGTCGGCGGGTGGGTGTTGCCGCGCAGGTGGGCGCGCAAGCCGAGGTTGCGCAGGCGGGTCAGGGCGCGGGGGCGGTTGGCGGCGTGGACGAGTATCCGGACGTCGCCGTCGCCGGCCGGGTGGGGCAGGCTGAGCGCGACCACCATGTTGCCGCCGGGCAACCTGCAGAAACCACCACCGGGCATGTCGAACGCTCCCCCGTCGAGCTGTGGGTCATGAGAAACCGGTCAGCTGCACCTAAACACGATCGGCCGCCGCCCGCCAGGGGGCGACGGCCGATCACGCGTTGGCCTGCGGTCTAACGACTCACTTGCTCGACGGGCCGACCTGGACGCTGATCGTCCGGCCGTTGCGCGGCTGGTCGGTGATCGCGATCCGGGTGTTGGTGTCGGTCACCTTGACGCCGGCGCGCGGGTTGGTCTCGAACCAGTAGACGCCCTTGCGGTCGTCGAAGACCGGGTTGCCCGCGAGGCCGCCGATCCGCTGCGGCACGTCCGCGTTGTGCAGCGTGATCCGGTCGGTGCGGAAGCGGCTGAACGGCGCGTCGTGCGACTGCACGCGGTTGCGCATCAGCGTCCCGTCCTTCCAGGTCAGCGGCTTGGCGTGGGCGTCGATCGGGAGGACCATGCCCTCACCGGGGTGGACGGCCGTGTTGTTGTCCTTCTGGGAGGTGTCCCACTTCCAGATCAGCAGACCGGTCTGGTACGGGTAGTGCTCCACCCAGCTGGCCTTGTCGCCGCCGAAGCCGAAGTTGTACGGGCCGACCTCCAGGGTCGCGTCGTACGAGACGTACTGGCGGTTCTCCGCGAGGTAGTACTGCGGGTACTCGTCCGTGATGGCCTCGCCGATGCGGGAGAAGCCCTTGGACGTCCAGCCGGCGACCTCGGTCTCGGCGTCGTCCGCGAAGAGCGGCGCGCCGTCGGCGGTCACGGCGATGTCGTCCGCCGCGAAGCCCTTCTGCGCGACGCCGCCGTCCGTCTGGTAGCGGAAGCGGATGTCGATCTTCTTGCCGGCGTACGCGTCGAGCGGGTAGGCCAGCTTCTTGAAGGCCCCGGAGACACCGGTCAGGGCGGTGGCGCCGCCGGCGTCCTTGGTGATCGGCGCGCCGTCGGCGGTGCCGTCGAGGGCGGTCCACTGCGCGCCGCCGTCCGTGGAGACCTCGGCGTAGAGGTAGTCGTACTCCTCCTCGATGTCCCACCAGCCGTCGAGGGTCAGGGCGGCCTTCGACTTGCCCGTCAGGTCGACGGAGCGGCTGAGGGTGTTCTTGAGGTCGTCACCCATGTTGCTCCACCACTGGGTGGCGCCCTGGGCGGGCTTGACGATCGGGGTGGTGACCTTCTTCTTCGGCAGCTCGACGACGAGCGCCTGCGGGTTCTTGGTGTTGTACTCCGCGACGCCGAGCTTGTGGCGGGACGGGGTGGCGGCCTTGGCCTTCTCGTAGTTGAGCCAGCCCAGCTGCAGCTTGTCCCAGGCGGTCATGTCGCCCGGCATGTCGCCGATGGCGTCCTTGCCGGTGCCCAGCCAGGAGCCGGAGGACATCAGGGACCAGAAGCCCGTGGAGTTCTCGGCGCCGGCGCGGCCGGAGGTGTCGTACAGGTCCGGCAGGCCGAGGTCGTGGCCGTACTCGTGGGCGAAGACGCCGAGGCCGCCGTTCTCGGGCTGCATCGTGTAGTCACCGACCCAGATGCCGGTGTTGCCGATCTGGGTGCCGCCGGCCTTGTTGTTCGCCGGGCCGGTCTTGCCGGCGTCGGTGCCGTAGGCGTACCAGCGGTGGGCCCACAGGGCGTTGGTGCCCTCGGCGCCGCCGCCGGCCGACTCGTCCTCGCCCGCGTGGACGATCTGGAAGTGGTCGATGTAGCCGTCGGCCTCGTTGAAGTTGCCGTCGCCGTCGAAGTCGTACCGGTCCCACTGGTCGTACTGCGCCAGCTGGGCCTTGATCTGGGCGTCGGTCTGGCCCTTGGCCTTCTGGTCGGCGGCCCACGCGGTCACGCCGTCGCGGACGGCGTCCCAGACGTTGGAGCAGTTGGTCTGGCCGCAGTAGTTGGAGCCGTAGCGGGCCTCGTTGTACTCGACCTTGACCCAGTCCGAGACGGTGCCGTCGACCGAGTAGCGGCCGGACGAGGTGCGCTCGTAGTAGGTCTTGAGCGAGTGCTTCTGCTTGCCCTCGGCGTCCTTGCCGGTGCCGAAGTACAAGTCCTGGAAGTGCTCCCGGTCGTAGTCGGCCTGCCAGGCGGTGGAGTTGTCCTTCGTGCGGTCCGGCTTGGCTATCCGGTTGTGCAGCGGACCGGGCGTGCCGCCGAACTTCGGCTTCAGCTCGTCGGTGTCGTCGTCCTTGCGGTCGACCAGCGTCTCGTTGTCGACCTTGTCGCCGAACTCGACGAGGATGGTGAAGATCTTGTCGGTCTTCTCCCGGCCGAGCTCGACGTACTTCTTGGCGTCGAGCTTCACGACCTTGGAGGCGCCGCGGCGCTCCACCGTGGACTCGCCGGAGAGCACCTGCTCCAGGGCGGCCTGGCGCTCCTTGTCCTGCTGCTCGCTGAAGGGGCCTTCGAGGTCGTGGTCGACACCGGCGGCCTTGTCGTGGCCATGGCTGTGGCCATGGTCCGCGCCCGGAGCCGGGTCGTGGCGCTCGATGCCCGTGTCCGGGCGGTTGTCGGCCTGGGCCGTGGTGAGGGCCCCGGCGGTCGCGGCGGTCGCGGCCAGGGCCACGATCACCGCGGAGGCGCGGAACGCCCGTCGTCTGCTGGTCACTTGTACGTTTCCTCCCCTGCGCACCGCAGCCGCGGATGGGGGGTCACGTGTTTATCCGCGTGCGGTGTCGCGCCACAAGTGACGACATTCGACCGGACTTACGCGAGAAAAGACAGTCTTGACTTGCACAGGCCAAGTGCCCTATGTGGACACCCCGATCCGTATAGCGGACGCGGGAATCAGCCGGTCGACGGGGTGGAGGGGCCCACCCGGACCGTCATCCACGAGCCGCTGGGCGACTGCGCGACCACATCGATCCGGGTGTTGGTGTCCACCGTCCGCACACTGGCGTAGGGGCTCTCGTCGAACCAGTAGACGCCCGTGCGGTCGTCGAACACCCGGTTGCCCCGGTGCGGCGGGATACGCGTCGGTTCGCCCGCCTTGTGCAGCGTGAAACCGGGCACCGGCCACGGCCCGAACGCCGCGTCGTACGGCGTCACCTGGTTTGGCATCGGCGACCCGTCCGCCCACCGCATCGGCTCCGGGTGCGCGTCGACCGGGAGCAGCAGCCCCTCCCCCGGGTGGTCGCTGACGTTGTTGTCCCGCTGCGAGGTGTCCCACTGCCACACCAGCAGCCCCGGCCGGTACGCGTAGTGCTCCACCCTGCGCTCCAGCGGCGCCGCGAAGCCGAAGTGGTACGGGCCCGCCTCCAACGTCCGCCCGAAGCCCGCGTACTGGCGGTTCTCCACCAGGTAGAACCGCGGGTACGCGCCCGTCACCGACGCCCCGACACGCGTGAAGCCGCGCGCCTGCCACCCGGAGCCGTCCCCGCCGCCCACACCCCCGGAGCCGTCCGCGCCGGTTCCGTCCCCGCCGGTTCCGTCCCCGCCGGTTCCGTCCCCGCCGGTTCCGTCCCCGCCGGGGGCGTCCTCCGCCCCGTCGGTGAGGACCGCCTCGCCGTCCACCCGCACGGTGATGCCGTCCGCCGTGAAGCCCCGCCCCGCCACGCCCCCGTCCGTCCGGTACCGGAAGCGCAGCGCGACCTCCCGCCCCGCGTACGCGTCCAGCGGGTAGACCAGCCTGCGGTGGGTGCGGGACGCGCCGGTGAGGGCCGGCCTGCCGCCGCCGTCGCGCGGGAGCGCCTCGCCGTCGGCGGTGCCGTCGAGGGTCCGCCAGGCGGCGCCGCCGTCCACGGAGACCTGCGCGTACAGGAAGTCGTACCCCTTCTCGATGTCCCACCAGCCGTCCAGCTCCAGCGACGCCCGGGTGCCGCCCCGCAGGTCGAGCGTGCGGGTCAGGGTCTGCGAGAGGTTGTCGCCCTGGCCGCTCCACCACTGCCGCGCGCCGGCCGCCGGCCGCACCACCGGCGTGGTGACCGTCCTGCGCGGGAGCTCCACGACGAGCGCCTGCGGCCGGCCCGCGCCGTGCGCGGAGACGCCCAGGTGGTGCAGGGACGGCGTGGCCGCCGCCGCCTTCTCGTACGTCAGCCAGCCCAGCTGCAGCCGGTCCCAGGCCGTCATGTCGCCGGGCAGGTCGCCGATCGCGTCACCGCCGGTGCCCAGCCAGGACCCGGACGCCATCAGCGACCAGAACCCCACGGAGTTCTCCGCGCCGGGCACGTTGTTGGTGTCGTACAGGTCGGGCAGGCCGAGGTCGTGCGCGTACTCGTGGGCGAAGACGCCGAGGCCGCCGTTCTCCGGCTGCATCGTGTAGTCCCCGACCCAGACGTCGGTGTCCCCCACGCGCACCCCGCCCGCCCGGAACCGCTCGGGCCCGGTCTCGCCGTCGTCGTGGCCGTACGCGTACCCCCGGTGCGCCCACAGCGCGTCGCCGCCCTGGGCGCCGCCGCCCGCCGAGCCGTCCTCGCCGGCGTGGACCAGCTGGAAGTGGTCGACGTAGCCGTCCGGTTCGTCGAAGTCGCCGTCGCCGTCGTGGTCCGTGCGGTCCCACACGTCGAACGTCGCCACGTGCGCGGCGATCCGCTCCTCCGTCCAGCCGTCCCGCCGCAGCCCCGCCACCCAGGCGGCGACGGCGTCCCGCACGAGGTCCTCGACGTTCGGGCAGTTGTGGGCGCCGCAGTAGTTCGAGCCGTAGCGGGCCTCGTTGTACGGGACGCGGACCCAGTCCGAGACCTCGCCCTCCACCGAGTAGCGGCCCGACGAGACCTTCTCGTAGTACGTCCGGAGCGACTCGGTGCCGGGACCCTCGCCGAAGTAGAGCCGCTGGTAGTGCGCGCGGTCGTAGTCGGGGCGCCAGTCGGTGGAGTTGTCCCGGGTGCGGTCCGGCCGGGGTATCCCGTTGTGCCGGGGGCCGGGCGTGCCGCCGTACTTCACGACGGGCGGCTTGGGGCCGCGGGGCCCGTCCGGGTCGTACAGGGTGGTGTCGTCCACCTCGTCGCCGAACTCGACGAGGACGGTGAGGATCCGGTCCGTGCGCTCCCGGCCCAGCTCCGCGTACTTGCCGTCGCCCAGCCGCACGACGCGGGAGGCGCCCCGCCGCTCGGCCGTGGCCCGCCCCGTGAGGACCTGCTCCAGCGCGGCCTGGCGGTGCAGTCGCGTCACGGCGCTGTACGGGCCGTCGATGACGTGCCCGTCCCCCGGACCCCGCGCGGGCACCGGCGCCGCCGCGGGCGGCGGGGCGGGGGCGGCGGACGGCCGGGCGGGCGGTGCGGGCGGTGGTGGGGCGGGCGTGGCCGCGGGTGGCCACCCGGCGGGCAGCGGGCCGGCGGGCGGCGCGGGGGCGGTCGCGGGCGGCGCGGGGGCGGTCGCGGGTGGGGCAGGGGCGGGCGCGGGTGGGGCGGGTGCCCCGGCGCGCGGCGCGGCGGGGGCGGCCGGCGCGGCGGCCAGGACGAGGGCAGCGAGTACGGCGGAGGCGACGCACCACCCGCGTGACGTGCGCGACATCCGCTGCCGTCCTCCCCTGTGCTCCCGTGAACCGGTGCGCCCCCCGTGCTCCGCACGGTGGGTCAGGTCACGCTTACCGACGGTTCCGCCCGGGCATCCAGCGTCGTAGGGTCGTCCACCTGTGCGACCGTGCCGCGAACTCCACCACGAGGACGGAACACCGCCATGCCGCGTCCGACCGCCGTACGGCTCGCCTACGGTTCGGCCACTGTGGTCTGCTCCACCGTCGTCCTGCTCCTGCTGTTCCCCGCGGCCGAGGGCGCCTGGACCGCCCTGGTCGGGACGGTCGCGCTGCTCCTCGGCGCGGGCGTGGCCCTGGGCGCGCCGGCCCGGGCGCGCGGCCGGGGCCGGGGGGCCGGGGCGGCGCCGACGCCCGCCGCGGCGCCCGACCGGCAGCCGTCACTGCGTCGCTGACACCACCACGGTCCTGGCCGCCTTGTCGTGGAGGCCCTGCTTGTAGGGCTTGTCCACGAGGATCAGGATGAGCAGCAGGAGCGGCCACAGGCACGCGCAGCAGATCAGGGCGGGCAGCCAGAGCACGAGCGCCCGCATGAGCGCGGCGCCGGTGGGCGGGGTGGTCCCGTCGTTCAGCATGGCCACGCGCAGGCCCGTCATCCGCTTGCCGAGCGTCTGCCCGTTCGCCTTCGCCGTCATGAGGGTGTCGTAGGCGACGTACGCCACGAGGGTGATGAGTTGGAAGGCCCACTGTCCGCCCTCCGCGCTCGCGGTCCACACGGCACCGAAGTCGCCGGAGTCCTCGTTCACCCGGTCGTAGACACCGAACGGGATGCCGATGATCGCCAGTGGCACCGCGATGACCAGCCAGTCGACGAGGCGCGCGAGCACACGCTTGCCGGTCTCGGCGAGGGGCGGCATCCCGCCGAGCGGGTCGGCTCCGCCGTAACCATAGGGCCCGCCGCCGTACGGGCCTCCGCCATAGGGCCCGCCACCATAGGGTCCCCCACCACCGGGCGGGGGCGCCCCGTAGGGCCCGCCACCACCGGGGGGCGGCGGCGATCCGTAGGGGCCACCGCCGTACGGATCACCGCCGCCGGGCGGGCCGCCCGGGTAGGGGCCCTCACCGCCCGGCGGGGGCGGCGGAGGTGGGGTGCCGCCGCCCTGCGGGGGCTCTGACGGCTCCTGCGGGCGCTTGCGGAACGGGTCGTCCTCGGGCGGCTGACCGGGCGTCGGCGGTTCGTGGCTCATGGGGGCAGTGCATCCCGCCGCGACCGGGGCCGCATCCGGTCGCGTGCCGTTCGGGGGACGGCGTCAGTGCCGTGCCACGAACGTCCCGGCCGCCTTGTCGTGCCAGCACTGCCGCCACGGCCGGTCGACCAGGCACCACAGGACGTTCAGCACGCCGATCACCAGCAGCCCCAGCACCGAGTAGACCAGACGGCGGCGCAGCGCGGCGCCGAACGTCGGCGGCTCGTGGGACTCGATGCCTCGCACCTGCAGGCCGCAGAGCTTCTTGCCGAGGGTGCGGCCCCACCGGGCGGTGGGCACCGCCTCGTACAGGACGCCGAGGACCAGCAGGATGCCGAGCGCGATGCCGAACTGGACGGACGTCGTGCCGTCGACGAGCCACACGGTGACCGTCTCGCCCGACCGCTTGGCCTGCTCGATCTTGTCCAGGATGTGGTCGACGCCGTTCGCCACGAAGGGCGCGGCGGCCGCGCCGGCGAGCCCGCCGAGGACGAGGGTGTCGACGACGCGGGCGGCGAGCCGCCTGCCGAGCCCGGCGGGGCGGGCGGAGGCCCGTTCCTGCGCGGCCCGCAGGAACGGGTCGCTGACCGGCGGCTTCCACGGGACGACCGGCTGTCCCGCCGCGTCCGGTCCGGCGGCGGCCGGCGCCCCCGGGGACACCGGGGCGGTCGCCGCCGGGGTGGGCGGCTGCTGCTGCGCGAGCTGGTGGACCTGCTGCGCCCATGACGCGGCACCACCCCCGGCGCCGGCCGTGACGGGCACGCCGGCCACCGGGCCCTGCGCGTGCGGCGCGGCCGCCGCCTGCGGCGGTACGGCCCCGGCGGTCGCCGACTGCGCCCGCACGGGCGCGTACGGCTCAGGCCGCACGGGCGCGCCGGGGTGGGCGCCGGCCTGCTGCGCCGGGGGCCGGGCCTGGGCGGGGGCCTGGTGGGGCTGGTGGGGCTGCAGTTGCTGCCGGGAGTCGTCGTGCGCCGCGGCGGTGGAGGGGGCCGGGGCGCGGGCGGGCTGCTGGGTCCGCGGACCCTGCTGCGCCGGGACGTCCGCCGCCCGGGAGGTGTCCGAAGGCGCGGACTTCGACGGGCGGATCGTCATCGTGCCCTCGGGGGCGGGCCGCGCCGCCGGTTCCGGGTCCACCCGGCGCACCCCGGGGAGGGCGCCGCCCGTCGGGTCGGCCGGGTCCGCCACGCGGGGGTCCCGGCGGCCGGGCGCCCCCCACGAGACCTGTTCGTCATGGTGGTCGCCGAAGCCGCGCTGGCGGGAGAGGTCGGCCTGCCACGCGGACGCGGGCTCGGCGTCCCGTTCCGCTTCGCGTTCCGCCCGCGGCTGCGGGCCGGTGGCGGGGCCGGCCTCCGAGGCCAACTCGGGGTCCTCGTCGAGGAAGACGGGGCCCGTCTCCTCCACCGACGGGCCCGGGTTCGCCCGCGCGGCCGGCGCGACGGCGGGCGCGGGGGCCGCCGCGCCCGGGGGCGCCGGCATCGCCTCACCGTCCCCGGGCGCGGGACGGCTCGTACCGGGGACCCAGGCGGCACCGCTCCAGTACCGGATGTATCCGGGAATGGAGGGATCTGGGTAGTAACCGGCTTCGGGGCTGCCGTCGCCGGTTGCCGGGGTTGGGGCGCTCATCACCGTGGTCCCGTATCTCCTCGAGGGCCTCAATTCAAGGCACCACATCTATCAGACCGCCGGATGCCCCCGGGCCGATCCGATCGCCAGGGCCACCATCCGGTCACAGCGGTGTCACGCAAAGTAACAGAAGTTCGCCGGTGAAAGTCGCGTAATGGCGGGGAGGAAAACAGCTCCCTCCTTCCGCGCGGGTCCGGTGGGGGCCCGTCCGCACGCCGAGAGGGAGGACCGACCATGGAGGAGACCACGGTGGTGGAGCGGGAACTGGAACTCAAGCTGGTGCTGTCCCCGGACCACAGCGTGCCGGTGCCGGCCCGGCTGACCTACCGGACGGCCGACCCCTACGCCGTCCACATCGCCTTCCACATCGGCTCGGAGCACCCGGTGTACTGGACGTTCGCCCGGGAGCTGCTGGTGGAGGGGGTGTTCCGGCCGTGCGGCGACGGCGACGTGCGGATCTGGCCGTCGAAGGCGGAGGGCGGCGGCGTGGTGCTCATGGCGCTGTCGTCCCCCGACGGCGAGGCGCTGCTGGAGGCGCCGACCGCGCAGGTGTCGGCGTGGCTGGAGCACACGCTGCGGGCGGTGCCGCCGGGGACGGAGTCGGAGCGGCTCGGCATCGACGAGGAGCTGACCGCGCTGCTGTCGGCGGAGGCGTGAGGGGGTGAGGCGCGGAGGCGTGAGGGGGTGAGGGGGCGAGGGGGGTGAGGGGGCGAGGGGGCGAGGGGGGTGAGGGGGTGAGGCGTGGCCGGGGGACCGGGGTGAGGAAGGGCCGGAAGACGCCGTGCGTGGGCGAGGGCCGACGACCGGCGGCCGGGCGGGTGGCCGGCCGCCGGCGGGGTGGCGGGGGGGTCAGAAGAGTTTGCCCGGGTTGAGGATGCCGAGCGGGTCGAAGGTCCGCTTGATGCCGCGCTGGAGCTCCAGTCCGACGGGACCGAGTTCGCGGGCGAGCCACTCCTTCTTGAGGACGCCGACCCCGTGTTCCCCGGTGATGGTGCCGCCGAGCTCCAGACCGAGGGCCATGATGGCGTCGAAGGACGCACGGGCGCGCCGGGACTCGTCCGCGTCGGTGTGGTCGAAGCACACCACGGGATGGGTGTTGCCGTCGCCGGCGTGGGCGCACACGCCGATCGTCAGGCCGTACTCCTCGGCGATGGCGGCCGTCCCGTCGAGCATCTCGGCGAGCCGCGAGCGCGGTACGCACACGTCGTCGATCATCGTGGCGCTGGCGACGGTCTCCAGGGCGGGCAGGGACATCCGCCGCGCGTTCATGAGCAGTTCGGACTCGGCGGCGTCCTCGGCCGGGACGACCTGCGTGGCGCCCGCCCCGGTGCACAGCTTCGCGACGGCGGCCAGGTCGGCGGCCGGGTCCGGGGTGTCGAAGGCGGCCAGGAGCAGCGCGGCCGTGGTGTCGGGCAACCCCATGCGGCCCAGGCGGTTGACGGCCCGGACCGTGGTGCGGTCCATCAGCTCCAACAGGGAGGGGGTATGGCCGTTCTCCATGATGGCGCAGACGGCGGCGCACGCGTCGGCGGCGGAGGCGAACTCGGCGGCGAGGACGAGCTGCTCCGGCGGCTTCGGCCGGAGCGCGAGCACGGCCCGGACGACGACGCCGAGGCTGCCCTCGGAGCCGACGAACAGCCGCGTGAGGTCGTATCCGGCGACGCCCTTGGCGGTCCGGCGGCCGGTGGACAGCAGCCGCCCGTCGGCGAGGACGACGTCCAGGCCGAGGACGTACTCGGCGGTGACGCCGTACTTGACGCAGCACAGCCCGCCGGAGGCGGTGCCGATGTTGCCGCCGATGGTGCACGTCTCCCAGCTGGACGGGTCCGGCGGGTAGGACAGGCCGTGCGCGGCGACGGCGCGGGAGAGGACGGCGTTGACGACGCCCGGCTCGACGACGGCGATCCGGTCGACCGGGTCGATCTCCAGGATGCGGTCCATCCGGACGAGGGACAGCACGATGCACCCGTCCGTGGCGTTGGCGGCGCCCGACAGGCCGGTGCGGGCGCCCTGGGGCACCACGGGGACGCGCAGCGCGGTGGCGGTGCGCATCACGTGCCGGACCTGTTCGACGGTACGGGGCAGGACCACGACGGCCGGGGTGCCGGCGGCGCAGAAGCCCGCCATGTCGCGGGAGTAGGAGGGGGTGACGTCCGGGTCGGTGATCAGGGCCTCGGCGGGGAGACCGGCGCGCAGCCGCTGCAGCAGATCGTCCATGATCCCAGCGTGGCACCCGGGGGCCATCGGTGTGAACCGGGCGTGTACCGGCCGCCGGCGCGCGGGGCCCCGCCGGTGGCGCGCGCACAGTGAGCGGCATGAAGACGGAACGGGTCTCTCAGGTGGTGCTGCTCGCCGGTGCGAGCGCGGTGCTGGCGGGCGCGGTGGCGCTGTTCCTGGCCGACGGGATGACGGGGTTGCGCGGCGGTGGCGGGGTGCCGCCCGCCCCGGGGCCGGCGGCGCGGGCGGCGGTGGCCGTGCGGGCGGGCGCGCCGGCGTCCCTGCCGGAGCTGACCGCGCTGATCGGGGAACGGGAGGCGTGGCTGCGCGGCCATCCGGGTGACGACGCGTCGTGGGCGGTGCTGGGCGCCGCGTACGCGGAGCGGGGCGCGCGGACCGGGGACCCGGCGGCGTACCCGAAGGCCGAGCGGGCGCTGCGGCGCTCCCTGGACGCGCACCCGGTGGCCGAGGGCAACGTCGACGCGGCGCTCGGCATGGGGGCGTTGGCCCACGCGCGCGGCGACTTCGCGGCGGCGCGGCGGTGGGCGGAGGAGGCGCGCCAGCGGGCGCCGCGCCGGTGGCGGGTCCAGGCGGTGCTGGTCGACGCGTACCGGGGGCTCGGCGACCAGACGGCCGCCCAGCAGGCGCTGGCCCGGCTGCGGGAGATGCACACGGGTACGGCGGCGCTGACCCGGGCGGCGGAGGTGTACCGGGACCGGGGCTGGCGGGAGGACGCCGCGGCGGTGGCGTACGACGCGGTGGGGCGGGCGGGGACGCCCACCGAGAGGGCGGCGTGCCTGCGGCGGCTGGGGGACCTCGCGTGGGAGCGGGGGGAGCCGGAGGAGGCCCTCCGCCAGTACGCGGCGGCACTGGAGCTGGCCCCGCGGGACGCGCCCGCGCTGGCGGGCCGGGCCCGGACGCTCGCGGCGCTGGACCGCACCGACGAGGCCGTACGGGACTACCGGGCGGCGCTGGACCTGCGGCCGGTGCCGGAGTACGCGCTGGAGGCGGGCGAGCTGTACGCGGCGCTGGGCCGGGAGGCGGAGGCGCGGGCCGGGTACGAACTGCTGCACGCGCGGGCCGCGGAGGCGTTCGCGCACGGCGTGGACCAGTCGCTGGTGCTGGCCCGGTACGAGGCGGACCACGGCCGGCCGCTCACCGCGGTGGCGTGGCTGCGCGCGGAGTGGCGGCGCGGGCACCGGTCCGCGGAGGTGGCGGACGCCCTGGGGTGGGCGCTGCTGCGGGCGGGCCGGGCCCGGGAAGCGCTGCCGTACGCGCGGCTCGCCACCGAACAGGGGCTGCGCAGCGCGCTGTTCGCGTACCACCGGGGGGAGGTGGAGCGGGCGCTCGGCATGACCGGCGAGGCCCGCCGCCATCTGGCGGAGGCGCTGCGGACCAACCCGCGCTTCTCTCCGCTGTACGCCCCGGAGGCACGGCGGGCGCTGGAGGCGCTGGGCGAGCCGTCGGGACCACCACCGCGCCGGTGAGGCCGGGGGCGGGGGCGGGGGCGGGGCTGGGGAGCGGACAGGCGGCCGGGAGCGTCCCCGGGAGCGGCCGGGGCGGACGAGAGCGGCCGGGGCGGACGGGAGCGGTCCGGCGGGCCGGGGAGCGGCCGGGCCGGACCGGGACACCCGGATCGGGAGCGGCCCGGGCGGCCCGGGACGGCCGGGCGGCCCGGGACGGCCGGTGCGGCCCGGGCGGCCCGGGACGGCCTGTGGCCCCGCGGGTCAGGTCCGCGGGGCCACAAGTACCGGGGGGCGTGCGGCGTCAGAGGTTGCCGCGCTTCGCCTGCTCGCGCTCGATCGCCTCGAACAGGGCCTTGAAGTTGCCCTTCCCGAAGCCCATCGAACCGTGCCGTTCGATGAGTTCGAAGAAGACCGTCGGGCGGTCCTGGACGGGCTTGGTGAAGATCTGCAGGAGGTAGCCGTCCTCGTCGCGGTCGGCGAGGATCTTCAGCTCGCGCAGGGTCTCCACCGGCACGCGGGTGTCGCCCACCCACTCGCCGAGGGTGTCGTAGTACGAGTCCGGGGTGTCGAGGAACTGCACGCCCGCGGCGCGCATGGTGCGCACGGTGGCGACGATGTCGTTCGTGGCGAGCGCGATGTGCTGGACGCCGGCACCGCCGTAGAACTCCAGGTACTCGTCGATCTGCGACTTCTTCTTCGCGATGGCCGGCTCGTTGATCGGGAACTTCACCTTCAGCGTGCCGTCGGCGACCACCTTCGACATGAGGGCGGAGTACTCGGTGGCGATGTCGTCGCCCACGAACTCCTTCATGTTGGTGAAGCCCATGACCTTGTTGTAGAAGGCGACCCACTCGTTCATCCGGCCGAGCTCGACGTTGCCGACGCAGTGGTCGATCGCCTGGAAGGTGCGCTTGGCCGGCGGCTCGACCAGCGGCCGTGCGGCGACGAACCCGGGCAGGTACGGGCCGCTGTAGCGGGAGCGGTCGACGAGCGTGTGGCGGGTCTTGCCGTAGGTCGCGATGGCGGCGAGGACGACGGTGCCGTGCTCGTCCGTCAGCTCGTACGGCTCGGTGACGCCGGTGGCGCCCTGCTCCACCGCGTAGGCGTAGGCCGCGCGGGCGTCGGGGACCTCGATGGCGAGGTCGACGACGCCGTCACCGTGCTCGGCGACGTGGTCCGCGAGGAACCGGCCCCGGTCGGTGGTGGGCTTGATGACGGAGGTCAGCACGAAGCGGGCCGCGCCGTTCGTCAGCACGTAACTGGCCGTCTCACGGCTGCCGTTCTCCGGTCCGGAGTAGGCGACGAGCTTCATGCCGAAGGCCGTGGAGTAGTAGTGCGCGGCCTGCTTGGCGTTGCCGACGGCGAACACGACCGCGTCCATGCCCTTCACCGGGAAGGGGTCCGCCTGCCGTGCGGTGCCGGGGGTCTCATGCAGGATCTCAGTCATGGCGGCAGGTTCTCTCCGTTCCACAAGCTGCGCAATAGTTCGCGCATCCCCTGGTCAATGTGCACAGCCGGGCCCCACTATGGGCAGGCGTTCTGTACAGGATGACCACTGGGAGGCGGCCGTGGCGATCGATCATCTGGACGGCAGGCTCATCGCCCTGCTGGCGCGCGAACCCCGCATCGGGGTGCTGGAGGCCTCCCGGCGGCTCGGGGTGGCGCGCGGCACGGTGCAGGCGCGCCTGGACCGGCTCCAGGCGAACGGCGTGATCCGGGGCTTCGGCCCGGAGGTGGACCCGGCCGCGCTGGGCTACCCGGTGACGGCGTTCGCGACGCTGGAGATCAAGCAGGGGCAGGGCGCGGACGTGCGCGAGCACCTGGCGGGCGTGCCGGAGGTGCTGGAGCTGCACACGACGACGGGCCACGGCGACATGCTGTGCCGGCTGGTGGCGCGGTCGAACGCCGACCTCCAGCGGGTGATCGACCGCGTGGTGGGCTTCGAGGGGATCATGCGCGCGTCGACGGCGATCGTGATGGAGAACCCGGTACCGCTGCGGCTCATCCCGCTGGTGGAGCAGGCGGCCACGGACGAGGACCCGGCCCCGCCGCGCCGCGCGTGACGGCGTGGCCGGAAGCGGGGTGCCCTGGGCGGTACGGGGGGCGGTGGGCGCCTACGGCACGGCGCCCGCCGCCCGGCCGGCCCGCGGTGGGCGGCCGCCCGCCGGGGGGGGTGGCGCGGGACGGTCAGCAGCTGGGGACCCGGCCGCCGTCCGCCAGGGCCTCCAGGGAGGCCACCGCGTCCTTGAGGGTCGTCACGGGGACCAGCCGCAGCTTCTCCGGGCGCGTGGCCTCGGCGTCCTCGCACTCCGCGCGGGGCACCAGGAACACCGTCGCCCCGTCGCGCGCGGCGGCCTGCGTCTTGAGGGAGACCCCGCCGACCGCGCCGACCTTCCCGTCCGGCGAGATGGTCCCCGTGCCGGCGACGATCCGCCCGCCCGTGAGGTCGCCGCCGTCGCCGTCGCCGGCCAGCTTGTCGATGACGCCGAGGGAGAAGAGCAGACCGGCGCTGGGGCCGCCGATGTCGGCGAGGTGGAGCCGGACGTCGATGTCGTCTCCGCTCCTGCCGAGGTGGTCGAGGGCGGCGGCGACGGCGTCGTCCTGCGACTGCCGCATCTGCCCAAGGTTGCGCTTCTCGATCTCGGCGTCGGACTTGCCGGCCGGGTAGACCGAGTCGTGCGGCAGCACGGCCTGGTCGGTGCGGAACCAGGCGCGGACGACGTCCTGGTAGCCGATGTCGCTGCGGGGCGCGGTCGCCACGATGGTGACCATCCGCAGTTGACCCGTCGTCCGGCGGACGGGGGCGCCGGAGATGGTGATCACCGGTCGGCCCTTGTCGACGCCGAGCACGTCCGCCGTCGATCCCGGGTACGCGATCGTGAACGGCAACGGCGCGAACGCGGCCACCGCGAAGAGCGCGAGGATCGGCAGGGCGCACAGGGCGAGGACGCGGGGGCGCGTGAGACGGGAGAGCACGGGGTCAATCTACCGGCGCCCACCCCGGCGCCCCCGTACGCCTCCGGGCGCGGCCCGCACGGTCACCGGGCCCTGACGCGCACGGTCGGGTCACCGAGCCTTGACGCGCCCGCTCGTGTCACCGGGCCGTGGCCCGCACGGTCGTGTCACGGGGCCGCGGCCCGCACCGTACGGGCACACCGGCCCGCGGCACCGGGCGCCGGTACGGCATGGGACACCGACACCGACACCGACACGGACACGGACACGGACACCGGGCATGGGACACCGACACCGGGCGCCGGGCACCGGGCCGCGGCGCCCAGGGCACCGGCGGCCCTCCGCCCTGAGCGCCGCCCTCGGCGCGGGGCCCACCGGCCCTCCGGCCCCGGCGCCGCCCTCGGCGCAGGGCACCGTCCCGGTCCCGGCGCCGCCCTCAGCGCAGGGCGTCGGCGACCTCGCGGGCGGCGTCGACGACGCGCGGGCCGACCCGCTCCGGTACGGCGTCGGTGAGCATCACCACCCCGACGCTGCCCTCGACACCCGTCACGCCCAGCAGCGGCGCGGCGGCCCCGCTCGCACCCGCCTCCAGCTCGCCGTGGGTGAGCGTGTAGCCCGGTTCTCCGGGGCCGCCCGCCCGGCGGGCGCCGAGGATGGCCCGGCCCGCGGCGCCCCGGTCGAGCGGGTGGCGGAAGCCGGCCCGGTAGGCCACGTGGTAGTCGGTCCAGGTCGGCTCGACGACGGCGACGGCCAGCGCCTCCGCCCCGTCGACCAGGGTGAGATGGGCGGTGGCCCCGATGTCCTCGGCGAGCGAGCGCAGCGCCGGCAGCGCCGCCTCGCGTACGAGGGGGTGCACCTGGCGGCTGAGCCGCAGCACGCCGAGCCCCACGCGGGCCCGGCCGCCCAGGTCGCGGCGGACGAGGGCGTGCTGCTCCAGCGTGGCGAGCAGACGGTAGACGACCGTGCGGTTGACGCCGAGCCGGTGGGACAGCTCGGTGACGGTCAGCCCGTGGTCGGTGTCGGCGAGCAGCTTGAGGACGCGCAGTCCCCGGTCGAGCGTCTGGGAGGTTTCCGCGGTCACGACGCCCCCTCCTTCGGAGTGAGTGACGGCGGACACTCCCAACGCTGCTGCGACACCCGTCCCTTGAGCGACGCACCGAGAGGCCGCCGGCAGGCCATGGCACACCGGCTGCGCTCCGCGGCGGCGCTGCCACGGGGCGTTTGCATGTGCCCGGGACAGTAGCGAGCGGCTCCGCTCAGCGGAAGACCTCGTCCAGAATCCGGGCGGCCATGGGGGCTTGATCCAGGAATGCGCGGTTCCCTGCGGGAGCGCCCCGAAGCCGTACCCGAAAACGGGCGGTTTCGGGGCGCCTGCCCGGACCTGCGACGACCTTGCCGGGTCCTGCCGGACCCCGGCCGCCCGTGCCGGAACCTGTGTGTCCGCCGATGCCCGTCCGGACCTGCGGGGCCGGGTCTACGGGGCCGGGCCTACCGGTACCTGTCGGAGCCCGGCCCCACGAGCCGGAACTCGTGTGCCCCGCCCGGTGGCCTGCCGACGCCCGGCCGCACCTGCGGGGCCCACGGGCGCCTGCCGCGCCCCTGCCCGGGACGGACGCGAGCGGCCCCGGACCTGCGGGGCCTGCGGGCCTCTGCGCCGCCCGTGCCCAGCACCTCCCCGAACCGGCCGGAGGCGTACGGGACCGCCCGGGGCCTGCCCCACACCGGCCGGAGCCTGCCCGAGACCGACCGGGGAACGTACGGGACCGACCGGACACGTACGGGACGGGACCGTACGGGACCGCCCGGGGACCGTACGGGACCCGCCGGGACCGTACGGGACCCGCCGGGACCGTACGGGACCCGCCGGGACCGTACGGGACCCGCCGGGACCGTACGGGACCGGCGGCTCAGCGCATCCGCGTGGCCCACTCCTGGACCTTCTTGATCCGCTCGCGGATCTGCCCGGCCGTGGCCTCCGCGCTCGGCGGGCCGCCGCACACCCGGCGCAGCTCGGTGTGGATGACGCCGTGCGGCTTGCCGCTCTGGTGGACGTACGCGCCGACCATGGTGTTCAGCTGCTTGCGCAGCTCCATCAGCTCCTTGTGGGAGACGACGGGCCGCCGCTCCGCGGGCAGCTCCAGCAGGTCGGCCTCTTCCGAGGGCTTCTGCCGGCTGTGCGCGATCTGCCGGGCCTGCCGCTTCTGCAGCAGCAGTTGCACCTGGTCGGGCTCCAGCAGGCCGGGGATGCCGAGGTAGTCCTGCTCCTCCTGGCTGCCGGGGTGGGCCTGCATGCCGAACTCGGCGCCGTTGTACATGACCCGGTCGAAGACGGCGTCGGACTCCAGCGCCTCGAAGGGCAGCATGTCCTGTTCACCGGTGTCCTCGTCCTGCTGCTTGTTCGCCTCGTCGAGCTCCTTCTCGGACTCGGCGTACGGGTCCTCCTCGCCCTCCTTCTTCGGCCGGTCGAGGACGTGGTCGCGCTCGACCTCCATCTCGTTGGCGAAGCCCATGAGCATGGGGATGGTCGGCAGGAAGACCGACGCGGTCTCGCCGCGCCGCCGCGACCGGACGAAACGCCCGACGGCCTGCGCGAAGAAGAGCGGCGTGGAGATCGTCGTGGCGTACACGCCGACCGCGAGGCGCGGCACGTCGACGCCCTCCGACACCATGCGGACGGCGACCATCCAGCGGTCGTCGCCCTCGCTGAACTCGTCGATCCGCTTCGACGCGCCCGCGTCGTCGGAGAGGACCACGGTCGCGCCGTGCCCGGTGATCTCGCGGATCAGCTTGGCGTACGCGCGGGCGGAGTCCTGGTCGGAGGCGATCACCAGGGCGCCGGCGTCCGGGATCGCCTTGCGGACCTCGGTCAGCCGCTGGTCGGCGGCGCGCAGCACGTTCGGCATCCAGTCGCCGCGCGGGTCGAGGGCGGTGCGCCACGCCTGCGAGACGGCGTCCTTCGTCATCGGCTCGCCGAGCCGGGCGGCCACCTCGTCACCGGCCTTGGTGCGCCAGCGCATGTTGCCGCTGTAGCTGAGGAAGATCACCGGGCGGACGACGCCGTCGGCGAGGGCGTTGCCGTAACCGTAGGTGTAGTCGGCGGAGGAGCGCCGGATGCCGTCGTTGCCCTCCTCGTACGTGACGAAGGGGATGGGGTTGGTGTCGGAGCGGAACGGCGTACCGGTCAGCGCGAGGCGCCGCGTCGCGGGCTCGAACGCCTCCAGGCACGCCTCGCCCCACGACTTGGAGTCGCCGGCGTGGTGGATCTCGTCGAGGATGACGAGCGTCTTGCGCTGCTCGCAGCGGTTGCGGTGGAGCATCGGCCGCACGCCGACACCGGCGTAGGTGACGGCGACGCCCTGGTACTCCTTGCTCAGCGGCCCGGCGCTGTACTCCGGGTCGAGCTTGATGCCTATCCGCGCGGCGGCGGCCGCCCACTGCTTCTTCAGGTGCTCGGTCGGCGCGACGACGGTCACCTGCTGGACGACGTGGTGGTGCAGCAGCCAGGACGCCAGCGTCAGCGCGAAGGTCGTCTTGCCGGCGCCGGGCGTGGCGACCGCCAGGAAGTCCCTCGGCTGCTCCTGGACGTACCGTTCCATGGCCGCCTGCTGCCAGGCGCGCAGCTTGTTGGCGGTGCCCCAGGGGGCCCGGCCGGGGAAGGCGGGAGAGAGGTGATGGGAGGCGGTAGTAGTCACGGTCTCCGATTCGGGGCTCTCGGACGCAGGGGGGTGCGCACGGTTCGCGTACGACAACCGGGCCACCCTACCGGTGCCCCGCCCCGCCCCCGGGCGGGACGACACCGTGACCTCGCGGAGTGCGAGCGGCGTCACACCACGAGCGCGCGGAGCCTCTCGGCGATGTTCTCCACCTCGTCCGCCCGGTCTGTGGCCACATCGATGACCAGCCGTTCCGCCGCGTCGATGTCAGGCCGGAGGTTCACGCCGTTGATGGCGAGGAACGTCACACAGGACAGCCAGGCGGTGCGCCTGTTGCCGTCGAAGAACGGGTGGTTCACCGCGAGTGACTGGAGCAGGGCGGCGGCCTTCTCGACGAGTCGGGGGTAGGCCTCCTCACCGAACACGGCCGCTGCCGGCCGGTGCACGGCCGACTCCAGGAGCCCGGCGTCCCGGAGGACGACGTCCTGGTCGTCGATGGCATGGCCGGCGATGACCTACCGTCCTCGGCGCTGACGTATACACACGTCACTTGAGCCGCTCCATGAGCTCATGCCACTTGGCCGCCTGTGCCATCGCGGTCTTGCGCACGATGGCCTCCTGGGCGGTCCGCGCCAGGTAGTGGTCCACGGCCTTGAGCACGATGGCGTGCATGCTGGTTCCCTCCAGCTCTGCACGCTGCTTCAGGGCGTCGGTCTGGTCGTCGCGAAGACGCAGGTTCATGGCCATACCGAAACGGCACCAGCGCATGGGGTCATTCCGGTACCACCGGCGGATGCCCCGCCGCCTGCGGGACCCGTACGCGTGTGGCGACCCAGGCGCCGAACAGCGCCACGCACGCCATCGGCAGGAACACCGCCGCGAAGGCGACCGGGTGCGCGCCGGACGCCCCGGCACCGGCCACGGAGTGGCCCGCGACCGCGCCGCCGCCCAGCGCGGCGAACGCGGCGCCGCCGGCCGCCAGGAGCAGGACGTTCGACAGGCCGTCGGAGATCTGGAGCGCGGCCGAGTTCGTCCCGGCCTCCTCCGGCGCGGACAGCTTCAGCAGCAGCACGCTCGTCGAGGCGATCACCATGCCCATGCCGAGGCAGCCGAAGCCCCAGGCCACCCCCACGATCCACACCGGCACCGCCGGCAGCAGCACCAGCGGCACCGCCGCGATGGCCGCCGCCACCAGCAGCATCCCGGCCACCATCAGCCGCTCCCGGTACGGCTCCAGCCGGGGCCGCGACTGGACGTACGAGCCCAGCGCCCAGGTCGCCCCGCCCACGGCGAGGGACAGCCCGGCGAGCGTCGGGCTCAGGCCCCGCTGGGTGACGAGCATCAGCGGCACGAACGACTCGGCGGAGATGAACGCGCCCGCCGACACCCCGCGCAGCAGCACCACCGACGGCAGCCCGCGCGCCGCCCGGTACGTCCCGCGCGGCAGCAGTCCCAGCGCGGCCGGCACCAGCAGCGCGGCGCCCGCGACGGCGGGGACGACGGACAGCCACCGCAGGTCCTGCCCCGCGTACTGCAGGAGCCCCGCGCCCAGCGAGATGCCGAGCGCCAGCCGCAGCCGGCGCCGGTCGAACGCCGGGGCGGGCGCCCCGGGGTCGGCCGGGCCGGAGGCGGTACGGCGGATCGCCGGCAGCGCCAGGACGAGCGGCACCACGACCAGCGCGGGTATGCCGAGGAACACCCACCGCCACCCGAGCCGCTCGGTCACCGTCCCCGCGGCGAGCGGACCCACGACGGACGGGATCACCCAGGACGCCGCGAACGCCGCCATGATCGCGGGCCGCAGGCGCTCCGGGTACGCCCGGCTGACGACCACGTACAACGCGACGATCACCAGACCGCCGCCGAGCCCCTGCACCGCGCGGCCCAGGATGAACGGCCACATCGTGCCGGCCGTCCCGGACACCAGCAGGCCCGCGGCGAACGCGGCGATCCCCGCCGCGAGCGGCCCGAGCGGCCCGTCCCGGTCGGCCCACTGACCGGCCAGGACCATGCCGAAGAGGCTGGTCGTGAAGTACGCCGAGAACGCGAACGCGTACAGCGCCACCCCGTCCAGCTCCCGCGCGGCGACGGGCATCGCCGTGCCGACGGCGGTCGCCTCGAACGCGATCAGCAGGACGACGGAGACGATGCCGATGCTCAGCGCCCGGTACTCACGGTCGAGCACGCCACCGCCGCCCCGCTCCCGCGGCGGGAGGGAAGGGGCGGCGGGGTCGTTGTCGCTGCCGGCGTCGGTGTCGGGGGGATCCAGGGCGCTCATGACCTCCAGAGTAAGAGGCGTCGGGGCACTTGACCCCTGTCGCGCGACGGGAACGGGCTCCGCCCATGGTCGTACGACCGCGGGCACCCCGCCCCGGTCTCACCCGTCGAACGCGGCCCGGAGGGCCTGGATGTCGAGCTTCTTCATGCCCATCATCGCCTCGGCGGCGCGCCTGGCCTTGTCGGGGTCCGGGTCGGTCATCATCGCGTCCAGGACGCGCGGGGTGATCTGCCACGACAGCCCGTACTTGTCCTTGAGCCACCCGCAGGGGCCCTCCTCGCCGCCCTCACCGAGCCGGGCCCAGAAGTAGTCGACCTCCTCCTGGTCCTCGCACGCCACGGACAGGGAGATCGCCTCGTTGAACGTGAACTCGGGCCCACCGTTCATCGCCACGTAGCGCTGCCCCGCCAGCTCGAACTCGACGGTCATGACCGTGCCCGCCGGCATCGGGGTCCCCTCGGGGTAGCGGTCGACCTTCACGATCCGCGAGCCCTCGAAGATCGACGTGTAGTGCTCGGCCGCCTCCTCCGCCTGGGTCTCGAACCACAGGAACGGCGTGATCTTCTGCTGCATGTCGGGGTCCCTTCCCTCCGTGTGCCTTCACACGAGTAGACCCACGGGAGCCCCGGAACTCATCGCGCAGTACGCCGGATGCCCGCGCCGATCAGCTGTCGGAGGCGTCGGGCAGCTCCTCGACCACGAACGAGCCCCTCGCTCGCACGGTCACGACGAGCTGCCGCTCGCGCAGGATGTCGAGGGCCCGGCGCACCGTGTTGGAACCCACGCCGTACTCCTGGGAGAGGAGCATCTCCCCGGGCAGTCGGGAGCCGGGCGCGAACTCTCCGCTCCTGATCTTGCGTTCCAGGATGTTCGCGAGCTGCTCGTAGTGATAGGCGGCCGCACCGGGGTTGATCTTCTCCGTCACGGAAGTGAACGTAAACGTCCAGCAACAGCCGCGCATCTCCAACAGTGGTCAACCGCTGTCAACCACTGTCTACCGCTGCCGACCGCTTTCGGCATCGGCTACCTTGAGCGCACACAGAAGACCCCGGCGAGTCGGCCAGGACTCCCGGGGCGTGGCCACCAACCCCATGGAGGTTGATGACAGTGGGCATTATCCATGCCCTCCTGGGCGGGCTGCTGGGTGCGGTCACCCCGGGCTCCGGCCGACGGCGCGCCGGCTCCCACCGGGCCGCACCCTCATGCGCCCCGACCCCCATCCGCCGGGCAGCTCCTCGGGCGCCCCTCCCCCGACTCCGCTCCCCGTACGGGTCGACCGAACCGCTCGACGGTCGCGCCTCACTCCTCGTCCGCCCCTACCTCCTGGCGCACGAGCGCCAGGAGAACCAGGCCCGGCGCAGGCTCACCCTCGTCCTCGCCGCCGACTTCGGCATCGACCTGGACACGCGGGTCCTGCACGGGGCGGGGGCGGCGCGGTGAGCGCGTCGGAGCGGAGGCCGGTCCGGATGTGCGTCCGGTGCGGCCGGATCACGGACGAGCCCGTGGTGGTCTGCGAGGTGCACTCGGCCAGCGGGCCCGGATACACCGTGTACGCGTGCGCCGCGTGCGCACCGCTGTTCCCGCCGGTCCCCGACGTACTGGACCTCCTGGACGGTGGGCGATGACGTCCGAACACATAGCAGAGCAGATCGCCACGGCCGCGAGGGAGTCCGGCCGCACGCAGGAGTGCGAGTCGGGCGAACACGACTTCTGCACCCCGATGGAGGTCTACGAGTCCGACACCCCGGCCCCGGACGAGCGGCCGTTCTTCTCCATCACGTGCACCTGCACATGCCACAACGTCTGAACTAAGGCTGGGGCCTTCCTCCACCAAAGGAGGAAGGCCCCTGCCTTCCCGCACATCGACGCCCCCGCGTCACTCGCCGACGGGCTTCACCACGGGCTCGCCTTGGAGAGGCTTCTTCTCACACCCCAGCGCTTCGACGGTCCTCTGCGCCATGAGGTACGACAAGGTCACGTGCTGGACATCCCACTCTCTCTGTGGGCCCTTACGGGGCCCACCAGTGAGGGACACCCACCCGACCAGCTGAGCCTGTCGCGAGGCAGCGCGCTTTTCACCGGGCATTACGCAGGAGAAGCTGAGCTTGACATCACCTTCGTTGGCTTCCGCCGGAAGGCCGTTCACCACGTAGCGGTTGGCGTCCCTCAGCGGGCGACCCGCCGCCTTTCCCTTCTCCGGCGCAGCCCACTGGAAACTGATGCGCACTGATGCTTTGGAGCCACTCATCAGCGGAGTTTGGAACAGGCACACATCTGTACCCGTTGCATCTTCACTCGATGCCAGCTCCCCAAGTCGGCCCTCCATACGCGCCACAAGGTCGGAAGGCTGTGCGAAGATCGTAGTTCTCGCCTTCTCGCCGCCCAACGCCTTCAGCACGATTTCCTCTTCCACGGATTTCGACGGAAGGTCACAGAGGTAGTCGTCGGCAAGCCCTTCCTTGGCGCCGCCCCCGCCGCACGAGATCAGCAGCAAGCTCGATCCAACGGCCAGTGCGAAACGTGTACCCCTGCGGAGAGAGCGCCGATCCTCACAGGTGGCTCGACGTGGCCTTCTGTCCGGACGTGAATCCATCGTTCGCACTGTTCTTGGCCTCCTTGAAGGCGCCGTCCCCCGCCATGTGCCTGTCGGCAGCCCACTCGTCGAGTAGCTTGTTGGTGCCATCCATGCCACGTCCGTAGTTCCCGCTCGCATCGGCTTTGCCCTGCTGATCAGCTTGGTTGGTTACGTCCTTGACCCAGTCGTACTTGGCACTGTCGATCAAGGCTCCACCAGCAGTACCCACGACCGGAATCTCACCGATCAAACCGTTGGCTCCGATAGCCGAGTACTCCGCCGCATCCTCCGCCCACTCGATCTTGTCGGCCTGCTTGTCCCGATACACGTCGGCGCCCACGCCGTTGATGGCGCCCAGCGCCGCACCGATGTCTCGTGCACGGTCATTCCAATCCGCGCTAATATCGTGCTTCTTGTCCCCGTGGAATTCCGGCGCGTTGGCCAGCTGATCAGCGGCGTAGGCGCGCTCGGTCTCGTACAGCAGGGCGTACGAGGGCGCGTCGTCGGCGATGCCGCGCATGACCCGGACCAGGCTCGCCTGGCCGACGGCCAGATGGGCCTTGTCCCCGTCCACGTGGATGGACTCGCTGCCACCGACGCCGCCGAGGCGGGACTCCTGCCCGCCCAGAATGAGATGTGTGTCCGCCACGTAGTCGGCGAGCGCCCTGGCCATCGGCTGGCGGATGTTCTCCAGGTGCTCCGGGAACTCGTCGCCGCCCGCGTCCTTGTCCAGCAGGCGGATCGCCTCGTGCATCACGCGGGCCTGGCCCTCGGTGTGGGGGCCGGGAGGGCCGAGCTTCTCGCCGGGTTCGTGGCCCGTCGCGGCGGCCTGGATGGCGGCGCCGAGACCCGAGGCGCGGTACGGGTCGTCGAGCTCCCTCGGCGTCCCGTACAGCGGCGCCATGTACGGGGTGCTCCACTCGCGTTCGGTGAGCAGGTACTTCAGGTGGTCGTTCTTGTTCCCCTCCGCGGCCGGGTCGAGGAAGTACTCCGCCGCGGCCGGGTCCTTGCTCATGGTCTTCAGCAGGCCGTCCAGGGGGTCGGTCACGAGGTCGGGGCGCTCGGCGTCGTAGGCGTGGTCCCAGATGTGGGGGTTGGCCTTCTCCGTCGCGATGACGGCGTCGCCCATCTCGTTGAGGAACTGCTTGCCGTACCCCTCGCCGTGCGACATCAGGGTCGCGAGCGCCTGGTATCCCCGCAGCGGCGTGGTCCCGCCCCAGGAGTCGTCGCCGAACGCCTTGAGGCCGTCGACGAAGGGCCGGTAGGCGTAGCTGTTCGGGTCCTTCGTGCCGGAGGCGAGCGTCGAGGCGAGGCCCGCGTTGATGGACTCGTAGAGCTTCCGGTCGCTCGCGGACGCCCCGCGCTCGTGCGCCGCCAGGTTCATCTGGTCGGACAGCAGGACGGTCTCCTTGGCGCCCAGCGCGTGCAGGAACGCCTCGCTGAAGTGCTTGTCGCCGGAGTGCTGACGGACCAGGCCCTGGAACTCCCGGAGCTCCTCGGACGTGGCCTTCCCCGAACGGACCCTCTCGGCGAAGCCGACGGCGGCCGCGGCCTCGATGTCGCCGACCGGCGTGGCGTTGAACCCGAAGGGTGAGGTGCCGTCCGATGCGGTCTCGCTGATCAGGGCGCGCTTCACGTACGCGTCGAAGTCGTCGACCGCCTTCACCGCGGCCGTGATGTTCCTCGTGTAGGACTGCTCGACCTCGCGGAGGTCCGGCTGGTGGCGCACGCTGTGCGCGGTGGCGGCGTCGACCTTGCTGAAGTCGTACGTCGCGACGCCGCCCTCCGAGACCTTCATGCCGGCGGCGACGGCATCGGCCACCGCCGACTTGAGCTGTGCCTTGAGCCGCACGAACGTGCTGTGGGCGTCGCGGAGGAGGGATTCCATGGCGCGGGCCTGCTTCTGCGCCGCCGCGTACTCGCGGCTCGTCACCCCCAGCGGCTGGAGGGACGCGTCGGCGCTCAGCCCGCGCCATTCGGTTCCGACGGAGAGGCTCCGCACCCCCTCGTCGAAGACGTCCGCGAGCGACTTGTACCGCGCGGCGGTGGTCTTCCAGCTGTCGGCGGCGCTGGTGAGGACGGAGAAGTCCATGTCCAGGATCTGCTGGTACGTCGGCACGACTCCCCCTACAGACCCGAGATGTTCGACTGCGGTCGCCGCAGGGTGTGTCCGACGTCGAGGTCCGTGCCCACCAGTTGCGTGGCCGCGTTGCGCAACTGGGTCTTGTTCGTCACCAGCCGTCCCACGAGGCGGTTGACCTGGTCCTCCCACTTCTCGTGGGACTTCCTCAGGCCGGCGGCCGTGTCCCAGCCGGCGAAGGCCCGGGCGGCGGCGCCCGTCGCCTCGTCCACGGTGTCCCCCGCCTCGCGCGTGGGCTTCTCCAGCTGGGTCTCGATCGTGTTGGCGAACGCCCGCTTCCTCGCCGGCGCGGACTTCAGGTCCGCCGCGCCGCCGCCCCCCGCTTCGGGCGCCAGCTGGTTGAGCCTCATGCCGGTCCGGCGCTCCACCGCCGCCTGCTTGAGGTCGTCCCACTCTTCCTCGAACGCCATCCGCCCCCCTTGATCAACTGGAGTTCTCCACCCTAGGTGACCTCGGAACCACCGCCCGCGGGGATTCCCGCGCGCCGGTGTGGTGTCGCGGCGCGGATGACCGGAAGCGCGCGGTCACCGGCCAAAACCGTGCGCGGGCCGGGGTCGGCGGGTGGTCACCCGAACGGGTCCGGCCGCGTGTCCGGGCGGGGCGGGGTGTCACGGGGTGGAGGGGACCACCGCGGACTGGGGGCGGATCGGGAGGCGGTTGACCGGGCGGCCGGTGGCGGCGCGGACGGCGGAGGCGATGGCCGCCGGGGACGTCACGACGGGCACCGCGCTCGCGGCCTTCGCGCCGAAGGGCGCGACCACGTCGCGTTCCTCGACCAGTCTGACGATGTGGATGTCCGGGGTGTCGAGGGCCGTGGGGAGGGCGTACCCCGTCAGGTCGGGGTGGCGGACCAGGCCGCGCGGGGTGCGGAGGTTCTCGGTGAGGGCCGCGCCGAGGCCCTGGGTCACGCCGGCCTCGATGCGGGTGGCGAGCTGGGCCGGGTTGAGGACGCGGCCCACGTCCTGCGCGACGGCCAGCTCGACGACGCGGACGGAGCCCAGCTCCACGTCGACGTCGACGACCGCGCGGATCGCGCAGAACGCCAGGCCGACGAACGCGTCGCCCTGCCCCGCCTCGTCGAGCGGTTCCGTCGGGTGGGGGCGGCACTGGGCGGTGGCCCACAGTTCCTTGCCCTCCAGCGCCTCGGCGACGGTCGTCGACAGGACGCCGTCATACGACGTGATCTTGCCGTCGGCGATCTGGAGGAGCTCCGTCGACATGCCGAACTTGTGGGCGAGGGGCTGGAGCAGCTGGGTGCGGACCATCTTGGCGGCCCGTTCCACCGCCCCGGCGGAGACCCACGTGTGCCGGCCGTGCGTGGCGGGGCCCGCCGGGGGCTGGTCGGTGTCCACGGGCGCCACCTGGACGTCCTCCACACCCAGGACGTCCTGGACGACCTGGCGGGCGAGGGTCGTGAAGCCCTGGCCGGTCTCGACCGCCGCGCACAGGACCGTCGCCACACCGCCCTGGACCTTGACGGTCGCGGTGGAGACCTCGTCGGTGCCCTCGGCGCCCAGCATGTGCACCATGCCGAGGGCGTAGCCGACGCCGCGCCGGACCGCGCTGGGTTCGCCGGCGCCCTCGGGGCCGCCGGGCAGGAGCCAGTCCTCCTCGGCGGTGTCCATGGGCAGCGGCGGCAGCGGGTGTTCCCGTACGGCTTCGAGGAGTTCGGCGACGGGCGCCGGGCAGGTGACGGTCTGGCCGGTGGGCAGGAGGTCGCCGGTGGCGAGGACGTTGCGCAGGCGCAGTTCCGCCGGGTCGAGGCCCAGTTTCGCCGCGAGCTTGTCCATCTGGCCCTCGTACGCCGCGCACACCTGCAGGGCGCCCTCGCCGCGCACGTGGCCGGAGGGCGGGTTGTTCGTCCGGACGACCCAGCCCTCGACGAAGGCGTGCGGCACGACGTACGGGCCGCAGGCGAAGGCGACGGCCGCCGCGAGCGTCTCGGACGACGCGTCCGCGTAGGCGCCGCCGTCGAGGAGGATCTGCGCCTCCACCTTCACCAGCCGGCCGTCCGCGTCCGCGTGGTGGCGGTAGCGCAGCAGGGTGGGGTGGCGGTGGGCGTGGCCGAGGAACGACTCCTCGCGGGTCGCGGCCAGCTTCACCGGCGCGCCCGTGCGCAGGGCCAGCAGGCCGAGCGGGATCTGGAAGCCGGGGTCCTCGCGGTCGCCGGTCGCGCCGGGGACGCCCGTGACGACGAGCTTCACCCGGTCCGGCGGCAGGCCGAAGCAGGCGGCGGCCAGGTCGCGGTCGGTGTGGGGGTCGGTGGAGGCGGTGTAGATCTCCACGCCGCCGTCCGGGCGGGGCACGGCGAGGCCCGCCTCGGCGCCGATGGGCGCCGGGTCCTGCCGGCCGATGCGGTACAGGCCCTCCACGATCACCTCGCCCGTCACGTCCGGGTCGCCGTAGCGGAGCGGGATGTGCCGGATGAGGTTGCCGTCGGGGTGCAGGGGCGGCGCGGAGAACGCCTGCTCGGGGTCGGTGACCGGGTCGAGCACCTCGTAGTCGACGATGATCGCCGCGGCGGCCAGGCGGGCGGTGTCCGGGTGGTCGGCGGCGACGGCCGCGATGGCCTCCCCGTGGTGGCGGACGAGGTCGGCGGCGAAGACGGGGCGGTCGGCGACGGTCCGCCCGTACGCGGCGTCGCCGGGCACGTCCGCGTGGGTGACGACGGCGCGCACGCCGGGCATCGCCGCGGCGGCGGACGTGTCGATCGACCGGATGCGCGCGTGGGCGTGCGGGGAGCGGAGGATCGCCGCCCACAGCAGGCCCTCGGCCCACAGGTCCGCGGCGTACGGGAAGGTGCCCTCCGTCTTGGCGCGGGCGTCGGCCGGCGTCAGGGACGTGCCGAGGCCCTGGCGGGGCTGCTCCTGCGGGGGGGCCTCGACCGCCGGGATGGCGGTGGCCGCGTCGTTGCTCACGCCGTGCCTCCGTCGTGCGCGTGGGGGAGCTGGTGCGGGATGCGGACCTCGTGGGGGGACTCGTCCGGGCCGCCCGCGGTGCCGCCGGTCCGCTGGGCGGCCGTGCGCTCGGCGACGACCTCCCGTACGGCCCTGAGGGCGCCCTGGTAGCCGGTGCAGCGGCACAGGTTGCCGGAGAGCGCCTGGCGGGCCTCCACGTCGCTGGGCGCGTGGTTGCCCTCCAGCAGGTCGTGCACGGTCATCGCCATGCCCGGGATGCAGAAGCCGCACTGGACGGCGCCGCAGCGGGCGAGGGCGCGCTGCACGTCGGAGGGTTCGCCGCCGGCGGCCAGGCCCTCGACGGTGCGGACCTCGCTTCCGGCGGCGGTCGCCGCGGGCACCAGGCAGGACGCGACGAGCCGTCCGTCGACCTGGACGTTGCACGCGCCGCACTCGCCCTGCGAGCAGCCGTCCTTGGCGCCGGCGAGGCCGAGGCGCTCGCGCAGGACGTAGAGCAGGGACTCGCCGATCCACGCGTCGGTGACGGGGCGGTCGGCGCCGTTGACACGCAGGACGTACGAGACATGCGGGTGCTCGTCGCCCGTCGCGACGGGGACGGGCTCCGGGCCCGGCTCCGGCTCCGGCTCCGGCTCCGGCTCCGGCAGGGTCTGGGTCTCCGGCAGGGCTTCGGCCTCGGGCAGGGCCTGGGCCTCGGGTGCCGGGTCACCGTCCGGGGCGGCGGCGTCGGCGGTCGCGGGGCCGTCCGCGGTGGCGGGGGCGTCGGCCGTCGTACCGATTGGGGCGGCGGCCCGGGCCGGGTCCGGGTCATGGTGCGGGTACGCCGGGTCGGCCGCGGGGGCGTACTGCTCCGGGCCGGCGGTCGCGGGGGGCTCGGCGACGGGGTCGGCCGCGTCCGGGCCGGGGACGTCGTGGTCCGCGGCGGCGTGCTCAGGCAGGCCGTGGTCGGGCAGGCCGTGGTCCGGTGCGGCGTGTTGGGTCAGGCCGTGGTCCGGTGCGGCGTGTTGGGTCAGGCCGTGGTCCGGCGCGGCGTGCTCAGGCAGGCCGTGGTCGGGCAGGCCGTGGTCCGGTGCGGCGTGTTGGGTCAGGCCGTGGTCCGGTGCGGCGTGCTCAGGCAGGCCGTGGTCGGGCAGGCCGTGGTCCGGTGCGGCGTGTTGGGTCAGGCCGTGGTCCGGTGCGGCGTGTTGGGTCAGGCCGTGGTCCGGCGCGGCGTGCTCAGGCAGGCCGTGGTCCGGCGCGGCGTGCTCAGGCAGGCCGTGGTCCGGCGCGGCGTGCTCAGGCAGGCCGTGGTCCGGTGCGGCGGGGCCTGACTCCCCCGGCACCGGCCCGTCGGGCGCGGTCCCGGAGGTGGGCGGCTCCGGTGTGCCGGGGGCCTGCGGTCCGTGGCCGGGGAGGTAGGCCGCGCCGTCGTCGGCACCGTGGCCGGTGCCGTAGTCGGTGCCCCGGTCCCCGTCGTAGCCGGAGCCGTGACCCGTGGCGTAGTCGGTGCCGTAGTCCGTCCCGTAGGCGTACCCGGCGTCCGGTGACGGTCCCTCCGGCGGGGCCGTGTCCGTCGTGGGCTCCGGCCGGGCGGGGACCGCCCAGGGCGCCGCGGCGCCGCCGGGCAGCGTCGCCGGGGCGGTGCCGTCGGCCCAGGCGGCCAACGGCTGCCCGCCGCCGTACGTCTGCGTCTGCTCCCGCGTCCCGAGGGCGTACTCGCCGGACTCCTCGGGCAGGTCGCCCGGGGCGACGGGCACGGCCCACTGCCCGGTCGGCGCGGAGCCGCCGGTCGTCGCGGGGCCGGAGGCCAGGGCGTCGTGGAAGTCCCACTGCGCCGTGGCGTGCGGGTCGGGGATGTGCGGCGGTACGTAGCCGTGACCGGGGGCCTCCAGCGGGATGCCGTCCAGGCCCACGTCGGGCGGGAGCTGGACGAACGCGGTGGCGTCGCCGTCGTACTCCCCCTGCGGGGTCGGCTGCCAGCCGCCGCCCCGCCGCTGCTCCTCGTTCCCCGTCTCGTCGGTGGTCACGACAGCGCCCTCCCCAGTGCTCGTCGGGCCAGCACGGAGACCGTGCGGCGCAGTTGCAGTACGGCGGGCGGCAGCGGGGGCGGCTCCTCGCCGTCGGCGGCCGGCGGCTGGTCCGGGACGCACGCGGCCGCGACGTACTCGCCGAACGCCACCAGGGCCTCCGGCGTCAGCCCCCGCTCGCCGTCCCAGTCGACGAGCGAGGCGATCCAGTGCTCGGCCTCCAGCGGACGCAGCGGCATCGGGGCGATCGCGCCGACCGCGCAGCGCACCGCGCGGCGCGCCGGGTCGAGGACGACCGCCACCGAGGCGAGGGCGCGGCCGGGGCCCGTCCGCCCGGTCGCCTTGAGGAACACCTGCGGGGCGTGCAGCAGCGGGACCCGGACGAAGGCGACGAGCTCACCGGGCTGGAGCATCTCGCGCCCGGCGAGGAGGTGCGAGACGGGGATCTCGCGGCCGCCGGCGGGGCCCGCGACGACGAGGTCGGCCTCCAGGGCGGCCAGGACGGGCAGGGAGTCGCCGGTCGGCGCGGCGGTGACGACGTTGCCGCCGAGGGTGCCCGCGTTGCGGATCTGCGGCGGTCCGGCCGCGCGGGCGGCGGCGGCCAGGGCGGGGATGAGCGCGGCGAAGTCGGGGCGGCCCATGCGGGCGTGGGTCAGGCCGGCGCCGAGCAGGGCGTGACCGTCCTGGTATTGCCAGCCGCGCAGCTCGTTGATGCGGCCGAGGCCGACGAGGCCGGCGGGGCGCAGCTGCCCCTTGTTGACGGCGGCCATCAGGTCGGTGCCGCCGGCGACGGGCACGGCGGCGGGCATGGCGGTGAGTGCCGCCACGGCCTCGTCGAGCGAGGCCGGCAGCGTGACGGAGTGCGCCGTCCGCGGTGCGTGCGTGGTCAACCCAGCTGCCCCTTCCCGGTGTCCCGGCTGTCCCGGCTGTCCCGCCTGTGTTGCCGTACCGTACGTGCTCACGGCCCGGACGTGGAAACTGTGGCACATCTTCGGGGACGACCGGCGCGAGGGTCCACGAAGGACGGATCCGCCCCCGACCTCCCGTGAACTCCCGGGACCGTGCGGATGGCCCGATTTGGCCGCTTTGTCGGCGCAGGGGGCAGGCGGTCCCCCAACCCCCGCGTACGGATGGCTCCTGAGGGGCCTTCACCGGTCCGGTGGTGGGCACCGCGGAATGGTTGCGCCGCCGGGCTGGGCGCCTCAGGTCGGCCGTGCCGCCCCTGCGGTGGTGGGTGCGGCGGGGCCGGGCGGGCTCACCTCCTCGGGGTCGGCGGGCTCGGGTCCCGGCCGGGGCACCCGCGCTTCTCCGCCGACCCCTGCGGGGGCGAACCCACCCGGCCCCGCCTCCCGTCCCCGGACACGTGCGGGTCGCGCCGTGGCGGGCGACCCGGCTCACGGCTCACACGTCCGGGGGCGCGCCCTCGATCGGGCGTCCGAGCACCCCGGGGCGCCGCTGCCAGGGGGCCGGTCCCCCGGGCGGGCGGTACGCGACCCCGAGTGCGTCGAGGCGCCGGTAGTGGGTGGTCATGCGCCGTGCGAAGTCGGGGAAGTCGCGGTCGGCGGGCGCGGGGAGGGTCGTCGACCAGACGGCCTCGGCGAAGGCGGCGAGCCGGGGGAAGGTCTGGTAGTCGACGCGGGAACGGCTGTCCAGCACCTCGGTCCAGACGTTGGCCTGCGCGCCGAGGACGTGCGCGGCCGCGTCGGCGGGCAGGCCGGGCGGCAGCGGGTCGAAGCGGTACACGTCCTCCAGGGTGCGCACGTAGCCGATGGGCACGGGCTCGTCGGGGCCGCCGTCCTGGCGGTGGTCCAGGTACACGTGCTGCTCGGGGCACATGACGACGTCGTGGCCGGCCCGCGCGGCGGCCACCCCGCCCGCGTACCCGCGCCAGGAGGAGACGGCGGCGCCGGGTGAAGGAAGGACCGCGGGCGGCGCGGGCGGGGCGGTGGCGGGAGACGGGCGGGCCGGGCCGCCCTCCAGGATCTCGTCCCAGCCGATGAGGCGCCGGCCGCGGTCGGCGAGCCAGCGGTCGAAGTGGCGGACGAACCACGCCTGGAGGCCGTCCTCGTCGCCCACGCCGAGCTCCCTGATGCGGGCCTGGGCGGTGGCGGACGCCCGCCACTGCCCCTTGGGGCACTCGTCGCCGCCGATGTGGACGAACGGCGAGGTGGTGGCCGGGAAGATGTCGAGGACCTCCTCCAGCACGCCCTCGTAGAAGCGGAGGGTCTCCTCGGTGGGGGCGAGGACGTGGGGGCTGATCCCCCAGGTGTCCCAGACGCCGAGCGCCGCGGTGTCGACGACGTCGGTGTTGCCGAGGTGCGGGTAGGCGGCGATGGCGGCCTGCGAGTGACCGGGCAGGTCGATCTCGGGGACGACGCGGATGTGCCGGTCGGCGGCGTACGCGACGATCTCGCGGAGGTCGTCCTGCGTGTAGAACCCGCCGTGCGGGGTGTCGTCCCACAGGGGTGAGGCGCGGTGCCCGCGCTTCGTGCGGGGCCGCCAGGCGCCGACCTCGGTGAGGCGGGGGTGGCGGCGGATTTCGACGCGCCAGCCCTGGTCGTCGGTGAGGTGCAGGTGGAGGACGTTGAGCTTGTGCGCGGCGAGCAGGTCGAGCTGGCGCAGCACGTCGTCCTTGGGCAGGAAGTGCCGGGCCACGTCGAGGAGGAGCCCGCGCCAGGCGAAGCGCGGGCGGTCCTCGATCCGGGTGGCGGCGAGGCGGGGGGCGGTACCGGGGCGGACGGGGGCGCGGCGGAAGGCGTCGGGCCCGAGGAGCTGGCGGAGGGTCTGGGCGCCCCAGAAGACGCCGGCCGCGTCGCCGCCCGCGATGTCGACGGCCCCGTCGGCCGTGGTGGTGAGTCGGTACGCCTCGGGGCCGAGGCCCGGGTCGAGCCGGAGGGCCATGACGCCGCCCGGTCCGGTGCCGTGGGGTGCGGTGCCGCCGGGTGCGGGGGGCAGCGGGAGGCCGAAGGCGGCACCGAGCGTCGTGCGCAGCCAGCGCTCCGCGGTCCCGGTACCCGGGGCGGCGGCGAGCACGGTGGAGGCGTCGAGCACGACCCCGGCGCGGTCCGGGCGGTGGACGTGGGAGGCGGGTGCCGGAACGAGGTCCATCACGTCGACTCGACCCTCCAGGGCGTTGCACCCCGTGCAACGGACGTTTCGTAGCGGACGACCGCGAGGAGCCTAGGGCGGGCCGCCGCCGACCGACAAGGCCCCGGGAACGGCGCAGGGCCCCCGGGAGGGGCGCGCACGCGTGGTGCGCCGCCGCCCTCCCGGGGGCCCTGCACGGTTCCTGGCGGTGGCCCGAGACCCGGGGACCGTGAGCCCCGCGCCGTGACCCCGCGGCCCATCGGTCCTCAGGTCAGGGCCGAGGTCCGTGGCCGGAACCTGCGCTCGTGAGCCGGGGGGCCGTGAGCCCGTGGCTGCCGGACGATGGCCCGTGAGGCCGTGGGCCGTGAGCCCGTGGCTGCCGGACGATGGCCCGTGGCCCTTGACTCGCGGGCCATGGCCGGTGGACTACTGCTTGTCCTTGCCGCCCTTGCCCTTGTCCTTGTCGCCACCCGCGCCCATGGATTCGTAGATCTCCTTGCACATGGGACAGACGGGGTACTTCTTCGGGTCCCGGCCCGGTACCCACACCTTGCCGCAGAGCGCCACGACGGGAGTGCCGTCGAGGGCACTCGCCATGATCTTGTCCTTCTGGACGTAGTGGGCGTAGCGCTCGTGGTCGCCGTCACCGTGCGACACCTGTGGCGTCGGCTCTACGAGGGTCCCCGTACCTGCCCCGCGCTCGGGCTCGAGAGTGCTCATAACAGCCAAGGGTACTCACCCGGCACGGCTTCAGTTCAGGGTCGGGTCGTCCGGGTACGTCGCGATCATGGCGAGTTCGCTGCGCTGGCGGCGCAGGACGGCACGCCACAGGCCCTCGGGGTGCGGGGAGGACACGTCACCCGGTTCGGACTCGACCACGAACCAGGCACCGTCGCCCAGTTCCTCCTCCAGCTGGCCGGGGCCCCACCCCGCGTACCCGGCGAAGATCCGCAGGGAGCCGAGCGCCGGCCCGAGCAGTTCGGGCGGGGTCTCCAGGTCGACCAGGCCGATCGCCCCGTGGACGCGGCGCCAGCCGAGCGGGCCCTCGTCGCCGGGGATCACGGCGAGGCCGAGCGCCGCGTCGAGCGAGACGGGGCCGCCCTGGAAGACCACGCCGGGCTCGCCGGCGAGCGCCGCCCAGGGCTCCAGGACGTCGCCGACGCCGACCGGTGTGGGGCGGTTGAGGACCACGCCGAGGGACCCCTCGTCGTCGTGGTCGAGCAGCAGCACCACCGCGCGGTCGAAGTTCGGGTCGGACAGCGCGGGGGTGGCGACGAGCAGCCGCCCTGCGAGCGAGGACACCTCGGTCATGCCAGACATGATCCCGCATGCCGGGCCCGCGCGGAGGGCGGGCGGGCCGGTCGGCCGAAGGGCGCGCCGCACGGGGCGCCTGCCGGAGCCCCGACACGGGCCGTGCGCGCGCCCCGGCACGCAAACGGACGGTGACCCTCCGCAAGGTCCGGAGGACACAGGGTGTTGTGGCGAATTCATTACACGCTCCCCCGCTCCCCACCCTTACGGGGCATGGGTGGAAGCGCCTTACCCTTTTCCCTTGGCCCTTGCCCGAACCACCCCCGCGGTCCGCCCGGGGGCACCCCCGACCGGAACGCGAGATACATGACCGGCACCGACGATGTACTGCTTGTCCACGGCGGAACCCCGCTGGAGGGCGAGATCCGCGTCCGCGGCGCGAAGAACCTCGTGCCCAAGGCGATGGTCGCCGCACTGCTCGGCAGCGGGCCGAGCCGGCTGCGCAACGTGCCCGACATCCGTGACGTCCGGGTCGTCCGCGGTCTGCTCCAGCTCCACGGCGTGACCGTGCGCCCCGGTGAGGAGCCGGGCGAGCTGGTGATGGACCCGACGCACGTCGAGTCCGCGAACGTCGCCGACATCGACGCCCACGCGGGTTCCTCCCGCATCCCGATCCTCTTCTGCGGCCCGCTGCTGCACCGGCTCGGCCACGCCTTCATCCCGGGCCTGGGCGGCTGCGACATCGGCGGACGGCCGATCGACTTCCACTTCGAGGTGCTCCGGCAGTTCGGCGCGAAGATCGAGAAGCGCGACGACGGCCAGTACCTGGAGGCGCCCCGGCGGCTGCGCGGCACGAAGATCCGGCTGCCGTACCCGTCGGTCGGCGCGACCGAGCAGGTGCTGCTGACGGCGGTCCTCGCGGAGGGTGTGACGGAGCTCTCCAACGCGGCCGTCGAGCCCGAGATCGAGGACCTCATCTGCGTCCTGCAGAAGATGGGCGCCATCATCGCGATGGACACCGACCGGACCATCCGGATCACCGGTGTCGACAAGCTCGGCGGCTACACGCACCGCGCCCTGTCGGACCGACTGGAGGCGGCGTCGTGGGCGTCCGCGGCGCTGGCGACCGAGGGCGACATCTACGTGCGCGGCGCGCAGCAGCGCTCGATGATGACCTTCCTCAACACCTACCGCAAGGTGGGCGGCGCCTTCGAGATCGGAGACGAGGGCATCCGCTTCTGGCACCCGGGCGGCCGGCTGAAGTCCATCGCGCTGGAGACGGACGTGCACCCCGGCTTCCAGACGGACTGGCAGCAGCCGCTGGTGGTCGCCCTGACGCAGGCCACGGGCCTGTCGATCGTCCACGAGACGGTGTACGAGTCGCGGCTGGGCTTCACCTCCGCGCTCAACCAGATGGGCGCCCACATCCAGCTGTACCGCGAGTGCCTGGGCAGCTCCGACTGCCGCTTCGGCCAGCGCAACTTCCTGCACTCCGCGGTCGTCTCGGGCCCCACGAAGCTCCAGGGCGCCGATCTGGTCATCCCGGACCTGCGCGGCGGCTTCTCGTACCTGATCGCCGCCCTGGCGGCGCAGGGCACGTCCCGGGTGCACGGTATCGAGCTGATCAACCGCGGCTACGAGAACTTCATGCAGAAGTTGGTCGAGCTGGGCGCGAAGGTCGAACTCCCGGGCGCCACCACCGTCTGACCGGCCACCCCCAGGGCCCCCGGCCGGGGGTCCGGGGGGCGCCCCCCGGGCAGACACAGCATGCAGAAGTTGGTCGAGCTGGGCGCGAAGGTCGAACTCCCGGGCGCCACCACCGTCTGACCGGCCACCCCCAGGGCCCCCGGCCGGGGGTCCGGGGGGCGTCCCCCGGGCAGACACAGCATGCAGAAGTTGGTCGAGCTGGGCGCGAAGGTCGAACTCCCGGGCGCCACCACCGTCTGACCCGGCGTCACCCCGCACCTGACACGACGGCCCCCCGTGATCCACGGGGGGCCGTCGTCGTGGCGGGTGCCGACGACAGGCCCTGGAAGGGGCCGTAGGCGGGCGAACGGAAGGGCGGTCACCCTCTGCAGGGTGACCGCCCTTTCCACGCGCCTGGGGGCCTTACTTGCCCTTCGCGGCTTCCTTGAGCTTCGAGCCCGCGGAGACCTTCACGCTGTAACCGGCCGGGATGTCGATCGGCTCGCCGGTCTGGGGGTTACGAGCGGTGCGAGCGGCACGGTGGGTGCGCTCGAAGGTCAGGAAGCCGGGGATGGTGACCTTCTCGTCGCCCTTGGCGACGACCTCACCGATGGTCTCGGCGAGCGCGGCCAGCACGGCGTCGGCGTCCTTGCGGGTCACCTCGGCGCGGTCGGCCAGGGCGGCCACCAGCTCACTGCGGTTCATGTTGTTACTCCCGTGTTCTTCTTGCCTGTGAGGCGTGAGATCGAAGCCGATGCTGCCAGGGCCCTAGGACAGTGCTCGGACCCGGGTCTGCCGTCAGACCCTCGCGCCCGAATACGCATCCTGCCCCCACCAGCGGCGGGAAAGCCAATCCGGCACCCTCCGGAGTCACACGAAGAGCGCCACTGCCCGGTCCCGGTGACGTCCGCGCGGCCGTGCACCGGCCGCGCGGAGACGTCCTGGAGACCTGCCGGCGACGAAGCGCCACCCTACGGGCGGGGGCGGACGCCCGCGCTCCGCGACGCGCCGGAGGCGGCACGAGGTGCGTTCCGCCACACCACGCCGCCCGGCGGGGCCGTCAGAGGGAGGGCTGCTCCGCCAGGGCCGCCTTCGCTGCGTTGCGTACGGCACCGGCCACGGCGCCCGCGACCTTGTCGTTGAAGACCGACGGGACGATGTAGTTGGGGTTGAGCTCCCCGTCGGTGACGACGTCGGCCAGCGCGGTCGCCGCCGCGAGCATCATGTCGGTGTTGACCGTACGCGACTGGGCGTCCAGCAGGCCGCGGAACACGCCCGGGAAGACCAGCACGTTGTTGATCTGGTTGGGGAAGTCGGACCGGCCGGTGGCCACGACCGCGGCCGTCTGGCGGGCGATGGCCGGGTCGACCTCGGGGTCCGGGTTCGCGAGCGCGAACACGATGGCGTCGTCGGCCATGGCGGCGACGTCGTCGCCGTCGAGGACGTTCGGGGCGGAGACGCCGATGAAGACGTCCGCGCCGACGACGGCCTGCTTCAGGGTGCCGGTGACGCCCTCGGGGTTGGTGTTGTCGGCGATCCACCGCAGCGGCGACTCGGGGGCCGCGTCGACCAGGTCCTCGCGGCCCGCGTGGACGACGCCGTGGATGTCGGCGACGACGGCGTGCTTGACGCCCGCCGCGATGAGCAGCTTGAGGATGGCCGTGCCGGCCGCGCCGGCGCCGGACATGACGACCCGCACGTCCCCGATCGCCTTGCCGACGACCCGCAGGGCGTTGGTGAGGGCGGCGAGCACGACGATCGCGGTGCCGTGCTGGTCGTCGTGGAAGACGGGGATGTCGAGGGCCTCGCGGAGCCGGGCCTCGATCTCGAAGCAGCGCGGCGCGGAGATGTCCTCCAGGTTGATGCCGGCGAAGCCCGGGGCGATGGCCTTGACGATCTCGACGATGGCGTCGGTGTCCTGGGTGTCCAGGCAGATCGGCCAGGCGTCGATGCCGGCGAACCGCTTGAACAGCGCCGCCTTGCCCTCCATGACGGGCAGCGCGGCCATCGGGCCGATGTTGCCGAGGCCGAGGACGGCGGAGCCGTCCGTCACGACGGCGACGGAGTTGCGCTTGATGGTGAGGCGGCGGGCGTCCTCGGGGTTCTCGGCGATGGCCATGCAGACGCGGGCGACACCCGGCGTGTAGACCATGGACAGGTCGTCGCGGTTGCGGATGGGGTGCTTCGACGCCATCTCGATCTTGCCGCCGAGGTGCATCAGGAACGTACGGTCGGAGACCTTGCCGAGGACGACGCCCTCGATGCCGCGGAGCTTGCCGACGATCTCGTCGGCGTGCGCGGTGGAGGTCGCCGCGATGGTGACGTCGATCCGCAGCTTCTCGTGGCCGGACGCGGTCACGTCGAGGCCGGTGACGGAACCGCCGGAGGACTCCACGGCCGTGGTGAGCTGGGAGACCGCGGTTCCGCTCGCGGGCACCTCCAGCCGGACCGTCATCGAGTACGAGACGCTGGGCGCCGTTGCCATGACCGAGTTCCTCTGCTTTCCCTAGCTCCGTTGCTACCCCCGGCGCGGCGGTGACCGTGAGGGGGCCCTCCGATGGTCGCACCTACCTGCGAGTAGCAGGTAATACGGTCGTTTTGTTTTCGGAAAGTGTTTTCCACCATACGAGAGAAGGCAGCGAAAAAGGAAGCGGGTCCACGCCATCACCTCGGATGACGTGGACCCGCTTCCCACGTGTGAGACACCGGCCCGCCATGCTCGCCTCGCGGCAAGTGGTCGCTCTGAGCGACTAAGGTTGGGCCCGGGGGCTTGGATCGAGCCGGTGCCGTATCCAGGCTAACAAACCCCGCCGGGAAGCGATCCCCACACGGCCGGATCCACCCCGAACGGCCCCGCTCAGTCGCGCAGGAGGTCCGGGACCCCCGCCGCGTCCGGCTCGTCCCGGTGGCCGGAGACGACCGTGAGCTGCTGCGTGGCCCGGGTCAGCGCCACGTACAGCACCCGCAGTCCGGCCGGGGACTCGTCGGCGATCTCGGCGGGCGAGACGACGACCGTCGCGTCGTACTCCAGGCCCTTGGCCTCCAGGCTGCCCAGCGCCACGACCCGGTCGCCGAGCCCGGCCAGCCAGCCGGCGGCCTGCTCGCGGCGGTTCATGGCGACGACGACGCCCACGGTGCCGTCCACGCGCTCCAGGAGGCGGCGCGCCTCGTCCCGCACGACCTCCGCCAGTCCCCGGTCGCCGACGGCGGCGAAGCGCGGCTCCACGCCCGTCGAGCGGACCGCCCGCGGCGACTCGGCGCCCGGCATCGCCAGCGCCAGGACGCGGGCGGCCAGCTCGGCGATTTCGGCGGGGTTGCGGTAGTTGACCGTGAGGGTGAAGCGGCGGCGCGGGCGGCGGCCCAGGGCCTCGTCGCGCGCTTCGGCGGCCTCGTCCGGGGCCGACCAGGACGACTGCGCCGGGTCGCCGACCACCGTCCACGTCGCGTGCCGGCCGCGGCGGCCGACCATCCGCCACTGCATGGGCGTGAGGTCCTGCGCCTCGTCGACGATGACGTGGGCGTACTCGGTGCGCTCCTGGGCCAGCCGCTCGGCGCGCTCGCGCTGCGTCTCCTCCCGTACCGGCATCAGCTCCTCCAGGCCGGTGAGCTGGTCCAGCGGGTCCAGCTCGCGTCTGCGGCGCGGTCTGGCCGGGGCGCCCAGGAGGGTCTGGAGCTCGTCCAGGAGGGCCACGTCGTGCACGGAGTAGGCGTCGCGGCGCAGCGAGCGGGCCACCCGGCGCACCTCGCCGGGGTTGAGGTCGCGGCGCGCCCAGCGGCCGAGGCGCTTCTCGTCGGCCATGGCGGCGAGCACCGCGCGGGGGGTGAGCTCGGGCCACCAGGCGTCGAGGAAGCCGGTGAAGGAGTCCTCGGTGGTGACGTCCTCGTCGAAGGAGGAGCGCAGCTCGGCGGCGAGCTCGGGGTCGGCGTGCCGGGTGCCGGCGCCGGTCTTCGCGTACAGGGCGTCGAGGAGGAGCCGGCGGGCGCGCGGACGCAGCAGGTTCACCGGCGCGGTGCCGCCGAGGGCGTCCTGCCGGATGCGGGCCAGTTCGGCGGCCTCCAGCTCGACGCGCCGCCCGAAGGCGACGACGCGCAGCCGGTCGGGGGGGCCGCCGAGCTCCAGGGCGCCGCGGGCGGCCTTGCGCAGCACCTTCAGCATCCGCGAGGAGCCCTTGACGCGGGCGGCGGCCGGGTCGTCGTACGCGGTGGCCTCGACGCCGTCGACGAGGCTGCCGACGGCGCGGACCGCGACCTGGCCCTCCTCGCCGAGGGACGGCAGGACGCCCTCGGTGTACGCGACGAGCAGCGGCGTCGGCGAGACGACGAGGATGCCGCCGGCGTAGCGGCGGCGGTCCTGGTACAGCAGGTACGCGGCGCGGTGCAGGGCGACGGCGGTCTTGCCGGTGCCGGGGCCGCCCTCGACGTACGTCACGGACGCGGCGGGGGCCCGGATGACCAGGTCCTGCTCGGCCTGGATGGACGCGACGATGTCGCGCATGGTGTGGCCGCGGGCCCGGCCCAGCGCGGCCATCAGGGCGCCGTCGCCGACCACCGCCAGTTCGGCCCCGCCGAGGGTCGCGGTCAGCTCGGGGCGCATCAGGTCGTCCTCGACGCCCAGGACCCTGCGGCCCTTGGAACGGATGACGCGGCGGCGCACCACGCGGCCGGGGTCGACGGGCGTGGCCCGGTAGAACGGCGCGGCGGCGGGGGCGCGCCAGTCGATGACGAGCGGGCTGTAGTCGGTGTCGAGCACGCCGATGCGGCCGATGTGCAGCGTCTCGGCGATCTCGGCGGTGGCGTCCGGCCGCACCGCGTCGTCGGCGGGCTCGACGGAGGTGTAGGCGCCGTCCGGGCCCTTCTGGCCGTCCTTGCCGCGCAGCAGGTCGATGCGGCCGAAGAGGAAGTCCTCGAACTCGCTGTTCAGGCGGTTGAGGTGGACCCCCGCCCGGAACACCTGGGCGTCCCGCTCGGCGAGCGCGCCGGGCGTGCCGACCTGCCCCTGCCGGGCGGCGTCCCGCATGAGGAACTCCGCCTCGTGGATCTTCTCCTCCAAGCGGCGGTACACCTGGTCCAGGTGGTCCTGCTCGACACCGATCTCGCGGTCCCGAATCGTGTCGACGACCACACGGTCGGCTTCCTGCGCGGCCACCAGGGGCCCCCTTCTGACGTGCACTGGGCAGCCGTCGAGGGTACGCCACGGGGGGCCGCGGTGTCAGGCGGACCGTCCCGGGGGGACGCTTCAGGTGGGGATCGTGACCAGGCTCCGTCCGTCGAAGGTGCGCACCTCGAAGCGGTCGATGGCGCCGGGGGCCATGGCGGCGGCACCGTGGACGTACAGCGGCTCGCGCGCCGTCTCGTTCGGACTGTCCGCGATGCCGTACCCCCATTTCGGGACGGACCAGGACGTGACGACCTCCTCCTCGCCCTCCTTGGAGACGGCGACGAGACGGCACTTCAGCGGGCCCCTGACGTTCCTGAGCTCCAGCATGGCGTCCGTGCCCCAGCCCTTCGCCTCCATGCCGACGGTGGCGCTGACCCGGGTCGTCGCGTCGGTCGCCGAGACCTTCCGCGCCAGCCCGGAGAAGACGTCCTCCGCCGTGACGCGCGTGGTGGTCGGCGCGTCGCCGGACAGGGCGCCCACGGCGAGCGCCGGCCCGCCGATCACCAGCACCGCGACGGCCGCGACGAGGTACCGCGCCTTGCGGTGGCGCCGGGCGCGGTGCACGGACACCTCGTCGACGAGCCGGTTCAGCAGGGGCGGGCCGGGCGGGCCGCCGGGCGCGTGGGGCGCGGGCGGCGGTGGGGGCGGCGCGGTCACCGGCCGCTCCGCCGGGCCGGGGCCCTCCGCCAGGAGCGCCAGCATCGGCGGCATGCCGGCCAGCTCGTCCAGGCGGGCCGCGCACACCCCGCAGCCGGCGAGGTGGGCCTCGAAGGCGGTGGCGTCGGCGTCGTCGAGCACCCCGAGCACGTACGCGCCGACGGCGTCGTGCACGGACCCCTCGGCGTACTCCTCGCCGTAGCCGTGCGTCGTCATGCCGACACCCCCCTCTCCTCCAGTGCCAGCTTCATCGACCGCAGTGCGTAGAACACCCGGGACCGCACGGTCCCGCTCGGTATCCCCAGGGTCTGCGCGGCCTCGTTGACCGTACGCCCCTTGAAGTACGTCTCGATGAGGACTTCCCGATGGGCGGGGGTCAAATCGTCGAGTGCGTCCGACAACGTCATGAGCCACAGCGCCTTGTCGATCTCGTCCTCCGCGGGCATGACCTCCAGCGGCGACGGATCGACCTCCTGCGGCCGGGCCTGCCGGCTGCGGTGGCCGTCGATGACGATGCGCCGGGCGACCGTCACCAGCCAGGGTCGGACGGAGCCGGTGGCCCGATTGAGCTGACCGGCGTTCTTCCAGGCACGGATGAGCGTCTCCTGCACCACGTCCTCGGCGCGCTGGCGGTCGCCGGCGACGAGGCGCAGCACGTAGGCGAGCAGCGGTCCGGCGTGCTCGCCGTAGAGCGACCGCATCAACTCCTCGTCAGGGCCGGGGGTGTTGACCTGCGGCGACTCCGCGCGGTGCCGGGCCCGACGCGCCCCACGGCGGTCATCGGCCACGGCGGCATCCTTGCGCACCCGAACCTCCCGGTCGAGACCCTGTCCGACTCCTTGCCCCCATGACTACGGAGCGGGGAGCCGAACGTCTCAACGGCGCCGGGATTTTCCTCCGGAGGGTTCCGCGGTGCGGACGGCGCGCGCCCGGTGGCGGGCCACGCGCTCGCGGTTGCCGCACGTCTCGCTGGAGCACCAACGGCGGCGCCCGCCGCGGGAGGTGTCCAGGTAGACGCGGTGGCAGTGGTCGCCCTCGCACTGGCGGAGCAGGGCGCGCGCCTCGGGGTCGGTCAGCAGGTCGACGGCGTCGCGCGCGACGGTGGCGACGAGCGGGGCGCAGCGCGGGGCCGCGCCCAGGGCCCGTACGAGCCGGCCGTCGGCACCGCGCACGGCGCGGGGGGCGGGCGGCGCGGCGGCGGCCGCGAGGGCGTTGAGCCGGTCCAGCGCCGCGGGCACGTCGGGGGTGTGGGCGCCGAGCTCGGCGCGGACCAGGACGCCGATGTGGACGCGGAGTTCGGCGAAGCGCTCGACCCAGTCGTCGTCCACGGCGGTGAGCGGCGTGCCGGGCGGCACGAGCCCGCAGCCGAGCAGCCACCGCGCGAGCCGCCCGGGGTCGGTGGGCGGCTCGGCCAGTAAGGCCAGGCAGCGCCGCCCGGGATCGAACCGCCGTTCGTCGCCGTCCATGTGCCAGTCACCGCCTCGGGTCACCGCGGAGTCGTCCGTCGTCCACCGTCCGTCCCCAGGGTGCCCCCCAGGAGGCCCCCCGGGAAGGCCGCGCGCGGCATCCACTCGCCGCCGGGCCGGACATGACGCGCCGGGCGGGGCGGGAGGCCGTGGTCGAGGGCCGGCCGGCGCCGGGCGCAGGGCCCGTGACGAGCCGCGGGGCGAGGTCAGCCGGGGGTGGCCGCACCCGGGTCCGCCGCCGGGTCCGCACCCGGGTCCGCCGTCGGGTCGGTGCCCGGGTCCGCCGTCGGGTCGAGGGCCAGGCGGTAGCCGCGCTTGACGACCGTCTGGATCAGCTTCGGTGCGCCCAGCGCGGACCGCAGCCGGGCCATGGCCGTCTCCACGGCGTGCTCGTCCCGGCCGGCGCCGGGCAGCGCCCGCAGGAGCTCCGCGCGGGGGACGACCCAGCCGGGGCGGCGGGCCAGGGCGTGCAGCAGCGACATGCCGGCCGGCGGTACCGGCCGCAGCGCCCCGTCCACCAGGACGGCGTGGCCGCGGATCTCGACGCGGCGCCCGGCGACGGGCAGGGTCCGCGCCCTGGCCGGCAGCTCCTGGCACAGGAGCTGGACCAGCGGGCCGAGCCGGAAGCGGGCGGGCTGGTAGGTGTCCACGCCGTGGCTCTGCAGCGGTACGGCGGTGACCGGGCCGACGCAGGCGGGCAGCACGTCGTGGCGCAGGGCGTCGAGCAGTTCGGCGCGCAGGCCGCGGCCGTGGGCACGGGCCAGCAGGGACGCGGCGGCGGGGGCGCTGGTGAACGTCACGGCGTCCAGCGACCGCGCCAGCGTCGCGTCGAGGAGCCGGTCCAGGGGCGCCGGGTCCTCGGGCGGCATCCACCGGTACACCGGTACGACGACCACGTCCGCCCCGGCGTCCTCCAGGGCCTCCACGAAGCCCGGCAGCGGTTCGCCGTGGAGCTGGAGGGCGATGCGGCTGTCGGCGACGCCCTGGTCGAGGAGGCGGTCGAGGACCTCGGCCATGGAGTCGCTGCCGGGCGACCACTCCTCGGTCAGCCCCGCCGCCCGCACCGCGCCCTTGACCTTGGGGCCGCGGGCGAGGACGCGTACGCGCCGCAGGCAGTCGACGAGGTCCTCCCCGTACCCCCAGCCATCGGCGGCCTCCAGCCAGCCGCGGAAGCCGATCGCCGTGGTGGCGACGACGGTGTCCGGGGGGTCGGCGACGAGGGCCTTCGTCGCGTCGAGGAGCTCCGCGTCGTCGGCGAGCGGCACGATCCGCAGCGCGGGGGCGTGCAGTACCGCCGCGCCCCGGCGCTGCAGCAGCGCGCCCAGTTCGTCCGCGCGGCGGGCCGCGGTGACGCCGACCGTGAAGCCCGCGAGGGGGCCGTGTTCCTGCTGCTGCTCGTGCATGGGGCCCGAGCCTGACAAGGGTGCGTGACAGCCGGGGTTCGCCGAGGTTTCCCCGCCGTTACGGACCATGTGCGCTCACACCTCCGAGTAGCCGAACCGGCTCCGCGCCGGGACGTCGGCGTCGGCGGCGTCGACCGCGTCCGCCGCGCCGCCCTGACCGGCCGTGACGGACGCGGCGGTGGGGCCGACGGCACCGGTCGTGACGGTCGCGCCCGCCGTGCCGGTCCTGCCGGTCGCGCCCGCCGCGCGGGTCGTCGCCGGCTTGCGAAGGTACACCGCCCACGTCACCGCGATGCAGGCGGCGTAGAAGGCGAGGAAGGCGACGAAGGCGGCCGTGCCGGTCCCGGCGGTCTGGAAGGACTGGCGGAAGGCGAGGTTGATGCCGAGTCCGCCGACGGCGCCGAGCGCGCCGATGAGCCCCATGGAGGCGCCGGAGATGCGGCGCCCGTAGGCGTCGGCCTCCTCGCCGGTCAGGCCCGCGGCGTACGCCTTCGCCTTGAAGATCGCCGGGACCATCTTGAACGTCGAGCCGTTGCCGAGGCCGCTGAGGACGAACAGGGAGGTGAAGCCGACGAGGAAGACGGCGAACGACTCGGCGAGCGAGGCGAGCACGACGACGCCGGTCGCGGCGGCCATCGCCAGGAAGGTGCCGAGGGTGATGCGGGCGCCGCCGTACCGGTCGGCCAGCGCGCCGCCGACGGGCCGGATGAGGGAGCCGAGGAGCGGGCCGACGAAGGTGAGCGACGCCGCCTCCAGCGGGGTCCGCCCGAACTGGGTCTGCAGGACGAGGCCGAAGGCGAAGCTGTAGCCGATGAACGAGCCGAAGGTGCCGACGTAGAGGAACGCCATGATCCAGGTGTGGGCGTCGCGGGCGGCCTCCTTCACGGCGCCGGTGTCGTTCCTGACGGGCGCGAGGTTGTCCATGAAGAGCGCCGCGCAGACCGCCGCGACGACGATCAGCGGGAGGTAGAGGCCGAGGACGATCCGCGGGTGGGCGGCGCCGGCCGTGCCGATGACCGCGAGGCCGACCAGCTGGACGACGGGGACGCCGATGTTGCCGCCGCCGGCGTTGAGGCCGAGCGCCCAGCCCTTGCGGTGGAGGGGGAAGAAGGCGTTGATGTTGGTCATGGAGGAGGCGAAGTTGCCGCCGCCGACCCCGGTGAGCGCGGCCACGAGGACGAAGGTCGTGTACGACGTGCCGGGCTCCATCACCGCGTAGGCGGCGCCCGTGGGCAGCAGGAGCAGCAGCGCGCTGATCACCGTCCAGTTCCGTCCGCCGAAGCGGGCGACGGCGAAGCTGTACGGGACGCGGATGACCGCGCCGACGAGCGTGGCGACCGCGATGAGGAAGAACTTCCCGGCCGGGTCGATGCCGTACTCCGGCCCCATGAACAGGACCATCACGGACCACAGCGTCCAGACGGAGAACCCGATGTGCTCGCTGACCACGGAGAAGAGCAGGTTGCGGTTGGCGACGCGCTCGCCCTTCTCCCGCCAGAAGACCTCGTCCTCCGGATCCCACTCCTCGATCCACCGTCCGCCCATCGCGCACCTCCGCTGTGTCGGTCCCAGAACGCCGTCCGGGGGCCGACGCTAGGCGGGGCGCGTTTCGGCCGGGTCATCCGACGTGACCGGCCGGAAACCTTGCTCTCACCCGGGGCGGGGGCGCGCTGTGAGCGCCGTTCAGCCGCCGGCGCGCATGAGGGCGGCGTCGGCCTCGGGGAGCCAGGCGCCGTCCGGGACGACCAGCCACTCCTCCGCGGCGGCGAGCTCGGCCGCGGCGGTGCGCAGCGCGTCGAGACCGGGGTGCTTCAGCCCCCTGCGCCACACCATCGCCACGGGTGACAGGGGTACGGGCCGTACCAGCGGCCTGCGGACGGTGTCCGGCATGGCCTGGAAGTCGACCACGGCGAGCACCGGCGTACGGCCCTTGGCCATGACGCGGCGGAACTCCTCCACGCCGACCGCGAGCGGGGCGGGCGGGGCGACGCGCACCCCGTGGCCGGCGAAGAGCAGCGCGGCGAGGTCGGTCCACTCGCGGGTGCGCGGGTTGCCCGCCCCGGCGTACAGCGCCTCCCCGGCGAGCGCGGACAGCTCGACCTCGTCGCGGTCGGCGAGCGGGTGTCCGGCCGGGAGGATCACCGCCATCGGCTCGTACCGCACGGGCTGCCAGGCGAGCCGGGCGCGGACGGCGGGGTCGAGCCCGGCGACGCGGCCGAAGGAGACGTCGAGGCGGCCGGCGAGAATCTCCGCGGCGGCGCCGGTCAGGCCGCTCTCGTAGCGGGCCATCAGCTCGCAGTCGGGCGCGAGGCGCCGGGCGTGCTCCAGGACCCGGCCGGTGGAGATCGCCGGGGTGTTGAGGTCGACCAGCAGCGGGCGCGGCCCGGCGCCGGTGAAGGCGGCGGCGAGGTCGTCGTACGCGGCGAGGACGGCCTCGGCGTACGGCCGCAGGCGCTCGCCGGCCGCGGTGAGGGAGACCTGCCGGGTGGTGCGGACGAACAGCTCCGTGCCGAGGTCCCGCTCCAGGCGCCGGATGTCCCGGCTGAGGGCCTGCTGTGCGACGTACAGACGGGCGGCGGCGCGGGTGAAGTGCAGCTCGTCGGCGACGGCGGTGAAGGCGCGCAGGAGCCGGGGATCGATGTCGGGGACCACGACCGGGAACCTACAACACAGGTGTGTCAATCGCCGCTGATCAGGTGTTGGACCCCGGGAGGGGGCGGCACGGAGGGTGGGGCCATGTCCCCGTACCCGCCGCAGGCCGCCCCCGTGCCGGCCCTCTCCCCCGGCGCCCTCGCCCTCGCCCCCCGCTACACCGAGCCGGGTCCCCCGCCCCGCCCGCGCGGCACCGGACCCGACCGCCCGCACGGCCCCGGCCCGGGCGGCCCGCCCGCTCCCGGGCCCGGTACCGGCCGCGACCGTCCGCCGCGCCCCTCCCGCCCGTACGGCCCCGGGCCCCGCCCCGGCCGCCGCCCCCGTGTCCGCAACCCGTACGCCCGGCTCTTCGCCCTGCCCGGCACGCGCGCGTTCACCGCGGGGAACCTCGTCGCGCGGATCCCGATGGGCATGTTCACCGTCAGCGCGGTCATCATGATCGCGGAGACCCGGGGTTCGTACGCCCTCGCCGGGGCGGTCACCGCGACGGGGCTGGCCGCGACGGCGGTCGTGGCCCCGTTCACGGCCCGGCTCGTCGACCGGTACGGGCAGGCGCGCGTCGCCGTCCCCGCCACCGTGCTGGCGGTGCTCGGCTCGCTCGCCCTGCTGCTGTGCGTCCGTCACCAGGCGCCGCACTGGACGCTGTTCGCCGCGTACGCCGCGACGGCGACCACCCCGAACATCGGCGGCATGTCCCGCTCCCGCTGGGCCCACCTGTACCGGGGCGACCCGGAGGCGGTGCACGCCGCGAACGCCTTCGAGCAGGCCGTGGACGAGCTGTGCTTCGTGCTCGGCCCGGTGCTCGCCGCGTTCCTGTGCGCGGCGCTCTTCCCGGAGGCGGGCACCCTCGTCGGGGCGGTCCTGCTGCTCACCGGCATGCTGCTGTTCACCGCGCAGCGCGCCACCGAACCACCGGCCGTCCCGCGCCGCGCCGGGCACCGCCCTCGCTCCCCGCTGCGGGTGGCCGGGATGCCCGCGCTGATGGTGGTGTTCCTGGCGACGGGCGCGGTCTTCGGCTCCCTGGAGATCGTGACGCTGGCGTTCGTCGACGGGCCGGTGGCGGGCCCGGTCATGGCCCTCCAGGCGTTCGGTTCGTTCCTGGCGGGCCTCGCCTACGGCTCCGCGCGCCCGGCCGCGGACCCGGGACGCCGGCTGCCGGTGTGCCTGGTGGCGATGACCGTCCTCATGGCGGGCCCGCTGCTCGCCTCGGGCACCGGCTCGCTCCCGGTCCTGGCGGGCGCCCTGCTCCTGGCCGGGATGGCGACGGCGCCGACGATGGTGACGGGCACGACGCTGGTGCAGCGCCTGACCCCGGCCGGGCAGCTGAACGAGGGCATGACCCTCGCGGTGACGGCCCTCCTCGGCGGCGTCTCGGCCGGCGCGGCGGCGGGCGGCTGGCTCGTGGAGCACGCGGGCGCCGGCACGGCGTACGTCCTGCCGGTGGCGGCAGCGGGGCTGGCGCTGTGCCTCGCGGTGGCGGGCACGCCCCGCCGGGCCCTGCCCTATGCTCCGTCCCATGGTGACAGTGGAGCGACTGCGGGCTGACCACGCGCCCGCCCTGCTGGCGTTCGAGCGGGAGAACCGCGCCTGGTTCGCCCGGTCGATACCGGACCGGGGCGACGCGTACTTCGCGGGGTTCGACGAGCGGCACCGCCTGCTCCTCGCCGAGCAGGAGGCCGGTCTGCGCCACTTCCACGTCGTCCTGGACGACGAGGGGGAGCTGGTCGGCCGGGTCAACCTGGTCTGCGCCGAAAAGAACGGCCCCGAGCTCGGCTACCGCGTCGCCGAGCGGGTGGCGGGCCGGGGGGTGGCGACGGCGGCGGTCGCGGAGGTGTGCCGGCTCGCCGCCGACGCGTACGGCCTCACGGAGCTGCGGGCGGTGACGACGGTGGACAACCGGGCCTCCCGCGCCGTGCTGGAGCGCAACGCCTTCGAGACCGTCGGCACCCTCACCCTCACCGGCCGTCCGGGCCTGCGCTACCGGCGCCTGCTCACCCGGCCCTGACCGACGCGGCCGGCGCCCGCGACCAACGGCGGGGCGGGTACGCCGGGGCGGGCGGGCCGGCGCGGGGTGTGCGGCTCGGGGCTCACGCCGGGCCAGGGCTCCTCACGCCGGGCCGTGGGGGCGAGGGCTCGGGGGCTGGGCCCACGCCGGGCCGGGCGTACGACAAAGGCCCGGCCGCCTGATGGCTGCCGGGCCCCTGCCCACATGGGATGAGTGGAGATGGCGGGAATCGAACCCGCGTCCAACGGTGCAGAACCAGGGCTTCTCCGTGTGCAGTCCGCTGCGATTTTCTCGGCCCCGGAGATCACGCGGACAAGTCTCCGACGGGCTCAGTCACTGTTTGGTTTCCCTCTACGCCCCGTGACCGGGCCTAGAGGTTTAGTTCCCTAGCTGATGCCAGGATCCGGGTCGGGAACAGCCCCGGGCTGACACTTCGCAAGCTCGCTACTTAGGCAGCGAGGGCGAAGGAATCGCGCTTGGTGTTGGCGATTATTGGTTGCGACATATGGTTTACGAGATCATTGCCGCTTCCTCGACACGCTTCCCCTGCTTCGACAGCCGCTGTCGAAACCGATCATCCCCATGTTGATTTTTCAAAGTGCGCCCGCCAGGCGGGGCAGGTGCCATCGTACGTGACCAACGCGTGCGGATGCCAGCGCATTCCCGCCCGGGCGGCGGATCAGGCGCGCTGGCGGCGGCGGACCGCCGACACGGCCCGGTCGGCCTCGCGCCGGTCCTGCTTCTCCCGCAGCGTCTGCCGCTTGTCGTACTCCTTCTTGCCGCGCGCGAGCGCGATCTCGACCTTGGCCCGGCCGTCCTTGAAGTACAGCGCCAGGGGCACGATCGTGTGACCCGTCTCCTGCGACTTCGACTCCAGCTTGTCGATCTCGGCCCGGTGCAGGAGCAGCTTCCGCTTGCGCCGCGCGGAGTGGTTGGTCCAGGTGCCCTGGCTGTACTCCGGCACGTGGACGTTGTGCAGCCACGCCTCGTGCGCGTCGATCTGGACGAAGCCGTCCACCAGCGAGGCCCGCCCCTGGCGCAGCGACTTCACCTCCGTGCCGGTCAGGACCAGACCGCACTCGTAGGTGTCCATGATGTGGTAGTCGTGCCGCGCCTTCTTGTTCTGCGCGATCATCTTGCGCCCTGTTTCCTTAGCCATAGTGCGGTCATTTTCGCACTAGGTGCCCGCCCCGAGGCCACTCAATACCGTGCGCGCCCGCTCCACGGTGCCCGTGGGCGCGGGGACGTCGGGGGTGATGCCCCGTCCGTCGACGCGGGCGCCGGCCGGGGTGCGGTAGTGGCCGACGGTCAGCTCGGCGACCGATCCGTCGGGCAGCCGGCTCGGCATCTGCACCGAGCCCTTGCCGAAGGTCCGCGAGCCGACGGTGACGGCCCGGCCGCGGTCCTTGAGGGCGCCGGTGAGCAGCTCGGCGGCGCTCATCGTGCCGCCGTCGACGAGGGCGACGAGGGGCCGGTCGGTGTCCCCGCCCGACTCGGCGTACAGGGCGTTCTCCGCGCCGTGCACGTCGTACGTGGCGACGAGGCCGCCGTCGAGGAAGGCCGACGCGGCGGCGACCGCCTCGGTGACGAGCCCGCCGCCGTTGCCCCGCAGGTCGAGCAGGACCCCGGCGCCCTCGGGGGCGCGGTCGACGGCCCTGCGGACGAGCGCGCCGCTGCCCCGGGTGAAGGCGGTGACGCGGATCACGACGGCGTCGCCGAGCCTGCGCACGGTGACCGGCTCGGTGGCGAGCCGGGCCCGGCGCAGGGTCGCGGTCCAGGCACGCGTGCCGCGCTGGAGGTCGAGGACGACGGCGGAGCCGGCCCCGGCGGCCGCGGTCCCGCCGTCCGGGCCGTCGCCGCGCAGCAGGGCGACCACCTCGGCGGCGGTGTGCCCGCGCGCGGCGCGGCCGTCGACCGCGCGGATCCGGTCCCCGGGACGCAGCCCGGCCCGGGCCGCTGGACCGCCGGACTGCACCCGGTCCACCTCGACGTGCCCCTCGGCGGTACGGCGGGCCCACAGCCCGACGCCCGTGTACGACCCGTCCAGGGCGCGCTGGAACTCCTCGTACTCCCGTCGGTCGTAGACGGCGCCCCAGCGGTCCCCGCTGCGGCTGACGACCTCCTGGGCGGCCTCGGTGCCGGACTTGCCGTCGGCCGCGGCCTCGGCGGCGGCGCGGGCCACCTCGTCGCGCACGGTGCCGCCGCGCCGCGGGGCCGGCACGTCCCGGCCGGTCGCGGCGGGCGCCCGTACGGCACCGCCGGCGTGCGCGGCACCGCCGGTGACGGGGCGCGGGCCTCCGGTGTCGTCGTGCGGGAGGGAGTCGGTGGCGGCGGCCGTCGCGAGGACGGTCGCGAAGAGCACGGTCAGCGCCGCCCCGCGCCGGATGCGGTGGGGCCGTGGCACGGACTCGGGACCCGGCAGCGACATGCCGCCCACTCTAGGACAACCGGACGGCGCCGTACGGGCGTCGGCCGTACGGCGCCAGGGGCGCTCGTCACACCTTCAGGTACTTGCGCAGGGCGACCGCAGCGGCCAGCGAGGGCATCAGGAGGCCGATGACCAGCACCAGGGGCAGGACGGAGAACACCGCGTCCCAGCCGATGAACTGGACCAGCGGCATCTGCTCGGCGAGCGAGAGCCCCGCGTCGATGAGGAAGTACCGGCCGACGAGCAGCAGTCCGCAGGCGACCAGGCCGCCGAGGAGGCCGGCGAAGGCGGCCTCCATGATGAACGGCATCTGGATGTAGAAGCTCGACGCGCCCACCAGCCGCATGATGCCGGTCTCGCGGCGCCGGCTGAACGCCGATACGCGCACCGTGTTGACGATCAGCATCAGCGCGATGAGCAGCATCAGGCCCATGACGACGAGGGCGGCGACGTTCATGCCGCGCATCATGTTGAAGAGGTTCTCCAGGATGCCCCGCTGGTCCTGCACCGAGTGGACGCCGGCCCGGCCGGAGAACGCGGTGGCGACGACCTCGTACTTCTCCGGATCCTTCAGCTTGACCCGGAACGACTCCTGCATCTGGTCCGGCGTGATGACGCTGGCGATGGCGGTGTCACCGTACTGCTCCCGGTAGTGCCGGTACGCCTCCTCCGCCGTCTCGTGGTGCACGGACTCGACGAGGTCGAGCTTCTTCAGGTCGGACTCGATCTGCTCCTTCTGCTGGGCGGTGACCGCGCCCTTGGAGCAGGTCTCCGAGACCTCGGCGTCGTTCTTGTTGCAGAGGTAGACCGTGACGTTGACCTTGTCGTACCAGAAGTCCTTCATCGCGTTGACCTGCTGGCCCATGAGCACGGCGCCGCCGAACAGGGCCAGCGACAGGGCCACGGAGACGATGACGGCGAAGGTCATCGTGAGGTTGCGACGGAGGCCGACACCGATCTCCGAGAGTACGAACTGGGCGCGCATCGGGTGCGTTGAGCCTTTCCTTGCCGTGCGTGAGGACTGCCGCCGCGGACTGCCGCCGCCGCCGGCCGCCGGTCAGTGCTGGTAGCCGTAGACGCCGCGGGCCTGGTCGCGGACGAGTCGGCCCTTGTCGAGCTCGATGACGCGCTTGCGCATCTGGTCGACGATGTTCTGGTCGTGCGTCGCCATGATGACGGTCGTGCCCGTGCGGTTGATCTTGTCGAGCAGCTTCATGATGCCGACGGAGGTCTGCGGGTCGAGGTTGCCGGTCGGCTCGTCGGCGATCAGCAGCATCGGCCGGTTGACGAAGGCGCGGGCGATGGCCACGCGCTGCTGCTCACCGCCGGACAGCTCGCCGGGCATCCGGTCCTCCTTGCCCGCGAGGCCGACCAGCCCGAGGACCTGGGGGACGGCCTTGCGGATCTCGCCGCGCGGCTTGCCGATGACCTCCTGCGCGAACGCCACGTTCTGCGCGACGGTCTTGTTCGGCAGCAGGCGGAAGTCCTGGAAGACGGTGCCCAGCTGGCGGCGCATGTGCGGCACCTTCCAGTTGGACAGGCGGGCCAGGTCCTTGCCGAGGACGTGCACCGTTCCCGTGCTGGCGCGCTCCTCGCGCAGGACCAGCCGCAGGAAGGTGGACTTCCCGGAACCGGAGGACCCCACCAGGAAGACGAACTCGCCCTTCTCGATCTCCAGGGAGACGTCTCGGAGAGCGGCGTGGTTCTGCTTCGGGTAGGACTTGGAAACGTTGTCGAATCGGATCACGGGTGCACCCACGGTCGGCCGGGAGGAGTAGGTGAGCGTGACCATACGCGAACCGGGATGTCCCGTGCAGGCACCGTCCGGCCTTGCCCGGATTGTCCGATCCCGTCGGTCGTGGTAGGGGGCCCTGACCGGCGGGGATCCGGGGGCGCGCGCCTAAAGTCGTGGGACCTGGCACAGTGGTGGGGGGAACGGACGCGTTTCCCTGAGCGTTGTGCGGAGAGAACTGGGTGGACATTCCGCGTCCAGCGGCTCCGCCGCGCGGGAGGAGGAGAGCGCATGACCTATGACCGACTGGTGTGCGCCAACTGCGCGGCGCCCGTGAGCGAGGGACGCTGCCCCGTGTGCCGGGCGAACCGCGAGCGCATGCAGCAGAGCCCCTGGGGCGCCCTGAGCCCCGCCGCGCTGCTGGCGCTCCTCCTGCTCCTGGTGGCGGCCGCGGCGGCGCTGGCGGTGGCCCACCAGCCCGCCTAGGACGCCGCGAGCGCGCGGAAGCGAGCGAAAGGGCCCGGACGACCGTGGAAACGGTGGTCCGGGCCCTTCCGCTTGCCCTCCCGCGGGCCGGCCGGTGGGCCGTGGGCCCTGCGCCGGCCGGCGCGGGTGGCGCGGCGCGGGAGCGTACTGCCGCGGCGCCTCAGACGGCGGTACTGCCTCAGGCGATGGTGCGGCCGCCGGCGACCAGACGCGGCAGCAGGCGGAAGCCGACGCCACCGGCGATCATCGTCGCGGCGCCGAGCAGCAGGAACGTGGTCTCGCCGGCGCCGGTCTCGGCCAGCTCCTCCTTGGCCTCGCCCTGCTGCACCGGCTGCGAGCCGACGTTGTTCGTGTCGGGGTTGTTGGTGTCGGCGCACTCGGCACCGTCGACGGTCACGGCGCAGCCGCCGGTGGAGCCGCCGTTGCCGCCGTTGCCGCCGATGGTGGCGGAGCCCGTGGTGCCGGCGTTACCGCCGGTGGAGCTGTCGCCGCCGGTGGTGCCGGTGGTGCCCGTGGTGCCGGTCGAGCCAATGGTGCCCGTCGAACCGGTGGTGCCGGTGGTGCCGGTCGAACCAGTGGTGCCCGTCGAACCGGTGGTGCCCGTGGTGCCCGTCGAACCGGTGGTGCCGGTCGTGCCCGTGGTACCCGTGGTGCCGGTCGTGCCGGTGGTGCCGGTCTCGCCCGTCGTACCCGTGGTGCCGGTCGTACCGGTCGTACCGGTGGTGCCGGTCTCGCCCGTCGTACCCGTGGTGCCGGTCGTACCGGTCGTACCGGTGGTGCCGGTCTCGCCCGTCGTACCCGTGGTGCCGGTCGTACCGGTGGTGCCGGTGGTACCGGTCTCGCCCGTGGTGCCGGTCGTGCCCGTGGTACCCGTGGTGCCCGTCGTACCGGTGGTGCCGGTCTCGCCCGTCGTACCCGTGGTGCCGGTCGTACCGGTGGTGCCCGTGGTGCCGGTCTCGCCCGTGGTACCGCCCGTGGTGGGCTCGGTCGGGTCCGGGTCGGACGGGTCGTCGCAGGTCGGGTCGATCGGCGGGCACTCGTTCTCGATCGAGAACCCGAACTCGACGCCCGTGGCCTGCGCGGCCCCGGCGGCGGTCAGGGACGCACCCGCGGCGATCACCGCGCCCGCGGCTATCCGCGCGACCCTGACTCGCATCTTCTTCGTCATATAGCTGCTACCCCCAGTAGCCGATCTCGTCAGTAGGGCAGCGCGCTCAGGGGCAACGGACGCTGGGGGCTTCGTGCCGTTCCCCCGGTCACACGCGCCCCGGACATGCGCATGCCGCGCGTCAGCTTTCCCAGTTTTCAATGCACCGTCAAGCTCGTTGCGCACGCGATGTCCGGAATGGACGGCCTTGCCTGAGGCGCGGGGATGCAACTGTGACGAAACCCCGGAGGGCGGCCCCCACAAGGGTGGTTGGCATGTCGACAAAGCGAGAGAGCGCGTCAGCGATCCCTTGCGACAGCGAATCGCCAACGCCCGTCCCCCGCAGCGCCTCCGACGCGGCCGTGCGGCTGAGAGCGCGTCAGGACGGTGACCTGGCAGGGAAAACGGCGACGGCGCCTGCCCCGGAGAAGGGGCGGCGCCGTCGTGCGGTGGTGCGGTGGTGCGGGGGGGGGTTACTTCTCCTGCTGCTTGCGCCAGCGGATGCCCGCCTCCAGGAAGGCGTCGATCTCGCCGTCGAGCACGGCCTGCGGGTTGCCGACCTCGTGCTCGGTGCGCAGGTCCTTCACCATCTGGTACGGGTGCAGGACGTAGGAGCGCATCTGGTTGCCCCAGGAGCTGCCGCCGTCGCCCTTCAGGGCGTCCATCTTGGCGCGGTCCTCCTGGCGCTGGCGCTCCAGCAGGCGGGCCTGGAGGACGCGCATCGCGGACGCCTTGTTCTGGATCTGCGACTTCTCGTTCTGACAGGAGACGACCACGCCGGTCGGGATGTGCGTGATGCGGACCGCGGAGTCCGTGGTGTTCACGGACTGGCCGCCGGGGCCGGAGGACCGGTACACGTCGATGCGGAGCTCGTTCTCCGGGATGTCGATGTGGTCGGTCTGCTCGACGACCGGGAGCACCTCGACGCCGGCGAAGGACGTCTGGCGGCGGCCCTGGTTGTCGAAGGGGGAGATGCGGACCAGGCGGTGCGTGCCCTGCTCGACGGAGAGCGTGCCGTAGGCGTACGGGGCGTGCACGACGAAGGTGGTCGACTTGATGCCGGCCTCCTCCGCGTACGACGTCTCGTAGATCTCCGTCTTGTAGTCGTGCCGCTCGGCCCAGCGCAGGTACATGCGCTGGAGGCGCTCGGCGAAGTCGGAGGCGTCGACGCCGCCGGCCTCGGCGCGGATGGTGACGAGGGCCTCGCGCTCGTCGTACTCGCCGGACAGGAGGGTGCGCACCTCCATCTCGTCGAGGGCCTTGCGGACGTCGGTCAGCTCGGCCTCGGCCTCGACGAGGGTGTCCTGGTCGTCCTCCGCCTCGGCGAGCTCGAAGAGCACCGCGAGGTCGTCGATCCGGCTGCGCAGGCTCTCCGCCTTGCGCACCTCCGCCTGGAGGTGCGACAGCCTGCTGGTGATCTTCTGTGCCGCGTCGGGGTCGTCCCAGAGGGACGGCGCGGCCGCCTGCTCCTCGAGCACGGCGATGTCCGCCCTCATCTTGTCGAGGTCGAGGACCGCCTCGATGGACCCCATGGTCGAGGTGAGGGACTTGAGCTCTTCGGATACGTCGACGACTGCCACGGGTCCAGCGTAACGGCTGGCCGCGGCAGCCCCCTCCCCCGAGGGCGGGCCGGCCGTTCCCCGGGAGCGCGGCGATCTCCCTCCGGGGGCCGGCGGACGCCCTCCCCAAGGCCCCGGCAGCCGTCTCCCGCGGTCCCCGGGGGTTCCGCCCCGGTGAGCGCGGGCCCCTGCCCCAGGGCCCCGGCAGCGCCGCCGGCGGGACGATTCCCGGGGCCGGGAGCCAGCCAGGTCAGGGCTGTGCGGGGGCCGTGTCGGGAACGGTCTCCGGGGCGGAGCGCCGGGAGTCCTGCGGCGGTGCCTCCGTGTCGTCGCCCGCCGTGGCGAACCAGCCCCCGACACCCACCGCGGCCGCCAGGGCGGCACCGGCGACCGAGATGGCCAGACGGCGCCTGCGGACGGCGGAGGGCTTGTTGCGGGCCGAGCCGGGGCGGGGCTGGCCGGGCGCGCGGGGGGCGCGGGCGGTGCCGAGGGGGCCGCCGGAGAGCTCTTCGGGCCCGGGGACGCGCATCGACGTGTGGGTGTCGCGGCTGGAGTCCGTGGCCGAGCCGGGGACGAGGGGGACGGCGGACCTGCGCGGGCCGTTGGGGACGGTCGGGTACGGGTCGTCCTCGTACGGCTCCGACGCGGACTCCGCGCCCGGCTCGTCGACGTCGAGCGGCGGCATGTCCGCGACGAGCGGGGCGAGGTCGTGGAGGCGGGCGGCGAGCTCGGAGGCGCGCAGCCGGGAGGCGGGCGCCTTCGCCAGGCACTGGACGATCAGCTGCCACAGCTCGTCCGGAATGCCGGGGAGCGGGACCACGGTCTCGGTGACGTGGCGGCGCAGCACGGCGCCGGGGTGGCCGCCGCCGAACGGAGTGAAGCCGGCCAGCAGCTCGTACAGGACGGTCGCGAGGGCGTAGATGTCCACGGCCGCGCGGGGCGGCAGGCCCTCCACGATCTCGGGGGCGAGGTAGTCGGGCGTGCCGATGATGCGGTTGGAGCGGGTGCGGCGCGGGGTGTCGATGAGCTTGGCGACGCCGAAGTCCGTCAGCAGGGCCGGGTGGGCGCCGCCCGGCCCGAGGGGCCCCTCCATGTCGAGGAGGATGTTCTCCGGCTTCACGTCCCGGTGGACGACGCCGGCGGCGTGCGCGGCCGCGAGGCCCTCGGCGACGTCGGCGACGATCGCGACGGCGGCGGCCGGGGCCAGCCGGCGTTCGCGGTCGAGGCGGCTGCGCAGGTCGGTGCCGCGCACGAGGTCCATGACGAGGGCGAGGTCGTTGCCGTCGACGACCAGGTCGCGCACGGCGACCACGCGGGGGTGTTCGAGACCGAGCAGGGCGGTGCGCTCCTGGACGAAGCGCCCGACGAGCTCCTGGTCCGAGGCCAGGTCCTCGCGGAGCAGCTTGATCGCGACGGGCCCCTCGGGACCCTCGCCGAGCCACACCGTGCCGGCGCTGCCCCGCCCCAGGATCTGGTGAGCCATGTACCGGCTGCCGATTTTCCGTGCCAAGACTGCTCCCTCAGCGGCTGGCGTTCCCGACCAAGTTACGCGGGTGCGGGCGCCGGTATTCACGCCGGAGGGGAAATCACCCCTCCGAAGTCGACAAAGCGACTCGGTGGCCGCCGCCGGTCACGGCGCGGGGGTGTCCGTCCCGCCGCCGCTCGCGCTGCCGAGCCCGGAGATCCAGTCGCTCACGGAGGCGACGGCGTCACCGATGGCCTCCCAGTACCCCTTGCCCTGGGCGACCCAGCCCTGGAGGGGCGTGAGCTCCCAGATGAGCCATCCGGCCACGACGAACAGCACGATCGTGAACAGGCAGCCCTTGAGGCAGCCGAGGCCCGGGATGCGCATGGGGTTGGCGCTGCGCTGCCGGGGCGCCCGCGGGGCGGGCGGCGGGGGCTGGGGCGCCTGCGGCTGCGGGGCGTACTGCTGCCGCGGGGGCTGGGGCGCGGGCGGGCGCTGCTGCCGGCGCTGCGGCGGCTGGGGCTGGTGCTGCGGGGGCTGCGGGGCGTACGGCTGGGGCTGCTGCCCGTACTGCTGGTGCGGCGCCTGCTGACCGCCGTACTGCTGGTGCTGCGGCCGGTACTGCGGCGGCTGCTGCTGCGGCGGGGGCGGCTGCTGGGGCCGGCGCTGGGGGCGGCGGCGCAGCGGGTCCTCGCCGGGGTCCAGGTACTGCACCTGGGTCTGCTCGTTGCGGTCGCGGGCGGCGCGCAGCTGCGTCTGCCACGGGTGCGGGTCCTCGGGCTGCACCGGCGGCACGGGCGGCATCACCGCCGTCGGGTCGGCGGCGTCGCCGGGCCGGCCGGCGCCGGGGCCCGTCGCCGGGAGGACGCTGGTGGCGGCGGCCGGGTCGTGGTGGGGCGCCCCAGGGGCGCCCTGGCCGGTGCTCGGCAGGACCTGGGTGGCGTCGGAGGCGCCGGTGACCTGCGGGGCGGGCGTGTCCGGCACGGGCGCGGGCGCCGGGTCGGGGGCGAGCAGCGCGCCGACACCGTCCGCCGCCTCGATCTCGGGGACCGAGGCGTGCACGCCGATGCCGGCGGCGACGGTGCGCAGGGCGCGCGCGAGGTTCTCGGCGCTGGGGCGGCCGTCCGGGTCCTTGCCGAGGCACCGCTCGATGACCGTCCACAGCGGGGCGGGCACCGTGGAGGGGCGGCGCGGCTCCTCGCTGAGGTGGCGGTGGAGAACCTCCAGGGCCGTGCCGCCCGCGAACGGGGGACGGCCGGTGACCAGCTCGTACAGCATGATCCCGGCGCCGTAGACGTCCACGGCGGAGGTCTGCGGGCGGCCCTCGGCGGACTCGGGCGCCACGTAGGCGGGGGTGCCGACGAACTCGTGGGTGCGGGTGAGGCCCGGGGAGTCGGCGAGGCGGGCGATGCCGAAGTCGGTCAGCATCGGGTGCATCCGCCCGTCCCGCTCGGCGAGCAGGACGTTGGCCGGCTTCAGGTCGCGGTGGACGACGCCGTCGGCGTGGCTGGCGGCGAGGGCGTCGGCGACCTGGGCCATGAGCAGGGCGGCGGCGACCGGCGTCAGGGGGCCGTTCTCCCGCACGTACCGGTGGAGGTCCGGGCCGTCGACGAGGTCCATGACCAGGGCGAGGAGGTCGCCCTCGACCACCAGGTCGCGGGTGCGGACGATGTTGGGGTGGGTCAGGCGCAGGAGGACGGAGCGCTCCCGCAGGAACCGCATCACGACGTCCGCGTCGTTGGCGAGCTCCTCCTTGAGGACCTTGATCGCGACGGTCTCCCCGGGTTGGCCCGGCACGGCCGCCTCGGCGCCCGCCGTCTCCCTCTGGCGCGCGCGCCAGACGGTGCCCGTGGCGCCGCGTCCGAGCGGCTGCTCGAGCAGGTACTTGCTGCCGACTGGCCGCACGGTCATGCGCTCCCTGCGATCGTGGTCCCGAAGCTTGCGTCCGGCCCACTCTAGTGCCGTTCCGCTTCCTTCGAATGTCCGGCGATTGTCCTTCGAACGTTCCCCCTCGGGGGGTGACGGCAGGGAAGACGTGCGGCCCGCGTCCCCGGTTGCCTGGCGCACACATGATCCCAAGACGGGCACAAGCAGGCGTTTCGCCGACCGGCCGCGAAAATTCAAGATCATTTGATGCCGGGACGCGGGCGCGGTGTCGGTGGCAGGTGCGAGGATGCACCTGCACGGCGCACCGCGGGGTCGGGAGCCCCGCGGGCCGTGCCGACCTGTACCGGACGACGCGTCCGCGCGCGGGTGGGGGGAGACCGAGGGCCCCGTCCCCCTGCCGCCGGGCGCGCCGCGCAGAAGGGACCGCTGACGGCGATGCAGATCCGGCTGACCGTCCTCGCTGCGCCGCCCGGCGGGCAGACCGCGCGGCGCGCCTGCGACGTGCTCGTCACCGCCCCCGCGGGCACCGCGCTGGCCGCCGTGGCGTCCGGCCTCGCCACCGCCGTCGCCGGGCCGGACGGCGCGGCGGGCACGGGGCCCGTCGTGCTGTACGCCGGGCGCGACCGGCTCGATCTCCAGCGCAGCGCCCTGGGCGAACCGCCGCTGGTGGACGGCGCGGTCCTGGCGCTCCAGGTGCCCGCGGAGGACGCGGGGGCCCCGGACGACACCGCGGCCCGTCTGCACGTGGTGGCGGGACCGGACGCGGGCGGGGTGCACCTGCTCCATCCGGGTGACGTCCGCGTGGGGCGGTCCGCCGACGCCGACGTCCCGCTGGACGATCCCGACGTGTCCCGCCTGCACTGCGTGGTGCGCGTGGGCGCCGACGGCCGGGTGGCCGTCGCGGACCTGGGCTCCACGAACGGCACGACCCTGGACGGCGAGCCCGTCGGCGACCGCCCGGTGCGACTCGTCCCGGGCGCGCTGCTGCGGGTGGGCGAGTCGGTGCTGCGGCTCGTGGTGGGCGCCGCCGGCGCCTCCGGGCCGGCGGCGCCGGGCGCGGACGCCCGCGGCGGTGCGCCGGGCGGCGGGCGTGGTGCGGCGGCCGGGGGGCCGGCCACGGTGCCGGACGGCGAGGGGTACGTACGGGTGACGCTGCCGGCCCGCGCGGCGGGACCCGGGGGCGCCGGCGACGGCGGTACGGCGGGCGCCCCGGCACGGGGTCCGTGGCCGCCGGCACGGGTGCGGGCCTTCGGCCGCCGGGCCGGCGGCGGGGGCCGCGGCTGCCGGGGGCGGCGGCGCGGCGGGCGTCCCCGCGTACGGCCAGGGCGGCCCGGGCGGCGGCGGGACGCCGGACGGCGGCCGGGCGGCGGCCGGGCGCGCCGGCGGGGCCGGCACCGGCACCGGCACCGGGTACGACGGCAGGGGCGGGTACGGCAGCGGGCCCGCGTACGACACGGCCGCCGGGTACGGCGATGGGCCGGCGGGCATGGTGCCCGGGGCGCGGCGGCCGTACGACGGGCTGGCGCGCGACCAGGAGTTCACCCCGGGCGCGGTACCGCCCGGAGGCACGGCGCCGCACGGCCGGGCCGCGGCGCCCGTCGGTGACGTACCGGCCGCGCCGGCGCAGGCCACGCCCGCGCGGGGCACGGCGCTGCCCGGCGAACCGCCGCGCCGGCGCGGCATAGGGGCGTGGGCGCGCCGCCTGGCGGGCGGCCGTACGGACGGCGACACCGGTCGTGAGGGCGCCGCGAGCGCAGGGGCGGCCCCCGGCCGGGAGGGCGCCGTGCCGTACGGGCGCTCCGCCGAGGCGTGGCCGGACCCGGCCGCGGTGCTGCTGACCGCCCTCGGGCCCGGCCCCCGGGTCTGGGAGCGGGCGCCCGGCCACCCCGAGTCGCTCGTGGTCCGGCTGGGCACCACCGACCGGGCCGAGCTGGCGGCGGTCCCGGTGACCGTGGGGCTGCGCGAGGCCGGGTCGCTCGGCCTGGCCGGGCCGCGCGCCCGGCTGATCGGCCTGACCCGCTCGGTGGTGGCGCAGCTGGCCGCCCTGCACGCCCCCGCCGACCTGGAGATCGTGCTGATCAGCGCGGACCGGGCGCGGCCCGTCGAGGAGCGCAGGCGGGACTGGTCGTGGCTCGGCTGGCTGCCGCACGCGCGGCCGGCGCACGGACAGGACTGCCGGCTGCTGCTGGCGTACGACCGTGACCAGGCGGCGGCCCGCGCCGCCGAGCTGACCCGGCGCCTGGACGACGGGCCCCTCGGGCCCGGTTGGGCCGACGCCGACGCCCGGATGGTCGCGGAGGCGGCGGAGCGGTTCGACCGGGCGTACGCCGCGGGGGGCGCGCAGGCGCCCGGGCCGTACACGGTGGTGGTCGTCGACGGCGACCCGGGCACGGCGGCGCTGCGCGAGACGACGGCGCGGCTCGCCGGGGCGGGCGCGGCGGCCGGCATCCACCTGGTCTGCCTGGCCGAGACGGCGCCGGCGTCGGCGGTGTTCCCGGTCGCCGCCGCGTACGAGACGGCGTGCGCCGCGTCCCTGCCCTTCCGGGAGTGCGGCGCGGTCGGCCTGCTGACGGGCGACGTGGCGACGGCGCTGCGCGTGCTGCGCGCGGCGGGCGGGCATCCGGTGGGCCACGGCACGGTGGCGACGGTCGACGCGGTGTCGGGGGCGTGGGCCGAGCGGTTCGCGCGGTCCCTGGCGCCGCTGCGGGCGGAGGGCCCCGCCCCGCGCGGCCGGGCCGCGTCGGCGGCGCTGCCGCGGTCGTCGCGCCTCCTCGACGAGTTGGAACTGGCCCGGGCCACGCCCGCGTCGCTGATGGCCCGCTGGGCGTCCGCGCCGGACGGTACGGCGGTGTTGGGCGCCGGTCCGCGCGGCCCGGTCCGGGTGGACCTGACGGTCGAGGGCCCGCACCTCCTGGTGGAGGGCCCGGCGGGCAGCGGCCGTACGGAGCTGCTGCGCGCGGTCGCCGCCTCGCTGGCCGCGGGGTCCCGCCCCGACCGGCTGGGGCTGCTGCTGGTGGACGGCGCAGGCGGGGAGCGCGGCGACGGGCTCGGCCCGTGCACGGACCTGCCGCACGTCACGGAGCACCTGGTCGCCTCCGACCCGGTACGGATGCGGGCCTTCGCCCAGTCGCTCGGCGCGGAGCTGAAGCGCCGGGCCGAGCTGTTGGGGTACGAGGACTTCACGGACCGGTACACCAGCCCCGAAGGCCGGCCCGAAGGTCGAACGGGCGAACGGCAGAGCGAGTGGTTCGGCGACCAGCCGGGCGAGCGGCCGGGCGAACGACAGGGCGAACGACAGGGCGAGTGGTTCGGCGAGCGGCCGGGCGAGCGGTCCGAGCCGGGGCGGTCCGGCGAGCGCACGCACCCCGGGGTGCCCGGGCAGCCCGGGCCGGCCGGCCCGACGCGGCCGCCCGGGCCCACGGGGCAGGCCGGACGGCCGCGGCAGACCGGCCCGGCAGTGCCGGCGGGCCGGCCGCCGGGCGAACGGGCGCTGCCGGAGCAGCGCGGCGCGGAGGCGCGAACCCCGGCGGCCGGCGGCCCGCCCCGGCCGCGCGCCGCCGGGCGGGCGGCCGACCCCGCCGGGAGCGAGGCGCCCGCGCCGCTCCCCCGCCTCGTCGTGCTGGTCGACGACTACGACGCGCTGGTCGCCCCCGCGCTCGGCAGCCCGGGCCGGCCGGCGGCCGGTTCGGTCGTCCGGGCGCTGGAGGCGGTGGCGCGGGACGGCGAGCGGCTGGGCGTCCACCTGGTGGCGTCCTCGGCGAGCCCGGAGCGCACGGCGGACACGGAGTTGGCCCGCCGTGCGCGGCTGCGGGTGGTGCTGGACGCGCCGCCGGTGGCCCCGGGGCCGGACGACCCCGCTCCGGGCCGGGGGCGGTTGGGCCACCCCGACGGGCGGGTGACGCCGTTCCAGGCGGGCCGGGTCACCGGGCGCATCCCGCGCACGGCGACGCTGCGGCCCACGGTCGTCCCGCTGGAGTGGGAGCGCATGGGCGACCCGCCGGCCCGCCGCCCCCTGCGGGAGCTCGGCAACGGCCCGACGGACCTGGCCCTGCTGGCGAGCGCGCTGGACCGGGCGGCCCGCTCGGTCGAGGCGCTCCCGGTGCCGCCGCTCGCCCCCACCTCCGGCACGGCGGGCACCGCGCGGTGACGCGCGCGGGCCCCGGCAGCCACGGATCGGCTGCCGGGGTCCGCCCTCGTCACGTGCGCGGAGATCGACCCGAGCGGGGTACCGGCACAGGCCCCGGACCGGCACCCCGCCCCTCCGGCCCCCGGCACTCCGGCACCCGACCGGCACTCCGGCACCCCGGCCCCCGTCGCCCGCACGGGCCCCCGCACCCGCACGGGCGACATCACCGGCCGGAGCGCGTCGACGCGCGCCCGGAGCCGTCAGCAGCGTGCGCCGGCGTACCAGGCGTTGGTGGAGACGCCGGCCAGGCCGAGCTTGTGTTCACCCGGCAGCGCGTCGCCGCGACCGGAGGGGAACTTCGGCTCGGACCGTCCTCATCGTCGGGCCCGGGCCACCGCCCCCCGAAGCCTTTCGAATTTCCTCGAAGCGTCAGGACGGCGCGACACGCCCATGACGGCACGTCACGAGCCCATCACGATCGGGGAGGACGGGCGGAAGGCGGTATTGCGGGGCCCCCGCACCCGGCGTAGACCAGATCACAAGGGACGACGCACACGGGAGAGACGGGGCAGTGATGCGGACAACTGCGCGCATGCGCAAGGCCGTCGCGGTCGTCGCCGCCACGGGGGCCCTCGCCCTCGCGCTGGCGGGCTGCGGCGGGAACGACGGGGACGGGGACGGCCCGTCCGGGGGCGCGAGCACCACCGGGCCGGCGGAGACGGTCCGGTTACCGAAGCTGGAAGGCCAGACGCTCCAGGTCGTCGCGGTGTGGACGGGGCCGGAGCAGGAGGCGTTCACCAAGGTGCTGAAGGAGTTCGAGAGGCGCACCGGCGCGCGCGTCTCGTACGTGCCCACCCAGGACGCGATGCTCAACTACATCGGCACGAAGATCGCCGGTGGTGCGCCGCCCGACGTGGCGATGCTCCAGCAGGTGGGCGCCCTCCACCAGGCGGTCGAGCGGGGCTGGGCCAAGCCGGCGGACGCCGCGACGAAGGCGCAGCTCACCCGGAACTACTCCCGTGGCTGGCGGGACCTGGGCGCGGTCGAGGGCACGCAGTACGGCGTGTACTTCAAGACCGCCAACAAGTCCCTCGTCTGGTACAACACCGCCGTCTTCGAGAACGCGGGCGCGTCCGAGCCGAAGACGTGGAAGGAGTTCCTCGCCACCGCCGAGACGATCTCCGCCTCCGGCGTCACGCCCGTGTCCATCGGCGGCGCGGACGGCTGGACGCTGACGGACTGGTTCGAGAACGTCTACCTGTCGCAGGCGGGCCCGGAGAAGTACGACCAGCTGGCGAAGCACCGCATCAAGTGGACCGACCCGTCCGTGGCCCGGGCGCTCGGGACGCTCGGCGAGCTGTTCGGCCGGCCGGAGCTGATCGCGGGCGGCGCGGCCGGGGCGCTCCAGACGGAGTTCCCCGCCTCGGTGACGCAGACGTTCACCGGCGGGGACGCGCCCAAGGCGGCCATGGTCTTCGAGGGCGACTTCGTGTCGATCAACATCGCCCAGACGGAGGCGAAGGTCGGTACGGACGCGAAGGTCTTCCCGTTCCCGGCCGTCGGCGACGGCGAGGCGCCCGTCGTCACGGGCGGCGACGTCGCGGTCGCGCTGACGGCCAAGCCGGCCGCGCAGGCGCTGCTGACGTTCCTCGCCTCCCCCGACGCGGCGGCCGTCTGGGCGGGCGAGGGGGGATTCCTGTCGCCGAACAAGTCGCTGGACCCGGCCGCGTACCCGAACGACGTGCAGCGCTCCATCGCGAAGGCGCTGATCGCCGCCGGCGACGACTTCCGCTTCGACATGTCGGACCAGATGCCGCAGTCCTTCGGCGGCACGCCCGGCAAGGGCGAGTGGAAGGCGCTGCAGGACTTCCTGAAGAACCCGAAGGACATCGCGGGGACGCAGGCACGGCTGGAGGCCGACGCGGCCAAGGCGTACAAGAGCGGGGGCTGACGCCGTGGCCACCGTCCCCCCGCCCGGCACCGCTCCCCCGCCCGGTGACGCCCTCCCGCCGCCCGCCGGCCCGCCCGGCGCGCCGCGGCGGGGGTCCCGGCGGGGCTCACGGAGGGGCGTCGCCGGGACCCGCGGTCTCGTCGCGGCGGGCTTCCTGCTCCCCGCGCTGGCGCTGCTGGGCGCGCTCGTGGTCTACCCGATCGGGTACTCGGTCCAGCGGTCCTTCTTCGACCGGTCCGGCGCGGGCTTCGCCGGCCTGGACAACTACGTCGAGATCTTCACCGACGACACGATCATGACGGCCGTGCGGAACAACGTGGTCTGGGTGGTCGTCGCCCCGGCCGTGGCCACGGCACTCGGCCTGATCTTCGCCGTCCTCACCGAGCGGGTCCGCTGGGGCACCGCCTTCAAGCTGGTCGTCTTCATGCCGATGGCCATCTCGATGCTCGCCGCGGGGATCATCTTCCGCCTCGTGTACGAGCAGGACCCGGACCGGGGTGTGGCGAACGCGGTGTGGGTCGGCGTCCACGACACGTTCGCCGAGTCGGCCGGGTACCCGAAGGCGCGGCCGCTCCCGGTCCACCCGCTGGAGGCGGCGGGCGGCGGCGCCTTCGTCACGGAGGAGCCGGTACGGGCCGGGACGCCCGCGCGGCTGCCGCTGGTCGGCGTGGCGCCCGCGAAGATGCCGGACGACGCCCGCCCGGCGCGCGAGCCCGCCGCGGAGCCGGGGAAGGTGACCGGTACGGCCTGGCTGGACTTCAGTCGCGGCGGCGGGGGCACGGCGAACACCGTCGACCCCCGGGAGCTGGGGCTGAAGGGGCTGACGATCGAGGCGGTGAAGGACGGTCGGGTCGTCGCCACGGCGAAGGCGGCGGCGGACGGCTCGTTCACCCTGCCCGCGGCGGCGGACGGCGCGCTGCTGCGCCTGCCGGAGTCGAACTTCCGGGAGCCGTACAGCGGCGTCGACTGGCTGGGCCCGACCCTCGTCACGCCCGCCGTCATCGGCAGCTACGTGTGGATGTGGGCGGGCTTCGCGATGGTCCTCATCGCGGCGGGCCTCGCCGGGCTGCCGCGCGAGCTGCTGGAGGCGGCCCGCGTGGACGGCGCCAACGAGTGGCAGGTGTTCCGCCGCGTGACCGTGCCGCTGCTCGCGCCGGTGCTCGCGGTGGTGCTGGTGACGTTGATGATCAACGTGCTGAAGATCTTCGACCTGGTCTTCATCATCGCGCCGGGCTCGGTCCAGGACGACGCGAACGTCCTGGCGCTCCAGCTGTACCGCTCGTCGTTCGGCACCGACGCCCACCTGGGCGTGGGCAGCGCCATCTCGGTCCTGCTGCTGCTGTCGGTGATCCCCGTGATGTTCTTCAACGTCCGGCGCATCCGGAGGGAGACGCGGCGATGACCCACTCCTGCCGGGGGTCCGGGGGTCGCCCCCCGGGCACACACAGCAACGTCCGGCGCATCCGGAGGGAGACGCGGCGATGACCTCTCATGACGCCCCGGCGCCGGCCCCGTCCGCGGCCCCGCCACCTGCCCCCGCACCCGCCTCCGCCCCGGCCCCGTCGCCGCGGCCCGCCCCCCGGATGGCCGCGCGGGTCGTGTCGCGGTTGGCCGGTGGGGCCGTGCAGGTGTTCCTGGTGGTGGTGGCCCTGTTCTGGCTGATGCCGACGGTCGGGCTGCTGCTGTCCTCGCTGCGCTCGCCCTCGGACATCAACGCCAGCGGCTGGTGGCGGGCGCTGACCGCGCCGGCGCAGCTGACGGCCGACAACTACGCGGCGATCCTGCGCAACGAGACGATCACCGACTCGCTCCTCTCCACCGCGCTGATCACCGTTCCGGCGACGGTGCTGGTCGTGCTGATCGGCTCGTTCGCCGGGTACGCCTTCGCGTGGATGGAGTTCCCGGGCCGGGACTGGTGGTTCCTCGCGGTGGTGGGGCTGCTGGTGGTGCCGGTGCAGGTGGCGCTGGTGCCCGTGTCGAAGCTCTTCGGCGAGGTCGGCATCTTCGAGACGACGCTCGGCGTGGTGCTGTTCCACACGGCCTTCGGGTTGCCCTTCGCCATCTTCCTGCTGCGCAATTTCTTCGCGGAGATCCCCCGGGAGCTGCTGGAGGCGGCCCGGCTCGACGGGGCGGGCGAGATCCGGCTGTTCGCCCGGGTGGTGCTGCCACTGGGCGGTCCGGCGATCGCGTCGCTCGGCATCTTCCAGTTCCTGTGGGTCTGGAACGACATGCTGATCGCGTTGATCTTCGCCGACTCGGACTCGCCGCCGATCACGGTGGCGCTCCAGCAGCAGGTCCGCCAGTTCGGCAACAACATCGACGTGCTCGCGCCGGGCGCGTTCGTGTCGATGGTGATCCCGCTGGCGGTGTTCTTCGCGTTCCAGCGGCAGTTCGTGTCGGGGGTGATGGCCGGCGCGGTGAAGTGAGGGCCGGGCGGGCCGCGTCGGGGCCCGGCACCGCAACCGCGCGCCGGGCTCGGCGCGTCCCCCCTCCGTACGCGCCACCCCTGTCGGACGCGAAGGAGTCGGGCCACGGTCACGCGAGGCGGAGCGGCGGACGCCGGGCGCGGGAGTTCCGGGTGCCTGGCGTTCGTGGTCGTGGTCGCCGTGATGCTCGGCCTCGGGTACGGGGCGTCGAAGCTCTTCGGCGACGACGGGGGCGGTTCCTCCTCCGCGTCCCCGTCGTCGTCCGCGTCGCCGTCCGCGCCGGCCGCCGGCGGCCCGGGCGGGTCGTGGGACGTGGGTGACTGCGGCGGCCCCGACCCGGACGACCGGCCCGACGGCTACCGGGCGTTCGACTGCGAGGACCCGGGGGCGACGTTCAGCGCGCTGAAGGTCATGCCGGCGAGCTTCCTGCCCGGCTCCGTGCAGTGCCCGGCCGGGACGGACCTGATCATCCGGGTGAGCGTCTCGTACGGCGGCGACCCCGACAAGGGCGGCGGCATCCCCACCAAGACCGTCTGCGGCCGCAACCTCTCCGGCGACCACCCCGGCGACGCGGGCGCCGGCGGCGGGCAGCTGGTGAAGGGCGACTGCGTGACGTCCACCGCCCAGGAGGTGGCCTGCGCCTCCGGCGGGTCCGGCACGTACCGGGTGCTGGGCCTCGTCGAGGGCAAGGAGAACTGCCCCGCCGGCACGACCGAGCCGATGGGGCTGACCCTGGCCATCGGCCGGCCCTACGACGTCATCTGCGCCGCGCCCCACGCCTGAGCCGCCGCCCCGGGCCGCCCCGCCTCCGCGGGGGGTTGACGCGCCAAGTGGCCCCGGAGGCGCTGGACTGACACCCGGTCACGTCCCGTACCCGCGCCACCACCCCGCCCGCGCGGCCGTCGGCCGGTGATCGCGGGGGCGGCGCCGGGGACGTCCCCCGGATGCCACGCGCCGCGTAACCCGGTCGGTCCATCGGGCGTTGCCGGGCCATGCCCCGGTTCAGCGTCATCGTCCCCGCGTACAACGTCCAGTCCTATCTGCACGCGTGCCTGGAGTCGGTGCTCTCGCAGTCGTTCGAGGACTTCGAGCTCATCGCCGTGGACGACTGCTCGCCCGACGGGAGCGGTGCCGTCATCGACGAGTTCGCCGCCCGGGACGGCCGGGTCCTCGCCCTCCACCTCCCCGGGCACCGCGGGCTCGGACCCGCGCGCAACGCCGGTCTCGACCGCGCCACCGGCGACTACGTGCTGTTCCTCGACGGCGACGACACCCTCGTGCCGGGGGCCTTCCGGGCGATCGCCGACCGGCTGGAGGAGACCGGCTCGCCGGAGGTCCTCGTCTACGACTACGCCCGCACCTACTGGTCCGGGGAGACCGTCGGCCACGAGTTCCGCCGCCACCTCGCCGAGACCGGGCCCGTGCCGTTCACCCTCGACGACCGGCCCGGGCTGCTGCACGTCCTGATGGTGGTGTGGAACAAGGCGTACAAGCGGGAGTTCCTGGCGCGGGAGGGGTTCCGCTTCTTCCCCGGCTTCTACGAGGACACGCCGTGGACCTACCCGGTGCTGATGACCGCGCGGTCCCTCGCCACGCTGGACCGGGTCTGCGTCCACTACCGGCAGCGGCGCACCGGGAGCATCCTGCGCACCACCTCGCGGCGGCACTTCGAGATCTTCGACCAGTACGACCGGCTGTTCGCCTTCCTCGACGCGCGGCCCGACCTGGAGCGGTGGCGGGCCCCGCTGTTCCGGCGGATGGCCGACCACTTCACGTCCGTGTTCACCGCGCGCGGCCGGCTGCCCCGGGGCACCCGCGCCGCGTTCTTCCGCCGCGCCCGCGCCCACTACCGGCGCTACCGCACGCCCGGCCCCGCGCCGAAGGTCACCACCCGGCTGCGGCACGCGCTGGTCCGGCTGGGGGCGCACCGCGCCTTCCGGGCGATCATCGCCGCGCGGGGCCTGCGGACGCGCGCCACCCTGCGCGGCCGGGCCGTGCTGCGCGGGCTGCGCGCGGCGCTCCTGCAGGTCCACTACCGGATCCAGCTGCTGCTGCCGGTCCGGCCGGGGCACGCCGTGTTCAGCGCGTACTGGAACCGGGGGTACGCCTGCTCCCCCGCCGCCCTGGAGCAGCGCGTGCGGGAGCTGGTGCCAGGGATGCGCACGGCCTGGGTGTGCGCCCCCGAACACGCCCACACCCTGCCGCCGGGCCCGCGCCCGCTGCGGCCCGGCACCGCCGCCTACTGGACCGCGCTGGCCCGCTCCCGGTACCTGGTGAGCAACGTCAACCTCGACCGGCGGCTGGTGAAGCGGCGCGGCCAGGTGCTGGTGCAGACCCAGCACGGCACGCCGCTCAAGCACATGGGCCTGGACCTGCGGCACCGGCCGGCGGCGGGCGGCTCGACGGACTTCGCCGAGCTGCTGCGGTCCGTCGACAAGTGGGACTACCTGGTGTCCGGCAACCGGCACTCGACGACGGTGTTCGAGCGGGTCTACCCGGCGGCGTACCGGACGCTGGAGTACGGCTCGCCGCGCACCGACGTGTTCCACCGGGCCACCGCCGAGGACGTCGCCGCCCTGCGCGCGGCGCTCGGCGTCCCCGAGGGCCACACGGCGGTCCTGTACGCGCCGACGCACCGCGACTACGTCACGCCGCAGCCCCGTCTGGTGGACCTGGAGCGGGTGGTGACGGCGCTCGGGCCGCGCTTCACGCTCCTCGCCCGCAGCCACCCGACCCACGGCGACCCGGGCCGGTTCCCCGAGCACCCGCGGATCCTCGACGTGTCGGGCCACCCGTCGGTGGAGGAGCTGTGCCTGGCCTCCGACGCGCTCGTCACGGACTACTCGTCGATCATGTTCGACTACGCGGTCCTCGACCGGCCGATCGTGCTCCACACGGAGGACTGGGAGGCGTACCAGGCGGCCCGGGGCACCTACTTCGACGTGCGGGACTGCCCGCCGGGCGCGGTCGCCCGCTGCGAGGACGAGCTGATCGGCATCTTCGCGACCGGCCACTGGCGCGGCTCCCGCTCGGCGCAGCTGCGCGCCGCGTTCCGGGCGCGGTTCTGCCCGTACGACGACGGGCACGCCGCGGAGCGCGTGGTGCGGCACGTGTTCCTCGGCGAGCCCCCGGAGGCGCTGCCGGCGGTCGTCCCGCCGGGAGAGCGGCGGCCGGCGCCCGCGCCGGGGACGCCGCCCGGCGCGGGCGGCCCGCTGGTCCCGCAGCGGACGGGGGCCGGGTCGCCCGCCGTCCCCTGACGCCCGACGTCCCCTGACGCCCGACGCCCCTTGACGCCCGACGTCCCCTGACGCGCCGGGCCCGTCGCCGGACGGCCGTCGGGCCGGTCGCCGCGCCCGTCGCCGGGCCGGTGCGTCAGCCGGCGCACCGCGCCCGGGCGCGGCGCACCGCGGCCTTGCCGTCAGCCGTGGAGGAGCGCCCGGGCCGCGCGGCGTACCGGGCCCCGCTGCGCGACCGGGCCGAGCAGTCGCCCGACCAGACCGCGCGGCTCCCAGCGGATCTGGAGGCGGCCCGCGTCGCGGCCCTCCGGCTCCACCGTGACGCGGTGGTTCCCCGGCCCCGGCACCGTGAACGGCGCGAAGTGGAGCGGTGCCAGCAGGACGCCGGTGTTCGCCGCACCGTCCTGCGCGAGCTCCAGCACCGGGTGGCGCACGCCCCGGAAGCCGTACGCGGGCAGGGCGACCGCCGCGAGGTCCAGGCGCAGGTGCCCCTCGTGGACGCCCCGGCCCGCCGGGTCCAGGCGCAGCGGCACCGTGGTGCGGCGCCCGGCCGGGGAGAGGTGGACGCGGGCGGGGACCGGGGCGAGCGGCAGACGGCCGCCCGGGTCGTGGGTGCGCACCGTGAGGTCGACGGTGGCACCGGGTCCCGGGGTGACGTCGAGGATCTCGTGGCGGAACCAGGCCGCGTGGAACGGGCAGCCGGTGAGGTCCGCGGCGGTCACGTCCAGGTCGCGGCGGGCCGCCTCCGTCACGGGCACCGCACCGCCCCAGTACACGCGCCCGCCGGCCGTGGTGACCCGGCGGGGGCCGACGCCGTGGGCGAGGCCCCGGGCGGCGCGGCGCGCCTCCACGTACCGGCCCTCGCGGAGCAGCCCGACCACGGCCCGGTCGACCCGCCCGAGCCGGTCGAACGCCGCGGGGGCGAGCCCGGTGACGTACGGGACGACCTCCGCGGCGAAGTCGGTGAGCCAGGCGGTGTCCCGGTGGGGCAGGTCCCCGGCGTAGAGGCGCAGGTCGTGGGCGAGGAACTTGTGGTCCTTCTCCTCGCGCAGCGGGGAGCCGGCGGGGGCGCCGTGCGCGGCGAGGAACGCGTCGATGCGCCGGGCGATCTCGACGCGGTCGCGGACGTTGGCGATGAGGTGGCGGCGGTTGGAGAGGGTCGCCGCGTCGGCGGGGGCGTGCGGGGCGTAGTACCAGCGGTAGACGGGTTCGGTGATGATCCGGAAGGCGCGGGCGAGGGTGTACGCCTGGGCGGAGAACAGCTGGTCCTCGTAGTGCAGGCCCTCGGGGAAGCGCAGGGCGTGCCGGTCGAGGAACTCCCTGCGGTACAGCTTGTTGGTGGACAGCGGCTCGAACAGCAGCCGCGGCTCCTCGGCGAGGCCGTGGACGGTGCGGCGGCGGTCGAAGAGCGACGGCATCCACCTGCCCCGGGCGCCGGTGTCGGTGCGGACGCGTTCGACGGCGCCCATCGTGAAGTCGACGTCGTCCTCGTCGTGCGCGGCGAGGAGCAGTTCGACGGCCTTCGGGGGCAGTTCGTCGTCACTGTCGAGGAACATGACGAACGGCGCGCGGGCCAGGTCCAGGGCGCGGTTGCGGGGGGCGGAGCAGCCGCCGCTGTTGCGTTCCAGGCGCAGCACGCGGACGCGGCGGTCGCGCTCGGCGAGCTCGGCGGCGACCTTCGGGGTGTCGTCGGTGGAGTGGTCGTCGCTGATGACGATCTCGAGGGCGCGGTGGGTCTGGTCGCGTACGGAGGCGACGGCGCGCGGCAGGCGGGCCGCGTCGTCGTGGACGATGACGATCACCGTGACCGCGGGGGTGGTGGTCATCGGCGGGTGGCCTCCTGCGGGGTCGGGGCGGGGGTGCGGCGGTCCAGGGGCAGGACGGGCGGGAGGCTCTCCTCGCCCTCGCCGAGGAAGACGCGGCGCACGACGCGCTCGGCGGCGCGCCCGTCGTCGTACTGGCAGAACCGCAGCCGGAAGTCGTGGCGGAGCTTGGCCGCGGGTTCGCCGGCCCACTCGTCGGGGTCGAGGAGGAGGCGGGTGAGGTCCTCCTGGGAGCGGGCGACGGGGCCGGGCGGTTCGGCGGTGAGGTCGAAGCAGACGCCGCGGGTGGCGGTGTAGACGTCCCAGTCGTCGGCGTGGACGACGATCGGCCGGTCGAGGTTGGCGTAGTCGAACATGATCGACGAGTAGTCGGTGACGAGGGCGTCGGCGGCGAGGAGGAGCCGTTCGACGGGCTCGTAGCGGGTGACGTCGAGGACGCGCGGGTGGCGGGGGACGACGCGGGGCCCGTCGGCGTGGAAGTAGTGGCCGCGGACGAGGAGGACCGTGTCGTCGCCGAGCCGGTCCGCGAGGCGGGCGAGGTCCAGGCGGGGGCGCCAGCGGTCCTCGTGGTCGCGGTGGGTGGGGGCGTAGAGCAGGGCGCGGGCCCCGGGGGCGAGGCCGAGGGCGGCGCGGGCGGCGCGCACGTCGGCGGCGGTGGCCCGGTACAGCACGTCGTTGCGGGGGTAGCCGTAGGCGAGCGTGCGGTAGCCGGAGGGGTAGGCGCGCTGCCAGGTCTCGGTGGAGTGCGCGTTGGCGGAGAGGCTGTAGTCCCAGCGGTCGACGCGGGCGAGGAGCGCCTCGAAGTCCACGCCGCGGGCGACGGCGGGGCGGCCGACCTGGTCGACGCCCATCGCCTTCAGCGGGGTGCCGTGGTGGGTCTGGAGGTGGACGGTCCCGCGGCGCTTGACGACCCGTTCGGGGAAGTTGACGTTGTTGACGAGGTACTTGGCGCGGGCGAGGACGTCCCAGGCGCGGGCGGTGCCGTTGACGGCGTGGTCGGTGCCGGGCGGCAGCAGGGGGACGCGGTCGGGTTCGACGAGCCAGACCTGCCGGATGTCGGGCGCGAGCTCGGCGAGTTCGGCGGCGACGGCGGCCGGGTTGCAGTGGACGCCGCGACCCCAGTAGGCGGAGAAGACCGCGAGGTCCTCGTCGACGGGGCGGCGCAGGGCCCGCCGGTAGCGGAGCCGGCCGCGGGCGCCGGCGGCCCGCCGGAGGTGGCGGGCGCCCGTGGCGCGCAGGGCGCGGCGGCCCTCGTCGGCGAGGCACAGCAGCCGGTGGCACAGGTGGGCGTGGTGGCCGAGGAGCGCGTGGCGGACGCCGTCGGCGCCGGCCGGGCGTCGGTGGCCCTCGGGGCGGAAGCGGGCGGTCTGGTCGGCGGCGCGGCGGAAGTACGCGGCGGCCTCGGCGCCGGTGAACCCGTCGCGCCGGCCGAGCACGGCGAGGTGGTCGTCGACCATGCGGTCGTACAACCGGGCCCGGACCGCGGCCGGGGCGGACACGGCGGCGGCGAGCCGGTGCAGCCGCTCGTACTGGGCGAACACCGCGAAGTGCCGGTCCGGTCCGGCGGCGCGGCGCTGCGCGGGCCGCTCCTGGCGGTGGACGACCGCGGCGGTGTCGCAGCAGGCGACGTGGCGGGCGAGGAGCAGCACGGCGTACGCCAGGTACAGCTCGTCGGGGTCGTCGCCGTCGAGGAGCCCGGGGTGGGCGGTGAGGAGGCCGGCGCGGACGAGGCGGTTGCCGAGGAGGGGCGTCACGTCGAGGAGGTCGGGGCGCCGGGCGGGGCTGGTGGCGGGGGTGCCGTGGCCGCGGGTGAGGACGGGGGCGTCGCCGCCGGGCGCGGCGTCGTCCCGCCAGGTGGCCCGGTGGTGGTCGCAGAGCAGCACGTCGGGCGGCTCGGGGTGGCGGGCGAGGCGGTCGGCGAGGGCTTCGGCGGCGCCGGCGGGCAGCCGGTCGGAGGGGTGGAGGAAGTGCAGGTAGGCGCCGGTCGCCGCCCGGGCGGCGGCGGCGCGGGCGCGGGCGGCCGGGGCCTGCGCGGGGACGGGGACGACGGTGACGCGCGGGTCGCGCAGGGCGTGGGCCTCGGCGAGGGCGCGGGCGGCGGGGTCGTCGCCGGTGCCGCCCTCGGGGGCGGCCACGACGACGTCGAGCCCGGGGTACGCCTGCCGGGTGACGCTGTCGAGGCAGGCGCGCAGGTGGGGCAGCGGGCCCCGGCCGGACACGATGACGCTGAGCTTGAGCATGGGGACGGGCGGTCCTTGTCGGGGGGCGGTGGGGTGGGCGGGCGCTCAGACGGCGACGCGGTCGGCGGGCCGGTCGGTGGGCCGGTCGACGGGGACGAACTGGCGGTTGAGGATGTCCTGGACGGGCACGTGCTGCCCGGCGACGACCGTGCGGGCCGCGTGCGGGGTGAGCTGGGCGACGTACTGGTAGCCGAAGAGGGTGGGCCGGAGCCGGGTGAGGCCCCTGGACAGCAGGCCGAGGAGCCGGGCGAGGGGCCCGCCGCCGAGGACGGACCAGAAGGGGGCGCCGGTCGCGGTGAGGGACAGTTCGTCGTACCCGGCGGAGCGCAGGGTGCGCCGGAGGCTGGCCCGGCTGAAGAAGCGCAGGTGGGTGGTGTCGAGGATGCCGCGCCGGTCGTAGTCGAACAGGCCGAGGGCGATGCGCAGCCGGGCGTACCAGTGGCCGATGTTCGGCACGGACAGCAGGACCAGCCCCTCGGGGCGCAGGACGTCCTGGAGCTGGGTGAGGAGCCGATCGGGCCGGGACAGGTGCTCGATGACGTCGCCGGCGACGACGTAGTCGTAGCCGTCGCCGACCCCCTCGGGCAGGCCCTGCTCCAGGTCGGCGAGGAGGAAGCGGGAGCAGCGGTCGCGCACGCCGTCGACCTCGACGGCGTCGATGCCGGTGACCTGGTGGCCGAGGGCTTCGAGGCGTTCGGCGAAGAGCCCGCCGGAGCAGCCGACGTCGAGGACGCGGCCGGGCGGCAGGCCGCGCAGCCGGTCGAGGAGGAGGGCGTGCGAGGAGCCGTCCCCCTCCTTGAAGGCGTATCCGGCGGGCTGGGGGATCCACTCGCAGGTGCCGAAACCCTTCTTCGCGAGCCGGTACGACAGGACGTCCTTGACGACGTCCTTGGCGTAGCGCAGTCCGTCGACGTAGCAGACCTCGTCGCCGTAGTGGGTGGGGATGGGGATCTCACGGATGCGCAGGCCGGCGTCGGCGAGCTGGACGATGATCTGCGTGTCGAAGTCGAATCCGTCGCTGTTGTGGGCGAGGGGCAGGCGGTCGAGGGCGTCGACGCGGTAGGCGCGGTAGCCGGAGTGGAACTCGCTCAGGTCGGTGCCGAGCAGCCCGTTCTCGACGCGGGTCAGGACGCGGTTGCCGACCCATTTGTACAGCGGCATGCCGCCGCGCAGGGCGTCGCGGGGGTGCATCATGCGCGAGCCGAACACCGCGTCCGCCTCGCCGCGCTCCAGCGGGGCGACGAGCTGCGGGAGGAGTTCGGGGGCGTACTGGCCGTCGCCGTGGAGGAGGACGACGATGTCCAGCCCGCGGCGGGCGGCGAGGGCGTACCCGGCCTTCTGGTTGCCGCCGTAGCCGAGGTTCTTGGTGTGCCGCATGACGACGGTGGGGGGCCGGCCGGGCCGCTGCGACCAGCGGCGGCCGGCGGCGAAGGTGGCGTCCTGGCTGGCGTCGTCGAGGACGAGGATCTCGGCGATCCTCGGGCGGAAGTCGTCCGGGATCCGGTCGAGCGTCCTCTCCAGGGTGGACTCCGCGTTGTACGCCACCACCAGGATGCCGATGCGGGGCGTGCGGCTGGGGCTCTGGCCTTCCGTCACGGGTGCTTCTCCACTCTTGCGGGGCGGGCGGTCTGGTCGGGGGCGGCGGCCGGGGGGTGCGGTCCCGGTGGCGCGGCGGCCGCCGGGCGGGCGGCGGGCCAGGGCCGCGGTTCGGTGCGCGGGCGGGTGATGTCGAGGGGCGCGGCGGTGAGGATCCGGTGGACGCCGACGGCGACGGAGGCACCGAGCAGGGCCCAGCCGAGGGCGCCGAACGCCATCTCGGTGTCGGTCCAGTGGACGGGCCGCTGCATCCCGTAGACGGAGGTCGTGACGCCGCCGACGACGAGGCCGTAGGCGAGGCCGGGCCACAGGCCGATGAGGAACAGGCCGGCGGCGGGCCAGGCGAGGTACTGCACCCCGGAGGCCGTGCTGAGCAGCAGCAGCGTGCCGAGGGTGACGGCGACCGCGACGGGTGTGTCGGCGGGGCGGCGCCAGGCGAGCCAGGCGCCGAGGGTGACGATCGCGGCGACGACGAGGTAGTGGCCGGGGCCGCGGACGAGGGCGATGTACGGCTCGGGGACCTCCGCCCAGCGGGCGAACTGCACGACGCCCCAGAAGCTGAAGTTGCCGCCCGCGTACTCGAGGACGTTCGCCTTCAGCCCGGCCGGCACGGTCGCCAGGACGGGGCCCCACACGGCGAGGAACAGCGCCGCGAAGCCGGCCGTGAAGCGGGCGAAGGCCGGGCGGCCGACCCGCCAGGCGGCGACGAACAGCAGCGGGACGACCACCACGGGGACGAACTTGACGCTGATGCACAGGGCCGCCGCCACACCGGCCGTGGCGAACCGGGCGCGGTCGGCGAGCAGCCAGGCGGCGGCGAGGGCGAACATGACGGCGACGGAATCGGTGTTCCCGTGATAGCCGGACGTTCCGAAGAGGACGGGGCACAGGGCGGCGCCGAGCGCGCACGCCGTGGCCGTCCGCAGGGTTCTCCTGCGCCGTACGACCTCGAACACGAGAAGAACGGTGAGAAAATCCGCGAGACACGCCGGGAAACGGATCATCGGGGCGAACGGAACCCCGATCCCCATGAGTTTCTCCATGGCGAGGAGCATCCAGCTCGCCAGCGGCGGATGGTTGTAGACCGGCAGGTGCGGGAGGGGTTCGGCGTAGATGCGCACGGGTCCCGCCAGGGCGATGGCACGCGCGAATCCATAGAAGAACCGCACGTCAGCGGGGCCCTGTGTGGCGGCGGCGAGCGCCATCTTGGAGAGGAACGCGACCGCCGCGACCCCCAGGACGACGATCCGGGCTTTCCTCGCGTCCCAGGACAGAGACGACATTCGTCCGTACATGGTTGACGAACGTAGCAACGCACCGGGGACGAGCGAAGCACCGATTAACACACTTAATCCGCGCCGAAGTTCCCGGGCGCCTGTCCTGGCCGCGCGGGTGAATTGCCGAATCACACGTATGGCCCATGATCCGACGTAATTCGTGGCGTTCAACTGTCGTTCACAACCTGCCCCTTCTCCGCGGCCCGGCGCGTCGGTCCCGGTCACGTTCCAGATCAGGTCAGGTTGAGTCCAGTGAAAGCACTCGTACTCTCGGGCGGCGCCGGTACCCGGCTCCGCCCGATCACCCACACATCGGCGAAACAGCTCGTGCCGGTGGCCAACAAACCGGTCCTCTTCTACGGCTTGGAGTCGATCGCCGCGGCGGGGGTCCGGGAGGTCGGTCTCATCGTCGGCGACACCACCGAACGGGAGATCCGCGCGGCGGTCGGCGACGGCGCGCGGTTCGGCCTCGACGTCACGTACATCCCGCAGCACGCCCCGCTCGGCCTCGCGCACGCCGTGCTCATCGCCCGCGACTTCCTCGGGGAGGACGACTTCGTGATGTACCTCGGCGACAACTTCGTCGTCGGCGGCATCACCGACCTGGTGGAGGAGTTCCGGGCGCGCCGGCCCGACGCGCAGATCCTGCTGACGAAGGTCGCCGACCCGCGCGCGTTCGGCGTGGCGGAGCTGGACGTCGACGGCCGGGTGGCCCGGCTGGAGGAGAAGCCGGTCAATCCGCGCAGCGACCTCGCCCTGGTCGGCGTGTACCTGTTCTCCCCCGCGGTCCACGAGGCGGTGCGGGCCATCAAGCCGTCGGCCCGCGGCGAGCTGGAGATCACCGACGCGCTCCAGTGGCTCATCGACGCGCGCCGCACCGTGAAGTCGACCATCGTCTCCGGCTACTGGAAGGACACCGGCAACGTGGCGGACATGCTGGAGGTGAACCGGTCGGTGCTGGAGCTGCTGACCCCGCTCAACGAGGGCTCGGTCGACGCGACCACCGAGATCATCGGCCGGGTGCAGATCGGCCCCGGCGCCACGGTGCGCGGCTCGCGGATCGTCGGCCCGGTCGTCATCGGGGCGGGCACGGTGGTGGAGAACTCCTACATCGGCCCGTCCACGTCCATCGCGGAGAACTGCCGGGTGACCGACAGCGAGATCGAGTACTCCATCGTGCTCAGCGGCTCGTCGCTGCTCGGCGTGGGGCGCGTCGAGGCGTCGCTGATCGGCCGTAACGTCGAGATCACCCCGGCCCCGCCCATCCCGGCCGCCCACCGCCTGGTGCTCGGCGATCACAGCAAGGTGCAGATCTCAGCATGAACACCGTGACGCGCATCCTGGTCACCGGCGGCGCCGGCTTCATCGGCTCCCACTACGTGCGCACCCTCCTGGCCGACCCGGCGGCGTCCGTCGAGGTCACCGTCCTCGACGCGCTGACCTACGCCGGCGACCCGGCCCACCTCGACGCGGTCCGCGGCGACCGCCGCTTCGCGTTCGTGCACGGCGACGTCTGCGACGCCGAGCTCGTCGGCAAGGTGCTCTCCGAGCACGACGAGGTCGTCCACTTCGCCGCCGAGTCGCACGTCGACCGGTCCATCGCCGGCGCCGCCCCCTTCGTCCGCACCAACGTCCTCGGCACGCAGACCCTCCTCGACGCGGCGCTGCGCGGCGGCGTCCGCACGTTCGTGCAGGTCTCCACCGACGAGGTGTACGGGTCGGTCGACACGGGCGCCTGGACCGAGGACGCGCCGCTGCTGCCGAACTCGCCCTACGCGGCGTCGAAGGCGGCCGCGGACCTGATGGCGCTGGCCTACCACCGCACGCACGGCCTGGACGTGCGGGTGACGCGCTGCTCCAACAACTACGGCCCGCGCCAGCACCCGGAGAAGGCCGTCCCCCTCTTCACCACGCGTCTGCTCACCGGCGGCCGGGTGCCGCTCTACGGGGACGGCTCCCACGTGCGGGACTGGCTGTACGTGGGCGACCACGTCGCCGGAGTCGAGCTGGTCCGGCGGCGCGGCCGGCCCGGCGAGGTCTACCACGTGGGCGGCGGCACGGAGCTGACCAACCGCCAGCTCGTCGACTTCCTGCTGGCCGCCTGCGGCGCCGACTGGTCCCGCGTCGACCACGTCGCCGACCGCAAGGGGCACGACCGGCGGTACGCGCTGGACGACTCGAAGATCCGCGCCGAGCTGGGGTACCGGCCCCGGACGGACCTCGCGACGGGGCTGGCCGCGACGGTCGCCTGGTACCGCGACAACCGCCCGTGGTGGGAGCCGCTGTGCGGACGGGCCGACCGGTGAGGCGGGTACGGAGGCGGTGGCTGGTCACCGGCGCGGGCGGGCTGCTGGGCCGGGACGTCGTCGCCCGGCTCGGCCCCCGCGCCGTCGGCCTGGACCGGCGCGCGCTGGACGTCACCGACCCCGTGGCGGTGCGGGCGGCGCTCGCGGCGCTCCGGCCGGCGGTGGTGGTCAACTGCGCGGCGTGGACGGCGGTCGACGACGCCGAGACGCACGAGCGGGAGGCGCTGCTCGTCAACGGCACGGCGGCGCGGTACCTCGCGGAGTCCTGCGCCGAGCTGGGGTGCGTCCTGCTGCACGTGTCGACCGACTACGTCTTCGGCGGCGACGCGTGCGTCCCGTACGCCGAGGGCGCCCTGCCCGGCCCGCGCACCGCGTACGGGCGGACGAAGCTGGTCGGCGAGCGGGCCGTCCTGGAGCTGCTGCCGGAGCGCGGGTACGTGGTGCGCACGGCGTGGCTGTACGGGGCGGGCGGCGGCAACTTCGTCCGCACGATGATCGGCGCGGAGGCCGCGCGGGAGACCGTCGACGTGGTCGACGACCAGCGCGGCCAGCCGACGTGGACCGTCGACCTGGCCGACCGGCTGCGGGCGCTGGGCCGGGCCGCGCTGGCCGGGCGGGCGCCCGCGGGCGTCTACCACGGCACGAACGGCGGTGACGGCACGTGGTGCGAGCTGGCCCGCGAGACGTACCAGCTGCTCGGCAGCGACCCGGCGCGGGTCCGCGCGACGTCCAGCGCCGCCTTCCCCCGCCCGGCGGCGCGCCCCGCGTACAGCGTGCTGGGACACGACCGCTGGCACGCGGCGGGGTTGGAGCCGCCGCGTGCGTGGCGGGAGGCGCTGGCGGAGGCGTTCCCCGCGCTGGTCAGTGCCGGGCGAAGGTGACGCCCCGCAGGGCCTCGTACCAGCGCCGGCAGTCCTCGTAGGACGGCAGCAGGCCCCCGCGCTCCGCCTCGGCGAGCGTGGGGGCCGCGGCGTCCCGGGGGGAGAGGAGGGGCGTGAGCCCGGCGGGCCAGTCGATGCCGAGCGCCGGGTCGAGGGGATGGACGGCGTGCTCGCGGGCGGGGGCGTAGCCGCGTGAGCAGAGGTAGACGACGGTGGCGTCGTCGGTGAGGGCCATGAAGGCGTGCCCGAGCCCCTCGGCCAGGTACAGCGCGCGCCGGTCGCGGTCGTCGAGCCGGACGGCCTCCGAGGCCCGGTAGGTGGGCGAGCCGGTGCGCAGGTCGACGACGACGTCGAGCACGGCGCCGCGCACGCACGTGACGTACTTGGCCTGCCCGGGCGGCACGTCGGCGTAGTGGACGCCCCGCAGTGTGCCGCGGCTGGACACGGAGCAGTTCGCCTGGGCGAGGCCCAGCCCGTACCCGGCGGCCTCGGCCAGGTCGGGTGCCCGGAACCACTCGTGGAAGGTCCCCCGGTCGTCCTCGAAGACCTGCGGTTCCCTCACCCACGCGCCTTCGATGCTGAGCTCTCGCACTGGTGGCCCACCGTCCTTTCGTGTCGGCAGACCCAACCGATCGAGCGGCGTCACGTCACCGCGGGCTCCACCGTTCGGGTGAACCGCCGGCACCCTGACGCCGGCGGGTGGTGCTCAGGCCAGAGCCCGGAGGCCGGCGGGTGGTGCTCAGGCCAGAGCCCGGAGGCCGGCCACGGCCGCGGTGGTGAGGTCGTCGAGGTACGCGGCGGTGGGGGCGCCGTCGCGCACCACGACGAGGCGCCAGTACAGGGGGCCGACGATCAGGTCGAGCGCCCGGTCGGCGTCGGCGCCCTCGGGCAGCTCGCCGCGGTCGACCGCCGCCCGGACGACCTGCGCGACGACGCCCCGCTGGCCGTCCAGGAGCGTCGCCCGGACGGTCTCGGCGATCTCCGGGTGGCGGGCGGCCTCCACCAGCAGGTCGGGGATGACCTGCGAGGCGACCGGGTGGCGCAGGGCGTGCGAGGCGACCTCCAGCAGCGCGCGGACGTCGCCGTGGAGGGAGCCGGTCGCGGGGGCGGGCAGCCCCTTGACCGCGAAGGCGGTCAGCAGGTCGAGCACGAGCGACAGCTTGGACTTCCAGCGCCGGTAGACGGCGGTCTTCCCGACGCCGGCCCGCCGGGCGATGCCCTCGATGGACATGCGGGCGAAGCCGACGGCGGCGAGCTCCTCGAAGACCGCCGCGCGGATCGCTTCGGTCACGTCCTCCCGGAGCACGGCGGCTCCCGCGGGGGCGCGGCGGGGGGTTCCGGGGGGCGGTGGCGTCATGCCGGGGATCATAGCGCGGCGCCCGCGTCACGACGGAACGGTTGCGTTCCGACGTACAGGCGTCCTAGTCTCCCCGTAGCGACGATACGGATCCGTCCCGACGAAAGGCGAGCGCCCGGTGAGTCCTGTGAGCACGTTCGCGCCACCCGCCGCGGCCCCGCCGCCCACCGGGCCCGCCCCCGGCGGCTCCGCGACCCCGCGACCTGCCCCGGGCCCGTCCACCGCCCCGGGCGGCTCCGCGACCCCGGACGCCCTCGCCGCCCCGGGCGCCCCGCCGACCTGGCAGCTGCCCGAGGAGGAGCTGCGCGCCCTCGCCCTGCGCCACGGCCTGACCGTGAGCGGCGCCCGCCCCTCCCTCCCCCGGTACGTGCGGCAGCTGTGGGCGCGGCGCCACTTCGTCACCGCCTTCGCGACGGCCCGCCTCACCGCCCAGTACAGCCAGGCGAAGCTGGGCCAGCTGTGGCAGGTGATGACGCCCCTGCTCAACGCGGCCGTGTACTACTTCATCTTCGGCGTCCTGATGAACACCCGCGCGCAGGTCCCGGACTTCGTGCCGTTCCTGGTGACGGGCGTCTTCATCTGGACGTTCACCGCCAACTCCCTGATGGCCGGCACCCGCGCCATCAGCGGCAACCTCGGCCTCGTCCGGGCCCTGCACTTCCCGCGCGCGAGCCTGCCCGTGGCGCTCGCCCTGCAGCAGCTCCAGCAGCTGGTGTTCTCGCTCGCCGCGCTCGTCGTCATCCTGCTGGGCTTCGGCATCACCCCGGGTGCCTCCTGGCTGCTCGCCGTGCCCGCCCTCGCCCTGCAGGCCCTGTTCAACACCGGCCTGTCGCTCGTCCTCGCCCGGGTCGCGGCCCGCACCCCGGACGTCGCGCAGCTCATGCCGTTCGTCCTGCGCACCTGGATGTACGCCTCGGGCGTGATGTTCAGCCTGAACCACGTCCTCGCGGGCCGGGACCTGCCGCACGCGCTGGTCCTCGCGCTCCAGTACAACCCGGCGGCGCTCTACATCGACCTGATGCGCTTCGCGCTCGTCGACAGCTTCACGGCCGCCCAGCTGCCGCCCCACGTGTGGGCCGCGGCCGCGGCCTGGGCACTGGCCGCGGCCGTGGGCGGGTTCATCTGGTTCTGGCAGGCAGAGGAGACCTACGGCCGTGGCTGAGCGCGTCCCGACCGTCGTCGTCGATGGCGTCCACGTGACCTACACCGTGCAGGGCGCGGCGCCCGCCCGCGACGGCGACCGCGGGTCGCCGCTCGGCCGGGTCCTCGCCCGGGGGAAGGCCCGCCCGGCCGCCCGTACCGTGCACGCCGTCAAGGGCGTCAGCTTCGCCGCGTACAAGGGCGAGGCCATCGGGCTGATCGGCACCAACGGCTCGGGGAAGTCCACCCTGCTCAAGGCCATCGCCGGCCTGCTGCCGCCCAGCCGGGGCAGCGTCTACACCCAGGGCCAGCCCAGCCTCCTGGGCGTGAACGCCGCCCTCATGGGCGACCTCACCGGCGAGCGCAACGTCGTCCTCGGCGGGCTCGCGATGGGCATGACCCGCGCCGAGATCAGGGAGCGGTACGCCCGGATCGTCGAGTTCTCCGGCATCAACGACAAGGGCGACTTCGTCTCGCTGCCCATGCGCACGTACTCCTCCGGCATGGGCGCCCGGCTGCGCTTCTCCATCGCCGCCGCCCGGTCGCACGACGTGCTCCTCGTCGACGAGGCGCTGGCCACCGGCGACGCGGCGTTCCGGCAGCGCAGCCAGCAGCGCATCAACGAGCTGCGCGCCGAGGCCGGCACGGTCTTCCTCGTCAGCCACAGCAACTCCACCATCCGCGAGACCTGCGACCGGGCGATCTGGCTGGAGTCGGGGCGGATCCTCATGGACGGCCCCTCCGACGAGGTCGTCGCCGCCTACGAACGGCACGCGCGCTAGGTCGTGTCTTCCGGATCAGCCCGGCAAGATCCGGAAGCAGGCCCCAGGGGTCCGCCGGACCGCCGTCACCCCCTTGCCCGCAATACGGGACGAACCACGCGAACCTGACTTATGTTCGCGGGGATGACCACGTACCGGCTCAGCACCCCGCGTACCCACCGGCACCAGCTCCGCTTCCGGGAGCAGCGCCGGCCGGGTCCCGTTCCCCTCGTCGCCGTCTGGGCCCTCACCCGTGCCGGGATGCTGTGGCTGCTGGCGCACGACACCCTCGGCATCGGCGGCGTCGGCCGCGAGGTCCACGTCCTGTACGAGCACTGGTACGGGCGGCTCGCCCACGGCGTGCTCCCGTCGGACGAGGCCACGTGGCAGTACCCGCCCGGCGCCGCCCTCGCGCTGCTGGCGCCCGGCGCGGTGCCCGGCCTGTCGTACTTCCAGGCGTTCGTGGCGCTCGCCCTGCTCGCGGACGCGGCCGTCCTGCTGCTCCTGTACTGGGCCGGCGGCGCCGGCTCCTGGTACTGGACCTGCGCCCTGCCGCTGCTGCTGCACGTCCCGCTCGCCCGCTACGACCTGCTGGTCACCGCGCTGGCGGTGGGCGCCCTCCTCGCCGCGCCCGCCGGCCGGACCCGGCTCGCGGGCGTCCTGGCGGGGCTCGGCGCCCTGGTGAAGGGCTGGCCGCTGTTCGCCCTCACCGGCACGCCCCCCGGGGCGGCGACCCGCCGCTCCTGGACGGCGGCGCTCGCCACCGGCGTGGGCGGAGCGGCGCTGCTCTCCGTGGTGTTCCCGCACACCCTGGACTTCCTGCGCCACCAGGGCGACCGCGGCGTGCAGGTCGAGTCGGTCGGCGGCACCCTGCTGTCGCTGGCGCACCTCGCCGGGTGGCCGGGTCGCGTCGTCCACCGGTACGGGGCGTTCGAGTTCACCGGCCCGTACGTCGCGGCGGTGGCGGGCGTGTCGCTGGTGCTCACCGGCGCCGTCCTGGTGTGGCTGGTGCTGTGGCGGGTGCGGTCGCTGCACTGGTCGGCGTCGACCCCGGCGGACGCGGCGCTCATGGCGGTGCTGCTCCTCACCGTCACCAGCCGGGTGATCAGCCCCCAGTACCTGGTGTGGCTGCTCGCCCTGGCGGCGGTGTGCCTGACGTTCCGTACCACCACCCAGCGCCCGGTCGCCGTGCTCCTGCTGCCGGCCGCCGCGCTCACCGCGCTCGCCTACCCGCTGCTGTACGTCGACGTCCTGCTGGTCACCCCGGTGGGCTGCGCGGTGCTGCTGCTGCGCAACGGGCTGCTCGTGGCGGCGGCGTTGCTGTCGTGCCGGCGGCTGTGGGAGGAGTCGGCGCCGGACGTGCTGCGCGTGCCGTAGCCGGGGCGTCCCCCCACACGGCGCGTGCCGTGGCCGGCGTTCCCGCGGCGGGGCTGCGTGTGCCGTGGCCGGCGTTCCCCCGCGGCGGGCGGTGCCGTGGCCGGCCGCGGACGAGGGCGGGGCGCCCACCGCGGTGTCGCGGTGGGCGCCCCGTCCGTGGTGCCGGCCGGTCAGCTGTGCGCGCGCAGCAGGGTCCGCATGGTGCGCATGGCCACCGACAGGTTCGCCAGGTCGAACGCGTCCGAGTTCTGGATCTCCTCGAGCGTGGTGCGGGCGCGGCCGAGGAGCGAGGCGTTCTTCCGCTCCCAGGCGGCGAACCGCTCCTCGGGCGTCGACGTGCCGTTCCCGGCGGACAGCACGTCGGCGGTGAGCGCCGCGTGCGCCGCGTACAGGTCCTCGCGGATGGCGGCGCGGGCCATGGACTGCCAGCGGTCCGCGCGGGGCAGCTCGATGATGCGGTCCATCAGCTGCGTGATCCGCAGCCGGTCGGCGAGGTCGTAGTACACCTCGGCGACGGCCAGCGGCTCCTTGCCGGTGCGGTCCGCGATGGCGACGATGTCGAGCGTCGGGAAGGCGGAGGAGAACCCGGCGACCCGGGCGGCCAGCTCCACGGGGACGCCCGCCCCGGTCAGCTCGGCGACCAGCCCCTCGTACCACTCCAGGTCCGCGCCGCGCAGCATCTTCGGCAGCTCGCCCCACACCTGCTCCACGCGGGCGCCGAAGAAGTCGATCGTCTCGGCGAGCTGGAGCGGCTGCGGCCGGTTGTTGAGCAGCCAGCGCGTGCCGCGCTCGACGAGGCGCCGGGAGTGCAGCCGGATCCGGCTCTGCACGTCGGCCGGGACCTGGTTGTCGAGGGCCTCGACGGCGTCCCAGACGGCGCCGAGCCCGAAGATGGTCCGGGCGCAGGTGTGCGCGCGGATGATCTCCTCGATCGACGCGCCCGTCTCCTCGCGGAGCCGGTGCAGATAGGTCGAGCCGCCGGTGTTCACCGTGTCGTTGACCATCACCGTGGTGATGATCTCGCGGCGCAGGGCGTGCGCGTCGATCTGCTCGGGGAATTCCTCGCGCAGCTTCGACGGGAAGTACGCGTGGAGCAGGCTGCGCAGGTACGGGTCGTCGGGCAGGTCGGTCGCGATCAGCTCCTCCGCCACCGTGATCTTGGTGTAGGCGAGCAGGACCGCCAGCTCGGGCTGGCTCAGGCCCCTGCCGCTGTTCAGCAGCTCGCGGATCTGCCGGTCGGTGGGGAGGAACTCCAGGCCCCGGTCCAGCCGCCCGACGCCCTCCAGCCGGCGCAGGAACCGCTGGTGCGCGTGGAGCAGCGAGCTCGACTGGCCGACGGCGAGGGCGAGGGCGACGTTCTGCGCGTAGTTGTTGCGCAGGACGAGGGAGCCGACCTCGTCGGTCATCTCGGCGAGGATCTTGTTGCGCTGCTTGACGGTCATGTCGCCGTCGGCGACCAGCCCGTTGAGCAGGATCTTGATGTTCACCTCGTGGTCGGAGGTGTCCACGCCGGCGCTGTTGTCGATGGCGTCGGTGTTGATCTTGCCGCCGTCGCCGGTGGGGCCGCCCCTGCGGGCGAACTCGATCCGGCCGAGCTGGGTGAGGCCGAGGTTGCCGCCCTCGCCGACGACCTTGACGCGCAGTTCCTCGCCGTCGACGCGGATCGGGTCGTTGGCCTTGTCGCCGACGTCGGCGTGCGTCTCGGTGGTCGCCTTGACGTACGTGCCGATGCCGCCGTTCCACAGCAGGTCCACCGGGGCCTTGAGGATGGCCTTCATCAGTTCGGCGGGGGTCAGCTTGGTGACGCCGTCCTCGATGCCGAGGGCGGCCCGCATGTGGGCGTTGACCGGGATGGACTTGGCCTGCCGGGAGTGGACGCCGCCGCCCGGGGAGAGCAGCCCGGCGTCGTAGTCGGCCCAGGAGCTGCGGGGCAGCTCGAACAGGCGGCGCCGCTCGGCGTAGGAGACGGCCGCGTCGGGGTTCGGGTCGACGAAGATGTGCCGGTGGTCGAAGGCGGCGACGAGCCGGATGTGCTCGGAGAGCAGCATGCCGTTGCCGAAGACGTCACCGGACATGTCGCCGACGCCGACGACCGTGAAGTCCTGCGTCTGGGTGTCGTGGCCGAGCTCCCGGAAGTGCCGCTCGACCGACTCCCACGCGCCGCGGGCGGTGATGCCCATGCCCTTGTGGTCGTAGCCGGCGGAGCCGCCGGAGGCGAAGGCGTCGCCGAGCCAGAAGCCGTAGCCGACGGCGACCTCGTTGGCGATGTCGGAGAACGTCGCGGTCCCCTTGTCGGCGGCGACGACGAGGTAGGTGTCGTCCTCGTCGTGGCGGACGACGTCGGCGGGCGGCACGACCTCGCCCGCGACGAGGTTGTCCGTGATGTCGAGGAGCGCGGAGATGAACGTCCGGTAGGCGGCGATCCCCTCGGCGAGCCACGCGTCGCGGTCGACGGACGGGTCGGGCAGCTGCTTGGCGACGAAGCCGCCCTTCGCGCCGACGGGGACGATGACGGTGTTCTTCACCATCTGCGCCTTGACCAGGCCGAGGATCTCCGTACGGAAGTCCTCGCGCCGGTCGGACCAGCGCAGACCGCCGCGCGCGACCTTGCCGAAGCGCAGGTGGACGCCCTCGACGCGGGGCGAGTACACCCAGATCTCGAAGGCCGGGCGCGGGGCGGGCAGGTCGGGCATGGCCTGCGGGTCGAACTTCATCGACACGTAGGGGTGCGGCCGGCCGTCGGCGTCCTTCTGGAAGAAGTTCGTGCGCAGCGTCGCCTTGATGACGGTGAGGAACGACCGCAGGATCCGGTCGTCGTCGAGCGACGCGACCTGGTCGAGCGCGCCGTCGAGCTCCTCCAGGAGCCCGTCGATCAGCTCGGTCCCGGCCCGCTGCCGCTCCGGCGCCATCCGCGCCTCGAAGAGCGAGACGAGCAGCCGCGTGGTGTGGACGTTGTCGCGGAGGGTGTCCTCCATGTAGTCCTGGCTGAACGTCAGGCCGGCCTGCCGCAGGTACTTGGCGTAGGCGCGCAGCACCATCGCCTGCCGCCAGGTCAGCCCGGCGGTCAGGACGAGGGCGTTGAAGCCGTCGTTCTCCGCCTGTCCGGTCCAGGTCGCGGCGAACGCCTCCTGGAACCGCTCGCGGGCGTCGTCGCGGAAGTCGGCGCCGTTGCCCGTGGTGGGCATGCGCAGGCCGAAGTCGTAGATCCACGCGTGGGTGCGGTCGGCGCAGCGCAGCTCGTACGGCCGCTCGTCGACGACCTCGACGCCGAGCCGGTTGAGGACCGGCAGCACCGCCGAGAGCGACACCTGCGCACCCGACTTGTAGATCTTGAAGCGGCGTTCGCCGGGGGCGGCGCCGACCGGCTCGTACAGGGAGAGCGCGAAGTCCTCGCCGCCGTGGCCGAGCTGCTCCAGCTGCAGGACGTCGGCGACGGCCGCCCGCGGCGAGTGGTCGGCCTTGTACCCCTCGGTGAAGGCGCCGCCGTACCGGCGCAGCAGGTCGGAGGCGCGCTCCTCGCCGGACTCGGCGTTGAGGGCCTCGGCGAAGCCGTCCGCCCAGGAACGGGCGGCCTCGGCGAGCCGCGTCTCGATGCGGTCGGCGTCGGCGTCGGTGAGCGGCGTGAGGGTGGAGCCCTGCGGGACGCGCACGACGAAGTGGAGGCGGGAGAGGACCGACTCGGTGTTCCAGGCGGTGAAGTCGACGCTGGTGCCGCCGAGCTCCTCCTTCAGGATGTCCGTGAGCCGCTCGCGGACCGTGGTGTTGAACCGGTCGCGCGGCAGGTAGACGAGGGCGGAGTAGTAGCGGCCGTACTCGTCCTGGCGCAGGTACAGGCGCAGCCGGCGGCGCTCCTGGAGGTACAGGACGCTGGTGACGATGGCCAGCAGCTGGTCGACGGGCGTCTGGAACAGCTCGTCGCGCGGGTAGGTCTCCAGGATCTGCAGCAGGTCGCGCCCGTCGTGGCTGGCGGGCGAGAACCCGGCGGCCTCCAGCAGCTCGGCCACCTTGCGGCGGATGACGGGGACGCGCCGCACGGACTCGGTGTAGGCGGCGGAGGAGAACAGTCCGAGGAAGCGCCGCTCGCCGACGACGTTGCCGGCGGCGTCGAACTTCTTCACGCCGATGTAGTCCAGGTACGACGGCCGGTGGACGGTGGCGCGGCTGTTGGCCTTGGTGAGGATGAGCAGCCGGTGCTCGCGGGCCTTGGCGCGGGCGTCGGCGGGCAGCCGGTTGAACGACGGCGAGACGGGGTGGCCGTGGGCGTCGTCGTCACCGGCGTGGTGCGGGTCGGAGCGGAGGATGCCGAGGCCGGTGCCGGGGACGGCCGCGAGGGCGTCGCCGTCGACGAGGGTGTACTCGCGGTAGCCGAGGAAGGTGAAGTGGTCGTCGGCGAGCCACCGCAGCAGCTCGCGCGCCTCCTCCAGCTCGCTGGGGTGCAGGTCCTCGGCGACGGGCTCGTCGGTGAGGTCGTCGGCGAGGCGCAGCGCCGCGTCACGCATCTTCTCCCAGTCCTCGACGGCCTCGCGGACGTCGGACAGGACGCGCAGCAGGTCGGTGGTGATCTGCTGGAGGTCGGCGCGGTCGGTCTCGCGGTCGATCTCCACGTGGATCCAGGACTCGACGAGCGCGTCGTGCGGGCGCTCCCCGGCGCCGGGGCCGGGGGCGGAGGGCAGGACCTCGATGAGCTTCCCGGTCACGTCGCGGCGGACGACGACCTGCGGGTGCACGACGAGGTGGATGCCGCGGTTCTGTCGGGACAGCTCGTTGGTGACGGAGTCGACGAGGAACGGCATGTCGTCCGTGACCACCTCGACGACGGAGTGGCTGCACGTCCAGCCGTTCTCCTCGACGGTGGGCGTGTGGACGCGCACCCGCGCCTTCCCCTGGGGGCGGTTCTCGGCCAGCCGGTAGTGGGAGAGGGCGGCGCCGAACACGTCGACCGGGTCACGGTCGGCGAGGTCCTCGGGAGCCGTGTGCAGGTAGTAGCGCTGGAGGTACTCGAGCACGGTCTCCGGGTCGGGCCGGTCGCCGGGCTCGTTCTCAGCTACCCGGGCGGCCCGCTCGAGCAGCTCGGCCTTGGCTTCGTCCAGCTTGGTCTGCATGTCCTCGGCTCCTGTCGCGCGCCGTTGCGTGACGTAGGGGGAAGGGTGTGGCGGGACTGCGCCCCCACGCGGGGTATCCGCTCGGAGGGGTCGTCATGCCTGTACGTGAGAATCCCGGTCCCATCTCGGCCATTCTCGGCGAGCACGCCGCGTGCGGCGGGGGAACCGGGCAGGAAGGACCAGCGTCCGCCCGGGCACGATGGCACACCGGGCGCCGGCCGGGGGCTCCGCTGCCCCCAGGGCGTATAGCGCTGATCACGGGTCCAGGCTATCGCTCCTCACCCCCCGGTCGTCATGGGCCGGTGGAGTACAAAAGACGGTGGCCGAATTTGACACTTCGGACAGCGACAGAACGCCCCGGACCACGCTCACGCGAGGGACGGGGGGCGGGGGCCGCGCGGGGCGCCGCGCCGGCGGGGCGGCGGGGGACGGACGGGGGCCCCGCCGGCGCGGGCGGCGGGGCGGCGGGGACGGGCGGAGGCGGCGCGGGGGGCGTACTGGGGCACGGCGCCGGGGGCGGTGGAGCCCCGGCCGCGGCGGGTGGCGGGGGTGGTGCCGGAGGCGGTGGGGGCCGGTCGCGCCGGGGTGGCGGGGTGGCCGGGGCCCGGCGGTGCGGGGTGGCGAGAGTGACGTGGGCTCGTCTGGCGGTGGGGGTGGCTGGGGGCGGGCGGGACCTCGCGAGCCCGCCACGGCCTCGCCAGACAGGGTGGCGGTGTGGCCGTGGGGCGCCGTGGGGCCGTTGCGGCCAGTGGGGCCGTGGGGCCGGTGGGTCAGGCGATCAGGTCCTCCGCGACGGCGACGGCCTCCGCGAGGGTGTCCACGACCGGCACGCCCACCGACTGGAGGCTGGCCCTGCTGTGGGAGCCGCCCGTGTACAGGACGGCCCGCGCCCCGACGTGCGCCGCGGCGAGCGCGTCGTCCGCGGCGTCCCCGATGACCACGATCCGCTCCGGCGGCACGCCGTCGAGGGCGCGCAGGTGGCGCACCATGTGCTCGGCCTTGCCCGCCGTCGACCGGTCCGTCCGGCCGTCGACACGGACGAACCACTCCTCGATGCCGTGCCGCCGCACCAGCGGGAGCAGCCGTTCGTGCGGCGCCAGCGACAGCAGCGACTGCGTCCGGCCCAGTCCGCTCGCGGCGGCGAGCAGCTCAGCGGCGCCGTCGGTCAGCCCGCAGCCCTCGGCGCGGGCCCAGTAGTGCCGGTGGAACGTCCCGTCCATGAGCTGCCACTCGGTCTCGTCCGGCAGCCGTCCGAGCAGCCGCTGGTAGAAGACGGGGATGGGGACGCAGTACAGCTCGCGGTACCGCTCCAGTGTGATCGGCGCGATGCCGAGCTCCTCGAACGCGGCGTTCGTCGCCTCGATGACGGCGGAGATGTCGTCGAGCAGCGTCCCGTTCCAGTCCCAGACGAGATGCGTCCTGCGCCTGTCCATGCTCTCCCCCATGCCGCTGCCCCGCGTGCCGGGCCCTGTCCGTGCCCTGTCGTGCCGCGCCGGGCCCTGCCGTGTCCTGTCTCGTACCGTGCCGTGCCGTGCTGTGCTGTGCTGTGCCTGGCGGTGCCGTGCTGTGCGCAACGCCCTGCGCCCAGGGTGGCGGGGCCGCGCCCGACGGCACGGTCCCGGACCCGGGTGATGCCCTCAGCCGGGGCGGATCATGCCGCGCGTGCTCCCGGCTGTCGTCAGCCGATGAGGTGCGGGACCTCCTGCAGGCCGTACCAGAGCAGCTCGTGGTCCTCCGCGCCGTCCACGGTGAACTGGGCGTCGTCGTCGCCCATGTCGGCCGCGCCGAGCGCGGCCGCGGCGGCGGTGACGTCCGGTTCGGCCTCGTCGGAGTCGGCGTGCACCGCGGCGGCCTTGGCGAGCGGCACGGGGCCGGTGACGCGCACCTCACCCACCGAGTCCGGGTCGAGGCCGCCGTCGGGGTCGGCGGTGGCAGCGCCGTCGGGGACGTCCACGGCGACGACGACGCGACGGCGCGCGGCGGCCGGGTCGGCGGCCAGCAGGCGCAACGAGGCGGCGGCGGCGCGGCTGAGGGCCGCGTACTCCAGCTCCTCGATGTCGTCGGAGACGTACCACTCGCGCAGCCCGGGGGTGACGGCGTAGGCGGTCAGGGGGCTGCTGCCGAGGGTGCCCGTACGGTGCGCCTGTGCGAGACCGGGGAGGGTCAGGGGAACGTACACGCGCATGACAGGCCGCTTTCGTAGTCGGAAGACACCCTCAGGATACGTGCGCCGGTACCCCTTCGGGGGCCGGTGTCCCCCTCCCCCGCGGTCCACTCCGTGCCCCACGCGACACGCGTCGGGCCCGTCCTACCGGGGCCCGCGTCACCCGGATAGGTGATCGTCGCACGAGGTCGGGAGGGGTGCCGAGGCGCGTTGCGACGCGGTCTGCGGCCCCCGTAGAAGTGGCCCACCGCGAAGTTACCTCCCGGTACTACCTCCGGGTAGTCCGGTCGACGGAAGGACCACGCCGATGACCAGCACCCCCGCGTCCGTACGCGCTGCCGTGCCCGTGCCCGTACGCACCCGCCCCGACGGAAGCGGCCCGGAGGGGGCGCGCGAGTCCGGGGGCCCGGGGGCCGCGGAGCCCCGGGTTCCCCGGGCGCGGGAGGCCGGCGCGGTGGCGCGCCCGTCGCGCTCGGCGGGCAGGCCGGGTGGTCGCCGGGACGCCCGCCGCCCCGGCGACGCCCCCCGCCCGGGCGGGGGCGCCCGGCCGGGCGGGGGCGTGCGGCCGGGTGGTGGCGGGTGGTCCGCTGGGGGCGCCGGGCCGGCTGGGGGCGTGCGGCCGGCTGGGGGCGTGCGGCCCGGTGAGGGCGTGCGCTCGGCGGAGGGGACGCGGCCGGGTGACGCCCGCCCTCGCGCGCTGCCGCCGCACGTGCTGTTCGCGGAGCGCCTGCTGGCCGTCCTCACCGGGGAGCGGCCCGTGCACTGGATGCTGGGGCAGACGATCGGCGAGGCGTACGAGCAGCTGATCCGCCTCGCTCCCGCGAACCCCCTGCGCGCCGCCGGTGTCGCAGGCCCCTCGCCAGGCCGCCATGCGCGCCCGGTGCTGCGCCACTGCGCGGGTTCGCCGCTGCGGCCGGGTGTGGTGGAGGCGTACGCCAGCGTGACGGCGGGTGGCCGGGTCCGGGCGATGGCGTTCCGCCTGGAGCTGGGCGCGGACCGCCGCTGGCGCTGCGCGGCCGTCGAACTGGGCCCGACCGTCTGACCCGCGCCGGCCGGCCGGCCGCGTAACGCCCGCGTGGCGCCCCTCCCGGGCCACAACGCCATCCTGGCTCCACGACCGCCCCCGGGGACAGCTCCGGAGCCAGGCCCACGGCAAGGCCGGGGAGCGGGTCGCGGCAGGCCCGGGGCGTGCCACGAGAGGCCCGGACGAGCGACGGCCCGGCCTCCGGCTCCAGCCCCGGTACCGACAATCCCCCGTACGTCGGCCCCGCCATGGACGGCCCCGCCATACGGCCCCTCCACGGGCCCCTCCACGGGCCCCGGCGCGGGCACGTGCGCGGGCACAGGCACGGGTGCGGCGGGCGGCGGCCCCGTTCCCGGCACACGCGGAAGGCGGGGCCGGTACGCGCTCGGGTGCGCGTACCGGCCCCGCCTCACGACGTGGACCGCGGCCGTCCGGACGACCGGTGGGGCTACTTCTTGCGGCGACGGCCGCCCTTCTGGGCCTTGCGGCGCTCGGCGCGCGTCATGCCGTCCGCCTCGGAGGGGGCACCGCCGTTGTCGAAGTCACCCTCGACGACGCCGCCCTCACCGTCGACGGTCGGCGCGGAGAAGTGCAGCCGGTTCGGACGCTGCGGGGCGTCGAGGCCCTTGGCGCGGATCTCGGGGCGGCCGGCGCCCGCGGGGACGGCCTCCTCCTTCTCCAACGACGGGCGCTGCGCGGCCGCCTCCACCGGGACCTCCTCGACCTGCTGCTCGACCTGGACCTCCAGGTTGAACAGGTAGCCGACGGACTCCTCCTTGATGCCGTCCATCATGGCGGTGAACATGTCGAAGCCCTCGCGCTGGTACTCGACCAGCGGGTCCTTCTGCGCCATGGCGCGCAGGCCGATGCCCTCCTGGAGGTAGTCCATCTCGTAGAGGTGCTCGCGCCACTTGCGGTCCAGGACCGACAGGACGACCCGCCGCTCCAGCTCACGCATGATCTCGGAGCCGAGCTGCTTCTCGCGCGCCTCGTACTGCTCGTGGATGTCGTCCTTGACGGACTCCGCGATGAACTCCGCCGTGATGCCGGCGCGGTCGCCCGCGGCCTCCTCCAGCTCCTCGATGGTGACCTTGCACGGGTAGAGCTGCTTGAACGCGCCCCACAGCCGCTCCAGGTCCCACTCCTCGGCGAAGCCCTCCACCGTCTCCGCCTGGATGTAGGCGTCGATGGTGTCGTCCATGAAGTGGCGGATCTGGTCGTGCAGGTCCTCGCCCTCCAGGACGCGGCGGCGCTCGCCGTAGATGACCTCGCGCTGCCGGTTGAGGACCTCGTCGTACTTGAGGACGTTCTTGCGGGTCTCGAAGTTCTGCTGCTCGACCTGCGACTGGGCGGACGCGATGGCGCGGGTGACCATCTTGTTCTCGATCGGCACGTCGTCCGGCACGTTCGCCATCGCCATGACGCGCTCGACCATCTGCGCCTTGAACAGCCGCATCAGGTCGTCGCCCAGCGACAGGTAGAAGCGGGACTCGCCCGGGTCGCCCTGACGGCCGGAGCGACCGCGCAGCTGGTTGTCGATGCGGCGCGACTCGTGCCGCTCCGTGCCCAGCACGTAGAGACCGCCGAGCTCCTTGACCTCCTCGGACTCGGCCTTCACGGCCAGCTCCGCCTTCTCCAGGGCGGCGGGCAGGGCCGCGACCCACTCCTCGGCGTGCTCCACCGGGTCCAGGCCGCGCTGGCGCAGCTCCGCCTCGGCGAGGTCGTCGGGGTTGCCGCCGAGTTTGATGTCCGTACCGCGGCCGGCCATGTTCGTCGCGACCGTGACGGCGCCCTTGCGGCCCGCCTGGGCGACGATGGACGCCTCACGCTCGTGGTTCTTCGCGTTCAGCACCTCGTGCGGGACACCCCGCTTCGACAGCTGCTGCGACAGGTACTCGGACTTCTCGACCGACGTCGTACCGACGAGGATCGGCTGGCCCTTCTTGTGCTTCTCCGCGATGTCGTCGACGACCGCCGCGAACTTGGCGACCTCGGTGCGGTAGATCAGGTCGGACTGGTCCATGCGGACCATCGGCCGGTTCGTCGGGATCGGCACGACGCCCAGCTTGTAGATCTGGTGGAACTCGGCGGCCTCGGTCATCGCCGTACCGGTCATGCCGGACAGCTTGTCGTAGAGGCGGAAGAAGTTCTGCAGCGTGATCGTGGCGAGCGTCTGGTTCTCGTCCTTGATCGGGACGCCTTCCTTCGCCTCGATCGCCTGGTGCATGCCCTCGTTGTACCGGCGGCCGGCGAGGATACGGCCCGTGTGCTCGTCGACGATCATGACCTCGCCGTCGATGACGACGTAGTCCTTGTCCTTCTTGAACAGTTCCTTCGCCTTGATGGCGTTGTTCAGGTACCCGACGAGCGGGGTGTTCACCGACTCGTAGAGGTTGTCGATGCCCAGCCAGTCCTCGACCTTGGCGACGCCCGACTCGTGGATGCCGACGGTCCGCTTCTTCTCGTCGACCTCGTAGTCGCCGGTCTCCTCGATGCCCTTCAGCGGGTTGCCCGGCTCGCCGCGCTTCAGGCGCTGCACGAGCTTCGCGAAGTCGCCGTACCACTTCGTCGCCTGGTCGGCCGGACCGGAGATGATCAGCGGCGTACGGGCCTCGTCGACCAGGATGGAGTCGACCTCGTCGACGCACGCGTAGTTGTGGCCGCGCTGCACCAGCTCGTCCTTCGACCACGCCATGTTGTCGCGCAGGTAGTCGAAACCGAACTCGTTGTTCGTGCCGTACGTGATGTCGCAGTTGTACATCTCGCGGCGCTGCGCCGGCGACATGTTCGCCAGGATGCAGCCGACCGACAGGCCCAGGAACTGGTGGACCCGGCCCATCATCTCGGAGTCGCGCTCCGCGAGGTAGTCGTTGACCGTGATCAGGTGCACGCCCTTGCCGGACAGCGCGTTCAGGTACGCCGGGAGCGTGCCGACGAGGGTCTTGCCCTCACCGGTCTTCATCTCGGCCACGTACCCCAGGTGCAGGGCGGCGCCGCCCATCATCTGCACGTCGTAGTGGCGCTGGCCGAGGACGCGCTTGGCCGCCTCACGGACGGTCGCGAAGGCCTCCGGAAGCAGGTCGTCGAGGCTCTCACCGTCCTGGTACCGCTGCTTGTACTCGTCGGTGAGGGCGCGCAACTCGGCGTCGGAGAGGTTGACGAAGTCCTCTTCGATGGAGTTGACCTGGTCCGCGATGCGGTGCAGTTTGCGCAGGATCTTGCCTTCGCCTGCACGCATGAGCTTGTTGAAGACGGACACTGAGGCTGGTCTCCTTGCCGGTCGGGCCTGGCACTGGGTCTTGTCATGGACACTGGCACGGGCACGGCAGGTGGACCCCACCGCAACGGTCATCGTAAGCGAGGACCCCGCCACGCCGGGAGGTCCACACCTCCGAGGAACGATTGCCGGGGCCGGCGCCGCCCTCAAGGAGAACGCGCGGGACGCGCCGAAGGTGCCGCCTCTCACGAAAAGTGTTCGTTCCCGGCTGTCGCGACCCACCAGAATCCCGTCATGGAACCCGTCACCCTGTTCTCCGAGCGCCTGGAGCTGCGCACCTTCACGCCCTCCGACGCCGAGGAGGTGCGCGCCGCCGTCCAGGACCCCCGGATCCGCCGCTGGATACCCCTCCCCGACCCGTACGGACCCGCCGAGGCCGAGGACTTCGTCGGCCGGTACGTCCCCCAGGCGTGGCGCGACGACACCGAGTACACCTTCGCCGCCCGCCCCCGGGACCGCGACGACGCCCCGCTCGTCGCCTCCACCAGCCTCCACCACCCCCGCTCGGGCACCTGGGAGATCGGCTTCTACACGGTCGCCGAGCACCGTGGCCACGGCTACGCCACCGAGGCCACCCTCGCCCTGGCGCACTGGGCGTTCACCACCCTGGGCTGCTCCCGCCTGGAATGGCGCGCCGAGGTCGGCAACACCGCCTCCCGCCTCGTCGCCGAGAAGGCCGGGTTCACCGTGGAGGGCGTCCTGCGCGCGGGCCTCGACCACCGCGGCACCCGCCGCGACTGCTGGATCGCCGCCCTCCTCCCGTCCGACCTCGGCCTCCCCGGCCCCGTACCGCACCTGCCGCCCCCCGGCCCCTGACACCCGCGACGCCCGACCGGGACGCCCGACCGGCCGACCGGGACCGGAGACCGCCCGACCGGGGACCAGCTGACCGGCCGACCGACCTGCCGCCTCACCGGCCGGGGACCGGCTGACCGGCAGACCGCCGGCAGAACCGGCCCCTCCCCCTCCGCGGGCCGTACTCGCGCCCCGACCCCGCTCCCTCCCCCCTCCTCTCTCTTCCTCCCCCGTCTCACCTCCTCCCCCTGCCGCTTCGCCAGCCGGTCCTGCTCGGCGCGGGCCGAGCGCCACGGGGTCACCGAAGGTGTCCGGCAGAGGCGTCCGCGTCCGGCGGGAGGGTCGATGGGGCAGCAGTGGAGGTGCCGGTGGGGGTGTCAGCAGGGGTGTCAGTGGGGGGCTCTATCGTGCGGGTCATGACGACGACGACGCCGCGTCCCATGACGGAGCTCTCCGCCGACGAAGCCCGCCGCATCGCGCTCCGCGCCCAGGGGTTCCTCGGCGCCCCGGACCGGCGCGCCGGGGTGCGCGGCGTCCTGCGGCACCTGGGCGCCGTCCAGTTGGACACCATCTCCGTCCTGGCCCGCTCGCACGAACTCGTCCCGTACGCCCGCCTCGGCGCCGTGGGTCGCCCCACCGTCGAGACCGCGTACTGGACGGACCGGCACGCCTTCGAGTACTGGTCACACGCCGCGTGCATCCTGCCCATCGAGGAGTGGCCGCACTTCGCGTTCCGCCGCCGCGCCTACCGCCGCCGCCCGCAGTGGTCCCACGACCTGCCGGACGGTTCCTACGAGGCGGTCATCGCCCAGCTGCGCGCCGAGGGCCCGCTGACGGCGACGGAACTGGGCGGCGCGAAGAACGGCGGCGAGTGGTGGGACTGGTCCGCCTCGAAGGTCGCCGTCGAACGGGCCCTGATGTACGGCGAGGTCGTCTGCACCGAGCGGCGCGGCTGGAAGCGCGTGTACGACCTGGCCGAGCGCGCCGTCCCGCAGGACCTCCTCCACGACGAGCTGGACGACCACGAGTGCCTGCGGCGGCTGGTCCTGCTGGCCGGGCAGGCCCTCGGTGTGGGCACCCGGGCGGACATCGCCGACTACCACCGCATCCGGGGCGAGGAGTTCGACGCGGTCGTCGCCGACTCGGGGCTCGTACCGGTGCGTGTCGAGGGCTGGGACAAGCCGGCGTGGGCGGACCCGGAGGCGCTGGCGAGCGAGCCGCGCGGGCGGCACCGCACGACGCTGCTGTCGCCGTTCGACTCGCTGGTCTGGGAGCGGGCCCGCACGGAGCGGATCTTCGGCTTCACCCACCGGCTGGAGGCGTACGTACCGAAGCCGAAGCGCGTCCACGGCTACTTCGCGATGCCCCTGCTGGCGGGCGGCAGGCTCCTGGGCCGCGTCGACCCGGCCCGCGAGGGCACGACCCTGGTGGCCCGGCAGCTGTCCCTGGCCGGCCCCAAGGCCGTGGAACCGATGGCCCGGGCGCTGCGCGAGGCCGCGGAGTGGGTGGGCTGCGACACGGTACGGGTGGAGCGGTCGGACCGCCCGGACCTGACCCCGGCACTGACGGCGGCACTCGGGACCTGAGATCCCGCCCGGGCGCGGCCCCGCGCCCCGCGCCCGGGCGGGGGGGCACTGGGGTCTCAGGGGTCCCCGGGCGCGGGGTCCCGGGACACCGGGGGGCCCGGGACACGGGGGTGCCCGGGACACGGGGGTGCCCGGGACACGGGGGTGCCGGGGCGCGCCCGAGTCGCCAGGCGCCGACGGGCTCCCTCGCGCCCGGCTACCGGATTTCGAGGATCTTCTCCCGCATCGCGTACACCACGGCCTCCATCCGGGAGTGCAACTGGAGCTTCTCCAGGATGTTGCGCACGTGGTTCTTCACGGTGTTCTCGGAGATGAACAGCTCCTTGGCGATGTCGCGGTTGTTCATCCCCGTGGCGACCAGCTTCAGCACCTCCAGCTCACGATCGGTGAGCCGCGGCGCCGGCACGAGCCGCCGGTCGTCGGTGCGCTGGATCATCGACTTGAACTCGGTGAGCAGTTTCGACGCCATGGACGGGCTGATCTGCGACTGTCCGTCGGCGACCGCCCGGATCGCCGTCGCCACCTCGTCGGTGGAGATCTCCTTGAGCAGGTAGCCCGTGGCACCCGCCTTGATCGCGTCGTAGAGGTCGGCCTCCTCGTCGCTGATCGTCAGCATGATGATCTTCGCACTGGGGGCCACCTCCTTGATGGAGGTGCACGCCTCGATCCCGCCCCGCTTCGGCATGCGGACGTCCATCAGGACGATGTCGGGCAGCAGGTCGGCCGCCTTGTCGACGGCCTCCGCACCGTCACCGGCCTCCCCCACGACCTGGATGTCCTCCTCCTGGGCGAGGACGATCTCCAGTCCGCGGCGGAAGAGCGCGTGGTCGTCCACGACGAGGACCCTGATGGGCTCCTTCCGGGGCGCGCCGCTCCCCGTGTCGCCGGGGTCGCCGCCCCCGGCGCCCCCCCGGTCCGGGGCGCCGGAGCCGCCCGGATGATGCACCGGGCCGAAGCTGTCCATCGTTCCTCCCCCTGCAGGCCGGGGCCCTGAAGTTCACGGTCGTCACACCAACCCCGCCCCCCACGGGACGGGTTGGCCACGCGCCGCCATGATTCCATGCCCCGGCCCCCGCGTGGTGATCCTTCGGTGGCACGGGGGTGCCCCCGGGGGCGCAGGGGGCGCTTTCCGGGGGCACCACGACGGTTGGCGGCCCGTCAGCCGCCGAGCGCTCCGCCCGCGCCGCCACCCTCGGACCCGGCCAGCGGGTCGTTCTCCAGGTGGATGACGCCGTAGTCGTAGGCGTGGCGCCGGTACACGACGCTCGGCTGCTTGGTGTCCGCGTCGACGAACAGGTAGAAGTCGTGCCCGACCAGCTCCATCTCGTACAGCGCCTGGTCGAGCGACATGGGGGCCGCGCTGTGCGTCTTCTCGCGCACGATGAGCGGGCCCTCGCCCTGGACCTCCAGCGACCCGATCCTGGTCGTGGGGACCGTCTCCTGCTCCTCTTCCAGGACGGCGACTCCCGCCCCGTTGAGCCGGGCGACGCCCGGCACCACGTCAGCCACCTCGGCGGCCGTGGTACGGCCGGCACCGCGGCGGGTGTGACGCTTGTCGTGCTGCTTGCGCAACCGCGCCTCGAGCTTGGCGGTCGCGAGGTCGAGCGCTGCGTACGGGTCGGCCGCTGCCGCCTCCGCCCGGATCACCGGGCCGCGGGAGTGAAGGGTGATCTCCACACGGTCAGACCTGTCGGCCTGCCGCGGGTTGTGTTCCTTGGACACCTCGACGTCGAGGCTGATCACCTTGCCGTCGAGCTTCTGGATCTTCTCCAGCTTCAGCTTCTCGGCCACGTGCTTGCGGAACCGCTCGGGCACCTCGGTCTTGCGGCCCTTGACGACGATGTCCACGCAGAACTCCGTTCCCGGATCGCTCCAACCAGCGAGCCGCTGGTGAGCATTTCCCTTTTGCACCAGGCTCCGGTGAGCGCCGGAGCCTCGGACTTGGCGACTTAGACGTCCTCCTCCCCAATCGACAAGATCCCCACCCCGCAAACGTCGATGTGCCGACCGGCTCCGGATTCAGTGCGGACGCAGGACTGCGCATTCGGTGAAGGGCGGCATTCGCCATTCCTGTACCACCGAACATAGCTCGTTCGGACGGATGTCGGCACCCGCTACCAGCACAAACCTCCGATCAGGCGTTTCACGCGCCCTCACTACCTGCAACGTTGCAACTTCCTTGCGAGTTCCGGTTTATCTCAAACGATTGTGGAGAAGCAGCAACGACAGCGGCGCTGACCCGCAGCGCCACTTCCGCGCGCCGATTCGCGACCGCGGCATGATCCGTCACTGAATGCCCGACCACTCCGCCCACCTCCGATCGGCGCATTTTCCTACCGGATGCCGTGCCCGCTCGCGTCCCGACGACTGACGCGTTCGAGCCCCGCTCGGGTACCCCGGGTGCGCTCCGACGACACCCGGGACCACGAAGCCCGTCCCGTTCCGCGCGAGCGCCGACCCCTCCGGCCGGGACCACCCCGCTCGCCCCATGCGCCCCCGAGGCGGGAGGAACACCCGGCAGGCCGCCCCCGTCCCGCGCCCCGGAGGCACCGCCGGCCGGGTCGTAGGATCCGCGGCGCACCGAGCCACCAGGGCCGTCCCAGGCCACGGAGGCCGCCGAAGCGCCGGGAGGCCGGGGAACGCCGACCGGCACGGGCATGCTCCCCGCCCCCGTGGCCCCGGCTCCCGCACCGACCGGACCGACCGGACCGACCGGACCGACCACACCGGGTGGCCGCGGAGCGTCGCCGACACTCGCGCCGCCCGGTCTCGGAGCGCCGCCGACACCCGAGGTACCCGATCTCGCAGCAGCGCCGAGACCCGCAGCGGTCGGCCCCGAAGCGACACCGCCACCCGCGCCGCCCGGTCCGGGGGCGACGGCGCCCGGGGCGCCCGGTCCCCCAGCAGTGTCGACACCCGCGGCGCCCCATCCGGAAGCGGCACCGATGCCCGCTGCGCGCAGCGCCCTCGCCGCCTCGGCCAGGGACGCACCCGTGGTCATGAGGTCGTCGATCAGGATCACCCGGGCGCCCACCAGCAGCCGGGCGGCGCCGGGGACCACCTCCAGGGCGCCGGCGAGGTTCGCCTGGCGCTGCCGGGCGTCGAGCCCTGCCTGGTCGGCGACTGCGCGCCGGTGCCGCAGAGCGGGCACCGCCCGCGCGGCCGTCCCGGTACGCCGCAGCTCCCTCGCCGCCGCACAGGCGACGCGCCGCACCGCGTCGTGGCCCCGCGCCCGCACTGCCCGGCGCGCCGACGGCACGGGAACCAGCACCAGGGGAGGGGCCCCCTCCTCTCCCCCGCCCACCCCCTCCCCCCGCTCCTCGCCGTCGTTCGCCGTGGCGGCCCGGGCTGCGCCTGCCACGGCGCGGCCGAGGGGCTCGGCCAGGGCGAGTGCGCCGCGCTCCTTGTGCGCGAGCAGGGCCGCGCGTACGGCGTCGGCGTACGGCGCGGCTGCCCACACGTCGGGGAGCCCGGCGGGTTCCGGTTCGGGTCGTACTCGTGTGGCCGGCTGCCCGTGGAGCGACGTGGTGCAGGTGTCGCAGAGGGTGGTGCGCGGTCGGCCGCAGCCTGCGCAGGCCACGGGGAGTACGAGCCCGGTGATCTCCTGCCACCATCCCCGCATGGGTCCACTGTGTCGTGGTGGGGGTGGGACCGGCCACCCCTGTGGATAACCGGGGTGCTGCAGCCTGCGGAGGGCACCGGGAGGGGCGGCCAGGGGCCGGTCGGGGTGGTCAGCCGGGGTAGACGGGTGAGCTGCCCTTGTCGGCGACGGGCTGCCAGTTGACGCCGGAGTGGAGGCGGACGATGCCGTCGTCGGCGGCGGCGACGAGTGGCGCGCGTTCGTCGTTGGCGGCGGCGACGGCCTTGACCTGGTTGAGGCCGGGGATGGTGGAGGCGGAGGCGGAGCCGTCGGTCTGGAGGTAGCGGACCTGCTGGACGCCGCCTGCTTGTTTGCCGAGGACGACGAGGCGACTGGGGCCGGCCCAGGAGACGGACGTCACCGACTCCATGTGGGGTGCGACGGCTTGGAGGTCGACGACGGTGGCCTTCTGCCGGTCGCCGGTGCCTTGGCGTTCGACGCGGCCGATCTGGAGGGTGGTCCGGCCGTTCTCGGTGAGGCGCAGGGCGATGCGTACGCCGTCTTCGGAGAGCCGGAGTTCCTCGATGCGGACGTGGTCGGTGAGCCAGGGTGTGGTGACGGTGGTGGCTTTGCCGGTTCCTCCGGGGACGAGGAGGAGGCGGGGGGCCTGGGGGTTGCGGTCGGCGATCCACAGGTCGCCGCGTCCGTCCCAGCTGGGGGCGGACAGGCGGTCGGTGGGCTGGGGGCCGCGGCTGGTGACGAGGGGTTCGGGGAGCTCGGCGTCGCTCTCGATGGAGGCGACGCGCAGGCTGCGGCCGTTCTCGGAGACGGCGGCGGCGTGTTGTTCGTCGCGGGCGACGGCGACGGTCTCGACCTTGGCCGCTCCGGTGCCGAACGGGCCGTAGACGTGTCGGGGCTCGACGGTCTCCTTGGTGGCGGTGTGGAGCTGGGTGAGTTTGCCGCTGGCGTCGACGTAGTAGGGGGTTTCGCGGAGGCCGGGGGTGGGGTCGGCCATGAAGTCGGCCTTCTGGTCCTCGCCGAGGACGCACAGGGAGCGGCCGTCGGAGCGTTGGAGTTCGACCTGCTGGACGCGGGTGGAGGTGAGGTCGCCGACGGTGAAGAGGATCTGGGCGGCCATTTTGCGGCACTGCTCGCGGTCGACGGTGTCGGCCTTGTCGTTGAGCGGCACCTTGAGGGTGTCCCGGTCGTCGGTGCTGAGGGAGGTGGTGTCCTTCTTCAGCGCCGTTCCGGCGGGGAAGCGGGAGTCGACGGCGGGCTTGAGCCAGTTCGTCGGTCCTTCGAGGAGCGCCTGCACGGTCTGTGTCAGGGAGTCCATTCCGGTGACGGGGTCCTGGCGTTTGCGGATGTGGACGGGGTCGGCGACGACCCAGGTCCGGCCGGAGGCGAAGTAGTACTTGTTGACGGAGCGGTAGTTGCGCTGGAAGTCGGATTCGCTGAGGAGGAGCCCTTGAGGGAGGGCGTCGATCCGCCATTCCTTGTGCTTGCCGTCGGTGGAGCGCTGCTGGACGAGCCGGATGGTCTCGTTGTACGTGACGGCGCCGAGCGGTTGGTAGGCGTGCCGGTCGTCGACGGTGGCGACCTTCTGGCCGGAGAGGCGGTAGACGAGGGTCTGGGTGTCGGCGGGCGCGCCGTGGTCCTGCCGGGCGGGACCGCCTTGCCGGGGTACGGGGGCGGAGCTGAGGACGGTGGTGCGTTCCTCGGGCTTCCAGGTGCGGGCGGCCTGCTTGGTGAGGTACTTGCGGGCGGTCGCGAAGTCGGGGTCGTCACCGGTCATGGCTTCGAGGAAGCCTTCGACGATCTCGGCGGGGTCGGCGCTCTCGCGGGGCGGGACGGGGTAGACGCGTACCTGGGAGTCGCCTTGCCGGGTGGCTTTGACGCCGCTGACGTCGCCGCTGTCGGGCATGGAGGCGCAGCCGGCGAGGATCGCGGCGCAGGCGAGGGTGGCGGTGGCGCGTGCGGCGGTGGCGCGGGGGGTGCCGGGTGCCGTGCGTCCGTGGTGGTGACGGCCGTGGGGGCGGCGGCGGTCAGCGGCCACGGGTGGTGTCCTTCCGCTTCGTGTGGTCGTGGTCGGGCGGGGTGCCGGTACCGGCCGCGTGCTCGGCCCGGTCGGCCCGCTGGACGGGGTCCGTGGGCTCGGTGTGGCCGCGGGGGACGACGCGGGTGCCGTTGCCGGGGAGGGCGGTGGGGTCGGCGGTGGCGGCGCGGGTCTGGCGTGGGGGTACGGCGGAGCGGGGCGGTGCGGGCAGGGTGCGGGCGGTGCCGCTGCCGGCCTGGGTCCGTCCGGGGACGCCGGTCTGCCGGGCGGTGGGGTGGGGCTCGTCGGTCGCGGCGCGTTCCCGGTTGCGGCGGGAGTCCTCGGGTTCGAGCGGTATGGGGGAGCCGCGGAGGGGTTCGTCGGCGGTGCGGGGCAGGGTGAGGCGGAACTGGGAGCCGCCGCCGGGCTCGCCCCATGCCTGGAGCCAGCCGCCGTGGAGCCGGGCGTCTTCGAGGGCGATGGACAGGCCGAGGCCGGTGCCGCCGGTGGTACGGGCGCGTGCGGGGTCGGCGCGCCAGAAGCGGTTGAAGACGCGGGTGGCTTCGCCGGGTTTGAGGCCGACGCCGTAGTCGCGCACGGCGACGGCGACGGCGCCGCCGGCGGAGGCGAGGCGTACGACGACGTCGCGGCCCTCGCCGTGCTCGACGGCGTTGACGACGAGGTTGCGCAGGACGCGTTCGACGCGGCGGGCGTCGGCTTCGGCGATGACGGGCTGTTCGTCGCCGACGACGCGGATGCGGCCGCCCTTGTGCTGGGCGAGGGGCTCGGCGCCGCCGATGACGCGGTGGACGACGTCGCGGAGGTCTATGGGTTCGGCTTCGAGTGCGGCGGCTCCGGCGTCGAAGCGGCTGATCTCGAGGAGGTCGGCGAGGAGGGATTCGAACCGGTCGAGCTGGTCGCCGAGGAGTTCGGCGGAGCGTGCGGTGACGGGGTCGAAGTCTTCGCGGGCCTCGTAGATGACGTCGGCGGCCATGCGGACCGTGGTGAGGGGGGTGCGCAGTTCGTGGGAGACGTCGGAGACGAAGCGGCGCTGCATCCGCGAGAGGTCCTCCAGCTGCTGGATCTTGTGCTGGAGGTTCTGGGCCATCTTGTTGAAGGCTTCGCCGAGGCGGGCGATGTCGTCCTCGCCGGTGACCTTCATGCGTTCCTGGAGGCGTCCGGCGGAGAGGCGTTCGGCGACGCCGGCGGCCATGCGGACGGGGGTGACGACCTGGCGGACGACGAGCCAGGCGATGGCGCCGAGGAGGACGACGACGAAGAGCCCGGCGGTGGCGATGGTCGTCTTGACGAGGGCGAGGGAGGCTTCTTCCTGGGTGAAGGGGAAGAGGTAGTACAGCTCGTAGGTGTTGCCCTCGACGTCGTTGAGGCGTTTGCCGATGACGAGTCCGGCTTCGGAGTGCTGGCCGTCCGCGTACTTGATGCGGGTGTACGTCTGGAAGGTGCCGGTGCCCTGGGCGACGTCGCGGCGCAGGTCGAGGGGGATGCTCTCGACCTTGACGCCGCCGGAGGCGCGGGCGCCGCGGCTGGGTGCGGTGCCGGTGGTGTCGGAGCTGAGGGCGACGACGTCGAAGGCGCCGGCGCCGCCGCTGGCGAGTTGGACGACGAGGTCGGAGCGCCAGTTGAGCAGGGAGCGGGAGGTGCCGGTGCCGTCCCCGCCGGCGGGGCCGGAGCCGGTGGCGGCGGCGGCTTCGTCCTGGGCGGCGGCGAACCCTCCGGCGGCCTGGCTCTGGGCGGCGCGTTCCTTGGTGTCGAGGAGGCCGTTGCGTACCTGGCCGATGACGACGAACCCGAGGAGCAGGACGACGCCGAGGGACATCAGGAGGGTGGCGACGACGACGCGCAGCTGGATGTTGCGGCGCCACAGGCGCAGGGCGGGGAGGAGGGGACGGCGGATCCAGCGCGCCAGGAGGCGGAGCACCGGGCCTCCCGGTGCTCCGTCCTGGAGCAGTCGTCCGCCGTGGAGGAGGCGGCCCCGGCGGGAGGGGCCGTTCTCCGGTCCGGCAGCCCGCTCCGCGCGGACTCCCGGCTTCCCGGGCTGCGGAGCAGCGCTGCCTCGGGTCATGTCAGTTCGGTCCCGCCTTGTAGCCGACGCCTCGGACGGTCACGACGATCTCGGGTCGCTCGGGGTCCTTCTCGACCTTGGAGCGGAGCCGCTGGACGTGGACGTTGACGAGGCGGGTGTCGGCGGCGTGCCGGTAGCCCCAGACCTGTTCGAGGAGAACCTCGCGGGTGAAGACCTGCCAGGGCTTGCGGGCGAGCGCGACGAGGAGGTCGAACTCGAGGGGGGTGAGGGCGATGGACTGGCCGTCGCGCTTCACGGAGTGGCCGGCGACGTCGATGACGAGGTCGCCGATGGTGAGCTGTTCGGGGGCGGGCTCCTCGGACCTGCGGAGGCGGGCCCGGATGCGGGCGACGAGCTCCTTGGGTTTGAACGGTTTGACGATGTAGTCGTCGGCGCCGGATTCGAGGCCGACGACGACGTCCACGGTGTCGCTCTTGGCGGTGAGCATGACGATCGGCACGCCGGACTCGGCGCGGATGAGCCTGCACACCTCGATGCCGTCCCGTCCGGGCAGCATGAGGTCGAGGAGGACCAGGTCGGGCTTGGCCTCCCGGAAAGCGGCGAGTGCCTTGTCGCCGTCCGCTACGAACGACGGCTCGAACCCTTCACCACGGAGCACGATGCCGAGCATTTCGGCGAGTGCGGTGTCGTCGTCGACGACAAGGACGCGTCCCTTCATAATCGACATCATCCCATTAGCTAATCGTTACCTGGCGTGACCTGGCACACAGCTCTTCGATTCCTCCTCGGGTCACCGGTGAGACCACTCCGGCCTCGGTGACGAGTGCGGTGACCAACTCGGGCGGCGTGACGTCAAACGCGGGGTTGTAGGCCTGCGTTCCGAGTGGGGCGAGGGGTGTTCCTCCGGCGGTGCCCGTGCCGGCGGTGGCTCCCGGGGTGGGTGCTGTGAACTGCGTCACCTCGCTTCCGGGGCGGTGTTCGATCTCCGTGGCCGCCCCGTCGGGGGTGCGGGGGTCGATCGTGGTCGCGGGGGCGACGACGATGAAGGGTACGTGGTGGTACTTGGCGAGGACGGCCAGCGGGTAGGTGCCGATCTTGTTCGCGACGGAGCCGTCGGCGGTGACGCGGTCGGCGCCGACGAGGACGGCGTCGACCTCACCGGCGGCGAAGAGGCTGCCGGCGGCGTTGTCGGTGAGCAGGGTGTACGGCAGGCCGTTGCGGGCGGCTTCGTACGCGGTGAGGCGGGCGCCCTGCATGAGGGGCCGGGTCTCGTCGACCCAGAGCCGGCGGAGCCGGCCGGCGCGGTGTGCGGCGAGGACGACGGCGAAGGCGGTTCCCTCGCCGCCGGAGACGAGGGCTCCGGTGTTGCAGTGGGTGAGGACGCGGTGGCTGCCTCCGGGCAGCAGCTCGTCGAGGAGGGCGAGGCCCGCGGTGGCCATGGTGGCGCTGGCCTCGGCGTCTTCGGTGTGCAGTCGCCGGGCTTCGGTGAGGGCGGCGGTGGCGGCCTCTTCGGGTGTGGCGCCCTTGTCGGTGGCGGCCCGGTGGGCGTCGAGGGCACGTCGGACGCCGTGGGCGAGGTTGACGGCGGTGGGTCGGGCTTCTGCGAGCTGGGTGGCGGCGGCGTCCACGTCGAAGCCGCGGGCGGCGGCGAGGGCCACGCCGTAGGCGCCGGCGATGCCGAGGAGGGGCGCTCCGCGGACGGCGAGCGTCTGGATGGCCCGCACGAGCGCCGGCACGTCGGTGCAGACCGTCTCGACCTCCTCGGCGGGCAGTCGGGTCTGGTCGAGGAGCACCACGACGGGGCCTTCCGGTGGCTCCGCCCAGCGCAGCACGGGCAGCGGGGGCGGGGCGGGCGGCTGTTCGCCGAGGTCCGTTCCTGCGTACTGATCAGCCATTCGCCCAGTCTGCCCGCTGAGTCGGCGACAATGAAGGTCTCGACTGGGGCATTGAAGTCGCCAGGGCTCTGGCCCCGGGGCAGGTGGTGCGTGACACGATGGCTGCCGACCTGCCGCCGGGTGCGGCGGCCAGGCGCCGTGACCGAGACGGCTCGATCAGCGGGCCCCGCGACCAAGCCACGAGGTGGACGACCGTGAACGACTCTCCGGGCTGGGCCTCGCCCGGATCTCCCTCCCCGTCCGACGACCGTGACGGCGGCGCGCCGCGTCCCGCCGGTGAACCGGACCCCGCTCCTGGCTGGTCCGGGAACCAGCCGCCGGCCGGCCAGTGGTCGCCGCCGGCCGCGCCGGGTCCCGGCGGGTTCGGTCCCGCCGGGCCGACCCCTGGTGGGCCGATCCCGCCGCAGGGTCCCCCGCCGGGCTGGGGTGGCGCGCCTTATGGCGGCTGGGGCCGGCCGGCGGCGCCGAAGCCCGGGGTGATCCCGCTGCGCCCGCTGGGTGTGGGGGAGATCCTCGACGGGGCGGTGTCCACCCTGCGCGCGCACTGGCGGACCGTCCTGGGCATCACCCTCACGGTGTCCGCGTTCGTGCAGCTGACGCAGATCCTCCTGCAGCGTTTCGTCCTGCCGCGGCAGCCGCAGATCAATGCGGACGCGAGCCCGTCGGAGCAGTTGGAGCAGCTGGGCGAGTCGCTGCGGGTGAGCATGATCTCCGCCGCGCCGGCGACGCTGCTGGGGCTGATGGCGACGTTCGTGACCACGGCGCTCCTCACCTTCGTGGTGAGCCGGTCGGTGCTGGGCCGTCCCGTGTCCTTCTCCGACGTGTGGCGCGACGCCCGGCCGCGCTTGCTGCCGCTGCTGGGGCTGACGCTGCTGGTGCCGCTGATCGTCGTGGCGATCGTGACGGTCGGTATCGTCCCGGGGCTGCTGATCGGGTCCGGTGTGGGCGCGCTGCTGGTGTTCCTGGGCGGCCTGGGCGCCATGCTGGTGACGCTGTGGCTGACGGTGCGCTTCAGCCTCTCGTACTCGGTGCTGATGCTGGAGCGCCAGGGCGTCGTGGCGTCGCTGCGACGCTCCGCGAAGCTCGTGCGGGGCGCCTGGTGGCGGATCTTCGGCATCCTGATCCTGACGGCGCTGCTGACGATCGTGGTGACGATGATCGTCGCCCTGCCGTTCGGGATCCTCGCGTACGCGGTGGACGGTGACGGGATCAGTTCCCTGTTCTCGGGCGGCGGCGAGCCGATCGGCTGGTCGTTCCTGATCATCACGGGTATCGGTTCGGTCCTCGCGTCGGCGATCATGTACCCGATCTCGGCGGGTGTGGCGGTCCTCCTCTACGTGGACCAGCGCATCCGGCGTGAGGCGCTGGACCTCGAACTGGCCCGCGCGGCGGGTGTGCCCGGTTACGGCACGGCCGCGCCGGGCGACGCGATCCCTGGGAGCTGATGCGGTGCCGATCACGGGGGGTGCGGCGGCGTGGCGGGCGGCCGGCACGGGTGACGGGCCGCCGTTGGACGTGCCGCGGCTACCCGCCCGTGAGGCGGCGGAGCGGGAGCTGTCCCGGCCGGTGTACGGCCAGGAGGAGCCGAACGTCCTGCTGCGTGCCATGGACGCGTTCTTCGACTGGCTCGGCGGTCTCTTCGACGCCGCCGCGAGCGCCGCTCCGGGCGGTTGGCTGGGTGTCGTGGTGATCGTCGTCATCGTGGTGGGGCTGGTGGCCGCCCTGTGGTGGCGGCTGGGCAGCCCGTACCGCGTCGCTCCGGTGGCGGACTCGCTGTTCGAGGAGGGGCCACGCACCGCGACCGCCCATCGCGCCGCCGCGGACCGGCATGCCGCGGCGGGCCGTTGGAACCAGGCGGTCCAGGAGCGGATGCGGGCCGTGGTGCGCTCCTTGGAGGAGCGCACGCTCCTCGACCCGAGGCCGGGCCGCACGGCCGACGAGGCCGCCGCCGAGGCGGGCCGGGCCCTGCCCCTCCACTTCGACGCGCTGCGCGCGGCGGCACGCGAGTTCGACGACGTCACGTACGGCGGGCGCACCGCCGACCGGCGCGCGTACCAGCGCGTCAAGGAGCTCGACGCCGCACTGGAGCGGGCGAAGCCCGAGTGGAGCGCCGCGGCCCGGGGAGGCGCCGAGTGACCTCCGTCAGTACGTCCCTCGCGCGGGACACCCGGCACGTGTGGGTGCGGGCGCGGGGTCTGCTGTTCGCCGTGGCGCTGCTGATCGTGGCGGGGGTGGCGCTGGCGCTGGTGCAGACGGGTGGGCAGCACGGCCGGCTGGATCCGCGGTCCGCGGATCCGAACGGCAGCATGGCGGTCGCCGAGCTGCTGCGGGAGCGGGGCGTCTCCGTCCGGGTCGCCACGACCCTGTCGGAGGTCACCGCCGCGGCGGGCCCGGACGCGACCGTCCTGGTCACGGCTCCGAACCTGCTGAGTGGCCGGCAGCAAATGGTGCTGCGCGGTCTCGCCGACACCTCCGGCGGCCGTACCGTCCTGCTGGCTCCGGACACGCCGGCGCTGGCCGCCCTGGCTCCGGGCGTGTCCACGGACCTTCCCGCCACGCTCAGGGTCCTCGATCCGGACTGCGCCCTGCCGGAGGCCCGCCGCGCGGGCGCGGTGCACCTCGGCGGCCAGCGGTACGTGACGGTCGGCTCGGCGTCGGCGGAGTCCTGCTACTTCCGTGACGGCCTGCCCACCCTGGTGCGGGTGCGGAACTCCGCCGGCGGCGACACCGTCCTGCTGGGCGCCGCGGACCTGTTGTTCAACCAGCGTCTCGCGCACGAGGGGAACGCCTCGCTCGCCCTGCAACTCCTCGGTTCCCGGACGCATCTCGTCTGGTACCTCCCTTCGCTGTCGGACCCGTCCGCCGCCGAGGGCGGTGGGCCGGGTGACGGGGACCGTGTGGAGGAGGAAGGGGACTTCCTCAGCCTGGTCCCGTCGGGTTGGCTGTGGGGCACGCTGCAGCTCGCCGTGGCCGCCGTCCTCGCCGCGGTCTGGCGTGCTCGGCGTCTCGGACCGCTCGTCGCGGAGCGGCTGCCGGTGGCCGTCCGCGCGTCGGAGGCGACGGAGGGCCGCGCTCGCCTGTACTTCCGCGCCGACGCCCGCGACCGGGCCGCCGCCGTGCTCCGCTCGTCGGCCCGGGTCCGGCTCGCACCTCTCGTGGGCGTTCCGACGAGGGAGGCCCACTCCCCCGACGCCCTGCTCCCCGCCCTGTCGACCCGTCTCACCGCTGGTGGGACGGATCCGCGGGACCTGCTCTTCGGCCCGGCTCCCGTCGGTGACGCCGCGCTCGTCCTCCTCGCCGACCAACTCGACGCCCTCGAAAGAGAGGTACGCACCTCATGACTGCCCCGACCCCCGAGACCGCTGAGAACTCGGACCGCGCCCGCGCCTCCCTGGAGGCGCTGCGCACCGAGATCGCCAAGGCCGTGGTCGGGCAGGACCCCGCTGTCACCGGGCTCGTCGTCGCGCTGCTCTGCCGGGGCCACGTTCTGCTGGAGGGCGTGCCGGGTGTCGCCAAGACGCTCCTGGTCCGCGCCTTGGCGGCGTCCTTGGAACTGGACACGAAGCGCGTGCAGTTCACCCCGGACCTGATGCCGAGCGACGTGACGGGTTCACTCGTCTACGACACCCGCTCCTCGGAGTTCTCCTTCCAGCCGGGCCCGGTCTTCACGAACCTGCTGCTCGCCGACGAGATCAACCGCACCCCGCCGAAGACCCAGTCGTCGCTGCTGGAGGCCATGGAGGAACGGCAGGTCACGGTGGACGGCACCCCGCGTCCCCTCCCGGAACCGTTCCTGGTCGCCGCGACGCAGAACCCGGTCGAGTACGAGGGCACCTATCCGCTGCCGGAAGCGCAGTTGGACCGCTTCCTGCTGAAGCTGACGGTGCCTCTGCCGTCCCGCGACGACGAGATCAACGTGCTGACCCGCCATGCGGACGGATTCGACCCGAGGGACCTACGCGCCGCAGGGGTGCGCCCGGTCGCCGGCCTCGCGGATCTGGAGGCCGCCCGCCGTGCGGTCGCCACGACGTCGGTGTCCGCCGAGATCGCCGGCTACGTCGTCGATATCTGCCGTGCCACGCGTGAATCCCCCTCGCTCGCCCTCGGCGTCTCCCCCCGAGGCGCCACCGCCCTGCTCTCCACCGCCCGCGCCTGGGCCTGGCTCACGGGCCGCGACTACGTCATCCCAGACGACGTGAAGGCCCTGGCCCTGCCCACACTGCGCCACCGGGTCCAGCTGCGCCCGGAGGCGGAGATGGAAGGCGTGACGGCCGACTCCGTCATCAACGCGATCCTCGCCCACGTACCCGCGCCCTCGCTGAGGCAGTGACCCATGGCCCTGACCGGACGTACCGCGCTCCTGGCGGCGATCGGCTCGCTGCCCGTCGGGATCCTGGCCCCCAGCTGGACGGGGATGCTGGCTGTCAACGTCCCCCTCTCCCTCGCAATTCTGTGCGACTACGCGTTGGCCGCGCCAGTGCGAACGCTCCAGTTCACCCGAAGTGGTGATACGAGTGTTCGACTCGGTGAGGCCGCGGCGGTGGAGCTGACGGTGGGCAACCCCTCGCGGCGCCGCCTGCGGGCGCACGTCCGCGACGCGTGGCCGCCGAGCAGCTGGCGGGACGGGTCGAAGGAGGCGGCGTCCCGGCACGAGGTCACCGTCCCCGCGGGGGAACGCCGCAGGTTGACGACGCGGCTGCGTCCCTCGCGCCGCGGGGACCGGCAGGCGGATCGGGTCACCGTCCGCTCCTTCGGTCCGCTGGGCCTGGCCGCCCGCCAGGGCAGCCACCGGGTGCCGTGGACCGTCCGCGTCCTGCCTCCCTTCACCAGCCGCAAGCACCTGCCGTCGAGGTTGGCGCGCCTGCGGGAGCTGGACGGGCGTACGAGCGTGCTGACGCGTGGTGAGGGCACCGAGTTCGACAGTCTCCGCGAGTACGTGCCGGGCGATGACACCCGGTCGATCGACTGGCGGGCGACGGCTCGGCAGTCGAGCGTCGCGGTCCGCACGTGGCGCCCGGAGCGCGACCGGCACATCCTGCTGGTCCTGGACACGGGCCGGACGTCGGCGGGCCGTGTCGGTGACGTTCCTCGGCTGGATGCGGCGATGGACGCGGCGTTGCTGTTGACCGCGCTGGCCTCGCGCGCCGGTGACCGGGTGGATCTGCTGGCGTACGACCGCCGTGTCCGGGCCCGGGTGCAGGGGCGCCCCGCCGGCGAGGTCCTGCCGGCCATGGTGGCCGCCATGGCGAATCTGGAACCGGAGCTGGTCGAGACGGACGCACGCGCCCTCGGCGCGGCGGCGCTCACCGGCGCGCCGCGCCGTTCCCTGATCGTGCTCCTGACGAGTCTGGACGCCGCCCCTGTCGAGGAGGGCCTCTTGCCGGTACTGCCACAGCTCACCCAGCGCCACACGGTGGTCGTCGCGTCCGTGTCGGACCCGCACGTGCAGGAGATGACGCACTCGCGCGGCTCGGCCCGCGCGGTGTACGAGGCCGCTGCCGGCGCCCAGGCACAGGCCCAGCGCCGCACTGTGGCGGAGCAGCTCCAACGCCACGACGTCACCGTCGTGGACGCCACCCCGGAGAACCTGGCTCCGGCTCTCGCCGACGCCTATCTGGGGCTGAAGGCAGCGGGCCGCCTCTGATCCGGGTCGCCTGGGAATCCCTTTGGGGATTCCCAGGCCCCCATGCGTCCGGCCGGCCGGCTGTTCGCGGAAAAAAGGAGCCCGGAAATACGGAAAGCCCCGCACCATACGGTGCGGGGCTTCCCCAACAAATTGTTCGGCGGTGTCCTACTCTCCCACAGGGTCCCCCCTGCAGTACCATCGGCGCTGAAAGGCTTAGCTTCCGGGTTCGAAATGTAACCGGGCGTTTCCCTAACGCTATGACCACCGAAACACTATGAAGATATCGACCTACAACCAACCGGCAGATTGGGAGTTCGTTACTTCAGAACTAACACAGTGGACGCGAGCAACTGAGGACAAGCCCTCGGCCTATTAGTACCGGTCAACTCCACCCATTACTGGGCTTCCATATCCGGCCTATCAACCCAGTCGTCTACTGGGAGCCTTACCCTCTCAAGGAGGTGGGAATACTCATCTCGAAGCAGGCTTCCCGCTTAGATGCTTTCAGCGGTTATCCCTCCCGAACGTAGCCAACCAGCCATGCCCTTGGCAGGACAACTGGCACACCAGAGGTTCGTCCGTCCCGGTCCTCTCGTACTAGGGACAGCCCTTCTCAATATTCCTACGCGCACAGCGGATAGGGACCGAACTGTCTCACGACGTTCTAAACCCAGCTCGCGTACCGCTTTAATGGGCGAACAGCCCAACCCTTGGGACCGACTCCAGCCCCAGGATGCGACGAGCCGACATCGAGGTGCCAAACCATCCCGTCGATATGGACTCTTGGGGAAGATCAGCCTGTTATCCCCGGGGTACCTTTTATCCGTTGAGCGACGGCGCTTCCACAAGCCACCGCCGGATCACTAGTCCCGACTTTCGTCCCTGCTCGACCCGTCGGTCTCACAGTCAAGCTCCCTTGTGCACTTACACTCAACACCTGATTGCCAACCAGGCTGAGGGAACCTTTGGGCGCCTCCGTTACCCTTTAGGAGGCAACCGCCCCAGTTAAACTACCCATCAGACACTGTCCCTGATCCGGATCACGGACCCAGGTTAGACATCCAGCACGACCAGAGTGGTATTTCAACGGCGACTCCACCTGAACTGGCGTCCAAGCTTCACAGTCTCCCACCTATCCTACACAAGCCGAACCGAACACCAATATCAAACTGTAGTAAAGGTCCCGGGGTCTTTCCGTCCTGCTGCGCGAAACGAGCATCTTTACTCGTAGTGCAATTTCACCGGGCCTATGGTTGAGACAGTCGAGAAGTCGTTACGCCATTCGTGCAGGTCGGAACTTACCCGACAAGGAATTTCGCTACCTTAGGATGGTTATAGTTACCACCGCCGTTTACTGGCGCTTAAGTTCTCAGCTTCGCCCCACCGAAATGGAGCTAACCGGTCCCCTTAACGTTCCAGCACCGGGCAGGCGTCAGTCCGTATACATCGCCTTACGGCTTCGCACGGACCTGTGTTTTTAGTAAACAGTCGCTTCTCGCTGGTCTCTGCGGCCACCCCCAGCTCGAGCAGCACGTGCTCTCACCAGTGATGGCCCCCCTTCTCCCGAAGTTACGGGGGCATTTTGCCGAGTTCCTTAACCATAGTTCACCCGAACGCCTCGGTATTCTCTACCTGACCACCTGAGTCGGTTTAGGGTACGGGCCGCCATGAAACTCGCTAGAGGCTTTTCTCGACAGCATAGGATCATCCACTTCACCACAATCGGCTCGGCATCAGGTCTCAGCCTCAATGTGTGACGGATTTGCCTATCACACGGCCTACACCCTTACCCCGGGACAACCACCGCCCGGGCTGGACTACCTTCCTGCGTCACCCCATCGCTTACCTACTACAGGTCTGGTCCGTCGGCTCCACCACTCCCCTTTGCCCGAAGGCTCCAGGGCGGCTTCACGGACTTAGCATCGCCTGGTTCGATATTGGGCGTTTCAAAGCGGGTACCGGAATATCAACCGGTTGTCCATCGACTACGCCTGTCGGCCTCGCCTTAGGTCCCGACTTACCCTGGGCAGATCAGCTTGACCCAGGAACCCTTAGTCAATCGGCGCACACGTTTCTCACGTGTGTATCGCTACTCATGCCTGCATTCTCACTCGTGAACCGTCCACAACTCGCTTCCGCGGCTGCTTCACCCGGCACACGACGCTCCCCTACCCATCACAGTCCCCGTTGGGGGTATGTACTGCAATGACACGACTTCGGCGGTACGCTTGAGCCCCGCTACATTGTCGGCGCGGAATCACTTGACCAGTGAGCTATTACGCACTCTTTCAAGGGTGGCTGCTTCTAAGCCAACCTCCTGGTTGTCTCTGCGACTCCACATCCTTTCCCACTTAGCGTACGCTTAGGGGCCTTAGTCGATGCTCTGGGCTGTTTCCCTCTCGACCATGGAGCTTATCCCCCACAGTCTCACTGCCGCGCTCTCACTTACCGGCATTCGGAGTTTGGCTAAGGTCAGTAACCCGGTAGGGCCCATCGCCTATCCAGTGCTCTACCTCCGGCAAGAAACACACGACGCTGCACCTAAATGCATTTCGGGGAGAACCAGCTATCACGGAGTTTGATTGGCCTTTCACCCCTAACCACAGGTCATCCCCCAGGTTTTCAACCCTGGTGGGTTCGGTCCTCCACGAAGTCTTACCTCCGCTTCAACCTGCCCATGGCTAGATCACTCCGCTTCGGGTCTTGAGCGCGCTACTGAATCGCCCTGTTCGGACTCGCTTTCGCTACGGCTTCCCCACACGGGTTAACCTCGCAACACACCGCAAACTCGCAGGCTCATTCTTCAAAAGGCACGCAGTCACGAGATACAAGCAAGCTTGCATCCGACGCTCCCACGGCTTGTAGGCACACGGTTTCAGGTACTATTTCACTCCGCTCCCGCGGTACTTTTCACCATTCCCTCACGGTACTATCCGCTATCGGTCACCAGGGAATATTTAGGCTTAACGGGTGGTCCCGCCAGATTCACACGGGATTTCTCGGGCCCCGTGCTACTTGGGTGTCTCTCAAACGAGCCGCATGAATTTCAGCTACGGGGGTCTTACCCTCTACGCCGGACCTTTCGCATGTCCTTCGCCTATCCATACGGTTTCTGACTCGTCTCACAGCCGGCAGACTGTGAAAGAGAGATCCCACAACCCCGCATGCGCAACCCCTGCCGGGTATCACACGCATACGGTTTGGCCTCATCCGGTTTCGCTCGCCACTACTCCCGGAATCACGGTTGTTTTCTCTTCCTGAGGGTACTGAGATGTTTCACTTCCCCTCGTTCCCTCCACACTGCCTATGTGTTCAGCAGCGGGTGACAGCCCATGACGACTGCCGGGTTTCCCCATTCGGAAACCCCCGGATCAAAGCCTGGTTGACGGCTCCCCGGGGACTATCGTGGCCTCCCACGTCCTTCATCGGTTCCTGGTGCCAAGGCATCCACCGTGCGCCCTTAAAAACTTGGCCACAGATGCTCGCGTCCACTGTGCAGTTCTCAAGCAACGACCAGCCACCCATCACCCGAACCCTTAGGTCCGGTTCACTGGGGCCGGCATCGCAGAAGGGCGAGCAACGCTCGCACCCTCAGACACCCAACAGCGTGCCCGACACGACCAGCTCAAGTTCACGTTCCACGCCGAAGCAGTACTGGTGACTCTCACTCATCGTGCCGAATAATCAACGTTCCACCCTTGAGCAACCAGCATCGGACGTACGCCGATGTACTGGCCTCTGACCAGCCGAAACTGGTGAGAAGTGCTCCTTAGAAAGGAGGTGATCCAGCCGCACCTTCCGGTACGGCTACCTTGTTACGACTTCGTCCCAATCGCCAGTCCCACCTTCGACAGCTCCCTCCCACAAGGGGTTGGGCCACCGGCTTCGGGTGTTACCGACTTTCGTGACGTGACGGGCGGTGTGTACAAGGCCCGGGAACGTATTCACCGCAGCAATGCTGATCTGCGATTACTAGCAACTCCGACTTCATGGGGTCGAGTTGCAGACCCCAATCCGAACTGAGACCGGCTTTTTGAGATTCGCTCCGCCTCACGGCTTCGCAGCTCTTTGTACCGGCCATTGTAGCACGTGTGCAGCCCAAGACATAAGGGGCATGATGACTTGACGTCGTCCCCACCTTCCTCCGAGTTGACCCCGGCAGTCTCCTGTGAGTCCCCATCACCCCGAAGGGCATGCTGGCAACACAGAACAAGGGTTGCGCTCGTTGCGGGACTTAACCCAACATCTCACGACACGAGCTGACGACAGCCATGCACCACCTGTATACCGACCACAAGGGGCACCTATCTCTAGATGTTTCCGGTATATGTCAAGCCTTGGTAAGGTTCTTCGCGTTGCGTCGAATTAAGCCACATGCTCCGCTGCTTGTGCGGGCCCCCGTCAATTCCTTTGAGTTTTAGCCTTGCGGCCGTACTCCCCAGGCGGGGAACTTAATGCGTTAGCTGCGGCACCGACGACGTGGAATGTCGCCAACACCTAGTTCCCAACGTTTACGGCGTGGACTACCAGGGTATCTAATCCTGTTCGCTCCCCACGCTTTCGCTCCTCAGCGTCAGTAATGGCCCAGAGATCCGCCTTCGCCACCGGTGTTCCTCCTGATATCTGCGCATTTCACCGCTACACCAGGAATTCCGATCTCCCCTACCACACTCTAGCCTGCCCGTATCGAATGCAGACCCGGGGTTAAGCCCCGGGCTTTCACATCCGACGTGACAAGCCGCCTACGAGCTCTTTACGCCCAATAATTCCGGACAACGCTTGCGCCCTACGTATTACCGCGGCTGCTGGCACGTAGTTAGCCGGCGCTTCTTCTGCAGGTACCGTCACTTTCGCTTCTTCCCTGCTGAAAGAGGTTTACAACCCGAAGGCCGTCATCCCTCACGCGGCGTCGCTGCATCAGGCTTTCGCCCATTGTGCAATATTCCCCACTGCTGCCTCCCGTAGGAGTCTGGGCCGTGTCTCAGTCCCAGTGTGGCCGGTCGCCCTCTCAGGCCGGCTACCCGTCGTCGCCTTGGTGGGCCATTACCCCACCAACAAGCTGATAGGCCGCGGGCTCATCCTTCACCGCCGGAGCTTTCCACCACCATCAGATGCCTGAAGTGGTCGTATCCGGTATTAGACCCCGTTTCCAGGGCTTGTCCCAGAGTGAAGGGCAGATTGCCCACGTGTTACTCACCCGTTCGCCACTAATCCCCCACCGAAGTGGGTTCATCGTTCGACTTGCATGTGTTAAGCACGCCGCCAGCGTTCGTCCTGAGCCAGGATCAAACTCTCCGTGAATGCTTACCCGTGATCGGGTCGACACTCGCGTTGAGCGGAACCGGGGGGAGGAATAGTCCCCCGCGGTTCACAGCATCCTCGCTGTGTTTTCTACAAAGGAACCTCATCTCCGTGATGGAGACGGGGTATCAACTAATCTGGCGTTGATTTTTGGCACGCTGTTGAGTTCTCAAGGAACGGACGCTTCCTTTGTACTCACCCTCTCGGGCTTTCCTCCGGGCGCTTCCCTTCGGTCTTTCGTGTTTCCAGTCTAGCAGATCCGATTTCTCGTTTCCGCCACCCGCTGGAGCGGGCTGCCGGGCCGTTCTCCGCTTTCGCGTTTCCCTTTCCGGCGGTTCCAACCTTACCAGATCCGTTTTCCGTTCCGTTTCCGGTTCGGATTCCATTTCCGGTGGCCGTTGGGGGCCTTTTGCCTTTCGGCTTGATCCGACTTTATCAGACTGATCTCCACCGAATTATCGGCAGGGGATCCGGATAAAGGGAATCGATCGACTCCGGCGAGAACCTGATGGGTTACGTCTCGGAGCGAGAGAGAATCTAGCCGCCGCGCTCGAACTTGTCCAGTCCGACGCAACCGTTTGAATCTACCTCCCCACCGCTCCCGTGTCAACAGGTTTGGCGGGCGAAGAGGACAGTAGCAGGTCGGTGGGGTCCGATGCACATCAGGCGGCGGTCGGCAGCTCGGCGCTGCGGTCGGCGGCTTCCACGTCTCCGGCTTCGCCGGCCCGCGCCGCTCGGCCACCGAGGACGTACACGTACAGAAGGAACGCCGCCTCGGCGGCGACGCCGATGGCGACGCGGGCCCAGGTGGGCAGGCCGGACGGGGTCACGAAGCCTTCGATGACGCCGGCCACGAACAGGACCAGGGCCAGGCCGACTGCCATGCCCACGGCGGCTCTGCCCTCCTGGGCGAGGGCCGTGCGGCGGGAGTGCGGGCCCGGGTCGATGACGGTCCAGCCCAGGCGCAGGCCGGTCCCGGCGGCGACGAAGACGGCGGTGAGTTCCAGCAGGCCGTGCGGGAGGACCAGGCCGAGGAAGGTGTCGAGGCGGCCGGCGGACGACATGAGGCCGATGCCGACGCCGAGGTTGAGCATGTTGAGGAAGAGGATCCACAGCACGGGGACGCAGAGGAAGGCGCCGAGGACGAGGCACAGCGCGGCGGCGCGGGCGTTGTTCGTCCACACCTGGGCGGCGAAGGAGGCCGCCGGGTGGCTGGAGTAATAGGTCTCGTACTCGCCGCCGGGGCGGGTCATCTGGCGGAGTTCGTCCGGGGCCGCGATGGCGGACTGGACCTCGGGGTGGGCGCCGATCCACCAGCCGATGAGCGCGGCGAGCAGGGTGGAGAGCACCGCCGTGGGGACCCACCAGTGGCGGGAGCGGTAGACGGCGGCGGGGAAGCCGGTGGTCAGGAAGTGCGCGGCGTCGCGCCAGGAGGCGCGGCGGGTTCCCGTGACGGTGGCGCGGGCCCGGGCGACGAGCTGGGTGAGGCGTGCGGTGAGCGCGGGGTCCGGCGTGGTGGTCTGGATGACGGAGAGGTGGGTGGCGGTGCGCTGGTAGAGCGCGACGAGTTCGTCCGCTTCGGCGCCGGTGAGGCGGCGGCCGCGGCCCAGGAGGTGGTCCAGGCGGTCCCACTCGGCTCGGTGGGCGGTGACGTAGACGTCGAGGTCCATGATCGGCTGCGGCTCCTGGGCACGGGATGCGTACGGTGCGTACTCCTGCGGCGCGTTGGCGGCCAGCTTGGCAGACTGGCGGGGGGAGCGGTCGGGCGAGGTCGGAGAAGGGGTGGGCGGCGTGAGTGAGGTCGTGACGGGGGACGCGGTCGTCCTGGGTTTGCGGCCGGCGCGGCTGCCGAGCCGGGCGTTGGCCCTGTTCATCGACCTGGTGGTGGTGTGGGCGGCGTTCCTGGTGGTGTCCATCGGGCTCGCGTTCGCCACGGCGGCGTTGGACGAGGCCGCGGCGATGGCGGTGTCGATCGCGTCGTTCCTGCTGGTTCTGGTGGGCGGGCCGATAGCCGTGGAGACGCTGAGTCACGGGCGGTCGCTGGGGAAGCTGGCGTGCGGGTTGCGTGTGGTGCGGGACGACGGGGGGCCGATCCGGTTCCGGCACGCGCTGGTGCGGGGGCTGATCGGGATGGTGGAGATCCTGATGAGCTTCGGGGTGATCGCGTGTGTCGCCTCGCTGGTGTCGGCGCGCGGGCGGCGGGTCGGTGACGTGTTCGCGGGGACGCTGGTGGTGCGGGAGCGGGTGCCGGTGGGGCGTACGGCGCCGGTGCCTCCGCCGCCACCGTGGTTGGTGGGGCGGTTCACGCAGCTCGACCTGTCGGCGGTGCCGGACGCGCTGTGGCTGGGGATACGGCAGTACCTGACGCGGATGGGGCAGTTGGACCCGGCGGCCGGGCGGGTGCTGGCCGAGCGGCTGGCGGATGAGTTGGTGGCGCGTACGGGGACGCCTCCGCCGCCGGGGGTGCCCGCCGCGGCGTTCCTGGCGGCCGTGGTGCACGAGCGGCAGACGCGGGACGCGCGCCGTGTGGCGCCGGGGGTGGGTTGGGCGGGCGCGGGGGTGCCGGGGTCGGGTGGCTCGGGGTCGGGCGGCTCGGGGTCGTCGGGCGGTGCCGGTGGCGTGGGGGTGGCCGGGTCCGGGTTCCGTGGTGGTGTCGGTTCCGGGGCCGGGGCGGCGGTGGCGGCTGGTGACGGAGCCTCCGGACGGGCGGCCGCGGGTGGGTCGGACGGGGCGGGCCGGGGGGCCTCGTCCGCCACCGGGTTCGCGCCGCCCGCGTAGGCGGTCCCGGCCCGGGTCGCTCCCGCACGGACCACTGCCGCGGGACGAGGCGTGCGCGGTCGTTGGGCGGCGCGGCCCCAGGACGGTGCGGCGCGGTCGCAGGGTGCGGTGCGGCGCGGTCGCAGGGTGCGGTGCGGCGCGGTCGCGGGGTGGCGCGGTTGCGGGGTGGCGCGGTCGCAGGGTGGTGGGGGCGTTCGACGCGCGGGCGGCGGGCGGTGCCGGTGGGGGTCAGGTGAAGGTGGAGGGCGGGGTCTGCAGGTCCTCCAGCTCGATGCCGGGGGCCGCGAGGACGACATCCCCGGCGATGTGGACGGTGTGCCGTTCGCCGGTGTCGAGGGTCGTGACCTCGTACTCGTCCACGGTCAGGGGGCCGTTGTCAGTGGGGTGCGTTTCACTCGTCACCAGGGCCCAGGACTGGTCGACGGTGAGGGGGGCGAGCACGGGGTCCGTGAGGGCGACGAGGCGGACGCGGGTGGCGCCGGTGCCCGGGGTGAGGCGCAGCAGTCGCGTCAGGGCGACGAGGAAGGCCGGGGAGGTGCCGGTGAAGGCGTGGGCGGGGACGTTGCCTTCCGTGGCGTGGTCGCCGGTGGGGTCGGTGCGGACCCAGGTGACACCGTCGAGTGCGGCGCCACGCACCTGCCAGCCGCCCGCGTGCAGTTCGAGGCGCAGGGGGCGGCCGAGGTCGTCGAGAGTGAGGTCGACGGAGCCGGCGTGCTCGCCGGAGGGGGTGGTGGTCTGCGCGACGTAGCGCCAGCCGGAGGGGCCGGGCGCGCAGTGGAAGTGTTCTTCACCGAGGGGGGTGTGGTCGTGCGGGTCGTGGAGCGAATAGCGGCCGCGGGGCATGGGTCCTCGGGGTTCTGGTCGGGGTCGCGGCGCCGGCGGTGACGGCGGTGCGCGCCGGGTCGGCCGGGTACGGGGCAGGCCCCCGGCACGGGGGTGCGGGGGCCTGCCTGGGTACCTGCTGCTGCCGGTGCGGCCCGGGGGCCGCGGTGTCGGGCCGGGGCCCGGACGGATCAGTAGCGGTAGTGGTCCGGCTTGAAGGGGCCGTCGACCTTGACGCCGATGTAGTCGGCCTGCTCGGGGCGGAGCGTGGTGAGCTTGACGCCGAGCGCGTCGAGGTGGAGCCGGGCGACCTTCTCGTCGAGGTGCTTGGGCAGCACGTAGACGTCGGTCGGGTACTGCTCCGGCTTCGTGTACAGCTCGATCTGGGCCAGGGTCTGGTCCGCGAAGGAGTTGGACATCACGAAGGACGGGTGGCCGGTGGCGTTGCCCAGGTTCAGCAGGCGGCCCTCGGAGAGGACGATGATCTTCTTGCCGTCGGGGAAGGTCCAGGTGTGGACCTGCGGCTTGACCTCGTCCTTGACGATGCCGGGGATGCGGGCGAGGCCGGCCATGTCGATCTCGTTGTCGAAGTGGCCGATGTTGCCGACGATGGCCTGGTGCTTCATCTTGGCCATGTCCGAGGCCATGATGATGTCGCGGTTGCCGGTGGTGGTGATGAAGATGTCGGCCGTCTCGACGACCTCGTCGAGGGTCGTGACCTGGTAGCCGTCCATCGCGGCCTGGAGGGCGCAGATGGGGTCGATCTCGGTGACGATGACGCGGGCGCCCTGGCCGCGGAGGGATTCGGCGCAGCCCTTGCCGACGTCGCCGTAGCCGCAGATCACGGCGACCTTGCCGCCGATGAGGACGTCGGTGGCGCGGTTGATGCCGTCGACGAGGGAGTGGCGGCAGCCGTACTTGTTGTCGAACTTCGACTTGGTGACGGCGTCGTTGACGTTGATCGCCGGGAAGAGGAGCGTGCCGTCGCGGTGCATCTCGTACAGGCGGTGGACGCCCGTGGTGGTCTCCTCGGTGACGCCGCGGATCTCGGAGGCGAGGCGGGTCCACTTCTGCGGGTTCTCGCCGAGGGTGCGGTTGAGGACGCGGAGGATGTGCGCGTACTCCTCGCTGTCCGCGGTGGAGGGGTCCGGAGCCTCGCCGGCCTTCTCGAACTCGACGCCCTTGTGGACGAGGAGGGTGGCGTCACCGCCGTCGTCGAGGATCATGTTGGGGCCGCCGGTGGCAGCGTCCGGCCAGGTCAGGGCCTGCTCGGTGCACCACCAGTACTCCTCCAGCGTCTCGCCCTTCCAGGCGAAGACGGGGACGCCCCGGGGGTTGTCGGGGGTGCCGTCGGGGCCCACGGCGATGGCGGCCGCGGCGTGGTCCTGGGTGGAGAAGATGTTGCAGGAGGCCCAGCGGACCCGCGCGCCGAGGGCGACGAGGGTCTCGATGAGCACGGCGGTCTGCACGGTCATGTGCAGGGAGCCGGTGATGCGGGCGCCGGCGAGGGGCTGGGTCGCGGCGTACTCCTCGCGGATCGCCATGAGGCCGGGCATCTCGTGCTCGGCGAGGGTGATCTCCTTGCGGCCGAACTCGGCCAGGGAGAGGTCGGCGACCTTGAAGTCCTGTCGGTTGTCGACAGTCGTCATTTCGGGCTGCTCCTCGTAGTACGGGTCGAGGTGGGTAGGGCTGGCTCCGCCGTGGCGGACACAAGGATGCCCGGGCACGCGCGGTGCAGTCGTCGGAGGCCCTCTCTCCCTCGGCCGGTCCGTCGGGACCGCCCGACCGCCATCAGCAGCGACGTCTGGCTCTTTTCGAATCTACACCGACGGGGTGCGCGGGCTTCAAGTCCGCCGGGGTGGGTTCCGGACGGTGAGGGGCCGGGAGAGTCGGGCCGGGCGCGTCGGGCCGGGCGCGTCGGGCCGGGGGTGGATACGGCGGCCGGGGCGTGCGGACGGGTCCGGGGACGGGCCGCACGGTCCCCGGGCCGCACGGTCCCCGGGCCGCACGGTCCCCGGGCCGGACGGTCCCCGGGCCGGACGGTCCCCGGGCCGGACGGTCCCAACGGTGCGGACCGGCAAGGGTCGGTCGGCCGCGGGGGCGGGCCGGGCGGGTGTGGGGAAGGCCCCGGCGTGGGAGCCGGGGCCTTCGGGTGCCGGGTGGACCGGCGGTGGTCACGAGGGATGGGGCGCGGGTGCGGGTGGGTCAGCGGGTGGCCTTGAGGATGTCCGGCTCCAGGTAGATGACCCGGGCGATCGGCACCGCGTCGCGGATGCGCGCCTCGGCGGCGTCGATGGCGGCGGCCACCTGGGAGGCGGTCTCGTCGTGCTGGACGGCGATCTTGGCGGCGACGAGGAGCTCCTCGGGACCGAGGTGGAGGGTGCGCATGTGGATGATGCCAGTGACGGTGGTGCCGTCGACCACGGCCTTCTCGATCTTCCGGACCTCTTCGATGCCGGCGGACTCGCCGAGGAGGAGCGACTTGGTCTCGACGGCGAGGACGATCGCGATGAGGATCAGCAGGACGCCGATGCAGAGGGTGCCGATGCCGTCCCAGACGCCGTTGCCGGTGACGAGGGCGAGGCTGACGCCGACGAGGGCGAGGACCAGGCCGACGAGGGCGCCGAGGTCCTCCAGGAGGACGACGGGCAGCTCGGGTGCCTTGGCGGTGCGGACGAAGTCCTTCCAGGAGCGCTTGCCGCGGACCTCGTTGGACTCCTTGATCGCGGTGCGGAAGGAGAACGTCTCGGCGATGATCGCGAAGACGAGGACGCCGACGGGCCAGTACCAGGCCGTGATCTCGTGCGGGTGCTTGATCTTCTCGTAGCCCTCGTAGAGGGCGAACATGCCGCCGACGGAGAAGAGGACGATGGAGACGAGGAAGGCGTAGATGTACCGCTCGCGGCCGTAGCCGAAGGGATGCTGCGGCGTCGCGTCCCGCTGCGCCTTCTTGCCGCCGAGGAGGAGGAGTCCCTGGTTGCCGGAGTCGGCGAGCGAGTGCACCGACTCGGCGAGCATCGACGACGAACCACTGAAGAGGAACGCCACGAACTTGCTCACCGCGATCGCCAGGTTGGCAACGAGTGCCGCCACGATCGCCTTGGTTCCGCCTGACGCGCTCATGCGTGTCCTGTCCCTTCGCTGGTCCCCGGTGGGCCCGTGTATTCGGCCTGATCTTTACGGCGGGTCATTGTTGCAGCCCCGGGGAGCGAGGGTGAATCAGGCCACCACGGTGGCCCGGAAGAGGGTGCCGGCGCCGGACAGTTCGACGGGTTCGCCGGCCGGGACGAACACGGACCGGCCCGGGGCGAGGGTGAGGTCGCCGACGTGGGGGGTACCGGCGGTGGCGAGCAGGATCTGCGGGGTGGGGACGGTCAGGTCCACGGGGGCGGCGCCTTCGGGGCGGGCGTAGCGGGAGAGGCGGAACTCGTCGACGGGGGTGTCGTAGACCTCCTCGCCGGAGGGGGACGCCTCGGGGCGCAGGATCCCGGGGTCGCCGGCGGTGAAGCGGACCACGCGCAACAGTTCGGGGACGTCCACGTGCTTGGGGGTGAGGCCGCAGCGCAGGACGTTGTCGGAGTTGGCCATGACCTCGACGCCGAGCCCGCTGACGTAGGCGTGCGGGACGCCCGCGGCGAGGTAGAGGCCCTCGCCGGGCTGGAGCAGGACGTGGTTGAGGAGGAGCGCGGCGAGGACGCCGCGGTCGCGGGGGTGGTGGTGGGCGAGCGCGGCGTACGGGGCGTGGGCGCCGCCGAGGCGCTCGCAGGCGGCCGCGGTCTCGGTGACGGTGGCGGCCATGGCCTCGGGGTCGGCGGTGAGGACGGCGGTGAGGACTTCGCGGAGGGCGGCGTCCTCGGGGTGGGCGTGGAGGAGGTCCACGTACGGCTTGAGGGAGTCGACGTCGAGGGCGGCGAGGAAGTCGGCGGTCTCGACGGGGTCGCGGAAGCCGCAGAACCCTTCGAAGGGGGTGAGGGCGCAGATCAGCTCGGGCTTGTGGTTGCCGTCGCGGTAGTTGCGGTGGGGGGCGTCGAGGGGGATGCCCGCGCGCTCCTCGGCGGCGTGGCCGGCCCGGGCCCGGTCGGGATCGGGGTGGACCTGGAGGGAGAGGGGGGCCGCGGCGGCCAGGAGCTTGAGGAGGAAGGGCAGGCGGGGGCCGAACCGGGCGACCGTGGCCGGGCCGAGTTCCCTCTCCGGGTCGGCGGCGATGACGGCGGTCAGCGGTACCTCGCGGTCGCCGTCGGGGGTGGGGCGGGTGACGCGGGAGGGTGCGCCGGGATGGGCGCCCATCCACATCTCGGCCTGGGGTTCACCGGTGGGGGCGGTGCCGAGCAGTTCCGGAATGGCCGTCGTGGAGCCCCAGGCGTAGGGGCGGACGGTGTTGGAGAGGCGGTCCATGGCGGTGCTTTCGTGTGCGTGCCGGGCGGGCGGGGCCGGCGCGGTGCCGGGCCGGGTGCCTGGCCGTGTGCCTGGCGGGGGTGTCGGTTCGGGTGGTGGGTCGGTGGCCCTGGGTCGGGCCCGTCGGGGTTGGTGGCGGCCGGGGGGGGTGCCGGGCCGGTGTGGCGGGTCCGCGGTGGTGGGCCGGTGGTGCCGGGTCGGGGTGGTGCGCCCCGGTGGTGGCGCCGGGGCGGGCCGGTCGGGGCGGCGGCGGTGGGCCGGTGGGGCTCAGGCCCGTCCGGCGGAGGCCAGGGCGAGGTAGCAGGCGGCGAAGTCGGTCACGGCGAGCAGCTCGGCGAGGGCTTCGAGCTCGCTGCCCTCCTCCGGTTCGAGTTCGCTGATGGCCGTGTCGTGGCCGAGGGCCAGTTCCCGGGCGGCGGGGGCGGCGGTGAGGCCGCCGGCGTCGACCGGCCGGTCGCGCAGGAGGACGACGCGGGCGTGCAGGGCCTGGGGGTCCTCGATGCGGTCGCGGAAGAAGTCGTCGGGGTCGGCGCCCGCGGCGAAGTCCCCGGCGAGGAGGCCGCCGTGGGCGGGGAGCGCCTCGGGCAGTTCGCCGGCGAGTGCCGGGCGGCCGGCGATCTCGGCGAGGACGGCGGCGAAGCGCCGGCCGACGGGGGCGGCGGCGGTTCCCTCGGTCCAGATGAGGGGCAGGGTGTCCGCGAGCTCCGCGGCGAGGGTCTTGGCCGGGTTTCCGTACGTGGCGACGGCGGGGCCGCAGCGTTCGGCGACGCGGTCGAGACGGTCGGCGACCTTCTCCAGGGCGTCGGCGGGCGCGGTGAACAGACCGACGCGGTCCAGGAGGGCGAGGAGCGGCGTGAGCAGCGCCCACAGGGCGCCGGGGCCCGGGGCCTGCTGGGCCTCCTCCTCGTACCGCTCGTGGGGTGCGGCGGCCAGGGGGACGACGAGGCCGTGGGTGCCGTCGACGGCCTCGGCGATCGGGGAGCCCTCGGGGGCGACGGAGACGACGGTGACGCCGCGGCGGTACGCCTGCTCGGCGAGGAGGGCGAGCCCGGGTTCGGAGCCGTCGGTGGTCGGGATGAGCAGCAGGTCCACGGGGCCGGCCCAGCCCGGCAGGGTCCAGCGCAGCGCGCCGGCGGCCGGGGCGACGCCGCTGGGGTGCAGCCGGGTCACGGGCGCGGACGCCCCGGCGAGGGCGGCGATCAGGTCGGCGACGCCGGTCGCGGCCGTGCCGGTACCGGCCACGAGGACGGTGCGGGGGCGCCCTTCGGCCTGGAGGGCGGTGACTCCGGCCTCGGTCGCGTGCCGGGCCGCGGTGCGTACGCGGGCCCCGGCTTCGGCGGCGCCGCGCAACAGGCCGCGGCGGTCGGCCCGGGCGAGGGCTTCGGGGTCGTCGAGCAGCGACTCGTCGAGCATGGGCGGGGGCCTCCGATCGCCGTTGCGGGGTGTCGCCGGGGCGGTGCGCGTCGCGGGTCAGGCGGGCCGGCGGGCCTCGTCGACGAGGAGCACCGGGATGCCGTCCCGTACGGGGTAGGCCAGGCCGCAGCCGTCGCCGGTGCAGAGCAGCTCGGGGGTCTCGTCGGCGGTGCGGTCGGCGAGGGGTGCGCGGCAGGCCGGGCAGGCGAGGATGTCCAGGAGGCCGGCTTCGAGCGGCATGGGGCGAGTCCCTTCGGGTGCGTCGGCGCCGGGGCGGTGGCCGGTCGGTGCGGCGGCCGGTGGGTCCGGGCGCGTACCGGGTGGCCGGTGCGGCGTCGTGGTGTGCTGCGTTCGTGCGCGTCGTGCGTGCCGCGTCGTGGTGCGCTGGGTACGTGCTGCGCTGGTGTACGTGGCGACGCCAGCCTACCGCCGGGGGCCGGGGGACGGGTGGTGGCGCGGGCCCCGGGCGGGGTGGCCGCCCGGGGTGGTGTGCGCGTCCGTCCCTCCCGCAAGGGGGGTGGCGTCGGGGGGTGGCGTCAGGAGGCGCGGACGAGGGTGAGGACCTCGTCGCGGATCTTCGCCATGGTGGGCTCGTCCTGGGCCTCGACGTTGAGGCGGAGCAGCGGCTCGGTGTTGGACGCCCGCAGGTTGAACCACCAGCCGTCGCCCTGGACGGTGAGGCCGTCCAGCTCGTCGGTGGTGACGCCGTCGCGGCCGGCGAAGGACTCGCGTACGGCGGCGGCGCTGGCGGCCTGGTCGGCGACGGTGGAGTTGATCTCGCCGGACCCGGCGTACCGGTCGTACTCGGCGACGAGGGCGGACAGCGTGCCCTCCTGCCCGCCGAGCGCCGCGAGGACGTGGAGGGCGGCGAGCATGCCGGTGTCGGCGTTCCAGAAGTCGCGGAAGTAGTAGTGCGCCGAGTGCTCACCGCCGAAGATGGCGCCCGTGCGGGCCATCTCCGCCTTGATGAAGGAGTGGCCGACGCGGGTGCGGACGGGCGTGCCGCCGTTCTCGCGGACGACCTCCGGCACGGACAGCGACGTGATCAGGTTGTGGATGACCGTGCCGCCGGGGTGCTTGGCCAGCTCGCGGGCGGCGACGAGGGCGGTGACGGCGGACGGGGAGACGGGCTCGCCGCGCTCGTCGACGACGAAGCAGCGGTCGGCGTCGCCGTCGAAGGCCAGGCCCAGGTCGGCGCCCTCTTCGCGGACGCGCTGCTGGAGGTCGACGATGTTGGCCGGGTCGAGGGGGTTGGCCTCGTGGTTGGGGAAGGTGCCGTCCAGCTCGAAGTACATCGGGACGAGCGTGAGGGGCAGGCCCTCGAAGACGGTGGGGACGGTGTGGCCGCCCATGCCGTTGCCCGCGTCGACGACGACCTTCAGGGGGCGGATGGACGCGAGGTCGACCAGCGACTTCAGGTACGCGGCGTAGTCGGCGAGGGTGTCGGTCCGGGTGATCTCGCCGGGGGTGGCGGCCGGCGCCGGGGCGCCGGAGTCGCGCCAGTCCTCGACCAGCGCGCGGATCTCGCCGAGGCCGCTGTCCTGGCCGATCGGGGCGGCGCCGGCGCGGCACATCTTGATGCCGTTGTACTGGGCCGGGTTGTGGGACGCCGTGAACATGGCGCCCGGCAGGCCGAGGTGCCCCGACGCGAAGTACAGCTGGTCGGTGGAGCAGAGTCCGATCAGGGTGACGTCGGCTCCCTGGGCGGCCGCCCCGCGCGCGAAGGCGCCGGACAGACCGGGCGACGAGGGGCGCATGTCGTGGCCGACGACGACGGCGTCGGCGCCGGTCACGCGGACGAAGGCGGCGCCGAACAGCTCGGCGAGCACCTCGTCCCACTGATCCGGCACCACTCCGCGGACGTCGTACGCCTTGACGATCTGCGACAGATCAGCAGTCACTGACCAACCTCCTGCGAGCCTGTGTGGAGTACACAAGCTACCCGCCGGTGTCACGGGGAAGCGCGGAGGGACGTACCGAGGCGTAGCGACGGACGCGGGGCCGGGCCGGGCCGGGGCGGGGCGGGGCAAACCGGGCGGGCGTCGTCAGGAGTCCGGGGAGCGCAGCACACGCAGGTGGCCGCGGCGGCCGACCTCGACGGGGTCCCCGCCTCGGCCGCCGGTCTTGCCGCCGGCCTGGGCCGTGCGTTCCTGCGGGCGGGCGGCCTCGCGCACGGCGTTGGCGAGGGCCTCAAGATCGTCACCGCTGGGGCGCGTGGGGCCGGAGGCGTCGGAGAGGCGGACGACCTCCCAGCCGCGGGGCGCGGTGAGGCGCTCGCTGTGCTCGGCGCACAGGTCGTAGCAGTGGGGTTCGGCGTAGGTGGCGAGCGGGCCGAGGACCGCGGTCGAGTCGGCATAGACGTACGTCAGTGTCGCGACGGCAGGGCGGCCGCACGCGGTGCGCGAACAGCGACGTACAGGGCTCACGACGTTGGACGGTACCGCACTCTTGAGCGGGCCGCGACGACTCTCCACCAGGTCACTCGCCCGTGTCGCGGTGTGACGTCGGGCACAGGGGGGTGTCGGAGGGCCGTCGCGACCTGCGGGGACGGGTGCGCGAGGGGGTGCGGCGGGGCGCGGGGTGGCCGGTCCGGCGGGGGCGCGGGGGGTGGTCAGGGGGGTCGCGGGAGGTGGGCCGATCGGGGAGGCGTACCGGATCGCGCCGGTATGTGGCCGGATCACGCCCCGGGTGGTTCGCGGATGGTTCACGGATGGCGGGGGTGGTGTGGGGTGGCGGAAGGGTGGGCGGCGCCTGCCGTCCCGGGCGCGGCCCAGGGTCTGACGTCGCGGCGGGCCGGTTTGGCGGGGGTGTGCGGGGCCACGCAGCGCGCTCGGGAGGGCTACGCTGCGTCAGGTGATGGACAGTCCCGGAGCACCCCGTCCGACCGAGCCCCGACCGCGCCGCCGTGACCGCCACGGCCGTGGGATGCGCGGGCCCGTGGCCCCGCCCCAGGTACCGCTGTCAGCCTCCCGTGGGGACACGTTCCGGGACCTGGTGCAGGACTCCGTGGAGCGGCTGGAGCGGCGGTGGCCGCAGCTCTCCGAGGTGGACTTCATGGTGCTGGAGGTGCCGGCCGCGCAGGACGACTCGGTGCCGCTGGGCAGCTCGGCGCCCGCGACGCGCGAGCAACCCGCGCGCGTGGTCGTCTACCGGCGGCCGGTGGAGCTGCGCGCCAAGAGCCGCGACGAGCGGGCCCTGCTCGTCCACGAGGTGGTCGTCGAGCAGGTCGCGGACCTGCTGGGCCTGGCGCCGGAGTCGGTGGACCCGCGCTACGGGCAGGACTGACCGACGCCGCCCCCACGGCCCGCGGGCGGTCCTTTCGCGGCTCGTGCCCCGGGGGCGGTCCCGTCGGCGGGGCGCCCGCGGCGGTCTCGGCCGGTGGGTGGGGTCGGGGCCGCGGCGGGCCACCTCCGCGGGGTCGGCGGCCTCGGGTGCCGCGTGAGGGAACCCGGGTGACGCCGCCGACCCCTGCGGGGGCGACCCGCCACGGCCCCTCCGCAGGCGGTCGGCCGGCTGACGGTCGTGACCTCGGGGCGGTGGGCCTCCCGCGAGGCGTCCGCCCGGTCAGTCCTCCAGGACCGACAGGTCCTGTTCCGCGCGCGGGACGGCCACCCTGCCGCGGTCGTCGGCGAGGGTCTGGACGGTGAACATCGCGATGCCGTCCTGCGGCAGGGCCAGCATGCGCGCCGCGTGCACGGGGCCGCCGGAGACGGTCCGGACGGTCAGGGCGTAGGAGCCCTTGAGCCCGGCCGGCACGGGCGGCGTCATGGACACGGTGGTGCCGGCCTTCACCGTGTACGTCTTGGTCGTGGGCGTGCCGCCCTCGGTGCCGGCCGACGCCGTCACCGAGACCTCGGCGGTCCCGGCGGGCGCGGTGAGCGAGAGGGTGGTGCCCTTGGCGCGGTTGTCCGCGACGGTCGCCTGCTCCCCCACCGGGCCGGTCGCCGGGATGAACGCGACCTCCTGCTTCTCGCCGGAGCCCCGGATCACACGGAGCGCGGCGACGACGGGCGTGGCCCCGCCCTTCTGGGCGGGGGTGAGCAGCAGCGCGCCGGCCTCGCCGTTGGTGAGGCCCTTGAGGTCGGCGGAGGCGGTCATCCGTGACTTGACGCGGATCGTCTGCTGGACGGCGGGGGTGATCGTGCCGGTCGCGCCGACCAGCTGGATCTTCATCTCGGCGTCGTCCTCGCCCGGTGTGTAGGCGATGAGCTGGACGGACGTGGCGTCGGCGGGGATGCCGGGCAGGACGAGCGTGTCGGCCGGGTCGGCGGAGGCGGGCAGCCAGTCGCTGCCGAGCTGGTCGACGGCGGAGCGGACGACGGCGCCGACGCGGCCGCTGCGGGTGGTGACGTGGACCGTGACGTCGGAGGTGGCCGGGTCGGCGGTCAGCGTCGACAGCAGGACGGGGACGCTGGAGCGGGCGGGGACGGGGATGCCGTCGGTGAGCTGCGACTTGAGGGGGCCCTCGGGCCCGAACAGCTCGACGTCGACGACGGCGGCGGCGTCGTCGGGGTTGGTGAGGTGGACGTAGTCGCGGCGGTTCTCGGCGGTGGACGTGCCGGGGAACCAGAAGTCGGTGTCGGGCGCCGAGCAGCCGACGCCGAGCAGGCCGCGCGCGCCGCCGGCCGGGACGAGCGTCGTCTGCTGGGTGGTCCAGCCGGGGGCGAGGCGGCCGGAGGCGACGCCGATGAGGGCGGGCGCGTCGGCGCCGTCCGCCTGCGCCGCGACGGGCCTGCCGGGTTCGGTGGCGGTGACGACGGCCTTCTCGGCGGCCGGCGGCTTCTTGGTGTCGGCCGCCTGGTCGGCCTGCTCGGCGTCCGCCTTCCGCGCGTCGGCCTTCTTGGGGGCGGCGGTCGTGTCCTGGACGGCGGCGGACGGCTTCAGTTCGGCCCGGTCCGGCACCTCCGCCCCGTCGGCCCCGCCCGTGCCGGGTGCCGTGCCGCCGGGGGCGTCGTCGGCGGCGGGGGTGAAGGACGTGTACGTCGTCTCGGCGACCTCGGAGGAGCTCGGCGCGGGGCACAGCAGGCTGCTGCGCTCGACGGGCAGCCGGGCGGGCGCCGCGCCGGCGGAGGTGGCGGCGTCGGGGGCGGGCGCGGTGAGCGTGGCGACCCCGGTGAGGGCCGCCAGGGCCGTCGCGGCCGCGAGGAGGGAGAGGGTGCTGCGGTTCACTGGTGGCTGCTCCCGTCGGGACGCTGCTCGTTCTCGTGGCCGTACGGGTCGTACTGGTCCTGCGGGTACGGGTACTGCGGGTCGTACTGCTGCGGGTCGTACTGGCCGCCGTACGCGGACGGGTCGTACTGCCCGTACGCGGCGCCGTCGTGGGGCGCGTCGTGGGGCTGGGCGTACGGCTGCCGGACGTAGGGCTGGGCGTAGGACTGCTGGTCGTACGGCTGTCCGTCGTACGGCTGCTGGCCGTAAGGCTGGGCGTACGGCTGTCCGGCGGGGTCCGGTCCCGGGTCGCCGGGGGTGGGCGGGGCGTACGGCTCCTGGTGGGGCGCGCCGCCGTGGTCGGGGACGGTCTGCGGGCCGGGGACGCCTTGGGCGCCCGAGGCGACGTGGGCGGCCCCCCAGTCGGGTGCCGGGCGGGTGCCGGAGGCCGGCATGGCGTACGGGTCGGCGTCGGCCGCCGGGTCCGGCTCGGGGGCGTCGGTCTCGGTCTCGGCGGCGGCGCGCAGCCGGCGGGCGCGACGGCCGTCCCCGGTGGCGTCCTGGGCGGGGAGGGCGACGGCCTCCTCCGGCAGGTCGTCGTCGACGTCGCGGCGGCGGCCGGGCAGGGCGAGGACGAGCAGGACGACGGCGAGGGCGCACTGGGCCCAGATCCACGCGGTGTGGGTGAGGGGCGTCTCGTACGTCAGGTCGAGGCGGCCGCCTCGGGCGGGGAGTTCGAAGCCCTGGGCCCAACCGTCGACGGTGGTCTTGTCCAGGGGCTCGCCGTCGAGGGTGGCCCGCCAGCCGTCGTCGGCGCGGTCCGCGATGCGCAGGATCCGGCCCTCGCCGCCCGCGGGGATGTCGCTGTGGGCCTCGACGGGACCGGAGCCGACGGGCTGGGGCTCGGCGGTCCCGACGGCGTCGGCGGCGGCGCCGGGGACGATGACGGCGCGGGCGACCTGACGGTCGACCCGCCACAGGGCGCTGCCGTCGCGCTGGCTGAGCCGGCTGAGCCCGGGGGTGGCGTCGAGGACGCGGCCCATCTCGCGCGGGGCACCGTCGCGGACGAGGACGTACCGGATGGCGAAGCCGCTCAGCTCGGCGGTCTGGTCGGCGCCGGAGCCGGCGACGAGGTGGGCGACGACCTTGTCGAGACGGGCGTCGCCACCGGCCGTGGCGGTCAGCTCGGCGTCGCCGAGGCGGGCGCCGGAGCCGCGGACGAGGGCGTAGCCGACCTGGGCGGCGGAGGGGCCGTCGAGGACGAGGGTGCGCGGCTGGTCGCGGGTGGTGCTCTCCTCGGCGACGAACGCCGGGACCTGGGTGGGGTCGCGGCGCTCCAGCGGTCCGGCGGCGCCGCCGATCATCCACGTCGTGGCGGAGACCAGGGGGCCGATCGCGGCGGCGAGGGCGATGAGCGCGGCGACGGGCTGGCGCCAGCCGAAGCTCTGGGCGGCGACGCGGGCGCGGCCGCCCTCGGCGCCGAGCATGCCTGCGGCGAGCAGGGCGAGGCCGTACACGAGGGTGGCGGGGCCGGCCCAGCCGGTGCCGTGGTCGCCGGAGCCGTTGGTGAGGACGGCGAAGAGGAGGGCGACGAGGGCGACGGCCCAGGCGCAGTGGACGGCGAACCGCCGCTCGGCGCGCAGCAGCGCGGCGAGGGCGGCGAGGACCAGGCCGATCAGGACGAGGCCGCCCACCGTGCGGGGGCCGCCGGGGCTGGTGCCCAGCAGGTCGAGCGCCGACGCCGGGCCGGTGCGGATCTGCGTGCCGGCCTCCGCGAGGAAGGCGGCCGGGTCGGTCAGCAGGGTCAGCGACCAGGGGGCGAGGAGCAGCAGGGGCGTGCCGGCGACGGCGACGAGGCGGAGCCCGTAGGCGGTGAGGTCGTCGCGCCGCAGGACGAGGGCCGCGACGCCGAGGGCGACGGCGAGGGGCCAGACGACGGGCGTGAACGCCATCGTGAAGGTGAGCAGGAAGGCGTACGCCCAGGTGGCGCGCCAGCTGCCGCGGGGGGCGCCGCGGCCGCCGCCGCGCAGCCCGTAGGCGGCGACGGCGGCGCGGGCCGCCAGGGGCAGGACGATCGCGAGGACGGCGGTGCCGAGCCGGCCGGTGGCGAGGGCGCCGGTGGCGGCGGGCAGAAAGGCGTAGGCGGTGGCGCCCCACGCGCGCAGGAGCCGGGACTCGACGAGGGAGCGCGAGGCGAAGTAGGCGGTGAAGCCGGCGAGCGGAACCGAGCAGACGAGCAGCACGGTCAGGGCGAAGCCGGTGGAGCCGAGGAAGAGCCCGGAGAGGCCGGCGAGCAGGGCGAGGTACGGCGGGGCGCTCTGGGTGCCGCCGGTGCCGAGGGGGTGCCAGGCGTCGGCGTACCGGCTCCACAGGTCGCCGACGGTGTCGGGGACGGGCAGGAGGGCGCCGCCGGCGAGGGAGCCGCCGCCGAAGAGGCCGCGGCAGGCGACGAGGGAGACGAGGAGGAGCAGGGCGAAGAGGACCGGGCCCGGCTTGCGGGCGATCTTCTTGAGCCGGGCGAACTGCTCGATCTCCAGGTAGTCGGCGTCGTCCCCGCCGGGGCCGGACTCGACGGCGCCGTGCCGCGAGCCTCCCGAGTCGGCGTCGCCGCCGCCCATGTTGGAGGCGACCTGTTCGACCGTGGCGCGGACGGTGGCGCCCGGGGGCGGGAAGAGGGGGCGCAGCTCGGCGGCGTCGACGGCGCGGGAGGCGCGTCTGCGGCGGGCGGCGATGATCCGCTCGGGGCGGAGCAGGACGCCGAAGAGGCCCATGACCTCGTCGACGGCCTGGACGGGCGCCTTGCCGACGAGGTAGGCGAGGGTGCGCAGCAGGGTGCCGAGCAGGAGCCGGACGAAGACGTACGGCAGGGCCGCTCCGCGCGCGTTGGCGAGGAGGGTGTAGACGGCGCCGGCCTTGTCGACGCGGTGGGGGTTGGCGACGGACCGGCCGGCGCAGTCGACGGTGCGGCGCTCGCGGGAGGCCGCCTCGGCGTGGCGGACGACGGCGTCGGGGGCGACGAGGACGCGGTGGCCCGCGGCGTGGACGCGCCAGCACAGGTCGACGTCGTCGCGCATGAGGGGCAGGCGGCGGTCGAAGCCGCCGAGCTCCTCGAAGACGTCGCGGCGGATGAGCATGCCGGCGCTGGAGACGGACAGGACGGGGCGGATCTGGTCGTGCTGCCCCTGGTCCTGCTCGCGGCGGTCCAGTCCGGTCCAGCGGCGACCGCTGTTGGCGATGGAGACGCCGACCTCGAGGAGCTGCTTGCGGTCGTACCAGCCGAGGAGCTTGGGGCCGACGACGGCGGCGTACGCGTCGGAGTCGGCGACGCGCAGCAGCTCGGCGAGGGCGTCGGGGGCGGGGGCGCAGTCGTCGTGGAGGAGCCACAGCCACTGGACCGGTTCGCCGTGGGGCAGTTCCGGCTGGTCGTAGGCGTCGTCGCGCCAGGTCCTGCTGGCGGGGTCCCAGCCGCTGGGCCGCTTCAGGTACGGCAGGTCGTCGGGGCCGAGGACGGGCACGGAGCGCACGGCCTCGTCGACGGCGGCGCCGAAGCCGGTGCGGCGGGCGAGGTGCAGGACCCGCTCCTCTCCGACGGCCTCGCCGACGAGGCGGGCGGAGTCGTCGGCGCTGCCGGTGTCGGCGGCGACGGCGTACTGCACGGGCCGCTCCTGGCCGAGGAGTCCGGCGAGGGCGTCCGGCAGCCAGCGGGCCCCGTCGTGGGAGACGAGCACGGCGGTGACGACGTGCCGCGGGAACTCGGGCTGCTGCGGCGGGGATGCGGCGGAAAACGCGGCTGTGGTGGCGGACATCGAGGTACGGGCCCTCCGGCCGGGGGGTCGCCCGCGTCGCGGGGCGTCGGAGCGTCTTTGACGGGGCTCCACACTAATGGCTGGCACGACAGCGGTCCGCCGCCTGTGGACGGAGCACAGGCGGCGGACCGTTGACGGGGTGTGGAGCGGTCGTTCTCCGCGGTCGGAAGGTCGCCGTCGGGGGATCGGGGGACGGCACGGGCCGGCGGGCGAGCCGGGTGGAAGCCGGGGCGGGGTGGCCCGGCGGCGGCCGGGCGGCCTGGTGGCGGCCGCCTGCACGGTGGCGACCGCGCGGTGACGGCCGGCGGCCCGGTGGCGGTGCCGGTGTCGGTGGAGTGGCCGGCGGCCCGGTCACGGCCGGGCGGGGCGGCGGTCGGGCGGCGTGGGCGGGCGGCGTGGGCGGCTCTCTCGCCCCCGGGTGGCGGCCGGGGCGGCCCTGCGGGGGCCCGGTGCCTGCCACGGCTGTTCACGGCGGACCCGCAGGGCGGCTGCCCACGGGCGCGGACTACCGGGCGGCTGCCCACGAGCGCGGACTACCGGGCGCGGGCCCGGTCTCCGGCTGCCCGGGCGCCGGCGGTGCGCTCGCCGCGGGGGTCGGCCCCGGGGAGGGTCAGACGGCCGCCTTCTTCAGGCGGCGGCGCTCACGCTCGGAGAGACCGCCCCAGATTCCGAATCTCTCGTCGTTGGCCAGTGCGTATTCGAGGCATTCCGAACGGACTTCACAGGCGAGGCACACCTTCTTGGCCTCACGCGTGGATCCGCCCTTCTCGGGGAAGAAGGACTCGGGGTCGGTCTGGGCGCACAACGCGCGCTCCTGCCAGCCGAGTTCCTCGTCCGCGTCCTCGACCAGCAGCTCCTGGAACAACTCGGTCATGTGCGCCCCTCGTCTGTCATTAACGTCCCCGTGATGCCGCCGTTCGCAATTCCCGCCGAACGACACGAGTGAAATTACAAGTGTGTAGCTCCGGGGCAGTCAAGCTGGGATCTGCTATTGGGCCCGGTATTCACTCTGCGGAACCAAAGGTATGCGGAAAGTGTTCATATCGGTAAAAATGAGACACCCGCCGCCCCTTCCGCGCTCCGTCCATGACGTCTCTCCCGAGAAGGACGTCCCTAACGTCGGTCGTGTTGCCGCCGGTTCGCCGAAGCGATCCGGATCACAGTCAGGTCACGACCGCTCGCGGGCGTTTGCGCGGGTGGTTCCTGCGCCATGTGTCCCCGACCGCCGCCGCACAAACCTTTCTCCCCGCCCGGTAACCGGATGAGGTGAAACATTGCGGCCAAATCGGGCATCAGGTTGACAGAGGATTCGCGCCGAGCCACCTTTGAAGGCATGCCAGCGACCACAGCGCCCTTCGCGACCCACGTTGCCCGTGGGTTCCGCCGCGCTGTCCACGCTCGCTGTTGCTGTTCCTGCTGTTGATGCCCTAGCGCTCCAGCCCCCTCCCCCGGCGCGTCCCATCGCCGCACGCGCGCACGTCCCGGTCCCCCGGAGCCCGCGCTCAGCCGCACCCGCACCGCCCTCCCGCCGACCACGCTCAGCCGAGGACACACCCCACCCATGAACAGCGACAGCGACCTCCAGATCGCCGGCGACATCCTCGCCGTCCAGCACCTCCTCCAGCCGGAGAAGGAGCACCCCGACACCGTCGCCGAGTACGCCGGGCTCGCCCGTTCCATCGCCGCCGACCGCTCCCGGTGGGCGCACCTCGTCGCGTACGACGCCACCACGCGCTGGTACCACCGGCTGCGCACCGGCCCCGGGTACGAGGTGTGGCTCCTGTCCTGGCTGCCCGGCCAGGGCACCGGCGGGACCCACGACCACGGCAGGTCGTCCGGTGTGCTGACCGTGCTGGAGGGGGAGCTGACGGAACGTACGGCGACGGGTGTACGAACGCTCGGCCGAGGCGCGCAGCGGGTGTTCGCGCCCGGTTACGCGCACGGAATCGTCAACGACTCGCTCGAACCGGCCGTCAGCCTGCACGTCTACTACCCGGGTCTGACCGAGATGCCGATGCACGACGGCGCCGCCGTTTTCCACAGATCCGCCCCGCGTGCCCGGAGCGGGTCCTCCGCCTGACAAACTGCCCGCATGCGCATGGTGGTTCTGGCCGGTGGCATCGGTGGTGCCCGTTTCCTGCGCGGCCTCAAGCGGGCCGCGCCCGACGCGGACATCACGGTCATCGGCAACACGGGTGACGACATCCATCTGTTCGGGCTGAAGGTCTGCCCCGACCTCGACACGGTCATGTACACCCTCGGCGGTGGCATCGACGAGGCACAGGGCTGGGGGCGGGCCGACGAGACCTTCCAGGTGAAGGCCGAACTCGCGGCGTACGGGGTGGGACCCGAGTGGTTCGGCCTGGGCGACCGCGACTTCGCCACGCACATCGTCCGCACCCAGATGCTGGGCGCCGGCTATCCGCTGAGCGCCGTCACCGAGGCGCTGTGCGACCGGTGGCGGCCGGGCGTGCGGCTGCTGCCCATGTCGGACGACCGGGTGGAGACGCACGTCGCGGTCGAGCTGGACGGCGAGCGGCGGGCGGTCCACTTCCAGGAGTACTGGGTACGGCTGCGCGCCTCCGTCGACGCGCACGCGGTCGTGCCCGTCGGCGCGGAGCAGGCCAAGCCGGCGCCCGGCGTGCTGGAGGCGATCGCCGAGGCGGACGTGGTGCTCTTCCCACCGTCCAACCCGGTGGTCAGCATCGGCACGATCCTCGCCGTGCCCGGCATCCGGGAGGCCGTCGCCGAGGCGGGCGTGCCGGTCGTCGGCCTGTCGCCGATCGTCGGGAACGCGCCGGTGCGCGGCATGGCCGACAAGGTCCTCGCCGCGGTCGGCGTCGAGGCGACGGCCTCGGCGGTCGCCCGGCACTACGGCTCGGGCCTGCTGGACGGCTGGCTCGTCGACACCGTGGACGCGGACGCGGTCGCCGAGGTGGAGGCCGCGGGCATCCGCTGCCGGGCCGTGCCGCTGATGATGACCGACGTGGAGGCGGCCGCGGCGATGGCCAGGGAGGCGCTCGCCCTCGCCGAGGAGGTACGGGGGTGACGGCCGGCTACCGGGTCTGGGCGCCGGCCGGGATACCGGAGGTCGGGAAGGGCGACGACCTCGCCGGGCTGATCGCCGCCGCCGAGCCCGGCCTGGCCGACGGCGACGTCGTCCTCGTCACCTCCAAGATCGTGAGCAAGGCGGAGGGCCGGGTCGTCGCCACCGCGGACCGCGAGGCCGCCATCGACGCCGAGACGGTCCGCGTCGTCGCCCGGCGCGGCACCCTGCGGATCGTCGAGAACCGCAACGGCCTCGTCATGGCCGCGGCCGGGGTCGACGCGTCGAACACCCCCGCCGGGACGGTCCTGCTGCTGCCCGAGGACCCCGACGCCTCGGCACGGGCGATCCGCGCCGGGCTGCGGGCCCTGCTCGGCGTCGACGTCGGCGTCGTCGTCACCGACACCTTCGGGCGGCCCTGGCGCAGCGGGCTGACGGACGTGGCGATCGGGGCGGCCGGGGTGCGCGTCCTGGACGACCTGCGCGGCGGTACCGACGCCCACGGCAACGCGCTCGTCGCGACGGTCGTGGCCAGCGCCGACGAACTGGCCGCCGCCGGGGACCTGGTGAAGGGCAAGACCGCCGGGCGGCCCGTCGCCGTCGTGCGCGGACTGCCGCACCTGGTGGCCGGGGACGGCGAGGACGCGCCCGGGGCATGGGCCCTGGTGCGCGGCGCGGACGACGACATGTTCCGGCTCGGCACGTCGGAGGCGGTACGCGAGGCCGTCACCCGACGCCGTACCGTACGGGCCTTCACCGACGACCCGGTCGACCCCGGCGCCGTACGGCGCGCGGTCGCCGCCGCGGTGACGGCGCCCGCGCCGCACCACACCACGCCGTGGCGGTTCGTGCTGCTGGAGTCCGCGGAGTCGCGCCTACGGCTGCTGGACGCGATGCGCGACGCGTGGGTCGCCGACCTGCGGGCCGACGGGCTGGGCGAGGAGGCCGTCGCCCGGCGGGTCCGCCGCGGGGACGTGCTGCGCCACGCGCCGTACCTGGTGGTGCCGTGCCTGGTGGCGACCGGCGCCCACACGTACCCGGACGCGCGCCGGGCCGTCGCCGAGCGGGAGATGTTCGTCGTCGCGGCGGGGGCCGGCGTGCAGAACCTGCTGGTCGCGCTGGCGGGCGAGCGGCTCGGCTCGGCGTGGGTGTCGTCCACGATGTTCTGCCGCGACGTCGTACGGCGCGTGCTGGACCTGCCGGAGGAGTGGGACCCGATGGGCGCCGTCGCCGTCGGCCGCCCGGCGGAGCCCCCGCGTCCCCGCCCGGCCCGCGATCCGGAGGCGTTCCTCACGGTGCGGTGAGGTCCTACGGGGCCCGGGTGCCGCGTCCCGTGATGCGGGGGCCGTGGTGCCGCGTGGTCCACGCTGCTGTCTCCTGTCGCCTGGTCCGGCCGCCCCGGCGGCGTGGTCCCGGCCGCTGTCGCCCGTCACCTGGTCCCGGCGGCGTGGTGCGGCCGGGGTGCCGGGCCCGGGTGTCGTGGTGCGGGCCGTGCCGCGGTGGGTGGCGGCGTCTGGGGCCCGTGGCGGTCAGAGGGGGGCGATGTCGCGCGGGGTCATGCGCGGGGCGCGACGGGGCGGCGTCCGGCCGCTGAGCAGGACCAGCCGGGCGGCCCGGTGGCGCTGGCCGGCGTACGGCTCCAGCAGCTCCAACATCTGCGCGTCGTCGGCGTCCCGGCGGTCGGCCAGGGCGTGGCCGATGATGCCCGGCAGGTGGTAGTCGCCGGTCGACACCGCGTCCGGGGCGCCGTTGCTGCGCTGGACGGTCTCCGCTGACGTCCACGGGCCGATGCCCGGGACCAGCTCCAACCTGCGCCGGGCCGCCTCGGGCTCCATGCCGGCCGCCTCCTCCAGACGGCGCGCCACCCGTACGGCGCGCAGCACGGTGGCGGAGCGCTTGCCGTCGACGCCCGCGCGGTGCCACTCCCACGACGGGACGAGCGCCCAGGTCCGCGGCTCCGGCACCACGGCCAGGCGCAGCTCGGCCGGCGCGCCCGGCGCGGGCTCGCCGTACGCGCGCACCAGCAGCCGCCACGCCCGGTACGCCTCGTCGGTCGTGACCTTCTGTTCCAGGATCGAGGGGATGAGCGACTCCAGGACCAGCCCGGTGCGGAGCAGCCGCAGCCCGGGGCGGCGGCGCCGGGTCACGGCGAGCAGCCGGTGCCGGGGCGTGAACGCGTCCGGCTCGTCCAGGGAGCCGAGCAGGACCGGCAGTCGGTCCAGGAGCCAGTCCGCGCCGGCGCCCCACGCGTCCGCCTCGACCGTGCCGCCGCGTGCGGTGACGCGCAGCGTGCCGGGGCCCTCCGGCGTCCGGCAGGTGCGCCAGAACGCGCCGTCGGGTGTCGCCCGGTACGTGGGGTCGGCCGGGCCGCGGCGCAGCGGGCCGAGGGTGAGACCGAGGTCCAGCGGCCAGGGCGGGGTCCAGGTGCGGTGGCGGGGGCTGTGCTGCCCGCCCGCCTGCGGGGGCACGACGGGCCGCCGGCCTCCGGAGGCTCCGCCCCGTTCCCCGCCGGGCGTTCCGGCGGACGCCGGTGTCCCGCCCGACGCGGGCGCCCCGCCGGACGCGGACGGTCCGGGCGGCGCGGGCGGCGGGCCGGCGGCGGGGCGGGGTCCGCGGTGTCCGGGTACGCCGGTGGCGCCGCCGCGCACGGTCGTGCGCGGGGGGCGGGGGGCGTAGCGGCCGGCCACGGGGGCTCCTGCGGTGGGGACGCGGAGGTCCGGGAGGTCCGGAAGTCCGGCGAGTCGTCGGGTGCGGGGTCCCGAACAGGGTAATCCCGCGCCGCCCGACTGTCCCCGCGCCCGCTCACCGGCCGGCAGGAGGGGCACCCACCGCGCACCGCGCCGGCCGCCGGCGGCAGCCGAGGGGCCTGCGCGCCGGCGGGCCCACACGCCCAAGCGGAGGGCCCACACGCCCACGCGCCCACGCGGAGCGGCACACGCGCCCACGCGCCCACGCGCCGGCGGGGAGACCCACCGCGCCGCCCGGCCGCCCCGCGGGCGCCTACTGGTCGGAGGAGAAGCGCACCGCGCCGGCGGGCAGGTGGGCGCCGCACCAGACGCGCACGCCGTCGCGCAGCTCGTTGTCCGCGCCGACGTGGGCGCCGTCGCCGATCACCGCGCCGTGCAGCACGGTCCGGGCGCCGATCCGGGCGCCCTCCCCGACGAGCGAGTCCGTGACGACCGCGCCGGGCTCCACGACGGCGCCCGCCATGACGGCGCTGCCGTCGATCCGCGCGCCCTCGCCGACGACGGCGCCCGCGCAGACGACGGTGCCGCCCGTGAGCTTGGCGTCGGCGGCGACCTCGGCGCCGTCCACGACGAGCCGGTCGCCGCAGCGGCCCGGCACGGCCGGGGACGGGGCGCGGCCGAGGACGAGGTCGGCGGAGCCGCGGACGAACGCCTGCGGGGTCCCGAGGTCCAGCCAGTACGTGGAGTCGACCATGCCCTGGAGGTGGGCGCCGTCGGCCAGGAGCCCGGGGAACGTCTCGCGCTCCACGGAGACCGGCCGGCCGGCCGGGATGGAGTCGATGACCGACCGGCGGAAGACGTAGGCGCCGGCGTTGATCTGGTCGGTGACGATCTCCTCCGGCGTCTGCGGCTTCTCCAGGAACGCCGTGACCCGTCCCGTGGGGTCGGTGGGCACGAGCCCGAACGCCCGCGGGTCCTCGACCCGGGTCAGGTGCAGCGAGACGTCGGCGCCGGACGTCTCGTGGGTGTGGACCAGGGCGCGGATGTCGAGGCCGGTGAGGATGTCCCCGTTGAAGATGAGGACCGGCTCGTCCGGCCCCGACGTCAGCCGCTCCGCGACGTTGCGTATCGCGCCGCCGGTGCCCAGGGGCTCCACCTCGGTGACGTACTCCAGGTGGAGGCCGAGGGACGATCCGTCGCCGAAGTACGGCTCGAACACCTCGGCCAGGTACGAGGTCGCCAGGACGATGTGCTCGACGCCGGCCGCGCGGGCCCGGGCGAGCTGGTGCGTGAGGAAGGGCACACCCGCCGCGGGCACCATCGGCTTCGGCGTGTTCACCGTCATCGGTCGCAGCCTGGTTCCCTTGCCGCCGACCAGGAGGATCGCTTCTGTCACCTGTCGTCTCTGCTTCCTGCTGGGCCGGTCGTTGGGGTGGTGGCCCGATCCGGCGGGCTGACCTCGTCGGAGATCGGATCGCTCAAATGATCGGCACGACCAGGCAGTGTAGGCAGATCCTAGGCAGACCTGGACAGACGGTTCGACACGGCCTTCGGGTCAGGACCTCCCCTGGTACGTGGCCGCCGCAGTGCGGATCGTGCCGAGCTTTCCGTACAGCTTCGCGCCCGGGCACTCGGTGGAGTAGCCGTCCCGGTGGCCCGAGATGGTGTTCAGCTTCACCTTCGTGCCCTTGGCGTACCGGTTCCCGCCGCCCGACACCAGGGTGCTCTTGCCCTTCGGGTCCTTGCTGTAGAGGCCGAGCTTCCAGGCCGTCAGCTTCGCGACGCCCGTGACGGCCTTGGCCGGCGGGGTCGTGCCGCCGTACGAGCCGAGGACCGCGATGCCGGTGCTGTTGGTGTTGAAGCCGAGGGTGTGGGCGCCCTGGACGGCCTTCGCCACGCCGCCGGCCCGGCCTTCGTAGATTTTGCCGCACTTGTCGACGGCGAAGTTGTAGCCGAGGTCGCGCCACCCCATGCTCTTGACGTGGTAGCGGTAGATACCTCGCAGGACGGAGGGGGCCTGCGCGCAGGTGTAGTTGTTGCCGGTGGCGCTGTGGTGGACGAAGGCCACCTGGACGGACTTGGTGTAGAGGAAGGACGGTTCGCGGAGCTTCTCGTCGGCGCCCCAGCCCTTCCGCGTGACGATGCCCGGCCGCGGGGCGGCGTACGCGGCGGCGGGGCCGGCGGCCTCCCACTCCGCCTCGGTCATCTCGGGGAGTTCGACGGCGCCGAGAGAGGCGCCGAGCTCGGAGTTGGCCGCCGAGGCGGCGGTCTCCTCCGGGGAGAGCGCGGCGCCCGAGACGGGGGCGACGGCGTCGGGGTCGATGGAGTGGTCCGCGCTCTCCTCCACCTCGGTGGGTGGGTCGACGGCCTCGTCGGCGGGTCCGTCAGCGACCTCTTCGGCACCCTGGTCCGCGTCGGCGTCGGCGTCGGCTCCGGTGTCCGTGTCGGAGGCGGGGTCGGTGTTCTGGTCCGCGTCGGTGCCGGTGTCGGTGTCGGTGTCGGTCGCGGGGTCCGCGTCGGAGGCGGGGTCCGTGGCCGGGTCCGTCGCGGTGCCCGGACCGGCGTCCGTCGCCGGCCCGGTGGCCGGATCCGGGTCGGCGGTCGCGCCCTGGCCGGTGTTCACGTCGGCGGCGGGGTCCGGCGGCGCGTCCTGGGCGGTCGGGTCGTCCGTGCCCGGCTCCGGTGCCGGGTCGCCGCCCGGGTCCACGAGCTCCGCGCGCAGGCCGCCCGGCAGGGCGGGCGCCCGTCCCGCGCGGTCCTCGGCCGGCTCGGGCAGGACCCGTACCTCGACGCCGTCCGAGTCGCCCACCCACAGCGGCGCCGTACCGCCGCGGACCGCGGTGGAGCGGGCCTCCGCCGAACCGGGGTCGGCCCCGTGGTCGCCCTGGTGGGTCTCCAGGTCCTGCCACGGCGACCACGCGCCGGTCCCGGTGGCGCGGGTACGCACCTGGACGGTGCCGTGCAGTTCGGCGTCGGGGTCGTCCCACACCACGCCGATCATCGAGAACGGGTCGACCTCCTGGCGGGGCAGGCCCCGGGCGGCACCACCGCCGGGGGCCGTGCTGCGCTCGTCGCCGGGCAGCGGGACGAGCGGCAAGGACCGGGTGGCGCCCGGGTCGGGCGTGTCGTCCGCCGCCTTCACGGAGGGCGGGGCGGTGGAGGCGGTCGGGGCCGCGGTGGCCGCGTGGGCCGGGGAGAGGGGCATCGCGAGGGCGGGCGAGGAGGCGGTGGTGACCGCGACCGCTACGCCGATCAAGGGAATACGAATGGAACGCATAGCCAGATACTGGACATTTGCCCCGAATTGCGCTTCTCGATTTCGCTGACGGCTCATCGGTCCGTACGGAGGACCGCGTCACCCGCTCGGCCCTTCCGCGACCACCCCGCCCGCGTAGTCTTGCGCGGGTGAACGCCAGCGACCGCACCCCTGCCGACCTGCTGCGATCCGCGCTCGCCGCGGACCCGGCCCGCCCCCTGGTCACGTACTACGACGACGCCACCGGTGAGCGCGTCGAACTCTCGGTGGCCACCTTCGCCAACTGGGTGGCCAAGACGGCGAACCTGCTCCAGGACGGGCTCTCCGCCGAGCCCGGTGAGCGGGTCGCGCTGCTGCTGCCCGCGCACTGGCAGACCGCCGTCTGGCTGCTCGCCTGCGCGTCGGTCGGCGTGGTGGCCGACCTGGACGGCGACCCGGCCTCCGCCGACCACGTCGTGGCCGGACCCGACCGCCTCGACGAGGGCCTCGCCTGCGCCGGCGGCCGCCTCGCCCTGTCGCTCGCCCCGCTGGGGCGCCGCTTCCCCGCGCCGCCCGCCGGCTACGACGACTACGCCGTCGAGGTGCCGGGCCAGGGCGACCGCTTCGCCCCGTACGCCCCCGTCGGCCCCGACGCGCCGGCGCTCGCCGTGCGCGACGCCGCCGGCGGCCGTACCGAGCTGACCGGCGCCGACCTCGTCGCGCGGGCGCGCCGGGACGCGGCGCGGCGCGGACTCGCGCCCGGCTCGCGACTGCTGTCGGGGCTGCCGTGGCAGGACTGGGACGGCGTGTCGGCCGGGCTGTACGCACCGCTGGCGGCGGGCGGGTCCGTCGTCCTGTGCCGCCACCTGGACCGGCTCTCCCCCGAGGAACTGGACCGGCGCACCGCCACCGAACGCGTCACCGACCGGGCCTGACACCGCCTGACGGCCGGGGTGCGGGCCCGCACCCCGGCCACCCGTCCGGCGGACCGCGTGCCGAGTCCGCCGGGTTCCCGGGTCCCGTCCGGTACATCATCGGCGGAGCGCACCCCCGTGCGCGCAACCCCGCGCGGGGCTCGACCGTCTCACCATCCGACGGCGGCCCCGGAGGCCGCCGACGCCCCGAAGGACGGACAGACGACGTGACGGACACCGCCGGCACTCCCCCGGACGACCCGGACGCCTCGGCCGGCAACCGGCCGTCGTGGCTGCGCTGGGCGGCGCTCGGCTCCTCCGTCGTCGTCCTCGTCGCGGCGGGTACCGGCTGGTGGCTGTACCGCAAGCTCGACGGCAACATCACCACCGACGAGAGGGCGGTCACCGAGCTCAAGCGGTACGAGCGGGACCGCCCGGCGCCCGTCCCGCGCGGCGGCAGGAACATCCTGCTCATCGGCTCCGACACACGCGCCGGGGACGGCAACGCCGAGTACGGGCAGGACGAGGGCACCCAGCGGTCCGACACCACGATCCTGCTGCACCTGTCGGCGCGCGGGCACGGCGTGACGGCCGTGTCGATCCCGCGCGACCTGATGGTGGAGGTCCCCGACTGCCGCACCGCCCGCGGGAAGCGGGCCGCACCGCGGGTCGCCCAGTTCAACACCGCCTTCCAGGCCGGCGGGACGGCCTGCACCGTGCGCACCCTGGAGAAGCTGACCGGGATCCGCGTCGACCACCACATGGTGATCGACTTCCAGGGTTTCAAGGACATGGTCGACGCGGTCGGCGGCGTGCGCGTCTGCGTCCGCGAGCCCATCGACGACCCGGACGCCCACGTGAAGCTGGCCGCCGGGGCGCAGACGCTCGACGGGGAGCAGGCCCTCGGCTACGTGCGGGCCCGCAAGTCGCTGGGCGGGGGCAGCGACACCGAACGCATGGACCGCCAGCAGGAGTTCCTCGGCGCGCTGGTCACCAAGGTGCAGAGCAACGGCGTCCTGCTCAACCCGGCGCGGCTCTACCCGGTCCTGGACGCGGCCACCAAGTCCCTCACCACCGACCCGGGGCTCGACTCCCTCAAGGACCTGTACGACCTGGCGCGAAGACTGCGCAGCGTACCGACGGAGAAGGTGCAGTTCCTCACAGTGCCGCGCAGGCCGTACCACGCCGACCCGAACCGGGACGAACTCGTACAGCCGGACGCCGGGCGGCTCTTCAGGCGGCTGCGGGCCGACGCCCCCGTCGTCGTGCTCCCCCCGGGGGAGCGGGACGGCGGCGCCACCACCCCGCCGCGCGGTACGGATCCGGCCCCGGAAACGAGCCCCTCACCAGGGGCGACGCCGGGTGGCCGGGGCAGCCCGTCGCCGGCGCCGACGTACACCGGTACGAACGCCGCGGCGAGCGCGTGCCCGTGAGCGGGCGCGCGGCCGTCGGGGTGGAGGGGGGCGGTGAGAGGAAAGGACGTGACAGAGGCGGCGGTGCATGAACTTTGGGCGGAATGCCCGGTTGTAAGGGGCGTGGAATTTGTCACGGGCGTCGCCCCACGCTGAACTGGGCGGATAGTGTGACGCGATCCGGTGCGGGCGACCCCGTGGGACGCGCACCGTGGATCGAGAGACCGAGCGCCTGGCGGGGGAGGCGCCTCGCGTGGCACCGACGGAGGACTCAGGCAACCGTGGACGCGCACAGCCGTGGAGGGGCGGAGGACATCGACCCCGCCGACCAGTGGGTACTGAACCCGCAGACCGGTAACTACGAACTGCGACTGGACCATTCCACTGGGCAGTCACCCGCGTCCGCGCCCCGCGCCACCACCGCGGCCAGACCGCCCGCCCAGGGGGGCCGTTCCGCCCGTACGTCGTCCTCGTCGTCGGAATCCCCGGCGTCGTCCTCGTCGTCCGCGCCGCCCCCAGCGGGCAAGGGCGCGGGTACCGGCCGGGGCGCCGGCAAGGCCGCGGGCACGGGCAGGGGCTCGGGCAAGGCCGCGGAGTCGGCGTCGGGCGCCGAGGCGTCGACCGGTTCCCGCCGCCGCGCCGCCGAGGTACCCGGCCAGCGCAGGCGCCGCACCGCCGAACCGTCCGGACAGGGCGGGGGCGGCCGCCGCGCCGCGGCCCCGGCGGCGGCCGGCCGGCGCCGGGGGAAGGCAAAGCCGCGCAAGGCCCGCACCAGGAAGGCCCTCATGTGGACCGGCGGGGTCACGGCCTTCGCCCTGGTCGCCACCGGCGCCGCCGCGTACTACCTGTACGAGCGGCTCGACGGCAACCTCAGCACCATCGACGTCGCGGGCGCCGGCGGCGGCTCCGGCTTCAAGAAGGACCAGGCCATCAACATCCTGGTCATCGGCACCGACAAGCGGACCGGTGACGGCAACTCCGGCTACGGCGACAAGAACAGCCCCGGCCACGCCGACACGACGATCCTGCTGCACGTCTCCAAGGACCGGACGAACGCCACGGCGCTGTCCATCCCCCGCGACCTGATCACCGACATCCCGAGCTGCGAGGCCACGCTGCCGGACGGCACGAAGAAGAAGATCCCGGCGCAGAGCGGGGTGCGGTTCAACACCAGCCTCGGCCAGCTGGACCGCGACCCGGGCTGCACCATGGCCACCGTCCACGAGCTCACCGGCGTCCCCGTCGACCACTTCATGATGGTCGACTTCAACGCCGTGAAGACGCTGTCGACGGCGGTCGGCGGGGTCGACGTGTGTGTCGAGCAGCCGGTGAAGGACAAGAAGTCGGGGCTGGAGCTGCCGGCGGGCACGAGCACCATCGAGGGCGAGCAGGCCCTCGCCTTCGTCCGCACCCGGCAGGCGTTCGGCAACAAGAGCGACCTGAGCCGCATCCAGACGCAGCAGCAGTTCATGGGCTCGATGTTCCGCAAGATGAAGTCGAGCGACACCCTCACCAGCCCGTCGAAGCTGCTGGACCTCGCCGACGCGGCGACGAAGGCGCTCACCGTCGACTCCGGCATAGGGAGCGTCAAGAAGCTCCAGGAACTGGGCCTGGAGGTCGCCAAGGTCGACCCGAAGAACATCACCTTCGCCACGCTCCCGGTCCTGGACAACCCGGCCGAGCAGATCAAGGCGACCGTCGTCCTCGACCAGGCCAAGGCCGAGCCGCTCTTCTCCATCATCCGCAACGACGTCTCGCTCACCGAGGTCGAGCAGAAGGAGAAGGACGCGAAGAGCGCCGAGAAGGCCGCGCAGGCCGCGCTCCTCAAGGGGCCCCGCGCGGAGGCGTCCGCGGTCCGCGTCGACGTGTACAACGGCAGCGGCATCCGCGGCGGCGCCCAGTCGACGATCAACTGGCTGCAGAACGACGCCGGCGTACTGAAGTCGACCAACAAGGCCAACGCGCCGTCGGACATCGCGAAGACGACGCTGGAGTACGCGCCGAACCAGGCCGACCAGGCCCGCAAGCTCGCGGACCTGATGGGGCTGCCGGCGACGGCACTCAAGCAGGGGACGTCCGACGCCGGGGAGCGCGAGCCGATGACGCTCACCCTCGGCGAGGACTTCAGGGGAGCGGGCGTCCCCCTCACCGGTCCGGCGAAGGCGCCGGAGGGTGTGCAGAAGGTAGTGGCGGACAAGCAGGTGTGCGCGAAGTGACGCGGACCTGATCACCAGGGGAGACGTTGGGTGGGACACAGCAGCGTGCGTGGGGAGGGGACGCGGGAGAGCGTCCCGCACGCCCGGAACGCCCGTGACCGCGGCCGGGGCGACGACACCGCAGACGGTGCCGGCCCGGCGGCGGACCGGAACGACGACGGCGGAGCGGCCGGTACGGGAGCGGACGCGGGCTTCGGTGCCCGCGCCGGGCGCAGGGGTGCCCGGCGCGCGGACCCCGACGGCCCGGACGCCGACGGCGACGGCGCCGCCGGCGGGCCCGGGCAGGGGGACCGGCCCGGTTCGCGCGGCGCGGGGTCCGGCCGGCGTCGGGCCGGCCAGCGGCCGCGCCGGAGCGCCCGCACCGGCAAGCGGCGCGTGCTCCGCTGGGTCGCCTCGGTCCTGTCGCTGCTGATACTCGGCACCGCCGGCGCCGGGTACCTCTACATCGAGCACCTGAACGGCAACATCCGCAGCGGAGGCCGCAGCGGCGGCGACAGCGGCGTGGAGAAGGCGGCGCCCGACGCCTCCGGCAACACCCCGCTGAACATCCTGCTGATCGGCGCCGACGGACGTAACTCCAAGGAGAACCTCGCCCTCGGCGGCGCCAAGGACACCGTCGGCGACAAGCCGCGCGGCGACGTGCAGATGCTGCTGCACGTCGCGAGGGACCGCAGGAGCGCCGCCGTCGTGAGCATCCCGCGCGACACCCGGGTCGACATACCGGCCTGCCAGGACGACGACACCGGCGAGAAGTTCCCCGCCACCAACCGCATCATCACCGAGTCGCTCCAGCGCGGCGGCCCCGGCTGCACCCTCACCACCTGGGAGAAGCTCACCGGCGTCTACATCGACCACTGGATGATGGTCGACTTCGCGGGCGTCGTACGGATGGCGGACGCGGTCGGCGGCGTCCCCGTGTGCGTCCGGCAGAACGTCCACGACCGGCCCACCGCGCAGGTCTCCGGCGGCTCCGGCCTGAAACTGCGGCAGGGCACGACGTACGTCAAGGGCGAGCAGGCGCTCCAGTGGCTGCGCACCCGGCACGCCTTCTTCAACGACCAGGGCCGCGCCAAGGCGCAGCACATGTACATGAACGCGATGCTCCGCCAGCTGAAGGACCAGAACGCCTTCACCGACACCGGCCGCATAACGGACCTCGCGGAGGCCGCCACCAAGGCGATCCAGGTCTCCGAGGAACTGGAGTCGGTGCCGCGCCTCTTCGACCTCGCGATGGAGTTGAAGCACGTCCCCACCAACCGCATCACCATGACGACGCTGCCCACGGTCGAGGACCACGCGAACCGCGCCCACCTGCTGCCGGAGCCGAACTCCGCGGAGCGGATCTGGAAGATGCTCCGCGAGGACGTCCCGTTCGACGACAACGGCACGGCGGCGGACGCGAAGCCGTCGGCCCCGCCGAAGGAGACCGGCCCCGCGGCGGCCGCGCCGGCGTCCCTGGCCGTCACGGTCCTCAACGGCACCGGCGCGGACGGGAAGTACCCGGTGAAGGGCCGCGCCGGCGCGGTCGCCGAGACCCTGCGCGGCAAGGGCTTCACCCGGGCCGACGCCTCCCAGGCCGCGGCCTCCGCGCCGCGGACGCGCCTGGACTACCCGAAGGCGTCGGGCGCGCAGGGCAAGGCGGACGCGCTGTCCGTGGCGAAGGCGATCGGCCTCCCGGCCACCGCCGTACGGGCCGTCGACGGGGGGGACGGGCCGACGCTCACGATCGGCGCCGACTGGCGCGAGGGCGAGGCGTTCCCGAAGCAGCAGGACCCGAAGGCCGGCGACCTCCCGGACGACGCCGAGAACTCCAACGGCGCGGACACGAAGGCGTGCATGGAGGTCTACCAGCCGTACCGCTGGTAGCCCCGGCACCCCGGGCGGCGGCGCGGCGCACACCGCCCCGCCGCCGCCCACCCGAAGGCCGGACGGACGCCCCGCCTCCCGCCGGCGGCGCCCACCGGGGAACCGCGCCACCCGGCGAGGGGCTACCCGTCCCGCCCACGCCGCCCCGCCCCGGAAAGCAGTGGGCCGGCCTTCCGTCGGCCGCCCGCCCACCGAACCACCCCGAAAGCGGCACGCCACGCCTCCCGCCGGTAACGCCGACCGGGGAACCGCGCCACCCGGCGGCGGAGCGGCCCGCCCTCGCCGCGGCTCGCCGAGGTCCGTGGCGGTGACGGGCCGCCGCCACGGCGCGGGCTGGTCAGCGGCCGGGGTGCGTCCCGCGGCGGCGCGACCGGCGGGGCGCCGTGCGTCGGTGTCCCGCCCCTGCCCCCGCGAGGCGCGCGACGCTCGACGCCCACCGCGCTGCCCGTGGGGCGGCGGGCGGGCGAGGCGGCGCGGGGGCCGGCGGTCAGTTGGCGGTGACCGTGACCTTCTCGTCGTTCTGGATCTGCCGCACCAGTTCGCGGACCTTCGCCTTGTCCCAGACGAGGTTGCCGCCGCGGCTGCCGGAGACGGGCATGTTCATCGACGTGCCGTCGCCGCCGTTGACGCCCTTCATCGCGAAGAACATCTCCGCCAGGTCGAACAGCGACATGTCCTTGTCGACGATCAGCGTGTCCAGTCCGGCGCCCAGCGTCGGGTACAGCGCGAACGGGTTGAGGACCGTGCCGGGCGTGGCGGCCTGGCCGGCCAGGGCGGCGAGGAACTTCTGCTGGTTCTTCGTGCGCGCGAGGTCCGACTCGGCGAAGGCGTACCGCGTGCGGACGAAGGCGAGGGCCTGCTCACCGTCGAGGGTCTGCTTGCCCGCCTGGAAGTCGGCGCCGGACTTCTTGTCCTTGAAGCCCTTGTCGATGGTGATCTCGACCCCGCCGAGCGCGTCGACGATGTTGGCGAAGCCGGCGAAGCCGATCTCCGCGTAGTGGTCGATGCGCAGCCCGGTGTTGTGCTCGACGGTGCGGACGAGCAGCTCGGGGCCGTCCTCCGCGTACGCCGCGTTCAGCTTCACGCGACGGCCGCTGCCCTTGAAGGTCTTGCCGGACTGGGAGCCGACGAACGTGGGGATCTCCACGTCCGAGTCGCGGGGCAGGGAGATCATGGTGTTCCCGCTGCCGCACGCGGCGAGGATCATCATGGAGTCCGTGCGCTTGCCGTCGGCGGAGCCGGTGTGCAGCCGCTTCTTGTCCTCGGCGGTCATGCCCTCGCGGCTGTCGGAGCCCACGATCAGGTACGTCGTGCAGTCGCCTTCCTGCGGGCGCTCGATGACCTTGGAGAGGTCGACCTCGCGGCGCATGCGCCCGTCGGCCCAGAAGTACGTGCCGATCGTCGTGGCCAGGACGACCACGGCGACGGTGATCGCCCCGACCTTGATGCGGCGGCCCCAGTTCGGCGCCGGGCGCGCGCCGCCGGGGGGCGGTGCGTACGGGGCGCCGGGGCCCCGCCCGCCGCCGCCGGGCCCCGCACCGGGGCCCGCGCCCTGGGCGCCGCGCGGCATGCCGTAGACCTGGCCCGTGTTGTAGCCGCTGTCGAAGCCGGGAGCGTTGCGGGGCGCGTCGTCGTAGCCCGGTCGCTGCTGCGGCGGGACGGTTCCGGGCCGCACGTGCGGCATGACGCGGGCGCCCTCGGGCTGGGCGTCAGCGCTGCCGCGGCCGTAGCGCGCGTTGCGGTCGTGGGACCGTCCTTCAGGCCAGTCATTCATGCCGAACAGTGTGCCGCGCGGCCTGGCGGCCCTTACAGGGCGGGTGGGGAATCGGGGCGGCGCTGTAGCCAAGCTGATGCAATGCGGACGTGTCCGACTCCGGGCATATGGTGGAGGGCATGACAGACCAGTCCATGCTCGAGGGCAAGCCGACCTCGGCGTCCCGCACCACACTCAGCCACATCATGACCGGCAGCGACACCAACCTGCTCGGCACGGTACACGGCGGTGTGATCATGAAGTTGGTGGACGACGCGGCGGGAGCCGTCGCCGGACGCCACTCCGGGGGGCCCGCGGTGACGGCGTCCATGGACGAGATGGTCTTCCTGGAGCCCGTGCGCGTCGGTGACCTCGTCCATGTGAAGGCGCAGGTCAACTGGACCGGCCGGTCCTCCATGGAGGTCGGCGTCCGGGTGCTGGCGGAGCGCTGGAACGAGTCGACGCCGGCCACGCAGGTCGGCTCGGCGTACCTGGTGTTCGCCGCCGTGGACGCGGACGGCAAGCCTCGGACCGTGCCGCCGGTCATCCCCGAGACGGAGCGGGACGAGCGGCGCTACCAGGAGGCGCAGATCCGCCGTACGCACCGGCTCGCCCGCCGGCGAGCGATCAAGGAGCTGCGGGAGCGGCGGGCCGCCGAGGGCTTCGACGACTGAGCCGCGGAACGCCGCCACGACCGTCCGTGGGACGCGCGCCGGCGGCGGGCCGGGTCAGGGACAGACCACCTGGTCGCCCGTGACGGCCGCCGGTACACCGCCGGTCTGCCGTTGCGGGGCGGGTGTCTCGGCGCGGACCGGCTGGACGGCCCGGTAGTCCTCGCCGGCCGTGACCTTCAGCACGGGCCCCTGGCCCGCTACCGCGCGCAGCTCGCACCCGGGGAGCGCCGCCGCCAGCGACATCGCGGAGCGGTCCCAGAGCGGGTCGTACGCGACGACGGTGCGGGCCGTGTCGCGCCGGTCGGCGTTGAACGGCGTGCCGGTCGTCCGGAAGCCGGTGGCCCGCAGCGCGGCGTCCACGCGGGCGCCGAGCCCGTGCACCCGGGTGCCGTTGTAGACCTGGACGCGCACCGCGCGGGGCGCGACCTCGACGGGCTTGCGGCGCGGTGCGGTCTTGGCCGGGCGGGTCGCGAGCGGCCGGTCCGCGCGGATCGCGTCGAAGACCCGCTTGGCCCCCGCCGCGTCCCACTTCACCGTCGAGCCGATGCCCTTGACGCGTACGCCGACGGCGCCGACCGGGACGGACGTGAACTCGGACGACGCCGTCGTGAAGCCGCGCATCGCCTTGGCCAGCGTCAGCATCTCCTCGGTGCCGAAGCCGCGGTCCGCGCGGACGGAGCCGGCCATGGCGTCGAGGACCGTGCGGAAGCGCACCGGGTGGAGCAGCTCGCCGTTGCTCGTCGCCCGGTCGATGAGCGCGGCGACGAACCGCTGCTGGCGCTGCATCCGCCCCAGGTCCGACGCCCCGTCGACGTGGCGGGAGCGGACGTACTGGAGCGCCCTCCCGCCGTCGAGGGTGTGGGTGCCGGCGGGCAGGGCGAGGCCGGTGTACGCGTCGTGCATGGGGCGGGCGGTGCAGATCTGCACGCCGCCCATGGCGTCGACGGTGCGCATGAAGCTGGTGAAGTCGACCTCCAGGTAGTGGTCGATCTTGACGCCGGTCATCCGCTCCACGGTGCGCACGGTGAGGTTGGGGCCGCCCTCCGCGTAGGCGGCGTTCAGCTTGACGGGATGCCGGCCGTGCCGCTTGCCGGTCGTGACGTCGGTGTGCTCGGGGAGCTCGGCGTACGAGTCGCGGGGCAGCGACACCAGGCTGGCCCGCTTCCGGTCCTCCGAGACGTGCACCAGCATGATCGTGTCGGTGCAGTGGCAGGGGGCGCCGCCGAGCCGGTAACGGACCTTCTCCGCCATGGTGATCTTGTCGCGGCCGTCGGTGCCGACGAGCAGGATGTTGGTGCCGTTGCCCGCGCGGGGCCGGTTCTTCATGTCCTTGAAGGCGTCCACCCGGCCGATGCCGGTGTCGAAGCTGGTGACGACGGCGTGCCCGATGCCGCCGGCGCCGAGGACCAGGACCGACAGGGTCGTCGCCACTCGCGCCCCCCAGCGGGACCGCTTCCGCCGGGCCCGCGGAGCCTGCCTCGCCCGTACCGCCGGGACCTGCCCGCGGGTCGCCGGAGCCTGCCGCCGTGCCGCCGGGGCCCGCCGTCCCGCCCCTCGGGCGGGCGGCCGGGGCTCCGGGCGGTCGGGACGGCGGGGCGGCACGGGCACGGGGGACACCTCCGCGGGCACTGGGGCGGACCGTGAGCACAGTAGGCCCATACGATCAGCGACCGGCCGTCCGGCCCGGGCGGCGCGCACCGGGGTCCCCCGTTCGCGGTAACGTGGCGGGCGATACCCGCCGGGGCTCGCCCCGGCTCCCCGAGGCCGCCGTCCGCCCGGGGACGAACCTTCGTACCTCCCGAGGAGCCATGTCCCTGCCCCCGGTCTCCGTGATCATGCCGGTCCTCAACGAGGAACGGCACCTGCGCGACGCGGTCCGCCACATCCTCGAACAGGAGTACGAGGGCGAGATGGAGGTGGTGATCGCGCTCGGCCCGTCCACCGACCGCACCGACGAGATCGCCGCCGAGCTGGTCCGCGAGGACCCCCGCGTGCACACCGTGCCCAACCCGACGGGCCGCACCCCCGCCGCGCTCAACGCCGCGATCAAGGCGTCGCGCCACCCGGTCGTGGTGCGCGTCGACGGGCACGGCATGCTCTCGCCGGACTACATCGCGACGGCCGTGCGACTGCTGGAGGAGACCGGCGCGCAGAACGTCGGCGGCATCATGCACGCCGAGGGCGAGAACGCCTGGGAGGACGCCGTCGCGGCCGCGATGACCTCCCGGATCGGCGTGGGCAACGCCGCGTTCCACACCGGCGGCGAGGCGGGCCCGGCCGAGACGGTGTACCTCGGGGTGTTCCGGCGCGAGGCGCTGGAGCAGCAGGGCGGGTACAACGAGGAGTTCATCCGCGCGCAGGACTGGGAGCTGAACTTCCGCATCCGCGAGGCGGGCGGGCTGATCTGGTTCTCCCCGGAGCTGCGGGTGCGGTACCGGCCGCGGCCGAGCGTGCGCGCGCTGGCGAAGCAGTACAAGGACTACGGGCGCTGGCGCCACGTCGTGGCCCGTTACCACCAGGGCTCCATCAACCTGCGCTATCTGGCCCCGCCGGCCGCGGTCTGCGCCATCGCCGCGGGTGTGGTGGTCGGCGCGACGCTCACGCCGTTCGGCTTCGTCGTCCCCGGCGGGTACCTGGCCGCGATCACCGCCGGCTCGATCCCGGCCGGCAAGGGCCTGCCCCTGAAGGCGCGCGTGCGGATCCCGGTCGCGTTGGCGACGATGCACATGTCGTGGGGGTACGGCTTCCTGACGAGCCCGCGCTCGCTGGCCCGCAAGGTCATCGCGAGCCGCCGCCCGGCGGTCCGCACGGCGGCCTGACCCACCCGACGCCACACGTCAGACGGCCCCCGGCGCCCTCGCGCCGGGGGCCGTCACACGTGTGCCGCCGCACGCGTGAGCGAATACGTCCGGAAATCGCCCGCGCGTCCGAACGCGACCGGTACGGTCCTCGTCGAAGATCTTGTCAGCGAGCGCCCGCCCGCCTCCCTGGCGTCCCACGCACGCACCGCGCCACCCGGGAGCCGTCCTGATGTCCGTCGACAGCGCAGCACGTCCGTCGCTTCGCCCGCCGCCGGTCGGGGACGCACCCCAGGACCGCCCGGTCGGCGCCTCGGCCCGCAGGGCCCTCGTCTGGTCGGTCCCCGTGCTGTGGACCGTGGCACTCGGCCTGTGGGGGCTGTCGCGACAGGGCAGCGTGTGGCGGGACGAGGCCGCGACCTGGCAGGTCGCCAGGCGCTGCACAGCCGACATCTGGCACATGCTGGGGAACGTCGATGTCGTCCACGGGTGCTACTACCTGCTGATGCACACGCTCTTCGCGGCGTTCGGGCCGGGCATCACGACCCTGCGGCTGCCCTCGGTGCTGGCCACGGCGGTGGCGGCGGCCTGTGTGGCGGTCATCGGCCGCCGCCTCGCGGGCGGATGGGCGGGCCTCGGCGGCGGGATGGCCCTGGCGCTGCTCCCGGCCGTGCAGTTCCACCTGCAGGAAGGCCGCCCCTACGCGCTGGTCGCCGCAGGGGCCGGGGTGTCCACGCTGCTCCTCGTGACCGCGCTGCAAGGGCGCGTCCGGCGGGCCCGGTGGGCGGCCTACGGCGGCATCGTCCTGCTGTGCGGCCTGCTGAACTGGCTCTCGCTCATGATCCTGCCGGCACACGCCGCGACCCTCCTTTGGACCCGTGCCGGACGCGCCGTGTGGATCCGCTGGGCGGGGGCCTCCGCAGCGGCCACCGCCTGCGTCCTGCCCCTGATCCTCTTCAGTCGAAGCCAGTCGGCGCAGGTGTCATGGATCCCGCCCCTCACCTGGCACATGCTCATCGGCCCTGCCGTCCTCCTGGCCGTCGGCGGGGTCGGCGCCCTGGTGGACCGGCCCCGAATGGGCCAACTCTCGGTGGCGGCCGTCGGATTACCGCTGCTGGTGGTTCCGCACGTCGGCCTCATCGGCCTTTCCCTGATCCAGCCGCTGTTCCTCGACCGGTACATACTCTTCAGCCTGCTCGGCCTGGCGCTGCTGATCGGCACACTGCTGGGTTCGGCGGTACGAGCGGTCACGTCCCGGTCCCCACGGCTGTCGACCTGGGTCGTGCCGGTGGCGGTCGTCGCGGCGACGGCGGCACTCCTGCCGCAGTCCCTGGCCAAACGCTCCCCGGCAAGCCGGGTGGACGACGTCCTGGCGGTGGCGTCGGAGGTGCGGCGGCTGGCACAGGCCGGGAACGCGGTGCTCTTCATCCCGTCAGCACGCCGGGACACCAAATCCGTCTCCCCCGACGCCTTCGCCGGACTGCGCGACATAGCCCTGGCCGAGAGCCCGGAGGAGTCCGGGACGCTGAAGGGGGTGGAGGCGGCCCCAGAGCGCATACGCACGGCGATGCTCACCCAGGAACGCATACTCCTCGTGACGGACGCCCCCGAGGTGGCGAGACCGGTATCGGCCGAACGGGACAGGACGAAGACCGCTGTGCTGGAGCAGCACTTCACCGCAGTGGCCGACGAACAGGTCCGCGGCAGACGGGTCACGGTCTACCTACGGACCACGTCGCCCCGCTGACCGACGTCGCGCCCCCACCCACGCGCCTCCGGGACTCCACCCGGCCTCATCCGCTCCCGGCGCTCAGCCCCGGGACGCGTACGCCAGGAAGTCCGCCCAGGCGTCTGGCGTGAAGCCGAGCCGCGGACCCGGCACGTTCTTGGAGTCGCGGACGTGGATGGTGTCGTCGGCGGCCGCTACCTCGACGCATGCTGGGCCGTCGTTGCTGCTGTAGCTGCTCTTGACCCAGGTCAGCACCATGTCAGCCCCGGGACGCGTAGGTCAGGAAGTCCACCCAGGCGTCAGGCGTGAAACCGAGCTGCGGACCGGGGACGTACTTGGAGTCGCGGACGTGGACGGTGTCGTCCGCGGCCGCGACTTCGACGCATTGAGGGCCGTCATTGGTGCTGTAGCTGCTCTTGACCCAGGTCAGCTCGGCATTCATGTCTCTCCCAGCAGTTTCTCGATGAAGGTCCGCGACACCCTCGGAGTAAGCGCCTGCGACCTGATCATGCCGTACCGCATCTCAAGGATCTGGACCTCCTTGGGATGGCTGATCACGCGGCTGGTGAGCTGCGCTTCGTTGTGCCCCACCGACGTGCCGTCGCTCAGCTTAAGCACTTGGTGAGAGCCCCCCAGCCCCGCGTGCTCCTCCGTCTCCGTGGGCATGACCTGGATCTCGACATGCCTCAACGAGCCCAGCTGCAGAAGGCGTTCGAGTTGGCGGCGCAACACCATTCTGCCCCCGATCGGGCGCCTGAGCGTCGCCTCTTCCTGGACAAAGACCAGGAAGAGGCGCGGGCTGCCGCTCGAAGACGGACTGCCGAGCCATCCGGGCCGCCACCAAGCGCTCCACCTGGTCCCCGGAGAACGCGGGCCGCCGCTCCCCGTACAGCGCGCGGGCGTACTCCTCGGTCTGGAGCAGCCCGTGCACCACTCCGTTTTCATACGCGCCGAGCTCGACCGCGTCGGCCTCCAGCTTCGCCAGGTCGCGGACCTTCTTCGGGTACCTGGCCTCGGCCACGTCCTTCTTCATCGCCGCCAGCTTGCCGCCCGCTCCCAGGACCTCGTCCGCCCTGTCCAGGAACTCCGGCCTCGGGATACGCTTGCCGGCCTCCACCTTGTAGACCTGGTTCTCGCCGTACCCGATGGCCGCGCCCAGGTCCGCCGCGCGCATCTTCGCGGCCTCGCGCCAGAGCCTGACCTGCCGACCGACCGCCGCGATCACCGCGCCCGAGTCGTCCTCCAGGTCGACGTCCTGCTCCGGTCCGTCCGTCATACGACACCCGCCTCCGCCCGTGTCCGTGGGCGACGCCGTACGGGACGGACAGGGCCGCACACCGGCTGGGCAGTCACTGTCCGTACACGCGTCGCTCTGGTCAGCGTAAGCGCGAGACGGCCACGCTGAGTCACGTGAACCTGGAAATCACCCGAACCGAACCTTCCGCCCCCACCCGGCAGTTCACCGTGCTGCTCTCCCCCACCCGGCGTGGCGTCCGGCTCGCCCGCCTGCTGGCCTCGGCCCAACTGGCGTACTGGGGAATCCCGTCGGAGTCGGCCGCGCAGATCGTCGCCGAACTGGCGGCGAACGCACGGGCCCACGGCCGCGTCCCGGGCAGGGACTTCCGCCTGGACCTCGCGGTCGAGGGCGGGGGCACGTGCCTGCGGATCGCGGTCACCGACACGCGCGGGGACCGGCTGCCGCCGGGTCCCGGCGCCGTCACGCCACCCGCTCCCGACGCCGAGCGGGGGCGCGGTCTGCTGATCGTCGAGGCGCTCGCCGACCGGTGGGGCGTCACGGCCGGACCCGTGCCCCGCAAGACCGTCTGGGCCGAGCTCGACCTCGTACCGTGACCGGTCGCACCGGGTCGCGGGCGTCCACGACCCGGTGGTCCGCGACGCGGTGGCGCACGATGCAAAAGATCAAAGAACGTCTGTGAGGAACGGGAAAACCACCTACCCCACCCCACCCCACCGCCGCCGGTCACTCCCCCGGGTGACCTTGCCCAATCGGGCTGGATTTCGGGCGGGTTGGCGGGCATATGCTCGCGGCGACAACCACAGACAGACGTCGGCCCCCGGCCGGGACGGCAATCCCGATCGAGGGCCTGACCATCAAGGAAGTACGGAGCTTCCCGATGGATACCCAGCAGATTAGCGCGCCCTCGCGCGCCCCGTCCCGCCTTCCCGGACGCGTCACCGGTTCCGGTGTCCTCCACGTACGGGCACGCCACACCGACCGCTTCACGGTCGTCGGCAACCATCTCGCCCAGCACCGCGAGCTGTCCCTGACGGCGATCGGGCTCGCCGTGCACATCCAGTCGCTGCCCGACGGGGCGAAGGTCGGCATCAAGGTGCTGGCCGACCGGTTCCCGGAGAGCGAGACCCGGATCGCCGCCGCGCTGCGGGAGTTGGAGGAGCACCACTACCTGGAGCGCACCCGGGTCCGCCTCCCCGGCGGCGAGCTGGTCACCCGCACGGTGGCGTACGACCACCCGGCCCTGGCCCCGGCCGCCCCGGCCCCGACCCCTGCTCCGGCAGCGCCTCCACCGCCCCCCGCGCCGGAACCGGAACCCGCGCCCGCGCCCGTACCGCAGCGGGAGACCGCGCCACCTCGCCCGCCGCTCCCCCAGCCGCAGACCCCCGACCCGGAGCGCCACCGCGTGGCCGCCGACCTCCTCGCCGGCCTGCGGCGCGACGACCCCCGCCTGCTTCTGGGCGAGCACGACGTCCGTCGCCTCGCCCCGGCCGTGGCGGCCTGGCTGGAGCGCGACGCGCACCCCGACGCCGTACGCCACGTGCTGACAGCCGCCCTGCCCGGCCGGCTGCAACAGCCCGCCGGCCTCCTCGCCCACCGGCTCACCGTGCTCCTGCCACCACCGCTACCGGCAGCCGCGCCGACGGCCGCGAGAGACCCGTTCCAGACCTGCGACACCTGCGACCGCGCCTTCCGGGCACCGGAGCCGGGCCACTGCCGCGACTGCCGATCCGATCTCCCGGAGGCCGCCTAGCATGAACGTGACGATCCTTGCCCCCGGGCACCGACGACGAGGAGCGCACGCCATGAGCATCGCCCCGGACGACGCGCAGCGGGAGACGCACTACCTGTACCGGACGATGCGGGATTTCGTGTCCTCGATGGACGACACCCTTCCCGGCAAGTTCGAGATCACCAAGGAAGGAATCGTCCACGACATGATGGCGCCCGGGAAACCGCACGAGCTCACGGTGCTACGCGTCCGCAAGCGCCTTGAGCGGGTCATGCCCGACGAACTGGCGGCCCATACGGGAGAGCCCGACGTGGAGGACGAGCCCGAGGGCATCATGCGCCACCCCGACGTGATGGTGATCGCCGAGGCGGACATGGAGGGGGACGGGAGGTTCGACCCTCGTACTCTCATCGCCGCCATCGAGGTCGTGTCCCGCTCCAACCCCGACAACGACTGGGTCGGCAAGATGCGGGACTACCCGCTGCTCGGCATCCCGATCTACGTGATCTTCGATCCGCGCACCGGCTCCGGGGCCGTCCTGTCCGACATCCACGCGACCCCGTCGGGCCCCCGCTACGCCACCCGCAAGGAGTTCGTGTACGGCGAGGACGTCACCATCGGCGAGTGGACGATCCCGACGACGGACCTCCCCCGGTACGCCGACGCGTGACCGCCCCCTCCGGCGCGTCCGTCCGCCCCGCCCGTCAGGCCGCGAAGGGGTTCGCGGGGCCCGGAAGCTGCTGTCCCGGGCGCAGGAACCGCTGCCGTCCCGTCTCGTCCCGTACCGGAGTGAACCCGGCCGCCTGGAGGCGCTGGGCGATGCGCTGCCGACGGATCTCGCCGATCTTCACACCGCCCACCAGGAGCGCGGCCAGGGCGGCGCCGCCCGCGACGGCGCCGACGTACATCTGGCAGATCAGCAGCGTCACCACCAGGCCCGCCACGCAGAACCAGGCGAAGCCCATCTTGCGCGCCCCGGCCATCTGCGTCATGACGTCGAAGCCGATGCGGTCCTTCATCAGGGCGACTGCCTCCGCCGCCTCGGCGGTCGGCTTGAGCGTCCCGGGCAGGAGGCCGGGCACCGTGCCGCCCATGCCGGCCTGCGGGTGCGCGGCGATGGTCGCCGCCTCACGGGCGCGGGCCTCGGGCGCGGGGTCGCGGTAGAGGTGGACGGCGAGGGTCTGGCTGTTGTGGCCCTCGCGCCGGGTCTCGCCGTACTCGAAGCCGTAGTGCTCGACGACGTGCGCGAGCGTGGCGGCCCGTCCGGCGCGGGAGAACTCGTCGGTGACGACGACGACGTCCTGGGTCGCTATCTGCTTGAGCAGTGCGGAGATCTGGCGATCCACACTCATGGAGACTCCCACCTGGTGCTGTGCTGTGCTGTGCCGTGCTGAGCTGAGGGCTGTGCTGAGCTGAGCCGTGCCGCTTGTGCGGCAGCGCAGCGTAACCGCAACGGCCCCCGGCGGATCGCCGGGGGCCGTGCTGTGCGGTCGCGGGGCTGCCACGGTGGGACGGGAGGTCTCACGCCATCGCGACGCGCCCGCCCTGGCTGCCCTCGGGCATCCGGGCGCCTCACAGCTTGCATCGCCCTGTCCGAGCCAGTGAGCTTCTTCGAGTTGGCCACCGATCGGGTGAATGCGACTGAGCGCTTCAGTGTCGAGTGGGCGGTTGCAGCGTCCGGTGCCAGCAGCTTGGTGAGCCGGGACAAGGGTCCACTCGAGCTTGCCGGCATGAACGCCAACCCGACGGCAAGGCCGGTGAGCGACGATCAAGCTGTTGTCAGCCGCTGGCTCTAAGGTCGGCCTCATGACATCAGGCCTGGTCCAGGACTCATGGACTCGCATCGACGCGTGGCTGCGCGAGCACGCGCCACGCACTTTTGCCACGCTTCGGCCGCCCGCAGGAGACGAGGAGATCGCAGCAGCGCAACAGGAACTGGGGGTCACCTTTCCTCCGGACCTGGTCGCTTCACTCCAACGGCACAACGGGGCGCTGGAGGGACCTGAGGCTTTCCGGTTCAGTACGGGCGACCGGCTGCTCGGAGTGAGCGGAATCCTCGGGGACACCGGGTTCATGCGCGGTATCGACCAGGGCCTCGACGGGGAGACCGAGGGCGAGGGCTACTGGCTTCACGACTACGTGAAGTTCGGTTCTTACGACGTGACGTCGGACGGTCTTCTGATGGATTGCCGTACTGAGCGCGACTCCTTCGGTGCGATCGGACGGTTCTTCGACGAGACCGGCACCAGATTTGGGCAGGCCGACTCGCTGGGTGGGTATCTGGCCGAACTGGCCGACACGCTTGAGCGCGGCCAGGAGGCTGGTGTCGTCACCTTCAACGGCCGACTGTTCTGGGAGGCGCCTCTGCCTGCCAGGCCGCAGTGCAGTGGCGACGAGCCCCTTCCTGCACCGGATGAGCAGCTGCCAGAGCTGGACCTGTCCCACAGTCCCACCGACCTCCTCCACGTGAGCCACCTGGACGGACATGAGGAACTCGGTGCACTGATCGCAGTCCTGCCGTATGAGCAGGTGGTCGAGGCCGCGCGGAAGCAACTGCGCAGACTGGCGGTCGAAACGGGGCTGAACAACTACCCGGAGGTCAAGGCAGCCCTGGACGCGTGGGAGCGTGGTGTGGCCCTACCGCGGCCGGACCAAACCGGCCCGCTCGCCTTGCGACTCCGCGCAGTGCTCGCACAGGCCGACACCGGCCGAGACGTCACTCGCAGGTGGGCCGCGGAGAAGATAGCCCTCGGGCTCTGGGGATCCCCCTACAGATCCGTGTGCGAGAGCGCGGAGACCCGGAGCCACTTCACTCTCGACTGGCGTGCGGATCTGCATGCGGACTTGGGCAATCCGCCACTGCCACCGATACCTGACGACCGATTTTGGGGGGCGCTGCGCAACCCCGCCATCGACTCCAGTTGGTACGCGGCTCAGTACACCCAAGATCAGGACTGACCCCAGGGGCCGTGGAAGGGCTCAGTCCCGACCAGGTCGCGCCGCGTCCCACGCTCTACACCGCCTGACCGAGCGGGCTGGGAGACAGAGAACCCCCCGCGCCTTTGGGACGCGGGGGGTTCCACACGGCCGGGGAAACGACTTCCCCGGCATGGCGCCCGGGGACGTGGCGGAACGGACCGGGAACCGGTCACAGCTCCGGGACCAGCTACCCGACGGCGCCGCGGCCTGCGAAAACCCCGCTACGGCAGGTTGCGGGCCATGACGATGCGCTGGACCTGGTTCGTGCCCTCGTAGATCTGGGTGCTTTACGGCATACCTGAAGCTGACCTGCACAGACACCCCCCACGGAGGGGCCTCCCCAGGATTCCCCCATGATCACCCAGTGCCCTGGACACCCTCTTGCCCCACGGGCGCCGCAGAGACCGACCCTGAGAGCCCCTGGCGACCCGCCGGGGGCTCTCCCCGTTCCATGCCTCTGGCGGCTCGGTTTATGCGACAACGCGCATAGTCGCGTGCACGCATAGACGGGCGCGTACGGTCCTCGTACGGTCATGGGCAACGGCCCAAGTGGGGCCACAGAGCAGGGGGTTTCGCATGTCTGAGCGTGCCGGGCTTACCCGACTCACGGGCAACGGCAACGGGGAGTGTGGCGCCGACGATTGCCCGAATGTCTACAAGACCGAGGGCGGGTCGTTCGTGGTCCAGGGCGACGTGTTCAGGGGCTTCACGCCGCCCGAGGGCGAGGGGCTGGTGGAGATCCCGGAAAGCGTGCTGCGGGAGGCGTTTGATGTTCTTGGATGGTGAGGACTGGCGGGCGAAGTTCCGGGACTTCCAGACTGAAGCGTGGCGGCTGGAGACCCTGCCTCAATACCTCGTCCCCCAAGAAGCAGAGGAGATCGAAGCCTTCCGCGCCGGTAAGCGCATCAACCCGGAGACGTTCTCCTGTGAGTACACCGCGCGCCTGAAGAGGCAGAGAAGGGAAGGCAGGCGCCAGGGGCGCGTTCACGTAGTCACCCGGCCTCTCAGCGAGTACCTGGAATTCGAGTTCTCCCGCTATTACCGGCCTCACGCTCTGGCCGGCGAGGAAATCCGCATCCTCGACGTAACGGGCCGCGAGAACCCGCTTCCCGGCGTCCAAGACTTCTGGATGTTCGATCGGACTACCGTGGTGCTCATGCACTACGAGGCGGACGGAAAACAAATCAGCCGCGAAGTGTACGAGGGAGACCCAGCACCCTTCATTGAGTACCAGCGAATCGCCCTGGCCGAGTCCGTACCCTTCCTGGAGTTTCTGAGGGGATGACGTTCGAGCCGGAACAGCTAGGTCAGTCCGCTCAGGACCTCGCGGCCAGGCTGAAGCAGCTACGCAAGCAAGCCGGTCTCTCAGGGGACCGGCTTGCTGCGCGCTGCAACATCTCGCAATCAAAGGTGAGTCGAATCGAGAACGGGAGAGTGCGCCCCTCCCTAGTCGATATCGAACAGATCCTGAGAGCCTTGGATGCTTCCCCGGATGAGGTGACCGAAGTAGCCGCCTTGGCCAGGGTAGCCAACACGGAATGGCGCAATCTCCGGGATCTAAGGCGCAAGGGGCTGGCCACACGGCAGGCAGAACTTAAGTCGCTCGAAGCGTCGTCCACTCATATGCGCTACTTCCTGCTATCCATGGTCACAGGACTGTTGGCAACGCCTGAATACGTACGTGCCAGCTTGGCAAACTCCCCGGTCGACACCACCAAGGCAGTGGCAGGGAAATTGGAACGGCAGGCGGTCCTTTACGACCGCTCGAAAAAATTCACGTTCCTCCTGACCGAGCAGGCTGTTAGGTGGCCTGTCGTTCCCGCCCTTGCCTTGGCTGAACAGATGGACCGGCTATCGTCGCTCACCTACTTGCCGAACGTACGCCTTGGCATTATTCCTGTTGGCACCCCCACCCGCACCACAACACCGCTGAACACCTTCACCATTTATGACTCGTCACTGGCTACCATTGAGACGATGACGGGAAGTCTCGTTCTCCGCGACAGTCGGGATATCCAAAGCTATCTGGACTATTTCGCATGCTACGAGGAAGTGGCCCTGTTCGATGAAGAGGCCAGGGGGAAACTCGCGGAATGGTCCACTGCTTGCCGTTCATGATCTTTAGTCCATGACGCGACTGAACCGCCTGCAAGCCCCCAACTCGGTGGATCATTGCTTGCCACGGAGAATCCGAGCCGGGAGGCATTCAGCGATGAGCCAGCCGAAGACTTACCCGAGTGAGCCGGTAGAGCTGCCGCTAAGGATGGAACCGGAACCGGCCCCCGTAGAAGGTTGCGCGGGTTGCGCGGAGTTGGCGAACGTGCGGGATCGGGCGCGGGCGGGAAGCGACTGGACCACCGTGTCCGACTGCAACGTCTACCTTCGGCGGCATCCCGAGGGCCACTGATGGTCACGACTAAGGATGTGGGTAAGCGGGTTGAGGATGCGTTGGGGAGAGTCGGTATCCTCCGGGATGTGATCCCGGATTGGGAGGACCCCGCCGAGATGCCCCAAAGGCGCCGCAAGCAGCCGACCGCCTTCATTTGGCCCGAGAACGGCGGAAAGGAATGGCTGGCGCCGCCCGAATCCGTGAAACGCGTCGAAGTAGCAACCAAAGCGTCCGCCTTTAGGTGGGCATAAGAATTCCGGCGTGCCGCCGCACCCGTGGCCGCACAGCCGGATAGTCCCCCGACCGGACAAGCCAGAAGCAGGGACAGCCGTGTCCCGTCTGAGCTGACGTGCTCAGGCTCTCGCCCCGGTCCGCCCCTTAACTGGGGTGCTGCCCTGGCAGTGAGGGCACCCGCTTCGGACCCAGGGAAACCGAAGCACCCAATCCCCCGCCCCGGTCGCGTCGCTACAGGAAGGGCATGCGATCGGGGCGGGCAGCAAGGCGGTGCGGGGACCGCATCCCCGCTGTTCGGCGAAGGGAATTGGCACCATGACCGAACGCACCGAGTTCCAGTTCGTCACGGCTGCTGCATGCCGTGACGCCCGCGTGAACAACTGCCCGGAGATCGCTTTGAACGTGCCGGGGGTGGTGGCGTTGCGCGACAGTGAACGCCCTGACACGGTCGTCACCATGACGCCCGACCAGTGGGCGACCCTCACCGCCGCCATCAAGGGCGGAGAGTTCGACCTGAGCGCCTGAGAGAAGGTCCCCGTGCGCAAGTGCCCCCGATGCGCTGCCGAGTGCCTGACGGACCCAGAAAGCGGCTTGCCGTGGTGCCCGCGTTGCGGGACGCACTCCGGACTGTCTGAGCCTGGCTGCCGGGGCTTGTGGTGGTGGCGCGACGCGGCCACCAGGACGCCGCACAGGCCGCGTCAGCACTGAGCGCGGGACCACTGTCAATCGACCCCGTCCGTACGTCTCCCCCGGCGTATGGGCGGGGTTTCCACTTGCCTCACGCCATCGAGCCCGCAAAACCAAAAGAGCCCCCAGCCGGCGGCTGGGGGCTCTGAGAATTGGCACGGCCTTGCGATTAGCTGGCGGCTGCCTCAACGATCTGCACCGAAGCGGACTCGGCGAGGGAAACGCCAGCCATGCGCATAGTCAGCTTGAAGCCAACCTGATCAACGTCGAAGCGGGCATCCTCGCTGATCTTGACCTGAGCATTTCGGCGAACACCGACCACGATTCGGGAAGCGTCGGCGACTACAACCGTCTTAGGGGCGAGGAATGCGGTAGGCAGGATCGGCAGACCCCATGCGGTCGACGCGGGGGAATCAGTCGGCTGACCGCCCTGGTAAATGCCGGAGCCGTTCGCCTTCTCCTTTCGGAGAGCCGCAGCCATATCCGTAGAAGCCCACACGACCGAGGGACGCCCATTGGTGGCCTCAATACGGGCCACCGCGTCCGCCAGGTCGTCATACGTCACCGTGACCTTTCCAGCCCCCAGGGTCGTAGTGATTCCCTGAGAAACGACACCCTTGATCGGGTTGGTGCCCGTGCCGGTGAAAGCGTCGGAATCAAACTTCAGGGAAGCGTCACGCAGAAGGTTGTCAGCAATGATCCGGCGGAGATCCAGCGCGGAATCCTCCAGCACCTCGGTAGAGGCCCACTGAATCTCACCGATCTTCTTAGCGGTGAACTTGACTTCACCCCAGACCATCTGGCCCGCCGGAATAGGCTGGCCCTCGGCCACATAGTCGGCTCCGGTAGAGGAGACGAGCTGCGGAACAGACAGGGTGTCGGAAGTGAAGGGAATGATGCTGCCCGTCGGCAGTCCCCGAAGGAACGTCGAGTTCGCCTTCAGCGCGTCAATGTACTTGCTTGAAATCTGGTCCGGCACGGTGTAACCACCGTCACCAGGGACACCCTCGGATATCAGGGCGCGATACTCATTCAGGGACGGCAGGAGAGAGCGCCAAGAGCCGTCGTCATTCTTCGGAGAACGGGGCGTCAGGAGGCCGCCGGCATTCGCAGCCAGGGAGCGCACCTCAGCCTCACGCTCGCCACGCTGGACGTCTCTGGCCTCGGCCTCAAGCTGCATCACGTCACGGTCGAGGCGCTCAATGCGTTCCCGCTTATCTGCGGCGGAAATCTTGCTGTCGCTCTCAATCGACCGGATCTCACGAATCATCTTGGCGCGGTCTTCAAGGGCAGCCTTGGCCTGATCGGCGTAGACGTTAATCAAATCGCTCTCCTGTACAGGGCCGGATGGTCACCGGGCACAAAAAGAGCCGCTTCGGCGAATGCCGAGCGGCTTTGGCGGTGTGGTTGATTCAGTTGTCCTCGGTACTAGCTAGCCTTCGCGCCTCGGCGCGAGACTCATATTCAATTCGCTGCCTGGCCCGCTTAGCGGCTCGACGGCATCCATCGCCGCAATACTTCGGCGGCGCACCCGGACCGAGAACACGGGCAAAGACTTCGGAGCACTGCCAGCAAGTCAACTCAACAGTCATGATTCCCTTCATGAGGTATGGCCGCTACCAGGCCAGAGAACGAGAAAGGCGCGGCCCCCAGTGGAGTATTCCGGGGTACCGCGCCAAACTCTGACCCGCACCTAGTAATGAGGAGTGACCATCCCTCGCCCCGAACGCCTCACGGCGTGCGGGAGTCTGTGACAGGTTCCCTATCGGGTTCCTTGCATGGTTGGTAGACCCGTTAAGGGGCGCATTCCCTCACAGACGACAGCATCCGCTGTCGCTCGTACTGCTCACCGGGCGAAACCTCGCCCAGGCCGTCTTTACCCCCCGTCAGCAGACAGTCGGCCCACGCCTCCACCTCCGAGGCGTACGTCTGTCCCCACGGGGCCACGAACGCGCGCCCGGCCTCCGAGGACGGCCCAGGCTCCACAGAGGCCGTAGGCGCCTCTCCACGGGCCTTGGCGCGCACCGCGCGCTTCCGCTCACGCTCCCGAGCCTTCACGCACTCAGGCGCCCCACAGGACGCCTTCACGTTGCCGTTCCTGGCCCTGGCTAGAAGTCGGATACGGCAGTACGGGCATCTCTTCAATGCTGATCTCCTATCGATGGTTGAGGACACATGCTCGACGAGTGTCCCCGAGCATGTCCCTAGGCATTGCGCGCTGATACGCGCTCTGACGTGCGGACACGTCCGTATCCGTTGCCCACGCTGTCCGCCGTCCTCAGGCATACCGAAACAGGGAAAGACCGGGGTCTGGGAAAGGGTGGGTTGAAAGTTTCGGACTCCCCCTCCCGGGGTCTTGGCTGCCTTGGCCGCTGAAACGGCCTGAGCGAGCCTGAGAACTGATTGGGCATAACGGAGCGGGCTGGACCCGTGGCGGTCGCTCTACGCGCCGCCTAGGCCGTTCTGTTGCCTCGGCTGAAGTTGCACGGCCCACAGGCCGGGCGAAGATTCTCAATGTCGTTCGTTCCGCCTCGACTCAGCGGAACTATGTGATCGGCCGTCGTTGCCGGCCGCGAATTGCAGAGAGCACAGAGAGGCTGAGCCGCAAGGATTGCGGCGCGAGCCTTGATGTAAGAGCTGTCATATCCACGCGCCCAGGCTGAAGGGCGCGTGTGCTTTCTCTTCTGTTCCCTCCGCCTCGCTGCCGCCGAGGCGCACGGCTCACACCGTGAGCCGAGAGGATAGAGCCGCTTACAGCGGCTACACATACACATAGGCAATAGCTACTCCAGAAAGACAGAGGGCGCCCTTTCGAGGGGGCGCCCCTATGGGGATACAGATAGGGCACTCCTTGGAGGGGTGCCCCTGATGCAGTTGGTTCCTGGCCTCCCGTTCGTTCGGCCAGGGGATGACTAATGGAGATAGAGAGGACGCGAAGGTTTCCCCAGGTCAGAGAGGAATGGGTAATCCTGTGCGGGCTACTCGTTGGCCCGTGCAGGGTTACGCAGCAGTGCGGTAGGCGTGCACTCGACAGGATGCCGACCCGAGGCCGTTCTTCTGGAAGTGTTGTCCAGGCAGTACGAGGCAGCGAGCGCCGGACTCAGGCGCGATCAGCGCCATGGACTTGGCCGCAGTGATGCCTTTCTGTACAGCCTGCTTCGTCAGCGGCGGGCCGTCTTGCGGCCCGAGGATGGAAGCTAGGGCGCCTTCGGCGAACTCGGCATGCCCGACCTTATTGCCCCAGCCGAGGGCGGCGAAGTACACGCGGAAGGCGAGAGGACGTATGCGGTGGTCGCGGGCTTTAGCTCGGCAGTCGAGCTGTGAGATCGCCCCCCATGGGGCGCCAGGGCCAAAGCCAATCAATCGGTGTCCTTCGGTTGTGTCCGCTGGGGATATTTCTACGGCCTGCCCCCTGGCGATTTCAAGGACGGCCGTTCTCTACCGTTGCCACTAGTACGGCATGAAAAGGCCCCCGAAGCGCTTATATGAAACGGGGGCCGAGGGCTGTTAGATCACTCAGCCAGTTGAGCGTCCAGCCAGCGATCCAGGTCGCTCGGTCGACATCGGAGGGATTGACCAATACGACGAAAGGGGATCTGCTCGTCACGCCAGTTTTCGTATACCCAGCTGCGCGGCTTGCTTAGGAACTCGGCTACCTCGGCAACCGTCAACAACTTCACCAACATAACCTCCCTATACAGGAAAGCCCCGAGTCGCCTCGGGGCCAACGAGATATGAATTTGGGCAAATAGGGGCTGGACTAGCTCTCAGCGCTCGCCATAGACTTCAAAGCTGCCCTGGTCTTGTCGGTCACCTCTCCCCCGGCTTTGCCCGCCACGGTTCCCAGGTAGCCGTCCCGCCGAGCCTTCTTCAAGTGGTCCTTGATCGTCTCCGGGCGGCGCTCGATCAATCGGGCAAGCCAGGGAACCGGCGCCGGGGCGCCGCTCTCAGCCATGGCGGCGTACGTCGCAGCCAGCATGGCCAGGTATCGCTCCGAGACGCCTTCAGCCGCCAGGAGGCGACCAGCAGCCTCCCCCGAGGCGTCGAGTGACCGGGTGACGTCCTCCAAGGTTTCCTGGGCCTTCGGTGCCTTCTTGGCCAAGTTCACCGCAGCCGCGAGGTCCAGTCTGCGGAGCACGGTCGTGGAGATGCCGCGCACGACATCACGGGGCTCAGCACCCTCGGCCGGCTCCACGGTCATGCGCTGCGGGCCTCCCGTAATCGGCCCTACTGGCCACCACATCCGGATCACCCAACCCCCTTGCTGCTGGGTGATCTCGAAGCCGCTCTCGTCTTCTCGCATACCCACACCATACACCACCGGGTGGTCCACCCTGGGTTGACAACCTAGGGTGGACCATGTGCAGACTGTGGCCGAGGGGAGCCACGGCAGGTGGGGGCCCACACAGAAGGGGAAGGCCGACGGGTGGCAAGGGCATGGGTAGCGCGCTCCAAGGACGACGCGACGAAGTGGACGACGTTCTGGTACGACCCGGATGGGAAGCAGCGCCAGAAGTCGTTCGGGACTAAGAAGCGCGCCGACGATCACCGGAAGCGAAAGGAGCAGGAGCTAGACGCCGGGACCTACCTGGATGACCGGCTGGGAAAGCAGCCGGTGACGGCGGTCTGGGAGCAGTGGACGGATCAGCGGAAGCTGGAGAACAGCACCAAGAAGCAGTACCGCTCAATCCAGAACACGACCCTGGAGCCGTTCTTCAAGGCCCGCTCCATCGTGTCCCTGAAGGTTGCCGACATTGAGCAGTGGCTGTTGTGGATGGAGAACGACCGCAAGCTATCCGCCCGGACCCGTCGACAGCGGTTCTCGTTCTTCTCCGGGATGATGGACTGGGCCGTCGTCAACGAGATCATTGGCCGGAACCCCTGCAAGAGGATCAAGCACGCGGGTAGCCGCGCCAAGGAGATTCGCGAGCACAAGAGCAAGGCGCGGCGGCTCACGACGCGGGAAGTCCTGGCGATGCTCGGCGCGGCCCCGCCCCGGTACCGGGCGATGCTGTGGCTGATGGCCGGATGCGGGCTCCGCCTCGGTGAGGCTATGGCGGTCTCTCGCGATCAGATCGACTTCACGGCCGAGGTACTTCGGGTGGACTTCCAGATCGCCGAGGACGGCGAAACGGAGTCGGGGAAGAACAGTGCGCTCCAGCGTCGGCACATCAAGGCCCGCGACGAGAAGGAGCCGGGACGCGTCGTGCCCCTGCCTCCGAACGTCGCGTTCGAGCTTCGGCGACACATCAAGAGCCATGGGGTCTGGGGGCCGGAACGGCTCCTCTTCCCCAACGTGACCCGGACCGGCTACCTGTACGCCTCGTACTTCTACCGGCAAATCTGGCTTGTGGCCCTGACCAAGTCAGAGGTGGCGTACTGCAAACCGCACTCCATGCGGCATTACTACGGGTCGCGTCTGCTGTACGCGGGCGTCCCGGAGAACGACGTAGCCGACTGGATGGGTCACAGCAGCACTGACGTGCTCAGGGAGCACTACCACTACATCTTCGAGGGGGCCGACCAGCGTGGTCGGGCAGCCATCGCAACGATGCTCATGCCCGGCGCGGACGACCCCACGGAGCGGGCCGAAGTCGCCTGACCCAGCCCATACGAACGGCCCCCGGCATCGCGCCGGGGGCCGCTGTGTTTGTGCAGGTCAGAAGCCGTAGCCAGCTCAGCGTCAGCCCAGGATTTCCCCAGCATGACGCCCAGGAACACGCCCGAACGGACCCGAACGGACCAGAAGCCGATCACAGCTCCCGGACCACCTGATAGGGCCGCTGACCTGCGAAAAACCTGCTACGGCAGGTTCCTCGCCATGACGATCCGCTGGACCTGATTCGTGCCTTCATAGATCTGGGTGATCTTGGCGTCGCGCATCATGCGCTCGACCGGGTAGTCACGGGTGTAGCCGTAGCCGCCGAGCAGCTGGACGGCGTCCGTGGTGACCTCCATGGCGATGTCCGAGGCGAAGCACTTCGCCGCCGCACCCAGGTAGGTCAGGTCGGCGTCGACGCGCTCGGAGGCCGCGGCCGCCTGGTACGTGAGGGCGCGGGCCGCGGAGATCTTCATCGCCATGTCGGCGAGCATGAACTGCACGCCCTGGAAGTCGGCGATCGGCTTGCCGAACTGCTTGCGCTCCTGGACGTAGCCCTTGGCATAGTCCAGGGCGCCCTGGGCGATGCCGAGGGCCTGGGCCGCGATGGTGATGCGGGTGTGGTCCAGGGTCTTCATCGCGGTGGCGAAGCCGGTGCCCTCCTCGCCGATCATGCGGTCGGCGGGGATGCGGACGTTGTCGAGGTAGACCTCGCGCGTCGGGGAGCCCTTGATGCCGAGCTTCTTCTCCGGGGCGCCGAAGGAGACGCCCTCGTCGCCCTTCTCGACGACGAAGGCGCTGATGCCCTTGGAGCGCTTGGTCGGGTCGGTGACGGCCATGACCGTGTAGTACTCGGAGACGCCCGCGTTGGTGATCCAGCGCTTGACGCCGTTGAGGACCCAGAAGTCACCGTCGCGCACCGCGCGGGTCTTCATTCCGGCGGCGTCGGAGCCGGCGTCCGGCTCGGAGAGGCAGTACGAGAACATCGCGTCGCCCTTGGCGAGCGGGCCCAGGTACTTCTTCTTCAGCTCCTCGGAGCCGGAGAGGATCACCGGGAGGGAGCCGAGCTTGTTCACCGCCGGGATCAGCGAGGACGACGCGCAGACGCGGGCGACCTCCTCGATGACGATCACGGTCGCGAGGGCGTCGGCGCCCGCGCCGCCGTACGTCTCGGGGACGTGCACGGCCTGCAGGTCGGAGGCGACGAGCGCGTCCAGCGCCTCCTGCGGGAAGCGGGCCTCCTCGTCGACGGCGGCGGCGTGCGGCGCGATCTTCGCCTCGGCGAGCGAGCGGACGGTGTCCCGGAGCATGTCGTGCTCTTCGGACGGGCGGTACAGGTCGAAGTCAGGCGTTCCCGCCATGTCTGCGTCACTCCCCTGGGCTGCGGTGCTAACTACCGTTAAGTAACCCGAATTTTAGTGGTCCGCCACGGGCTCGGCATATGTGAGGATCACGTGAGCTTGCCGACAGCGGCAACACCGCCGGAACCATGCCCCCGGCGCCGCCCGACTATGCTCGGGCACGCATTCCCGGCCCGTACAGCACTGGAGCAGCACACATGGCCCTGAAGATCACGGTGATCGGCACCGGCTACCTCGGCGCCACCCACGCAGCGGCCATGGCGGAACTCGGCTTCGACGTCCTCGGGCTCGACATCGTCCCCGAGAAGATCGAGATGCTGGCCTCGGGCCGGGTCCCCATGTACGAGCCGGGGCTGGAGGAGCTGCTGCGGCGGCACGTCGTGGGCATGGAGGGCTCCACCGGGCGGCTGCGCTTCACCACCTCCTGGGAGGAGGTCGGCGACTTCGGCGACGTCCACTTCGTCTGCGTGAACACCCCGCAGAAGCAGGGCGAGTACGGCTGCGACATGAGCTACGTCGACGCGGCGTTCGGCGCGCTCGCCCCGCACCTGAGGAAGCCCGCCCTCGTCGTCGGCAAGTCGACCGTGCCGGTCGGCAGCGCCGAGCGGCTCTCCCGGCTCCTCGCCGAGCGGGCACCCGCCGGCGCGGACGTGGAGCTGGCCTGGAACCCGGAGTTCCTGCGCGAGGGCTTCGCCGTGCGGGACACCCTGCACCCGGACCGGATCGTCGTCGGCGTCGAGAGCGGCCGCGCCGAGAAGCTGCTGCGCGAGGTGTACGCGGTGCCGGTAGGCGAGGGCTCGCCGTTCGTCGTGACCGACTTCCCCACGGCCGAGCTGGTGAAGACCGCCGCGAACTCCTTCCTCGCGACGAAGATCTCCTTCATCAACGCGATGGCGGAGGTCTGCGAGGCCGCCGGCGGTGACGTCGCCAAGCTGGCGGAGGCCATCGGCCACGACGAGCGGATCGGCGCCAAGTTCCTGCGCGCCGGCATCGGCTTCGGCGGCGGCTGCCTGCCCAAGGACATCCGCGCCTTCATGGCACGCGCGGGCGAGCTCGGCGCCGACCAGGCGCTCACCTTCCTGCGGGAGATCGACTCCATCAACATGCGGCGGCGCGGGCAGATGGTCGGCATGGCGCGCGAGGCCCTCGGGGACGGAACGTTCCTGGGCAAGCGGGTCGCGGTCCTCGGTGCCGCGTTCAAGCCCGACTCGGACGACGTGCGCGACTCCCCCGCCCTCAACGTCGCCGGGCAGATCCACCTCCAGGGCGGCCAGGTCACCGTGTACGACCCGAAGGGCATGGACAACGCCCGCCGCGTCTTCCCGACCCTCGCCTACGCCGAGAGCGTCCTGGAGGCCGTGCGCGGCGCGGACGTGGTGCTGCACCTCACCGAGTGGAGCGAGTTCCGCGAGGTCGACCCGGAGGAGCTGGGCGCGGTCGTGAACGCCCGGATCATCCTGGACGGCCGCAACGCCCTGGACGCCGCCCGCTGGCGCGCCTCGGGCTGGACGTTCCGCGCGATGGGCCGCCCGCGGGCCTGAAGCCCCCCCCCCCGTCACCCGGCCGACGGCCCGAGGAGGGGCCGTGGTGGGTTGCCCCCGCAGGGGTTGGCGGCGGTACCCGGGCCACTTCCCCGGTACCCGAGGCCGCCGACCCCGAGGAGGTGACCCGCCGCGGCCCCTCCCCACCCACTGCCGTCCCCGACACGGCGGCGCAGCCGGACGACACAGCCCCCCACCCCCACCGTCCCGCCCCCGACACGACGGCGCAGCCACACGCGACGCGGCCCCCGGCACACCGCCGGGGGCCGCGTCGCGTTCCGTACGTTCCGTACGCCCGTGCGTTCCGTACGGGCCGGTCAGCCGTCCAGATCGGCCAGGGTCGCCGTGGAGGGCCCCCGGCGGGACGCGGCGTCACGGGCGACCGCCTCCGCGTCGCGCAGGACCCGCACGGCGTTGCCCCAGGTCACCTTGGCCACGTCGGCGCGGGACCAGCGGCGGGCGAGGAGCTCGGCGACGAGGTTCGGGTACCCCGACACGTCGTCGAGACCGGCCGGGGTGAAGGCCGTGCCGTCGTAGTCGCCACCGATGCCGACGTGGTCGACGCCGGCGACGTCCCGCATGTGGTCGAGGTGGTCGGCGACCGTCGCGACCGTCGCGACCGGTCGCGGGTGCGCCTCCTCGAACGCCGCGTGCAGCCGCATCGCCTCCGGGGTGGTGTCCAGGTGGTGGAAGCCGTGCGCGCGCAGGTTCTCGTCGGCGCGGGCCGTCCACTCCACCGCCGCGGGCAGGATGAACTTCGGCACGAACGTCGCCATGGCGACGCCGCCATTGCCGGGCAGCCGCTCCAGCACGTCGTCGGGGACGTTGCGCGGGTGGTCGCAGACCGCGCGCGCCGACGAGTGCGAGAAGACGACCGGCGCCTCGGTGGTGTCCAGCGCGTCGCGCATCGTCGTCGCCGCGACGTGCGAGAGGTCGACGAGCATGCCCAGCCGGTTCATCTCCCGCACGACCTCGCGGCCGAACGGGGACAGCCCGCCGACGGCCGGCACGTCGGTCGCCGAGTCGGCCCACGCGATGTTGTCGTTGTGCGTGAGCGTCATGTACCGCACGCCGAGCGCGTACAGGGCGCGCAGGGTGGCGAGGGAGTTGTTGATGGAGTGCCCGCCCTCGGCACCCTTCAGCGACGCGATGCGGCCCTGGGCGCGGGCCGCCTCCACGTCGTCCGCGGTCAGCGCGGGGGCCAGCTCCGCCGGGTGGCGGGCCAGCAGCCGGTCGACACAGTCGATCTGCTCCAGCGTGGCGCTGACCGCGTCGTCGCCGGCCATGTCGCTGCGCACGTACACCGACCAGAACTGGGCACCCACCCGGCCCGCGCGCAGCCGCGGCAGGTCGGTGTGGAGCCGGCCGCGCTGGTCGGCGGCGACGTCGAGGAGGTCCAGGTCGTAGCCGGCCTTCTCGCGCAGCGCCCACGGCAGGTCGTTGTGGCCGTCGACGACGGGGTGCTCGGCGAGGAGGTCGAGGGCCTCGCCGAGGAGGCGGGCGGCGGTCACCGGGCGAAGCCGAAGGACGTGGAGCCCTCGACCTTCGCCCGCAGCCGCTTGCCCTTCTCCGTCGCCTGGTCGTTCAGCTCCTGCTGGAACTCCTTCATCCGGGCCAGCAGGTCCGCGTCGTGCGCGGCGAGCATCCGCACCGCGAGCAGACCTGCGTTGCGCGCGCCGGCCACGGAGACCGTGGCGACGGGGACGCCGGCCGGCATCTGCACGATCGACAGGAGCGAGTCCATGCCGTCGAGGTACTTCAGCGGCACGGGCACGCCGATCACCGGCAGCGGCGTGACGGAGGCGAGCATGCCCGGCAGGTGCGCGGCGCCACCGGCCCCCGCGATGACCGCCTTCAGACCGCGATCGGCGGCCCGCTCGCCGTAGGCGACCATCTCGCGCGGCATGCGGTGGGCGGAGACGACATCGACCTCGTACGGGATCTCGAACTCGTCGAGCGCCTGGGCGGCGGCCTCCATGACGGGCCAGTCGGAGTCCGAGCCCATGACGATGCCCACCAGCGGCCCGGGTGCGTTACTCAACGATCGTTCCTCGCAGGTAGCCGGCGGCGTGGGCGGCGCGCTCCAGCACGTCGTCCAGGTCGTCGCCGTAGGTGTTGACGTGGCCCACCTTGCGGCCGGGCTTCACGTCCTTGCCGTACATGTGGATCTTCAGCTGCGGGTCCCTGGCCATGCAGTGCAGGTACGCCTGGTACATGTCCGGGTAGTCGCCGCCGAGGACGTTCGCCATGACCGTCCACCGCGCGCGGGGGCGCGGGTCGCCGAGGGGCAGGTCGAGGACGGCCCGCAGGTGGTTGGCGAACTGGGACGTCACCGCGCCGTCCTGGGTCCAGTGGCCGGAGTTGTGCGGGCGCATCGCGAGCTCGTTGACCAGGATGCGGCCGTCGCGGGTCTCGAACAGCTCGACGGCGAGGTGGCCGACGACGTCCAGCTCCCGCGCGATGCGCAGCGCCAGCTCCTGGGCCTGGCCGGCCAGCTCGGCCGGCAGCTCCGGGGCGGGCGCGATCACCGTGTCGCACACGCCGTCGACCTGCCGGGACTCCACGACGGGGTACGCCACGGCCTGGCCGTGCGGGGAGCGGACGACGTTCGCCGCGAGCTCGCGGACGAAGTCGACCTTCTCCTCGGCGAGGACCGGCACGCCGGCGAGGAAGGGGTCGCGCGCCTCGTCCTCGGAGCGGACGAACCACACGCCCTTGCCGTCGTACCCGCCGCGCACCGTCTTGAGGATGATCGGGAAGCCGCCGCCCTCCGCCGCGAACGCCGCGGCGTCGGCCGGGTCGGCGACGATGCGGTGGCGCGGGCAGGGCGCGCCGATCGCGTCGAGCTTCGCGCGCATCACGCCCTTGTCCTGGGCGTGCACCAAAGCGTCGGGCCCCGGACGGACGGGGATGCCGTCCGCCTCCAGGGCCCTGAGGTGCTCGGTGGGTACGTGCTCGTGATCGAAGGTGATCACGTCGCACCCGCGCGCGAACTCGCGCAGCGTGTCGAGGTCGCGGTAGTCGCCGATGACGACGTCGCTCACGACCTGCGCCGCAGAGTCCTGGGGGGTGTCACTGAGAAGCCTGAATCTGATGCCGAGGGGAATGCCCGCCTCGTGGGTCATACGGGCGAGCTGACCGCCGCCGACCATACCGACTACCGGGAACGTCACCCTCCTAGGGTATCCGCCGGCCACGCGGACCCGGCACGGCGGGCGGCGCGCGCGGCAGGGCGGCGGGCGGCGCGGGCGGAAGCTGGGTGGGCGGCGCGGCATCCGGCGTCCGCGCGTCGCCGGGTGGGTGATGGTTAGCATGACCGGGTTGACGCATGCGGCCGGCGGACGGGATTGAAAGATCATTATGAGTGAACAGAGCGCCCTGCGGGTGCGGCTGGAACAGCTCGTCCGTGAGATAGCGAAATTCGGTCTCGTCGGCGGTATCGGGCTGCTGGTGAACATGGCCGCCTTCAACGTGCTGCGCCAGACCACCGACCTGCCCGTCGTCCGGGCCAGCCTGCTGGCCACGGTGATCGCCATCGCGTGCAACTACGTCGGTTTCCGCCACTTCACCTATCGGGACCGGGACAAGACGCGGCGCACGCGTGAGGCGTCGTTGTTCTTCGCGTTCAGCGCCGCCGGAATGGTGATCGAGAACGGAATCCTCTACGCCGCGACCTACGGTTTCGGCTGGGACAGTCCGCTGCAGAACAACTTCTTCAAGTTCCTCGGGATCGGTATCGGGACGCTCTTCCGGTTCTGGTCGTACCGCACGTGGGTGTTCCGGACGATCCCGGGCGCCGGGGCCGCGGCCGGGGCGGACGACGGAGAGGCCGGGGCCGCCACGGCGGGCCCGGCGATCCTGGAGCAGCGGCGGCCCGAGGAGTCCCCGGCTCCGGTGGGCCCGCGCGTCCCCTGACCTGGGCGGTGCGCCCGCGCGTCCCTGACCGGGCGCGCCGCGAGCCCGGACCGACCGGTGGGGCGGCCCCCTAGCGGATCGGGCGTGGGCTCTCGTCGTCGCGGCGCCGCGACTCGCGGCTCAGGAACAGGGCGAACACGGCGGGCTTGAGCTGTACGAGCTCCAGCCGCCCGCCGTCCGCCTCGGCGAGATCGCGGGCGACGGCCAGGCCGATGCCGGTGGAGTTGCGGCCGCTGATGGTCCGCTCGAAGATCCGCGCGCCGAGGTCCGCGGGGACCCCGGGGCCCTCGTCGGTGACCTCGACGACGGCCTGGTTGCCGGTGACGCGGGTGCGCAGGGCGACCGTGCCGCCGCCGTGCATGAGCGAGTTCTCGATCAGCGCGGCCAGTACCTGGGCGACGGCGCCGGGGGTGCCGACGGCGCGCATGCCGGTGCGGCCGGAGCGGACGATCGCCCGGCCGGCGCTGCGGTAGGCGGGCCGCCACTCCTCGATCTGCTGCTTGACCACCTCGTCGAGGTCGAAGCCGACCGCGGAGCCCGTGCGCGGGTCGCGCGCGTTGGTGAGGAGGCGCTGGACGACGTCGGTGAGCCGCTCCACCTGGGCGAGGGCGATCGTCGCCTCCTCGCGGACCGTCTCCAGGTCGTCGGTGTCGGAGATCTCCTCCAGCCGCATCGACAGCGCGGTCAGCGGGGTGCGCAGCTGGTGGGAGGCGTCGGCGGCGAGCCTGCGCTCGGCGGTGAGCATCCGGGCGATGCGCTCGGCGGAGGCGTCGAGGACGTCGGCGACCCGGTCCAGCTCGGGCACCCCGTACCGCCGGTGCCGCGGGCGGGGGTCTCCCGAGCCGAGCCGCTCGGCGGTCTCGGCGAGGTCGGTGAGGGGCGACGCCAGCCGGTTGGCCTGCCGTACCGCGAGCAGGACGGCGGCGACGACCGCGAGCAGCGCGACCGCGCCGATGATCAGGAGCGTACGGCCGACCTCGCGCGTCACGGACGAGCGGGACTCCTCCACGATGACCCGTTCGCCGCGCTCCCCCACCGCGGTGCCGCGGATGACGCCGCCCCCGGGGCGGGTGCCGACCTCGACGGGCGGGCGGCCGGGGATCTCGATGCGGGCGTACCGGTCGGCGCCGCCGTGGTCGGAGAGGATGTCGGGGTCGACGGGCTCGCCGCCGATGAGGCGGCCGTCGACGATCCCGGCGAGCCGCATCGCCTCCAGCTCGACGCTCTCCTGGGCGCTGCTGGTGATGGTGCGGGTCTCGACGATGACGAGGGAGACCCCGAAGACGGAGATGACGACCAGGACCACGGCGAGCGTGGAGCTGATCAGGCGGCGGCGCACGGAGGGTCCGCCTCAGCTCTTCTCGAAGCGGAAGCCGACGCCGCGGACGGTCGCGATGTACCGGGGGTTCGCCGCGTCGTCGCCGAGCTTCTTGCGCAGCCACGAGATGTGCATGTCGAGGGTCTTCGTGGACGACCACCAGGTGGTGTCCCAGACCTCGCGCATCAGCTGGTCGCGGGTGACGACCCGGCCGGCGTCCCGGACCAGGACGCGCAGCAGGTCGAACTCCTTGGCGGTGAGCTGGAGCTCCTCGTCGCCCATCCAGGCGCGGTGCGACTCGACGTCGATGCGCACGCCGTGCGTGGACGGCGGCTGCTGTGAGGGCTCGGCGGCGCCGCGCCGCAGCAGGGCGCGGACGCGGGCGAGCAGCTCGGCGAGGCGGAACGGCTTGGTGACGTAGTCGTCGGCGCCGGCGTCGAGGCCGACGACCGTGTCGACCTCGTCGGCGCGCGCCGTCAGGACGAGGATCGGCACGGTGTGCCCCTCGGAGCGGAGCCGGCGGGCGACCTCCAGCCCGTCCATGCCGGGCAGGCCCAGGTCGAGCACGACGAGGTCGACGGCGCCCTTCAGACCGGTGTCGAGCGCGCTGGGTCCGTCCTCGCGCACCTCGACCTCGTACCCCTCGCGCCGCAGCGCGCGGGCCAGCGGTTCCGAGATCGATGCGTCGTCCTCGGCGAGCAGTACACGCGTCATGGAGTGATGGTAGTCCGCGTGGCGTGCGGGTCGTGGAGAGATCACGTCAAGATCGTCCGTGCCAGGATGTCTTCGATGGCATCCTGGCAATGACCTTGGAAACCGGGTGTTCGGTTCCACCGTCGCCTGTGATCCATGTCTCAAGTCCTTCCATATGCCGCGGTGTCGTGGCGTATGGTGGCGAGACGCTTGTAGTAGGCAATCGGGGACCTTTGGCGGCATCACTCGTTGATGCCCCAAAGGTCTCTTTTCTGCTCGGCGTAGGAATGACCTGTCGGCCGGGCTCCGCCGCGTGACCACGCGCGACGGGGTGTGGATCCCGGCACGGCTGCGACCGTGCCGGTGCCGGCCGTCCCGGAGCGGGCGCCGGTCGCCCACGAAGCGACGAGCGTCCCGAACGAACAAGGATCGACCATGGCGTCCAGCCTGACGAAGGACTCGGCGAGCAGCCCCGTCACCGAGAAGACCTTCCTCGGCCACCCCCGCGGCTTGGCCAACCTCTTCATGACCGAGATGTGGGAGCGGTACAGCTACTACGGCATGCGCGCCCTGCTCGTGCTGTACCTGTCGGCCGAGGTGGCCGAAGGCGGTCTCGGGTTCGAGGACGCGACCGCCATCGCGATCTACTCGGTCTACAACGCGATGGTGTACCTGCTCGCCCTGCCGGGCGGCTGGTTCGGTGACCGCGTCTGGGGCGCCCGCAAGACGGTCGCGGTGTCCGGCACGATCATCATGGTCGGCCACTTCCTGCTGGCCCTGCCCACGACGGTGTCGTTCTTCGTCGGCCTGGCGTTCATCGCCGCCGGCTCCGGACTGCTCAAGGCCAACATCTCCACGATGGTCGGCCACCTCTACCGGGACAAGAACGACCCGCGCCGCGACGGTGGCTTCACGATCTTCTACATGGGCATCAACGTCGGTGCCTTCGCCGCCCCGCTGACCATCGGCTGGGTCGGCCAGGAGGTCAACTGGCACTACGGCTTCGCGCTGGCCGGTGTGGGCATGGCCGTCGGCCTCGCCTTCTACTTCCTCGGCTTCCGCAACCTCGCGCCGGAGTCGAACCAGGTGCCGGCCCCGCTGTCGGAGACCGAGCGCGCGGGCCTCATCAAGCGGGCCGTGATCTGGCTGGCCGTCGCCGCCGTCGCGTACGGGCTCGTCGGCCTGAGCGGCTCGTTCACGATCGACTGGGTGCTGTGGCCGCTGACGATCCTGGGCCTCGCCCTGCCGACGTACTACCTGGTGCGAGTGCGGCGGGACAGCGACCTGGAGCCGGTCGAGCGCACCCGGATGTCGGCGTACGTCTGGTTCTTCGTGGCCGCCGCCGCGTTCTGGGCGATCTACGACCAGACCGGTTCGACGCTGACGCTGTTCGCCAAGGACAACACCGAGGGCTCGCTGTTCGGCTTCGACTTCCCGTCGAGCTGGTTCCAGTCGCTGAACCCGCTGTACGTGATGGCGCTCGCGCCGGTCTTCGCCTGGCTGTGGGTGGCGCTCTCGCGCCGCGGCAAGGAGCCGAGCACGCTCAGCAAGTTCGCGACCGGTCTGCTCATGATCGGTGGCTCCTTCTTCGTGATGATGCTGGCGCAGACCGCGTCCGCGGGCGGCGTCAAGGTCACCCCGCTGTGGCTGTGCTCGGTCTACCTCATCCAGACCATCGGTGAGCTGACCCTCTCCCCCGTCGGCCTGTCCCTGACGACGAAGCTGGCCCCGGCCAAGTACGCGTCGCAGATGATGGGCGTCTGGTTCCTCGCCGTGACCGCCGGCTCGTCCGTCATCTCGCTCCTCCAGCTGGTGGGCGCGCCGACCGACACCGAGTGGTGGTTCGCCAGCCAGGGCGCCATCGCGATGGCCGGCGGCTTCGCGATCTTCATGTACCGCAAGCGGGTCCAGCCGCTGATGGGCGGCGTGCACTAGGGGACGGCCGCCGGTCCTCGCGACCACGAGGGGCGCCGCACCGGTCCGGTGCGGCGCCCCTTCCGCGTGTGTCCCCCCGCGCACGGCCCTCCCCGTGCCGCGGGGGGACGTTTATAGTTCACCGACCGGTCGGGCCCGGGGGGGCCGTACGCGAGGGCGGGCCGGCGCGTCAGCACAGCACCAGGGGGGCCAGCGATGCCGGACACCACACCGGACACCAACGGGGCGATCGACGGGGGCTCCGGCCCGGCGGAAGGCTCCGGCCCCGTGACGCACACCGGCCCGGCGGAACGCTCCGGCCCCCTGACGCACACCGGCCCCTCGGCGTCGGAGCGGCGGGCCGGGCGGCCCGGCCGGCGCCGGCGCGTGTGGCGCGTCGCGGGCGCCGGGTGCGCGGTCGTCCTGCTCGGCGCGGCCGCGGCCGGCTGGTGGGCGTACCGGAGCCTCGACGGCGCCCTCACGGGCGTGGACATCGGCCGCGCCCTGGGCGACGACCGGCCGCGGAAGGCGCCCGGCGCGCTCGGCGCGACGAACCTGCTGGTGCTCGGCTCGGACTCGCGGGCCGGTGACAACGCCGCACTCGACGGCGGCGACTTGGGCGGCGCCCGCTCCGACACGGCGCTGGTGGTGCACGTGTCGGCGGACCGTGGGGACGCGGTCGCGGTGAGCATCCCCCGCGACACCCTGGTGGACCGCCCCGCCTGCACCCGCCCGGGCGGCGGCGAGAGCGGGCCGGCGTCCCGCGTCATGTTCAACTCCGTCTACACGACGGGCGGCCCCGCCTGCGTGGTGAAGACCGTCGAGAAGATGTCCGGCGTCCGCATCGACCACCTCATGGAGATCGACTTCGCGGGCTTCAAGGAGGTCGTCGACGAGCTGGGCGGGGTGACCGTGGAGGTCCGCGAACCGATCCGCGACACCAAGGGCGGCTTCACCCTGGAGCCCGGCACGCACCGGCTGGACGGCACCGAGTCGCTGAGGTTCGTCCGCACCCGCCACGGCTACCGCGACGGCAGCGACCTGGGCCGCATAGGACTCCAGCAGCAATTCCTCACCTCCCTGCTGCGCGAGGTGCAGCGGCAGGACCTGCTCGGCAGCCCGACCAAGTCGTTCCGGATCGCCCGGTCGCTGACCGGATCGCTGACGACCGACTCCGAGCTGGCCTCGCTCCCCGCGCTCGTCGAGTTCGGGCGGAGCATGCGCGGCATCGACCCGGCGTCCATGGACACGGTGATGCTGCCCGTCGCCTACGACCGGGCCGACCCCAACCGCGTGGTCCCGGCGCAGCCGCAGGCGGACGAGGTGTGGCGGGCCCTGCGGGAGGGCGCCCCCGTGCCGGCGTCGGCCCGGCGCTCCCCGGCGTCCGCGGGCTGACCCGCCCGCCCGGCCTCGGGCCCGGACCGCCCACCCACGCCCCGGCCGGCCCCTGCTTCCGCCCACCCTCGCGCCCGGCCTTTCCCCGCCGCCCTCGCGTCGCACCCCGGCCCTTCCCCGCCGCCCCCCTCCCGCCCCGCGCTCCGGGCCCGCCCCCACGCCCCGGGCGGGGCTGTCATCATGAGCGCTCCGGCGGGCGACAGCGGCACAGGGGGCGCAATGGTGGCGGGGACGGGCGGTACGGCCGCGGTGGCGGCGCGGATGTCGTGGGGCGAGGCGCTGGGGCGGCTCGGCGGCGCGCAGAAGACGGCGAAGGGGGTGTCCCTGTACTCCCGCTTCGTCAACCGGCCCGCGGGCCGGTTCCTCGCGGCCGGCTCGTACGTCACCGGGCTCACGCCCAACCAGGTCACGCTGGTCAGCGCGGTGTTCAGCTTCGCCGGGATCGCCGCCGTGGCGGTGGCCCCGCCCACGTGGTGGACGGGCGCGCTGGTGTGGCTGGCGCTCGCCGTGGGCTTCGCCTTCGACTCCGCCGACGGCCAGCTCGCGCGGCTGCGCGGCGGTGGCAGCCCGGCGGGCGAGTGGCTCGACCACGTCGTGGACTGCGCGAAGACGACCGTGCTGCACACGGCGGTCCTCGTCGCCTTCCACCGCCACCCCGGCCACTTCGGCACGGGCGCGGACGTCCTGCTGCTGGTGCCGCTCGTCTTCCTCACCGCGTCGACCGTGACGTTCTTCGGCGGGCTCCTCACCGAGCAGCTCAAGCGGCGGGTGCCGGCCCCGGGCGGCCCGGCGCCGGCGCCGTCCACCCTGCGGGCGGTGGCGCTCCTCCCGGTCGACCACGGGGTCTTCTGCCTGGTGTTCCTGCTGCTGGGCGGCGGGCCGCTGTTCCTGTGGGGGTACGGGCTGCTCGGCGCCGCCGCCGTGCTCTACCTGCCGCTCTTCCTCGCGAAGTGGTTCCGCGAGCTCAACCGCCCGGCCGCGCCGCCAGCCCCGGGCCCGCGGCCGGCTCCGGCACGCTGACGGCCTCGGCCGCCGCCTGGGCCTGCGGCGGCCCCTGCCGCGTCAGCGCGTCCAGGGCCCGGCGCAGTTGGGTGCTGGAGGTGTGGACGGTGTACGGGAAGTACACGACGTCGACGCCGACGGTGGCGAAGTCCCGCTCCAGACGCTCGCCGCGGGCGGTGCCGCGCCAGTCGTCGCCCTTGAACAGGACGTCGAACCGGACCTGCTCCCAGGTCTCCAGCTTGTCCGGCACCGTCTCGACGAACGCCGCGTCGACGTACTTGATGTTGCGGACGATCTCCAGCCGCTCGATGAGCGGGATGACCGGCCGGTGGCCCTTGGCCCGCTCCGCCATCTCGTCCGACACCACTCCCGCGACCAGGTAGTCGCACTGCTGCCTGGCGTGGCGGAGGATGTTCAAGTGGCCTATGTGGAACAGGTCGTAGGCCCCCGGCGCGTACCCCACCCGATACGGTCTGCGCTCCGACATGACGTGCTTGCCCCCCTCTGGAACGGTCCGCCCCCGTGCGTCCCGGCTGACAGTACCGTGCACACTTCGCGCAGGACAGGTGAACGATTAGGGTGCACGAGCGATCGTTCGTCACGAGGGGGCCATCCGGATGCGGGACGCGGACCAGAGCGACCAGGAAGACACCGGCCGGCGACGTCGGCGTCTGCTGCTGGTGTCCACCAACTACGCGCCGGAGCACACCGGCATTGGCCCCTACGCGACGCAGATAGCCGAGCACTGGGCGGCCCGGGGCCACGAGACGCACGTCCTGGCCGGCATGCCGCACTACCCGTCCTGGTCGGTCGACCCGGCCTACCGGGGGGCGTGGCGGCGCACCGAGCGACGGGCGGGCGTGACCGTGCACCGCCGCCGGCACACCGTGCCGGCCCGTCAGACGGCGGCGAGACGGGCGCTGTTCGAGGCGTCGCTCCTCGCCCACCAGCTCGCCGCGCCGCCCCGGATGCCGCGCCCCGACGCGGTCGTCGCCCAACTGCCCAGTCTCGCGGGGGGCGTGGTGGGGGCCCGGCTCGCGGCCCGCTGGCGGGTGCCGTACATACCCGTCGTGCAGGACCTGATGGGGGCGGCGGCCGCGCAGAGCGGCATCGAGGGGGGAGACCGGGCGGCGGCGGCCGCGGCGCGCGTCGAGGCGTACGTGCTGCGCCGGGCCACGCTCGTCGGCGTCATCCACGAGACGTTCACGGCGCGGGTCACCGCGCTGGGGGTGCCGGCGGAGCGCGTGCGCGCCGTCCCGAACTGGTCACACGTGGCGGCCCCCACGCGACCGCGCGAGGAGACCCGCCGGCGGCTCGGCTGGGGCCCGGCCGAGACCGTCGTCCTGCACTCCGGCAACATGGGCCTCAAGCAGGGCCTGGAGGTGCTCGTCGCCACGGCCCGCCTCGACCCCGCGGTGCGCGTGGTGCTGATGGGCGACGGCAACCAGCGCGCGGCGCTGGAGCGGCTCGCCGAGGGCGTGCCCAACCTGCGGTTCCTGCCCGCCGTCGACGACGCCGACTTCCCCGAGGTGCTGGCCGCCGCGGACGTGCTGGCCGTGACGCAGCGGGCCTCGGTGCTCGACATGAGCGTGCCGTCCAAGCTGACCTCGTACTTCGCCACCGGCCGGCCGGTGGTCGCCTCGGTCGCCGACGGCGGTGGCACCGCCGAGGAGGTGCGGCGCTCCGGGGCGGGCGTCCTCGTGCCGCCCGAGGACCCGGCGGCCCTGCTGGCCGCCGTACGGGAGCTGGCCGCCGACCCGGTGGCGGCGGCGGAGCGGGGCGCGGCCGGACCGCGGCACGTGGCGGCCCACCTGGGCCGGGCGGCGGGGCTGGCGCGCTACGACGCGCTGCTCGACGAGGCGCTGGCGGCGACGGGCGCGGCGGCGGAAGGAGCGAGCAGGTGACACACCCCCACGGCGGCCCCGCGGCCGCGGGCGCGGGGCCGGTGGACGACGAACCGGACCTGTTGCGCGACCAGTTCCGCCAGCTCCTGCGCTACCCGCGGCTGATGGCCGGCGGCGTGCTGCTGGGCCTGCTCGGCGGCGCCTGGCTCGGGTACAGCACCTCGGACACGTACGTGGCGACGAGCGACGTGGTGCTGCGGGTGCCCACGGAGGACCCCTTCAACCCGACGATCGCCGTCGAGAAGACCCTCGACATGAACACCGAGCGGCAGGCGGCCACGAGCCGGCGCACCGCCGGGCGGGCCGCCGACGAGCTGGGCTACGAGGGCGACCCGGCCGGGTTCGTCTCGGGCCTGCAGGTGACCAACCCGCCCAAGTCGCAGGTGCTGCGCTTCTCCTACACGGACGACGACCCGGCCGAGTCGGCGCGCCGCGCCAACGCGCTCGTCGCGGCGTACCTCGCCGACCGGCGGGAGCAGACCGAGCAGACCCGCGACACCATGATCAAGGGGCTGCAGGCGCAGCTCGACCCGGTCGCCAAGCAGCACGACGAGCTCGCGGAGCAGCTGGAGGGGCGTTCGGAGTCGGACGCCGAGGCGGACTACACCGTCAAGGCGAACCTCCTCAACCGCATCACCGAGCTCAGCAACCGCATCAGCAAGCTGAAGGCGCTCGACGTGACGCCCGGCAAGGTGATCAGGACGGCGACGCCGCCCACCTCGTCCGACGGCCCCGGGTGGGCGCTGTCCCTCGGGCTCGGCGGCGCCGTGGGCATCGCGCTCGGCCTGCTCATCGCCTGGGTGCGGCTGGTGTTCGACCCGGCGGCCCGCTCGGAGGGCGACGTGGCGCGGGCGCTGCGCGCCCCGGTGCTCGGCTCGCTGCCCCGCACCCGCGACACCGACCCGCTGCTGACGGAGGACCGCGAGGAGTCGCCGCTCGCCGAGGAGTACCGGTCCATCGCCTACCGGCTCGCCTACGACCGGCGGTTCGCCGACCGGCGGCGGCTGCTGGTGGCCGCGCCGCGCGGTTCCAGCCGCACGGCGGCGGCGGTGGCCGTCAACCTCGCCGCGTCGTTCGCCGAGACCGGCAAGCGCGTGCTGATCGTCGAGGCCGAGCTGCGCCGGCCGTCGCTGGAGAACCAGCTGCGGGCGCGGGAGGTGAGCCGCCCGGCGTGGACGCAGGACGGCGAGACGGACGCCTGGCCCGGCGGGCGGCGCCTGACCGTGGACGCCGGGGAGTCCGGCAGCTTCGAGCTGGTGCCCGGGGCGCGGGTGCGCAACGTGGCGCGGGCGCTGACGTCGCCGGAGATGTCGCGGCTGGTGGAGGAGGCCGACGACCCGGGGGTGACCGTGATCGTGCTGACGCCGCCGGTCTTCGCGTACGCCGACGCGCTCGCCCTGGTGGACCGGGTCGACGGCGTGCTGGTGGTGTGCGACCCGCGGGGCGTGCACCGCTCGCAGCTGGCCCGGCTGCGCGACCTCATCACCGGCGCGGGCGGCACGGTGCTCGGCACCGTCATGCACCGCGGCCAGCAGAGCGGGGGCACCCGGCGGGGCAAGGGGGCCCGCGGACAGTCGCGCGGCACGGCCGGGGCCGCGGCCGGCGCGGCCGGCGCGGACGCCGGCCGCTCGGACCGGGACGCGGCCGGCCGGACCGACGACCGGGGCGCGGGCGGCCGGCGCGCGGGCGGCGGCGCGCGTACGGGCGCGGCCGACGGGGCGGCGCACGACGACCCGGCCACCACGATGGCGCTGCGGGCGGTCTCACCCCCCGACCGCCGGTGAGCGCGGCGGGCGGGGAGCTGCGGGGACGTACGGCGGCCCTCGCCTCCGTCCTCGACCAGGGCGCGGCGGGGCTGACCAACATCCTCGTGCTGGTGCTGGCCGCGCGGCTGTCGACGGCCTCCGGGTTCGCCGAGTTCTCCATGGTGTACCTGGTGTTCACGGTGGCGCTGGGGCTGTTCATGGCGTACGTCGGGCAGGAGCTGGTGTTGGTGCGTGGCGGGGCCGGCGCGGTGGCGGCGGCCTGCCGCTCGGCGCTGGGCTTCACGGCCGCGGCGGCGCTCGCCACCGGCGCGGTCCTCGCCGCCACGGGGGCGGCGCTGCCACCCGGCGCGCGGGCGCTGGTGGCGCTCGGCGTGGTCCTGCCGGTCGTCCTGCTCCAGGACGCGGCCCGCTACTGCTTCTCGTTGCTGAGGCGGCCGCACCACGCGCTGGCGGCGGACGGGCTGCGGCTCGCGTCGACGGTGGCGGTGCTGGCGCTCCAGCCCACTGGGGCGTCGGCGTCCCGGCTGGTACTGGCGTGGGGGCTCGCCGCCCTGCCGGGGCTGGTGGTGGCGGCGCTGCTGCTGCGACGGCCGCTGGCGGGGGCCCGCGCGGACTGGCGGCGCTACGTCCGCCGGGGCCACCTGGGGCGGCGGTTCGCCGTCGAGTTCGCCGTCGGCAACGGCTCCAGCCAGCTGGCGGTCCTCTGCCTGGGCCTGTTCGGCAGCCCGCTGGCGGTGGGCGCGCTGCGCGGCGCCTCGGCGCTCTTCGGGCCGCTGAACGTCTTCTTCGGCGCGGCCAACGGCTTCGGGCCGCCCCTGCTGAACCGGCTCGGCGGCCACCGCGCCGTGGTCCGGGCGACGCTGCTGCTGGGCGGGGCGCTGGCCGCCACGGGCGCGGCGTGGGGCGGCGTGTGGTGGCTGCTTCCCGACGGTGCGGGCCGGGCGGTGCTGGGCGACACGTGGCCGGCGGTCGCCGCGCTGCTGCCGGCCTCGGCGGCGCAGTACACGCTGATGGGGCTCGGGGTGAGCGCCCTGCTCACCCTGCGGGTGCTCAGCCCCCGCGACACCCTGCCGGTGCAGGTGGTCTTCTCGCTGCTGTCGGTGGCGCTGCTGTGCGCCGGGTTCGTCCTGGGCGGGGCGGTCGGCGCGGCGTGGGGCCTGGCGGGCGGTTCGGCGGCGAAGGCGCTGGCCGCGTGGGTCCGGGTGGCGCGGCTGCGCCGCCTCGCGGCCGCCGGACCGGCGGAGGCGCACGCGCCGGAGGAGGCGCACGCGCCGGAGGAGGCGCACGCACCGGGGCAGCCGGACGGACCGGCGCAAGGGGACGGACAGCGAGGGGACGGACCGGCGCAAGGGGACGGACCGGGTCGGCCGGGGGAACCGGGCAGGCCGGGGGCGCCGGAGCAGCCGGACGCAGGGGGTCGGCCGGAGGCGCCGGGTCGGCCGGAGCAGTCGGAGGGCCCGGACGTGCCGGCCGGGCCGTCCGGGGGTCAGCCGAGGCGGGCGCCCCGGTCACGCCGGTAGGTGGCGATCAGGGCGAGGCAGAGCGCGGCGATCGCCACCTTGCCGGTCGCCTGCAGCAGCGGGCCCCGGACGAGGATGAAGGAGTACCCCGCCACCAGCGGCGCCGTGATCAGCAGCAGGCTGCCGGGGGGCGATCCCCGCACGGCGCGGCGCGCCACCCGCCGGTCGACGCGGGCGGCGGCGTAGCCGAGGGCCGCCATGCCGGCCGTCATGCCGACGGGTCCGAAGTCGATCCACAGTTCGGCCCAGACCGGTGACGACAGGTTGGTGTTGACGGCGCCCATCCACTCGCCGACGGTCACCCCGGTGTCGGACGGCTTCTGCGCCCACATCGAGCGCGGCACGGCGAACAGCAGGGAGCCGGCCGCCTGGTAGCCGTAGGTGTGGCCCTGCCCGGACTCGACGTAGGTGATGGTGTTGGCGAACATGCCGACCTGGTCGTAGTCCTTGAGCGCCAGCGGCTCCAGGAACGAGGTCGTCTCGATCTGCGGGGTGTTGTTCTCGTCGTACCGGAACCGGTCGGCGAAGGGAAAGACGAGCAGCGCGACGACGACGCCGAGGGAGAGCGACGCCCGGTACATGGCGGCGCTCGTCGGGAAGGCGGTGAACAGCAGCGCGAACAGGACCGTGAGGAACCAGTAGCGCGGGTTGGAGATCGGGTTGTTCACCACCGCGTTCAGCACCACCAGGGCGCCGAAGACCGCCACCACCGACCAGGTGCGGCGAGCCCGGCGGGAGGTGATGAGCCAGCGGGTGTGGACGAGCAGGGCGATCAGCGGCGGCACGGTGCCGAAGCCGCGCAGGAACGCCTGGCCGGCCTGGCCGCCGTCGCCGGAGACGCCCGCCTCCTCGATGCCGGCGATGATCTCCTGGCGGCTGCTGAAGAAGACGGCGGGGCCACCGAGCTTGACGATGAGCAGGCCGCCGCAGGCGAAGGCCGCCAGCACCAGCAGGTGCAGCCGCCGGCGGTGGATCAGCACCGGTCGGTCGTCGGGCGAGCCACCCCTGGCCGGCTCGCCCGCGCCCCGGCCGCGGCGGTGCCAGGGCGTGCGGTACCGGGCGAGGAGGGCGCCCACGTCGAAGGCGAAGCAGCCGAGCAGGACCAGGGCGACCGCCTGGACGAGGTCCTCGCGGGGGCCGACGACCGGCGTCGGCACGCGGCCGAGGACCGCCTGGGCGAGCGGGGCCACGCCCATCGCCATGTAGCAGAACATCCAGAACGTCGCCTGGAGCAGCTTGCGGCGGGTGGTGAGGACCATCGCGGAGAGCCGCACGCCGCAGTAGACCGTGAGGACCACCTGGAGCCAGAAGGCGGCGTCCCGCGGGCCGTCGCCGGGCTGCGAGACGACGACGAGCGGCAGGAAGAGGGCCAGGCCGAGCACGAGCGGCACGGCGAGCGCCCGGGAGAGCAGCGTGCGCGGCGCGAACGGCGGGGGCAGCGGCACCGTGCGGGGGCGCGACGGGGGCGCCGCGCGGGGCGTGGTCGAGACCGTCATGCCCGTACCCCCGTCGCCCCGGCGCCCCTGTTCCGCGCGCAGTCTAACGAGCGGTCCGGAACCTCACCCTGGACGCAGGCGTACGAACCGATAATCTGACGTTCGTTTACCGTACGTGCGGTCCTGCCGCGCGTCGCGGTTTCCCGCACAGCGCGCACAGGGGGGAGTCCGGCGCCATGCGCGACCTGTCCGCATTCACGCTGGCCGGGTACGACAAGGGCCGGGGCAGGCTGACGCAGGCCCTGTGGTTCGCCGTGCTCAATCTGGTGTTCACGACCTGGTGGTGTCCGGCCCGGCTGCGGGTGGCGCTGCTGCGCGCGTTCGGCGCGACGATCGGCGAGGACGTGCTGATCCGCCACCGCGTGCGCGTCCTGTGGCCGTGGAAGCTGACCGTCGGCGACCACACCTGGATCGGCGAGGGGGCCTGGCTGCTCAACCTGGAGCCGGTCACCCTCGGCGCGCACGTGTGCGTCTCCCAGGAGGCCCTGCTCTGCACGGGCAGCCACGACCACCGCGCGGCCGACTTCCGCTACCGCAACGCGCCCATCACGGTGGAGGACGGCGCCTGGATCGCCACCCGCGCCACCGTCCTCGCCGGCACCCGGGTCGGCCGCCACGCGGTCGTCGGCGCCGGCGCGGTCCTCCACCAGGACCTGCCCGAACTGACCCTGCACACCGCGGACGGCACGCGCCGGCCCGTCGAGGAGCCGAAGTGAGCACCGCACCCCTGCGGGTCCTGCACGCCGTCACCCTGCACTCCCCCACCGGGGCGTTCGGCGGTCCGGTGCGCGTCGCCCTGAACCTCTCCCACGGTCTGCGCGCCCGGGGCCACGACCCGCGGCTGCTGGCCCTCGCCGACGGCTTCGGACCCACGCCGCCCACCGACGTGGAGGGCGTACCGGCCCGGCTCCACCCGGCCCGGCGGCTGCTGCCGCTCGGTTTCAGCGGCATCACCTCGCCCGCGCTGCTCGCGGAGGCGGGGCGCCTGGTGCGCGGCGCGGACGTCGTCCACGTCCACCTGGCCCGCGACCTGGTGACGCTGCCCGTCGCCCTCGCCGCGCTGCGCGCCCGCGTGCCCCTGGTGCTCCAGACCCACGGCATGGTCGACCCCAGCGACCGGCTGCTCGCGAAGGTCCTCGACGCCCTGGCCGTCCGGCGGGTGCTGCGCGGCGCCGCCGCGGTGCTCCACCTGACCGCGCACGAGCGGCGCGGCCTGGACGCCGTCCTCGGCGCGCCGCTGCGCACGGCGGTGCGCCTGGTCAACGGCGTCCCCGCGCAGAGCCCCCGCCCCGCGCCCGGGGGACCGCCGAGGATCCTGTACGCGGCCCGGCTCCAGGACCGCAAGCGGCCGTGCGACTTCGTGGCGGCCGCGCCGGAGGTCCTGCGCCGCCACCCCGACGCGCGGTTCGTCGTCGCGGGCCCGGACGAGGGCGAACGGGCCGCGGTGGAGCGGCTCGTCGACGACCTGGGGCTGCGGGACCGGGTGGACCTCGTCGGACCGCTGGGCGCGGCGCAGGTGCTGGAGGAGCTGCGCCGGGCGCACGTGTACGTGCTGCCGTCGGTGGACGAGCCGTTCCCGATGTCGGTGCTGGAGTCGCTCTCCGTGGGCACCCCGGCCGTGGTGACCGTGTCGAACGGACTGGCCCCGGCGGTCGGTGAGGCGGGCGCGGGCCGGGTCGTCGAGGACGCCTCGGGCCTCGCGGGCGCCGTGCTGGAGCTGCTGGAGCCGCAGGCGGCGGAGAAGGCCTCGGCGGCGGCGCACGCGCTCGCCGGCTCGGCCTTCTCCCTGGACGCCGTGGTGGCGGACCTGCTGGACGTGTACGTCCGCGCGGTCGGTCAGCCGCGCAGCCAGGCGTAGCAGCCGGACGAGGTGAACCACGCGGCGCCGGCCGGGATCGTCAGGGTGTGCCGCTCCCCGGACGCGCCGGGTGCCGGTCCGGCGGCCAGGTCGCGGCCCCCGGCGTCGGTGACCCGCCAGGTGCAGCCCGGCCGGGTGGCGGTGGTGCGGTAGCGGCCGGCGGCCGGGGAGGCGTGGGTGCCGTCCGGGTAGCCGCCCGCGGCGGCGTCGAGCACGGGCCGCTGCTCGGGGCAGAGGTGGGTGACGGCGTCGCCGGCGTCGCGGACGTCCCCGGCGACGACGGCCGCTACGGCCGCGTCCTTGTCGTGCCTGGCGGTCCGCTCGATGCGCTGGCAGGACTCCTTGCCGACGTCCAGCACGGCGGCCGGGTCGACGGAGCGCGGCACGCGGCCGCTCAGGTACTCCTTCTCCTTCGGCGTGAAGGAGCCCGTGGCCGGGGTCAGCGAGGCGTCGGGCCGGACCGGGGCGGCCGGTGCGGAGGCGCGGGGGCCCGCCGGCGCGGAGGCGTCGGGGCGCCGCTCCGGTGGGGCGGTGGCGCCCTCCTGCTCGCGGGCGACGCGCTCGGCGTCGGACAGGGCCGGGGCCGAGGCCGACGGGGAGGCGCCCGCGCGGCCGGCCGCGTCGGACCCGCCGCCGGAGGAGCAGCCCGTCGCGGTGAGCACCGCCGCCAGCAGCAGCGTGGCCGCGGCCGGGCGGCGGAGGTGGGTACGCATGTGTGAGTGTGCTCCTGCTCCGTGGATCGCGTGGCGGGGGCGGCGCGCGCGGCGCCGCCCCCGCCACGTCCTACTTCGGCGAGAAGGTGAGGACCAGCTTGGGCGTGCCCCCGGAGGCGGGTGCCTCACGGGACCACAGCCACAGCGCGTCCGTGCCCACCCCGGTCAGCGCCATGCTGTACTCGCCGCCCAGGGCCGCCGCGACGGCGGCCTTGTCGAGCTGTACCGAGGCGCCGGTGGACGGCCCGGTGGGCGGGGTGAGCGTGCCCAGCGTCTGGGCGGCGAGCGCCGGCTTCGTCGCGAAGGTGACGTCGTTCTCGGACCAGGCGCCGGTGACGGGGCTGACCCGCACCGCGTCGGCCGACCCGGCGCTCGCCGAGGAGTCGGTCCGCACCTCCAGCGAGGCGCCGGTCAGCTGCTTGCCGGCCGGCAGGGCCGGCAGCGCGAAGCGGAGGTACGTCTCGTAGGCGGCGCTGCCGCGCACGGCGAGGGAGGTGGCGGCACCGTAGTTGGTGCTGGTGGAGCCCTCGTTGACGTAGGTGTCCGCGACGGGCTGCAGGGTGGTGACCGTGTCGCCCTGCTGCGCGGCGCGCAGGTAGTGCGCGGCGACCTGGTCGCCGGTGAGGGCCGTCGGGTAGACGGCGGTCTCGTCGAGCTGGCCGGCGAAGTAGTTGCTGGTCGGTCGGGAGGGCCAGCTGCCGACGGCGTCGCCGCCGATGCGCCAGTACCCGGCGTACCGCTCGTGGCCCGAGCGGGTGTTGCTGCCGACGCGCTTGCCGTCGACGTACAGGTTCATGCCGCCCGGCCCCTGGGTGCCGACGACGTGGTGCCACTTGCCGTCGTTGTAGGAGGAGAGGGTCGACAGGGTGCGGGCCGTGCCGTCGTAGGCGCCGAAGTACAGCTGGCCCCAGTTGTTCATGTAGAGGTGCTTGTCGTACCGACCGCTGTTGCGGGTGCTGTTGTTGCCGAACCCGATGAGCTTGCCACCGCGGTTGGTGGTGGTCTTGAACCAGGTCTCGATCGTGTACGCGTCGCCCACGGTGGTGCGGCGGTCGCTGTGGACCACGGAGTCGGTGCCGTCGAAGGCGTACGCCTTGCTGCCGTCGGCCGTGGCGCCCGGGCCCTGGCCGAGGACGGGCCCGTTCGCCTGCAGGCCGCTCATGTCGCCCTTGGACGAGTCGGCGGTGTACGGCGTGGTCGTGTCGTCGTAGCGCCAGTACAGCGAGGCGCCGTCGCCGATGACCGCGGCCGCGTACGGCTGGGCGGAGACGGCGGCCGTGGCGGTGACGGAGGCGGAGAGCGCGCTGACGTTGCCCGCGCCGTCCGTCGCGGTCACCCGGTAGGTGTGCGCGGAGCCGGGGGCGAGGCCGGTGTCGGTGAACGACGCCTGGGGCCGGTGCCACGGCAGCGACTCGGCGTCGAGGGTGGCGATCGGGGTGGCCGCGCCGTCGCGGTACACCCGGTACGTCAGCCGGCTGTCGTCCAGGTCGAGGCTGGTGCGCCAGCGGACCTGGATCTCGCCGGGCTTCACGCTCGCCGCGCTCGCGACGGGAGTGGTGGGCTTCCCGGTGTCCCCCGTGGAGGCGAAGCGGGTCAGGCCCTGCGCCGGGGCGCCGTTGACGGTGGTGAACTCGCCGCCGGACCACAGGTACTCGACGCCGTTCCTGGCGGCGATCGTGATCACACGCGGGCCGATGCCCTCACCGAGGCCGTCGTTGGTGTCCGGGAACCAGCCGAGCTTGCCGACGGAGGTCGTCGGCTGCGCCAGGAAGTGGTACCGGCGCCCGTCCGGGAACTCGCCGACGAGACCGCAGTCGTGCGCGTGGGACGCGCTGTACAGCACGCCCTTGTGAGACTCGACCGCCTGCGTCGCGCCCAGGCAGGTGTCGCGCCAGCGCTGGTCGAAGCCGTTCAGCTCCAGGGCGATGCGGCCGTCGAAGCCGCCGGTGCCCTCGTTGGCGGTGTAGAAGCCGGTCGCGTCGGTGTCGATGTCCTTGACGACCGAGCTGTTCATGATGAAGCCCGGGTACGTCCTGGCGTTGGCGCCGGTCGTGGCGTCGACCACCGCGAGGGCGTGCGATTCGGCGCCGTTGACCTCGAAGAAGTCACCGCCGAGCAGGGCGTGGCGCCCGTCGGGGGTGATCTCGATGGCCCGGCCCGGCTCGTCGGCGTCCGCGCGGAACGGCCGCAGGGCGCCCGTCGTCGCGTCGACCGCCGCGAACCGCTGCCGCGTCGCGCCGTTGACCGTGTCGAAGTCACCGCCCGCGTACACGGTGTCGCCGGTGACCGCGAGGGCGCGGACCGTCGCCGGGAACACGGCGTTGAAGCCGTCCTTCGGGGTGCACGTGGCGATGTCGATGGCGGCGGCGCTGGAGACGGGCATGCCGTTGACGGCGCCGAAGTAGCCACCGGCGTACAGGGTGCGCTGGTCCGGCGAGACGGCCAGGGCGCGCACGGTGGCGGTGCCCGAGGCGACGGTGAAGGACAACTTGCAGTCGGTGGGCGCGCCCGTCGCGGCGTCCATCGCCACGAAGTTCAGCGCCTGCCGCTCGGCGCCGGCCGCCCCCTCGGGGGGCCGCACGGCGGAGAACGTACCGCCGGCGAAGACCACCCCGTTCGCCTGGGCGAGCGCCCAGACGATGCCGTTGGTCTGCCAGGTGGGCAGGTCGTCGGCGGTGAAGGCCACCGGCTCGGTGAGCGCGGTGGCCTGCGGGGCGGCGGCCGCCCCCAGACCGGCCGCCAAGGACAGGGCGAGGGCAGCGTGCAGCCCCCTGGATCTCTTCATGTACCCCCCAAGACAGAGCGTCTTGACGCAGTGGGCGGTCGGCGGCGCGGTTCCCGGCGTCCTGCCGATCGCCCATAAGAGTGAATGAGCCGTAGAGTAGCGGCTCTTCGGCCATTTCTGGCCAACTCCGGAAGAATTCCCGGAGGTGCGGGCTCAGCGGTCGACGCGCACCGTGGTCCCGGCCAGTTCGTCCTGCACCTGGCGCACGTCGGCGTCGACCATGATCCGGGCCAGGTCGTCGACCCTGACCTGGGGCTTCCAGCCGAGCAGCTCCTCGGCCTTGCTCGCGTCGCCGATGAGCGCGTCGACCTCGCTGGGGCGCTCGTACTTGGCGTCGTAGCGGACGTACTCCTGCCAGTCGAGGCCCGCGTGGCCGAAGGCGGTCTCCAGGAACTGGCGGACGGTGGCCGCGACACCGGTCGCGACGACGTAGTCGGTGGGCTCGTCCTGCTGGAGCATGCGCCACATCGCGTCGACGTACTCGGGGGCGTACCCCCAGTCGCGGACGGCGTCGAGGTTGCCGAGGTAGAGCTCGCCCTGGAGGCCGGCCTTGATGCGGGCCACCGCGCGAGTGATCTTGCGGGTCACGAAGGTCTCGCCGCGGCGCGGGGACTCGTGGTTGAACAGGACGCCGTTCACCGCGTACATGCCGTACGCCTCGCGGTAGTTGACGGTCGCCCAGTACCCGAAGACCTTCGCGACGCCGTAGGGGCTGCGCGGGTGGAAGGGGGTCCGCTCGTTCTGCGGGGGCGGGGTCGCGCCGAACATCTCCGAGGAGGACGCCTGGTACACGCGCGTCTCGATGCCGGAGGCGCGCACCGCCTCCAGCAGCCGCAGCGCGCCGAGGCCGGTGACGTCCCCGGTGTAGAGCGGGGCGTCGAAGGAGACGCGCACGTGGGACTGGGCGCCGAGGTTGTACACCTCGTCGGGGCGGATCTCGCGCAGCAGGTTCACCAGCGCCACCCCGTCGGAGAGGTCGGCGTGGTGCAGCACGAAGGAGCGGCCGGCCTCCTGCGGGCCCTGGTAGATGTGGTCGATCCGCTCGGTGTTGAAGGTGGACGACCGGCGCACGAGTCCGTGCACCGTGTACCCCTTCGACAGCAGCAGCTCGGACAGGTACGACCCGTCCTGGCCGGTGACCCCCGTGATCAAAGCGGTCTTGCTCATGCGTGGCATCTCCTCCCGGAGGAGCCGCGCGCCGGCCCCGTCCGCAGCGTTCTGTTGCGTGGTGTGCGGAAAACACGGCCGTGGGCGGCGGTGTCGCCACCGCTCCTGGCATGATCCGGCTCATGACCGACTCGCAGGCGGTACCGCCGCCCCCCACCCCGTCGTCGCCGTACCTGCCGCGGCAGGCCCGGATATTCGTGGCGGGCCACCGCGGACTCGTCGGATCCGCGGTGGTCCGCAGGCTGACCGCCGAGGGCCACGAGGTGATCACCCGTGACCGTGCGGCGCTCGACCTGCGCGACGCCGCGGGCACCGCGGCGTTCCTGGCGGACGTACGGCCGGACGCGGTCGTCCTGGCCGCCGCCAAGGTCGGCGGGATCCTGGCGAACAGCACCCAGCCGGTGCCGTTCCTGGAGGACAACCTCCGGATCCAGCTCAGCGTCATCGCGGGCGCGCACGCGGCGGGCGTGGCGCGGCTGCTGTTCCTCGGCTCGTCGTGCATCTACCCCAAGCACGCGCCGCAGCCCATCCGGGAGGACGCGCTGCTGACGGGCCCGCTGGAACCCACCAACGAGCCGTACGCGCTCGCGAAGATCGCCGGCATCTGCCAGGTCCAGTCGTACCGCCGGCAGTACGGCGCCGCGTACATCTCGGCGATGCCGACCAACCTCTACGGTCCCGGCGACAACTTCGACCTGGAGACCTCGCACGTCCTGCCCGCGCTGGTGCGCCGGTTCCACGAGGCGCGCGAGGCCGGCCGCGACGAGGTGACCCTGTGGGGCTCGGGCACCCCGCGCCGCGAGTTCCTGCACGTCGACGACCTGGCGGACGCCTGTCTGACACTGCTCGCCGGATACGACGGGGACGCGCCGGTCAACGTCGGCTGCGGCGAGGACCTCACCATCCGCGAGCTGGCCGAAACGGTCGCCGACGTGACGGGGTTCACCGGCCGGATCGCCTGGGACACGGGCAAGCCGGACGGGACCCCCCGCAAGCTGCTGGACGTCTCGAAGCTCACCGGGCTCGGCTGGCGGCCCCGCGTCCCGCTGCGCGACGGCATCGCCGCGACGTACGCGTGGTGGCTGGCCCGGCGGGAGGGCGAGGGACCCGCGGACAGGCCGTAGGGCCCCCGCGGGCGCCGCTGATCGCGTCATCCGTGCCTCAGTACGCTCCGCGGCCGTCGACGACGGCGCGGAGCGTACGACTCATCACATCGAGGTCGCTGCTGAACGACCAGTTGTCCACGTACTGCAGATCCAGCTGAATCGTTTCGTCCCAGGAGAGGTCCGAGCGTCCGCTGACCTGCCACAGCCCCGTCATGCCGGGCCGCACGCGCAGCCGGCGCAGCGCCGTGGCGTCGTAGGCGGCGACCTCGTCGGGGAGCGGCGGGCGCGGTCCGACCAGGGACATGTCACCCTTCAGGACGTTGACGAGCTGGGGCAGCTCGTCCAGGGACGTGCGGCGCAGGAAGCGGCCCACCCGGGTCACCCGGGGGTCGCGGCGCATCTTGAACATCAGCCCGTCGCACTCGTTGCGCGCGGCGAGGTCCTCCTTGCGCCGGTCGGCGTCCGTGACCATGCTGCGGAACTTCCACATGGTGAACGCCTCCTGGTCCCGGCCGACGCGCACCTGCCGGTAGAGGGCGGGGCCGGGCGAGTCGAGCCGTATCGACACGACCAGCAGGAGCAGCACCGGGGCGAGCAGGAGCAGCCCGAGGGCGGCGCCGCAGCGGTCGACGGCGGTCTTCAGGGCGGCCTGCGCGCCGCGGCCGAGCGGCGGTTCGACCCGCAGTACGGTGAGACCGGCGACGGAGGTGGCGGCGAGCCGCTTGACCGAGGTCTCGACCAGGCCGGGCGTGAGCGCGACGTCGAGCCCGGCGTCGTGCAGCGCCCAGCACAGTTCCCGCAGCCGGTCGCCGGTGAGACGGGCGCCGGGCGCGAGGAGCACCAGTTCGGCGTGGTGGCGCCGGGCGGCGTCGACGACGCGGTGGCCGGCGCCGCGGCCGTCGAGTTCCGGGTCGAGGCGGTCGCCGGTGCCCGTGGGCGCCGCGGCGGCACCGGCCGTACCGGTGCCGATGACGACCGTGCCGACGACGGCGTACGGATGGTCGGTGCGGGAGGCCAGCCGCTGGACGGCGGCGTCCAGCACGCCGGGCTCGCCGACCACGAGGACGCGGTCGACGGCCTGCGCGACGCGCCGGGCGGAGGTCAGGTGGCGGTGGATCCAGCGGCGGCAGACCAGCGTGCAGACCAGGCCGGGTGCCAGCGCGGCGAGCGCCGGGTACGGCTCGGGGGTCTGCGCCGTGGCGACGCTGAGGACCGCCAGCGCGGCGACGAGTATCAACCAGTCGTGCAGGACGGGCAGCGCGCCGCGCGACTCGCCCAGTTCGTCCTGCCGGTAGCGGTGCCGTAACGCCCGTACCGCGACCCACGTCGCCATGGCGACGAGGGCCGACAGCCCCGGGTGCGGCTGCCCGGTCCGGGACAGCACCAGCGCGGCGGACGCGGCGGTGACCCCGGCGTCCACGCCGAGGACGGCCGGCAGGTACCAGCGCGGTTTGGCGCGGCGGCCGGCCGCGGCGGTGTGGCGGTGTCCGGGCACGGCGGCGCGGACGCCGGTCAGCCGTGCCGCGCGGACCCCGTAGGTTCCCGTGTCTCCCAAGATTCGTACGCCCCCCCAGGCCCCGAGAACCGCGCGCCCCGCTCCGAAGGCGTGAGCGGTTCACACAATTCCTTCACGCGAGGGCACACTACGCCACACGCACGTTCTACAGAACACGTTCTTTCGTAAGCTTTCGTATACGCACCGTTTCCGGACACAGGTCAGCGGCACCCGGCAAGCGATTGCCGGGTGCGGTGCCGGACCGGTGTACGCGGGGCGCGCACGGGTGCGCGGGGGGCGCGCGAGGCGTGTCGGGGTGCGCCGGGAGTGTGCGGAGTGGCTACGCGGGCGCGGCCAGTTCCGCCCAGACGGTCTTGCCGGACGCCTCCTGCAGCCGCTGGACACCCCAGTCGAGGCACAGCCGCTGCACGATGAACATGCCGTGTCCGCCGGGCCGGCCGGCCCGGTGCGGGGTGCGGGGCGCGGGCTGGCCACTGCCCCGGTCGGTGACCTCCAGCCGCAGCGCCTTGGCGTGCAGGGAGACCCTCAACTCGTCCGGTCCGTCCGCGTGGAGGCAGGCGTTGGTGACGAGTTCCGACACGACCAGCAGGACGTCCTCGGCCGCCGCGCGCCGGTCGGCGGTGGCGGCGGGGAGCCAGCCCCAGTCGTACAGGGCCTGGCGGGTGAAGTCGCGGGCGAGCGGGACGACCCCGCTGGCGCCGTCCAGCGCGAGCCGGCGCGTCTCGCGGTGCGGCCCCCGCTCGTCGGACGCGCGGGAAGGCGCCCCCTCACGCGTGGACGGGGCGCCGGAGCCGTCCGGCTCGGGGCCGAGACCGCTCGGCGGTTGCTGCTGGGTGGCACCCATCAGCGCGTCACCTCACCGATTCACCAGGTCGCCATTACGTCGACGTCTGCTTCGTTTGCTTCGTCACAAAAAGTGTGGCCCCTCGACGGGCCACCGGGGGTGCCTTCTGCGTTCTTCTGCCCGGCCGTCCGCGGGCGACACCCCTCGGATCGGAACGCTCACCGGCCCCTGCGGGCCGTCGGCACCCCTCACTCCAGGGCATCGTCCAGTGACTCGTGGACGAGGAAGACGGCACCCGCGCCCGTGATTTCGAACACTCTGGCGACAGCGGGGCGCATCGCGGCGAGGTGTACCGCGCCGCCCGCCTCCTCCGCTCTCAACCGCGCCCCGAGGAGCACGTTCAGCCCCGTCGAGTCGCAGAACTCCAGCTCCGAGCAGTCGACCACCAGGCGGGTGCGTCCCCGGGCGATCGCCGCCTCCAGGGGCTCCCGCAGGAGGTCCGCCGTGTGGTGGTCGAGTTCACCGGCCGGCGTGAGGACCTCGCTGGGACCTTCCGTCCGGACCTCGACCTGAAGTCGGCCCTGATTCGCGCTGCCGACCGTCTCGCGGCCCATTCCGCCCCTCTTCGCCGATGCCTACGGGTCGGTAGAACCCTACGACGAATCTGCGCAGTCGGGTAGTCGAAGGTTGCCGTAAAGGGTATATACGGAACAAATGACACTTGCACCGGTGCGTGCGGACCCGGTAGGGCTAGTAGGGAACACCGACACGGCCGGCTTTGGAGGCGCCGCACACCGCAGGCTGACGTATGGGCATCGGCGGCCTTATGCCGAGAACGATGGAGGAGACCATGTCACCCCGGCTCGACGGAACGCGTACCCACGACGCGGCGTCGGCAACATCCCCGCAAGAGATCTTTTTCCCCCCCACGTCCTGCGCCCCGGGCGCGGCGCACCCCGACGGGCTCACGGACCTCCCCGAGATCCCCCCGTTCGACGAGGTGGCGCCCCCGGACGCGCGAGCGCTCTCCAAGACGCTCTTCGCGCGGCTCGAGACCCTCGAAGAGGGCACCCACGAGTACGCGTACGTCCGCAACACCCTGGTCGAGCTGAACCTCGCCCTGGTGAAGTTCGCCGCCTCCCGCTTCCGCTCCCGCAGCGAGCCGATGGAGGACATCGTCCAGGTCGGCACGGTCGGCCTGATCAAGGCGATCGACCGCTTCGAGGTCGGCCGCGAGGTGGAGTTCCCCACCTTCGCGATGCCGACCATCGTCGGTGAGATCAAGCGCTTCTTCCGCGACACGTCCTGGTCGGTCCGCGTCCCGCGGCGGCTCCAGGAACTCCGCCTCGACCTGGCCAGGGCCGGTGACGAGCTGGCCCAGGAGCTGGACCGCTCGCCGACCGTGGCCGAGCTGGCCGACCGGCTCGGCATCAGCAGCGACGAGGTCGTCGAGGGCATGGCCGCGAGCAACGCCTACACCGCCAGCTCGCTGGACGCCCAGCCCGACGAGGACGACGGCGAGGGCGCCCTGGCCGACCGGATCGGCTACGAGGACCACGGCCTGGAGGGCATCGAGTACATCGAGTCCCTCAAGCCGCTCATCGCCTCCCTGCCGGCGCGGGACCGCCGCATCCTGTCCCTGCGCTTCGTCGGCGGGCTCACCCAGTCGGAGATCGGCGAGGAGCTCAACATCTCGCAGATGCACGTGTCCCGGCTGCTCTCCCGCACGCTCGGCAAGCTCCGCAAGGGCCTCACCCTGGAGGAGTGACCCCGCAGCGCACCGCACCGGCAGGCCGCGAGGGCCCGCCCCCACCAGGGGCGGGCCCTCGCGGCCTGCCGGCATGAGGCCGGCCGGGTCGCCCGGCGCGCGGACACCGCGCGCCGGGCGACCCGGCCGGTGCGGGGGGGGCGGCGCGGGACGGCGCGCGGGCTTCGAGTGGCAGGCGGCGGGCGGACGGCGGCGGGCAGCGGGCGAACGGGCGGCAGGCAGCGCGCGAGCGGGCGGGCGGACGGCTTCGGGGCGGGTGGGCGTGCGGTGCTGGACGGCTCTGCTCCCAGTGGCGGGCGCCGGGCGGGCGCCCGGGGGGACGGCACTGAGCGGCGCGCGGGCGGACGGCGGGCGGCGGGCAGCGCGCGAGTGGACGGCAGGTGGGCGGGATCCGGGGCGGACGGCGGGCGGACGGACGACCGACGTGCGGACGGCGCGTGCGCACGGTGTGCTGACGGCGGCGGGCAGCGGGCGGGCGGGATCCGGGGCTGGCGTGTGGGCGGCGGCGGGCTCCCCGTGGCGGGCCCGGTGGGCTCCCCGAGGGAGCGGGCGTGCCGGGGACAGCGGGCGGCGTGGCGGATGGGCTCCCCAGGGGGCGGCCCCGGGCGGCGTGCGGGCGGCTCGGGGCGGGCGGACGACCGGCGTGCGGACGGACGACCGGCGGACGGGCGACGAGCGGGTGGCGGCGGGTGGCGGGCGGGTGGCGGGCGGGTGGGTGGGGCGGGCTCCGCGCGTCCCGCGCGATAGCCGGGCGCGGCGCACCGGGCGCTGGTTGGGTGGGGGCATGACGACCACTCACCCCGAGGACTTCCTGCGGGCCTTCCACGCCCGGTGGCCCGCCGTCACGGCGGAGACGATGGGGCGCGGACGCACCCCCGACGGCCGGTCCAGTTACGAGCTGCTCTGCGAGCGGGCCACCGGGGCGCGCTCCGTCCTGGACCTGGGCTGCGGGGACGGCGTACTGCTGGAGCTGCTGGCCCGCGCGGGGGTGCCGACCCTCGCCGGCGTGGACCTCTCGCCCGAGGCGCTCGCCCTGGCGCGGCGCCGGGCCGGGGTGCCCGCGGGCGCCGCGCTGGTGCGGGGGCGCGCGCAGCGGCTGCCCTTCGCGTCCGGGACGTTCGACGCGTGCCTGTCGCACCTGGCGCTGATGCTGATGGGCGAGGTCGAGCAGGTCCTCGCCGAGGTGGCGCGGGTCCTCGCGCCCGGCGGGACGCTGGCGTGCGTGGTCGGCGGCGGGGCCGTCGCCGACGACGACGCGTACGGGACGTTCCTGCGCCTGCTGCGGCCGGTCGTCGACGCGCTCCCGCCCGAGCGGCGCCTCCCGCGGATCGGCGACCCGAGGACGCGCGACGCCGGGGCGCTGGGCGCGCTGCTGCGGGCCGCCGGCTTCGGGCCGCTGGTGTGGGAGAGCGTCCCGCTGCGGCTCGACGGGCCCGTGGCGGACGTGTGGGCGTCCGTGTCGGGCTACTACGACCTGGGGCCGCTGCGGCCGCCTGAGGTCGAAGCCCTGCGGACGGCGTTCCTCGCGGAGGCGGAGCGGATCACGGGACCGGACGGAAACGTCCCGTGCGCCGTGCGGCTCCACCTGGCCCGCACGGCCCTCCTGCCGCCGGAGACCCGGCCGCCGGCCGCGCCCGCTCACGCCGGGGCCGCCCCGGCTTGAGGGGCTGCCGCCGCCGGGGGGTGCCTCGCCGACCTGAGCGGCAGGGCACCCCCTGGGGCCTGTCTTCCGGGTCTTGCCGGGCTCGCGGCGTCCGGCACGCACGCTCGCCGCGTCGTCGTCGGTCGCCATGGCTCCGCCGTGACTCCCTCCTCCGCCGTGCGATCGCGCGCACCAGACGCCGCTCCCCGATCCGGCCTGATCCGAAGGACAGGCCCTAGGCGCGTTCGGCCAGGGTGTGGGCCACCAGGGCGTTGGCGTGGCCGTGTCCCAGGCCGTGCTCCGCCTTGAGCCAGGCGACGAGCTCCATGTGGCGGGTGAGCGGAGAGGTGCGGATGAGCTCCTGCCACTCCGCCACCGGACGGCCGTACTTCTTCTCGATGGAGGGGAAGTAGCTCGCGGGGCCCTTCACCGGCTGCGTCATCGTCTCGTCCTTCTTCCTGCTGCTTCCTGCTGCTCGCCGCGGCGGTCGCCGTCAGGAGGGGAGACCCGCGCCGGCCGCGGAACTCATCGGTCCCACGGCATCGGATCCGGACGGCCCGTCACGCGCCTGCCCGCCCGCCAGACCGCCGCCACCAGCGGGACGCCGGGCCGGTACGCCAGGTGCACGGGGGACGGGGCGTCCAGGAGCGCCAGGTCCGCGCGGGCCCCGACGGTGAGGCGGCCGACGTCGGTGCGGCGCAGGGCCGCCGCGCCGCCCGCCGTGGCGGCCCACACGGCCTCGTCGGGCGTCATGCCCATGTCCCGTACCGCCAGGGCGATGCAGAACGGCATCGACGACGTGTACGAGGAGCCGGGGTTGCAGTCCGTGGACAGGGCGACGGTCACGCCCGCGTCCAGCAGGCGGCGGGCGTCCGGCCACTCGGCGCGGGTGGAGAACTCGGCGCCGGGCAGCAGGGTGGCGACGGTGTCGCCGCTCGCGAGCGCGTCGACGTCCTGCTGCGTCAGGTGGGTGCAGTGGTCGGCGCTGGCCGCGTCCAGCTCGACGGCGAGCTGCACGCCGGGCCCGTACGACAGCTGGTTGGCGTGGATCCGCGGGTGCAGGCCGCGGGCCTTGCCGGCGGTCAGGATCGCGCGGGCCTGGTCGCCGTCGAAGGCGCCCTTCTCGCAGAAGACGTCGATCCAGCGGGCGTGCGGGGCGCACGCGTCGAGCATCGGGCCGGTGACGAGGTCGACGTAGCCGGCGGGGTCGTCGGCGAAGTCCGGAGGGACGACGTGCGCGCCGAGGTAGGTGACCTCGTCGGTGTGGCGGGCCGCGAGGCGCAGCGCCCGCTCCTCGTCCTCGACCGTCAGGCCGTAGCCGGACTTCGTCTCGAAGGTGGTCGTGCCCTGGCGGAGCGCCTCGTCCAGGTGGCGGGTGAGGGTGGCCTCCAGCTCCGCGTCCGGGGCGGCGCGGGTGGCCGCCACGGTCGTGCGGATACCGCCCGCCTCGTACCGCCGCCCGGACATGCGGGCGTGGAACTCGGCGGTGCGGTCGCCGGCGAACACGAGGTGGGAGTGGGAGTCGACGAAGCCGGGGATCACGGCCCGGCCGGCCGCGTCGACGCGGTTGTCGGTGGCGGGTGCTTTGCTGGACGCACCGATCCAGACGACGCGGTCGCCCTCGATGGCGACCGCCGCGTCCCGGATCAGTCCGAGGGGGGATCCGTCACCGAGGGAGGGGTCGTTGGTGACCAGGGCGGCGATGTCGGTGATCACGGTGGTGGCGGTGGCCGCCGCCGCGACGGCGCTGTTCGCCGTGTGGGGGCCGGTGCGCGCCGGGGCGTTGTTCGTGGGTTCGTTGCCGCTGTTCATGGTGGGGGGTTCCTCCTTCGGCCGGGTCAGGCGTGCAGCGCCGCGATCGAGTCCCGCAGGGCCCGGGCGACGTCCGGTACGAGGGCGTGGACCCCGTCCCGTACGACGTGGCGGCCGGCGACGACCGTGTGGCGCACGTCCGCTGCCGACGCGGCGAATACCGCCGTCTCGGCTGCCAGACGCGGTTGGGGTCCCGCTGTCCTGACGGTGTCGAGGGCGATCGTCGTGAAGTCGGCGAGCGCCCCGGCCTCCAGCCGGCCCGCGTCGGGCCGGCCGAGGGCGGCGTGCCCGTCGGCGGTGGCGGCGCGCAGCAGCGCGGCGGCGGTCCAGTGGCCGCGGGTGCGGGAGCGGAGGCGTTCGTCGAGCTCCATCGCCCGCGCCTCCTCCAGCAGGTCGATGACGGCGTGGCTGTCGCTGCCCAGCGACAGGGGCGAGCCGGCCCGCTGGAGGGCGACGGCCGGGCCGATGCCGTCGGCGAGGTCCCGCTCGGTCGTCGGGCACATGCACGTCCCGGTGCCGGAGCCACCGAGCAGGGCGACGTCCTCGTCGGTGAGGTGGGTGTTGTGGACGCCCGTGGTGCGCGGGCCGAGCACGCCGTGGTCGGCGAGGAGCCGGGTCGGGGTGCGGCCGTGGGCGGCGAGGCAGGCGTCGTTCTCCGCGGTCTGCTCGGAGAGGTGGACGTGCAGCGGGGCGTCGCGGTCGGCCGCCCACCGGGCGACGGTGGACAGCTGGTCCGCGGGGACGGCGCGTACGGAATGGACGGCCGCGCCGATTCGTACCCCGTCCCGCTCCTTGAGGCCGGCCGCGCGCTCGGCCCACGCTTCGGCGGTGCCGTCGGAGAACCGCAGCTGGTGCCGGTCGGGGGCGGCGCCGAAGCCGGAGGACAGGTAGGCCGTGTCGAGGAGCGTGATGCGGATGCCCGCCTCGCCGGCCGCCGCGATGAGCGCCTCGCCCATGGCGTTGGGGTCGGCGTACGGGACGCCGCCGGGGGCGTGGTGCAGGTAGTGGAACTCCCCGACGGCCGTGATGCCGGCCAGCGCCATCTCCGCGTACACGGCGCGGGCGAGGGCGTGGTAGCTGTCGGGCGTCAGCCGGGAGGCGACCTGGTACATGGTCTCGCGCCAGGTCCAGAAGGTGCCGGAACCGACCTGGACGGTGCCGCGCAGGGCCCGGTGGAAGGCGTGGCTGTGGGCGTTGGCCAGGCCCGGGAGGGTCAGGCCGCGCAGGGTCACGGCGCCCGGTGGCGGGGTCGCGGTGCCGGTGCGCACGGCGGCGAGGCGGCCGTCCGCCACGTCGAGGGCGACGCCCGGCTCCACGTGGGTGCCGAGCCAGGCGTGTTCGCACCAGTAGGTCAGGCGCACGCGAGTCCCTCCAGTACGTCGGCGAGGGCGAGGACGCCGGCGACGCAGTCGTCCTCGGTGGCGTGCTCGGCCGGGGAGTGGGAGACGCCCGTGGGGTTGCGCACGAAGAGCATCGCCGTCGGGACGGCGGCGGACAGGATGCCCGCGTCGTGTCCGGCGCCCGTGCCGAGGACGGGGACGCGGCCGCCGAGGAGCTTGCCCAGCTCGTCGCGGAGTGCGTGGGCGAACTCGACGACGGGGGTGAAGGACTCGCGGACCACGGCGAGGTCGACGCCCTGGCGGTCGGCCGCCTCCCGGGCGGCCGCCTCGACCCCGGCGACGACCCGGTCCAGGGTCGTCTGGTCGGCGGCGCGGGAGTCGAGCCAGCCGCGGACGACGGAGGGGATGGCGTTCACGCCGTTCGGCTCGACGGAGACCTTGCCGAAGGTCGCGACCGCGCCGGCGAGTTCCGCCTCCCGGCGGGCGGCGAGGACGGTCTGCGCGTACGACAGCATCGGGTCGCGCCGGTCGGCGAGCCGGGTGGTGCCCGCGTGGTTGGCCTCGCCCCGGAAGTCGTACCGCCAGCGGCCGTGCGGCCAGATCGCGGAGGCGATGCCGACGGGGTCGCCCGACAAGTCCAGGGCCCGGCCCTGCTCGACGTGGAGTTCGACGAAGGCGCCGATGCGGGCGAGCCGCTCCGGGTCGGGGCCGATGGCGTCCGGGTCGTACCCGGCGGCCTCCATGGCCCGGGGCAGCGTGACGCCGTCGGCGTCGCGCAGCTCGTGCGCGGCCTCCTTCGTCAGCTGCCCGGCCGCGAGCCGGGAGCCGACGCAGGCGAGGCCGAAGCGGGCGCCCTCCTCGTCACCGAAGTTGACGATCGCGAAGGGGCGGCGGAAGCGGACCTGGCGGGAGCGGAGTTCGTCGAGTGCGGCGAAGGCGGAGACGACGCCGAGGGGGCCGTCGAAGGCGCCGCCGTCGGGCACGGAGTCCAGGTGCGAGCCGGTGACGACGGCGTCGCCGGCCGTCGGGTCGCCGAGCCAGGCCCACTGGTTGCCGTTGCGGTCGACCTCGTAGTCCAGGCGGCGGGCCTCGGCCTGCATGCGGAACCACAGCCGGCAGTCGGCGTCGGCCCCGGTCCAGGCGAAGCGGCGGTAGCCGCCCGTGGCGTCGCTGCGGCCGAGGGGCCGCAGCGACCGCCACATGGCGTGGAAGGTGTCGCTCACGCGGAGCCGTCCTCACGCATCGGGACGCGGACGCCCTTCGCGTCGGCGACGGCGACGGCGCTGTCGTAGCCGGCGTCGACGTGGCGGATCACGCCCATGCCCGGGTCGTTGGTGAGGACGCGACGGATCTTCTCGCCCGCCAGCGGGGTGCCGTCGGCGACCGTGACCTGGCCGGCGTGGATCGAGCGGCCCATGCCGACGCCGCCGCCGTGGTGCAGGGAGACCCAGGAGGCGCCGGAGGCGACGTTGACCATGGCGTTCAGCAGCGGCCAGTCGGCGATGGCGTCGGAGCCGTCGAGCATGGACTCGGTCTCGCGGTACGGGGAGGCGACGGAGCCGCAGTCGAGGTGGTCGCGGCCGATCGCGAGCGGCGCCGCGAGCTCGCCGGAGGCGACCATGTCGTTGAAGCGCTCGCCGGCCCTGTCGCGCTCGCCGTAGCCGAGCCAGCAGATGCGGGCGGGCAGGCCCTGGAAGTGGACGCGCTCGCCGGCCAGCTTGATCCAGCGGGCCAGCGACTCGTTCTCCGGGAAGAGGTCGAGGATCGCCTTGTCGGTCTTGTGGATGTCGGCGGCGTCGCCCGAGAGGGCGGCCCAGCGGAAGGGGCCCTTGCCCTCGCAGAAGAGGGGGCGGATGTAGGCGGGGACGAAGCCGGGGAAGGCGAACGCCCGCTCGTACCCGGCGAGCTGCGCCTCGCCGCGGATGGAGTTGCCGTAGTCGAAGACCTCGGCGCCGGCGTCCATGAAGCCGACCATGGCCTCGACGTGGCGGGCCATCGACTCGCGGGCGCGGGTGGTGAAGCCGGCCGGGTCCTTGGCCGCGAGGGACGCCATGTCGTCGAAGTCGACGCCGACCGGCAGGTAGGAGAGCGGATCGTGGGCGGAGGTCTGGTCGGTGACGATGTCGACGGGCGCGCCCTCGGCGAGCATCCGCGGCAGCAGTTCGGCGGCGTTGCCGAGGAGGCCGATGGACAGGGGGCGGCGGGCGTCGCGGGCCTCGGTGGCCAGCTGGAGGGCGTGCTCCAGGGAGTCGGCCCGCACGTCGAGGTACCGGTGCTCGATGCGGCGCTCGATGGCGCGCGGGTCGCAGTCGACGCAGATCGCGACGCCGTCGTTCATGGTGACGGCGAGCGGCTGGGCGCCGCCCATGCCGCCGAGGCCGGCGGTGAGGGTGATCGTCCCGGCGAGGGTGCCGCCGAACTTCTTCGCGGCGACGGCGGCGAACGTCTCGTACGTGCCCTGGAGGATGCCCTGCGTGCCGATGTAGATCCAGGAGCCGGCCGTCATCTGGCCGTACATGGTGAGGCCGAGCTGCTCCAGGCGGCGGAACTCCTCCCAGTTGGCCCAGTCGCCGACCAGGTTCGAGTTGGCGATGAGGACCCGGGGGGCCCACTCGTGGGTCTGCATGACGCCGACGGGGCGGCCGGACTGCACGAGCATCGTCTCGTCCTGCTTGAGCGTGCGCAGCGTGCGGACCATCGCGTCGAAGGAGCGCCAGTCGCGGGCGGCCTTGCCGGTGCCGCCGTAGACGACGAGCTTGTCGGGGTGCTCGGCGACCTCGGGGTCGAGGTTGTTCTGCAGCATCCGCAGGGCGGCCTCCTGCTGCCATCCCAGGGCGCTCAGTTCCGTACCGCGCGGGGCCCGTACGGGGCGGGGTCCTGACATGGGGATGCCTCCTCGGTTGCTCGGCCTGGGGCCACTGGGACGACGCTCACCGTGTTGAGCGGGTTATTCACATCCTGAAGGACTGAATAGTTGTAGTCAACAGCTGCGCGGCGGCAGAACGGGTGTTTGGCTGGGTGCCATGGCTTCCGACCGTCGTGATCAGGCCGTCCGCGCAGCCGTCGCCCACGCGCTGCTCTCCGACTCCGCACCCGTCGCCGCCCTCCTCGACACCGCCGGCGTCCGCGCCTCCGCCGCCGCCCTCCGCGCCGCCTTCGCCGCCGTCACCGACGCCCCCGTCCTGCACGCCTTCGCCGTCAAGGCCGCCCCGCTCGTCCCCGTCCTGCGCCTGCTGCGCGAGGAGGGGCTCGGCGCCGAGGTCGCGAGCCCCGGCGAACTGGCCCTGGCCCGCGCTGCGGGCGTACCGCCGCAGCTCACCGTCCTGGACTCCCCCGCCAAGACCCCCACCGAGCTGCGCGAGGCCCTCACCCTGGGGACAGCCGTCAACGCCGACAACCCCCAGGAGCTCGCCCGGCTCGACCCCCTCGTCGCCGCCCTCACCGGCGCCGGCGGCACGCCCCCGCCCGTCGGGCTGCGCGTCAACGCCCAGGTGGGCGGCGGCTCCATCGGCGCCCTGTCCACCGCGACCGACACGTCCAAGTTCGGCGTGCCGCTGCGGGACGACGGCGCCCGGGAGTGGATCGTGCGCGCCTTCCTGGAGCGCCCCTGGCTGACCCGGCTGCACACCCACTCCGGCTCGCAGGGCGTGCCGCTCGCGCTCATGGCCACCGGGGTGCGGGCCGTGTACGAGCTGGCCGAGGAGATCAACGCCGCGGCCGGGCGGCACCAGGTCGACACCGTCGACATCGGCGGCGGCCTGCCGGTCAACTTCGCGTCCGAGGAGGAGACCCCGACCTACGCGCGGTACGCGCGGCTCCTCGCCGACGAGGTGCCCGGGCTGTTCGACGGGCGGTACGGACTGGTCACGGAGTTCGGCCGGGCGCTGCTGGCCAAGCACGGCACGGTGCTCGCCCGCGTCGAGTACACCAAGACCTCCGGCGGGCGCCCCGTCGCCGTCGCCCACGCCGGCGTCCAGGTCGCCACGCGCACGGTCTACGACCCCGCCTCCTGGCCGCTGCGCATCGTCGCGTACGACGCCGCCGGGCGGCCCAAGTCCGGGCCGCCCCTCGCGCAGGACGTGGCCGGGCCGGCCTGCTTCGCGGGCGACCTCCTCGCCGTGGCACGACCGCTGCCGCGGCTGGAGCCGGGCGACGTCGTCGCGGCGCTCGACACCGGCGCGTACTACTTCGCCCACCACTATGCCTACAACTCCCTGCCGCGGCCGGGCGTCTACGGCTACGAGCTGGAGCCGGACGGGACGGTGCGGTTCGCCACCGTGCGGTCGCCGCAGCGGCCCGCGGAGATCGTCGCCGAATCGGGCGGCGAACACCGGGACGCTCTGGTACGCCGGTAGCGGCACGGGCACCGGCGGCGGGGCGGGCGCGGCGCGCGCGTGCCCGGCGGGCGCGTCGCGCGGGGCGGGCGCGGCCCGGGGCGGCCCGGCCGACGCGTCGCGCGGGGCGGGTTGCGGGGCCTGGCGGGGCGGGCGCGGCGCGCGGGGCGCGGGTGGGGCCCGGGGTGGCGGAGCCTACCGCGCCGGGGGCACGTTCCAAGGGAAAATGCCAGAAGTCCCACCCGTGGGCAGAGCGTTGCGTAACGTCTCCATCACTGAGCCGTTCGCGTCTGCGCCATGGGAGGGGAGCCGCGTGCCCGGAATCGACGAGTGCCTGGTCGAGGCGATGGCCCTGCCGGGGGCGCGCGGGGCGGCTCTCGTCGACTGGACCAGCGGGCTGGCCCTCGGCACGATCGGCGAGTCCCCCGTCGGCGACCACGAGACCTCCGCGGCCGAGGCGGCCGAACTGGCCCGCGCCGCCGCCGAGTACGAGTCCTTCACCCCGTCCACGCCCGCCGCCTCCCCCGCCGATGCCGCCACCGGTGCCGGCCCGGAGGGCGACGACGACGGGGGCGCGCCCGTCGAGGACCTCATCGTCACCACCCGCACCGGCTACCACGTGCTCCGGTTCGTCACCACCAACTTCGACAGCAGCCTCTTCCTCCACCTGTGGCTCGACCGCACCACGGGCAACCTCGCGCTCGCCCGATTACGCCTGCGCGACCTCGCCGAACGGCTGGTGCTGTGATGGCCGGCGTCGTCTCGCCGATGCTGCGGCGCCTCGCGGCGGACCGGGCCACGGGCGCCCTGGTGCGCGACCACGGCACGCTCTACCTCCTGGACGGCCAGGTCGTGCACGCCGAGAGCCCCGTCGCCCCCGGCCTCGACATCCTGCTCGCCGGCGGCAGCGACCGGCGCTCCGCGGGCCCCGCGCACGGCGGGCGGATAGGCGACGGCGAGCGGGAGATATGCCGGCTGGGCGCCCTCTTCGACGCCGCGTTCTTCGCCCTCGCGCCCGGCCGCGGCCCGGCCCGCTTCCGCTACGGCCACCACCCCCGGTACGCAGGCCCCGGCCGCCCGGTGCCCGCCGCCGCGATCGAACGCGAGACGCTGCGCCGCCGCGAACTGCTCGACAGCGTCTGGCCGTACCCCGCCCTCGACGCCGCCCCGGTCGTCCCGCGCCCCGCCGCGCCCGGCCAGACGGTCACCGCCCGCGGCCGCGCGCTCCTCGCCCGCGCGGACGGGGTGCGCACCCCGGCGCAGCTCGCGTGGGTGCTGGGGCGGCCCGCCTTCCACACGCTGCTGGAGATCCGGCGGCTGGCCGCCGCCGGGCTGGTCGAGACGCCCGACCCCGCGCCGCCCTCCGCACCCGCCGGCGACCCCACCGCTCCCCAGCCCACCGGATCCCCGGCCCACCGGCCCACCGGCCTCCCCGCCGGACTGCCCGACCTGCCCGCCGGGCCGCCCACCGGGCTCCCCGCCGGCCTTCCCGGCCGACTGCCGCCCGGCTTCCCGGCCCACCGGCCCGCCGCCCCGCCCGCACCCGAGCACGCGCCGCCGAGCAGCCCCACCACCGCGACCGATCCCCCCGACATCGCCCTGCTCCGCCGAGTCCGTGACGCTCTGGAGGCACGCCTGTGACCACCCGCTCCACCCCCCTGCCCTCATGAGGGGGGCGTCATGAGGCGCGCCCTGCGGCAGCGCGCCGAGAGGAGACAACTGATGACGGCCGAACCGTACGTACTCGGCGAGCTGCGCCGGCTGCGCGCCCGCGTCCCCCAGCTGACGGGGGCGCTCGCCGCCAGCGTCGACGGGCTGGTCCTCGCGCAGGACACCGGCGACGTCGAACCGGAGGGCGTCGCCGCCCTGACGGCCGCCGCCCTCGGCGTCGCCGTGCGGCTGAGCGACGCCACGGGTCGGGGCGGGTTCCGCGAGCTGCTCGTCCGCGGCGAGCACGGCTACGTGGCGACGTACGCGGCGGGCGGCACCGCCGTCCTGACCCTCCTCGCCGAGCCCCGCGTCAACGTCGGCCGGCTCCACCTGGAGGGGCGCCGCTCCGGCGCCCGGATAGCGGAGCTGGTCGACGGCGCCCTGGAGCGGCCCGAGACCGCCCCCTGACCGCCCCTGCCCCCTGCCGGCCGAACCCCTGCCCCTGAACCCGCTGAACCCGCCGACCCGCTGATCCCCTCGATCCATCCCCGTAGGAAAGGAAGTGCGCGTACATGAACGCGGAGACCGCCCTCAAGGAAGCCACGACCCTCATCGACGGCGCCATCGGCGCCGCGCTCGTCGACTACACGAGCGGCATGGCCCTCGGCACGGTCGGCGGCGGCAAGGACCTGGACCTGACCGTCGCCGCGGCGGGCAACACCGACGTGGTCCGCGCCAAGGTGCGCACCATGGAGATGCTCGGCCTCAACGACGAGATCGAGGACATCCTGATCACGCTGGGCACCCAGTACCACCTGATCCGGCTGCTCAAGGGACGCGGCACCAACGGCCTGTTCCTCTACCTGGCGCTGGACAAGGGCCGCGCGAACCTGGCGATGGCCCGCCTCCAGCTCAAGCGGATCGAGAACGAACTGGAGGTCTGAGCCCCGCCCCTCCCTGCCGCGCCCCGCCCCGCCCCGGCGCGCGGTCCCGGCGCGTCGCGGCCCCCGCCAGCGCCCGCCGCGTCCGCCGCCCGCCCGCCGGGTTCAGCGGCGCCGCGCCCCGCCGGGCGCGGCGTCGCCGGCGGCGATTCCCGTCGTCCGGTACGCGGTGACGCGCGGCCCGGCCGGACCGCCCGCGCCCAGCCGGTCGACCGGCACCCACAGCAGCAGGTCCCCGGCGCCCTCTCGGCGCCCGAGCCACGACGCCTTCAGCCACAACCCGGCGCCCAGGCCGGCGACCAGCAGTCCGACCGCCCCCGGCACCAGGAACGACGAGCCCACGGCCACCGCGAAGGCCAGCAGCAGCCACCACCGCCGGGCCCGCCGCCAGACGCGCACGGTCACGGCCCGGTCCTGCAGGACGTCGGCGCGGGCGGCCCGCCCGGCGGCGTCGGCGAGCCGGACGTACCGGCCCCGCCGGGTGAGGGCGGCCACCGCCGCTGCGACCAGGAACAGCGCGGCCCCGGCCAGCAGGCCGATGCGCCGCCCGGTCAGCCCGGGCACCAGCGCTCCGACGCCGGCCCCGAGGATCCCCGACCACCACAGGGGCGCCGCCCCGGCCCGTACCGCCACGGCCACCCTCGCCAGCGCCTGTCCTCCGCGCGCCACGTCCGTCCTCCTCTGCTCGGCTGCGTTGCGGTGCGCGCGGCAGGGTACAGCCGGTCGGTGAGATTTCCGTGAGAGGCGCCGGACCGGCGCCTACTCGACGAACAGGCCCCGCGCGGCCGCGCCGGCGTCGAACTCCTCCAGGCGGGCCTGGGCGTCGGGCAGGCCGTCGCACATCGCCTCCAGCAGGGCCCGGCCCAGCAGCATCGGCGCGCACGCCGTGTCGAAGGCGAGCGCCGTGCCGACGGCGGCCGGCAGCAGGACGTCACTGTGCCCGGCGACCGGCGCGAACGCCGAGTCGGCGACCGTCACCACCGCCAGTCCGGCGCCCCGGGCGTACTCCAGCGCCTCGACGACCTCCCGCGGGTGGCGGGGCAGGGCGAAGCAGAGCAGGGCCGTGGCACCGGCGCGCACCGCGGCGTCGACGCGGTCGGTGAGCATCGAGCCGCCCTCGTCGAGGAGGCGCACGTCGGGGTGGACCTTGGCGGCGAAGTAGGCGAAGCCGCGCGCCTGGGCGGCGGCGGCGCGCAGGCCCAGCACCGGCAGCGGGCGCGAGGCGGCGAGGAGCGCGCCGGCCCGCTCGACGGGCGCGGGGTCGGCGAGGAGTTCCGCGAGGTGGCGCAGGTTCTCGATCTCGGCGTGCACGGCCTGCTGGTACTCGTTGGCGGGCGGGCCCTCGGCGGCGCCGTCCCCGGCCGGGCGGCCGGGCTCGGCGGGCGCGACCTCGCGCAGGTGGCGGCGGAGCGCCGGGTAGCCGTCGAAGCCGAGGGCGACCGCGAAGCGGGTCACCGACGGCTGGCTCACCCCGGCCAGTTCGGCGAGCTCCACGCTGGACAGGAACGGCACGTCGGCGGCGCGCCGCACCATCCAGTGCGCGATGCGCCGCTGCGTCGGCGTCAGCCGGTGGCCGTCGAAGAGCGTCTGGAGCCGTGCGCCCGGGGTGTCGCTCATCCGGACCCCCTCCTCCACCTCGAATCCATTCAGTCACCCCTGTGACTGAATAGACCATATGCAAGAGGGCGGCCCGTACGAAACCGGGGGCTAACCCCACCGACAGACCGCCCCCGCGGACCTAGCGTGGGGGCATGGACGCCCACGACACGGACCTCAGGCGCGACCTGGACGCCACCCTGCACGCCCGCCGCGAGCTGGGTGACGCGTACGAGACGGCGCTCGTCGAGTCCTTCCTGGAGAAGGTCGACGAGCGGCTCGACGCCTCGATCGACCGCCGCGTGCGGCGCCGGCTGGCCGAGCGCCGGTTGGACGCGGCCCGCGACGACCCGGGCGGCCCGCGGGAGGACGGCGGCGGCTACGGCGAGCGGTTCGGCTTCGCGACGGTCTCCCTCGTCCTCGCCGTACCGCTCTCCGCGATCGGCGCGGCCCACGCGGGCCTCAAGGGGCTGGTGGTCGCCTGGCTGGGCATCGTCGGCGTGAACGCGCTGCACGCCCTGCGGGACCTGCCCCGGCCGTTCGCCGACCGCGACTAGCGTGTGCCGGCCGCGGCCGGCGTGTACCGACCGGCCCGCGTGTACCGACCGGCCCGCGTGTACCGACCGGCCCGCGTGTACCGACCGGCCCGCGTGTACCGACCGGCCCTTTCCGGACACCCCCGGGGCCCGACCGGCGCGGCCCCACCGACCCCACCAGCCCCTCCACCTTCTCTACCGGATTCTCACAAGTACGCAATTCCCGCAGCACACGGCCGAGTTGATACCGGGAACCGCAGCCGCTCCCCCTGCGTGATCCTTTCTGGTGCCTTACGGTGCCGGACATAGAATGCGACGCAAAATCGTGATCGAGCATCGGGGGTCGGCGCACCATGGGGTTCGACGAGGAATGGGCCCAGCTGCGGGCCGAGGCGGCGGAGCGGCAGGACACGGCGATGCGGCTGAACCAGCTGCCGGCCGACCAGGGCGGCTCGGGCGGGACGGGCGGCGGGAAGCTGGTCTCCTCCCCCGCGGAGAAGAAGGCCGCCGCCAACACCATCGAGACGCGTCTCGTCCCGGACACCAAGAAGGCCACCGACTTCGCCGACGAGGCCACCTCGACGGCCATCGGCAGCCTGAAGGACTGGCAGACCTCGACGGGGCTCAAGACGGTCCAGGAGACCTGGGACAAGCAGGTCAAGACGCTCGTCGACCGGCTGAACCGCGAGAAGGGCGCCCTGCGCGCCACCGTCGCCACCCTCGGCGGGGTCGACGTCGAACGCCGCCAGCGCATCCAGAGCGTGCCGTCGAGCCTCGACGCGTACTGAGCCGCGCCCTCCGCGCGTGCCCGGCCCCGGCACGTACCGAGCCGCCGCCGCGCGCCCCGCGCCCCCACGCCCCGCCGCCCCGCCGCCCGTAGGGAAAGAGAATGCTGACGTACCACGACGTCATGTCCGCCGACTTCGGTCCGCTCAACGCCGCAGCGGACAAGTGGCAGAAGATGGCGGACGAGATCCACAAGGTGGAGAACGCCTACCGGGACAGCGTCCAGAAGATAACGATGGGCCAGACCTGGCTCGGTGACAGCGCGACCGCGGCGCACACGAACTTCGCCGCGACCCGTTACGAGTACCAGGCGGCCCAGACCCAGGCGAAGGCCACCGCCACGCTGCTGCGCAACGCCCACCAGCAGTTCACCGAGCTGAAGAAGCAGCTGGAGAACGCGCGCGCCGACGCCGTGAAGGCCGGCATGAAGGTGTCGGAGCAGGGCAACGTCGCCTACGACTGGGACAAGCTCACCCCGGCCGAACGCGAGGCCGCCCGCCACGACCCCGACCACGCCTCGACGGTCCGCGCGAGCGAGCAGTCCTGGCGGGAGTACATCGCGTCATGCGTGAAGGCGGTCAACGACGCCGACACGGACCTGAAGAAGGACCTGGAGTCCGCCGTCAAGGACGGGTACGGCGCGAAGAACGACGAGACGCTCGGCACCGGCTTCAACGGCGACGCCGGCAAGGTCGCCGCCGCCGACGACAAGCAGAAGCAAGACCGGATGGAGCTCAACGCCCTCAAGATCCGGGACAACGAGACGCTCGAGGACTGGCTGCTGCGACTCCAGCGCGACGGCGTCGAGAAGATCACCGGCAGCAAGCAGCTCGCCGACCTCTTCGCCGCCGTCCAGAAGGGCACGATCACCGCTGGTGCCTTCGCGAGGGCCGTCGGCGTGAGCTTCTCCTCCGGCCGGAAGTTGTACAAGTACCTCAAGGCCGACAAGCCGATCACCGCGGCGGGCACCTTCATCGGCAGCCGGGTCAACATGCGGGTGGCCTCAGCGGCTCCGGGCAGCTTCTGGAGCCGCCTGCCTCCCAACCTGGTGACCGCCCTCACCGGGTCGGACGAGGCCGCGCGCCTCGGCTCGTACATGAAGAACAACACGCTCGTCGTCCCGACGGCCGCGGAGTCCAACCTGATCCGGGTGGCGCAGAACGGCGGGCTGGCCAACGCCGCCAAGGCCGCGGGATGGCTCCGCGGCACGACGCTCGTGGGCAACGTCGCGGCGACGGCCTACGGCATAGCCAATCTGACGACGTACAACTCCGACATGATCAAGGCCGATCCCGCCAAGTTCGCCACGGACCTCAGCGGCACGGCGTTCAATGCGTCGATGACCGCGCTCACGGTGGCGCCCAGCCCCGTCACGGTCGGTTTGGCCATCGGCACGGGCGTGGCCTACGCCGGCTGCCTGATCTGGGACAACCACGAGGCGATCGGCAAGGGTTTCGAGAAGGCGGGGGACTGGGTCGGCGACAAGGCCTCGGACATCGGGGACGGCATCGCCAGCGGCGCCAAGAAACTCGGCAGCGCCCTCAACCCGTTCGACTGACGACGAGGAAACATGCAGACCACCATCACCCCGTTCACCCTCGCGGCGTGGAAGGCTGAGAGGACCCCGGGCGTCAGGCGCCGGCAGTTCGGATGGCTGGGCACGTCCCCGGACTTCGGCGACATCCGCGTCATCTGGCCGGCGCTCCCGCACATCGACAGCCACATCGCCACGGAAGTCCACGGCGGGAGCATCCCAGCGGCCCTGTACGAGGTGCGCGGCCTGCACGTGGAGCTCATGGACATGCCGACCTTGAACCGGGCGGAGCTCCGGGTGGGCGACGGCCGTGTGCAGATGAGGCGCAACCGGTGGGCCTCGACCCGCCGGGGCCGCTCCCTGCGCATGACCTACCTGGGCGACGGCTACCGCCTGACGGCGATCGACCGCCGGTCCTACACGCTGACCCGGGAAGCCGGCGCGGAAGATCCCGGCAGCACCATCAAGGTGCGCCAGGCCGGCACCGGGAAGAACAAGAGGATCACCGTGGAGGCGAGCGGTCGCGTACTGCCGGCCGACGTCTCGCTCGCGGTCCTCTTCGCCGGGGTCGACCGGGCGGTCCTCACCAAGAGGGGCGCCGTCCGGGCCACCTTCTCCCGGCTGTTCGGCTTTTGGGCCGAGACCTACTCCTGACGTGCCCGGATGCCCGCTCCCACCGCACAGCGGTGGGCGACTGAATGCGAAATGAGCCCTATGCCTTCGTTCGACGTTTCCCGGTCCCGCTTCCGGTTGGCCGACGAGCACCTCATCGTCCTCTCGGAACTGGCGGCGGGCAATGCCGTATCCGCTGACCTCATACCCGCGCAGAAGGAACTCGCGGAGTCCGGTCTGATCAACGATGCAGGTCGCCTGGCCCAACCGCTGCTGCCGCTGCTCGAGACCGTGCTGAACGCGGGAGTGGTCATCACCCTGGAGACTGGCAGCCGGCAGGGGCCACTGCAGCACGGCATGCTCATCGGCCAGGAGTACGTGGTCGCCCATGAGGCGTGGCCCGGTGAGACCGAGTCCGAGTACTCCCTCGTGGAGCCCAAAACGCTGGTCTGGAAGCTGGCCGACATGGTGCACCTCCAGCAGTCCCGGTCCGCGCGGGACACATCCGCCACCGTTCTCGACACGACGGTGGGCACCGTCGAGGCCGGTCTCGCCGGGCTGGAGGCCGCCGCCCGCGCCACGACGGCCGACGAGGAACGAGAGCTGATCCGCCGTTCCCTGGCGGCCGGCGGGACGCTGGACGAGCCGTCCCTCCGACTTCTCACCGAGATGATCTCCGAGCTCCGGTCGAGCTGGCGGATGACCGCCGCCTGGCGGGGCCACCACGACGGGGGTGACGGCGTCGAGGGCCGCGGGTTCGCCGTGTGGGACTGCGGGCCGCTCGGCTACTGGCTGCGCGAGCTGCCCGAGGAGCCGCTCCCCGCCGACCAGGTCACGCCGGGCAGCCCCTTCCGGCTGGTCCGCACGGACGCCAGGACGGTCTGGAACCGCATCACCGACCTCCTCCCGGACCAGTCGGAGCTGCGGGCCGCGGCGACCCGCTGACGGCCCGGCCCGCTGCCGGGTACGGCGGCCGGCGGCCGGCGGGCAGACGCCCGGCCAGGCGGACCGACGGCCGGGCGGACCGATGCACGGCCCTGCGGACCGCCACCGGTACGGCGGCGAGGACGGCCGGCGCCGGCGAGACGGCGCCGGCCGAAACGGTGCCGGAAACGACGGGGAGCCGGTCCCGTGGGACCGGCTCCCCGTCGTTCGTCTGCGCGGGGACCGCCGCACCCCCGTGACAGGGGGGCGGGACGACGGCGGTCCCCGCGGGGGACACGGGCCCGGGTCAGGGCCGGTCCCCGCGTCCGCGGCGTCCGTGGAGACCCGGGAGCCGCTCCGGGAGTCCGTGACGCCGACACCCCCTACGGTGCCGTGTGCGTGTTAAGCGGGTGCTGCCGGTATGTGACGTGCTCGTACCGTTCGCGCGAACCCCCCGTGCGCGGGGGTCACTTGCCTTCGCGGGCCAGGAACGCGAGCAGGTCCTGCCGGCTCACGACGCCCGTCGGCTTCCCCTCGACCAGCACGATCGCCGCGTCGGCCCGCCCGAGGACGGCCATCAGGTCCTCGACCGGCTCGCCCGAGCCGACCTGCGGGAGCGGGGAGCTCATGTGCTTCTCCAGCGGGTCGTTCAGCGACGCGCGCTGCGCGAACAGCGCCTCCAACAGCTCCCGCTCGACGACCGAGCCGACGATCTCGGCGGCCATCACGTCCGGGTGGCCGGCGCCCGGCTTCACGATCGGCATCTGCGACACGCCGTACTCGCGCAGCACCTCGATCGCCTCCCCGACCGTCTCCTCCGGGTGCATGTGCACCAGCTTCGGGATGTCGCCCTCCTTGTGGCGCAGCACGTCGCCGACGCGCGCCGACGGGCCGGCGTCCTCGAGGAAGCCGTAGTCGGCCATCCACTCGTCGTTGAAGATCTTCGAGAGGTAGCCGCGGCCGCTGTCCGGCAGCAGGACGACGACGACGTCGTCCGGGCCGAGGCCCTCGGCGACGCGCAGCGCCGCGACGACCGCCATGCCGCAGGAACCGCCGACGAGGAGGCCCTCCTCCTTGGCGAGGCGGCGGGTCATCTGGAACGAGTCCTTGTCGGAGACGGCGACGATCTCGTCCGTGACCGTGCTGTCGTAGGCGGACGGCCAGAAGTCCTCACCGACGCCCTCGACCAGGTACGGCCGGCCGGAGCCGCCCGAGTAGACCGAGCCCTCCGGGTCGGCGCCGACGACCTTCACGCGGCCGCCGCTGGCCTCCTTCAGGTAGCGGCCGGTGCCGGAGATGGTGCCTCCGGTGCCGACGCCCGTGACGAAGTGCGTGATCCTGCCCTCGGTCTGCTCCCACAGCTCGGGGCCGGTCGTCTCGTAGTGCGAACGGGGGTTGTTCGGGTTCGAGTACTGGTCCGGCTTCCAGGCGCCCGGCGTCTCGCGGACGAGGCGGTCGGAGACGTTGTAGTAGGAGTCGGGGTGCTCCGGGTCGACCGCCGTGGGGCAGACGACGACCTCGGCGCCGTACGCCCGCAGGACGTTGATCTTGTCCGTGGACACCTTGTCGGGGCAGACGAAGATGCACTTGTAGCCCTTCTGCTGGGCCACGATCGCCAGGCCGACGCCGGTGTTGCCGGACGTCGGCTCGACGATGGTGCCGCCGGGCTTGAGGTCGCCGCTCTTCTCGGCCGCCTCGATCATGCGCAGGGCGATGCGGTCCTTGACCGAACCGCCCGGGTTGAAGTACTCGACCTTGGCCAGGACCGTGGCCTGGAGGCCCGCGGTGACGCTGTTGAGCTTCACCAGCGGGGTGTTGCCGACGAGGCTGATCATCGAGTCGTGGATTTGCACCGTAAGTCTCCGGGGTCTCCGTAATGGTCCAGCCAGCGTAAGCCGAGTGGATGCGTAGGCGGGCATGGTTCCGGGGCAGTTAGCTCACAGACGGCACGGAGGAGGTGGGCGCCCCTATGTCGAGGGCGAGCGTGGCACGGCGGATCGCGGCGGGCGCGGCGTACGGCGGCGGCGGCATCGGCCTGCTCGGGGCCGCCGCGATGGGGGTGCTCGTCGCCGAGGTGCAGCTGGCGAAGCGCTCGGTCGGCGGCGGGTTCGCGCCGCTGCCCCCGACGGCGGACGGGCTGTACGGTCGGGCCTTCGACGGGGTGCCGCTGCGGTTCGCGCTGCTGGGCGACTCCACGGCCGCCGGTCAGGGCGTGCGGCGGGCCGGGCAGACGCCGGGCGCCCTGCTCGCCTCCGGTCTGGCGCAGGTCGCCGAGCGGCCCGTGGAGCTGCGCAACGTCGCCCTGCCGGGCGCGCGCTCCGACGACCTGGAGCGGCAGACCACCCTGCTGCTGTCACGGCCGGAGTGGGTGCCCGACGCCTGCGTGATCATGATCGGGGCGAACGACGTCACCCACCGGCTGCCGCCCACGCAGTCGGTGCGCTACCTGTCGGAGGCGGTGCGGCGGCTGCGCGGCGCGGGCACGGAGATCGTGGTCGGCACCTGCCCGGACCTGGGCACCATCGAGCCCGTGTACCAGCCGCTGCGGTGGCTGGCGCGGCGGCTGTCGCGGCAGCTGGCGGCGGCGCAGACGATCGTCGTGGTGGAGCACGGGGGCCGGACGGTGTCGCTGGGCGACCTGCTGGGGCCGGAGTTCGCGGCGAACCCGCGGGAGATGTTCGGCGCGGACAACTACCACCCGTCGGCGGAGGGGTACGCCACGGCGGCCATGGCGGTGCTGCCGACGGTCTGCGCCGTGCTGGGCGTGTGGCCGGAGCCGGAGCGGCTGGAGGCGGACCGGCGCGAGGGGCTGCTGCCGGTGGCGCAGGCGGCCGCCGAGGCGGCGCAGGAGGCCGGTACGGAGGTCACGGGCGCCCGCGCCCCGTGGGCCCTGCTGAAGCACCGCAGGCGCCGCCGGCTGACCGAGTCGGCCGCGCCCGCCCGGCCCGCGCACCCCGACCCGCACGACGGCCCCGACCCGCACGACGGGAGCGACCCGCACGGCGGCCCCGGCCACCGCGGCGGGAGCGGCGACCGTTCCGGCCGCGGCGACCCCGGCGGCACGGGGCGTGCCGGGCCGGCGGTGGGCGGTGGGCGGGCGCCCCGGCCGCCGGCGGCCGGGACCGGCACGGAGACCGGGGCGGAGCCCCGGGCGGAGACCGGCACCTGGACCGATACGGGCCCCGCCACGGACCGCGACTGAGCGGGCGCTTAGAAATGCGGTGGGTGTCACACCCCGCGAGCGGTGACCCCGGCTCTACGTAGGGGTAACTTCCCTCTCAGTCGCCCACACGTCACCTGGAGCCGTGATGCCCGAAGCCGTGATCGTCTCTGCCGCCCGCTCCCCGATCGGCCGGGCCTTCAAAGGCTCGCTGAAGGACCTGCGGCCCGACGACCTGACCGCCACGATCATCCAGGCCGCCCTCGCCAAGGTCCCCGAGCTCGACCCGCGCGACATCGACGACCTCATGCTCGGCTGCGGCCTGCCCGGCGGCGAGCAGGGGTACAACCTCGGCCGCATCGTCGCCGTGCGGATGGGCATGGACCACCTGCCCGGCTGCACGCTCACCCGCTACTGCGCCTCGTCCCTCCAGACCACGCGCATGGCCCTGCACGCCATCAAGGCGGGCGAGGGCGACGTCTTCATCTCCGCGGGCGTCGAGACGGTCTCCCGGTACGTGAAGGGCAACTCCGACAGCCTGCCGGACACGCACAACCCGGTCTTCGACGAGGCCCAGGCCCGTACCGCGTCCCGCGCCGAGCACGGCGGCGACGAGTGGCACGACCCGCGCGAGGACGGCCTCGTGCCGGACGCGTACATCGCGATGGGGCAGACCGCCGAGAACCTCGCGCTCCTCAAGGGCGTCTCGCGCCAGGAGATGGACGAGTTCGGCGTGCGGTCGCAGAACCTCGCCGAGCAGGCCATCAAGAACGGCTTCTGGGAGCGCGAGATCACCCCGGTCACGCTCCCGGACGGCACCGTGGTGAGCACGGACGACGGCCCGCGCGCCGGCGTGACCCTGGAGGGCGTGCAGGGCCTGAAGCCGGTCTTCCGCCCCGACGGCCGCGTCACCGCCGCGAACTGCTGCCCGCTCAACGACGGCGCCGCCGCGCTCGTGGTCATGTCCGACACGAAGGCGCGGGAGCTGGGCCTGACCCCGCTCGCCCGCGTCGTCTCCACCGGTGTCTCCGGCCTCTCCCCCGAGATCATGGGATACGGCCCGGTCGAGGCCAGCCGGCGGGCGCTGAAGCACGCCGGGCTCACCATCGACGACATCGACCTGGTGGAGATCAACGAGGCGTTCGCCGCCCAGGTGATCCCCTCCTACCGCGACCTCGGCATCCCGCTGGAGAAGCTGAACGTCAACGGCGGCGCCATCGCCGTCGGCCACCCCTTCGGCATGACCGGCGCCCGCATCACCGGCACGCTCATCAACAGCCTGCAGTTCCACGACAAGCAGTTCGGCCTCGAGACCATGTGCGTCGGCGGCGGCCAGGGCATGGCGATGGTGATCGAGCGCCTCTCCTGACCCGGCCCCCCTTCCAGGCCCGGAGCCTTCCCAACCGCTCCGCGTCCCGGCCGTGACCGAATCTCCCCCAGGATGTGACCTATCTCCCGGGGGAGATTCGTTTATGCAGGTCACGGTTGTGGGAGCGGGAAACATCAGCCTGAGAAACCTGTCCATTTCGTGACGTAATGCACTGACACCGGGCCCACGGGCAGGACAAGCTGATGTAGGAAGTGCGGGGGATCGATTGAAACCGGGAGTAAGTCAGTGAGCGCCATGTCTCTCGCCCTGCTGCTGACCACGGCCACCGCCACGGCCGTGGGCGCCGCCGCGCTGTGTGCCGCCCACGGGCTGCGCCGGCAGATCACCGCCCTGCGCACCGACCTGGCCGCCGCCCGCACCGCGGCGGGAGCGGCGCCCACGGTGCCGCACGCCCGCTCCGCCGAGGCCACCATGGCGGAGGAGATACGCACGGCGGTCGCCGAGGCCCTGGCCGAGGAGCGCGAGCGCGAGCTGGCCGAGGCGCGCGCCTTCTGGGCCGCCCAGGAGGCCAGGGACGCCACCGACTCCCCCGCCTCCCTGCTGGGCGGCGCGGGCCCGCTGGGCGCCGCGGGCGACGACGGCCCGTACTTCGTCCCCCGCCAGGCCGACTTCGCGGGCCTGGACGCACTGGACCTGGACTCCGCCGAGTACGCCGACGCCCCCGACTTCGCCGACGCCGACCCCGCCGAGCTGCCGGACCTCCTCGGCGAACTGCCCGGGTTCGCCGCCGCCGGCGAGTGCCCCGAGTACGCGGAGGACTCCCCGGAGCTGGCCGCGGCCCGCCGCCGCCACCCCTCGCACCCGGACTTCGTGCCGGTGCAGACGCCGGTCGTCACCGACCACGAGCGGACCGTGGCGCGGCTGGAGGAGCTGGCCGCCGCCCGTACCGCGCTCACCGACGTACGGCCCGGCCCGCTCGGCACGCTCGACGTGTACGTCTTCGCCGACGGCACCACGCTCTGCATGACGCCCGGCCACCGGGAGACCGCCGAGCGGCTCGCCGCGGCCCTGCGCGGCGGCGCCGCGCCCTTCCTGCTGGGCGGCTCGGGCATCTCCGGCGCGTACGCGCTGACCTTCTCCTGCGGCGACGCCGACGGTGAGGGCGGCGGCGACAACGTCTACATCCTCGCCGACCGCGTCATCGCCTCCCTGTAGCCCGAGAGGCCCCGGCCCGCGGGGCCCCCCGGCACCCGCGGACCCCTGCCGCCCACGAGCCCGCCCCGCGCGGCGACCGGCCCTCACACGGCGAGCCGGGCCGCCGCGTCGCGCACCAGCGCCACGGCGTCGTCCCACTCGGCCCGGAGGACCTCCCGGCGGGCGGCGTCGTCCCGGGCGGCCGCCACGGCGGCCCGCCACGCCTCGACGAAGTCCGCGCCCGCGACGGCGAGCTGGTCGCCGACCGCGAAGACGCCCGCGTCGGGCATGCGCCGCGGTTCGCCGGGGGCGGCCTCCAGCCGGTGCGCCCGCACCGCCAACTCCCCGGCCAGCGCCAGCCCGCCGGCCGCCGCGCCCTGCCGGAGCCTGCTCTGTGGGGCGGAGCGCAGCCGGTCGCAGAGCCGGCCCACGGCCTCGGTCAGTTCCGTCGTATCGTGCACGCCGCGACCCTATGCGCCGCGGCGGCACTGTTGCCAACGGGCGAACACTCGGGCACGGTGACGTGAAGGAGCACTCGCGCACAGCGTCCGGAGGCGCCGATGTCCCACGTCTTCTCCGCAGAGACCCACCGAAACCTGCTCTCCCGCATCCCCCACTGCACCGGCCGTGAAGTGGCCGACTGGCTGCGCACCGTCGAGGAAGGCCCCTCCCTCGTGCGTTTCGAGGAGAAGGTGAGCTGGCTCCGGAGCGAACACGACCTCGCCTACGGCCACGCCAAGGCGATCATCCACGAGTACGACCTGAGGCGCGCGGCCCGCAAACTGGTCTGACGGGCCCGCCCGGCCCCGCGCCCCGACGGGCGCCGGTGGCCGACGGCCCGACGGACCGGGAAAGCGGGGAGGGCCCGCCCGGACCGAGTCCGGGCGGGCCCTCCTTCGCGTGCCGCGTGGCACGCGCCGCGTCGTGCGCGACCGACTCCCGGTCAGTCGTCGCCGGAGAAGATCGACACCAGGCGCAGGAACTCCAGGTAGATCCACACCAGGGTCATGGTGAGGCCGAAGGCCGCCAGCCACGACTCCTCGCGCGGGGCGCCGTAGGCGACGCCGTCCTCGACCTGCTTGAAGTCCAGGGCCAGGAAGCACGCGCCGAGGACGATGCCGATGATGCCGAAGACGATGCCGAGGCCGCCGCTGCGGAAGCCCAGGCCGTCACCGCCGCCGAAGACGGCGAACAGGGCGTTCACCGCCATCAGCAGGACGAAGCCGATCGCGGCCGCCATCACGAAGCCGTAGAAGCGGCGGTTGACGCGGATCCAGCGCTTCTTGTAGGCGATCAGCACGCCGGCGAAGACCGACATCGTGCCGAGCACCGCCTGCGGGACGGCGCCCGCCGCGACGTACGTGGTGACGGCGCTGGAGATGACGCCCAGGAACACGCCCTCGAAGGCCGCGTACCCCAGGATCAGCGCCGGCGACGCCTTGCGCTTGAACGCCTGCACCATCGCGAGGACGAAGGCCACCAGGGCCGCGCCGATGCCGATGCCGTACGACTTGTTCAGGTTCGCCGGGTCGACCGGCAGCAGGAACCAGGCGAGTGCGGCGGTGACGAAGACCGTGCCGAGCGTGATGGCGGTGCGCGACACCACGTCGTCGATGGTCATGACGCCGGAGCGGGCCGGGGCCTGCTGCGGCATGCCCGCCTGCACACCGGGCTGGGCGTACGGGTCGGTCGCGTACGGGTTCGTCGCGTACGGGTTCGTTCCGGCGGCGGGGCCCCCGGCCTGCTGCTGCGCGTTGAAGCCCGCGTAGCCGTTGTCGCGGCTGAACCCCCGTCGCGAGAAGACCGGGTTGCTGCTCCTCATCTCACTCCTCCATGGCCGCCGTGCGCGGCCTTGACACAAGAGTAATGGGGGAGCAAAGGAAACACCCTAGTGCTCGGGGAGGATCTTTGCGCCGCCGGGTATCGATCACGCATCGCCACGTGTCGGGCCGGGGCCTCTCCCGAGGGGGTGAGTGCCCGGAGCCGGACTCGAACCGGCACGGCCCGAAGGCCAGCGAGGTTTAAGCTCGCCGTGTCTGCGTTCCACCATCCGGGCAAGTGCGCGGCTCCGCGTCAGCACAGGAGCCTATCCGGGGCACGTCCCCCGAACAGCCGACGAGTGGCCCGATGTTGTCTTATTTTATTGAGGTCTGAGGGAGCGTCAGCACACCCGCGCGGCGCTGCGCCAGCACGGGCGCCGGGTTCGCACCCGCATATGCCCCTCCCACGGAATGACGGAAAGTCGCCGTCCGTCCACACGGCGTCCCCACCCACCGGGGCGCCCGCGGCCCTCTCGGGGATGCCGTCATACCTCAGGAGGAGGGGCGGGCCCCGCCGTCAGACTCCAGACGGCCCCGGGAACGGGCACCCGGAGGGACGCCCCGCGGGGGTGCCGGCGCCGACGATGGAACGGTCCCCGACGAACACCATGCGTGACAGGAGCCCTCCACGTGATCCCCTCCCCGACGACCGCACACCGCGCCACCACCGCGGTGGCCGCCCGCGCCACGGATCTGTCCAAGGTCTACGGACAGGGCGAGACCCGCGTGGTCGCCCTCGACCGGGTCACCGTGGAGTTCCCGCAGGGCGAGTACACGGCGATCATGGGACCGTCCGGCTCCGGCAAGTCGACGCTGATGCACTGCGTGGCCGGCCTCGACAGCTTCACCAGCGGCTCCGCCCGCATCGGCGAGACCGAGCTGGGCTCGTTGAAGGACAAGCAGCTCACGCAGTTGCGCCGGGACAAGATCGGCTTCATCTTCCAGGCGTTCAACCTGCTCCCCACGCTCACCGCGCTGGAGAACATCACCCTCCCGATGGACATCGCGGGCCGCAAGCCGGACAAACAGTGGATGGACCGGGTCATCGACATGGTCGGCCTGTCCGGGCGGTTGGGCCACCGGCCCGCGCAGCTCTCCGGCGGCCAACAGCAGCGCGTGGCCGTGGCCCGCGCCCTGGCCTCCCGCCCCGAGATCATCTTCGGTGACGAGCCCACCGGCAACCTCGACTCGCGCTCGGGCGCCGAGGTCCTGGGCTTCCTGCGCAACTCGGTGCGCGAGCTCGGCCAGACCGTCGTGATGGTCACGCACGACCCGGTGGCCGCCTCCTACGCCGACCGGGTGATCTTCCTGGCGGACGGGCGCATCGTCGACGAGATGCTCGCGCCGACGGCCGACGGGGTCCTGGACCGCATGAAGGAGTTCGACACCAAGGGCCGGACCAGCTGACCGGGGTGCCGTAACGGCCCCGCACCCCCCACCCGCCACCGGCCCCTCCACCCCAGGACACACACCTCATGTTCCGTACCGCCTTGCGCAACGTGCTCGCGCACAAGGCCCGGCTGCTGATGACCGTGCTCGCCGTCATGCTCGGCGTGGCCTTCGTCTCCGGCACCCTGGTCTTCACCGACACCCTGAACCGCGCCTTCACCAACCAGTCCGCCAAGAGCTACGACGACGTCGCCGTCGCCGTCACCTCCTACGGGGGCGGCGACGACCCGAAGCAGGAGCCCGGCGTCTCCCGGGCCACCCTGGAGAAGATCAAGCGGCTGGACGGGGTCGCCACCGCCACCGGGCGCGTCGACGGCTTCGCCGGCGTCCCCGACCCGAACGGCAAGCTCATCGGCGCCGAGTGGTCCAACAAGGGCGCCAACTTCGCCCCGGGCGCGGACGGCCGCGACCCCGCGTACACCTTCGTCGACGGCGCCGGCCCCCGCGCCGACGGCGAGATAGCCCTGGACCGCGACACCGCCGAGGAGGGCCGGTACGAGGTCGGCGACACGGTCCGCGTCGCCACCAACGGCCCGGTGAAGGAGTACCGCCTCGCCGGCGTCTTCACCACCGACGACGGCGCCGTCAGCGCCGGCGGCAGCCTCGTGCTGTTCGACACCGAGGTCGCCCAGCGGCTCTTCCTCAAGCCGGGCTACTTCAAGGACGTCACCATCACCGCCGCGCCCGGCGGCCGGGACACCCGGATCCTCGACGCGGTCGAGCCGCTGCTGCCGGAGAGCGCCGAGGCGCAGACCGGCAAGGCCCTCGCCGACCAGCAGGCCAAGGAGATCGAGGAGGGCCTGAGCGCCTTCAACCAGATCCTGCTGGGCTTCGCGGGCATCGCGCTCTTCGTCGGCGTCTTCCTCATCGCCAACACCTTCACCATGCTCGTCGCGCAGCGCACCAAGGAGGTCGCGCTGATGCGGGCCGTCGGCGCGTCCCGCAAGCAGGTCACCCGCTCGGTGCTGACCGAGGCCGCCATCGTCGGCCTGATCGCCTCCACCGCCGGCTACCTCCTCGGCGTCGGCCTCGCCGTGGGCCTGCGCTCCGGCATGGCGGCCTTCGACCTGAAGGTGCCGGACGGCCCGCTCGTCCTCGGCCCCACCCCGGTCCTCTCCGCGCTCGGCGTCGGCCTGTTCGTGACGATGCTCGCCGCGTGGCTGCCCGGCCGCCGCGCCGCGAAGATCCCGCCCGTCGCCGCCATGAACAGCATGCACGCGGCGCCCAGCCAGAAGTCCCTGGTGGTGCGGAACACCATCGGCGGCGTGCTGGCCGCGGTCGGCGCCGGCGTGATCGTCTACGGTGCCGTCTCCGGCGGCGACACGGGCCGGATGCTGATCGCCGCGGGCGCCTTCCTCACCCTCATCGGCGTGATCATGCTGATCCCGCTGCTGTCACGGCCGCTCATCGCCGCCGTACGGCCGCTGATGGTCAGGGTCTTCGGGGTCTCCGGCAAGCTCGCCGGGCAGAACGCCGTCCGCAACCCGCGCCGCACCGGCGCCACCGCCTCGGCGCTGGCCATCGGCCTGACCCTGGTGACGGGCCTGTCCGTGCTGGGCGTCACCGTCGGCCGGTCCATCGACAAGATGACCACCGACCAGATCACCGCCGACTACATGGTCCGCATGGCCGGCGGCGGCGACCTCGACCAGTCCGCGCTGGCCGCGCTGGAGAAGGCCCCCGGCGTGACCGCCGTGTCGCCGCAGCAGGCGGCGTACCTGGAGCTCGACGGCGAGTTCGCCGCCGCGTCGGCCGTCACGCCCGGCGACATCGAGAAGGTGCTGCACGTCGAGCAGCTCGACGGGTCGCTCGCCTCGCTCGCCCAGGGCCGGATCGCGGTCGCCGAGAAGACGGCGAAGAACCGCGGCTGGAAGGTCGGCGACACCCTGCCCGTCACGTTCAACGACGACAAGAAGGGCGAGCTGACCGTCGGCGCGATCTACACGGACAGCGAGTTCCTCTCCCCCGTCCTCATCGACGCGCAGGTCGTGCGGCCGCACGACACCAAGCCGTACATCCCCTCCATCTACCTGACGATGGAGGGCGGCGGGACCGCCGCCAACGAGAAGGCGCTCATCGACGCCCTCGGCGACAACCCGGCGATCACCGTGATGGACAAGCAGGACATCCGCGACGAGTTCGGCGGTGTCATCAACATGATGCTGAACATCATGTACGGCCTGCTGGCGATGGCGCTGATCATCGCGGTCCTCGGCGTCGTCAACACGCTCGCCATGTCCGTCTTCGAACGCCAGCAGGAGATCGGCATGCTCCGGGCGATCGGCCTCGACCGCCGCCGCGTGAAGCGGATGGTCCGTCTGGAGGCCGTGGTCATCTCGCTCTTCGGCGCGGTCGTCGGCATCGGGCTCGGGTCGTTCCTCGGCTGGGCGATCGGCGAGACGATCAAGGGCAGCCTGCCGGACTACGCGCTGGTCCTGCCCTGGGACCGGATCGCGATCTTCCTGCTGCTCGCCGGCGTGGTCGGCGTCCTCGCCGCCATGTGGCCGGCGCGCAGCGCGGCGAAGCTGAACATGCTGAACGCCATCAAGTCCGAGTAACCGGTGGGTCCGGACGCACCGGACACGCGCGCAAGGGCCGGACCTCCACCCGGAGGCCCGGCCCTTCGCCGTCCGCCGTGCGGGCCCCGGGCCGGGCGGACGCCGGGGCCGGGCGGGTCGTTTCCGGTGTGCGACGCGGCGACGAAGGCGCTAGGGCGTGCCCCAGGCGCGGGTGCGCAGGGGCAGGCCGGAGGTCCCGCCGTCGGGTGTGCGGACGGCGAGGACCTGGTTGACGCCGATCCGGTTGCGCTCGAAGGCGAGTGCCGACGCGGCCATGTAGAGGCGCCAGACGCGGGCCCGGCCGGGCGACGTGAGGCGTACCGCCTCGTCCCAGCGCCCCTCCAGGTTCGCCACCCACCGGCGCAGGGTGAGGGCGTAGTGCTCGCGCAGCGCCTCCACGTCGCGCACCTCGAAGCCGGCCTCCTCCAGGGCGGTGGTGGTCCGCCCGAGCGGGGCCAGCTCCCCGTCGGGGAAGACGTACGCGTCGATGAAGGGGTCCAGGCGGTAGCGCTGCCCCGGCGTGTCGGGGCGGCGGGCGATCTGGTGGTTGAGGAGCCGGCCGCCGGGCCGGAGCAGGGCGTGCAGCGTGCCGGCGTACGCGCGGTAGCGGATGTCGCCGACGTGCTCGGCCATGCCGACGGAGGAGATCGCGTCGTACGGCCCGTCGTGGACGTCCCGGTAGTCCTGCACGCGGATGTCGACCCGGTCGGCGAGGCCCTCCTCGGCCACGCGCTTGCGGGCGTGGGCGGCCTGCTCGGAGCTGAGGGTGACGCCGACGACGGTGGCGCCGTGGTGGCGCGCGGCGTGCAGGGCGAGGGAGCCCCAGCCGCAGCCCACGTCGAGGAGCCGGTCTCCCTCCGCGAGGGCGAGCTTGCGGCAGACGAGCTCCAACTTGTCGTGCTGCGCGTCCTCCAGGGTGCCGCCGGGGGTCCAGTAGGCGCACGAGTAGACCATGGACGGGCCGAGGACCAGCGCGTAGAAGTCGTTGCCGACGTCGTAGTGGTGGCTGACGGCCTGCCGGTCGCGCCGCCGGGTGTGGAGGGGGCCGCTGCGGCGCCGCACCTCCTCCGGGGGCGGTGCGGGCGGCGTCCAGGTCCCGGACAGGTCCAGCAGCTCGCGGACGGCGGCGCGGGCGTGCGGATCGCGCGCGGTGCGCAGGGCCGCGAGCGCCCCGGCGAGGGCGCCGCCGGGGCGCTCGTCCCGGTCGGGGCGGCGCTCCCACAGCGGCCCGGCGAGCCGGCCGAGCACCTCGTAGAGGTCGCCCTCCACGTCCAGCTCCCCGGCGACCCAGGCCCGGGCGAGGCCCAGTTCGCCCGGGGCCCACAGCAGCCGCCGCAGCGCCCTGCGGTGACGGACGACGAGGACGGACCCTCCGGGGAGGGGCGGGCCGGCCTCGCTGCCGTCCCAGGCGCGGATCCGCACGGGCAGCGGGACGCCGAGCAGCTCCCGGGCCAGCGCGGCGAACCGCGCAGCGGTGTCGGACATGGGCACACCTCCGTGACGTGGGGCCGGACATGCTCGGCACCACGTAAGCACCGCGGGCGGCGGAAGAGGAGTCCGGATACCACCCCGTGTCGTGGGCGGTCAGCGCACCGGCGGCGCGGGGCGCGCGCCGTGCGCCCCGGCGCACGGCCGGCGCACCACGCCGCCGGCCCGGGTGCTCCGCCCCCGCCGTCGTCCCCGTGGCCCTCGCCTCCTGACCCCGGCCCGCCCGGTCGTCACCGGCATCGCTCCGGGGGGCGGACCGCCGCGCCGCGTCCGGGGGCGGCGGGCCGTCCCCGGACGCGGCGAGGGGCCGCCCGCACCACGGATGGCGGGCGGCCCCTCGACAGGACTGCGACGGAACGGCGACCGGCCGGGGCCGGCCGGTGTCAGGAGGCCTTGGCCTTCTCCTGCTTGGGCGCGGCGGGCGCCGGGGCGGGCTTGGCGGCCTCGTAGAACTCCTCGCGCGGCGACTCGATGGCGCCGAGCGAGACGACCTCGCGCTTGAGGAACATCGCGAGCGTCCAGTCCGCGAAGACGCGGATCTTCCGGTTCCAGGTCGGCATGGCCAGACCGTGGTAGCCGCGGTGCATGTACCAGGCGAGACGGCCCTTGAGCTTGATCTTCATCTTGCCCATGACGATCATCGCGACGCCCTTGTGCAGGCCGAGACCCGCGACGGCACCCTTGTTGGCGTGCTCGTACTCCTTCTGCGGGAAGCCGCGCATGCCGGACACGACGTTGTCGCCGAGGACCTTCGCCTGGCGCAGCGCGTGCTGGGCGTTCGGCGGGCACCAGGCGTTCTCGTTGCCGGCCTTGCGGCCCACGAGGTCCGGGACCTGGGCGTTGTCGCCGGCGGCCCAGATGTAGTCGGTGCCGGTGACCTGGAGGGTCGGCTGGCAGTCGACGTGGCCGCGGGGGCCGAGCGGCAGGCCGAAGCGGGCCAGCGCCGGGTTCGGCTTCACACCGGCGGTCCACACGATGGTGTTGGAGTCGACCTCCAGGCCGTTCTTCAGCACCACGTGGCCGTCGACGCAGGAGTCCATGGACGTCGAGAGGTAGACCTCGACGCCGCGGCCCTCCAAGTGCTCCTTGCCGTACGCGCCGAGCTTCGGGCCGACCTCGGGGAGGATCTTGTCGGCGGCGTCGACCAGGATGAAGCGCATGTCCTCGCGGGACACGTTCTTGTAGTACTTGGCCGCGTCGCGGGCCATGTCCTCGACCTCGCCGATGGTCTCCGCGCCCGCGAAGCCACCGCCGACGAAGACGAAGGTCAGCGCCTTGCGGCGGACGTCCTCGTCGTTCGTCGAGTCGGCCTTGTCGAGCTGCTCCAGCACGTGGTTGCGCAGCCCGATGGCCTCCTCGATGCCCTTCATGCCGATGCCCTGCTCGGCGAGGCCGGGGATCGGGAAGGTGCGGGAGACCGCGCCGAGCGCGATGACCAGGTAGTCGAAGGGCAGCTCGTACGCCTCGCCGACGAGCGGCGCGATCGTGGCGACCTTGCGGTCCTGGTCGATGGTGGTGACCCGACCGGTGAGGACCTCGGCCTTGGGCAGCACGCGTCGCAGCGGGACGACGACGTGCCGCGGCGAGATGCTGCCGGCGGCGGCTTCGGGGAGGAAGGGCTGGTACGTCATGTACGAGCGCGGGTCGACGACCGTGACGGTCGCCTCGCCGTAGCGCATCTTCTTCTGGATGCGTCGAGCTGCGTACAGGCCTACGTACCCTCCGCCTACTACGAGGATCCTGGGACGCTCCGTGGTGCTCATGCCATCGAGTATCCACCCCTCGGACGGGGGGTGCTCGTGCGCCCCTTCACAAGGTTTCCGGACACCTCTGCTACACTGCGCGGCCCACGTGACCGAGGTCATGGCGCCGACCGGGAACCAGGGTGTGTCCGAGGTCGTTGTTCACCCCCTCATCACCCCCTGTGAACTGGACCGGAGAGCCTTCCGTAACGACGGACGACCACCTTTGTTCACATGGCTGAAACTCGCCTGGGGCTACGAAAGATGGGGAACGGAAGAGCCCCGACGGGCGTCTGTAAGGGCCGTACCCCCCTCAGACCACCCCATCAGGGCTCTTTTCCTTGTGAAGAACTTCACGAAGTTTCTCCGACCGTCCGCCGAACGGGTGTCGCGAGTGCCTCCGTCACGCCAGCGACCAGGCGATCCCGTCGAGGATCGCGCACGAACGCGCTTCCCTCCATGGATGCGCCGTGTACACGCCGATGCGTACACTGACTTCATGACTGACAACACCGTGACCGTACGGGAAGCCCGCGCGCACCTCGCCGATCACATCAACCGGGCCGAGGAAGGTGTTCCGACCGTCATCACGCGCAACGGCGCACCGGTGGCAGCCGTGGTCCCCATCTCGGACTTCGAAGCGTTGGAGGAAGCCGCCGACGTGATGTTGGCGCGCGACGCCGAAGCTGTGCTGGCCGAAGGCGGCACCACCGTGACGATGGCGGAACTGCTGGCGGATCTGTTCACCGAGCAGGACGGCGAAGCGGCGTGAAGTACGCCTTCCGGTTCACCACGGCGGCGCAGCGTCAGCTTCGAGCCATCAGCCGACCCGACGCCATGCGCATCCTGACCGCGTTGACCGCACTCGGTGACGATCCGTACCGGCAGGACGCCGACGTCAAGAAGCTCACTGGCCCCACGGGCCTCTACCGGCTCAGGGTCGGTAGCTACCGGGTCGCCTACCAGATCAACGACGGTGAACTCGTCGTCCTCGTGGTCAAGGTGGGCGACCGGCGGGACGCCTACCGCAACCTGTGACGCCCCGCCCGGCACCGGCACCGCCTCAGCGTGCCTCGGCGGCGCAGTGGTGAGCGATGCCGTCGAGGATGTCGTGCTCGCTCACCACGACCTCGGAGGCGCCGACGTACTCCATGACCTCCCGCAGGACCAGGGCGCCGGCGACGATGACGTCCACCCGGCCGGGGTGCATGACGGGGATCGCGGCGCGCTCGTCGTGGGTCGCCGCCAACAGGCGGTCGGTGACCGCCGCGACCTGCTCGTAGGAGACGCGCGAGCGGTGGATGGCCGCCGAGTCGTACTCCTCCAGGCCCAGCGCGACGGCGGCGACGGTGGTGACCGAGCCGGCCAGGCCCACCAGGGTGCGCGGCTCGCGGAGCGGGACGGTGGCGCCGGCCAGCTCCAGGGCGGCCCGCACGTCCGCGCGGATCGCCGCCACCTCGGCGGGCGACGGCGGGTCCGTGCGCACGTGGCGCTCGGTCAGACGGACGCAGCCGACGTCGACGGAGCGCGCCGCCCGCACGTGGGCGCGGCCGACGACGAACTCCGTGGAGCCGCCGCCGATGTCGACGACCAGGTACTCGTCGTCGCCCTCCAGTTCGCGGGTGGCGCCGGTGAAGGAGAACTCGGCTTCCTGATCGCCGCTGACGACCTCCGGCTCCACACCGAGGATGTCCACGACGCCCCGGACGAACTCCTCGCGGTTCTCCGCGTCCCGGGAGGCCGAGGTCGCGACGAAGCGGACCTTCTCGACGCCCAGTTCACGGATGACGGCGGCGTACGCGCGGCAGGCGGCGAAGGTCCGCTCCAGCGCCTCGGGGGCGAGTCGGCCGGTGCGGTCGACGCCTTGGCCGAGCCGGACCACGGTCATCCGCCGGTCCAGGTCGACGAGGGTGCCCGCGTCGGGGTCGACGTCCGCGACGAGCAGGCGGATGGAGTTGGTGCCGCAGTCGACGGCGGCGACCCGGGTCACCGGCCACCCTCCGCGTCGCCATCGGTCGCGTCGCCACCGGCGGTGTCCGCCGCGTCCGCCGACGCGCCGCCGGCCCCGGCCGCCGCGTCCCCGGGCTCCCGGTCGGCGCCGACGCACGGGCCCTTCGCCCACCACTCGGGGAGCATCGCGAGCGCCTCGTCCCCCAGGGGGTTGACGCCGGGTCCGGCGACCAGCGAGTGGCCGACCAGGACGTGCAGGCACTTCACCCGGTCCGGCATGCCGCCGGCGCTGGGGAAGCCGGCGAGCACCTCGATGGCGTCGCGGCGCGCGAGGTAGTCCTCGTGCGCGGCGCGGTAGGCGGCCGCCAGCTCGGGGTCGCGCGCCAGGCGCTCGGTCATCTCCTTCATGACGCCGTTCGCCTCGAGCGTGCCGATCGCGGAGTTCGCGCGGGGGCACGTGAGGTAGTACGTCGTCGGGAAGGGCGTGCCGTCCGGGAGCCGGGGCGCGGTCTCGACCACGTCGGGGTTGCCGCACGGGCAGCGGTGCGCGATGGCCCGCAGGCCGCGCGGCGGGCGGCCGAGCTGGTCCTGGAAGGCCGCGACGTCGGCCTCGGTCGGCTCGGTGCGTTCAGTCTGCGGAGGGGGCGTTTCCATGCCTGCCTTGATCCTGGTGGAGCTACGGGGCTATCGGTTCTCCTGGTCGGCGCGGTCCACGCCGTCCCAGACGTTCGAGTACCAGGGCCGGCCGGTGCCGCCCTGGTCGGTGCGGTGCTCGCGCGCCGCCTCGGGGTCGTTCATGGTGAAGGCCGTCTCGCCGGGCAGCACGTAGTGCAGGTGCCGGCGGGCGAGCTGCCGGACGTAGGCGTCGTCCTGGAGGCGGGCCTTCTCGTCGCGCAGCCGCTCCACCCGGGCCGCCGCCTGCTCCGCGAGCCGTTCCTGCTCGGCGATCTCGCCGCGCTGCGACACGTACTGGCGCATCGGGTAGGCGAGGGCCACGACCATGGAGCAGACCACGAGGGCGAGGAACGCGGCCCGGCCGGTCAGCCGGGAGCGGCGCGCCTGACGGCGGCTCTGGGAGCGGTAGACGCGGGCGGCGGTCTGCTCGCCGAGCAGCCGCAGCCTCGTCGCGGTCGAGAACCGGTCCCGGTCCTGGCCCATCGGCTCGCCCCTCCTCACGTACGACGTACGACGTCCCCGGACACGGTACGGGACCGTGGCCGGGGACGTGCGCAACTGCGGCGTCGGGCGGGCGTCAGCCCTTGAAGCGCGGGAAGGCGCTGCGACCGGCGTACACCGCGGCGTCGTCGAGGATCTCCTCGATGCGCAGCAGCTGGTTGTACTTGGCGACGCGCTCGGAGCGGGCCGGGGCGCCGGTCTTGATCTGGCCGCAGTTGGTGGCGACGGCCAGGTCGGCGATGGTGACGTCCTCGGTCTCGCCGGAGCGGTGGGACATCATGCACTTGAAGCCGTTGCGCTGGGCCAGCTCGACGGCGTCGAGGGTCTCGGTGAGGGAGCCGATCTGGTTCACCTTGACGAGCAGCGCGTTGGCCGCGCCCTCCTCGATGCCGCGGGCGAGGCGCTCGGGGTTGGTGACGAACAGGTCGTCACCGACGAGCTGGACCTTCGCGCCGAGCTTCTCGGTGATGGTCTTCCAGCCGTCCCAGTCGTCCTCGAACAGCGGGTCCTCGATGGAGACGAGCGGGTACGCCTCGACGAGCTCGGCGTAGTACTCGGTCATCTCGGCGGCCGTGCGGGACTTGCCCTCGAACGCGTAGGCGCCGTCCTTGTGGAACTCGGACGCGGCGACGTCCAGGGCGAGCGCGATGTCGCGGCCCGGGGTGTAGCCGGCCTGCTTGATCGCCTCCAGGATGAGGTCGAGCGCGGCGCGGTTCGACTCCAGGTTCGGGGCGAAGCCGCCCTCGTCGCCGAGGCCGGTGGACAGGCCCTTCTCCTTCAGCACCTTCTTGAGGGTGTGGTAGACCTCGGTGCCCCAGCGCAGGGCCTCGGAGAAGGACTCGGCGCCGATCGGCGCGATCATGAACTCCTGGATGTCCACGTTGGAGTCGGCGTGCGAGCCGCCGTTCAGGATGTTCATCATCGGCACCGGCAGCAGGTGCGCGTTCGGGCCGCCCAGGTAGCGGAAGAGCGGGAGGTCGGAGGCCTCGGAGGCGGCGTGCGCCACGGCGAGGGAGACGCCGAGGATGGCGTTGGCGCCGAGGGAGGACTTGTCCGGGGTGGCGTCCAGGTCGAACATCGCCTGGTCGATGAGCCGCTGCTCGGTGGCGTCGTAGCCGACGAGCTCCGGTCCGATCTGCTCGATGACGGCGAGCACCGCCTTCTCGACACCCTTGCCGAGGTAGCGGTCCTTGTCACCGTCGCGGAGCTCGAGGGCCTCGAACGCACCGGTGGAGGCACCGGAGGGGACGGCAGCACGGCCGGTGCTGCCGTCGTCGAGGCCGACCTCGACCTCGACCGTGGGGTTGCCTCGGGAGTCCAGGATTTCCCGGGCTACGACGACGTCGATGGACGGCACGAGCATCTCCTTCTGGGATGTGACGCGTGGAGTGCAGGGGCTTCACCCTTGCGGCAAGAGCCTAACCGGCTCCGGGGCCGGTGCCCGCGACCGCCCGCCTCCTGGGACGAAAAAGGGCACAACCACCCATGAGTCGGGACGAACTGACAGCGTTCCTACTGATGAGTAATCACGCTGAGCGGGTCGACACTCATCCGTCCTGGCCCGGTTCGCCCCGTTTCGCACGGGGGTCCTGACGGCGGAGGGCCCCGGTCCGGCACACCCCCGGGTGGAGGGCGCGTCGGGGCCGGGGCCGGTCGCCGCGGGGGGTCAGCTCAGGTGGAGCTGCTGGCCCGGGTAGATCAGGTCGGCGTCGGAGACGATGTCCTCGTTCAGGTCGAACAGCTTCTTCCAGCCGCCCGCGACCTTCTCGGCCGTGGCGATGGAGCTGAGCGTGTCGCCGGCCTTGACGCGGTACTCGCCGTCGCCCTTCTCGACCTTCTCGCCGGTCGGGGTGGTGACGGTGCCGGAGGACTTCGGGGCGGCCTTGGGCGTCGCGGCCTTCGGCGTGGTGCGCTGCTCGCTGCGCGTGGTGGGCTCCTCGGCGGTGCGCTCGGCGGCGGCGCCGTCGTACGCGGCACCGGACAGGCCGACGCCGCAGCTCGGCCACGCGCCCTTGCCCTGGCCGGCGAGGACCTTCTCGGCCACGGCTATCTGCTGCGACTTGGAGGCCTTGTCGGCGGTCTGGGCGTACGCGGTGCCGCCGTACGCCGCCCAGGTGGAGGCGGAGAACTGCAGGCCGCCGTAGTAGCCGTTGCCGGTGTTGATCGACCAGTCGCCGCCGGACTCGCACTGCGCGACGCGGTCCCACTCGGCGGCGGTGGCGGCGCTCGCGGTCGTGGCGCCGAGCAGCGGGGCGGCGACGGCGGCACCCGTGATGCCGGCGAAGGCGGCGAAACGGACGGCCTTGGACGGGCGACGGTGCTTGCGCTTACCGGAAGAAAGCATGGGTGTGTCTCCTCACCGACGCCTACGAGGTGAGCTGTCGGGTTCGGGCCTGGTGAGTGCCCGGCCGTGCGCTGGGTGGCGCACGGCTTCACCCCTAGCCGGTCCCGGCCGTCCTTCGACGGCCCGGCCCCGGCGCTTACCTTGGGTCCCCCGCTCCTGCCCACGGCGCTGGAAGCGTCGACTGTTCCCGTCGCCGGCGGCAGGATTCGGCGTTACCGGTCGGACGGGGCCCGCGGTGGCGAGCTGGTCTCGACGGTAATCACAGACCGACCCGAAGTTCAAAGGGGGACATTCGGGTCAATCCGCCCCTACTTGCCTGCCCCTTAGGGGTGTTTGCGCAGGTAGGGGCCGAAACGGACGGACCGGGCGGCGGCGACGCGCCAGTTGGGGTGAAGAGACTCTTGTCTCACTTCCCAGAAACGGACATTCAGCCCGTAACTACCCCTTGGGCTGGGCGAGATCGAGGCTCTGGCCAGGGACGATGAGGTCCGGGTCGGTGCCGACGGCCTCGCGGTTGGCGTCGTAGAGGGCCGTCCAGCCGCCGGGCACCTCGTGGGCGTCCGCGATGGCCCAGAGGTTGTCGCCGGGCCGGACGGTGTACGTGCCGTCGGCCGCGAGGCCGTCGGCCGTACGTGCCGCGGCGTCACCCCGCGAGGTGGGCGTACCCGTTCCGCGCCCTTCGACCGCGGCGCCGGTGTCGACGGAGCCGTCACCGGGGACCGGGGCCGTCGGACCGGTCGCGCCCTCCTCCTTGGCCGGCTCGCCGCGGTGCTTGCCGTTGCCGGACGCGGGGGTCGGGACCCCGCCGTCGACGGGGGCCTCGCCGGGGGCCGTCGGGGACGGCTCGGCGGGGGAAGCGCCCGGGGCGGTCGGCGTCGTCGCCGGCGCGGTCGGCCCGGCGGTGGCGCCGGAGCCCGCGGTGGCGCCGGTCGCACCGGAGCCAGGCGTGCCGGAGACGGTGGCGGCCTCGGTGCCGGTCGCGGGCCGGTCCGCCGTGGAGGGCGTGCCGGCGTCGGGGGCGGGCTCGGCGGACGCCTCCGGCTCCTCGGCGCTCGCCGACGGGGCGGGCGAGGTGCCGGGGTCGGTCTCCGCGGTGGAGCCGCCGCCGACGGTCAGGCCGGCGATGGGGGCGCAGGTCTCCCAGGCGGCGGCGCCCTGCGCGGCGAAGACCTTCTCCGCGACGGCGATCTGCTGGGCGCGGCTGGCGAGGTCGGCGCGGGGCGCGTAGGCCGTGCCGCCGTACGCCTGCCAGGTCTCCTGGGAGAACTGGAGGCCGCCGTAGTAGCCGTTGCCGAGGTCGGCGCTCCACATGCCGCCGGTCTCGCACTCGGCGACCCGGTTCCAGGTCTCGGCGTCGGCCGCGGACGCGGTACCCGCGCCGAGCAGCGGCAGGGCGATCGCGGATCCGGTCACCCCCGCGGCGACGACGAGGGCGGGGGCCTGACGGGGTCGACGGTGTCGTCCGTTCCCGGAGCGCATGCGTTGGACCTTTCGCGTGACTGCTGAGGTGACGGTGAACGTAGCGGCATTCGAACGCCAGTCACAAGTCGATGCAGGGGAGATTACGCGAAGATCACAGTTATGACGGAGTGTCAGCTTGCCTCGGGCGTGAACTCCACCGGCAGCGTGCGCAGTCCCCGCATGATGAGTCCGCCGCGCCAGCGCAACTCCTCCGGGGGGACGGCGAGGCGCAGGTCGGGCAGGCGCGTCAGCAGCGTGGCGAGGGCTGTCTGCCCCTCCAGCCGGGCGAGCGGCGCGCCCAGACAGTAGTGGATGCCGTGCCCGTAGCCGAGGTGCTGGTTGTCGCTCCGCGCGAGGTCCAGGGTGTCCGGCCGGTCGAACCGCTCGGGGTCCCGGTCGGCGGCCGCCAGGACGACCAGCACGGGCTCGCCCACCTCGACGCGCTGCCCGCCGAGGGTCAGCGGCTCGGTCGCGAAGCGCCAGGTGGCGAGCTCCACGGGCCCGTCGTACCGCAGCAGCTCCTCGACGCCCGTCTCCAGCAGGCCGCGCTCCCCGGCGGCCAACGACCGCTGCAGGCGGGTGCGCTGGCCGTCGTCGCGGAGCAGGGCGTACGTGCCGTTCCCGATGAGGTTGACCGTGGTCTCGAAACCGGCGAACAGCAGGATGAAGGCCATCGCGGCGGCCTCGTTCTCGGTGAGGTGCTCGCCGTGGTCGGAGGCCCGGATGAGCCCGGAGATCAGGTCGTCGTCCCCGCCCCGCCCCAACCCCTCCCGCTTGCGGTGGATCAGGTCGACGAGGTAGGCCCGCATCCGCTTCACGGCCCGCGCCACCCCGCCGCGCGGCCCGCCGCCGTGCCGGATCATCTGCCCGGCCCAGTCCCGGAAGTCGTCCTGGTCCTCGGCGGGCACCCCGAGCATGTCGCAGATGGCGTGAATGGGGAGCGGGAAGGCGAAGTCGTGGATGAGGTCGGCCTCGCCCTTCGCGGCGAAACCGTCGATCAGCCGGTCCGTCAGCTCCTGCACGCGGGGCGCGAACTCGGCGACCCGGCGCGGAGTGAACGCCTTCGACACGAGCCGGCGCAGCCGCGTGTGGTCCGGCGGGTCGATGTTGAGCAGGTGCGTCATCAGCTCGGCCTTGCGCTCGCCGGGGATGCCGGTCTTGCCCTTGGCGTGCGCCGGCTCGGCGTGGTGCGCCGGGTTCTTGCTGAGCCGCTGGTCGGCGAGGGCCTGCCGGGCGTCGGCGTACCGGGTGACCAGCCACGCCTCCACACCGCTCGGCAGCCGCGTCCGGTGCACGGGTGCGTGCTCCCGCAGCCAGGCGTACGCCGGGTACGGATCGGTGGCGAACTCCCAGGTGAAGAGCTCGGGGGGTGCGGCGGGGTCGTGGGGAGCGTTCACCCCCCGACGGTATCCGGCCCCGCGTCGAGGGCCCGCACGGCACCCGGGTGCCCGGCGTCGGCGGCCTTGCGCATCCAGGCGGCGGCCTCCTCGGGCTCGTGCTCGGCCAGGAGGCGGGCCATCCGGTAGGCGCCGTAGGCGTCGCCGAGCTCGTGGCCGCGCGTGTACCAGTCGACGGCACCGGGGCGGTCGTGCTCCTGCTCGCACAGGACGCCGAGGAGCGTCGCGGCCGCGCCGAGCCCGTGGTCGGCGCACTCGTGGAGGTACCGCTCGGTGGCGTTCCGGGTGCGGATCCGGTCCGGGGCGCGCTCGACCGGCCGGGCGGTGTCCAGCGCGTCGGCGGCCCGGCGCAGCCACAGCTCCGCGAGCAGCTCCTCGCCCCGGTAGCGGTGGAGCGCCCCGATGCTCCCGGCGACGGAGTGGCGGCCCGCTTCGAGCGCGTGGCCGTAGTGGTCGAGGGCCCGTGCGTCGTCGCCCTCGGCGAACAGCAGGTCGCCGAGCCGGTGCGCCGCCTCGGGGTCGCCGCCGGCCGCTCCCTCGCCGAGCCAGTCCATCGCCCGGGCCAGGAGCACCAGGCCCAGCCGGGTCGCCGCGGTGGCGTCGCCCGCCTCGGCCGCCGCCCGCAGGTACGGCTCGGCCGCGCGCCGTTCACCGCGGTCCGCGAGGGCGCGGCCCCACTCCCCCGCCGCGCCCGGGTGCCCGGCGTCGGCGGCCTTCCGCAGCCAGTCCTGCGAACCGGTCAGCCGCGCCAGGCGGTGCATCGCCGCGGCGTCCCCCGCCTGGGCGCGCGCCCGGTAGTGCCGGCCGGCCGCCTGCGCCACGGCCGCGTGGTCGTGGGCCAGGGCCAGGTCCCACACCGCGTCCGGCACCGGGGGGAAGCCGTCGTCCGCGAGCGCGTCGGCGACCAGGGAACCGTACGCCCGCCATCCGCCGTCCTCCTCGACGAGCAGTCCGGCCACGCCGAGGCGGGGGCGGGCCGCCCAGGCGAGGACGTCGTCCAGGTCGCCCGCGTCGTCGGGCGCGTGGTGCCGGTACGCCGCCCGCAGCAGTTCCGGGGGGACCGGGTGGTGCAGACCGCACCGTGCCAGGTCGATCGCGGCGCGCACCAGCAGGTGGCCGCGCGGGTGGCGCGTGGGGCGTTCCGCGCGCCGCCACTCCTCCCACAGGTCGGGGCCGACCGCCAGGTAGGCGGTGACGGCCCGGCCCTCGCACCAGTACAGCGCCGTCTCCAGCCGCCCGTCGTCCCGGGCGACGAGTCTGCCGGTCTCGGCGAGGCTCCACTCGGCGCCCAGCTCCACCGTCCGCGCCCGGCTGAGGACCCGCGCGGGGCCCGGGGCGCCGAAGCGGTGCTCGTCGTACGCGGCGTCGGACATGGTCGCGAGCACCGGCACGCCCCGGGCGGTCAGCCGGGCCAGGAGCGGGGCGTCCAACCCGTGCGGCCCGAGGTGGCGTTCGAGGTCGTCCAGCCACAGGACGCACCGCCCGCCGCGGGCGGCCACCCGCTCGGGCAGGTCCCGCAGATCGGTGCCGGGCGGGGGCACGCAGACCCGCCGGTCGGGCAGGACGCGGCGCAGGGCGGCCCAGGCCGTGGTGGTCTTGCCGGACAGGGGCTCGCCCGTGACGAGCACGAGGCCGCCGCGCCCCGCCGGCCCGGCGAGGAGCCGGTCCAGTTCGGTGTCGGCGTCCCGCTCGACGTACGGGCCGTCGTGCCGGGCGCCGAGGGCGAGCGGGTCGGCCGTGGCCGCGTCGAGCCAGACCGCCGGGTCGGGGGCGGGGGGCGGGCCGTAGTGCAGGGCGCCGATGGTGCCGGCCTGGATGACGGTGGCGGCGCCGCCGCCGGAGAAGGTGTTGCGCACGTCGTGCGCGGTACCGCCGGGACCGGGGTCGGCGGGGCCGACGGGTCGGGGTCGCGGGCCGGGCACGGCGGGCCCGGATCCGGGTTCCGGGCCCGGGCCGGGAGCGCCCGTGCCGCGCCCGGCGGGGCCGGATGCGCCCGGGCCGGGGTCGCCAGCGGCGGGGTCGTGCGGGCCCGGCGGGTCGTGCGGGTCGGAGGGGTCCGACGGGACTTGGGGGCCGGAGGGGTCCGACGGGTCGTGCGGGCCGGAGGGGTCCGGCGGGACGTGGGGGCCGGCCGGGCCACGGTCACCGGCACCGCCGCCGCACTCCTCGACGAGGGCGCGGATCCGCCGCGGGGCGCGGGGGTCGCGCTGGGCGGCGTGGCGCAGCCAGTGCTCCAGCCCGGCCCGGACGACCCGGTCGTCCGTGCCCGATCGCAGCTCCTGCTCGATGAGCGCGAGTCCGCCCGCGTCCCCGAGGTCGTCCTCCGTCAGCCTCGCCCTGACCCAGGGCCACGCGGCACCGCGCATGATCCCCAGCAGGGCGGTGACGTCGGCGGCCGTGAGCCTCTCCCCGTACGCCATCACGCGCCTCCCCCGACTCGCCCGCCCCCTACGCCCGGTGGGCCACGTTACCCAGCCGGCCGGGCCTCCGCCGCGCGGATGGCGTCCCGGTACGTACGGGCCGCGGCCCGCAGCGCGGCCTCCGGGTCGACGCCCTCCGCCTCGGCCCGCACCGCCATGGCGAGGAGTTCGTAGCCGATGCCGGGACCGGTCGGCGGCGGGACGTCCAGGCCGGCGGTGCGCACCCGGCCGGCCAGCTTCGACGCGAGGGCGAGGCCCGGCTGGCCGAGCGGTACCCCGTCGGTCACGGAGGTCCGCTGCTTCTCGACGGCCTTCGTGCGGAGCCAGTGCTCCTTGACCTCCTCCGGGGTGTCCGCGGTGGCGTCACCGAAGACGTGGGGGTGGCGGTGGACGAGCTTCTCCACGAGGGTGCCCGCCACGTCGTCGACGGAGAACGGCCCGTCCTCGTCCTCCTCCGCGATGCGCGCGTGGAAGACCACCTGGAGGAGGACGTCGCCCAGCTCCTCGCGCAGCTCCTCGCGGTCGCCGTCCTCGATCGCCTCGACCAGCTCGTACGCCTCCTCGATGGCGTACTTGGCGAGGCCGCGGTGGGTCTGCCGGGACGACCAGGGGCAGGCGCGGCGGATGCGGTCCATCACCTCGACCAGGTCGAGGAGGCGCGCGCCGGGCAGGTCGTACGAGCCGGGCAGCAGCTCCAGGTCCGGCATGGCGACGCGGCCGGAGCCGGCGAGGCGGGCCAGGCCGTCGGTCAGGGCCCGGTCGCCCTCGCCGGCGGCCAGGACGACCACCGTGCGGCCCCCGGCGCACGCCTCGACCAGCTCCTGCGCGGTCGGCGCGGCGACGGCGACCTCGACGCCCGCCTCGCGCAGGTACGGCAGCTGCGGGTGGCGGTCGTCGGGGCAGAGCACGCGGTCGGCGGAGCGCAGCGCCTGCCAGGCGGGCCAGGACAGCACGCCGGGGGCGACCCGGTGGCTGGTGGTGAGGAGGACGACGCGGCCGGTGGCGGGGGTGTCTGCGTGCTCAGCGTTCACCCCTCGAACCTACAGGCCCTGCGGAGCCGCCCCCGGGTCCCGGGTGACCTGGCGGAGCCAGGGGGCCTGGTAGCGGCCGAGCTGGATCTTCGCGTCGTCCCAAGTGCCGTAGCGGGGGTTCACGTCGATGTCGAGGGACTTCGACGCGGCCGTGAACAGGTCGGTGAGCTTCTTCTGGCCCTCCGGGGTGTTCGAGGCGCCGTGCCGGTCGGCGATCTTGTTCATGAGGACGTTGCGGCGGACGACGGCGTCGATCTCGTCGGGGGCGATGCCCTGCTGCTGGAGCAGCATCGCGGCGAGCTGCGCGTCCCCGCCGTACTGGCGGGCGGCGGCGCGCCGGGTCTCCTGGACCTCCTTGCGGCTGACCGTGATCCCGGCGTCGGCGGCGACCTCCTCCACGACCCGGTCGAAGATCATGCCGTTGAGCTTCTCGCGGCTGAGGTCGCCGGTGGCCCGGATCAGCTGGTCGGCCTGGGGGGACGCCTCCTGCGCCGTGCGGACCTCCCGCACCTGGGCCTGGAGGGCGGAGGTCTCGATCCGGTCCCCGCCGACCACGGCCGCCGCGCCGGGGTGGGCGTCACCGCCGCAGGCCGTCAGGAGGGGCGCCGCGACGACCAGGGCGGCGGACAAGGAGAGCGCGGTGCGACGGCGGCGGTGCAAAGGGGCCTCCCGGCGTGGGTCGTACATCAGTGTCAACGACCTTGCGGTGATCGATGGTATGCAGTGGCCGTGGCCCGGGCCACTACTTCGGAGCCACTTCTGCCAACGATTCACGGTCGCGCGGGGTCTCGGGCCGCAGCATGATCGTCCGGGAGAGGACGAACGTGACGGGGATGGCGGCCGCCGCGGCGAGCAGCGGCGCGTACCGGCTGGAGAGCCCGGCCACGTCCACCAGCAGATAGACGCCGACGGTCGTGATCACGAAGTTCGCCGCGTTGGTGAGCGGGAAGAGCAGGAACTTCCGCCAGGTGGGGCGGGTGCGGTAGGTGAAGTGGCTGTTCAGGAAGAACGAGCCGGTCATCGACAGCAGGAACGCCGCGACGTGCGCCCCGACGTAGGGCAGGCCGAGCGTCAGGAACAGCAGGTAGAAGCCGTAGTAGGTGGCGGTGTTCACCACGCCCACCAGGGCGAACCTGACGATCTGGCCGCTGACGCCGGTCATCTGCGGGTGGACTCCCCCGGGGACGGTCGGGTGCGCGGCGCCGTGCTGGTCGCCTGCACCGGGAAGTGCGGGCGCCGCTTCACCTCGTGGTGGATACGGCCCACATACTCCCCGATCGCGCCCGGCATGACCATCCGGACCCCGGCGAGTGCGGTGACCGCCACCACCAGGGTGACGTACCAGGGCGGGTCGACGCCGTTCGGCAGGGCGTCCCTGATGATCCACGCAGCGTGGGGCAGGCGCCCGGCTCGCGGCGGCCGTGGCCCGGCTGCGGGCGGGCGGCGCGGTGGACGTCCGCGTGGACGACGGCGGGGTGCGCGCCGTCCTGCCGCCCGGCACGCGCGGGGTGGCGGGGGTCGCCGCGCCCCGGTTCGCGGGGTGGCGGTGCGGGGGCCGGCCGGTGGGCGCGTACCTGGGGCCGGTCGCCGCGGAGGCGTCCGGCGGGCGACGGTGACGTGGGTCTTCCGGCCGCCGGGGCCGTGGGCCGGCGCGGCGGTCGCGGCGGTCGAGCTCCTCGGGCCGGTCGTGCGCCTCCGGCGTGCGGGTCACCGGCGCGCCACCGAGACTTCACCCTTGCACCACCGGGACGTGACCCGCGCGGGTGCCGCCGGGGCGTAGCTTGCCCCGCATGCCCCCTCTCCTGAACAACCCGCTGACGCGGCGCCTGTTGCGGCCCGCCGTCTCGCTGGTCGAGCAGCGCATGGACCGGGTCACGGCCGCGTTCCAGAAGGACCTCGACGCCCTCCACCACGAACTGGCCGACCTGCGCCGGCAGAGCTACGGGCTCGGACTGCTCCTCGACCACGCCGGGCGCGACGCGCACCGCATGCCGACCCCCACCCAGGTGGACCGGCTCGTCGGCGAGGTCCGGGACGTCACGGGACTGCCCGCCGAACGCGTCCGCGGCGACGTCACCGTCGCCTACCGGCACCTGGTGGCGCTGGAGGCGCTCGGCGCGGGTGGGGTCGGCGGGTCGGTCTCCGACGTGTGCGGTCGGCTCGCCGCGCTGCCGGTCCTCGCGCCGGCGCGGGGCGGGGAGCTGGAGGTGCTGGAGGTCGGCACGGTGCACGGGCTGTTCGCGGCGGCCCTGCGGCGGATGCTGCGGCGCGACGGCGTGGAGGCGCGGCTGACCGTCGTCGACCCGCTGGACTCCACCCCGACCCGCGAGGACGTGGTGCGCGGCAACCTGGCGCTGGGCGGCGGCCGTCCGGGCGACGACACCGGGACGCGGCTCGTCCGGGGCGCGCTCGGCGACCCGGCGGTGCGCGAGCGGGTCGCGGACCGGCGGTACGGGGTGGTCGTCGTCAACGACGGCGTCGACGCGGCCGCGGTGCGGGAGCTGGCGGGCCCGGGCGGCGTCGTCGTCCTCGCCGCCGACGTGCCGGGACCGGGCCTCGCGGCGCTGGGCCGCGTCGCGGAGTCGGCGTACTTCAGGTCGGCGGCCTGAGCGACGCGGCGCACGCCCGGTCGGCGGCCTGAGCGGCGGCGGCGCACTCGCGGTCGACGGCCCGGGTGACGCGGCGGCCCGGTCGGGGCCGACCCCTGGGCGGGGCTGTGGCCGGGGCAGCTGCCCCCGCCGGGTCGGTGGCCCGGCCGGGCGCTCGCCACGGCGGCGCGACGAACCGGGCGGCCGCCTGGGCGTCGCCGCTGCCCGGGCGGGAACGAACCCCGGGCGGGAACGAACCCCGGGCGGGAACGAACCCCGGACCGGGGCGGTCGCCTGGGCCGGGGCGGTCGCCCGGGCCGGGGCGGTCGCCTGGCCGCTGCCGCGCCCGGGCCCGGCGCGCGGGCGCGCTCAGGCGCCGCGCACCTGCTGCTGGTGCTGGAGCGCCCGGCGCAGCTCGGCGGCGAGCGGGTGGTAGGGGCCGTAGGTGCGCTCCGTGTCGTACAGCAGGTCCTGCAGGTGCCGGTGGGCGGCCGAGTGGTCGCCCGCGGTGAGCAGCAGGTGCCCGATGCGGTGGCGGATGTCGAAGGCGCGGCCCGCGTCCCCGCCGGGCTGCCGCCGGGCGTCCTCGTGGTGCGGCAGGATCGCCCGGTACTCGGCGAGGGCCGCCGTCGCCTCGCCGAGCTGCTCCAGGCAGAGCGCGGCGTCGTAGCGGTACTGCAGGGCCTGCGGGTCGGCCGGGCCCGCCTCGGCGGCCCGGTCGTCGGCGAGCCGGCGCAGCTCGGGCAGCGCCCGCCGGTACTGGCCGTCGTCCATGAGGGTGGAGGCGTACTGCCGGCGCAGGATGCGCACGACCGCCGAGTGCTCGCCGTGCTCGGCGGCGGCGGCCGGGAGGATCGCGCCGAGGACGTCCACGGCCTGGGTGATGCGGCCCTCGCCGAGCAGCCGCTTCACCTCGTCGACGGCGGCGGCCACGTCCGGGCGGCCGGCGGGCGCGCCGGCCGGGGCGTGGGCGGGCGGCGGCGGCACGTGCGGCGGGGCGGCGGGCGCGGCGGCCCGGCCGGGCCAGGGCGCGAACGGGCGGAGGAAGGGGCGCGTGGGGTCCATGGCGCCGACGGGGCCCGCACCGGGCGCGGGGAGCAGCGGGGTGAGCGCCTCGTACACCTCCTGCGCGCCGGACGGGCGGTGCGCGGGGTCCTTGGCGAGGAGGCGCAGCACCAGCGCCTCCAGCGGTTCGGGGACCTCGGGGCGCAGCCGCCGTACGGGCTGGGGCGGCTCGTAGAGGTGGCGGTGCAGGACGCCGAGGGCGGTCGACCCGGCGAACGGCACGGTCCCGCTGAGCAGTTCGTGGAGGAGGACGCCGAGGGCGTACAGGTCGGTGTACGGGCCGACGGCGCCGCCCATGGCCTGCTCGGGGGCCATGTAGGCGGGGCTGCCGATCGGCGAGCCGGTGTGCGTCAGGCGCGTGGTGTCGGTGTCGACGACGGACGCGACGCCCAGGTCGAGGACCGTGACGGTGCCGTCGGGCTTCACCATCACGTTCCGCGGCTTGAGGTCGCGGTGGACGATCGGCACGGCGTGGACGGCGGCGAGCACCGCGCACAGCTGCGCGGCGACGGCGACGGCCCAGGTCCACGGGTACGGCTCGTGCTCGGCGAGGTGGTCGGCGAGGTCGGCGCCCTCCACGTACTGCATGACGAGGTACAGGTCGTCGTCGTCGCTGCCGGCGTCGTGGACGGTGACCAGTCCGGGGTGGGCGACCTGCGCGGTGACCCGGCACTCGCGGACGAAGCGGCGGCGCATCTCGTCGGCCCCGGTGGCGGCGGCCATGTGGTCGGGCCTCAGCAGCTTGACGGCGACGCGGCGGTCGAGGCGCCGGTCGTACGCCGTCCACACCTGGCCCATGCCGCCCTGACCGATGAGCGTGGACAGTTCGTACCGGTCGGTGATGACCCGTCCGTTCACTTGCCGTCTTCCCTGCGGAGGAGGTCGCTCAGCTCGTCCAGCTCGGCGCGGACCTGCTGGATGCGCGGCGGTGCGGACTGCGGCTGGGGGTGCGGCGCGGTCTGCGGCTGGGGGTGGGCCTGCTGGTGGACCTGCGGCTGGGGATGCGCGGGGGCCTGCGGCTGCGGGTGCGGTGTGTGCTGCGCGGGGGCCTGCGGCTGCGGCCGGTGGTGCTGGGGCTGGTGCGCCGGCGGGGCGGTGAGGGGGCCGGGCGTCTGCGGTATCCCCCCGTACGGCCCCGGCTGCGGCAGGACCTGCGGCTGCGGGTGGCCGTACCCGTACCCGTGGCCGGTCCGCGGGTACGTCGTCCCGTACGGCGAGCGTCCCGCGCCGTGCGCGCGGCGCGGGTCGTGGTGCCGGATGTCGGCGTAGAGGAAGTACCCGGTGAAGAGGGCCGCGTTCAGCAGGAGTCCGCCCACCGAGAGGTTCGCCTGCAGGGTCTCGATGTCCTCGGGGACGAACACCAGGCAGGTGACCGAGGCGACGACGGAGACGCCGAACAGCCACCAGTCGCGCGTCCGGCGCGTGACCACGGCGAGCCGCAGGGTCGTCGCACCGGTGAGGAAGCCCAGGCTGAGCAGCGGCAGCACGGCGAACAGGACGCGCGGCACGACGACTCGGGCCGCCGTGGGCCGCTGCGGTGGCACGGGGCCGGGGCCGTACATGGCTGCTCCTGGGGGCCGGGCGGTCGTCGCGTCGGACGCGCGGACACGCGGGTTCGGGGACGAGCGTATACAGCGGCACCGGCGGCCACCCCGGGGTCGCGCGGATCGCCCGTCCGGTCTCACGCCTCGATCGTGCCGTCCGTCAGCCCGTCGTACAGGCCGCGCACCAGTCGCTCCCCCAGCCGGCCCACCTCGCGCAACGCGTCCTCGAACTCGGCGAGCGCGCGGAACCGCTCGCCGTGGCGGCGCTGTTCGGCGAGCGGGAGCCGGGGCAGCCGCAGCCGGCGCACGTCGAGCCGGGTCGCGGTGGACGCGTAGCTGCTGGCCCGGCGCTGGTTGGCGGAGCCGCGCAGGAACCCGGCGAGGAACCACGGGTCGAGGGCGGCCGGGTCGGGGCGCAGCAGGTGGAGGTTGCGGCCGAGGGCGGCGCCCTCGGCGGCCCCGTCGACGACGCGGGCGACGGAACCGCCGCCGAGGACGGGGACGACGACGTCGCCGGCGCGCAGCAGTACCGGCTCCTCGTCGGCGGGGCCCTCGGGGAGGGCGCCGGTGGGCTCCTGGCCGGTGAGGACGTCCTGTTCGGTGAGGACGCGGGGCCGGCCCGCCGGGCCGGGGCCCGGGGCGGGGGTGGTGGTGCCGGCGTGGAGGCGCAGGGCGCCGGCGCGGGCGAGTTCGCCGACGGTGACGCCCGGCGGGCGGGGCGGCGGGGCGGGGTGGCCGGGGGCGGGCGGGGCGGCAGGCTCGGCGGGCGGGTTGAGCCGCGCGGTGCGGCGCAGCTGGTCGGCGAGGCGGTCGCGCACGGTCGCCAGCTCCGCGGCGCCGCCGCCCGCGGCCGGGGGCGGCAGGTGGCGGGCGGGCGCGAGGTCCACGTCGTCGTCGAGGAGGTCGATGACGGGCAGGGACCGGCTCGCGCCGGGCCGCTCGACGGCGGTGCCGTGCCGGGCGAACGGCGTCCAGGCGTCGAGCACGGCGGTGTGGACGGCCTGCCAGTCGAGCCGGTCGCGGCCGGCCGCGCCGTGCTCGCTGGTGTCGACGAGCAGCAGCTCCGGTGCCGGGGCCCCGCCCGCGGCCGGGCCGCCGGGGCGGCGCAGCACCCACAGGTGGAGCGGCACGCCGTACGGGGGCGCGGCGCCGGCCGGGAGGGCGACGACCGCGCGGAGGGCGCCGCGGCGCAGCAGGTCGGCGCGGATGCGGCGGCCGGAGCGGCGGGACGCGGCGGCGGGCGGCATGAGGAGGACGGCCGTGCCGCCGGGGCGGAGCCGGGCGAGGGCGTGCTGCACCCAGGCGAGCTCGGACTCGGTGCGGGCGGGGAAGCCGTACTCCCAGCGCGGGTCGTAGGCGAGCTCGTCGTGGCCCCAGTTGCGCTCGTTGAAGGGCGGGTGGCAGACGACGGCGTCGGCGGCGAGGTGCGGGTGGGCGTCGGCGCGCAGGGCGTCGCCCGCGCGGGCGTGCACCCCGGCGCCGGTGTGCAGGGCCAGGCGCAGCGCGGTGAGCGCGGCCAGGTCCGGGTCGGCCTCCTGCGCGTACAGGGCGGCCGGCCCTTCGACGGCGCGCAGCAGGGCACCGGTGCCGGAGGCGGGGTCGAGGACGGTGGCGCCGCCGGAGCGGCCGGCTGGGGCGGCGAGGGCGGCCATGAGGGCGGCGGGGCCCGGCGGGGTGAGGGTGTACTGGCGGGGGTTGGCGTCCAGGTGGCGGCCGAGCAGGAACTCGAAGGCGCCGGGGGCCCCGCCGGGCTCGGCGGCGGCCAGCTCGGCGGCGGCGCGCAGCAGGGGCAGGGAGGGGCCGAGGCCGTCGGCGGTGGGGGTGGGAACGGCGCGCTCGGGGCCGAGGCGGGCCGTCAGGGCGCCGTCGAGGAGGGCGGGCAGCAGCGCGGCGAGGTGGTCGCCGGGCGCGGCGGCGGCCTCCCGCCAGGCGGCCGGGGCCTCGTGGACGAGCAGGAGGGCGCACCCGGCGTGGACGAGGGCGGTGGGGGCCCCCGCCGGGTGGCCGGCGACCTGCTGCCAGACGCGTTCCCGCAGGGGGACCTCGGCGAGCTTGCCCTGGTCGCGCAGCCACCGCTCGACATCGGCGAGGGCGAAGGACGGGCTGGTCTCCGTACCGCCGACCGGTTTGGGGAAGTCGGCGTGGCGGCGGCGCCAGTTGCTGACGGCGGCCCGGCCGACCCCGGCGAGCCTGGCGATGCCGGCGGCGGTGACCTCAGTTGCGTTGTCCGGCACGTGGCCGCTCCCTCCGTCCGCGGTGTGCACCGATCTTACGGGCCGCTTCGGTACACACTTTCCCACAGCGTGAGCCGACACGTAACGCGTGAACCGTGTTGACTCGGTTCACAAGCTTCTGCTGTGATGGCTCCGTCGCCACAACGGGGCTGCCACCGGGTCCCGACCGCCGGCACGTCGTCATGTCCCGTCTTCGTCGCGTCTCCTCGTCTCTCGTCTCCTCGTCTCCTCGTCTCGGAGGGCTCCCAGCCATGTCCCACTCCTCGCAGCAGCCCCAGTACGGCGCCCCCGCCCCGGCGCCGGCCTCCCCGGCACGCAACGGCCTCGGCACCGCGGCCCTGGTGCTCGGCATCATCGGCACCGTCTCCGGCTTCATCCCGCTCTTCTTCTGGCTCGCGGGCATCCTCGGCCTCATCGCCCTGGTCCTGGGGCTCTCCGGCCGGGGCCGCGCCAAGCGGGGCGAGGCCACCAACAAGGGCGTCACCACGGCGGGCGCGGTCCTGGGCCTCGTGGCGCTGGTCCTCTCCGCCGTCGGCGCGTTCCTCACCTTCAAGGCCGTGGACGAGGCCGTCACCAAGCTCGACAAGGAACTGTCCTCCACGGCTCCCAAGGAGACGGCCGGTGGCGGGGCGAAGGGCGGCGCCGCCGGCGCGTCCGCCACGCCGGTGCCGGAGGTGCTCGGCGCGGACGAGACCGTCGTCTACGACGACGAGCTCCAGATCACCGTCTCGGCGGCCGCCGTGTACTCGCCGACCGAGGCGGCGGACGGCCACACCGAGGGCAACACCGCGTACCGGGTCACCGTCGTCGTCGAGAACGCCGGCAAGGAGAAGTACGACGCCGACACCGCCTTCCTGGAGGCGCGCGCCGGCAAGGACGGCGTGACGGCCGGGCAGGTCCACGACGAGGGCCTCGACGGGATCAGCGGGACGGTCGCGCCCGGCAAGAAGGCCACCGGCACCTACGCCTTCGACGTGCCCGCCGGTGCGAAGTCGCTGACCGTCGAGGTCACGCCGGGCATGGACTACGAGGCCCACCAGTGGGAGCTCACGCTCTGACGGCCCGGCCCGGCCCGGCCCGCCCCGGCCCGGACACCCCGCCTGGCCTGGCCGACCGACCCGGGCCCGCACCACCCGCCCGCCCCCGCCCGCCCCGGCCCGGACACCCGCGCGGCCCGTACCGCCCCGCCCCGTACCGCCGTGCCGGCCCGGTCCCGGCCCCCGCCCCGCCTCCGGCGGCGGCGGGCGGCCGCACGTCCCCGGCCCCGGTCCCGACCGCACCGCAGCACCCGGCCCCGGCCCCGCCCCGGCGCCAGGCCCCGGTGCCGGCCCGGCCCGGTCGTACCGTCTCCCCCGCCCCCGCGCCTGGAGAACCGCCGATGCCCGCCCCCCGCCCGAAGGTCGCCCCCGCGGCCGCCCTGGCCCTCGGGCTCGCCGCCCTCGCCGCGCTCTCCCCCACCGGCTCCGGCCCCCTGGGCGGGAGCGCCGGGACGACCGTCCCGTTGGCTGGCCTCACCGGCCCCGAGGTGCTCCACCGGGCCCTCTCGGCGACGAAGGCGGCCCCGTCCCTCCGGCTGGACGTCACCAGGAGCCGCGACGGCGGGAGCTCCACCCGGGCGTTCCTCGCGGTCGGCGCCGACGGGCGGTGCGCGGGCACCCTGACCGTCGGCACCACCGGGACGATGGAGCTGATCCGCACGGGCGACGAGGCGTACGTGCGCTTCGACGAGGCGTACCTGCGCGTGGAACGCGCGGGCGGGGGGCGGGGCTCGCCGCAGCGGACCGAGCGGGTCCTCACGATGCTCGGGGGCCGCTGGCTGCGCACCGACCCCGCCGACCGGGGCCCGGCGGACGGCCCCGACCCGTGCGACCTGGACGCGCTCCTCGCCGGCGTGGAGGCGAGCGCCGGCTCCGCCCGCCGCGCCGGCCTGACCACCGTCGACGGCCGCAGGGCGCTGAAGCTGACCGCCTCGGCCGGCGGGGCCACCACCACCGCCTACGTCGCCGCCGAGGGCGAGCCGTACCTGCTGAGGACCGAGACCCGGGGCGGAGCCGCGCCGGGCACGGTCTCGACGGTCTCCTTCCGCGCCTCCGACGGCCCGGTCGCCGCGCGCCCGCCCGCCCCCGCCGACGTCGTCGACCTCGGTACGCCCGGCGGGTCCTGACCGGCCGTACGCCGGCCCGGCGTCACAGCCGGTGGCGCACCCAGACGTTCGGCTCGACGTACACGGCGTACCCCTGCGACGCCTCGCAGCGCACCGGGGCGAGCGCGCCCGCCACCTCCACGGGCCCGTCGGTGTCGAAGGGCAGCCCCGTCCACTCCCGCCACCGCTCCACGCTGTCCGTGATGGTCATGGACGCCGGGGCGACCGAGTCGACGACGCCGCCCGCGCGGACGTGGACCCGCAGCCACGGGTCGTGCGGCAGCCCGTCCCCCGGCCGGGTGCGGAAGGCGTACTCGGCCATCGGCGTGTGCGGCTCCAGGTGCTTGCCGTTCGGCCGTACCGGCGCCACCACCTCGGCGAACCCGGCCTCCCGCGCGGCGTCCCGCATCGCGCCCAGCATCACCGACGACAGGCCGTGCCCCAGCAGGTCCCGGGCGACGGAGATCTCGATGGCGCTGACCGTGTCCGGCGTCCGGCCGGCCCGCCGGTCCTGCATCGCCCACAGCAGCACCTGGTCCCAGCCCTTGGCGGGCAGCGCCCCGCCGCGCCCCTCGGCCCGCAGCGCGAACGGCACGCTGAACGCCCGCGCCACCACCCGCCCCGCCCCGTCGACCGCGACCCGCACGTACTCCGGGACCTCGTCGACCATCCAGTCGTAGGCGACGTCGGAGACCGGGTCGTGCAGCATGAACGGCTGCCACGTGTGCGGCATCCGCCACATGGCGTCCATCAGGTCGGGGCGTTCGGCGAGGCTGTGCGTCGTGACGTCCATCCGCGCAGGCTAGACATCCGTGCCCGCCGCGGACCAGCGCATTTCCGGCGTGCGGAGGGGGGCGCGGCTCAGGGGGACCCGGCCGAGGGCCCGCGGCTCAAGGACGCGAGGCTCAAGGACGCGAGGCCGGGCTCAGGGGAGCCGCTCGCCGGGGCAGCCGTTCAGGACGCGCTTCATCGCGTCCCGCTCGGCGGCGGTGACCCACACGCCGTACTTCTTCTTCACCGCGACCTGCCGCGCCACATACCGGCAGCGGTACTCGCGGGAGGGCGGGAGCCAGGTGGCGGTGTCGCCGTCGCCCTTGCGGCGGTTGGCGGAGGCGTCGACGGCGAGGAGGTTGAGCGGGTCGTTGGCGAAGCGCAACCGCTTCCCGGCGTCCCACTGCCGGGCGCCCTTCTGCCAGGCGTCGGAGAGGGCGACCACGTGGTCTATGTCGACCTTCCGGTCACCGCGGGCGAAGACGATCCGCCGGCCGGTGTACGGGTCCTGCGGGAGCACGCCGCGCGCGACCCTGCAGCGCTCCCCGTCCTGGTACCGGACGTCGGTGGCGTCCCGGGCCAGGATGTCCTCGCGGGTCCCGCAGCCGTTGCCGTCCGTGTCGGCCCAGGCCCGGCCGAACTCCTCGCGGGCGTACCCCGTCTTCGGGGCGCGGCCCTTCACGGTGAGCGTGTCGACGGCGGCCAGCGCCGGGCCGCCCGCCCCGCTCCCGCCACCCGGCGCCCCGCCACCGGCGTCCGGGGGCTGCGGGGTGCAGCCGACGGCCAGGGCGGCGGCCGCCAGGACGGCGGCGGGCAGCGTCCTGCGGCGGGCCCGGCGGACCGGGCGGGCGGGGGGCGCGGGCGGGGTCACCGTACGGGCGGGCATGGGCGCATCCTAGGGGCTGCCCGGTCGGTCACCGCGACCCGGTGCGGGGCCCCGGTGCCCGCCGGGCACCGGACCCCGCCGCTCCTCCGGGTGCCCGGCCCGCCCCTCCGCGGGGACCGCCGGGCCACCCCGTGTACCGGACCCCCACCCCCGTGTACCGGCCCCGGCACCGGCCCGGCTTGCCGACCGGGCGACGCCGGGGGGGGCGGCCCCGGCACCGGATCCGCCCGTCGGCCGGGCGACGCCTACGAGCCGAGGATCGTCGTCAGGAACTCGCCCGTCCACGCCAGCAGTTCGCGGCCCACCACCGGCTTGCCGCCGATCGTGCCCGAGGTCGGGCGGGGCACCAGGACCTGGCGGGCGGACGCCTTGATGACCGTACGCGGGTGGAGGCGCTTGAGCCGCAGCTCCTGCGACTCGCGCAACTCCACCGGCGCGAAGCGGACGTTGCCGCCCTGGAGGACGATCTCGCCGACCCCGCAGGCCCGCGCCAGCATCCGCAGCCCGGCCACCAGCAGCAGGTTCTCCACCGGCTCCGGCAGCTTGCCGTACCGGTCGGTGAGCTCCTCCCGGACCGCCTTGACGTCCTCCTCCGAGTTCGCGGAGGCGATGGCCCGGTACGCCTGGAGGCGCAGCCGCTCGCCGGGCGCGTAGTCGTGCGGGACGTGCGCGTCGACCGGCAGCTCGATCTTGACCTCCAGCGGCGGTTCCTCCTCCACGCCGCCCTCCAGCGAGGCGCGGTAGTCCGCGACCGCCTCGCCGACCATCCGCACGTACAGGTCGAAGCCGACGCCCGCGATGTGGCCGGACTGCTCGCCGCCCAGCAGGTTGCCCGCGCCGCGGATCTCCAGGTCCTTCATGGCGACGTACATGCCGGCACCCATCTCGGTGTGCTGGGCGATCGTCGCGAGCCGCTCGTGGGCGGTCTCCGTCAGGGGCTTCTCCGGCGGGTACAGGAAGTAGGCGTAGCCGCGCTCGCGGCCGCGGCCCACGCGGCCGCGCAGCTGGTGCAGCTGCGACAGGCCGAAGTTGTCGCCGCGCTCCACGATGAGGGTGTTGGCGTTGGAGATGTCGATGCCGGACTCGACGATCGTCGTGGAGACGAGCACGTCGAACTTCTTCTCCCAGAAGTCCACGACGACCTGTTCCAGCGCCTGTTCCGACATCTGGCCGTGGGCGGTGGCGATGCGCGCCTCGGGGACGATGTCGCGGAGCCGGGCCGCCGCCCGGTCGATCGACTCGACGCGGTTGTGGATGTAGAACACCTGCCCCTCGCGGAGCAGTTCGCGGCGGACGGCCGCGCCGATCTGCTTCTCCTCGTACGGGCCGACGAAGGTGAGGACCGGGTGCCGCTCCTCCGGCGGGGTGGTGATGGTCGACATCTCGCGGATGCCCGTGACGGCCATCTCCAGGGTGCGCGGGATGGGCGTCGCGGACATCGTCAGCACGTCCACGTTGGCGCGCAGCTTCTTCAGCTGCTCCTTGTGCTCGACGCCGAAGCGCTGCTCCTCGTCCACGATGACCAGGCCGAGGTCCTTGAACTTCGTCTCGGACGAGAACAGCCGGTGCGTGCCGATGACGATGTCGACGGAACCCTCCCGCAGCCCCTCCAGGGTGGCCTTCGCCTCCGCGTCCGACTGGAAGCGCGACAGGGCCCGCACGACGACGGGGAACTGCGCGTACCGCTCGGAGAAGGTGCCGAAGTGCTGCTGCACGAGGAGCGTCGTCGGGACGAGGACGGCGACCTGCTTGCCGTCCTGGACGGCCTTGAACGCGGCCCGGACGGCGATCTCCGTCTTGCCGTAGCCGACGTCGCCGCAGACCAGCCGGTCCATGGGGACCGTCTTCTCCATGTCCTCCTTCACCTCGGCGATGGTGGACAGCTGGTCGGGGGTCTCCACGTACGGGAAGGCGTCCTCCAGCTCGCGCTGCCAGGGCGTGTCCGGCCCGAAGGCGTGCCCGGGCGCGGCCATGCGCGCCGAGTACAGCTTGATCAGGTCGGCGGCGATCTCCTTGACCGCCTTCTTCGCCCGCGCCTTCGTCTTCGTCCAGTCCGCGCCGCCGAGCCGATGCAGCGTCGGGGCCTCGCCGCCGACGTACTTGGTGACCTGCTCCAGCTGGTCGGTGGGGATGTACAGCCGGTCGCCGGGCTGGCCGCGCTTGGCGGGGGCGTACTCGACGAGGAGGTACTCGCGGGTGGCGCCCTGCACGGTGCGCTGCACCATCTCGATGTACCGGCCCACGCCGTGCTGCTCGTGGACGATGTAGTCGCCCGCCTCCAGGGTGAGCGGGTCGATCGTCTTGCGGCGGCGGGTCGGCATCCGCTGGCCGTCCTTGCCGGCCGCCTTCTGGCCCGACAGGTCGGTCTCGGTGAGGACGGCGAGGCGCAGCGCCGGGTCGACGAAGCCGTGGTCGATCGAGCCGCACGCCACGTGCACGACGGCCGGCGAGATGTCGGTGAGGTCGCCGTCGAGGCGGGCGGCGATGCCCTCGCCGCCCAGCACCTCGACCGTGCGGGCGGCCGGTCCGTGCGCCTCGGTGACGTAGACGGCGCGCCAGCCGTCGGCGAGCCACCCCTTGGTGTCGGCGAGGGCCCGCGCGGTGTCGCCCCGGTACGACTCGGGGGCGTGCATGCCCAGCTTGATCGTGTCCGCGTCGAGCTCCTCGTCGGCGGCGAACGGCGACACCGACCACCACATGACGCCCAGGTCGCGGGCCCGGTCCCGGACGTCCGCGATGCCCCACAGGGAGGCCGCGTCGACGTCGATCGGGGCCTCGCCGCCGGTGGCCGTCGCGGCCCAGGAGGCGTGCAGGAACTCCTGCGAGGTCGCGACGAGGTCGGCCGCGCGGGTGCGCACCCGCTCCGGGTCGCACACGACGGCCATGGCGCCCTTCGGCAGGACGTCGAGCAGCAGCTCCATGTCGTCGACGAGGACCGGGGCGAGGGACTCCATGCCCTCGACGGCGATGCCCTCGGCGATCTTGCCGAGCAGCTCGCCCAGCTCCGGGTGCTCCTCGGCGAGGGCGGCGGCGCGGCGGCGCACCTCGTCGGTGAGGAGCAGCTCGCGGCAGGGCGGTGCCCACAGGCCGTGTTCGGCGACCTCCAGGGACCGCTGGTCGGCGACCTTGAAGTACCGGATCTCCTCGACGTCGTCGCCCCAGAACTCGACGCGCAGCGGATGCTCCTCGGTGGGCGGGAACACGTCGAGGATCCCGCCGCGCACGGCGAACTCGCCGCGCTTCTCGACCAGCTCCACGCGCGCGTAGGCGGCGGCCGCGAGGCCGGCGACCACCTCGTCCAGGTCCGCCTGCTGCCCGGTCCGCAGGGCGACGGGCTCCAGGTCGCCCAACCCCTTGACCTGCGGCTGGAGCACGGAACGCACGGGCGCGACGACCACCGAGACGGGGCCCACGGCCGGGTCGTCCGCGGACGGGTGGGTGAGGCGGCGCAGCACGGCGAGGCGGCGGCCGACGGTGTCGGAGCGGGGGGACAGCCGCTCGTGCGGGAGGGTCTCCCACGAGGGGTACTCCACGACGGTGTCCGGGTCCAGCAGCGAGCGCAGGGCCGCCGCGAGGTCCTCGGCCTCCCGGCCGGTCGCCGTCACCGCCAGCACCGGGCGGCCGGCGTCCCTGGCCAGCGCGGCCACCGCGAAGGGCCGCGCCGCCGGCGGGCCGACCAGGTCGACGTGGCCCCGGTGCCCGTCGGCCGCGGCCTTGACGGCCTCGGCGAGGGCGGGGTCCTTGACGACGGCGTCGAGCAGACCGTGCAGGCTCATGGGGCTTTCCGTCCCGTGTCTTCGTAGGGGGCTGGGCAGCACGAAGGACCCGACACGAACGACGGGCCGGGGTCTCTTCAGCCTACGCCCGCCCACTGACACCCGCGCCGGGAAACCGGCGCGGGGCCGCTGCGGACGGCGGGGACAGACGGCGACCGCTACGGACGCAGGGGCGGACGGCGACCGCTGCGGACGGCTCGGGTCAGTGCCGGTCCGCTCCGTGCCGGTCCGCGCGGACCGGCAACCGCTCCGTCCGGTACACGCCCCCGATCGGTACACGCCCCGATCGGACGTACGGCCGCCCGGGCGCGGACGGCTCCTCCGCGAGGTCCCCACCCCCGTGGGGGACCCCGGGGAGGAGCGGCCCTCCCCCTTGGGTACCAGGGGGCGCCCGGCCCTCCCAACCTGTTTTCCGGGGGCCGCACGGTGAGAGGGTGTCGGGTGAGACGGCCGCACGGGGAAGGGACGCAGGTGGCGGAAGGCGCGGACGGTACGGGCAAGGACGGCATAAGCACGGACGGCGAGGGACCGGCACCGGCCGCCACCCCGGCCACTGCGGCCACCCGGGCCGCCGGGGCGCCCCCACCCGGCGGGAAGGCCCTGCGCCGGGGCCCGGTGGTGGCGGCCATGATGATGTCGGTGGCGCTGGCCGCGCTGGACGGCACGGTGATCGCGACGGCGGTCCCGCAGATCGTGGCCGACCTGGGTGGCTTCTCCCTCTTCTCGTGGCTGTTCTCCGGCTACCTCCTCGCCGTCACCGTCACGATCCCGGTGTACGGGCGGCTGTCCGACACCTACGGCCGCAAGCCGGTGCTCATCACGGGCATCGTCCTGTTCCTGGTCGGCTCGCTGCTGTGCGCGTCGGCGTGGGACATGGCGTCGCTGATCGCGTTCCGCGTCGTGCAGGGCCTGGGCGGCGGCGCCCTGCAGGGCACGGTGCAGACCATCGCGGGGGACCTGTACCCGCTGAAGGACCGGCCGCGGATCCAGGCGCGGCTGTCGGGGGTGTGGGCGGCGTCGGCGGTGGCCGGACCGGCGGTGGGCGGGCTGCTCACCACGTACGCCGACTGGCGCTGGATCTTCCTGGTGAACCTGCCGGTGGGCGCCCTCGCCCTGTGGCTGACGGCCCGCTACCTGGTGGAGCCCGGCCGTACCAGTGCCGGTGCCAGTGCCGGTGCCGGTGCCGGTGCGTCGGGGCGGGCGCGGGTGGACTGGCCGGGCGCGCTGCTCGTCTTCGCGTCCGGGGCGGTCCTGCTGACCGCGCTGGTGCAGGGCGGAGTGGCGTGGCCGTGGCTGTCGGCGCCGTCGCTGGGACTGCTGGGCGCGGGCGCGGTGCTCGTCGCCGTGACGGTCGCGGTGGAGCGCCGGGCCGCGTCGCCGATCGTGCCGGGCTGGGTGTGGCGACGGCGCCCGATCGCGGCGGTCAACCTGGCGCTGGGCGCGCTCGGGCTGCTGATGGTGGCGCCGTCGGTGTTCCTCCCGACGTACGCGCAGGCCGTACTGGGCCTCGGGCCGGTGGCGGCCGGGTTCGTGCTGTCGGTGATGATCCTGAGCTGGCCGGTGAGCGCGTCGCTCTCGCACCACGTGTACCGGCGGGTCGGGTTCCGGCAGTCGGCCGTCCTCGGCATGACGCTGGCGATGCTGACGCTCCTCGCCTTCCCGCTGCTGCCGTACCCGGGTTCACCCTGGCAGCCGGCGCTACTGATGCTGCTGCTCGGCGCGGCGCTGGGCCTGTTCCAGCTCCCGCTGATCGTGGGCGTCCAGTCGACGGTCGGCTGGTCGGAGCGGGGCACGGCGACCGGGTCGGTGCTGTTCTGCCGCCAGATCGGTCAGAGCGTGGGCGCGGCGCTGTTCGGCGCCGTCGCCAACGCGGTCCTCATCTCCCGCCTCGGCACCTCGGGCGGGGACCTCGACTCGGCGGCACGCGCCCTGGACGACCCGGGCGCCCTCACCCCGGCCGCGTCGGAGACCCTGCGCCGCGCGGTGGACGCGGCGGTCGAGTACGTCTACCTGGGCGCGGCGGCGGCCGCGGCGCTGGCCGTCGCGGCCCTGCTCCTCCTGGCCCCGCGCCGCTTCCCGGTCCTCACGGACCCGGACGACGACTGACCGCGCCAGAGCCGGAGCCGGCGCCGGGCGGCGGCATCGGCACGAGGGTCCAGGCCCGGGCCCGCCACGAGGTGTCCGCGTAGGCGGCGGTCAGCGTGTACCAGCCGCCCCGGTCGGGCGGACCGACGACGAGGGCGACCTTCATCCGGGCGGTGTCGAACACCCTCGCCCCGTCCGGCAGCGGCGCCCCGCCGCCCGAGGAGGGCACCCCGCCGGCCGCCGGTCCGCCGCTCACCACCGGCCCCCCACACCGGCGGAGCCGGCGGCGTACCGGGCGAGCATGTGGGCGCCCTTGGCGAGCAGCCGCAGGTGCGCGGCCGGGTCGTGCACCGGGTCGGCGGCGACGGCCCGGGCGTGCGCCACGGTCGCGACGGCGACGTCCCGCGCCCGCCCGTCGACGAGGCTCCGGGCGTACGCGTCGGCCGTGTCGGCATACGCCCGGACGTACCCGCGCAGCCGCTCCCGCACCCCGTCGGCGACCACGCCGGTCGGCCGCACGGCGGCGAGCCGCAGGGCGAGTTCGACGTCCTCGGCGAGGCGACCGCCGTCGGGCGGTGGTGGTTCCGGGGTGTGCCGGGTCGGGGGCGTGGTCATCGTCGTTCACCTCGCGCGGAGTCATGGCGGAGCGGTACGTGCGGCACGGACACGAGCGGTACGGATCCCCGCCCGCACCCCGTCCGGCCGACATTCATCCAACGCGGGTACGGCCCCGTCGAGAACCGGGCACCCTGGAGGTCCGGTTGAACGGGTTGAACACTCGGGGGTTCGCGATGGCGACACGGACACGCACACCCGACGGGGCACTGGCACGCTTGATGGCCGAGGCCGGCGTCGGCAACGAGAAGCTCGCCCGCAGGGTCAACGCCGTCGGCTCGGAACTCGGGCTGCGGCTGCACTACGACAAGTCGACGGTCTCCCACTGGCTGCGGGGCAGCGTGCCCAGGGCGGAGGCCCGGCCCGCCGTGGCGGAGGCGCTCTCCCGGCTGCTGGGCCGGCCCGTGACCGCCGCCGAACTGGGCTGGGGGGCGTGGCCCGACGCGGAGCGCGGCGTCGCCGCGGGGGTACTGGAGCTGAGCCGCGCGGACATGGACCCCTCACGTCGGGCCGTACTCGGCGCCGGCCTGTACAGCGCGACCCTGCTGGTGCCGTCGTTCCCGGACCTGGTCGGACGGACGGAGGCAGCCCGGGCGGGGCGGACGGTGCGCATCGGGGACGGCGACGTGGCGACGGTCCGGCGGATGACGGACAAGGTCGCGGAGATCCTGGACGAGATCGGCGCCGGCCACGCCCGCCCCATGGCGGCGGCGTTCCTGGCAAACACGGTCGGCCCGTGGCTGGAGGCGTCCGGCCCCGAGCGGGTGCGGCGCGACATGCGGGCCGCCGCCGCGGACCTCGTCTACCTGACCGGCTGGATGGCCATGTACGAGGAACGGCAGGGCCTCGGCCAGCGGTACTACGTCAAGGCGCTGCGACTGGCCGGGGAGGCGGAGGACCACGTCACGTACTGCCGCACCCTGCGCGGCATGAGCCTCCAGGCGTCCCACCTCGGGTACGGGCCGAGGGCGCTGGAGCTGGCCGACGGCGCGGCGGAGGCGGCGCCCGCCGCCGGGCCGCGCCTGGTGGCGTTCCTGCGGGGCCAGCAGGCGCACGCGTCCGCCATGGTCGGCGACCGGCACGCCGCTCTCGCCCGCCTGCGCGAGACGGAGACCGCCCTCGCACGGGCCGACGACCGGCGGGACGCGGTGGGCGGCTACGACGAGGCGGCCTACCACTTCCACGAGGCCCACGTCCGTTGGTGCCTGGGCGACGGCGAGGGCTCGGTGAAGAGCCTGCGCCGCTCCAACGCGGTACGCGCGCCGGAGGAGCGGCAGGGACGCCTCCACTGCCTGGGCGTGATCGCGGAACGGCAGTTCCGCATGCGGCACGTGGAGGCCGCATGCGCCACGTGGCACGCCTTCCTCGACGAGCACCTGACGGTCGCCTCCGCACGCGGTGACGCCCACCTCAGGACGCTCCTGGGCGCCGTCCCCGCGTACCGCGGCCTCCCCGCCGCCCGCGACCTGGAGGAACGCGCCCGCCACGTCGCCGCGGTGAAGGCGGCGTGACCCACACCCCTCCCTGCGGCACCACGGCCCGGCTGTCCCGCGAGCAGAAGGGCCGTTCCGCCCCGCGTCAACGGGGCGGTGAACCGGCCACCCCACCGCAACGCGCCCAAATCCAGCCACCGTTGGCCCGCAGAGTCGCCGCCTCGGTACCGTCGCGTGGTACGCAGGTGACGCAGAGCCACGGCCGCGTACAGCGGGCAGCGGACAGCGACGGGGGCGCCGATGGCGTGGGACGAGTGGGAGCAGGCCAAGCGGGACGCCGCGACGCGCATGCGGCTCAACCAGCTGCCGCCCGACGCGCGCGGGACGGCCTCCGTCAACGCGGACCTCGTCGTGCACGACCAGGTCCTCGGCGCCCTGGGCGACCTCGCCCGGCAGCTCCGCGACCGCGTCGCACGCGACGGCGACCACGCCCGTACCGCCACCGCCGACGCCGCGCTCGAACTGACCGCCGACGGCCTCGGCCTCGGTCGCGCCCTGCACGCGCTGCACGACGCCTGGACCACGAAGCTGGGCACCCTGAAGGACGCCTGCGCGCACATCTCCAACCACCTCGACCACTCGCGGTCCGTCCACGCCGAGGACGATCACAAGATCGCGACCGACATGCCGGTGTCCCGCATCTGGGACGCGATCAAGTGAGCGGGAGCTGCGGCACACCATGGTCACCTTGCAGGAGCTGCGCGACCTACGCCTCGGCAGGCTCGGCACGGCGGTCGCGCACTGGGAGCAGACGGTCCGCAAGCTGGCGGCCCTCGCGGAGGGCGGCGACGGCGTGAGCGCGGCCGACCTCGCCGCCCGGGCGAAGGCCGCGCACTGGAAGGGCGACAACGCCACCGTCACCAAGGCGTTCACGGTGACGACCGCCCGCCAGTTCACCGACATCCTCACCGAGGCCCGCAGCGTCCACGCGGTCCTCCGCGACGCCCACACGGCCCTCGCCGGACACCAACGCGACCTGACGGCCGCCCTGGCCCGCTGGCACGCCGAGAACGTCCGCTTCGACGCCCGGGGCAGGGCCCACGGGGTCGTCCGGCACGCCGACAACTCCGCACCCGACAAACCCGTCGCACCGGAGGTCCTCCAAGCGGCGGCGCAGGAGGTCGCGGCGATCCTCGAAGCCGCGTCGGAGACCGACCGCGTCGCCGGCCGCGCACTGCTCCGCCACGCCCGCAGCACCCACGACTTCGACGAGACCGGCTACCGAAGCCTCCGGGACGCCGACCGCGCGCAGGGCCTCGCCGACGTGAACGCCGCGCTGCGGCTCGCCGCCAAGGGCCCCGACCTGACGGACGCGGAGCTCCAGCGGTTCAACCTCCTGGCGCGCCACCACCGCGACAACCCGGCGTTCGCCGAGGCGTTCGCGACGCGCCTGGGCGCGCGAGGCACGCTGGAGTTCTGGCGCGGCCTCGCGGGCGGCCCCTACCCGGGCCCGCGCGCCGACAGCGCCCGCGCCGAGCTGCTGGCGGCCACGCAGAAGTACCTCGGCACGACCCTCGCCACGGCCAGCCACGGCACGTCGCCCGAGATGCGGGCGTGGCGGAGCGGCGTCATCGCGGCGGGCGGCGAACGCGTCGGCGAGAACGGCCCGTACGGCTTCCAGGTGACCAGCGCCCTGATGCGCCACGGCACGTGGGACTCCGGCTTCCTGAACGCGTACGGCGGCGAGCTCATCGAGTTCGAGCGCGCCAACCCCCGCCACGGCGGCCCCGAGGAGCTGTGGGCCACGACCCGCGGCCAGCGCCTCACGTACCCGGAGACCGACTCCCCGGTCCTCGCCAACGACCCGGTCAACGGCTTCCTGGAAGCGCTGGGCCACAACCCTCGGGCGTCGCTGGAGTTCTTCACGGACCACGACCACTGGAAATACCTGGTCGACAAGGCGCCCACCAACGCGGAGGCCCGCGACTGGCCGACCGACCGCGACGGCAAGACTCCCGGCTACGCCCACCTCGGCCACGCCCTGGAGGCGGCGACCCTGGGCTACCCGTACGACGCGGTGAACCCCCAGGTGCCAAGCGGAACGTCGGCGGAGACGACCGCCGCCCGTAACAGCCTGATGGAGAACGTCGTGGAGTACTACGGCTCGCCTTCCGCCATCGACAGGCACGACGGCATCCGCCCCAGCCTGGCCCGCATGGCGGCGGGATACATCGACAGCCTGAACTACTCCGTCGATGACTTCGGTGGCAGCGGGGAGGACAACGGGCGCGAGGTCCTGTTCGGTGTGGAACGGCACGGACTGCACGACTTCGGGCGCTACCCGAGCGCGGAGTTCCTCCGCGCTGTGGCCAGTGAGCAGAGCGCCTACGAGACGGTCTCCGCCGCGCAACAGCTGTACGGGGCCAGCGCAATGGCCGCACAAGGTGATGACGCGGCCGCGGCACGGCACGTAGGCACACACAGCGTCCACATGCACGGCCTGCTGGACGAGGCCCGGTCCGAGGCGATCGGCAAGGAGTTCGCCGATGACGCGGAGCGCCGCAACCTCGAGCTGGAGAAGCAGGCGGCGTGGCGGGGCTTCGCGACGTCGGCGGTGGTGGGGGCGGGCGTCGGAGCGGGCACGGCACTCGTCACCGGCACTGGCATCGGCGCCGTCCTCATCCCGATCGCGATCGAGACCGTGGGCGGTGCCGCAGAGACGCACGTGCAGACGCAGATGATGGACTGGCTGAAGGCCAACAAGTACGACAACAGTGACGATGCTGTGGACAGCCTGACTGCGGCACGCGGACTGGGCGAGCGGCAGGCTGTCGTCCCGCTGCTGGGATGGGCGAGGTCCCAAGGACTCAGTCCTGGCGAGGTCTCGACGCTCATGGACCAGGCAGAGCACCGGTACGTGAGTGGGCGCAGTCTGAACGACACCGATGACCGACGGGGGCACTGACATGCGGCGGGGATGGGTCGCGGTACTGCTGTTGCTGGGGCTCAGTGGGTGCGCCATCAGCCCGACAGCGAACGAACCCAAGCCTGATGACCGCGCACGATGTGAGGGGGTCCTCGGCACATCGGCCATCACGTGGCTGCAACGACGCAGGGCCCAAGAGGAACTCCGATTCGGAGCGGACCTCGGTGTCGACGCGGCACGGGACCGAATTCTCGAAGAGCTCGGCGCCTGGAGACCTGACTCTTCCCCTACCGACTCATTCAGCGCGGACATGTGCTTCGTAGACGGTGACGGGCCGGGTGACTACATCCTCGATTACCGCACGTCACACGACCCGCTGGAGACCGTCGGGGCGCAGACCCCTCGGGGTACCCGCGCGAAGGTCAACGCCGATGTCGTCCTGACGTCTGACTGGATTCCCCCCGGCGCGGAGAGCGCCAGGCCGGGCGAGGGGATCTACCGGGTCTACGTCGCCTGCCAAGCGCCGCAGGCGGTTCCTGAGCAGCGGACCGGCGTTTTCCTCAGGGGCGAGCTCACCGACACCCTCACCGGCGAAACCGACCCCCGCGTCCCCTACACCCACCTCCTCCACTCCGCCCGCGTCATGGTCAAGGCTCTCGGGTGTGCCAACGAGCCCGTCGTGCCCGCGCGACCGCCCGCTTCCGTGCGGTGAGGCGGGGAAGGGCCCCGGCCGCGAGGTGCTGCGGCGGGGCCCTTTCCATGGGGTTACAGCAGGCCGTCCCACATCTGTTCCAGCAGGACCGACCACCAGCTCTCCGGGGACGACAGGGCCGCCGGGTCCAGCATGGCGAGCTGGGCCTGGAAGTCCATCGTCCAGCGGCCCGCCTGCTCCGGGGTGAGGCCGAAGCGCAGGCGCCACATGCGGCCCAGGAGGGCCAGGCAGCGGGTGAACTCGGGCAGGCCCGTGTTGACGAACTGCGGCGCCACCGGCCGGCCGCCCGGGCCCGCCTCCACCGGGACGGCCACGATGTGCGCCGTGCCGTACTGGACGCAGAGCGCGCGGCCGAAGTCGGAGCCGAGCACCAGGTACGAGCCCGCGTCCGCCGCCGGCTGGACCTGCCGCTGGGCGGCCAGTTCGGCGAGGGTCGGGACGACCGGCTGGGCGGGCTGCGCCCAGAAGAACGGCCCGAAGTCCGCCGGGAGGCCCGCCCACACCAGGGTGCGCGCGACCAGTTCCGGTACGCCCTGGCGGGACACGGCCCGCTGGTCGAAGCGGAGGATGCCGTGCGGTCCGAAGGCGCCCGCCAGTTCCTGCGCGATGCCCTCGGGCGGGATCGGCGGGGCCGGCTGCACCGGCGGCAGCGGGGCGCGTACCGGGGCGGGGCGGGCGGGCCCGTCCGCGACCTGGTGCAGCTCGCCCTGGTGGGCGATCAGCTGCCGCATGCCCTGCTGGCGGCTCGCGTGGTCGTGCCCGTACGGGGCGATGGACGTGATCCGCGCCTGCGGCCACGTCTCCCGGATCATGCGGGCGCAGTAGCCGCCCGGCAGTTCACAGGAGGCCAGTTCGGTGTGGAGCTCCAGCACCTGGTGCGGCGGCACGTTCATGGCGCGCAGCTCGTGCAGGATCTGCCACTCGGGGTGGGGCGTGCCCGGTGCGGAGCGGCGGATGATCTGCGCCTCGGAGCCGTCGGGAGCGCGGTAGCGCAGGACGACCTGGTAGCCGGGGCCCACCGCGGGCAGGCCGGTCGGCTGGGGCTGCGGGTAGCCGTACGCGGGCGCGCCGGGGGGTGGTACCGGGCCGGGGGCGCCCGGCGGCGGTACGACTCCGGGCGCACCCGGTGCGCCGGGCGGGCCGGGGGGCGCCGGCGGGCCGCCGGGGCCGGGGTGCGCCAGCATCGTCGCGGCCTGGTGCACGCCACCGGGGGGCGTTCCGCCCGGGACGCCCGGGACGCCCGGGACGCCGGGGGCTCCGGGCGGGCCGGGGGGTGCGAGGGGGCCGCCGGGGCCCGGGTGGGCGAGCATCGTGGCCGCCTGGTGGGCGGAGCCGCCGCCCGGGGGCGGGGTCGACCCGGGCGGAGCCGGGGGTCCGGGAGGCCCGGGAGGTCCGGGGCGGCCGGGGCGTCCCGGCGGGCCGGGGGGCGGGGGTGTACCCGGGCCGCCGGGGGCGCCGGGACCGGGGTGCGCCAGCATCGTCGGCGCCTGGTCCACCGTGCCCGCTCCGGGCGGCGGCGTGGCGCCCGACGGCTGGGGGCCGCCCGGACCGAGGGGGGACATCAGCTGTGTGGGCACGTACCCGCCGGCGGCGGGCGGCGGGGTCGCCGGGTTCGCCGCGGGCCGCGCGCCGGGGGTGCCCGGGGCGCCCGGCGGCGGGGTCGACGGACCGCCGCCGCGCGGACCGGCGCCGGGCGCGGGCGGCGTGACGGCCGCCTTGCCGGTCGTCGCGTCCGCGATGTCGGCGGCGCGGACCGCGTCCGTGCCGAGCGCGGGCGAGACGGCGGTGCGCGGCAGCTGGCTGCCGCCCTGCATCAGCGCGGTGGGCGCGTCCGCCGGTACGGACGGGGGCGGGGTGTCGTCGTCGTCCGCGCCGGACAGCGGCGGGGCGAAGACCGTCGCCGGGAGCGGTACGGAGACGTCGTCGTCCGCGCCGCCGAGGGTGCTCGTGTCGTTCCAGGCGGACGGCGGCGGCGTGGCCATGCCGCCGCTGGGGGCGGGCGTGGGGGCGGGGGCGGGCGTGGAGGCGGGAGCGGAGCCCGCGCCTCCGGTCTGCGCGCCTGCGGTGTGCCCGTCTCCGGTCTCCGCGCCTGCGGGGCTCCCACCGGTCGCGGGGCGAGGGCCCGTACCCGCCGTTCCCGTACCCGCCGTTCCCGTACCGTCGCCCGCGTCGTCCGACGGGGCCGGACCGGGGGCGCCGAAAGGCGGCGGGGCGGGGGTGCCGAAGGGCGGCGGGGCGGGGGCGTCCGGGGATCCCGGGCCGGCCGGGCCGGTACCGGACGCCGGCGTCGGCGCCCCGCCCGGCGTCCCGGGCCCCGGCTCCGGACCGCCGCCCGTGGCCACAGCACCAGCCGTACCCGCGGCACCGGCCGTACCCGCGGCACCGGCCGGAGCCGCCGCGCCGCCCGTACCCGCCGCGCCGCCCGCGGTCGCGTCCTCGCGCCGTCCGTCCGGTACGCCCATGCGGTCCGCCGCGTCCTGGAGCCACTCCGGGGGCGTCAGCAGGAACGACGTCTGGTTCAGGTCGATGCGCTCCGGCGGCCGTGCCGCCTCCGCGTCCCGCGCCTCCTCGGCCCGCACCCCGTACTCCTCCTCGTACCGGCGGATCACCTCGCCCACCGGCAGCCCCGGCCACAGCGTGGCCTCGCCGCTGTCGCGGGCGACGACCAGACGCTGCCGGCCGCCGTCCGACGACGGGCCGTCGGCGCGGTCCTCGGCCCACGCGACGAAGCCCAGCTCGAACTCCCGCACCCGCACCTCGCGGTGCTGGTACGCCGGCACGTCGCCGTTGATCCACTCCTCGGCGCGCTCCTGCGCCTGCGCGAACGTCACCATCGGACCGTCACTCCTCGCCCGTGACCGGGACGGCCCGCGCGAAGCCGCCGTCCACCATCAGGTTCGCCACCGTCTCCAGCTCGGGCGGGCTGCCCGCCAGCCGCTGCAGGAACTCGTCGAAGTCGGCCCCGCACGGCAGCAGAAGCCGCTCCATGCGGTCCTGGACCGTCGTGCCGTCGCCGTCACGCGCGTCGTCGTACGCGCAGAACCACACCGAGCCCGCCCCGGCGCCGCGCACCCGCACCGCCACCAGGCCGCCCTGGACGAAGGCGACGCCCAGGTAGTCCTTGGTGAGGTGGTCGCGCAGGCACTTGTTGACGTACACGAGGTCGTTGACCCCGGCCTCGTCGCGCACCGTGAAGAAGGGCTGGTCCACCAGCAACCCCAGCTCGGCGTCGAGGGCGACGCCGACGGGCGCGCAGCCGCCCGCCGCCTTGAGGAACGAGCGGTAGGCGCCCGGCAGCCGGTAGCCGAGGTCCTCCTCGACGCCCTGCAGCTGCGTCTCGGAGACGGAGACCGCGCTCCTCGGCAGCCCGAAGTGCGCGGGCCGGGTCTCCTGGAGGGGGCGCGTGCCGCGCTTGCCGTGGTCGACGGCCGCGGTGGCGAGCCCGCCGTGGTGCCGCAGCAGCGCCTTCACCTCGACGGGGACGAGCTCCATGCGGCGCGTGCCGGGGACGTGGTGCCAAGTCCAGCCGTGAGGCGTGCCGACCGCCGGGACGGTGTCCCACAGGGCGTGGCCGGCGGCCTTCAGGGCCGCGTTCGCCGAGACGTAGTCCGTCAGCCGGAGCTCGTCCACGCCGAAGCCCTCCGGCGGCTCCGCGATCTCCGCGGCGGCGCGGGCGTAGGGCGAGAAGTCCGGGTGGCCGTCGGCGTCCATCCGCACCCCTCTGGGGTGGCGGGCGGCCCGGACGGGGTCCGGGAAGTGCACGACCTGCCCGGCGTAGGCCGCGTTCGGCGGCGCGGCGCGGTGCCCGAGCCGACCTGTCGTCATGGCGGTTGCCCCCTGGCTGCTGCTGGCTGGTTCCGCACAGCCTATGCGGTGGGGCCGGAGGGCGGCCGGTACCTCCGTTCCGGTGACCATCCGTCACCCCCAGGTGACCCATCGGCGATCATGCGACACACCCGTGGCACGTTTCGGCGACCCCGTTTCCCATCTCCTCACCCATTTGGCAGTCTGTCCCCGCAACTGGGGGGATTGCACAGAGGGGAAACGCACCACCATGCACGCAGCGCCATCAGGAACCACACCCGCCGCACCGGACGCGGGCCACGGCGGCGGTGACCCGCGCCTGTCGTGGAGCAGCGCGGCCCCCGGCCCCGCGCCGGCGCTGCGCCACCGGCGCGACGGGATACTGCCGACCGTCGGCGCGGCCCTGTCCGTCCGCGGCGAGACCCTCACGTGCACCGCCGCCCGCGGCAACCAGCCGCCCGTCCTGCACCCCCTCGTGCAGGACTTCCTCGACACGCTCACGAGCGGGCAGCGCGAGCGGTACACGGGTCGCTGCCCCGAGGCGATCCTGCTCTCCCGGCACCTGAGCGCCATGGAGAGCGGCCGCTCCAAACGAGCCCGGCGCAAGCCGCTGACCACGGGCGAGGCGAAGCGGACCCTGCGGAACGCCAAGGTCACGGCGCGGCGCATCCGCGAGGACGGCGACCCGCTGCACGGCAGCTACGCCGCGCCCTGCCGCTCCTGTGCCGCCCTCCTCGCGCACTTCGGCGTACGCCCCGTCGACCCGACCGCGACCCACCAGAACGGCTGACCGCACCCGACATGCCCGACATCGACACCACCCGCTTCTCCGTCGCCGTGGACGCCGCCCTGCGCGAGGCCGGCTGGCAGCCCGGCCGCTGGGACATCCAGCAGGCCGAGCACTGGGCGGACGCCCTGCGCGCGCACGTCTCGCCCGCCGGCCACCGGCACAGCGTGTTCCCCGCGGCCGTGGAGGCGTGGGCCGAGTTCGGCGGCCTGCGGATCACACCGCCGGGGCAGGGCCGGCAGATCGCGCCGACGCCGCTGCTCATGGACCCGCTCGCCGGGCTGCACCTGGCCCGCAGCCTGTCCGACCTGGGCCGGGCGCTGGAGACGGAGCTGGCGCCGCTGGGCGCGGAGACCGACGACCAGGCGGTGCTGGCCATCGACATCGACGGACGGGTGTACAGCCTTGACCACGCGGGCGACTGGTACCTGGGCCCGGACGTCGACCACGCCCTGTCCGCCCTGATCACCGGCGTGCACCCGGTCCGCCTCACCAACCCCTGACGGGTCGGCCCGCCGGCACCGCCCCCCGCCGCCGGGCCGTGGCGCCCGCACCCGTACCGCGTGCCGCGTGCCGTGCGCCGTGCGCCGAGTGCCGAGTGCCGCGCACCGCCCGGCGCAGCCCGCCGGCGGGCCATGGCGCCCGTGCCCGTACCGCCCACCGCCCGGCGCCCGGCGCCCGGCGCCCGAGAAACAGCGCCGTCCTTGCCGCCACCGGACCATGGCGCCGCGCACGTACCCGCCCAGCAGGCGGAGCCCCGGCGCCCCCACGTGACCGTCGGGCCGGTCCGCCGTACCGCCCGGCGCCCGAAGCCCCGTCGCGGACCCGTACCGCCCGGCGCCCGAAGTCCCGTCGCGGACCCGTTGCCGCGCGGGTGGTCGGCCGGGGGCTCAGGTGGTGGCCGGCAGAACCGCCGAGACGCGGAAGCCGCCCGCGTCCGTCGGGCCGGAGACGAAGACGCCGCCCAGGGCGGTGACGCGCTCGCGCATCCCCACCAGGCCGTTGCCGCCGCTCGGCAGGTCGGCGTCGGCGGCGGCCGCGTCGCACGGCCCGTTCTCCACCTGCATGGCGACCTCGTCGCCGCGGTGCGCGAGCCGGACGACGACCTTCGAGCCCGCCGCGTGCTTGTGGACGTTGGTCAGGGCCTCCTGCACCACGCGGTACGCGGTCTGCTCGACCTCCGGCGCGTACTCCCGCGCGTCCCCCGACACCAGCAGCTCGACCACCGTGCCCGCCGCGCGGGACTGCTCGACGAGTTCCTCGACGTCACGGAGACACGGCCCGTCCTCGCCGCCGGCCGCCTCGGCGGCCGACGCGGCGGTCGCGGCCGGTCCCACGGCCGCCGGGCGCGCCGCGCCGCGGCGCGCGGCCGGGGGCGGGGGCGGGGAGACGGGATCGGAGCGGAGCACGCCCAGCATCTCCCGCAGTTCGGTCAGGGCCTGGCGGCCCATCTCGCCGACGAGCGCCGCGTTCCTCACGGCCTTCTGCGGGTCCTTCAGGGCGACCGCCTGGAGCGCCGCGGCGTGCACCACCATGAGGCTGACCCGGTGGGCGACCACGTCGTGCATCTCGCGGGCGATCCTCGTCCGCTCCTCGGTGCGCGCCAGCTGCGCCCGCTGCTCCGCCTGGTCGGCGAGGAGCGACAGCTCCTGCTCCAGGCTGTCGGCCCGCTCGCGCAGGCTCTCCATGAGCCGTCGGCGTGCCCCTATATAGAGACCGAACAGCACGGGCGGGGCGGTCAGGCCGACGGCCATGAACGCCGACACCAGCGGCACGTACCAGGAGCCCGTCTCGAAGTCCGCGGCGGCGACGTCCTGCCGCACGCGGACGAAGGTCACCAGGAAGGACGCGGCGAGCGACATCCCCGCGAGAGCGGCGGTGATCCGCCGGGGCACCTCGCAGGCGGCGAGCGAGTACAGGCCGACGAACCCCATGACGTAGCCCATTTCGGCCGGGGTGACGGCGATGGCGACGAGGACGACGACGATCGGCCACCGGCGCCGCAGGACCAGCACCGATCCGACGACCAGCCCGAACAGCACCCCCACCGGCAGCGGCAGGCCGGCGTCGCCGGCGAAGCCGGCGCCCTCGGCCGCGCACTCCAGGGCCGACAGGACCCCGAGTCCGATGTCCAGCGCGGCGCTGCGCCGCCTCCCCCACCACCAGGGACCGCGCGCGGGCGTGCCCGCCGTGTCCTGGTGTGCCCCCGTCGTGGTCATGTCTCCCAGCCTACGGGCGGCCTCCGGAGCCCCGCCCGGCACCGTCAAGGCCGCCGCCCACGCCCTCCCGGCACCACCGCCCCGCCCCTTCCCGGCACCACCACCCGCCACCACCGCGCCCCGCCACGCCCCCCACATCGCCCCCGACCGCGCCCCGCCACACCACCACCGCGCCCCCGATCACGCCTGCGCGCGCAGGCCCACCGGCGCCGTCACGCCCGGCGCCGGCGTCGCCTCCCCGCGCAGGCCACCGGCACCGTCGCACGCAGGGCGCCCCGTACGGCATAGTGTTGCGTGCCGGTCCGGCGCACCGACTTCTCGTCCGGTACGGCCGGGTTGATCCCCCATGGTGTAATCAGGCAGCACTGCGGGTTTTGGTCCCGTATGTTCAGGTTCGAATCCTGATGGGGGAGCCTGTCGCGGCGACATCAGCGGTCCTGGCCTCCGGGCCGGGACCCGCCCCCCTCTCGCTCGGGAAACCCCCCGGTATCCTGCGGGTGTCCACCACCCGAAGCCGAAGGGCCACTCGTGAGCGCCAACCCCCCGGCCGCAGTCATCGTCCTCGCCGCGGGTGAGGGCACCCGCATGAAGTCCAAGACCCCCAAGGTCCTGCACGAGATCTGCGGCCGTTCCCTCGTCGGACACGTCGTCTCCGCCGCGCGCGAGCTGGACCCCGAGCACCTGTGCGTCGTCGTCGGCCACGCCCGCGAGCAGGTCGCCGGGCACCTGGCGGAGCACTACCCGGGGTCCCGCACGGCCGTGCAGTACGAGCAGAACGGCACCGGTCACGCGGTCCGCATGGCCCTGGAGGAGCTGGGCGAGGTCGACGGCACCGTGGTCGTGGTGTGCGGCGACACCCCGCTGCTGTCGGGCGGGACGCTCGGCGCGCTCGCCGCGACCCACGCCGCCGACGGCAACGCCGTCACGGTGCTGACGGCCGAGGTCCCGGACTCCACCGGCTACGGCCGCATCGTGCGCGACCCGGGGACGGGCGCCGTCACGGCGATCGTGGAGCACAAGGACGCCACGGACGCCCAGCGCGCCATCAGCGAGATCAACTCCGGTGTCTTCGCCTTCGACGGGCGTCTCCTCGCCGACGCGCTCGGCAAGGTCCGCACGGACAACAGCCAGGGCGAGGAGTACCTCACCGACGTGCTCGGCATCCTGCGCGAGGCCGGGCACCGCGTCGGCGCGTGCGTCGCGGGCGACCACCGCGAGATCCTCGGCATCAACAACCGCGTGCAGCTCTCCGAGGCCCGCGCGCTGCTCAACCGGCGCCTCCTGGAGCGCGCCATGACCGCCGGCGTGACCGTGGTCGACCCGGCGTCCGTGCAGCTCGACGTCACGGTGACGTTCGAGCGGGACGCGGTGGTCCACCCCGGTACGCAGCTGCTGGGCACCACGCACCTCGCGGAGGACTGCGAGGTCGGCCCCAACACCCGGCTGAAGGACACCACGGTGGGCCGCGGCGCCCGTGTGGACAACACCGTCGCGGACTCCGCCGAGATCGGCGAGAGCGCCACCGTCGGCCCGTACGCGTACCTGCGCCCGGGCACGCGCCTCGGCGTCAAGAGCAAGATCGGCACGTACGTCGAGACGAAGAACGCCACGATCGGCGACGGCACGAAGGTGCCGCACCTGTCGTACGTGGGCGACGCCACCATCGGCGAACAGACGAACATCGGCGCCGCCAGCGTCTTCGTGAACTACGACGGCGAGAAGAAGCACCACACGACGATCGGGTCCCACTGCAAGACGGGCTCGGACAACATGTTTGTGGCTCCCGTCACGGTCGGGGACGGTGCCTACACCGCCGCCGGCTCCGTGATCACCAAGGACGTGCCGGCCGGTGCGCTGGCCGTGGCCCGTGGTCAGCAGCGGAATATCGAGGGTTGGGTGGCCCGCAAGCGACCCGGGAGCGCCGCCGCGCAGGCGGCCGCGACGGCCGGCGGCGAGCCCGAGGGCGGCGCCTGACCGAAAACGAGTACGCCGTACTGGGCGTACCGTGATACGTGCACACAAATTCGGCTGGTTCGCGGCACACGGGACGCGCGGCCAGGGAACACGTCTGAGGAGACAGTGCTGTGACCGGGATCAAGACGACCGGCGAGAAGAAGCTGATGCTCTTCTCCGGCCGCGCCCACCCCGAGCTGGCCGAGGAGGTCGCGCACCAGTTGGGCGTCGACCTGGTGCCGACGAAGGCGTTCGACTTCGCCAACGGTGAGATCTACGTCCGCTTCCAGGAGTCGGCGCGCGGTGCGGACTGCTTCCTGATGCAGAGCCACACGGCTCCCATCAACAAGTGGATCATGGAGCAGCTGATCATGATCGACGCTCTGAAGCGGGCCTCCGCCGCGAGCATCACCGTGATCATCCCGTCCTACGGCTACGCCCGCCAGGACAAGAAGCACAAGGGCCGCGAGCCGATCTCGGCGCGTCTCGTCGCCGACCTGCTGAAGTGCGCGGGCGCGAACCGCATCCTCACAGTGGACCTGCACACCGACCAGATCCAGGGCTTCTTCGACGGCCCGGTCGACCACCTGACGGCGCTGCCGGTCCTCGCCGACTACGTGGGCGCCAAGGTCGACCGCTCCAAGCTGACGATCGTCTCCCCGGACGCCGGCCGCGTACGCGTCGCAGACCGCTGGTGCGACCGGCTGGAGGCCCCGCTGGCGATCGTGCACAAGCGCCGCGACAAGGACGTCGCCAACCAGGTGACCGTCCACGAGGTCGTCGGCGAGGTCGAGGGCCGCGTGTGCGTCCTGGTCGACGACATGATCGACACCGGTGGCACCATCTGCGCCGCCGCCGAGGCGCTCTTCGCGCACGGCGCCGAGGACGTCATCGTCACCGCGACGCACGGCATCCTCTCCGGCCCGGCCGCGGACCGCCTGAAGAACTCGAAGGTCAGCGAGGTCGTCCTGACCAACACGCTGCCGACCCCGGGCGAGCTGGAGCTCGACAAGATCACGGTGCTGTCGATCGCGCCGACGATCGCCCGCGCGGTGCACGAGGTCTTCGAGGACGGTTCGGTCACCAGCCTCTTCGAGGAGCAGGGCTGACCGGGTCCCGCCCCCGGTCCGGAAGGCCGTCTCCCCCGCACGGGGAGGCGGCCTTCCGGCCGTCCCGGGGGGGGGCCGCCGCCCCTTCCCCCGGCGGTCGGCGATGATCCAGTTGGGTCCGGCGGCGGGCGGCGCGTAGACTGGGCGGGTTGCTCGGCGAGGGAGGCCGTGGTCGTGACGACCGCGGCGGTCCGTTATCGACGCGCTCTTCGTAGCAGGCCAAGTCCAGTCGTGGCCGAGTGACCGCGACCAGATGTCCGTTCCATGCTTACGAGGAGTGCTCCATGTCCGAGGTGAAGATCTCCGCCGAGACCCGCAGCGAGTTCGGCAAGGGTGCCGCCCGCCGCGTCCGCCGCGAGAACAAGGTTCCGGGCGTCCTGTACGGCCACGGCGCCGACCCGGTCCACGTGACCCTGCCGGGCCACGACCTGATGATGGCCCTCAAGACCTCCAACGCGCTGCTCGCGCTGCAGCTCGACGGCAAGACCGAGCTGGCCATCCCGAAGGCCGTGCAGCGCGACCCGCTGAAGGGCTTCATCGTGCACGTCGACCTGCTGCTCGTGAACCGCGGCGAGCAGGTCAACGTCGAGATCCCGGTCCAGACCGAGGGCGAGCTGGCCGCCGGCGGCAACCTCCTGGAGCACGTGCTGAACGCGCTGCCCGTCGAGGCCGAGGCCACCCACATCCCCGAGTCCCTGACCGTCTCCGTCGAGGGCCTGGGCGCCGGCGACTCCGTCCTGGCGAAGGACATCCCGCTGCCCAAGGGCGTCACCCTGGCCGTCGAGGCCGACACCGTCGTCCTGCAGGTCCTGGCCGCGCAGGCCGAGGAGCCGGCCGCCGGCGAGGGCGACGAGGCCACCGAGGCCTGAACAGCCCGAGCCTGATGTCGTCGTGGGGGTGCACCGCACCCCCCACACCCCTTCCGGAGGCACACGCAGATGACGACCGACGCCAGCGCCCCCTGGCTGATCGCGGGGCTGGGCAACCCGGGCCCCGGTTACGCCGCGAACCGGCACAACGTCGGCTTCATGGTGGTCGACCTCCTCGCCCAGCGCGTCGGCGGCTCGTTCAAGCGCCACGGCAAGGCACAGGCGCAGGTCGTCGAGGGGCGCATCGGCCCGCCCGGACCGGCCGGCCGTCGCGTCGTGCTGGCCAAGCCGATGGCGTACATGAACCTCTCCGGCGGGCCCGTCACCCAGCTGCGGGACTTCTACAAGGTGCCCACCGCCCACGTCGTGGCCGTCCACGACGAGCTGGACATCGACTTCGGCGCGCTCCGCCTCAAGCTGGGCGGCGGCGACAACGGCCACAACGGCCTCAAGTCGATGACCAAGGCCATGGGCCCCGACTACCACCGGGTGCGGTTCGGCATCGGGCGCCCGCCCGGCCGGATGCAGGTCGCCGACTTCGTCCTCAAGGACTTCTCCGGCGCCGAACGCAAGGAGCTCGACTACCTGGTGGACCGCGCTGCGGACTCCGTCGAGGCACTGGTCACCGAGGGCCTGGAGCGCGCACAGTCCGCTTACAACTCCTGACGGACCGGCCCCGGAATTGACCCGGCGCGGTCCCATGGCCAAGGATCGCGCCCCATGAGCCCCAAGAAGCGGACCTCTGTTCTGCCGTTCGCCCGTGTCACCGCCATGGCGCTCGTCGCGCTGCTGCTGGTGGTCGCGGGCGTCTGGGCGTCCTGGGGCACCGCGCAGCACGTGCTGCTCTCCCAGGGGCGCGAGCACGGCACGCTGACCGTCACCGGGTGCGGCGACGAGGTGTGCACGGGCCGGTTCGTCCCCGAGGACCCCACCCCGCCGCGCACGGACACGACGATCGCGCGGTCGGTCGCCGTCGAGAAGGGCGGCCGGTACGCCGTCGTCGTGAAGCCCGGCACCACCGAGGCCGTGCGCACCGGCTGGGCGGGCGGCCTCCACGCGTGGCTGCCCCTGGGCGGCGCGCTGCTGCTCGCCTCGCTGGTCATCGGCGGCGGACTGCGCTGGACCCGGGGCGCGTACGCCGCGGGCGCGGCGGGCGGCGCGCTGCTCGTGGCGGCGTTCTTCGCGCTCTGACGGGGCGTCAGCAACCGTCGCGGAGCGGCCTTGTGGCGGAACCGGTACGGATCCCCGTACAACCAAACGCGCCGTGGCCGAAACGTGATGGCGAGTCTCGAAGACAAACGGTACGAACCCTTCCGGATGCCCAGGATCCCCCTTGACTGGTGCGCCGTGCCACAGGAAGCTGAGCCGCCCCCCACGGCACCGTCACCTCTCACGTTGGACTGCCCATGCGCTCCCTTACGAAGACCACCGGCGCCCTCGTGGCCGCCGCGGCCGTCGGTCTGCTCTCCGCCCCCGCCGCCCACGCCACCAAGGGCGACACCTACTCCCCCGTGCTGCGGCAGGAGCTGCCCCGCACGGCGACCGACGAGGGCGCCCCTCAGCAGGGCGCCGGCACCTGCGCCGACATCCCCGCGGACCAGGACGGCTGGCACTTCGTGCTGCCCGGCAACACGGCCCGCTTCGTCAAGCTGACGGTCACCTTCGAGCCGGGCGGCCAGCAGGTCGTCACCGTCTTCGGCCCGCCGTCCGACAAGCACGCCTACGTCGCTTCGGCGCCCGGCGCCACGCTGACCTCGGTCGTCGCCGAGGTGAAGGGCGGCGACCTGAAGAAGTTCAACCTGTCGCACACCTGCCCGGCGAAGACCTCCCCGAGCGAGAACCCCTCGGAGAACCCCTCCGAGAACCCGAGCGGGAACCCGAGCGAGAACCCGTCGGAGAACCCGTCCGGGAACCCGAGCGAGAACCCCTCGGAGAACCCGAGCGAGAACCCCTCCGAGAACCCCTCGGAGAACCCCTCCGAGTCCCCCGCGACCACGCCGTCGCCTTCCGTGACGCCGGGTGAGCCCGCGCCGTCCGAGTCCGTCCCGGGCGGGACCGCGCCGAGCGCCGCGCCGTCCGAGGGCCCCGCGACCGGTGACCTCGCCGAGACCGGCAGCAGCGCCCCCGTCGGCCTCCTCGCCGCGCTCGCCGGCGCGCTCGTCGCCGGTGGCGCCGTCCTGGTGATGCGCCGCCGCAAGGCCCAGCAGCACTGACGGCACGCGCCCAGCGCGTGAACGGGGCGGGCCCCCGCCGGAGCGAATCCGGCGGGGGCCCGTTCCGTGTGCGGGGGCGCGGTCAGCCGGTGTTGCGCAGACCGGCGGCCACGCCGTTCACGGTGAGCAGCAGGGCGCGGGCCAGCAGCGGGTCGGCCGGCTCGCCGGCGGCCGCCGCGTCGCGCTGCCGCTTCAGCAGCGCCACCTGGAGGTAGGAGATCGGGTCCAGGTAGGCGTCGCGGACGGTGAAGGTCTGCCGGAGGGCGGGCTGCGCCTCCAGCAGCTCCCGCTCACCGGTGACCGCGAGGACCTGCTGCACGGTCAGGGCGTGCTCGGCCTCGATGGTGGCGAAGACGTGCCGCAGCTCGGTGGGGACGAGCGTCTCGACGTAGTGCCGGGCGATCCGCAGGTCGGTCTTGGCGAGGGTCATCTCGACGTTCGACAGGAAGTTGCGGAAGAAGTGCCACTGCCCGTACATCTCGGCGAGGACGTCGTCGAGGCCGGCGTCGCGCAGCGCCTTCAGGCCGGAGCCCACCCCGTACCAGCCGGGCACGATCTGCCGGGACTGCGTCCAGCCGAAGACCCACGGGATGGCCCGCAGCCCGTCCAGGCCGGCGCCCGAGTCGGGGCGGCGGGACGGCCGGGAGCCGAGGTGCAGCTCCGCGAGCTGGTCCACCGGGGTGGAGGCGAAGAAGTACGCCGGCAGGTCCGGGTCCTCCACGAGCCTGCGGTAGGCCGAGTGCGCGGCGTCCGAGACGGTGTCCATGGCCGCGTCCCAGCGGGCGAGGGACTCGTCGGACTGGCGGGGCGCGGTGTGCAGGGCGGACGCCTGGAGCGTCGCGGCGACGGTCAGCTCCAGGTTCTCCCGCGCGAGGGACGGGATGAGGTACTTGTCGGAGATGACCTCGCCCTGCTCCGTGACCTTGATCTCGCCCTCCAGGGTGCCCCAGGGCTGGGCGAGGATCGCGTCGTGCGAGGGGCCGCCACCGCGGCCGACCGTGCCGCCGCGGCCGTGGAAGAGCCGCAGCCGCACGCCGTAGCGGTGGGCGACGTCGCGCAGCCTGCGCTGCGCGCGGTGGATCTCCCACTGGGAGGTGGTGATGCCGCCGAACTTGGAGGAGTCGGAGTAGCCGAGCATGACCTCCTGGACGTCGCCGCGGAGGGAGACGAGCCGCCGGTAGGAGGGGT